>NZ_JCAUAR010000001.1:0-1219509 GCF_059692055.1 Paenibacillus sp. J31R109 | reverse complement strand
TTTTAAGACGCTCTTCTTCTTTTAACCTTTTCCCCATACCGGATCATCTCCCTTATCCCTATTCTAATAAAATGGGTAGGAAGACTCCAGTTTCATTAGGGGGCCTAGGAGTATTCGCATCTTTTCTGATAGACCTCTATTTCTCTAGTGGAAAAGGATGTATTTCCGCATCTTTTTTAAGATTCTGACTGCCCGAGGATATGTTATAATTTAATAAAATAACAAAGAGCTTCTCAATCGTGGAGGAAAATGACATTTTCAGACGAAGAACAAAGTTTAGCTTTTGAAATGAAGCGAACTAAAAGAAATGTGTTTACGTTTTTTCTTTGTATTGGCTTGCTGATCATTGGCACACTAGGATATGGCATCTACTGGGCATTCTTTGATATGAATCGTCTTCCTACGGGTTCTTTACTTGATCAATCCAGCTCTCCTAACGGTACCTATACAATTAAAGCGTACCTTACAAATGGAGGAGCTACGACGGGGTATGCCCTAAGGGCTGAGCTCATTTTCAATAATAACGCTAAGAAAACAAAGAATATCTATTGGAATGATAAAGAAGAGAATGTACATATCGTTTGGATGAATGAAGATACCGTTCAAATTAATGGTCATGAATTAGAACTGCCCCATGAGAAATTTGACTTCAGGAGAAATAGATAAATAGTACAATAATCAAAAGCTGCGAGTGATTACTCGGCAGTTTTTTTGTTTTAGCCCAAGTTGGTTACGTTGAGGTTGGAGATGAACAGAGGGGGGATTGAAACTTTCACGGTTTAAAAACGTATAGAGTTGTAAAAATTTTCAATGCTGAAGACATGTTGGCGGATCTTGATTCGAATCAACAACTAGGAGAAGATGGCGATGAAACCTGATTGGAAACAAGCTGAGGAAGCCTTAAAGGATGTTGAAATCGTTGGCTACGATACCAATAAACCCGTTTCGGTCATTAGGTTCTCTGAAGAGCTGCGTTGTATCGGTATAGGAACGGATGCCGCAGTTTTTTATCACCCAAACACACCTAATTATGCCTATAAAGTATACTCGGACAAAGCGTTAGAAAAAAAGGACGTGGAAGCGGATATTTATGAACATTTATCGGAATCACCGTTTTTCGCTCGTTGTTATGGCGTAGGATCTAACTTTTTGGTATTAAGTTTTGAAAAAGGAGTTACTTTATTCGATTGCTTACTGCAAGGTGTTCATGTTCCTGAGCAAGTCATCAAAGATATTGAAGAGGCCCGCGAGTTTGTACGAAGCAAGGGGTTGAACCCGAGAGACATTCATCTCAAGAACGTTCTTATGTATGAGGGAAGAGGAAAAGTTCTTGATGTATCCGAATATATCCAAGAAGGTAACGATAATCGCTGGGAGCACTTAGTGTGGGCTTACAATCAATTTTATCCTTTGATTGGCGATGTACAGGTACCTCTATGGATCTTGGAAACCATCACGAACTGGTATAACCGAATTGATACAACGAGTTTTCGAATCGAAGATTTCTCCCGACGTGTAAGTCGTTTATTCTTTGGGGAGCGCAAATGAAATGGCTGCTGAGGCAGTCATTTTTTTCCTTGGGGCTCATTAGCGGCCGCGAGAATAATGCCTTTGAACCTATGGGTGTGGCAACGCGGGCGGAAGCTGTAACTGTCGTGATGCGTATGTTGGATCGTTAACGAAATGAAAGCAGCAGATAAAGTTCCCGTTATTCGGGACTTTGTCAGCTGCTTTTTATTGTGTTCATTGCTGAATTCGCATTAGAACAGCCTCTACAGGCCTAGATTTTGAATCCGATTTAGTAAGTTTGCCGCGTCACTAATGGTCGTTATAATCTGTGAATTCTGAAGTTTATCCAGTGCCAAATGTCCATTCACGATGACTTTATTGATCTCTTCTAACAAAATTTTGTTTTTCTCTACAATTTGCTGATGAACATCCTTAGCAATCGAAGGGACACTGCTCAAATTAAATTGTTCGATTTCCTTTTTTAAATCAAGTAATTTATTTTCAAGTTCCTGCTTGGTCTCTGGATTCGTAGCGGCATCTTTGATTAGTTGAGGCGCTTGTTCGGCAAATTCACGCAAATTTGTTAAGTGTTCCGTAGCTTGAGTTCCGTAATCAACGGTTTGATTTGCTTTTTCTAACAAAGAACAGCCACTTGCGAACATGGTTGAGAGAAGTACAAGAAAGAGTATCCATTTCTTCATCTATGTCACACATCCTTACCCATAAATTTTTCATCAAAAATCTGTTTGTTATTGGTTTACTACGTTTTTGGATACAAAGCGTTTCATTTCCGGCTTCTGGAACATGACAAAAATGCAAGATTCATGTTAGGGAAGTCGATAGCTCGACAATTTGGGCAGTGCTACAGTTAACTTACGATTTTGAGCAAAATAATAATAAGTAAAGGATGATAATGATGAAAAAGTGGCTATCGCTTAGTGTGACCGTGTTACTAATTATTTTAGTAGGAAGCCGCGCTGTTAGAAATGAGTTGAATGAGTTATATATGCCTGCAAATAGGGAATTATAAGCGATGCCATGTAGTTGTTCGTTTCGAATAATAGGTATCGAGAGGGAAGTATCCATTTCGATTTGGCTAAACTCGGTGAATGTTGTGAATCAGTAAAGGAGTAGGCGAATGGGAAAACTTGATGGCAAAGTTGCTTTAATAACAGGTGGCAATAGTGGGATCGGTTTGACAGCCACCAAGTTGTTCTTGGCAGAGGGGGCAAAGGTCGCTATTACAGGACGAAACCAAACTACGTTAAATTCAGTAGTGGAGGAGCTAGGAAGCAATGTCCTTGCGATTCAGGCCGATGCATCTGATCCAGCAAGCATGGTACATGCGGTATCTCAAATTATCACGGCCTTTGACAGACTGGATATTGTTTACGCGAATGCTGGTATAGCTTCTGCTACGCCTTTAGGCAGTACCGAGTTTTCGGTTTTCGAAGAGGTACTAAAGATTAATGTAACTGGCGTATTCTTCACAGTACAAGCTGCTCTGCCTCATCTGAAGGAAGGAGCTTCTATCATTTTGACTGGCTCTACACGTGCTACAGATGGTGCTCAGGGAAGATCCGCCTATGCGGCGAGTAAGGGTGCCATTAGCAGCATGGCCAGAGTTATGGTATCTGAATTGTCGCCACGGGGAATACGTGTAAATACTGTGGTACCTGGGGCAACACGTACAGCGATATGGAATAAGGCTACACCTGAAGAAACGGCAAAACTGGTAGATTCACAAGCGCGATCGATACCGCTTAATCGAATGGGCGATCCAGAGGAAATTGCTAATGTTGCTTTATTCCTCGCTTCCGATGAATCTTCGTTTGTGCAAGGCGCAGAAATCACAGTTGATGGGGGAGCACGTTCGGCACCATTAGGCGCACCCATTTACCGATTAAAGTCTAATACCTGATCTAGGAGGCACATATGGGAATACTTGATAATAAAATCGTATTAATTACGGGCACAGGCGGCGGATTGGGTCGATCCGCGGCACTTACCTTTGTACGAGAAGGTGCAAAGGTTATTGGCTGCGACATAAATGTTGATGCCAATAATGAGACGATTGAACTCGTACGCCGCAACGGTGGTGAAATGGCAGGACTCGCGCCTATTAATCTTACAGACCCCGAACAAGTTCGAAAGATGGTTGAGGATAGTGTTGCTGTCTATGGCGGACTTGACGTAGTCTACAACAATGCAGCCGTACAACGCTTCGGTCCTATGCCCGAATTCTCGATTGAAGATTGGCGGGCGACGATATCCGGCGAGCTCGATATTCCTTTCTTTGTGTCCAAATATGCGTGGCCGCATCTGGTTCAGCGCGGTGGCGGTGTTATCATCAATGTTGCCTCCTTGGCAGGGATGATCGCTGGAGAGACACCGCCGATGGTTGGCCATTGCGCGGCGAAAGCCGGCGTCATCGCCATGACGCGGCAATTCGCGCTGGAAGGTGCACGCCATGGCATCCGTGCAGTGGCCATTAGTCCAGGGCCATTCTTGACCCCGGCCAGTGATCGCGATCTTGGCGACAATCAAGAGGCTCGAGACGCTATAACGAAGAAGACACTGCTGAAACGCTTCGGTCAGCCTGAGGAGCTGGTTGAGCTCGCGGCATTTGTCGCTTCGGACAGAGCGTCTTACATCACAGGGGCCAACTTCGCAGTTGACGGTGGAGCTTCAGCTTGGTAATGGAGCACCAACAATTATTTCAAAGAGGAGTTGCTTCCAGCAGCTCCTTTTTTCGTTTACTCCAATACTTTTCGTACTCGTTGCGATTATGCAGCCACTTATTATCGGTTGACAAATGGGTTGAATCCATATATCCTATTATTAGATTAAATAATATTATTATAAATAGTAATATCTTTTTAATGTGTTCTTGTTTACTTTGAATTATAGAATTTTACTTAGCCTGTAGGGGGAATTGAAATGGAAATAGGTGTAGATTCATTTGTTGAAACAACACCAGATGCTCAAACTGGTGAGATGATGACTCATGCGCAGCGATTGCGTGAGGTTGTAGAGGAAATAGTCCTAGCCGATCAGGTTGGGTTGGATATATTTGGAGTCGGCGAGCATCATCGTAAGGAATTCGGGGATTCCGCTACTGCAGTCATCCTGGCTGCTGCAGCATCTAGAACTCAAAATATACGATTAACCAGTTCGGTTAGCGTACTATCTGCTGCAGATCCCGTCCGATTGTTTCAACAGTTCGCTACGCTCGATGGCATATCGAATGGGCGTGCCGAGATTATCGCGGGTCGAGGTTCCATGGTCGATGCATTCCCGCTGTTTGGGTATGATTTGAAAGACTATGAGGAACTTTTTGAAGAAAAATTGGAGCTATTATTGAAATTAAGAGATTCGGAGAAAGTAACTTGGAAAGGTGGGCATCGACCAGCCTTTACGAATCTAGGTGTGTATCCGCGACCTGTTCAGACCCCTTTGCCGATATGGCTGGGCAGCGGGGGGAACGCGGAATCTGTCATTCGAGCTGGCGTACTTGGTCTGCCACTTGTTTTAGCGATTATTGGTGGGAGTCCTTTGCAATTCGCTCCACTGGTTCCACTCTATAAGGAAGCCGCGGCTCGCGCAGGACATGACCCTGCGAAATTAAAGGTTGCTGTGCATTCCATTGGTTATGTTGGAGAAACAAATGAGCTTGCCGTTGATAAGTATTTCCCTTCCACACAAGCATCATTTAACTATTTTGGTAAAGAGCGTGGTTGGGGACATTATAGCCGAGGAAACTTTGATGCTTCACGCAGTTTAGAAGGTGCTTTGTACGTTGGAGATCCTGAAACGGTAGCCAATAAGATTATTTATATGTACAAGCATTTAGGCTTCTCACGTTTCTTCCTTCATCTGCCTGTCGGCACCATGCCAAATGAAGATGTTATGAAAGCCATTGAACTCTTAGGAACGGAAGTTGCACCGCGTGTTCGAGAAGAGGTTGCCAGATTAGAAGCTGCAAAGAAAAATGCGTGACGCTAAAGGGCTCATCCCTAGGTATAATATATGTATATTCGTTGAAACAGCCGCGCTCTGCGCGGCTGTTTCTTTTAGGCGTTGATAAATAATAACGCTCCTTTGGGGCGCTATTTCCAGCGTCGAGCGAGTCTCGCGTTGTTTTAAGACCCTTTTCGAGCGTTAAATCCTGTGTTCCCGCCTATGCGGTGGGCGAAGCACGGCTTTAACGCCCCTTTGGGGCGCTATTTCCAGCGCCGGGCGAGTCTCGCACGGATTTAAGGCCCTTTTCGGGCGTTAAATCCGGTGTTCCCGCCCAATCGATGGGCGAAGCACGACTCCCTTTTTAGGGCACTATTTCCAGCCTTGCCGAATGGGAGAATGTTCTTGTCATTGTTCTTACTGAAATTGGCATAATAGCAGTGATTGTGTTAATCAGGAGGATCTTTCATGAGATGGTTTAAAAGAGGAAAATCCAAGGAAAACGAAAATCTTCGGAAAATGAAAACCATTAACCTGGAGGAAGACATAGCGGATAATGAGTTTTCATCTGATATTCTGCAGAACGAAACCATTTTAAAAAAAGCTTTTCAGGATTGTTCTGACGTTGTATTTCGTAAAGTAGAAGTTAATCAAACCACGCAATGGCTCATTGTTTATATTGATAACTTGATTGATATGAAAATGCTGGATGAGCATGTCATAAAACCCATGTTAATCAGCATAACAAAGGATCAAATTCCGAAGGGCGCAGGAGATTTACCAAGTGAGATCTTCTCTATCGGAACAACGACGAGCTCTACTCAAACAACGGAAATCATTGTAAATGTGTTAGAAGGTTATGCTGCTATTCTCACGACTGGCACCAACCAGGTAATGACAGTCTGTATTCCTGCTACAACCCATAGAAGTATAGAGGAAGCGACATCTGAGCAGGTTATACGTGGCCCAAGAGATGGGTTCATCGAACAAATTTCAACCAATCTAAGTCTGATACGATCAAGGCTCAAAACAACTAAATTAAAAGTCGAATATATAACCATCGGAGAGCATACCCGGACTCGCATAGCGATTACATATCTAAAGGGTATCGCGTTGGATACCCTAGTTGAAGAAGTGAGAACAAGAATAAAGCCAATCAAATTGGACGGCGTACTCGACTCTGCCTATATTGAAGAATTCATTGAGGATCAACCTTATTCACCATTTCCCCAAGTGCATAACACGGAACGTCCGGATGTGGTGGCCGCTGAATTACTAGAAGGTAAAGTAGCGATTCTTGTGGATACGAGTCCATTTGCACTTGTTGTGCCTATGACCTTCTGGACAGGACTTCAGGCAAGTGAAGATTATTATGTGCGATGGCCAATCGCTACATTTATTAGATGGATTCGATTGTTTTTTATCCAATTCGCGATATTTGCTCCACCGCTGTATGTTGCGATAACAACCTTCCATCAGGAAATGATACCCACTAATCTAGTACTGAGTATTGCTGCATCGAGGGAATCCGTTCCTTTTCCTGCGATGATTGAGGCTTTTCTTATGGAAATCATATTTGAAGCGTTACGTGAAGCTGGAATTCGTCTACCGAAGCAGATAGGACCAACCATAAGTATTGTTGGGGGCTTAGTTATCGGTCAAGCAGCGGTACAAGCTGGATTGATTTCTGCTCCAGTCGTCATTATTGTATCGATTACAGGAATCTCGACTTTTACGATTCCTCGATATAGTTTTTCGAATGGTATCCGTTTACTTCGCTTCCCGATGTTGTTCTTATCGGGGACACTAGGGCTCTATGGTATTGTTCTAGGATTTCTCGGTGTTATGTTACATGTGACTTCGCTTCGCTCATTCGGAGTTCTCTATTTTTCACCGATTACACCATTAAAACTGCAAGCTTTGAAGGACGTATTAATTCGAATACCCATATGGGCGAAACGTTCGGGGGGGAATCGATGAGATCAATCAGATATATCATTATTCTCATGGTCCTTGTTATTACCAGCGGTTGTTGGGATCGGATCGAAATTAATGATCTCGCATTTATTATGGGCACTGCCTTAGATCTGACAGACGAGGGCAATATCCTATGTACCCTTCAAATTGCAATACCCTCATCAGTTGAAGGTGGAATGAGCAGTAAAAATAACGGCAACAAGTCATTCATCATCACGGAAGAAGGAAAGTATGGGAATGAGTTACATCAAAAACTTCAGAAGAAAAGCTCACGCCATTTGTTCTACTCGCATCGCAGCGTTGTGTTCATTAGTGAACGATTAGCCAAGCATGGCATCCATAATGCGCTGGATATTTTTACGCATGACCCCAGAAATCGCTTAAAGACCTATCTTGTCATTGTAAAAGGAGGAGAAGCAAGGAGTATTTTGCAATTGAATTCTCCCTTAAAGCCTGTCCCCATTGAAGCAGTAAGAGGGATGGAAGTTTCTGGGGAAGATGTCGCGGTAACATTACGTGACTTTTATCTTTTGTATGGAAGTGAAGGGATTCATCCTGTTATTGCTGTTATTGAGCCCGACGTCCACGCCAATGATCCCCAAAAACAAATTTTCAAAGTAGCGGGTACCGGTGTATTTAAAGAGCTCAAACTTGCTGGGATGTTAGATGAGAATGAAACATTAGGTCAAATGTGGGTGACGGGTAAGCTTAAAGTAGGTTTTCTATCAGGTAAATTACCCCAAGGTGAGGGACAAGTTGGCATAGTTTTAAATCATGTTAGTAGCAAAATTACAACATGGATAAAGCAGGATGCTGTCCATTTTAAAGTTCAATTGAATGGTCAAGGAAGCTTAGATGAGAACAATTCTATGCTGGATATCAACAATCCTCAAGAATTACTAATAATAAAAAAGACGTTAGAAGAGGCAGCCAAGAAACATGTACAAGCATTTATCGACAAAATCCAAAAGGAAGTTAAAGCAGATAGCGTTGGCTTTGGTCAAGAAATATATAAGAATTACCCAGATGAATGGAGCAAGTTGAAAGATCAATGGGATACACGTTTTCCTGAGGCAGATATAGAAGTTGATGTCAATCTGAAAGTCCAGGGAGCTGGCATGGTGCATTCCACCTTGGAAACTCACAACTAGGAGATTAAATGATGATTGTACAAATCGTAGCCTATGTGCTATTTACGTTGGGTTGGACGTTTTACCAAGCGTGGCATTTCCTGAAAAATAAACATCTCAAATTGGCCGTCATTTACAGTTGTTTGATGGGAATTTGTACAGTCGTAGGCGCATTGGTGATTGCCCATGTTCATTTGCCAAGTTCATCGCTTCCTGCAAGATATATGTATAGTCACATCGGCAGACTCATCTTACAGCAATGACATCTAAGGCACGGATTTTCTCCAGTGCCTTTTTATCGTGTCGATCGCCAAAAGTGAAAGGGGGAGTACAAATTGTGTAGCAAATGCGAAGCTAGGATACGTTTCTTTCAGATAGCTGCTTAAATCAGTGGCATAATTCTCAAAGACCACAATCGATCCTAACACGGAAATTAATGTGATCGGTACAACAAAGCTTCTATAGCTTTTCACTTCAAATAGATGAGCTAAAGTAAGACAAATCATAAAAAAAGTGAGTGACACTTTGATAAAGCATCCCATTACCCAAATAGCAACCGCGACAGCTTCTAAGCGTTCAAAGCTTCCTTTAATGCCAATATACTGAATAACACTAAGAATGGGAAACGATAATTTTCTCGTTAACGGCCCGAAGATCATGATGAGTGGTAAAACAGTGATACAGAATAGGCAAGAAATAATACTCAATGACGAGAACGAAGCTAGGGCTGCTTTCTTTGGTTGATTTAAAAATGGGAGAATCCACCCCAAAATAATAAATTGACCTAAGTAAGCGATGGGGAAAACAGATGACTGAAGGACAGGGACAATACCCTTACTTAACACGGGACGGAGCAGTTGCGGGTTTGACTGGGCGAGCATAAGAAGCAAGAGTGGTATTAGTAAAACAAAGATGAGTAAGGCCAGATATTCATTGCATCTAGCGATAGATTCAATCCCCATATAGACGGCGATACCACACATAACTGCCAGTGTCAGACTAACTACAACGGAAGGCGTTCGCATGAGAAAGACGCTATTAATGAACTGAATGTGTTGGTTCAGGATAATGAAATCAAAATTGATCCAGTAATAAAGCAGATAGCATCCAACTAATTTACCGAAGAATTTGCCTAGAATTAGGGAACTGTATTGAATGATGGTCATACCTGGATAGCGCTTAGCTAATGTAAGCAACACCCACACATGCAGGGTTCCAACCAAAAAAGCAGGGAATATCGTCAACCACGCATCTTGCTTCGCTATTGATTCCATAAAAGAGGGTACAACAAGAATCAAGGTTGGCGCAATAAAAGAAAAAACTAATAAACTTAGTTGAATGCCTGATATTTTTTCAGTAGATTCCATTTACAATCTCCTTTCTTCAGAATTTCTGAGTATTCCCCCTGTAAGCCCCTACACTCGTCGAACTTTGGTTTCTTTGCCGAATATAAGCAATATCCCACTACCTAAGATAATAACTGCTGCGAAAATACTGAATATCGATGCGTAACCCATGTCTTTCTGTACCAATGCGCCTACTAAAAAGGGGGCAATCACACTGCCGATCCTGCCGAATCCAGCAGCAAAGCCGCTTCCAACACCTCTGATTTCTGTCGGGTAGTTCTCAGGAGTATACGCGTACAGAGCTCCCCAAGCCCCTAAGTTAAAAAAGGACAGTAACGAGCCTGTTATTAAAAGCATAGCAATACTTTGACTTAGCCCGAAACCGATAGCCATCCCACCTGACAAAATAAGAAAAAGGGATAAGGTCGCTTTACGTCCCCATTTCTCCACAAAGTAAGCAGCTGCAAAGTATCCAGGGAGTTGAGAAAGTGTCATGAGGAGTACATAGCGAAAGCTCTGGATCATGGAGAACCCTTTATCAACTAGAACGGAAGGCAGCCAAAGAAACAGCCCATAATAGGAAAAGGCAATGGCAAACCACACGGCCCAAAGTGCAATGGTCTCCCTTTTATACGTCGTGAACAGTTCCCTTAAACTAATTTGATGGTTGTTAGTCTTGCCGAATTGGGGGGATTCTGGGACAGCACGTCGTACCCAGAAAGCAAATAATACCGGAATCGCACCGATCATGACTGCTGCACGCCACCCTAATGGAGGGATAACGAAGTACGAGAGTACAGCCGCTATAATCCAGCCTACCGCCCAAAAACTCTCCAATAATACAACGATTCGCCCTTTTTTGTCAGGGGGTGCGAATTCGTTAACGAGTGTAGCAGCTACCGGAAGCTCGGCGCCGAGTCCAAGTCCCATCAAGAATCGTAGAAGCAGCATACTCCCGAACCCGCTTGCAAACGCGCTGCCAAAGCTGAATACACCAAAAATTACCAAGGTGAGTAAGAACACAGGACGTCGGCCAATCTTATCTGCTAAATATCCCCCCAAAGCAGCACCGATGGTCATGCCGATCAGATTAACCGACCCGAGAAGCCCCGCTTCCTGAGCTGTTAGTCCCCATTCTTTGCGTAGTGCAACCAGGATAAAAGATAATAAACCAACATCCATGGCATCAAATAACCAGCCAAAACCGGCAGCCCAAAATACTTGACGAAAGACGCTTTTTTGATCTCTATTGTCACTTAATAGCTTGGCTATATAACTTCCTCCTCTTCACCAAACGGAGTTTACCTTTTCATCAATTCGTTTATATTTTCCATATATAGCCTAGAAGATACGGGTTTACTCGAAGAATTTGAGGAGTGTGAGCATGTATACGCGTTGAGATTTATTATTTTTCTAAATAATAATTGGGTAATAAAGGGTTTTCTATATAAAAGCCGAATAAAAACTTACAACATTCGTTGGAATTGGGGACGTTACTAATGATAATGAAAGAATTTTTAATCGATTCTTTGATGAACTTAACCTCCGATAGTATTGTCATTGTTGATGTGAATGGAACGGTGTTAGAAGTCAATAAACAATTTGAAGAGTTGCATGGCTGGCGTAAGGAGGAAGTTATCGGGGAAGTGTTGCCGATGATTCCTGAAGAACATAAAGAAGAAGCTCTGCGACTATATCAAACCATACTTCACGGTGAACAAACCAAAGATTTCGAAGCTATTATACTTAAAAAAGCTGGCGCTACCTTTTACGCGAATGTTACGGTTTCACCTGTGAGAAATTCGGAAGGCGTGATTGTTGGATTTGTCGGAGTTGAGAGGGACATCAGTGAGAAGAAGAAAGCGGAAGAGGAGCTTCTAGATAGAGAAAAACAGTTTAGCAGATTGATAAAGCTAAATCCAGAAGCTATTTGCTTACATAAGGATGGCGTCATCCAATTTGTGAATGATGCTGCTTGTAAACTGTTTGGTGGTGCTACACCAGAAGAATTTTATGGCAGATCTATTTTTGAATTTTTCTATCCAACGGATAAGGATGTTATTATCGAGCGGCTTCAACAGGTAATGAAAGCTGATCTAGACAGTTACAGTGAGTTTGTAGAGAGAAAAATGCGCAAGTTAGACGGTACTTCTTTCGATGTGGAAATATCTTCTATTTATGTCTATAAGAAAATGGGATACCCTGTCGTGCAAAGTGTCATTCGTGATCTCACGGAGCGTAAAAAGTCGGAAGAAGCGATGATTCGATCTGAAAAATTGGCGCTCATAGGTCAGTTGGCCGCTGGCATTGCACATGATATACGCAATCCCCTAACTTCGTTGAAAGGGTTTGTACATTTACTAAAAGCGAAACAGACCGATTATGTTGATGTGATGATAGAAGAACTCGAACATATCCATTATGTCGTAAATGAGTTTATGACGCTAGCGAAACCACATCTGAATTATTACATAGAGAGTAAGATCGAAGATCTTGTTCAAAGTGTCATTCACTTTTTACAACCACACGCCCTCCTGCATAATGTTCAAATCCAAATGAGCATCGATCAAGTACTTCCTCCCATCTTCTGCATACCAGATCAAATTAAGCAAGTATTAATCAATGTATTGAAAAATGCGATAGAGTCCATGGCGAATGGTGGATTCATACAAATCACGTTCAGAAATCATGCCAATCAAGAACTGGTTATTTGCGTCAAAGATGAAGGTATTGGCATTTCAGAAGATGGGTTAACCCAGTTAGGGGAACCATTTTTCACGACCAAAGCAAACGGAACCGGCTTAGGACTCATGGTCTGCAAGCGAATTGTCGAAGATCATGGTGGCAACATGTCTATTCAGAGTAAACTTAATGAGGGTACAACGGTTGAAATCGAGTTGCCTTTACGAAATCGAGTTAGCGTAGAGTCTTAACTTTAATTCGATAAAATGATGAAAAGTGGAAAAAACACAATGAAAACCTTTAACTTGTAAATTGAGTTCACGTGTCAAATCCCTGATGATAGATCTATAAGTCGTTTAAACTTAATCTCAGGGAGTGATTGACATGTTAAACACCATTCAGCGTAAGCAATATGAAGATGAGGGTTATATCATTTTTGATCAATTATTCAACGCTAGTGAAATGGATCGTATTAGAGAAATTATCGATGAGTTTGATGCTGAAACAGAACGACGCTTAAAGGAAGACGGTCAAAAAAACTGGAGTATCCCGAATCAGATAAGCTTCACAGCTGGTTTAAACTTTAGGCATCCCGAGCTGCAGCAATTTATCGCTGACGAGCGATTCGTTCATCTAGCTACAACCATTCTTGGGCCTGATATCCGCTTATATTGGGATCAATCGGTGTATAAACGTCCAGAAGCAAATCGCGACTTCCCATGGCATCAAGATAACGGATATGTGCCGACAGATCCGATACACTATTTGACGTGTTGGCTAGCATTGGAAGATGCAACCATAGAGAATGGATGCATCTGGGTGCAGCCGGGTACGCATCAAAAAGGACTTGTCGAGCATGTGAAAACCGATATCGGACGGGTGTGTTACACTGGAGATGAAGAGGGAATTCCAGTGGAGTTGAAGAAGGGAAGCATGGTTGCTTTCCACTCACTTTTGTTCCATCGCAGCACGCCAAACCGTAGTCAGGCCACACGGAAAGGGTATGTCATTCAGTATTCTGTTGACGGTGCGAAGCATCCGGATACGGGGAACATTTTCAAAAATGGCCCGCTCTTAGCTCGTGAAAGCCAAGTCGTATATGCAAATTTCCTCACAAAAGAAGAAGTTTGACAGGAGTCAGATGAGTATTTGATACATGAGAACTGGGTGAGATTTGAGAATGGGTGACGGAAAGGTTATGGATGATAATTGGCAGGTTCGACTCTATCGGATTGAGAATGCCGCTTATGATGCGATCGATTTGCAAAATCGAACATTTTCTAATTGGGCTATCAGCTTCGTTAAAGAAGGAAATGTAGAGTTGTCTCTTGGCGGGATCAGTCGAATAGCCCGTTCTGGACAAGTGATGATTCATGCACCAGGCATTCCATTCTCCGAACGAGCGACAGTGCCTGGATTTCATCAATGGCTGCATATGGAGGCCTACAATAGCTATCATGTTGATTTATTTCGATTATTTCCGATTAATGAAATCGTTACTTTGCAGGACCCGAGCGCTTTCTCAGCAATCTTCGATCGCATGTTACTTGCCTGGGAGAGGGAAGACTCGCCATTTCAGGAACTAGAGCTCTCAGGTTTAGCCCTGCAGCTCATTCATCTACTACTCCATAATTGGCATCATGAAGGTAGTGTCCGCAGAAGCTTTCAACCGAACAAGAACGATGCGCGTCTGGACAAAGTAATTACCTATTTACACACAGCACTAGGTGAGAAGATAACAAGAACGACTTTAGCGGAACTCGTTCATCTGAATCCCAATTATTTGGATCGAGTTTTTGCAGAGAAGTTCCATATGAACCCCATGCAGATGCTTCGTGAGCTTCGTATGAAGAAAGTTAGAAGAATGCTGGAAACTAGTGAAAATACGTTACCAGAAATAGCAGTGCAGTGCGGTTTAGGTGATGCCTCCTATCTAACCCAGCAATTCTTTAAACGCTTTGGGCTAAATCCAGGGATGTATCGCCAACAAGTTCGATTAAATGACCAGACTTATTACAAAAGCCCTTGAAATAAGGGTTTTTTCTATCTGTTGTCAGTTTCATGATAATTGCAAAGAAATAATAAGGTTGAAACTGGCGAAAAAAATGGCTACTAAGGAGTGCGATCCTATGCAAGCAAAGGGCTTGAAACTAGCTGCGTATATCGACAAGTATCTGGCATTATGGGACTTTTACGGCGTTATTCAAGTTATTGAAAAAGGAGAAGTGTTATTTGAAAACGCATACGGATATGCGAATATTGAATTTGAAATTCGAAATCAAGTGAACTCGTGCTTCTCCCTTGCTTCCATATCCAAACAGTTTACTGCTTTTGCTATTTTACTTCTTCATGAAAAGCAAGTGTTGGACATCGATCAAGAAGCTCATCTGTACCTACCTGCCGAAATGAAGATTGACGAGTCGATTACTGTACATCATTTGCTGTCACATACATCGGGTTTAGCTAACTTTTATAATTTTGAGGGTGATTTCTTTGCTGATTATAACAGAAAGGATTACTCGCGAAGTGATTTCTTCCTTACGTATTTTAGTAATGAACTTGCACATCCACCTGGTACAACATTTAATTATAATAACGCCAACTACAATTTACTTGCTTGGATGATTGAACATGTTTCTGGAGAGAAGTACGAAGATTATGTTCGTAACCACATATTCTTGCCTTTAGGGATGACGAACAGCGTTGTTGATGATGGAAGTAAACTAATCAAGAACAAATCTTCAAATTATGTGCAAGATTTTGATGCATTCATAAAAAGTCCCTATCATAATGAAAAATTTAGCGTTGGAGCAGGTGCTATCGTTTCAAACTGTGATAATTTGTACAAATGGTACATCTGTCTGCGGGATCGAAAGATATTATCATTACGAAGCTATGCAAGGTTTTTTGAAGAGAACCGCAACAACTATTGCTATGGGTTAGAACATCATGTTGTATATGGCACAAACAAGTACGCGCATGGTGGAGATCATCTAGGCGTGAGCACGTATATGCAAAATTATTTTGATGAAGATCTTTGTATCATCATTCTTTCTAATAATACAGCTATCGATCAGTATAGATTAGGGAAAGCGATCTCCGATATTCTCCATCATGTTGATGTTGATGTTCCAGGGAAACTTGAAGAATATCCAATAGACAACAGTAAACTTCAAGATTACTGCGGCGTATATTTAAAAGATAAAATCGAAGTGAAATGTATGAAGGGCAAATTATACTTTACTAGATTCATTGGCAATCTTCATATTGAGATCTATCCGGTTGGCGAAGATAGCTTTGCTCGCAGATATTCGGATACGACACAACCTTACCGGATTACTCAGAACGAGAAAGGGGAAAAGACTTTTTTCGGGTTTGTGAAGCGTAATGTTGAACTGTAAATGAAAATAGCTAAAGAGGCAGGGGACGTCATTGAAATACGGCGAAATCATTGGTGAAGGTCAAACAGCAACTGTCTATGCGTGGGAAGCAGATAAAGTGCTCAAACTTTACCATCAGGGGTATCCCGAGAGTGCCGCGCAAAGAGAATTTCAAAATGTGATGGCAATCCAAGGTTACAACTTTGCACATCCTAAGGCACATGAGTTGATATACTGCGATGATCGAATAGGCATTCTATTCGACAGAGTTGAGGGAGAATCCCTGTTGAGTTGGGTTCTCAGAACGAGGGACCTCCAGAGATGTGCTGCATATATGGCGAATCTTCATAAGAAAATCTTACAGAACAACGTTAGTGGTGTTGAGAATTACAAAGCATTTCTAAAATCCAACCTATTAAAAGCCTCATCAGAACATATACCAGACAAAGCAAATGTAATCCGTACTCTGGACAAATTGAAGGATGGAGATACGCTATGTCATGGGGATTTTCATCCAGGAAATATATTAATTGCAAACGGAGAAACCATGGTTGTTGACTTTATGAATTTGTGTCATGGCGATTACTTATATGATGTTGCTCGCACTGTTTTTCTAGTGGCATATACACCCGTACCCGCAGTCGCAGAACAAAGAGAAACACTTCTCTATCTTAAAAACAAACTAGCAGAACTTTATCTCATCGAAATGAACGTTACCAGAGAAATGATACAGGATTACTTAGCTGTCGTTGTCGCCGCAAGAGCTGGGGAATGCCCGGACGAAGAAGTAAAGGAGTCGAAAGCATATGATTCGTGAAGCCGATCGATCAGATCGAGATCAATTATCTGAGCTCTACAGAATGTTAGTACCCAACAGTAAGAAAATGAATGTGCTAGAAGAACAAATTGAAGCGATAAGAAAAGATCCAAATAATTTCGTACTCGTATACGAAGAGAATGGTGAACTTCTAGGTTCAGCTACACTAAATATCTGTTTGCAGGCTATGCATGGCATGAGACCCTATGGTGTGGTGGAAAATGTGATTGTACATGAAAATCACAGAAACAGACATATCGGACAAAAGCTGCTTCACTATGTTGAAGAATACTGCAAATCCATTCATGCGCATAAAATTATGCTATTAAGTAACGCTAGACGCCAAAGAGCACATGATTTTTTTGAGAGAGAAGGCTACAGCGGTTCAGTGAGTAAAGGGTTTAAGAAATATTTATGAGGAAAGTCCAACGGATACCATAATCGTGAAAAGGCTACTGATCAAGTGATCAGTAGCCTTAGGCGATTTAGGACATTTCCTCTCTGCTTACCAACACTTTTTTCTCCCATGCTCTACTTCTCCAACGGAGTAGTAATAGAAGTCCTCTAACTGCTTCGTCAAGGATGAACACGATCCACATTCCGACAAGTCCGTATCCCAAATGTACACCGATCCAATAGGTAAGAGGCACACACAGCCCCATGATGACACATGAGCCAACAAGAAGAATAAATCGTGCGTCACCGGCAGCTCGAAGCGCTTCTCCAATCACAATGTTCAAACAGCGTACGGGCTCTAGAAGGAAGCCATACGTAAGTAATAAAGCCCCCAATGCAATGATTGCGGTATTGTCCGTAAACATGCCGATTAATTGTTTTCTGAACAAAACACTTAAAGTAACCGCGGCGATGGATAGGAATAGGCTAAGCAGCAAACTGCGAAACAGCTGCTTGTAAGCTTCTTCCTTTTCACCTGCGCCGACAAGTCGACCTATGATGATCTGAGTCCCTCGACCCAAGGAAATGGCTAGAACCATAATGAACGTCATAATATTTTGCGTATAAATTCTAGTGGAAAGCATTTCAGCACCAAGTTGTGTAATAAAATAGGTCGTGATCAGTTGACTTATGGAGTAGATGAGCTGACTCCCGGCAGTAGGGACACCAATTGTCAAAATTTTCTTTAGATCTTCGAATCTTGCTTTGTAAAAGTCGCTGAAAGATAAGTTTAAACGAACGATTTTTGTTAAAATAGTGCTATAGATAACCAATCCGAGTAATTGGCTGAATACGGCCGATATCGCGACACCGGGAACCCCGAGTTTTGGAAAGCCGAAGGGACCGAAAATAAATAAAATACTACCGGTCAAATTTACGAGATTGATTCCTAGGCTGACTGCCATGGTATACCTTGTATAGCCATGTACCTGTGTTATGGCAGCAATCGTGAGATTAATGGCTTGGATAAATAAGCAGCTGCCGACGATGGATAGGAATAGACGGGCCTGCTCCAGAGTATCCGGCTCCAATCCGAAGGGCAGAAGCAGCTGTTTGCTAAAGCAAACGATACACAAGCTTATTAGGAAACCGAATATGCAATTTAGTGAGAGTGCCCCAGCCGCAAACTTCTTGACATCCTTGATTTTATTTGCCCCTAAATATTGAGAAATGACAATGGCTGTACCCGTTGAAATCACTTGAAGCAGCAAAAATAAAAAAATGATGAGTTGATTGCTGACACCTACTGCTGCAACAGCTTCATCCGACACATGACTGACGATGAACGTATCAGAGGTTCGCATAAACACTAAAAGAGACGATTCAATAAAAATTGGCCATGTGATGGTGAACAAACTAAGTTTTTTAGGACTCGTCATTGGGCAAGAACTCCTTCGATACGCCTCGATATAGATCTTCTTTTAATCATGAGGTATGGCGAAACCGTTTTCATTGCATAATTTGGGCAAATGATTGCTTATATTGACTGTAATTGATTGCGAGATAAGAATCCACATGAATTTACTAGTAACCTGTATAACAAATAAAAATGGGAGATGAGATTGGTGGAAAATCAATGGCGAATAGCTGCATATGAACCAGAATGGAAGGATATCTTCATGGATTTAGCTTCCAAATTGAAACAATCCCTTGGGGCTTATGCCATTAGAATTGATCACGTGGGATCAACATCTGTCATCGGTTTGGATGCAAAGCCAATTATAGATATCCAAATCTCCGTACTACACCTTGATGATATAAGGAGCTATAAGGATAAGATTGAAAATGTGGGTTTTGTTTTTAGGGAAGATAATCTAGACAAATCGAAAAGATATTTCCGGGAAATAGCAGGGACTCGAAGAACTCACATCCATGTTAGGCAAGCAGGTAGTTTTTCTGAGCAATTGACATTACTATTTCGAGATTATTTGAGAGAACATCCGGAAGACTGTGTGAGTTACGCATTAGAAAAACATCGATTGTTCGGACTATATCAGCATGAGCGCGACCAATATGTTGAGGGAAAAGGCCCAATTGTTTGGGACATTATACAGAAAGCTCATTTATGGTCGCAAGAAGTAGGATGGAGTCCGAGTGTAACCGACATGTAAGGGAAACAAGGTAACAATTGAAAAACTCCCCAACCCTTATAAGAAAGGGAAGGGGAGTTTTACTCATTTCAAATTAAACAGTTGCCGCGCATTTTCACTAAAAATTTTCCGTTTTTTTTCGATGGGAAGTCGTTGTAGAATCTTCGTCGGGTCATCAAAATCCCAATGCGGATAGTCGCTGGAGAACAGTAGCATATTCTCAGCGTCGAACATATTAAACATAGATTCAAGGTGTTTGAAGTCGTCAGGCTCCTCAATTGGCTGCGTCGTAAGGAAGCAATGGTCACGTACATATTCACTCGGCATCCGCTTTAACCATGGTGTGGATGCACGTAGAGCCTTGAAGTTTTTATCCAGCCTCCAAAGCAACGGGGGCAGCCAAGTTACACCACCTTCGCAAAACACAACCTTAAAGCCCGGATACTTCTCAAATACACCTTCGCATACAAAGCTCACAAGATGTGCCATGAACGTTTGCGGCAAACACGTATGCCATTGCAAATAGTTCGACATATAACCAACTGCGGTTGGTGCGTTAAATATACCCGAGCCTTCAGAACCTGGATGAATGACAAGCGGTAACCCATTGCGCTCACAAGCTTCATAGATTGGATGGAAGAAACGATGGCCGTAAGGCATATTGGAACCACCGGATACACAAACGGCGACGATGTCACTATGCGGACCGATTCGATCAATTTCACGCGCAGCTTCCGCAGGATCTTGTGTGCCGATGCACATGTATCCCTTAAACTGCGGGCTGACAGACAACCACTCAGCAATCAGGTAGTCGTTGTAAGCACGGCACACTGCTGCAACGTGATCACTGTCAGCAAAGCCAGACAAGCCGATAATCGAATCGGAGCAAAGCAGCGCATAGTCCATGTTGAATGGCTTGACCAAATGTTCGAGCATATAATGCGGATCGGACCCAACCGGTAAACCGCTTGGCGGATTCGCATCTTTACGCTTGTTTCCGATCGGCGATGCATAAGGAAGCCCTCCTCCTGGGATACCGAACCTCTCAGCATGACTTCTCCACGGTTCATCCAGATAAGGAATTAAATCGTTTCTGCTACGAAATTGATTATGAACATCACAGTCAATGACAGGCAATACCTCTTTATTTGCATTCATTCTAATCTTCCTCCTTATTTGCCGATTACAATACTAATTTGACCATCTTCCACCACAACGGGATAGACGCGAGTACGCACTTTTTCACTGAACAGTGATTTACCCGTCTTGAGATCGAACTCCCACCCGTGCCAAGGGCAACGTAATATTTCTTGATCACGTCCATATATGAATTCGTACACTTGCGATTCGAGTGTCGTACCACAGACCAGCCCTTTGCACAACTCCGCTCCTTGATGCGGGCAATAATTATTCACGGCATAATAGTCACCCTTGACGTTATAAACCCCAATGGAGCGTTGTTCGATTTGTACGATTTTAAATGCGCCCGAAGGAATTTCTTCTATAGATGCGACCGGATATCTGGTCATCATGTTCAGCCCCCTTAAGCTTTGATAGTTCTATCTTAAGTTCATAGCTGAGAAAAAACTATTGCGGAAACAACTGTTTTTTGTATAATTCTAAGGTATAGATGGAAAGGGGCAACTTAGGATGATGCAGCTTATATCTGTGTTTATTGACGATATGCAACAGGATTGGCAAAAGATTGAAGAGGCGACTCTGACCGATATGCTGATTCTTGTCACTCATGGTGGAGTGAATTATACGGTGGAAGGTGAGCCTATCTTCCTTGAAAAGGGGGATTTCCTGTTTATTCGGAAAGGTGTTATGCGATCAGGTACGAATGGACCCGATGGTCCTCATGTGAAATATTCATCACATTTTCATTTGAACAGTGGCTCTGGTTCGAAAGCGCTTACCACGCTGAAACCGTACCATAAAGTGAAGGTACAGCGGTTTGACTATGTCAAACAGCGCTTTAGTGCATTAGCGCAACAGTGGTCTGGTCAAAGAGAGCATGCAGACATTATCTGTACCGGAATCGCCACTGAATTGTTTGGTTATTTCTTGCAGGAAACATCCGTCGAGCGATTCGCCTTTGCCAAGCAGAGATTAATGCGCGAGGTTCAGGACTATATTTCCCTCCATTACCGTGAACGGATTCGAATTGAAGATCTGTCTCGGCTTGTAGACCGTGCTCCCAATTATGTCACGCAAACTTTTAAGGAAGTAACGGGGATGACGCCTATCACTTTTTTACATCAAATTCGGGTACATTCGGCACGTGATCTGATACTGAATACAAGAATGACAATAGGGGAGATTGCGGAATATTTGGGCTACAGTGATCAAGCTCATTTCAACCGTGTATTTAAAAAATTACTTGGCTATCCGCCTTCAGCGGTGCAACGGGAAGTCCAGAGAGGAGGTCTGCGATGAAGCTACGTAATCAGCTGCATTCGATACAGTTCAAGCTAACACTTACTTTTCTGCTCATTTTGCTGCCACTCGTAAGCGTCAGTGTATTCGCGAATAACTATTCCCAATCGATTATGGATGAGCAGATCGGCGATCGTACGCGAGGCGCGCTGCTTACAACCCTAGAATATGTCGATCAGCTTACCAAAAATATGGACCAACAAACCTTGATGATCGGATTGAATCCGTCTATCGTGGATATTTGGAACGATATCGATAACCCACTCAGTCCGGATCATTTGTATGGACTCCATTCGGTACAGCAACAACTTTCTGCGATTACCAATGTAAACGGTGCTATTAAAGAAGCATTTATCATTCATGGAGAAAGCGGAAATGGTGTTTCCACGATGACTGGCGGCGTGAGATGGCCAGAGGTAAAACAGGAGTTTTGGTTCAAACAAACGGTGAACTCAAATGGGGGACTTGTTGTTCACATACCAACCAACACAGGTATCGGACAATCGAAATATTTGAATAGTGATATTATTTATTATTCACGACTTCTCGATGTGCAGAGCAGCATTAAGGAGCCGAACGTGCTTGTGCTAGCGGTAGACAAAGCTTCTTTTCGCAAAATCATTCAACATCTGCAGACGTCGGATAATATGAACATACAATTGTTTTATAATAATAGTTTTGTACTGGAAACAAATCCTGCCTCTGTTCGTGGGTCAGGTAATGAAGATGAGATGATGTCGATTAGTGAAGCTAGTAATTACTGGTCGATCCAGCTTGAACAGCCACGTTCCGAACTATTTCGATTAACGCATAGATTGCAACAATTTACGTATTTAATCATTGTCGTAAGTATCATTATGGCGGTGTGGCTGGCTTGGCTCGTCCACGTGGAAATATCTAAACCTTTGCAGAAGCTGCTAGCGGCGTTCAAACATTTCAGCGGTGGCAACTTTACTACGCATATTGTGCATCACCGAAAGGACAAATTCGGTGCCGTTATGAATGGGTTTAATCGAATGGCAGATGCCCAGCGGATGCTGATCGAAGAGGATTATGAGAAGGAGTTACGACTTGCGAAGTCAGAATTCAGTCTACTGCAATCGCAGATTAACCCTCATTTTTTATATAACACGTTAGATTCCATTTACTCCGTAGCCATTAAGAATAAAATTCAGGAGATCAGTGAGATGGTCATCAATCTCGCACGATTCTTCCGAGTAAGTCTCGGTAAAGGTAGGGAAACGTTTACACTGGAGGAAACGGTTCAGCATCTGATGTACTACATCCGCGTACAGCAGATTCGAACGGACCATTTTACAATTCAGATTGCGATTGAGGAAGATGCCAAGCCGGTTCAAATCTTAAAGTTGTTACTACAGCCTGTTGTGGAGAACGCGATCATCCACGGCCTAGAGCGAAGCTCGCAAGGAGGAGAACTCCGGATTAACGCTAACCTAACGGGAGGTTTCTTACAGATTGAAGTTGCGGACACAGGTATAGGGATATCACGGGAGAAAATGAACCATTTACGCAATGAACTAGCTATGATCACTAGTCACTCGTATCGAATTTCACCGAGCAGTCCAACGGACATCTATTTTGGACTCAAAAATGTGAAGTCTCGGCTCAAGCTGTATTACGGAGAAGAAGCAGATTTGACTGTTGAGAGCGTGGAAAATGAAGGTACCCAAGTAACGTTAAGAATTCCTCTGAGGAAGGGTGAAGAAGGTTGAAATTGTTAATTGTGGAAGATGAGTTATATGTTCGCGAAAGATTAGCTGAAGGCATTGATTGGAACGAGGTTCAAATTGAGCTGACGTCGGCAGTAGGCACGGGAAAGGAAGCAATGTCCGTCCTTCAGAATGATCATATTGATATTGTACTAACGGATATACGGATGCCTGAGATGAACGGGCTAGAACTAGCTAAGATGGTCAAAATGCAGTTCCCACACATCAAGCTTCTCATTCTAACCGGACATGATGATTTCGACTATGCCAGGGAAAGCATTGAACACGGCGTATTTAAATATTTAATCAAGCCCGCCGAAAATGAACAAATTGTGGAGGCTGTGCTGGAAGCGAAAGAACAGCGGGAGAAAGAGCTAAGTGAGAAGCATAATATGACCCTTCTGCAAACGCGATGGAATGAACATTTACCTCATTTGAAGGACTTATTTTATAAGAATTGGCTGAACGGCCGTTATTCCGTCTGGGAGATTGAACGTAGAGGAACTGATCTCGCCATTCGTTTGGAAAACCGTAAAGCGTTGCCCATCATTCTTGATATTGATCCCATACCCGAAAGCAATGAACGATTTGATGTGAAGGATAGACCACTTGTACAGTTTTCGTTGTTCACGATCGCTCGGGATTTGCTAGCAAATGAGAATTGTGTTGTCTTACAGGATGACGATAGTCTGACCGTTGCAATCTTCTTCGCATCTACTGAAGTGGGAGACGAGGTCATGCAAGGACAAGCGAATGGGCAGATCCTTGGTCTTCTTGAGACAGTTAAGAATACGTTGAAACTGACAGCTAGTGCGGGTATTGGTACTTCAGTCGTCGATCCATCTATGTTACCTCGTGCATACAAGCAGTGTCGTCAAGCACTGCAAGAGAGGTTGATTTTAGGAAACGGTGTGGCAATTCCATATCGCGACGATGCACCTGCGGAGGATTCTTGGGCTATTCTACAGGAACTCGAACGTGAGTTTGAGGCAGTGATTGAGGCTGGGAGTCAGGAGGAGCGAAGAGAAGAGATCGTTCGTCGTATCATCGAGGAGGGGTTTGCAAGCGGTAAACCGGTATCGGAGGCTCGCGAGGTTTTGTTTCGAATTGTGTGTTTACTTGCAAGAATTGTACATGCACAGGGATGGACATTGCGAGGTACATTGAAGCATGAGTATGAGGACTTTGAGACGTTCACAAGTTTACTTACTCGGGAACAGATTGAAAGCTGGCTAAATCGTATGGCCGGCAGAATTAGTTGGGCCATTATACAGAGAAGGCAGTCCAGTACACAGCGAACATCTCATGAAGTCATTAGTTTTATACAGGAGCATTTGCATAAGGAAGAGTTAAGCTTACATTTTGCAGCGGAAAGTTTGTTTGTCAATTATTCATACTTAAGCCGAATTTTTAAAGAATCGATTGGGGAATCGTTCTCCGATTATGTGCTGCGGCTTCGAATGGAGCGAGCGAAAGAGTTGTTGAGTAAAGGAGTCAAGGTATCTGACGCCTCGGAACAGGTTGGGTACCGGCACATGAACTATTTCTCCAAAAGCTTTCAGAAATACTGGGGTGTTAAACCGAGTGAGGTGAATAAATAAAGTCCAATCCATGGATTGGCTTTTTTTTTATTCAAAAAGTAAAAAAAGTTGCAATGAAAGTTGAAAGAATGGAATACGCTTTCAAACCAACAACAGCTATAATGAGGGCACAGAAGTTTAATCTAGCAACTTTGAGAGGAGAGAACCCAGAGATGAAAACCTACGTTCCTACAGAATCATCCCGTGTAGTAATTAGCAAACGAGCAAATCGACATCCACTGCTAAAATATTGGGATCTCTATTTGATGGTTCTGCCAGCACTAGTGTTTTTGCTAGTGTTCAAATATGGACCGATGTACGGAGTTTTGATTGCTTTTAAAGACTACAACATTATTCAAGGGGTATTTGCAAGTAAGTGGGTCGGTCTTCAGTATTTTCGTGAATTGTTTATGTTCGATGAATTTCCTCAGGTAGTACGTAACACACTAATCATTAGCCTAATGAAGCTGGGTATCGGATTCCCTGCACCTATTTTACTGGCGCTTCTGCTTAATGAACTTCGTCTTGATAAATTCAAGCGCTGGGTACAGACGTTTACGTACCTGCCTCATTTCATTTCGTGGGTCGTCATTGGAGGGATAGCTGTTGACGTGTTGTCACCGAGCAGCGGTATTGTGAATAAAGCGATTCAAGCGCTTGGCGGGGAACCTATTTTCTTCCTATCGAGTGAGGGCTTGTTCCGCTGGATTCTCGTATACTCCGATGTGTGGAAAGAAGCAGGATGGGGAGCGATCATTTATCTTGCTGCGTTGCTAGGCATCAACGATGAATTGTTTCAGGCAGCCACGGTGGATGGTGCAGGGAGACTCAGACAAATATGGCACATTTCACTTCCAAGCATACGTTCAACGATCATTATTTTACTTCTGTTGCGAATAGGTCATTTGCTTGACGCTGGCTTTGAACAAGTGCTTGTCATGTACAACCCAACCGTATATGAGGTTGGTGATATTATTGATACTTACGTATTCCGTGTTGGTCTAGGGACCATGCAATTCGGATTAAGCACGGCTGCGGGGCTATTTAAATCAGTCATCGGATGTATCTTGCTAGTTATCGCGAATACGTTAGCCCGGCGGATGGGTGAGGAAGGCATATACTAACTTAGAGAGGTGGAGCCAGTGTGATTCGTACTAGAGGAGAAATGGTATTTAATTACTTCAATATATTCATGCTTTCGATTATTTCGTTAACGATGATTCTGCCTTTCATTCACGTTGGAGCTAAAGCGTTCAGTAGTGAGGCCTTTGTATTATCGAAAGACATCTTATTTTGGCCCAAGGGATTTACGACGATTTCCTTTGAATATGTGCTGTCAAATAAGCAATTTTACTACTCTTTTGGTAACTCCGTGTTCATTGCTGTTGTTGGAACGGTAATTAGTATGGCTCTGACCGTGCTGGCGGCGTATCCGCTTTCTCGCAAGGGGTTGCCGTATACACGCTTTATGATGTTACTATTCGTTATCACGATGTTCTTCAACGGCGGGCTGATCCCTACGTATCTTGTCGTCAAGCAAGTAGGGTTGCTCAACTCCCTATGGTCACTTATTTTGCCGACGGCATTGGCTCCATTTAATATGATCCTCATTCGCAACTTTTTCATGGGAGTGCCAGACTCCTTGGAGGAATCAGCTCGAATGGATGGCGCTTCTAACTTGCGCATTTTGACATCGATCTACCTGCCATTATCTGTCCCTGCCTTAGCTACCGTTGGCATGTTCTACGCTGTTGGCTATTGGAATGCGTTCTTTCAAGCCATGATGTACATCACTGACCGGGAACTCATGCCTCTCCAGATGTTTCTACTACAACTCGTCACCGATGAGAGGTCAGCCGATCTGGTTGTGAATGATATTTTCCGTGAAGTTACCCCTGAAACGATTCGGGCAGCGGCAATTCTGTGTGCAGTGGTTCCAATTCTTTTGGTGTATCCGTTCATTCAGCGTTATTTTGTCAAAGGGGTTATGCTGGGCGCAGTCAAAGGATAATGGCCAGTCTGCGAGTACGCCCGTTTACTTTATACAAACACTATTGGGGAGGTTCTATTCAATGAAAATTCAAAAGAAAGTGCTTTTAGGTATGTCTGTCGTTCTGCTGGCGGGTGTTGCAATTGGCTGCAGCGGCAATAATACATCACCTGCTAGCACAAACGCTGGTTCAACAAGTACAAGTGGACCAATTAAAAACAAGGATTTAAAAGTGATGCGCACGTATCATCCATCTATGGAGCAATTCAAGGGTAACGACACTATCAACGATAATAAGCTGGTGAATGTGCTCAAGGAGAAATCTGGTTTCAACGTGAAATTCGAGTCGCTGCCTAAGGACAATCCAAACCAAAAGATATCGATCATTTTGGCTTCAGGCGATGTGCCGGATGTTATGTGGATTCCTGGAAAATCGGACTATTTCAAGTTGGCACAGCAGGGGGCTTTTGAGCCGCTAGATGATTTGGCTAAGCAATATATTACAAGTTTATCTAGCTTCCTGCCCAAGGAAATTCTTGACTCTGCCAAACTAGATGGCAAACTTTACGGTATCCCAGTTCGAGTCGCACAACAGGTAGGTAACGGCATATTGGAGCGTTCAGACATTCTGAAAGAGCTCAATTTGAAAGAACCAGCGACGATGGATGAGATGTATACGACCCTTAAGACCATCAAAGAGAAAAAGAACATAGCACCGCTTACAGGAACAGGTGGAAATCCAGGGGCGTTTATGGCATCCTTCCTACCTTACGCTTCTGCATACGGAGTGGGCAATACAACCGTCGTTAAAAATAGCAAGCTAGAGTTCGCATGGGTGCAGCCGGAATACAAAGAGTTCCTCACCACAATGAAGAAATGGTATTCCGAAGGCTTGATCGACCAAGAATTTGCTATTAATAAAGATATCAAGGACAAAATGATTAATGGAACAGCTGCATTTAGCACTGTGTATTGGGGCGATGCTCTGACAATTGACACGTCGATCAAGGATAAAAAAGGAAGCGGAACCTTACAGTATATCGCACCAGTTAGCGGCAAGAACGGCTCCTCAGGCTTCCAAGAGCAAGGTATTCCGGGCAATTTCATCGTTATTCCGAAGCAAGCGAAGAACAAAGAAGGTGCGGCCGCTTTTATTAATTACATCATGAACGCAGAAACTGACAAATTCTTAACTTATGGTATCGAAGGACAAGATTACAAGGTGGACAATGGTCAAATCGTGCAAACGCCAGAACAGAGCAACAACATTCCTTGGCGGACATTGTACTTCTTTGGTGATACGGACCCGAGCTTCACTGCTCGTTTGAAAGTTAAAGGATTCTTGCCTTACTATGAGCCATTGCTGAAATTTAAACAGAATCGCGAAGAAACCGCATATGCACCTTCTATTGAGGCTTTTGATTCTAAATTCACAGAGCTGCGTAACTATTCAGAAGAAAATGCTTTGAAATTTATTATGGGTAAACGTGATCTTGCTGAATTTGATAAATTTGTCCAAGAGTTTAACGCTAAGGGTGGCAAAGTTGCCATCGATGCGATGAATGATTGGTATGGGAAAAAGAAATAAGGAATGTTCATCTGGAGGCTGTAAAACATGAAGAAAAATACGGACATCATTACCAAACATCCGAATCTGGTCGCATTTTGGGATTTTCAGGAGGGACCTGGCCAAGCACGTATGTCAAAAGGAAGAGAACCATATGCCTTGCTGGAAGGTTCTGAATCGGTAGAAAGAGACGATGAAGGCATTTTCGGACCGTATAGTGCTTTGTTAGAGGAAGGGGAATGGTTTCGTATTCCGCGTCAAGAACTCAGTGAACTGAACATTCATGGCGAGAATGCACAAGTAACCGTCGTTGCTTGGGTAAAACGTAGAAGAAAATCGAATAACGAATGCGAATTTGTTGCAGGCATATGGAATGAAACGAATAAGAAACGACAATACGGACTCTTTGTGAATTTATCCATTTGGGAGAGCGGCCAGCAGGTATGTGGCCATGTATCTTCCTTAGGTGGTCCGACACCTGGTTATCGTTGGTGTATGGATTCATCGATTGGTAACACGGAAATCCCACTAGAAGAATGGCATCTCATTGCGTTTACCTATGATGGCGAGTACGTGCGGTCTTACTTAAACGGTAAATTAGATGAACGTCCCGTTCGAAATCCTTATCATTATCCAGGGGGACTCTTCGACGGTGGCGCAGATGGTGCAGATTTTACTGTTGGTGCGGTGAATCGTTCCAATGAGATCGGCAATTTCTTTGTCGGCAGCATTGGGGGATTAGCGATTTACAACCAAGCCTTAACGGATGAAGAAATTTACAATCTTGCTTATATGTAAACAAGTGAATGAAAAAGGAGCTTAGCGGTTTGAACCATGGGACCAGCTAAGTTCCTTTTTTTTACTTTCCGCTTCTCGGAAGACCACGCAAAATAAGGTGATGGCATCATCTTATCTTGCGTGGTTTTTCATTTTTACTGGAAATAAAGTGACGCATAACGTTATTGTTTAGCTGGTCGTCCATTCGCATGGATTAGCGTTATCCCGTAACGTTATTTAAAGTAGTTGTGTCATTAAAGGTCTTTTAGGATGGCACCATTAGAGGGTAATCCCAAAAAAAGGGAATAGAAGTGGGGTGTCGAATTTCTGCATAAGTCGATAAATCCAATCCAATTTTACTATAGCCATACTTTCCATTGCTCCCTAGATTATACTCACGGTATGGTGAATGTAAGTTCATTATTATCGTGAGGTGATGGTTAAATTGTTGATTAAGAAATGCCAAATGCATGAAGTTCAGCATCTCATTCAAGAATACATTCGTACACTTTCGTCACCATTTGATTCATTTTTGGAGGCACATATTCTTAAGTCATCCTTTTATTTGTTAAAAGGTGACTTAGAAGACGTTGGCTATTTTGCCATATATGATAATCAGATGCTTACGCAATTTTATATTCGCCCATTTTATCATAAGTATGCTCAGAATCTATTGATTGAATGGATTGAAAAGTATGCACTAAAAACACTATTCGTACCTACCTGCGATGAGCATTTTCTGAGTCTTGCTTTAGATAAGGAATTTCTCATAACGAAGCAGGCCTATTTTTTTCAAGATACACGGGTGAGAATTCCGGAGGATGAGGCATTCAAAGGGGATGTTTTCGCAATTGCTACGCTCGATGACCTGTTACAGATCCAGCAAATCTGTGGAGATTTCCTTAATGATTATGCTTGCAGGATTGAAAACGGAGGCATCTTCACCTATTACCGCGGGTCCGACTTGCTTGGCATAGGAGTTGTCGAACAAAGTAAGATGATCACTGGAATAGCGAGTATAGGTATGTTTACAAATGAATCTTTTCGAAAACAAGGTATAGGGCGCCATATTATTCTGAAATTGAAAGAATGGTGCTATGAGAATGATTACACTCCGATCTGTGGCTGTTGGTATTATAACGAGGCGTCCAAGCGGACTTTAGAGAGTGCGGGAATGTATACAAAGACGAGGTTGTTAAACGTGAAAGTAATACAACCGGTAAGCTGATCGATAAAAGAGGAGGTTTTAAAGATGGAAAGAAAAAACACGTTTAATGAAATAGCAAAGGAATATGATACGTCTAGGCCAAGCTATCCAGATCAGTTGTTTTCCGACATACTGGATTTATCAGCTATAACGAAAAGCGATTCCATACTTGAAATTGGCTGTGGTACAGGTCAAGCAACGAAAGGATTTGTAGATTTAGGCTTTGATAATGTGACTTGTATTGAATTAGGGCATCAATTAGCAGAATTTACGCGCGACAAATTTAAGAACAGTCCAAATGTTAACATAATCAATGCCCCATTTGAAACTTGGCAGGGTGAACAGAGCAGATTTGATTTGGCTATATCGGGTACAGCTTTTCACTTCATTGAGCCACAAGAGGATGGTTATCGGAAAGTATTCAATTTGCTAAATGACAAAGGCTCTATCGCAATCTTTTGGACTGTTCATATCCCTTCTTTTGATGAGGTCTCTAATCGCATTCGAGAAAGTTATAGGCGATATGCACCCCAGCTGGATGATTCAAAGAAACCAACCATTGAACAGATTATTGAAGAAAGGTCATTGTTAACGTTAAAGGATGGCCTGTTTAAGGAATTAGAGGTGAAGCAATATATCTGCAATCATGCTTATACAGCTAATGCATATGTCGCATTATTAAACACGAATTCCGGACATAGACTCATTCCCGAAGATGTGCGATTAGCATTGTTTGAGGAAATCAAAGAGGCGATTGAAGAAAATGGCGGTACGTTGCTTAAACCTCAAGCCGTAGTATTGTTTCATGCTAGTAAGAACGTAAACTGATGGACGGATGGAGTGATCGCATGCATTTTGAATGGTCTACAGCAATTATCCAGATATTTTTAATAGCTGTCGTGGTTATGTTTGTGTTTTTGATTATAAGATTTATAAGAAAAAAGAAATCGTAGACGAAACTGAAGATGATTAATGGCATTAATTAATTTACTTAACAGCATTAATTAATTTCGAGGTATTGCAGTTTGTATGATAACTGTTTCGGTTGTTATTGAACTATCAGGAGGAACACGTTGAATATAAATGAAAAAGCACTAGAAAAACTAGAAAATAATGAATATGAAGAAGCCTTTGCATTATTCAAACAAGCTGTTGTAGAGACTAGAAACATACAGTCGTTAACAAATCTTGCTTGGATATATAGTCATGAGGAAGGCGACTATGAGACGGCACTTGTTCTTACTAAAGAAGCTGTTTCATTGAATCCTACTTCTATTATTCCTTATAATCTGTTAGGTGAATTATACATACATTTCGAAAAATGGCATGAGGCATCTAATATTCTAACGAAATCGTTAGCCATTGAGCCTTCACATGAAGCTTATAATAATTTAGGTGTAGCCTATTATCATCTCGCGGAGTTGAAAGAAGCCTCAGCTTGTTTTTTGAAAAGTGCATTACCTTCAAGTTATGCCATGTATAGTCATATCCAATGTTTAATTGAGCTTGGAGATTGGAATGAAGCAAAAAGTAAACTTGATGTCTTTTCAGAAAAAGACGATGAGTTCGTTGGGGAGATAAACATTGCTGAATTGTATGTTGAATTGCAATGTTTTAATGAGGCTGTTCACTGGTTTGAAAAATCATGGAACAACTATTACAAAACGATAGATTGGGTAAGCCGATATTTGTACTCACTTAAAAAAACTAATAATATGGAATTTGCATTTGAAATAGTAAAACAATGCGTAGAAGAAAAAACAATCGAAATAGATCAAGCGAGTAGGCAAGAATACGATGAAAATTGTACTGAAAGCGATAATGATATTGTTTTGGATAAATTACGATATGAGAGGTTTGAATTGGAAAACCTAATAGACAAAATTAATACAGGTTTTATTCCTCCGTATCAATTTACAACAACAGTAAAGACTAGCTGTTATTTGTTTGGATGTCAAAGACATAATCACCCAGAATATACTGTCGATTAATGAATTGAGGCTTATGAAATATGAATGCTTGCGCTTATCCAACTCAATCCTTAAGGGAGAGAATGTCATGAGAAAGATCGCTGTTATTTCTTTAATTGTCTTAAGTCTAATTGTTTTATATCAGTTTCAAAGACCGATTCTTACTGAAGAAAACGCTGTGAATAAAGCAAAAGAATATCTCCAAGTAATAAATACAAATATGAAAGCGAATATTCAGACTCAGAAATCCCCTGATTATTCGGTGCTATGGAAGGACACGTATTGGAATAAAATGATAGGTAATAGGCAATGGAGTGTCATGATTGATGGTTATGCCGTAGATATTCAGGCTTATACAGGAGAGTTTATCCAGATGGTAGCACCTTTGGATGGTGTTATTACTGAACTTCCCAATAAATGACTCTACCGTACTGCTTATGCTTTTAATTAAATAATTTCAATATATAAGGGGGTATTCCATTGAACAAATGGGTCGGTGCTGCAGGTGTTTGCGTTAATTCAGAGCGTCAGCTGCTTATGGTTTTGCAGGGTAAACCAGAAGAAGAGAAACGATGGTCAGTACCTTCTGGCGGAGTTGAGCTAGACGAAACTTTAGAAGAATGCTGTATCCGAGAAGTTTATGAGGAAACGGGTTACCGATGTCAAATCATTCAAGAGATTAAAAGTAAATCAGGAACATTTGGTCCAATTTCGTTTGATGTGACCTATTTTGAAATTGTAATCGTAGGAGGACAACCAAGCATTCATGATCCAGATGGACTTATCCATGAAATTGCTTGGAAGACCTCTGCACAATTAGAAGAACTGCCATTCTCATTCCCTGAAGATAAAGCGTTTTTATTAGCGTTTATGGACAAGGGCAGTAGAACTTAGTTTGATATGGAGAACTCTAAAATATGGGGGTAGAGAAAGTGAACTTAGCAAACAAAATTACAATTGTTAGGATTTTGATGATTCCACTTTTCATGCTTGCTCTTCAGAAATATCCTGCTTGGTTGGCAGATCAATCAAGTTTCTTTACTTTTCTTAATCAGTATGGCTTGTATATTGGCATTTCGCTTTTTATTATTGCTTCGGTCACGGACAAGTTGGATGGTTATGTAGCAAGAAAGTACAATCAAATAACTAATTTCGGAAAATTAATGGATCCACTTGCCGATAAGCTATTAGTTTCAGCTGCGCTCATTATGATGGTGCAAAATGGCATGATTCCATCATGGATTGCCATTGTTATTATTGGAAGGGAAGTTATGGTGTCTGGTCTACGCATCCTTGCAGCTGCAAAAGGACTGGCACTTGCTGCGGATAAGCACGGTAAAATAAAGTTAGTGATGCAAGTTGTGGCGATTACTGCTGTCCTTCTGGACAATTTCCCTTTTGCTATTCTTACAAAACTTCCCATTGATTTGTACATCATGCTATTTGCCGTAGCAATAACAATCTATTCCGGATACAAATACATGAAGAATAATTATCTTCAACTGCAATTGGATCAATAATGAAATGCTTTAACTTATCTTTGCAATAACAGCTCTTGATATTTCTGAATGTCTCCAGCCCCCATGAATATGAGTATGGAGTCGCTGTAGTTATTTAAATTTGATACAAAATTATCGGATACCAATTGAGCATTTGGAATACGGTTCCTTAGGTCATCTATAGAGATGTTTCCTGATGATTCTCTTGCAGATCCAAATATGGGACAAAGGAAGATATCATCAGCTTCTTTTAGCGAATCGGCGAAATCATCCATTAATTTTTCCAAACGAGTAAACGTATGCGGCTGAAAAATGCCGACAACCCTTTTACCAGGGTATTTGCTTCTTGCTGCTTCAAAAGTGGCTCTTATTTCAGAAGGATGGTGTGCATAGTCATCAATGACCACATTGTTGCCCCATCGTTTTTCTGTAAATCTTCGTTGAACGCCAGAGAATGTCGCCAGTTGCATTCTAACAATTTCCAAATCTCGATCTAATAAGAGCCCTACGCCAATTGTGGCTAGGGCATTGAGTACACTATGCTTTCCAAACAACGGAATGCTATAGCGACCTAACTCAGTTTCATTGAAGAAAACGTTAAAGATTGTGGCACCCTCATCAACTGTCACATCTGAAGCTCTCAGCGTATTATCCTTACCAAAACCATAAAAAAGTGTATTTGTGTTTGTAGACAGTAAACGCACTTGTGGATCATCTCCGCAAGCAACGATATGTTTGGTCGTTAAGGCAGTCATTTGCTCAAAAGCTTTCCTCACGTCATCGATATCAGTAAAGTAATCTGGATGATCAAAGTCAATATTAGTAATAACCGCTATATCAGGTTGATAAGCAAGAAAATGACGTTTGTACTCACAACTTTCAAAAATAAACTGAGCAGCATCGGGATGACCAGTACCTGTCCCGTCTCCAACGAGGCTGCATGGCGGTTGATTAGCACTAAACGCATGTACTAACATGCCAGTCGTCGTCGTTTTACCATGAGATCCCGTTACTGCAATGCTTGTGTAAGTTTTCAACAGTTCCCCAAGGAACTTGTGATATCGTATAACAGGAATCCCCATTTGTTTGCATGTTACGATGGAGGGATGTGTATCTTCGAAGGCATTCGAAGCAATAACCGTCATAGTTGGAGATAATGGCGCCATACCAAATGCGTAAAGCTGGATATTTCGCGCGTCGAGGTTCACTTGTGTGAATAGAAAAGAGTCAGTGTCTTCTCCTTGGACGATATGGTTTAGATCATAGAGAACCTGTGCTAATGCACTCATACCACTACCTTTAATGCCAATAAAATGATAACTTCCCATAGCAGCCTCCTGAAAAATAACCGAAAATGTTTGTGATCTTTAGCCATGTGTGTCACTTGAAGCATCCTAATTGTATAGCTTGTCTCCCAAATTTACACTGATGATACAATGATAATTAGATGATTTTTGATAGATCATTTGCCTAATAACCTACATATTCTGTATGTCTTGTAATACACTGAGTAGAGGTGATAATCATGGATAACGGCGATCCAATAGACATTCTTGCTCCTGCAAATGAGAACGATAAAGAATGGCTACATCATTTATGGGTTAGTGAGTTTGGTGGCGAAACGGTTATATCAAAAGGCAAGAGGCATCATGTGAAAGACATGCATTCACTCATCGCTTGGGCGAATGGTATTCGTGTTGGAGCAGCAACGTACCGACTAGGGAACGATTACGCTGAGTTAGTGAGCATTAATGCACTGAACAAAGGTTCAGGTATAGGAAGCCAATTAATTGCTGCTGTCGAACACGCCATAAAACAATCGGGGATAAGCCGCATCTGGGTGATAACTACGAACGATAATGTAGATGCCCTGAGATTTTATCAACGCAGAGGGTACCGAATAGCCGCACTATATCCCGATGCCGTCACAGAGGCTAGGAAGCTAAAAACCACAATCCCTATAATAGGTTTCTACGAAATAACGATACGTGATGAAATTGAACTTGAGAAAATAATAACTTGAATGGATAAAGTTGGAGGTCGTCACTTCAGATGAAAGAGCCCTATTATTTCAGTCAAAATGAGATCGAATCTATTATTTACCGGTTTGGCAAGGATTTTTATGAAAAGGTATTGTGTGATATTGATACATATTCTACTAAGTGGGAATTAAACTCTTTTGAGTTGATCCCTTCCTATTCCGCGAATTTGGTTTTTACATGCTTCTCACCTCGTTTCGGAAAGGCTGTATTAAAAATAGGGAATTCAAGAAGTTTGCATACGGAAGTTAATGCTTTGATTCAGTATACGAACAGAAGAGTCTGCAAAGTGTTTGAAGCTGATATTGACAGAGGTATCCTACTTGAAGAATGTGTGCAACCTGGTACATCTTTAAGGAAAGAGTCTGATCTCGAAAAAAGACTGTCCGTATTTTGCTCCCTATATAAAGGATTGCATGTTACACCAGTAAACGCTGACCTATTTCCGACGTATACGAATTGGGTCAGAAGAATAACTGATTACATGAGTAAGCGAGAAGATTGTAATGACATGTATGTGCACATGCAAAAAGCAAATGAAATATGCGAGTCACTTGCATCTTCGTATTCGCAGCAAATGCTGCTTCATGGTGATTTTCATCACGATAATATATTGCTTACTGCGAATGAAGATTACATCATCATTGATCCTAAAGGTGTTATTGGTGATCCAATATTTGATGTTCCAAGATTCATTTTAAATGAATTTGAACAACTGGAAGCATCGGAACGATTGAAAAAGATCATTGGCATCGTAGATTATTTAGCAAAACACCTGCAGATTCCAAACGAAGTTATTAAACAATGTTTATATGTAGAAACGGCAATGGGAGCCTGCTGGAACGTTGAAGATGGTGCTACCCCTGAGGAATATAGACGTAAATTAGAAGATGTTACTCTTGCAGAAGCTGTTATGAACACATAAAGATGGAAAAGCTGTCTAATAAGTAGATTTATCTACTTGCGGATGGCTTTTTCTATTCCCTTCGAAGGAGGACGATTTAGCGAGCCATAAAATCAATGGATAAATGATCGAGATGCTTTTTTACATCATTCCAGTCTACAGCGCGATAAACCTTATCGTTGTTAATGTGTCGATTGTAAGGATGATCATAGAGGATAACTGGCTTACTCTGATTGGCAAACTCCTCTGCATAATGCGGGGCATCATCAATCAAAACATCAATATTTAGATCTATGCAGGCTTGGAGTTTGTTCTCTGTAAAAGTTATATGATAATACATAAATTTGTGTACATGTAACCAGTCAGTTGTAACCTTACGGAATTTTTCGGGGCGAGCCGTAATAAAAGATACATGATGTTCTTGGTTGAGTTGGTTTAGCGCTTGAATCGCCAAGGGGTAGGGAAGTGAATTCCAATGAATGTCATGTCCGTACTGGTGAATGACCGCCTCTCGTTCTTCTGAACTCCAGCCGTATAAGCGATAGATGTAAAAATCATTGACATCTTCTGGAGTAAATGATAAACCAGATGCTAAGTTATAGTAGTGCAAGTGCGCAGAAGTAGCGTCAAGAATGGTATTATCTAAATCTATTCCAATACGCAAAACGATCAACTCCAGTCTACTGAACCTTATTTTGTAAAATAAACTATACCATAATGTTACCGAAATGTGAGGAAGCCGTCAGCAAAAAGTAATTTTATTCATCGTCAATTTGGGTTACGATAAACTATGGTAACATCCCCCAGATTCAAATCGGAGGTACGAATATGGAAGAAGACTTTGCATGTCTGTACGTTATTCGCGGTGAGCCCTACCGATCCGGCACTTGTGTGAATCTAAGTGCTGTCAAAACGCTCGTCGGTCGCATATCCAATCAGTTTACTCCTGAATTGGCCTTTACGAACGCATTTATTTCTCGACAGCACTTTATTATTCTCAAGGAACAAGACAAGGCTGTGCTTTACGATTTGGGTAGCCGTCACGGAACGGAGATTAACGGTGTAACCATAAAACCACACACCCCGTATCCGCTTCATAATTTTGATATAATTAGGCTTGCAAAGGGGATGAGTGTCCTTCATTTCACCTATATGTATGCGGATGAAACACTTGAAATTGAACCACTCAGCATCACTCGGCAGCTGGAAATACCTGAATTACCACTAACAATTCATTGGGAGAAAAGAGAATGCGTGGTAGATGGTAAGCGAATCCCTATGTCAGAAAAAGAATATTTGCTGATTCGTTTGCTTCATCAGAAAGCGAACCAACTCGTTACACTTGAGGAGATCAAATCCAACGTATGGCCGGAACGTTTACCTGGTGTAGGGGGTATTTCGGATGTTTCTTTCGACGAATTGAATGCACTGATATACCGGGTGCGCAAAAAATACGGCAAAGACACCTTTTTGATTAGCGCAGTGCGCGGTAGTGGTTATGTGCTGGAATCAGAATTAATTTCGTTATGACGAAAGTAGGTAGACATACATGAGATATATTCAGACAACATATTCAGGCCCACTGAACGGAAGTGTACATATACCAGGTGCGAAGAACAGTTCTCTTGCTCTTCTTGCTGCCGCTTGTCTGGCAGATGATATCGTAACACTAGGCGGTATTCCAATTATAGATGATGTCAATATTATTGCCGGGATTAGCCGGGACATCGGTATGGAATTTACGCAAGAAGGTAGACAAGTCGTTATCGACCCACGCATGATCCACAGTGCTGTGATAGATCCGGGTAAGGCATCGAGTTATAGAGCGTCCTATTATTTTGCAGGCGCATTATTATCCAAATTCGGCAGAGTCACGATCGGTTTCCCGGGAGGCGACGATTTCGTTTCAAGACCGATCGATCAACATATCAAGGTGTTTCAAGCACTTGGCGCAAAGGTTCAAATGTTCAATGATTATTTCGTAGTAGAAGCTGCCGAACTGAAGGGCGCAGACATTTATTTCGATACGATTACCTCGGGCGCAACGATTAATGCGATGTTGGCGGCAGTGCGGGCCAAAGGACGGACACAATTGCATAACGCCGCTGTGGACCCCGAAGTAGTGGATACGGCAGTCTTCCTGAATCGGCTCGGAGCGAAGATTTATGGCGCGGGAACTGACCGTATCCGAATTGAAGGCGTCTCCTATTTAAATGGGGGAGCCCACGTGACCATACCAGACAGGCTGATTGCAGGGGCATTCTTGATGGCCGCAGGGTTGAATGGGGGACAGGTTACTGTTCAAGATGTCATCCCTGAGCACCTTGGTTCTTGCCTTGCGAAGATGGAGGAGATCGGGATTCATGTGGAATGCGGTGAGAGCCACATTACCGCTTATCGTACAGGATCGCTGAAAGCAACGCGGATCCGTACAGGCATGTATCCAAGCTTCGCAACTGATCTACAACAACCAATGACCGCACTTCTTTTGCAGGCCAAGGGGAAGAGCATCGTGACGGATCGCGTTTTTCCGAAACGGTTAGCCCACGTGGCACAATTGCGACGGCTCGGCGCAGAAATTGAATTGCGCCATGAGAGTGCCATCCTCCGCGGAGGTGTTCCCCTGCAAGGCGGGTGGGTGCATGCAACGGATGTGCGTGCCGGTACCTGCCTGTTACTAGCTGGTTTATCAGCTGAGGGTAACACGTGTATTACTGGCATAGAGCACATCGAGCGCGGTTATGAGGACGTAATCGGCAGCTTTCAAGCCATCGGAGCTAAGCTTTCCATGCGCGAGTTGGATGCACAGGAACTGCCTGAATTAATCCACCTGAAAGGGTAACAGGAAGAGTACGATTCTATAAAGGAATCGTGCTCTTTTTCAACATCTTAGAAATTGGAGATGGTAGAATGAATCATCTGGTTGTTAAGAAAGCGGGAGCGTTTGTCCTATCCAATAAGCGCATGGTGTTTATGATGGGGCCGACTGAGGATCAATTAGCATTAGCTATTGTCAGATTAGGCGGGCATAGAGAGGGCAGAGAAACTGCTTGGGAATGCACGCAACGTGAGGTACTTGAAGAGTCACAAATGCGAATCACTTCGTTAATGCCATTAACTACTTTTTCCGTGGAGAGTATAACACCAATTTTCCTAGCAACTTCTGTTGACGAACCCGTACCAAGTATGGAAACGAAAGCTCTAATGCTCTTAACACGCAAAGATGTTATCCGGCTATGTTCTGAAACCATCACATTAGATGAGTTCAGGTTCACAGGCGGTAAAGTCTTATTCGCGCAAAAGATAAACGGACAATTACCTTTGAAACCATTCGGACACCTACGTATGCTCGCACATATAGTAGAACAATATCCGAATGTAATATCATCTGAGCTGTTTTAAGGTCATGTAACTTCAATTCAGTTAATCGCGATAGGTGGTGGTTCTGTGATTTGCCATAATCTAAAAGTTATTGAAACGATGACAGCAGGAAGTGGACTTTCTGTGGGTTTTGAAGACCTTATGATTCATGGGGTATCCATCGATTCAAGAACTGTAAAGAGTAGAAACTTATTTATTCCCATTATTAGAGAATTGGATGGTCACGATTTCGTGGAAGAAGCCATTTCCAGAGGAGCGACAGCCTCGTTATGGCAAAAAGATCATCCCAATCCGCCTGTACATTTGCCGTTAATTTATGTGGATGATTGCTTGAATGCCCTTCAAACACTGGCAGCTAATTATAGGAGAGAATTATCCATACAAGTCATTGCCGTTACCGGCAGCAATGGCAAAACAACGACCAAAGATATGATTAATTCCGTTTTACAGACGACCTATAGCGTTCACAAAACAGCAGGGAATTTAAATAGCCAAATCGGGGTCCCTTTGACCATATTAGAGATAGATCAGAGCTCAGAAGTAGCTGTCATAGAAATGGGAATGAGTGAACGTGGTCAGATCGATCGACTTTCGCGAATAGCTCAGCCAGATATTGCGGTCATAACCATGATTGGTGTGTCTCATTTATCTAGTCTTGGATCAAGGGAAGCTATTGCTGCCGCGAAATTAGAGATTACAAATGGCTTGCAAGATCATGGTGTACTAATCTACAACGGGGATGAACCACTTTTGACCCATGCTGTTGCTAAAATAAAGAAAACGATCTCCACAATTCGCTTTGGTGAAGGAGATTCTAATGACTATTACGCTGGAACTATGCTAACCAACTCCTAAGGATCTTTTTTTACAGTAGGTGACGATTCTTTCCATTTACCTGTACTTGGCGCACATAATATCTCAAATGCACTTGCAACAATAGCTGTGGCGACAATATTAGGTATAGGTCCAAATGAAATTAATGCGGGTTTCAGCAAATTGATCGTAACCGGGATGAGAATGGAAAAGATCATTTCTCCCTTTGGTTATACCATCATTAATGATGCTTGGAATGCAAGCCCTAATTCCATGAGAGCTGCAATAAGAACGTTTGAAGATTTAACCGGTTATGCAAGGAAGTTTGTCGTCTTAGGCGATATGTTCGAGTTAGGTGAGCAAGAAGAGGAGTTCCACCGGGAAATAGGCAGGCATTTGGATTCGGCGAAAATAGATTATGTGTATACGGTCGGTTCACTCGGTAACTATATCGCAGTAGAAGCGGGAAAAAGTTTTCAGAATGGTCATGTTCAGTCGTTTTTGGATAAAGAAGCTTTAACTAAAGCTTTAAGGGACATGGTAAATCAAGATGATATCATTCTATTGAAAGCCTCAAGGGGTGTGCGATTGGAGACGATTCTAAAGGATTTATTGTAAAATGGTGACAGCACCTTTTCATAATTATGTGCCTGAGAAATCAGGCTTTTATTTTTATTACAAGTATGGTTTGAGATAAAACCGATTGCGATTTGTGTACGTTTCCTCTTATAGATTGAAGAAGGAGGAAGAGAAGGATGCAAATAGCAAAAAAAGTTAGCGCTGCCTCATTGATCTTACTTGGAATTATCGGCGTTACGACTGCGGTTACTGCGGCAGCGGCTGAAGCCCCGAAGGTAATAAGTGAAACGGATATCGTAGGTCAGTTGGGTCTCCTTCAAGGCGAAGGGAATGGACTTTCAACGGAATATCTAAACCGTTCAGCTACGAGACTCCAAGCGGCCATTATTTCACTGCGATTGCAAGGTCTGGAAAAAGCAGCGTTAACGTATCAAGGAACGAACAGCTTTCAGGATGTAAGCGGCGTATCGCAACAGAATCAAACGATTCTTGGCTATCTGAGTACACATCCCGAGGCTGGCTGGCAAGGAACAAGTGATCATATATTTAATCCACTCGGACCACTAACCGCTCAGCAGTTTGATAAAGTGCTCTTAGAAGCTTTGGGGTATAAGCAAGGTGTAGATTTTGATTTTGTACAGGTGACTGAATTCGCCGAGAAACATGGGTTAACGCGCTTAGCGAATGTTGCCGCCATGAAGAACTTGCATTTAGCAAGCTCCATGCTGGAAGCGCTTAAAGCAATGCCGAAAAATTCATCGAAGTCCTATGCCGATAAGCTTATCTCTCAAGGTACAATGGAAGCTTCAAAGTTGGAGCTGCTGAACAAGCCCTCCTTAAAGCTCATGCACAATGAAGCTGCAGGCAGCTACCTGACGGATGAGAAAGGCATGACACTATACGAATTCTCCAAAGATGTGGCGGACAAAAATGCTTGTGCAGCACAATGTCTGGCAAACTGGCCTATCTACGGCAGTCATGATCTCGTTGTCCCCGCCGAGTTTCAAGCAACAGATTTCAGCGCATTTACACGTACGGATGGCAAGGAACAGCTTACATATCAAGGGTGGCCGCTTTACACATTCGTCAAAGATACGAAACCGGGAGACACCCTTGGTAACAATGTGAACAATGTTTGGTTTACTGTTCAGCCGTCTAATGGTGGAATTCGAATAGGGACGAAAGCGGAGCTCGGTAATTATTTCACTGATGCAAGTGGAAAGGCCTTGTATTACTATGATTTAGATACGAAAGGTATCAGTAATTGCGCAGGCAAATGTATTGAAAAATGGCCTATCTTCTATGCTCCATCAATTACAGCACCACCAGGAGTGAAACAAGCTGATTTCGGCACGTTAGTACGTTCTGATGGGAAATTGCAAACAACGTACAAAGGGTATCCACTTTATTATTGGGTGAGTGATAAACTCATGGGAGATACGACTGGACAAGATGTAGGACATGTCTGGTATGTCGTGGATCCTGCCAAATTCATAGGAACCAAAGCAACGAATACATCCGTGAAAACGTCGAAGTCAGATTCGTTGGGCACGTATTTAACTGACTCGAATGGGATGGCGCTCTACTTGTTTGCAAAGGATAAATCGGATCCCAATGCCTGCGTAGGCAATTGTTTAGTGAATTGGCCGATTTTTTATGATGCCAATTTGACAGTTTCCTCCGATTTGTTAAAAAGTGATTTCGGCATTCTGACTCGCAAAGATGGCACACTTCAAAGCACGTATAAAGGTTGGCCACTTTATTATTGGATCAAGGATCAGTACCCCGGTGATACGACTGGTCAAAATGTTAGCAAGGTTTGGTTTGTCATTGACCCTGCGCAACAATCCGAGCGGTAATAAACGCTCGCTCAAAGAAGCCCTCAACCACTGACTTGATCAGAAGGTTGGGGGGCTTTTTCTATCTTGGCTATTGCCAAGATGTGAAGTTGCGGATAAGGTAGAAATGATTACATGTCAAATCGATTCGGGGTGTAAGAGAATCATGCGAAATCGAACCGATGGGGAGCTAATGAAGCTTGTCATGAACAAGCATCACCCCGCATTGGAAGAGTTATACGATCGTTATGTGAAAATTGTGTATGCATTTGCTTTGAAATCTATGAAAGACGAGCAAACAGCGAGAGAAATCGTGCAGCTCGTTTTTACCAGACTTTGGACGACGCAGAAGGGGTATGATGCGAGCAAGGGTGCTTTTGTCAATTGGTTGATCACGATCACTCGCAATATCACCATCGATTGTCTGCGCAAGCAAAGAAGGGAGAATGAGAATCTCCATTTTGACAGCAACGCATGGGAGCAATCCTTTGTTTCCACAGACGAGAACCCCGATGCCGCCATATCTCGCAAGTGGTTAGGGGAGCAGATCCAAGAAGCCTATCTTCATTTATCGGAGAGTCAAATTAAATTAATTCATTTGATGTATTGGCAAGGGTACACGCTTAGTGAAATTGCCGCACACACGAACGAACCGGTGGGTACGATTAAGAGTCGGCTCCATCAGGGCTTGAAAATACTTCGTAAGCATTTGACATCACTGAGGGAGGGATGACGTGATGGAAGAACGGGAGCATATAGACTGTAGTTTTGTGGTCAATTATTTGACAGGCGACTGCACGGAATGGGAGCGAGCCGCTTTCGAACGGCATCTGCGCACGTGTGTCGCTTGCCGTGAAGAATTGCACGACCTGGAGGCGGTCTGGGAGGCGCTGCCTTTTGACATGGAAGAAGTTGAAGTTCCGCCTGATCTGAAGGAGCAAGTCATGTCAGCCATAGTACCAAATCGACATGATCTGATCATCGAGATGACAACGAATGAACGGTCGCAAAACGTTCCCAAAAGTTCCAAAGGGCGCTTATTTAAATGGGCCTATGCCTGCGCTGCTATAGTTCTTATCGGTGTAACAGGAGGTCTCTGGTGGAACAATCAGGAGCCCAATCCAAGTGGCACACTAAAGACGGCGCTCAATCAACCTGCCGAAATTGAATCCATCTATCAGCTCAAATCGGTGGAGACCTCGATGTCATCAGCATCAGGAACGGTGTGGGTGCTCCAGCATGGTGATGTCCATAATGTGGTTGTAAATTTGCAAGGTTTGAAAGAAACAGAAGGTGACTGGACCTACCAAGTCTGGTATAACCGAAATGGTAAAAGATACAACTGCGGGACATTACGTGTCGATACGAAGGGTGCCGGTATGTTAACCTATACGATCCCAGTGAAGACAGAAAATCTTCAGATTGACTCGTTTGGTGTTACGCTTGAACCAGATCCGAATGGAACTACACCGAGGGGCAAAAAGATTTTGGGCACATAATTCAAAAATATCAAACCGAATTCAAACGCATGACGTTTACTTAAACGAGCAATGTTAATATGAAGGAGGATACGGGTATGAAGAAATCAATGATAGCCATAATACTGGGTGCCGGGTTGATGGTTGCAGCAGTAGTTCCAGCCAGTGCAGAGGATCATGGGATGCACACGTCGACGCCAATCAGCTCTAAATTAGCTGTTGCTAATCAAGTGAAGTCCGATATGAAAATTACGTTGAACGGGCAATCTCTTGCCCTTGATGAGTCCTATCTGATCGATAACTCATTATTCGTCCCTTATCGAGCCTTTGCCGAAGGCATTGGGGCTGAAGTTGGCTATGATGCGGACACACGAACAGTTACGGTGACGAAAAGCGGGAAAACCGTCAAATTGTCGATTGGGTCTGCCATGGCCAATGTGGATGGAACAAACGTAGCCATGGTCGGTCCTGCACAATTAATCAATAGTTCAACTTTTGTTCACTCACGGTTTTTGGCCGAAGTATTCGGTGTCAACGTCCAGTACGACGAATCCACAAGAACGGTTAACCTCGTCACAGGTACTGGACAATCCGTCGCGAAAACGTATTATATTAACATCGAGAGCTTTGCTTTTAGCAACACCGATTTGACTGTGGAAGCGGGATCTACTATCGTGTTCACCAACAAAGACAGCGTCAAACATAATGCAGTGGCAGATGATGGCAGTTTTCAAACGCCGCTTTTAAGCAAAGGGGAGTCGGAAAGCATCACGCTTACGAAACCTGGCGAATACAGCTACTTCTGCGAACCGCATAAGGAGTTTATGAAGGGTAAAATAACCGTGAAATAAAAAAGAAAAATCTCGTCAGTCTCCGTAAAGGAGCGTGGCGGGATTTTTTCATATCATTATTTTCTATATCAAAATGAGAACGATTCCATCTAATAGGGATGTTATTAAACAATAATCAGAAGCTCTATGATAGAAGTAAACCAATATTATCCAGAGGTGAATTGACTTGAGTATTAGTTGGCATGAATCCTATTTAGGGAATCTTCGCAAGTTGGTTGGACCCCAAAAAATATTAGTTAATTCCATAAGAGCGATTATTCGGAATCATGAGGGACATGCCCTGTTCATAAAGCGTAGAGGCGATAAGAAGTGGGGGATGCCCGCCGGTGCCATGGAATTAAACGAATCTATTTATGATTGTTTAAAGCGAGAAGTCAAAGAAGAAACTGGCATTGATGTAAACCAAGCAACCTTAATTGCCATTTATTCGAATCCAATAAGCCAATCCGTTATAGATCGATTTGGCAACGAACATCAAGTCGTTGAATATTTATTTTCGGTCGATGAATGGTCGGGCGTTCTTGAGCATGAAACAGATGAGAGCGTAGATGCCAAATTCTTTCATGTAGATGCGCTACCCGAGGCTTCCAATGCGTTTTTCTCCAAACATCACGAGGTCGTATTTGCAGATTTTAAGAGATTTGATGGGAAATTGATATTAAAGTAGACTTTGATTTGTATGAAAATAATATCTCAAATGAGGAGTGAGTGTATGGAAGTAAAAGCGATCTACTTTGATTTATTTGAAACCCTTATTTCAGAATTTGAAAATGGTCAAAGGAAAGCTCCACGTTCAACTCACATGGTAGAACAATTGGGAGTCGACACAAAGATATTTGATAATGAATGGAAATTAAGACAAGAAAAAAGAATGGATGGCTCTTATTCGGACTTTCCGTCTGTAATCAGAGATATTTTTAGCAAAATGGGTCATGAAATTCATGATGATCGTATTGAAACCTTACATACGCAAAGGAAAGCATCTAAATTAATCCCTTTCAACAAAATTGACTTAAGGATTTTATATATGCTAGAGCAAATTAAGAAAATGGGGTTAAAGATTGGTTTAATAAGTAATTGTACGCCAGAAGAAGTGATTGGCTGGGAATCCTCACCGTTAGCCGCGTATTTTGACGATACTATTTTTTCATATCAAGTAAAATTAGCAAAACCGAATCCCCTCATCTATCATTTAGCATGCGAAAGACTTGGGGTTAGTCCATCTGAATCAATATTTATTGGTGATGGTGGATCGAACGAATTGGAAGGGGCTTCGCAAGTAGGTATGTCCTCTTACCATGCAACTTGGTTTATTCCAACATACATCAGCGAAAGAATTACAAACTACACCAAACTAAGAGAACCATCTGAATTGATTGAACTTGTCTCTCAGAAGTAAAGAAGAGAAATTATTCAAGCGATAAAATCATATGTATAATAAAAAGAGAGTTAACCTTATCTTCTAACAGGTATTTGACCTCAAGGCATAGAAATTAGTTAAAAGGCACTATTTACAGAGAAAATGGGGGAAATAGATTCATATGATCTCTAGAAGACAGTTTGTCAAAAGATTGCTTGCTACTGTGTTTGCTTTAACTGGTGGGGGTGCCCTCTTGATGCAAACGCTAAAAGGCAGAGAGACGAATGGAACTGTAGTTGAAGCCATCGAACAGAAAGAAGTTCCCCATGAAACCGTTTCACCGGATCCGGTCATTTCTGGCGAAAATCGATTATTGCTATCCTTTTTCCTCCTTAGTGATGTGCATATTTCTAATAATGGGACCTCTACCATAACGGATCGGCTTCATTCAGCTTTGAAAGATATCACTCATTTCGAATCCCCAGTCGATACAATTGTATTCGGGGGAGATATCACGGATGTAGGCAGAGATCAGGATTATAAGCTTTTTCGAAAGGTATTAGATAACTATAAATTACCGCCATTATACGCGAATATGGGTAATCACGACTATTATGATATTTGGATTAATAGTAAAGGTGATTGGTCCGCGGAAACAGTGCCTAATGGAAAGACCGATGCTATGTCGCGTGAACGCTTTATGAAATTTTTCGGCTACAAGGATAAGCCTTATAAGGATGTATGGATGAATGATGTTCATCTCATAATGATGTCTCAAGAAACGTATGTACAGGAGAAACCAGAGGTTGGGGAGGGCGCTTGGTACTCGGATGAGCAACTTGCGTGGCTCGAAACGATTATGAAAAGCCATGTGGATGGAAAGCCCGCAGTTGTCTTTATTCATCAGCCGTTACCAGCGCCGGATACCGAGGGGAAACCGCCACAGTTGCTCAGAGCCAAGGAGTTTCGTGCCATTTTGGCTCCTTATAAGAACGTTTTCGTACTGTCCGGGCACACCCATCGTAACTTTGCGACGGAGAATCACTATAATACGCAGAATACGTTTCACTGGTTCAATAATGCTTCTGTAGGCAAAACACGCAGCGCTGACAACCCGAATGTAGCGCAGGGCATGTACGTTCAGATCTATAACAACGAAGTGATTGTCCGCGGCCGAGAATTTTCCGATCGTACCTGGATCGAATCGGCTAAGTACACTGTAGCGTTAGTTTAATTGATTGTATTGTAAATATTCAGATAGGCAATTGGCGAAAAATGGAGAACCGTTTGTAACGGGTCTCTATTTTTTTTGTTGACACAAATTCATCCTAATGATAGGATAATAAACGTCCTAACATTAGGATAAAGTGTTTCGAGATAAATAAATATAGGATAAGGGGAGAGATGTAAAATGGGTATACTATCAATTATTCTTCAAGCTGTATTAGGTTTAGGATTTCTGATGTTTGGATTTATGAAGTTCGGTTCAAAGCAAATGGTGGATGAATTTAGACGGTATGGATATTCAGGCGGTTTTAGAGTTTTTACTGGCCTCGTTGAAGTAATTGCTGCAGCTATCATCATTTGGGGGATTTGGAATGATACATTAGCGGCATGGGGAGCTGCATTAGTTGTTGTAACGATGTTAGGAGCCATTCTTACACATATGAAGGTGAAGGATGCTGCTAACAAAATGATGATGCCAATCCTTTTATTCGTGCTAGGTATTATTGTATTAGTTATTAATTTTGGAGCTTTAACTAATTAATTTAATAAAGTGAACGTAGTATGAGCACAATGGTTTTGGAAACATTAATAAAAACAAACCTTACTGGAGGAGAAAACAATGAGTAATGGAAAATTGAATGTAGGAATTATTTTAGGTAGTACAAGAGCAGGACGCGTAAGCCCGCAAGTGGGAGAATGGGTAAAAGGAATTGCTGAAAAGCGTGGAGATGCGAACTATGAAGTCGTAGATATCGCTGAATACCACTTACCGTTCTTGGGGACCACCGATGGGACGGAGCCAGGAATTGCAGCTTGGAATGAAAAACTTAACAGCTTGGACGGTTTCGTATTCATCGTTTCCGAGTACAATCACAGCATATCAGGTGCCCTAAAAAATGCACTGGATCTTGCACGTGAAGCCTGGAATAACAAAGCAGCTGGTATCGTAAGTTATGGTTCGACTGGCGGTGCGCGCGCTGCAGAACATTTACGTGGCATTTTGGGTGAATTACTGGTTGCCGATGTACGTGTACATCCTACATTGTCTTTATTTACGGATTTTGAGAATTATACGACATTTAAACCTGCAGATTTACATTTGACGAATGTAACTGGCATGCTCGACCAACTTATTGCTTGGAGCGGTGCATTAAAAACAATCAGATAATAAAAAAATAATGACAACAAAAGAGCTGCCAAGAGGCAGCTCTTTCAATTTTATCCAAAGTTATTGAACCTACTCGGAGATACCGAAGTATTGTCTCATAACACGCAGTTCATGGTTCACACGCTCTGGAATCTCCTTAAGAAGCTCTGGCCACGGTACGAATAATGATTCATCCCAGGAAAATTCTATAAATGTCATCGTTGGTCGGAACCGAAACGTCTGCAAGTAGCGTTCAACTAATTCGTTAGTTTCCTTATCTGTAGTTAACTTATCTTGCAGTATGTCAGGGACTAACAAACCCGCTCGACCTGCTGTCTCGTAGGTACACGTATCTAAATTCGGGATGAGTTCAAGCATAGTAAGCAGCGGGGAGAAAGCATGTTTACCTGGCTGAGAATACAGTCTTACCTGGTAAGGATTGTTTTCAGCAATATTGCTCCGATCCTTGAGTAATCCTTTGAAATATTTGCCATGGAAGCTGCATTCACAATTGATAACAGTGCCATCACGTCCTACATAAATCCACACATGCTCTAATTCATACAAATGCTCGATGTCATAATCCCAATAAATCGCATATTCAATGACCTTTTCTATTCTGGCATCTGACTCGAAACTGATTATGCGACGAAAGGAAGGGGATTGACCATCCTGATCAAAAATGGTTACGCCAACACGTACTGGATAAAAGGGCTCCATTTGATCAAATAACAGTTGTGGTGCGTATGTTTTGGCTAACGATACATCTATTTCAATTTGCTGATTTTGCAAAGCCGCTGCCTCCTTTTTGAATGACGAGTCACTATAAGCTTAATTATAGGGAAAATAGTAGGGCATACCTTAATTTATTTTAGAAAAATCTATAAAGTTATTGGAATAAAGTAACAGAAAATCACGCAAAATAAAAAAATGAGTTTTTGGGGAGGAGGGAGTTTCGACATGGAGCAAAACATCTCGTTACAAGTAAACGAAAGTGTAAAGATTAATCACGAGGCCTTACTACATATTTTTCATCATTGTGCGGATATCGTATTTAGACCATTAAAGCTTTCAGATCACTCAGAAATTCTGCTCGTTTATATTCAAGAACTGACAGATTCGGGGAAATTAGAACAAATTATTTCAGCCTGTATGATAAGTCGTGATTCTGATCGACTGACTCAGTATACAACTGCTTTTCAGTTGTCGGAAATTGTAGCAAATGTCTTGAAAGGCTGTACAGCTATCTTTCTAGACGGCAATCCTTTTGCCTATTTAGCGGATTTGAACGCTTTCAATCAAAGGGCCATTAGTGAACCAAGCAATGAAGCGTCGATTCGCGGTCCACGTGAAGGATTTACCGAAAGCATAAAAACAAATATAAGCATGATTCGTAGAAAAATAAGTAATCCCAAATTGAAATTTGAAATGCATCAGGCAGGAGAGCTAACCAATACGGATTTTGTGGTTGCGTATATCGAAGGGAAAGTCAAACCAGAATTACTTCAAGAAGTAAGAAGAAGACTTGATGCTTTTCGTACGAATCAATTGTTAGACTCTGGATATATTGAAGAATTTATTGAGGACAAGACCTTTTCCCTTTTTCCGCAAATTCAAAATACGGAACGTCCGGACACCGTGTCTGCGAGTCTATTGGCGGGCAGAGTGGCCATTATCGTTGACGGCTCACCGAATGCTTTATTATTGCCAATGACGTTCTGGTCAGGGTTTCAAGCTGCGGAAGACCATTATGAACGCTTCTTATACGTCTCTGCCGTCAGACTTATCCGGTTCTTGTTAGCTATTATGTCTTGCTTACTTCCATCAATATATGTAGCGCTAACGACGTTCCATCCTCAGATGATTCCACTTGCTTTAATGCTGAGTATTTCAGTATCAAGAGAAGGGATTCCGTTTCCAACGGTGATAGAAACATTATTAATGGAACTGATGTTCGAGGGATTGCGGGAAGCCGGTCTACGGTTGCCCAAAGCCATCGGTTCAGCTGTGAGTATCGTTGGAGCATTGGTTATTGGGGAAGCGGCGGTCCAAGCAGGTTTTATCTCAGCACCTATCGTGATGATCGTTGCGGGTACAGGGATTGCTTCGTTTGCATTTCCGAGCTATAGTTTGGCATTGCCATTTCGCCTGTTACGTTTTCCACTTCTAATCTTAGGTGGATTCCTGGGTCTGTATGGCGTCGCCATTGGTGTCATATTCGTCATAATTCATCTTGTATCGCTGAAGTCATTCGGTGTTCCTTACCTAACACCAGCAGCACCCATTGGACAAAGATTTTGGAGGGATACCTTGATACGCATGAATAAACGATATGTATCGACACAACGTAAACAATGAAAAAAATCTGGCTAATCCTATGGATCATACTGACGTTGTTCGTTTCCGGTTGTTGGGACAGGAATGAAATTAATGATTATGCTTTCTGGATTGGAACGGCTTTAGATATTTCTGAAAGTGGCAAACTTCAAAAAAGCGCCCAGGTGGCAGTTCCCGCAGATTTCAAGAGCACGAAAGGTGGAGGGGATAGTGGGCAAAGAGCAAATATTGTGCTTACCGCGACAGGAAGTTCAATCGTAGATTTGACCCAGCAAATTCAAGACAAATTGCCTAGAAGGGTTTTTCTTGGACACCGTAGGTCTATTTTCATTGGAGAAAAGCTGGCGAAACAAGGACTAGTAGAAATTATGGATCAATTTACACGAAATACCGATACACGTCTGCGCACAGATATATTTGTTGTGAACAACGGTGAAGGAAAAGATGTCTTGAAAATCAACAGTCCGTTTAATCAATTCTCATCGATTGTTGCTGTTGATCAGGACCGATTTTGTCGATTAGGGGACACAGCCTTACGAGATGTTTTACTAGACGTCGGGCGAGATGGTATTCGGCCATCTATGCCGATGGTTGAGATTTCACCGAATAATGAACAAGAAAAACATGAAACCATCGAGGTGAAGTCCGTAGCTATATTCAATAAAAAACTGCAAATGGTTGGGAAAGTAAGTGGAAGAGAATCCTTGGAAATGTTTTGGGTCAAAGGCGTGTTAAAGGATCAATTTCTAACGGAAGAAACGGAGGAGGGGGTTATTTCTTTATACGAATCCAATTTAAAAAGATCAATACGAACAGAAATTGAAGGCCATACAGTTAAAGCCTACGTGAAGCTAGAGGGAACTGGAAGAGTTCTTGAAAATAACTCGGATATTGATATATCCATTTCCTCCGAACGTAGACCATTAGAACATAAACTGAATGAACGTAAAGCAAAAAAAGTAGAGGAAACCATTAAAAAAATGCAATTGGAATTCGGTCAGGATGTGTTTGGTATCGGAGAAGAAATTCACAAAGAGCATCCCTACCAGTGGAAAGAACTGCGTGATCATTGGGATCAAATATTCCCGACTGTTGACGTATCAGTAAGTGTCAAGCTAAAAATTCAGAATACAGGGGATATTGGCAAACGTATCCCAGGAATTGGTGATCGAAAGTGAAAATCTCTCCTTGGCAGTTGTTTTGGATGTTCACGACGTTAGAAATTTCGATGAGTATTTGGCTCACGGTATCCCCGTCGATTGAGTTAGCTAAACAAGATGCATGGATCTCTCTGCTCATAGCTGGTGTAATCGGACTGGCTGTGACAACGATTTTAGTGCTTATTTGTCAGCGTCATGCTTCCCAAACATTGGTGGAGTTTGCACAAAAGCTATTTGGTAAATGGTTCGGAAAGCTCATAGCCATGCTCTATATTGTGGTTTGGTTTTCCGTATCTGCCGATATTTTACGAATTTTCTCGTTATTTATAAAGCAATTTCTTTTTCACGATACGCCGATTTGGATGATAGCTCTGCTTATGGTTGCCGCGATGGTTTATATCAATTACTCAGGAAGCATCGAAGCTATTGCTCGCTTTAGTGAACTGGCTGGCCCCTTACTTTTAGTCGGTATTTTAATTACGTTCGGTTTAAATGTAACGAATCTGCACCCAGCGCTTCTTTTACCCATCTATGCAGACACCGGGGTGATACCCATTCTGAAAGGTTCTATGGTAAACGCATCGTTCCTCGGAGAGTCGATGATGATTATGATGCTAGCCCCTTTTATTGCGAATTCACAAAAAATGCTCAAACCTACGCTACTTGCCATTTGTGTTCCTGCTTTAATCGGCGTATTAACGGCAATTTTTGTTATAATGACATTTGGGACCAATATCGGAGGAACGTTAATCTTTCCGTATTTTAGCATGGTTCGATTTATTAATTATCTACAATTTATTCAAAACATGGATGTTTGGATTATGTTCATCTGGATCTTCAGCGTATTCGTAAAATTGGCGATTTACTTGTTCATCAATAGCTATGGATCTGCACAATTGCTCGGCATCAAGAATTGGCGAATCGTCATCGGATTTGCTGCAATCGTTATTTATACGATATCCTTAGTACCTGCTAACATTATAGGTCTGTTGGATTTCGCGAAATTCGTCTGGATTATTTACATTTTTCCAATCTTCATTGTAGGTTTACCGGTTATTTTTCTGCTTATTAGTCATGTTCGAGGTCGATCACTGGTACATAAGTAGACATTCAGTTTAGATAAAAGTGGAAGAGGGGATTTGTTTGCGTAAAGTCGCACTCATAACTGGGGGAGGTCAGGGCATTGGGCGTGCCATTGCTATTGCTTTTGCACAAGAAGGTTATGGTATTTCCATCGCAGATATTCACCAAGAGAAGGGATTGGAAACCTTAGAATGCTTGCGTCCCTTTACTGAAGATGCCATTTTTATGAAGGTTGACGTTTCTAAGCAAGAGGATGTTGACCAATGGATAGCGCGTACGCATTCAGATTTGGGAAGCATTGATGTCTTAGTGAATAATGCAGGGATCATGCATAATACCGATGTGTTGGAACTTCGCGCAGAACAATTTCAGCGAGTACTCTCAATAAATCTAGGAGGTACTTTTCATTGCTCTCAGGCGGCAGCCCGAATCATGAAAGTACAAGACAACGGCGGTGCTATTATTAATATCTCGTCCACCAGAGCTGCCATGTCAGAACCTAATACCGAAGCATATTCCGCTTCAAAGGGTGGCATATCGTCATTGACCCATGCGATGGCAATCAGTTTAGGCGGGTATGGCATTCGCGTTAACGCAATTTCGCCAGGATGGATTGAGGTGCGAGACGAAGGCAGTTATTCCCACTCGGAAATAGATCGCAAGCAGCATCCCGTAGGTAAAGTTGGGAAACCAGAAGATATTGCCGCGGCATGTTTATTTCTAGCGAGTGAGAAAGCAGGATTCATAACTGGGCAGAACCTCACGGTAGATGGGGGGATGACAGTTAAAATGATGTATCTAGAAGAATAATGTGAGTAGTACAGTTGCAAAAAATCAAAAAAAGAACCTGGGCAATGTTGCCAGGTTCTTCTATATTGCATAGGCAGAGTCACGATGATATAATCGACTTAAGACTGTTTATGGTAAAATGTTCATAGTAAATCCATCTTATACTTTAATCTTACCATGCCAGTGACCTCTTGTCAAATATTTTTCAAATTCGTGATTAGGAGAGATGTTGAGTGAATGCTTGGGTACTCAGTTTTCAGGAAATGGAAAAAACACAGCTATCGCTCGTCGGAGGAAAAGGATTGAATTTAGGGGAATTATCCAAAATTCAAGGGATTCAAGTACCAGAAGGATTTTGTGTTACAACGAAGGGATATCTGAACGTCATCGAACAAAACGAAACGTACCATGCTTTGGTGAATCAACTAACACTCCTAAAAGTAGATGATCGAGAACAAATTGGTGAAACCAGCAGGAAGATTCGAGAACTCATAACTGAAGTAGAAATTCCTAGCGATGTTGTGAAAGCTGTCACTAACTATCTTACTCAATTTGGTGAGGGGGATGCCTATGCGGTGCGATCAAGTGCGACGGCGGAGGATCTACCACATGCCTCTTTTGCTGGTCAGCAAGACACCTTCTTAAATATTATTGGTAAAGAATCCATCTTACGGCATATCAGCAAATGTTGGGCTTCGCTATTCACGGATCGCGCGGTTCTCTACCGTATGCAAAATGGATTTGACCACAGCCAAGTGTTAATATCCGTCATTGTTCAAAAGATGATCTTCCCGCAAGCTTCGGGAATTCTATTTACCGCGGATCCCATGAGCTCTAATCGAAAACTGCTATCCATCGATGCCAGTTTTGGTCTTGGGGAAGCCTTGGTTTCGGGCTTGGTATCTGCCGATAATTATCAAGTAAAAGGAGACGAAATCGTGGAAAAGCGGATAGCCACCAAGAAATTGGCTATCTATGGACGTAAGGAAGGAGGAACGGAGACGCAACAACTCCAACCTGAGCAACAAAAGGTACAAACACTAACGGATCAACAAATTTTACATCTAGCTCAACTTGGAAGACAGATCGAATCCTATTTTGGCAGCCCACAAGATATTGAATGGTGTTTAGCGGAGGATACATTTTATATAGTCCAGAGTCGTCCCATCACGACCTTATTCCCGATTCCTGAAGCTATTGATCAAGAAAATCATGTCTATTTATCTGTTGGCCATCAACAAATGATGACAGATCCTATAAAACCATTGGGTTTGTCTTTTTACCTGTTAATTACTCCTGCACCTATGCGTAAAGCCGGTGGGAGGTTGTTTATAGATGTAGCACCCAGGATGACTAAACCTGTCGACCGAGAAACATTATTAACGACCATCGGATCCGATCCGCTTATAAAAAGCGCACTCATGACCATCATAGAGCGAGATTATATAAAATTGGTACCAAATGATCAAACAGCACCGATTCCGAGCCGAAATAATCCTGATCTTGTGCAACAAATTGAAAACAATCCGAACATCGTATCTGAGTTAATTCAGAGTAATCGCGCATCGGTAGAAGCATTAAAACAAAGTATCCAAACGAAATCAGGATCGGATGTCATTGATATTATACTAGAAGATATCCAGCAATTGAGAAAGATCTTGTTTGACCCTCTTAGTACGGCTGTGTTTATGACGGCCATCAATGCTTCCTTATGGATCAATGAAAAAATGAACAAGTGGTTAGGTGAAAAAAACGCAGCAGATACGCTTTCTCAATCGGTACCGAACAATATTACATCAGAAATGGGTCTGGCATTAATGGGTGTCGCGGATGTGATTCGCCCTTATCCAGAGGTCATTGATTATTTACAGCACGTAAAAGAGGATAACTTTCTGGATGAACTGGTTAAGTTGGAGGGGGGACAGGAGGCTCAAGCTGCAATCGATGCTTATCTGCAAAAATACGGAATGCGATGCGCTGGAGAAATCGATATTTCTAGAACGCGATGGAGTGAGAAACCACTTACGCTAGTTCCGATGATTCTGGGTAACATCAAAGCTTTTGAGCCTAATGAAGGCCAACGTAAATTTGAACAAGGACGCCAGGAAGCTTTGGACAAAGAACAAGAATTAGTAGCTCGATTAATCAGTTTGCCAGATGGTGAACAAAAAGTTGAAGAGACCAAACAAATGATCCGCCGAATTCGAAATTACATTGGGTATCGTGAATATCCCAAATATGGTTGGGTTAATCGCTATTTCGCATATAAGCAGGCTATACTGAGAGAAGCAGAGCAACTCGTACAAGCGGGTGTCATTCTTGAAAAAGAAGATGTATTTTATCTCACTTTTGAAGAACTGCATGAAGTCGTAAGTACCCATACACTCAATTATCAGCTTATCAGCAAACGTAAAGTTGAATACCGCTTGTATGAGAAACTAACTCCCCCGCGTGTTATCACATCGGATGGTGAGATCATTTCGGGTACTTACAATCGAGAACATATACCGGATGAAGCGCTAGTTGGTCTACCTGTTTCCTCAGGCGTAATTGAAGGACGGGCACGTGTCATTTTAAATATGGAAGAAGCTACTCTCGAAGATGGCGATATCTTGGTTACAGCTTTCACAGACCCTGGCTGGACACCCTTGTTCGTATCTATAAAAGGTTTAGTCACCGAAGTTGGTGGACTGATGACACATGGCGCCGTTATCGCGCGTGAATACGGTTTGCCTGCTGTAGTTGGCGTGGAAAATGCCACTTCATTAATAAAAGACGGTCAACGAATTCGCGTACATGGAACCGAAGGTTATATTGAAATCTTGTAAACAGCACATAGAATAAAAGACAAACTAACAGTGAATCTTAAAAAAATAAGCAGCACAGGGGAGGCAAAATGTGTGCAAATCATTTCATTGAACAAAGAAACATTCAGAGGACAGGTCAATCATGGGATTACGCTCATTGCGTTTTACTCACCTGAGAGCGAAGCTAGTCAAAGGCAACTTTCAACTGTTGAGGAACTCGTGCAGGAAGTCAGATATCAAGCTAACATAGGCAAAGTTGATATCGATTCGGATAAAGAACTTGCAACGGAGTACGGTGTATTGAGCGTGCCAACGTTAATGTTGTTTAAAGACGGTTATCAATTGGAGACATGGGTGGGTCCCCAAAGTAAAGAAACGTTGAAACAGAAAATCATTGAATATGCAACTATGGGCGATTCTTGCGTGTAATGAACAGTTATCAATATAGTAAATACTTAAAGGACTGCCATTAGGCAGTCCTTGTTTCATAGGAGCGTTTGAGATAAAAATTAATCGTCTTCGCGTTCAATTTCTCGAATGTTTCTAAAGAAAATTCTTCTTCTAACAAAGCCTCCTCTAACGCGGATCCGAAGAACTAAAGATAATAAACCTACTTCCACGAGAAGTCCTTCATAGTCAATGCCATTTAAGAGCTCTACATTCACCCTTCTCCCCAAAAGACGAAGGGCCTGCCGACGTAATCTTTGGATACGATTCATTGTTCACACCTCCTTTAAACTATTAAAATCATTCTATGCCGTGCAATGAATTTTGACAGGGAGAATAGATAGTAGAGATCAAAAGAGGCGCAAAGATAAATAGAATAAGATGGCAATCGAATTATCGTAATCGACAATTATTATTGGGGATCAAGGGGGAAGCTAATAAGCAAAACAACGCTTCATGAGCAGTATTACTAGCAATTCATAACTACAACTATACAACTCTAGGAGTAGAAAGATGAGGTTTGTCTATGTCAGCACGAGCACAAGCACAACCACAAAAGAATAACGGTGACGACTTCTCTTTTAAAGCCATTCTTCCTCCACTTATGGCTATTATCGTAGGTATGATTATGGTTATTTTAGACAGTACGGTCGTTAATAACGCAATTCCACATCTCGTCGATTATTTCGGAACGGATCTAAAGACGATTCAATGGACAGTGACAGGATATACGCTTGCTTTATCAGCCGTCATTCCGCTCGCTGGTTGGTTAACGGATAAGTTTGGCTCTAAGCAGATCTTTTTGCTGACGATTACCCTGTTTACGATTGGCTCTGTGTTGTGCGGGATTGCTCAAAGTCCGCTACAACTCATTATTTACCGCGTTATTCAAGGCTTAGGTGGAGGTATGGTATCCCCGATTGGGATGGCCATGGTATTTAAACTTGCGCCACCTGAACGCCGCGGATCGATTATGGGCGTATTAGGTATTCCGATGTTAATGGCACCGGCTTTTGGTCCTGTATTATCGGGATGGTTAGTTGATTCGGTCAGCTGGCATTGGATCTTTATCATCAACCTGCCGATTGGTATTATCGCATTCTTACTCGGTGTAAAATATTTGCCTAAATCCGATCGTCATCATGCTCCTCACTTGGATGTTGTCGGCATGTGCCTTGCTCCGATTGCCTTTGCAATGCTTGCTTTTGGTGTGAGTGAAGGGGGCACAAGCTGGTCTTCGACCTCTACCATTCTTGGATTAACGATCGGTGGGATTGCATTAATTACTTTTATCTTTGTCGAGCTTCGGCAGGAACAGCCGCTTCTAGAATTGAAAGTTTTCAAATCTTCCGATTTCACCCGAAGCATTATTTTGACATGGATCGTACAACTCGCACTATTTGGCGCCATGTTGATTGTTCCACTCTATTTACAGGGAGTGAAACATTATACAGCGCTTGAAACAGGCTGGATTCTGATGCCACAAGCGATTTGTGCTGGAATCGGAATGCCCATCAGCGGGCGTCTATTTGATAAAATAGGGGCTAGACCGTTAGCTTTCAGCGGATTGGCGATTGTCTCCATCGCCTTGTTCATGTTATCTGGTGTGTCCGTTGACACCAGCTTGCGACTTATTATCATAGCTATTTGCTTGATGGGACTTGGGATGGGCTTTTCCATGATGCCACTGAATACGCATGTCCTGAACTCAGCGCCTCGCCGATTGGTAAGCCGCGTAACGCCACTCACGACGGCTGCCCAACAAGTTGTCGTCTCGTTCGCAGTCGCTGGACTTACTGGATACCTCACGTCGCAGATTACTTCTCATGCTGCAAGTGCTGGAAAAGGAGCCAATCCGTTAACGGCCGTCGTGGCGGGATATGGGGATACTTTCTTCTTGTCCGCATGCATTGCTTCAGCGGGTGTTGCGCTTTCGCTAATTCTACGTAAGCCACGATTGAAAGAAGAAGATCAGTTGGGTGAAGGGGAGAAACCAGACCCGACTATGATGATGGGACACTAAAGCAGGGTGATAACTACAAGTGTGACGAGTAGGATAGTTTGGAACCTATCGAGATATACTAATGCGTATGCCAAGACAATGTGTTTGGCGAGCCATTCATTTAACATAAGAGGTGATTGTATGAGCGGAAGAAACAACAAGCCAGACAATGATGGACCAGCTGGGAATCCAGGACGGTTAGACCAGTATGGTGACAAACTGAGTGCGAGCAATGAGGCAGAGTTTGAAGCCGCAGCCAATCAAGCTTGTGAAATTTCATCGTCTGTAGACGAAAACGAACAGAGTCAGACACACGAATAATCAGTTATCCCTACTAACTATGAGGAAATGGAGTTGAACATATATGCCCAAAAATGACGCAGATCCTAAACATGACCGTGAGGATAACCGAGCAGACAGTAAAAGTAATCAACAGAATCATGCTAATTTTCTCGAAGAAGCACAGACCTTAACAAGCGAGAAGGCAGCTGATTATGTCCCTAGTTTAAATGGGATACCCAAAGATCAAGTGTGAAAAATAGTAAAAAGACCCCGACATCGGGGTCTTTTTGCTTGCAAAGTCAGTCTAAGGTAATGCAGGTATAGTAACACTAAATTTCTCCACTTCATCATTAACAGAACCTTCAAACTGATAAACTGGCTGATAATAGCCTTTACTGTCATATAAGTAAATGATATTCATTTCGGTGATTTTTATCTGAGTGCCCGGTGTGAAAGGGTTTTTAGTATTATAACTATCAAATTCACCTTTTTTAATTTTCTCTAATGCAGCCGCTGGAGATATGACCTGTACTTGGCGAATATATTTATTTTTGAACACACCATACATCAAACTAGAAATGTGACCTGAGCTCTCTACATCCACCATAACCACGCCGTGTACATAATCTTTTGAGAATGAGCTAGGTTCAATAGAAGGGGCATCCCAACGGAATGTACCGTTTGGATCAAGTTTCAAGTCAGCATCTGAGGGTATAAACGCATTGTCTTTCAAAATTTGCTCCACTTTATGACCTGTCGATTCATCTGTACGCTTTTGGTTGTGATCAGCCATTTCATCGTACATGGACCATGTTCCTGTACGAATAAAGTAGTTTAAGTAATAAGCCGAATCATTAGTTTTGCCAAAACTATATTGCTGATTGTCACCGTCTCTTCCACTGCTTTGAACGAGTGGCAACGGAATGCTATGTTGTAATTTGGATATGATGTTCAGCGCCAATTCAGGTTGGTTCGCATTTTCAGTGTAATAAATAGGAAGCATGCTGCTGTCTGGCGATAATGTAATCTGGCTAGACACAGTGACTTTCGACATGTTCGTGCCTATCGCTGGACGTATGCCCATATTCCCAAATTCCTGTGCATGGTAAACAATTCGTGCACCTCCAAAAAGACATACAAAAAATAATGGGATAATGGCAGCCAAGAGTATGGATCTTTTATTGATTTTATTTGCTGCTTTAATATCCAGAATTGCTTTCACAATCAAATATCCAGTCAATGCACCTAACGTATTGTGGACAAGGTCATCAAGCTCAAAGATTCCCCTGTGAGTTATCCATTGAAAAGTCTCAATTCCTAGCGTAAAACCCAAAGATATACATAAAATGGCTTTCAAAGATTGAAATTTACGGCTAACAAGTGGCAATAGGATTCCGAGTGGGAAGAGCATAGCAATGTTATAAACAAGTAATAAAAATGACGTTGTTGACCACGTGTTCCATACATCTAGGTAACTACTGGTTAGATTTAAATTGATTTCCTTGTCAGCACTTGTGCCTCTATTTAGTATGGTCAATGAAAAGACCATAAAAAGATAACCTAGTAGAAGGACTGCTAGTGAGAATTTAATCCATGAAATTTTCTTCGCTCCATGTAGGAGCTTTTGATAAATCAATGTATAGCTGATTAGAAAAACGACGATGCATGCTGCAACGAACCATAAAGCGGGCACTGCCCAACGCATAAGCATGTAGGGAATATCTGTTACACCCATAACAAGTTTCGATCCTTTCATTTCAAACTGTTTCATTTAGTCTAAATCAAGTGTATTGATTCCTTCTAAATGGTTTATTAACAATCTATAAACGGGATCACTCTAGTAAATACTTCATTTACATAAAATTCCTTCAGTTGGGCATAATTCAAAAATTACGTCCAAAGAGGGTTGGTCATGGAAAAGCTATTAGAGCAAATAAAAAAGGAATTATTTCATACGGATGATTTAAAGATAAGGGCATTTGATATTGAAGGAAAAGAAGCTAATTTGATATATCTTGAAACACTTTGCGACGTCAAAAAATTGGAAAAAAGTGTATTCAAGCAATGGTTTCAGACCAACTCGAGCGCTTATGAGAACATGAACATTGCTCAACTGCTAACGACAACAAATGTTGAGTCCATTTACGAGATTCAAGATGCGATTAAAGTGCTTATGAAAGGTAACGGACTTATCGGGATTGCCGATTCAGATGTGCTCTACGCGTTTAACGCGGAACAATCCAATGTTCGCTCTATCCAGGAACCCATTAATGAACTTTCGATCGTTGGCGAACGAGCAGGATTTGTGGAACATTTAAACGTGAATTTGAACCTTATTAGGGTTCGTGCATCCTCCAATAAGTTAATCATTCGATATTTTTTTATTGGTAAAGAAGCGAATCACAAAGTTGCAGTTGTGTGGATCGAAGGAGTCGCAAATGAGGGAATCGTACAAGAAACGATCAGTCGCATATCCAGCTTTACATCCAAGACAGAAGTCCATCCAGGTAAGCTTCAACATCAATTGACAGCGAGACGATCGATTTTCCCTCAAATATTCGGTACGGAAAGAGTAGATACAACTTCGAGCTTATTGATGCAAGGCAGAGTTGCCGTATTATGCGATCAAAGCTCAACTTGCTTAATTGTGCCCGCTTCTTTTTATACGTTTTTAAAATCAGTCGATTCGATATTACTCGGTCACGCAACCGCTTGGATTCTACAAAGCTTAAGGGCAATTGGATTGTTACTCAGCTTATATGTTTGCAGTGTTTATATCGCGACGGTGACTTTTCATCATGAAATATTACCCGCTAAAATGACCATTAATATCAAGAGTTCATTGGAAAATGTACCTTATCCACCAATCATTGAGGCTATCATTATGATCTTGATCTTTCAATTGATTGCGGAAGCAACAATTCGATTACCCTCGCAATTGGCCCAAATGGTTGGCGTTGCTGGCGGGATCATTATTAGCGAATCGCTTGTGAAAATTGGTTTCGTATCGAATGTATTCATTGTCATCGTTGCATTATCTATGATTGGATCATTCATGATTCCAACCTATCAAATGCGGATATTCGCCTTAGTCGCCCAGTTCATCCTGTTAGTCGGCGCTTCGATTCTTGGTTTCTATGGCATCATCTTCGTTACGATTGCATTACTTATTCACTTCTTATCCCTTGAGCCATTCGGTGTACCGTACAGCATGCCTATAAGGAGCAATGCCAAATGACGAAGCAAGCGCTGAGGATTGCTCCTATTCAGCTTTATTGCATGTTGCTACAAGCTCAGTTCGGCTCTGCGATCATTTCAATTGCAAGTGAAATTAATACCCAATGCGGTACTAGTGCATGGATTGCTTGTTTAATCGGAGGGGGCATCAATAGTCTCTTCGTTTATTTCGTTTGTCTTGCAGTAAGTAAGTCGCCTACAGCCAACGTGTTTCAAGTACTCATGCAGCGTCTTGGCAAAGTATTCGGTCGATTTTTGTTAGCCCTGTTAGCTGGGTTTTATGCCATAATCGCTTACTTAATTTTAGCAAATTGGATACATACCACGAATCTATGGGCTTACGATAGAACCCCCAATGCTATTCTGCTGTTTATTTTTATCACGATATGCGTTTATATCATGGTACAACCCATTACCGTTTATGCCAGATTTGCCGTGATTACAACGTGTTTGGCTCCCATTTTCGTTGTTTTTGCCCTGTACTCGGTAAAAGATTGGAATATATATAACCTTCTGCCGTTAATTGATGGGAGTCCATTAAAGTTATTCCATGGGGCCAGCATCGTCATATGGGCGTTAGCTGGAATCGAAGTTTTACTCGTCTTACCTCAGTATGTACAACATCTAGGTTCTCAAAAAGTACTGAGAATCGCTATGTACAGCAACGGGACAACCGTCCTGTTCTATACGTTTAGCGTGTTTTCATCTACGATATTGTTCGGTAGTGACATGCTTAGCTATATTCGAGAACCGCTGTTATATCAAATGAAAGCTATTTCGTTCAATATTATTGAAAGGATGGACCTCATCGTCATCTCGATCTGGATCCTCTTCGTCATGACCTCATTTTATTCCTACTTCCTGTTGTTCGTTTCGTCTATTTCAGCGATGTTAAAGAAACCGCAGACGCCGCTCTGGTTATCTATCAGTAGTGGCGGATTATTCTTTATCGCTGGTATATGGCCTTTTACCGCCGATCAACTAGACTCCCTTTATAACATCATGAAGGATTGGGTTACAGCGATGTCATTCCTATTCATTATCGTCATCGTAGTGATTGTTAAAGCTTTTGGGAAGAAAGGATGGCAAGAATCATGAAGCTATTCCGAATATCATTTTTGATTATCTTGTGTTTGTGCCTGTGCGGTTGTTGGGATCAAAGAGAATTGAAAAATATACGCATGGTTCACACAGCGGGTATCGATTTGCTAGAAAATGATTTCATTCGTTTAACGGTCTCCATACCTACTGTCAAAACTTCAGTTGAGTCACAAGGGAAGGTCGTTACTCCGAAAGTCAGTGGCGAAGGCCATAGTGTTCAAGAAGCTAGCATGAATTTACAGCGTATCGTGTCACAACATATGGATCTTCGCGAAACACGTATTCTCCTAGTCAATAGTCAATTGGCTGAGAAAAATTTGTATGAGGGTTTGGACTTTTTCTATCGAGAGGCGCATTTTCCTATCAATGTATACATCGCCGTTACAGATCCATCAGCTCAAAAAATTGTACAACTCGATATCGAGGATCGCTCTCTGATTAGTGAATACTTGTATGACTTGCTTATTAGCGGGGAGGAGGAGGGGTTAATTCCGACAGAATCTCCTTATTTAATTACACAGATCATGTTTGCTGAAGGCATTGACAATGTACTTCCTTATCTCTCCCAATCCACAATGAGAAATCGCGCAAAAATTGATGGTGTAGCCCTGTTTCATAATACCTCCATGACGGGGAGATTGGACGAAACACATGCCAGAGCGTATGTTCTCTTAACGAATAAGAGAGTCTATGGGGCAGTTACCGAACAAGTTGGTCCTAATCAATCCTTTGCTACATTTACCTATGGCACTACGAATCATTCTATTCAACTACACACAAACGGGCCGATTCAAGCCGATGTTTATGTCAAAATGAACTGCGAATTGATCGACAACCCATCAGGTGTCCGATTAAAGAAAGCGGATCTAGAGCTAATGGAACGACAACTAGAGGAGATCTTAACAAAACGCGCAGATGAATCGCTTCATCAACTACAGGAGGCAAATTGCGATGGGCTTGGCATAGGTCTTCGGTTAAAAGGACTACATCCGAAGCTATGGAAGACGCTTGATTGGAACAAAGAATTTGCCAAAATTGATCTGCATGCACATGTGAAGGTGCGAATTGAGAATCATGGATTATTGAATTGACAGTTACATGACTTTATTAATCATCCAAGGATACAACCATCATTGTTAATATTGCTAGGCTAGTGTTATTTATACCCCTTAGAATTTAATGTGTGTGAGCTCCAGCAGCTTAACAAACGTCGGGCAAAATGCCGACGTTTGTTTTATGTGACAAAGTTACGGTTCGATAAGACTAACCCTGATATGATCGTAACTGTGAGACGCACAAAGAAAAGCAGAGACATAAATCATCCAACATCAGGGGGGATTTGACTATGACGATCAATACAACTTCTACTAAAAAACCGGTTATACTTTTCATACATGGTGCCTTTAGACACCGGATAGTTGGTCTCCAATGAGAGACTATTTCATCAAACAAGGATTTGAAACGATGGCTCCCGCATGGCCATACCATGCCCGCAGTATCGAAGAGCTTAGAAATAACCCTTCAGACAATCTCGGTAAACTTGGATTGGCGGAGGTCGTTGATCATTATGTTCGAATTATTAAGGCATTGCCAGTAAAACCGATTATCATTGGTCATTCCTTTGGCGGTTTGATTACTCAAATTCTCATGGATCGCAACTTAGGAGCCGCGGGTATCGCGATTGACCCAGCTGCTTCGAAAGGGATCAACGCAGGGGCTTTCAAGACGGCTAAGAAGTCGGTAGCTTCCATCTTATTGAAGCCTTGGAGAAAGACCGTTAGCCTAACGTTTGAGCAATTCCAATATGCTTTTGTCAATACCATGCCGTTAAACGAACAAAAAGAAGCATTCAAATATGCTGTACCCGAAACGACCAGAATATTTTTTCAAAGTGCATTTGCTTCCTTCAATTCGAAGAGCCCACTAACGGTTAACTTTGATAACGGCAAACGAGGACCACTTCTTATTATTGCTGGTGAGAAGGATCATATTGTTCCTGCAGCGATGGTTAAGAAAAATTTTGAACTCTATAATCAAAACTCTGGATCTACAACTCAGTTCATTGAATTTCCCAAACGGTCGCATTGGATCATAGCCGAAAAGGGATACGAAGAAGTTGCCAATCACATAATAAACTGGATTGAGCGAAACAGAACTGATGCTTAAATAGCTATCCTATGATGAGACAAATCAAAGAGAATTAATCATATAATAATTTGAATTTAAGGGGATGTATGAAATGAAACATTTATTCACACCATTTCAAATTAAAGGACTAGAATTGAAAAACCGCGTGGTGATGCCTCCGATGTGTCAGTATGCCGTAACGAATAATGACGGAATCGTAAATGACTGGCATTATAACCACTATCTAAGTCGTGCAATCGGTGGTACTAGCTTGATCATCATAGAGATGACAGATATTGAGCCGGATGGACGAATTACGAATCACGACCTTGGACTTTGGTCGGACGAACATATTGCACCTTTAAAACGTATCGTCGATGCGTTACACCAATACGGTGCTAAAGTTGGCATTCAGATTGCCCATGCGGGTCGTAAGGCCGAAGATGCGGAAGTGCCAGTTGCACCTTCTGCCATCCCATTCGATGATAAATCAAAGACGCCGCGCGCATTAACAACAGAAGAAACGAAGCAAATGGTTGAAAAATTTCGTTTAGCTGCTGAGCGTGCGATCAAAGCTGGCGTTGATACCATTGAAATCCACGGAGCTCATGGCTACTTAATCCATCAGTTCCAATCTGCTTTTACGAATAAACGTACAGATGAATATGGGCAAGATTTGACTTTGTTTGGTCGGCAAGTCATTCAAGCTGTTAAGAGCGTAATGCCAGCTGATATGCCGCTTCTTATGCGTATTTCAGCAAGAGAGTATGTCGATGGCGGTTATAGTTTGGAGCAGAGCCTTGCATTTTCTAAAGTGTACAAAGATGCTGGCGTGGACCTCTTCCATGTCAGTTCTGGTGGAGAAGGCCCAATACTTGCCCATGGAAGACCTGGTACACATGTCGCGTATCAAGTACCAATGGCAAGAGAGATTAAGAATGCGCTAAGTGTTCCGGTCATAGCGGTAGGACGACTTGATGATTTCGCATTAGCTAATGCAGTTATCGGCAACGAAGAAGCAGATCTTGTAGCCGTTGGTCGTGGTATGTTAAGAAATCCATATTGGACGCTTGAAGCAGCAACCAAGCTCGGTAAAGAAATCGCAATGCCTGGCGTCTATGGCATGGGATTTGGCGTGAGGTAATTGAGAAGACAACGCAATGACTCAGGGAGTTGAAGCGGTTGAGTTCAAATCTGTCTGAATATTTACCATTAATCAATTCAAAATTCCCCAGTCTGGCTGACATATCAGATCAGGATTGGGATCAAGTCGGCATTAGAGTCGTAGAAATGGAACCCAACTATACAATTAAAGAAGGTCAATTGTTAGAGTATGCCTTCTTACTATTGGATGGGACAGTCCGCATGTACAAATTAAGTGCCAGCGGCCGAGAATACACACTATACAGAATACACAGTGGGGAATGTTGTCCATTGATGTCTTCAAGTATATTATGTGAAGGGGAATATGAAGCTTCCGCTTGCGTAGAGACAAATGGCTTAGTGCTGTTGATTCCAGTGGATATGTTCCGCCATTGGACAGATCATTACCAGATGTTTCGCCAGTTCATTTTTAAATCTTTCGCTAATCGAATTCTGATAATGTCCAATCTGCTAGATAGCCTCAACTTTAAATCCATTCGTGGACGTGTTTCGGAATTTCTTGTTCAATTGGCGCAACAGGGCGATGAATCCGAACCGCTTCACATCACCCATGATAGTATGTCCGTTGAGTTGGGTACCGCGCGCGAGGTAATTAGCAGAACATTAAAGGCTCTAGAGAAGGAAGGGATTATTCAACTTTCTAGAGGGAAGATTACGATTAGTGATCTAAACGCCCTAGAGCAATATGTGGAGTCATAAAAAAGGAAATAAATCCAGACAGACAATCCGTCTTGAAACACACCACAAATGGTTAGGGAGTTACTAACTATTTGTGGTGTATTTCATTTTAGGAGCTAGTTTTTGGAAAACGTTCCGCCTTGACATGTGAATAAGAAAATTGTATTGTTAACAGGTAAACAGTTAATTGATTAACTATTAGGGATGGAGGTTTTATCTTATAGACCCGTGGAACCCATTTGAGCAATCTCCGCTCCAGGTCCATCTTTTTCTTACACTCTACAAAACGAATCATCATTTGGTTCAGCATTTAGAGGAGCAACTCGCTAAGTTCGATCTAACCTTGGGACGATGGTGTGTATTAGTTGCCCTTAAGTCTAGTGGGAGAGCAATGGTTCCATCCGAAATAAGTGATGATCTTGCTGTCACTAGGGCGAATATTAGCAATTTATTGAATTCATTGGAGAAGGCAGGGAGCATCCAAAGAAATTTAGACCCAAGCAATAGAAGAAGAGTTCTTGTTAGTTTAACACCAGAGGGTCATGACATGATCCAGCAAGTTTGGCCTGTCTACGAACTAACAATTACAGAGAAAATGGGTAATAAGCTTACCTATGAAGAACAGAAACAGTTGGAAACGTTGTTGAAAAAAATGGTCTAATCCTTACATTCTGTCCTGAACGGACAGGTTTCCCAAATAGTTAATCAATTAATTATTAGTTAATTAATTTAAAATAAAGGAGTTTTGAATATGTTACAAGATAAAGTTGTCATTATCACAGGTGGTGGTGGTGGTATCGGGCTAGCGGCAGCTCGTTTATTTGCTGCGAAAGGAGCAAAAGTTCTTATCACCGGGCGCCAAATCGCACCTTTGGAAGAGATAGCTGCTAGCGAGCCGAACATGAAAGCATTTGTCGCCGACGTTAGCGATCCGGAGTCGGCAAGCAAGACAGTTGCTGCTGCTATTGAACATTGGGGACGCCTAGATATCGTCGTGAATAATGCAGGGGGTGGTGTTATCCAGCCACTCGCGGATGTAAGCGCGAAATCGATCAATGATATTTTCGCTGTAAATGTTATGGGGCCGACTTTGTTAGCCGCTGCTGCCATTCCACATCTCGAAAAAACAAAGGGCATCATTATTAACATGTCGAGTACGTACGGAAGTAAAGCGGCAGCAAACTTATCCCTCTATGCTTCAAGTAAAGCAGCTGTGGAACATCTGACGCGTTGTTGGGCTCTCGAACTCGCTCCGAAGGGCATTCGTGTGAATGCGATCGCGAGTGGCCCCGTTGAAACTGATTTTCTTCGAGATCGAATGGGGCTTGGTGAAGAGCAGATTAATGAAGTTAAAGAACATGAACGCAAAATGATTCCATTAGGGCGTCGCGGCGTGCCAGATGATGTAGCAAGTTGGGTTGTTCATTTGGCTGATAGAGATGCAAGCTGGATCACTGGTCAGATTATTGGAGTTGATGGCGGACTCGTTATTTCATAACGTTCTGGCATAGAAGTCGGAAAAAGCCGCGTACATCGCGGCTTTTTTCATTCCCACGAATTGGATCCCAGATCGGATTGACTCCACAACCATCCTAATGCTAGGATGAGTCATGTCCTAATTATAGAATTCATCAGATTGAGATAATTAATAATAGGATATAGGAATGATAACATTATATTATTTTTAGGAGGCTATTCGTTATGTCAAATGTATTGGATACTATGGGTCCGCAGATTCAATTAGTAACGGATTCATCAGTTAATAAAGATTATTCTCTAATGAAAGCTGTGGTTCCACCAGGTGTTGTCGTTCCTGTTCACAGTCATGAAGATCCAGAAACATTTGTTATTCTACAGGGGGAACTTGAATGTTTCACAGAAGATAAGTGGGTTACAGTTAAGGCTGGCGATAGTGTGGATATTCCGGGCAATGTGAAGCACGCCTGGAGAAATTCCTCAAATGAAACGGTCTCCTTGTTAGTCGCTTCGACAGTGAAAATGGGGGAGTTTTTCAATGAAATTGGACGCCCAGTGGAAACTGTGCCACCAGGACCTCCTGCCCCAGAAGTGGTAGGCAAGTTTGTTCAAGTAGCAATTGCTTATGGATACTGGCTCGGAACGCCTGCCGATAATGCTGCCATCGGCATTACGTTAGGCTAGGCGAGAAGGAAATCTGCTCTTGAAGCAGGTTTCTTTTTTTGGCTGCTAAGAATGACTCCACGATCATCCGCATATTTTTGGTGAAATAATGGAAAATTAGGTGTACTAGAAACTCGTTAGGAGGCTCATTCAGTGAAATGGTTTAGGAAATGGCTACACACGAAACCTGGGTATCCCATTATACCTGAGGATCATTTATCTGAAGAAGAGCACGCTAGATTAACGACAGATTTAGAGCACAATGAATCTATTTTTAAACAAATATTCCAAAAAAGTGATGATATTGTTTTTCGTAAAGTTCAAATGTGTGGACAAAATCATTGGCTGATCATCTACTTTGAAACGCTTGTTGATGAAGTTCTGATTGACGATTATGTATTAAAACCGATGATTGCCAAATCGGACAAACAAGACCATGTTGTCATTGAAAAAACAGACGAGTTGGATGATCATATTATCTACAATGGGTGGACGTGTGTTACATCCAAAGTAAGTGAGATTGTCAACCAAGTGTTAAAAGGACAAGCCGCTGTTCTTACAATTGGGAACAGTGAAGCCATGATGGTCAAAGTGAATAGTAAGTCACAACGAAGCCTTGAAGAACCTTCATCTGAACCTGTTATTCGTGGTCCTAAGGATGGTTTTATAGAAAATCTCTCCACGAATATTGGATTAATTCGCAGCAGGCTCAAAACATCAAGACTGAAATTGGAATGCTTTACGATTGGTGAACTTACCCAAACCCAAGTTTCCATTATGCATATCGCTGGAATTGCTTCTGAAACGATTATTGAAGAAGTACGACAAAGGGTATCTCGAATTCAAGTTGATGGCATTATTGATTCTGGGTATGTAGAGGAATTTATTGAAGATAGTCCATATTCGCCTTTTCCACTTGTACACAGTACGGAACGACCTGATGTTGTTGCTGCCGAGTTATTGGAAGGGAAAATAGCGATTATCGTCGATACCTCTCCATTTGTACTTGTAGTTCCCATGACATTCTGGACGGGGCTCCAAGCAAGTGAGGATTATTATGTTCGCTGGCCGATTGCAACTTTTGTAAGGTGGATTCGTTTTCTGTTCATCAGTATTGCGATATTTGCTCCTCCGTTATATGTGGCCATAACGACTTTTAATCAGGAGATGATACCTACCAATCTAGTGTTAAGTATTGCCTCCTCTAGAGAGCCCGTTCCTTTGCCAGCTGTAGTCGAGGCATTCATCATGGAAATTATCTTTGAAGCCTTACGGGAAGCAGGGATTCGATTACCGAAACAGATTGGACAAGCGATTAGTATAGTTGGTGCGTTGGTTATCGGTCAAGCGGCTGTACTTGCGGGCATTATTTCCGCTCCAGTCGTTATTATTGTCTCAATTACGGGGATTGCCGCGTTTACGATTCCTCGTTATAGCTTTGGAAATGGCATCCGATTACTTCGGTTTCCAATGCTATTTTTGGCCGGAACGCTCGGACTCTATGGCATTGTCATAGGGTTTATGGCCATCGTGTTACATATCACATCGCTTCGATCATTTGGTATCCCCTATTTCACTCCGGCAGCACCGATGACTTTCAAGGAGTTAAAGGATGTCTTCATCCGCGCGCCGATATGGGCGAAGACACAACGGCCACTAACTACAGCATCAAGCAACCCGGTCCGTGAGCCTGCAGGTCAAAAACCAAGCCCAGAAAATGCGGTAAAAGGGAAAGGGAGTTCAGAATGAAACCATTCCTTTACATTGGTTTGCTATTTACACTATTAACCACCAGTGGATGTTGGGATCGAACCGAAATTAATGATCTTGCCTTCATTATGGGGACGGCATTTGACATAACGGATGATGGGGACTATATCTTATCACATCAAATTGCGATTCCTTCATCCTCCCAAGGAGGGCCAGGAAGTGGTGGAAGCAGCAATGAGAAGTTTTTTGTGATATCTGCAGTTGGTAAGAACATTAATGAAGCGTTCTATAGGCTCCAGAAGAAGAGTTCACGCAGGTTGTTTACGGCACATCGTGTTGTTATTTTTATAGGTGAACGGTTATCCAAAAGCGGTATTGCAGATATTCTGGACATTTATACGCACGATTCGAAACAACGTTTAAAAACGTACATGATGGTGGTTAAGGGGGGAGAAGGCCGGGACATCTTGAAAGTGAAATACCCCTTTGAACAAGTGCCCAGTGAAGCTATTAAAGAAATGGAAGCTTTAAATAGCGAATTGGCAATCACATTGCGTGACTTTTTTCAAGCTGCATCTGGAGAGGGAATCAGTCCAGTATTGGGAGCTATAACACCTGATGGCATAACAGAAGGTTTAAAGGAAGACCATATATTCAAGCTAGCGGGATCAGCCATTTTCAAGGATTTTAAGTTAGCTGGGTTTCTCAATGAGAATGAAACCAATGGGTTCCTATGGATAACAAATCGTATGAAACATGGCAGTCTTAACGCCAGCATACCAGAAGCAGATGGAACAGTGGGAATGATTCTTGCAAAGACGAATCGAAAGATGACCACCCAGATCACGGGAGATAAGGTAACATTCAAGATACAACTGCAAGGGGAAGGGAACATTTGGGAAAACAATACAAACTTAGATATTCGCAAGCCGCATAATATTAAACTTGTACAAAAGGCGTTGGAGAACTCTGTCCAAAAACAAGTCAAAGATGCCCTATCTAAAGTTCAGTCGCAATACAAAGTTGATAGTGTGGGGTTCGGCCGGGAAATTTACCGCAATAAGCCGAAACAATGGAAAGTGTTGAAAAATCAGTGGAATGATAGGTTTCCAGACGTGGATGTTGCTCTTGAGGTGTCAATCAATATCTTAGGCAGCGGGATGGCGGGGCCTCCTTTACACTTGGAGAGAAAGGAAATCAAAAAATGATTTTAAGTGCAATCGCCTATATTGGTGTCCTACTTGTATGGTCATTTGTTAGAATTCGATCTTTCCTTAGTATGCAAAAATACAAAGAAGCGGCTATATTCGGGACATTAATCGGCATATCGTCGATACTCGGTTCCTTATTCATGTTTCGGGTCAACGTGCCTAGCATCGTTGACCCGTTAAAAATTATTTTTGAACCCATTGGGACTATGCTGTTACAGCAGTGAAGGGTTCACTTTTCTTTTCATCGTGTCGATCATGAGAAGTAGTAGGGGGATAAGACTTTGCGTGACAAAACCAGCGCTTGGGTAAATCAACGTCAGATAGGTTTGAAGTTCTGCACCATTTTTAAATACCCAGACAGATCCAATGAGACCGAGTAGGGTTACTGGTGCTACGAGATCACGATAATTTTGGATACGGAAAATCTGGCTTATACTAATACATAATATAAACAACGAAACGGATACTTTTGAAAAACTTCCAATAACCCATATCATGACTGCGATTGCCTCTAGTCGTTCAAATGAACCTTCAATGCCAATGTATTGCATGACACTTAAATACGAATAGTTCAGTTGCCCTGTTAATGAACCGAGAACCATAATCGCCGATATGACAACGATAAAAACAAAAATGAAAATAGCTAAAAGAGCAAGCAAAGATACTTTGAATGCCTTTTTCGGCTGATTTAAATAAGGGAGAAGCCATCCCAAAATAAACAATTGATTCATAAATGCGCCTCCTGGGAGGATGGCTCCTTGTAAAACCGGCAATATGCCGTTACCCAGTATAGGCTTTAGCTGTTCGGGATCTACGGCTCCAATCGTTAATATTAAGAGAGGAATCAGGAAAATCAATTTCATTGGTGTTAAAAACTCCGTAGCTCTTCCTATGACTTCTATTCCCAAATAAACAGCCAGACCGCAAAGAATTAGTAATGTCAGACTACCTACAATGGACGGACTTCTTGGTAATAACAGTGCTTTAATGAAAAAGGTATGTTGGATCGTCATAACCGAAAGGGACAAGTACCAAAAATAGATATAGTATAAGCCCAAGCATGTTCCTAACCATTTCCCCAGGATCTTTTGACTGTATTGGATGATGGTCAAACCAGGGTATCGTTTCGAAAGTAGTATCATCACCCAAATACTCAATAATCCGGTCAACGTAGATGGAATTACTGAAATCCAAGCATCCTGCATCGCATACATCGCCATCAATCCAGGAAGCGTTAAGATGATTGTAGAAGCAACAAAAGAAAATAGAATAATTCCAAATTGCTTAACCGTGATTTGTTCCGTAGGCTGCATCTTCACCCTCCCTCTCCTAACCTCACAGAGGTTGCTCCAAGTATTGACTTTTCGATACAAATTTATACAAAAAAACCTCGTAGAATGCTACAATTCTCATGTAACCAGCAGCAGAAGACTTGTCCAAAAGAAGGAAGTGGCACACGTGCAAGAAGATGTAATCTCCGCTCTGTTGGAAACTGCCGATTTGAACATTCTCAAATTTGATAACCATAATCGCGTGGAGATGAACTATCGTAATCGTATTTTTGAAGAGTACTACATGATGACGTACATAAGAAAAGGAACTGCCAAGTTAAAAGTGCAAGACAAGGTTTATCATTTGGCCCCAGGGACGGTTATCTTTATTCCTCCTCACCTCAAGCATGATCAATATAAAGATAGTGATGAGGAAACAGAATTCCTTTGGTGGCACTTCACGTATATGATTCAGCATGTGGTCGATGTTCTGCCTTTCTTACAGATACCCTACACGTATTCTCTTAAAAATCATCAAAAGTTCGAAGAAGTCTTCGATGAACTCATGCTTTCCATGTCTAGAAAAGGACACTTACCGAATGTTATTTTGCAAAAGGCGAAGTCGCTGGAATTGCTATATTTACTTTTGGATAATGCGTTTGGTAGCGTTAAGACCTCTACGGAGAGTCAGCCTTCTCACAGTTTCTTATCGATTTTGTTGAAAATTGTTAATCAACCCGAAGCTTCGCTTTCGCTCGCCGATTTGGCTATCGAATTGCACATGAATCCGACCTATATCAGCAATCATTTCAAAACGATGTTTGGCAAATCACCCATTCTGCTGCACCGGGAAATCAAAATTGCGAAAGCTAAGTCATTACTTGAGTTGCGTGAGATGACAATCACGGAAATTAGTGACATGTTGGGCTTTAACGATATTCAAACCTTCACACGACTTTTCAAAAAATATACAGGCATATCACCTCGTCAATACAAAGAACTATTTAGTCGCCTACATTAAGTGGCGATGGACCACCAGCTGTAGAAGTGTTAAATATCAACAAACATTTGTACTGTTTTCCAAAAGTATCCTCATCTACACTTATCTGAAGGGAGTTAATTCCTATATAAGGAGGAGAACAAGTGGAAACAGTTAGCATTGTTTTTTCTGAAAAGCAAAAGGTGGAGGTCATCACGGAATCTTTTGACGCTTCACTCGGACAGACGGAGATGTTATGCGCGGCAATTTGTTCGCTAATCAGCACAGGGACAGAGCTTCAGTGCCTGAGAGGCGTCTTTGATCCGGATACCAATTGGTCAAGCTGGGTGCACTATCCATTTCGTCCCGGCTATTCCATAGTGGCTGAGGTGATCGAAGTAGGGACGGCCGTTCAGCATGTACAAAAAGGGGACCGCGTGTTTGTAGAAAATTCGCATACCCAGTATTTTAAGACGGAGTCTACACGTGCTGTACTTCTGCCAAAGGAGATAGACGTTGAAGAGGGTGCGTGGATTAATTTGTCCAAAACGACCCAGCTTGGCGTGAGAAGAGCAGAACTGTTTCTCGGAGAAACAGTCGGCGTCATTGGGCTAGGGCTCCTTGGTCAGCTCGTGACGCAGTATCTCTATTTATCTGGAGCCAAAGAAGTTTACACCATGGATCCAGCAGAGAGCCGTGTTCAACTTGTGTGGGATAAACCGGGAATTCATCGGCTAGCAATGGATGCAGGGAAGGCGAATGCCTATATCGCTGAGCAGACGAAGGGCAAGATGCTGGATGTCGTATTTGATATTACCGGACATCCTGCTGTATTAGCACAAGCTACTCAACTTGTTAAACCACTGGGACGAGTCATACTATTGGGAGATACAGCTACGCCATCGGTTCAAGGGATGGGCCGTAACGTCGTTTCTAACTCGGTATCGATTCTAGGTATTCATGCCCAAATGTCTTACAAAGGATGGCAACATCCTGATATGGCGGAACTCTTCATAAATTACCTGTTGCAAGGGAGAATGGATGTTAAACCATTAATTTCGCATCGGTATTCACCTCATGATGCACCGCAAGCGTACGAGTTGTTGGTTAACAATCGAAGCTCGGCGATGGGGGTTCTATTTGACTGGAAGCGGCTTGTGGAATAATGCAAATTGGACAATTACTTAGTGAAAGTTAAGTACTTATACGTAGTTAGCCACTCCTATTAAGGGGTGGTTTTTTGTTGATCAGAAAATTATAACAACAATAATTTATTGCAAAACGATAATTATTATGCTAAATTCAATCTGACATAGGCGTTTTATTGAATTTCAAGGGTCAAGTAGAAAGTAAAATGGAGGCCGAGTATGAGTAACGAACCTATCATTAGTTTGCAGCATGTAACGAAAAGGATCGGCCGAACGACCATCATCGACAATCTTACATTTGATGTGCCGCAAGGCGAAATTTTTGGTTTCCTTGGCCCGAACGGGTCCGGCAAAACGACAACCATCCGGATGATCGTCGGACTGATGTCGACCACTCATGGAAAGATCCTAATTAAAGGTAAAAATATCAAGACCGAATTTGAACAAGCGATTCAACACGTCGGAGCCATTGTAGAAAATCCAGAAATGTACAAGTATTTGAGTGGGTATCACAATCTCGTTCATTACGCCCGCATGACACCAGGTGTGACGAAAGAAAGAATTGACGAAGTCGTCAAACTGGTTAAGTTGGAGAACCGCATACATGACAAGGTCAAAAAATACTCGTTAGGTATGCGCCAACGGCTCGGGGTCGCTCAAGCTCTGCTGCACCGACCGTCCTTGTTGATACTGGATGAACCGACGAACGGTCTAGATCCGGCAGGCATTCGCGAGTTGCGCGATTATTTAAGTCTGTTGACTCGCATGGAAGGTATTACGGTTATCGTATCCAGCCATCTATTATCCGAGATGGAACTCATGTGCGACAGAGTGGCCATTCTGCAACAGGGCAAGCTAATCGACGTAAAGCCGATCCAGCATTTTACCCAAGGAAGCGGTCAAACATCCGCCTATCGAATCGAAGCACAGCCACTCGAACAAGCGATGGATGTATTGGGAGCCATGAAAGACATTCAAGGAGTTAAGCTCGTCGAAGAGGGACTCATTGAAGTCACAACAGAACGGGATCACGTGCCGGACATGCTGGCCCAATTAACGCAATACCAAATTCGAGTTTATAGTGTTCAAATGGTTCGTCCGTCGCTGGAAGATCGATTCTTGGAGATTACGGGTACTGGGAGGAAGGCAGAGTAATAAATCTTGTACGTAATGAAAACATGAAAATCTACCGAAGGACGAGAACATGGATCCTGGTCGGTTTTATGATCGCATTGGTTCTTTTTGTTAACATCATGGAATGGCATTCGGATGGCAAACGGTCGCAAGGCGAAGGTTGGAAGATGGAGTTGACACTGGAGAAAGAGCACCGAACAGAGCTTTTAACAAAGCCGGAACTAAATGCAGAAAGCCGTACTTATAACCTCCAGAGGATCGCACTCATTGATTATCATCTTGAGAAAAATATACCCACGGCGGAAGGCACGCTATGGGATGGCATCAATGGTTCAGCCTCTATGTTGCTCGTGATTACCGTATTCACCATTATTATCGCAGGCGACATCCTAGCAGGCGAATTCTCGACGGGTACGATTAAGCTGCTCCTAATTAGACCCGCTAATCGTCTTAAGATTCTCATAGCCAAATATGCAGCATCATTGATGTTCGGCTTGCTTTTGTTACTCATATTATTCGTTGTATCTTTTACTGTAAATGGTATTCTGTTCGGGTTCGGTGATTTGAAGCTGCCACTGGTCGAGGTCACATATGACGGGATTATCGTTGAGAAAAATATGCTCCTTCATTTATGGAAAACGTATCTGCTTAATGGGGTATCCACCATCCTTTATGTGACCATGGCTTTTATGATTTCATCCGCTTTCCGCAGCAGCACCATGGCCATCTCGTTTTCCATCGTTGCCATGTTTGGAGGCAATATTCTGTTGGAGGCGCTGCAGCGGTTTGATTGGAGCAGATATTTGTTATTTGCGAATACCGATCTTACCCAATATCTGAGCGGGAGACCTTATCAAAGTGGCATGACGCTATCATTTTCCATCGGAATGCTTGCGGTTTACTTTCTTGTATTTAATCTGATCTCGTGGCTTATGTTTACACGAAGAGATGTGGCCGCATAAGTTAAAGGAATGAAAGGAGCAGGTTGCCGCGGCAAATTCACAGCAATCTTCTCCCAATGGTTCGTTTAACTCCCTCAGTGCCGATTATGCTTCCTATTGTTGCAACTGCCACATTGGAGGAAATAATTTTGATCCCAAAATAGATCACTGTTCCTAGAAGGATATCAAATACAAGTATTCTTTTGATGACAGATGCTCTTATCGTGTAAAAATAGTACCTTGGTTGCTGGTTCATCAGGAATTGTCTCATCCCTTCCACCTTTTTAAACAAGGTATGTGGGTAATTGGTTGTCTCATTCTTGCATAGTCGGGTGATGTAAAGAAAATGTAAAAGAAAATATTTACAATTTAACCATGATTAATGCAACTAGATTTAATAATCCTTCACTATCATGAAATAAGAGATGTCATCACATCCAATTTTTGATAGAGAGAAGGAGAGAAAAATGATGAAACTAGTACTGATGGGAGATCTACATTATCACCAGGTTGATGAAACAATTCCAGGATGGTTAGAGGCACGTGATACTTTCTTTCAAACATTTCTGGAACGATTTTTGGAATTGGAAGCAGATGCTCATATTTCAGTGGGGGATCTTACCAATTATGGTCACACCTCTGAGTTGCAGGAAGTGTATGAGATTGTTCGCAAAAGTGGAGTAACTTTTTATCATGCTTTGGGGAATCATGATCTGTATGCACAAACGAGAAGAGAAGTACTCGCAATAAGCGGACAACCACGCTATCATGCGATTACAACGGAACAAGCCGTTCTTGTATTTTTGGATACAGCGAAAGAAATGGATTTTGAGGATTGGGGAGGATGGGTTGACGAAGAGCAACTTACATGGTTTGAAGATGTCATTCAATCATCTGGATCCGTACCTGTTATCGTATTTGCTCATCATCCCGTACACCAAACCACAACGAATTCGGATAAAGACAAAGGATCCATTCATCCTAGTATTGATATGTGGAAGATTTTAAGCAAGAAAGAAGGCGTAGGCATTTATGTGAATGGTCATACGCACATTGATTCGATTGTCAATCAGAATAACTGGACATTTGTTCAATTATCCGCTTGTCTCGATCAACATGGTTTACGGATGATGGAGATTGATGAGGAAGAAATTCGAATTTCAGCAATCGATCTAGTAGATACTGCTTTAACTGAGAATGTAGAGATGTTGTACAACACGATGAAGCATTTTAGACACAATGCTAATGCTCGCGGTACAGATTCGGATCGAGCATGCAGCGTCTCATTGCGGATAGCAGCTGAACAGAAATAAGTGTTTAGTTCTGACCCACAGGCTAATGAGGAGGTGCTGATAGATGAAGAGACTTAAGCATGATGAGGGTGGACAATTTTTCGAAAGATTAGATGCTCACCGGATGGTGGCTTCCATTAAGGAACCGAAACAAATCGAAATAGCATTATCGCTTAGAAACCAATTAAGTGGCGTATTTCTGCTAACAGGACATATTGGTGTCATTAAAAGTTATGTGGATGTGTTCAAAAGTCATCAGATACCAGTCTTTCTACATATGGAAAAGATAGGCGGTTTAAGTACGGATTTCTATGGGATGGATTACTTGGCGAAGGTCATTAAACCAACAGGCATAATTACCACGAAGACGAATGTAGTAAAAACAGCGAAAAAAATGGGTCTGTTCACCATTCAACGCTTTTTCCTCGTGGATACCGAGGGGATGGAGAACATCTCCAAAAGTGTTACTCAAATCGAACCAGACATCATTGAGGTTATGCCAGCTCGAATTCCAGAAATGATTGGGGAAATCAAAAAGTTTACATCTATCCCGATCATTACAGGAGGATTGCTGTTTGAACGAACACATGCCATGGAATGTTTTAAGTATGGCGCAACCGCCGTATCTTCTTCGAAATCGGAATTATGGCGGGAAACGTATGGTGAAGAAGAAAAGAAGCTTCGTATTATTGTGTGAGACGGTTTAAATAAGCTTTTGAATTTTCAAAACATTCACATGGGTTTGACACTGGGTTAATACAGGTCGATTATGATGAATAAGACAAGTAAATAGCAGTAGGTTGGAGTAGTGGAGAAGCCTGATTAGCGGCCGACTTTAAGTCGGCGGTTGATTTAGGCTTCTTTCTTTGTAATTTGATATCAAAAATTAGGAGGAAATTGAAAATGATGAAGAAAAAATGGGTATCTCTTCTTACGCTTAGCTCCATTGTCATGTTAACTGCATGTGGTACAGGTGGTACAGACAGTAAGTCTGCTTCGAGCTCTACTGCCTCTTCAGGAGAAAAAGTTGTCATTAAATACTGGACAGCTAATGGTGGGAAGATTGAGGAAGCGAAACAAATCCTCGTCAAAAAATTTAATGAGTCACAGAACAAAATTGAAGTGCAGCAAGCGAACCAAGGTACATACGACGATCTGAATGCAAAAGTACAAGCTGCTTTCGCAGCAGGAAATGCGCCAGCCGTATTTGATCTAGAAATTTCTTCTACCGGCATTTTTTCCCGCTCAGGCATGCTAGCTGATTTAACACCACTTGCTGCAAGGGATGAGGCACAAGTGAATATTAAAGACTTTATCCCGGGACTTATGGGGAATGCGTATGTGGATGGCAAGCTTTACGGAATTCCATTTATGCGCAGCACACCGATCTTTTACAAGAATGTCTCGATGTTAAAAGATGCTGGCTTGGATCCTGCAGGTCCCAAAAGTTGGGCAGAGCTGGAGCAATATGGCCGCGTATTGAAAGCGAAAGGTAAAACACCATTGACAATGGCTGTCGGCGTCTGGGAGTATGAGGCACTTGTCGCACAAAGCGGTGGTAAAGTGATCAGCGACGACAATAAAAAAGCAACGTTCAACTCTCCTGAAGGTGTAGCACCGGTTGAGTTTTGGAAGAAAATGTCCGATGACGGTTTAATCAAATTTACGGTTGGAAAGACAGCAGGTGCTGATGCCGATAAAGATTGGACCAATCAGCTTTCCGCATTTAAAATCGGATCCACCGCAGGCGTTTCTGCAAGCATGGAGGTAGCTAAAGGTAATAATTTTGAGATGGCGACCAGCTTTATGCCTGCAAACAAACAGTATGGTGTTCCGACCGGTGGATGTCATTTGTCCATCACATCTAAGCTAAGCAATGCTGAGAAAGAAGCAACTTGGGAGTTTATTAAATTCATGACAACCAAAGAAAATACGATTTATCAGCATAAATATGTTGGATACTTGCCAAGCCGTCTATCTGCTTTACAAAGTGAAGAATTGCAAACTTACTACAAAGAGTTTCCACAATACAAGGTTGCTTCGGATCAATTACAGTATGCCGTACTTCGTCCGAGCGCAAATGGGTACACAGAAATTTCAAAAACGATCATCGATGCCATGACGAAAGCCATTCTCGAAAAAGATGTTAAACCGCAGGATGCGATGAACGAGGCTGCTGAAAAAGCAAATAAATTGTTGAGCAAGTAAACAGCGGAAGAGAAGTGCCGGCTTCCTAGTAAGGAAGCTGGCCAACTACTAATTCAACTAGAAGAAAGGCTGATCTTACCTGTGGAATGGTTATCTGACATTAAAGTAATTATTTTTGATATGGATGGAACACTTTATCAAGAAGACTCTTTCATGGATCGGTATATCCGCTATTTGTTAGAGGGTACAGAATGGGAACAAGATACACAATTTTCAATAGAATCATCAAGGAAGATTTTAGCAGGGAATCATACGATCAAACTTGGCCATTTTTATCACAAATTAGATGATGTCGCACTTGTTCAGAACGCTGGGAGATTTGTTCATGGATTTCTATCGAACGGTGATGAGCTCGAAGGGCAAGAATTTGCTGAGAAATACGCAGCTTTATCCATATATGATGCCAATCTGATCTATATGGGAGATCCTTGGGGAATCGTAAATGCAACCCGTCATAAGTACAACATTTCTGAAGAAAAAATGAAAGTTGCTTTTGAACAAGTACGTGAGGAAATGATTCTTGCTCCTTATCAATTTGGTCTGCACAAGGACCTATTTCAAACCATTCAGAACGTAACCGTAGTGGATAGAAAAATATTGATGACCAATACTTACGAAAAATCCGGTATCGAATTTTTGCACTATATGCAAATACACCATATGTTTAACGAAATTTACTGTGGTGCTGATAAACCGTTTGGCATACAAAAGTACATGACATCGTTACTTGAGCAGGGATATCTCGCGCATGAGGTTTTATCGATTGGCGATAATCCATGGAATGACTTGTATCCGGTCAAACAAGCGGGAGGGCGAACTTGTTTCATTTCTCCTTATCAGAACGGGGACGATCAGCAATGGGATTTACGTTTGTACACGTTAGACGAGTTGAAGCAGCTCATGCAGGCTATACAGAATAGCACTGTCACCATTCAAGCGTAACAACAGCAGACAAGTAAAGGAGATGAACGTATGGCACGGATCCAATTGATCAATATCGGCAAAAAGTATAAAGAAGAGACGATTATCAGCGGTTTGAATCTTACGATTAAAGATGGGTCGTTTACCGTTCTCGTTGGCCCATCTGGTTGCGGGAAATCAACGACGCTGCGCATGATTGCAGGACTTGAAAAACAGAATGAAGGTCAAATATGGATTGGTGATAAGTGCGTTAATGATACACAGCCAGGTCTTCGAGATGTCGCCATGGTTTTCCAAAACTATGCCTTATACCCGACGATGACCGTACGTCAAAATATTGAATTTGGTCTGAAAAACAGAAAAGTGCCGAAGGCAGAGCGAGAAACTTTGATTCATGATATATGCGAAATCGTTGCATTAACGCCTTATCTAGATAAAAAACCGCAAACCTTGTCCGGCGGTCAGCGCCAAAGGGTTGCCTTAGCCCGTGCGATGGTTAAAAATCCAAAAGTATTTATTTTGGATGAACCGCTTTCCAATCTAGATGCCAAGCTGCGTAATCAAATGCGCACGGAGTTGATTCAACTTCATAAAAGGCTGGGCACGACGTTTGTCTATGTCACCCATGATCAGGTGGAAGCCATGTCTATGGGGGATGAGATTGTTCTTATGAATAAAGGGGTTATTCAGCAAGCAGATTCGCCATTGAAACTTTATAATGATCCGGATAATGTCTTTACAGCACAGTTCATCGGGACTCCAGCTATGAATATCTTTCAGTTTACTGATGTACGAGGGTTGAAGGTAGATACAACATCGAAAATTGGTTCAATTGGCTTCCGTGCAGAGCATGTGCTCATGTCCCCAAATGAACGCATCGATGGATTTGTGGTTGAAGGGGAGATCCTAACTAGAGAAAGTCTTGGATCGGAAAATATTTATCAGATCAAATCGGAGATGGGCATATTTTTCGTAAAGACCTTCCTAACTTCCTTGCACATGGAAAATCAGGTCAAAACCGTAATTCCTTACGATAAACTCTATTATTTTGATCAGAATGGTGAAAGAATTCGCCATATTGAACGGCAGATGACTGAAGTGATTGAGATAGGCGCAACGACAAAAGAAACACGACAAGACACTCTCCTTGTTGCTGGGAGTGGTGTGTAAGATGACAATGTGGGAAAAATTGCGTCCATATGCCATGGTGGCACCTGCCATTACTGTGTTTTCATTGTTTTTTATTTACCCGATCATCTATATGATGTACTTAAGTATGTATGATTGGAACTTTATTAGCCCAACGAAAAACTTTGTTGGTATTCAAAACTTCACAGATCTCCTTACGGAGAAAGAATTTCTGCAAGTCATTTCAAATTCAACGATTTACACGGTGTTGACCGTTACATGTATTATTGTATTTTCCTTATTACTTGCGCTTTGGTTGAATAAAGCCAGCGTGTTTCAGACCTTTGTCCAAGGTGCTATCTTCAGTCCGCATATTGTTTCCTGGGTATCCATTTCCATGATCTGGGTGTGGGTCATGGATCCGCAGTATGGCTTACTGAACTGGTTCATCGGGTTGTTTGGCTTTGGTAAGTTAGCATGGCTTTCCTCACCGAGTACATCCTTGGTTTCCTTAGTCATCGTCGCTGTGTGGAAAGGACTTGGTTATAACACCCTTGTGTTTATTGCTGGGTTGCAAAGTATTCCTAGAGATATCTATGAGGCGGCAGCACTGGATCGTTCCAAGCCTTGGACAACCTTTTACCGACTAATTCTACCCATGCTCTCGCCAACCATCTTCTTCTTGGTGGTTATTAATATGATTGGTTCATTCCAGGTTTTCGAAACGATCGCCATTATGACGCAGGGAGGTCCCGTTAACTCAACGAATACGCTTGTCTATTACATCTATGAGTACGGTTTCCGCTTCTTCAAAATCGGCAGTGCTTCAGCCGCAGGTGTCATTTTACTATTCATTGTCGGGATCTTAACGATTATTTACTTTAAATTGATGTCCAAACGCGTTCATTATCAATAGAAAGAAGGGAATGCATTGAAAGCTGAGCAGACAATTGATTCTGATCGTACTGTGATATACGTAAGAAGCAAAGAAGAGATTGTATCAAGAATTTCCCAGTATATTTTCAAAACCATAAGCATTGTTTGCATGATAGGTTTAGTCCTCATTTTTGCAATGCCATTTTTCTGGATGCTGTCAACTTCACTAAAGACGCTGCCTGAAACCATGATTTTCCCGCCTAATTGGATTCCGAAGCAGTTCATTTGGAGCAATTATTCAAAAGCATGGGGATCAGGCCCGTTTTTACACTATATTACGAACAGCGTCATTATTTCGATCAGTATTCTCGTAGCGCAGATGCTTACCATTATTCCAGCAGCGTATGCTTTTGCACGGTATAAATTTAAATTTTCAGGATTTCTGTTCGGTATGGTTATGATTACTTTAATGATACCGTCCCAATTAATTTTCTTGCCTGTCTATTTACAATTGAGTACATGGAAACTGCTAAATACTCATCTAGCGCTTATACTCCCATTTGCGTCAAGTGCTTTCGGTATTTTCCTATTGAGACAATCGTTTAAACAAGTTCAAGAAGAACTGATTGAAGCAGCGCGGTTGGATAGTGCCAAAGAATGGCAGATTATTGTCAAATTAATGGTACCTATGGCCAAACCGGTTTTGGCTACTTTTGCCCTATTCAGCTTTATTGCACATTGGAACGATTACTTCTGGCCTCTAGTCATGACGACGGATGATGTCGCGCGAACATTGCCTCTTGGGATTGCAAAGATTCGTGAAGAAGAGGGAGTAGCCAATTGGAATGTGTTAATGGCCGGCAATATGATGTTGGTAACACCCATTCTCATTGCCTTCTTTTTTGCACAAAGGCATATCATACGTGCGTTTGTTTACACAGGGGTTAAATAAATAGGCAGTAATGGACGGAACCATGTGATCATGGTTCTTTTTTTTTGACATAAAAGGGTTCCCATTCAGCATCTCACTTTGAGCAGAGAACTGCAATAATACATCTTTTTAAGGAGAATAGACCGTTTATCGAGGAATTGCTGCGAAAATACATCCTTTTTACCGATATTCCATAAAAAGGGTAAATATGGTGGAAAATGATGCATAATTGCATCTTTGCTATCAGACTACAACTTTTCTAGTGGGAAAAGATGTATATTCGCATCTTTTTTTAGATTCTGACTTTCCGAGGACGCAGCAGCCGTGTTTCTTAGCATAAGTAAAAAGGAGCGTCAGGATGAATGGATCTGACGGTTTTTCTTATACACGAATCATATTTTGATAACAATAATAGTACATTTAAAAACAATGTTATTTTATTGTAATACGATAAATAATGTGATAAGATCATGTTGTTATTACATATGCGAGGTGTCAGAAATGAATGTTAAACGAGGTTCAACCACTTTCTTAAAGGTTATTATTTTTCTTGCTGGAATTGCTGTACTTGCTCTGTGTATCTGGTTGCCTGTCATAGCTGTTAGAGATGCAAAAGCACATCCTGATACGGCCTACTTCTTAATTCCCTTTTTAGTATGTGCATACGGGTTCTGTGCGGCGTTTTCTGTTGCGTTATTTCAAGCTTTTAAACTATTAACCTACATCGAAAAGAACAAAGCAATCTCTGAATTATCTCTAAAGTCCTTGACGATAATAAAAAAATGCGCTTTTGCCGTCATTTGCCTCCTCTTGATAGGAATTGTGAGTTTGAGGGTGCTCGCAGTAGTTACAGTGAGCGATGACGCTGCGGGTCCTACGTCATTATGTTTAATGGCTATCCTACTAACAAGTATTTTCGCGGCCATCGTAGACGTACTTCAAAAGCCAATGAAAAATGGGATTCATTAATCCGGACTAGGATCAAATTTTACAACTCGATAACAACTTCCAGTGAGGTATTTGTTATGCTTGTTATGGAGTGTGATCATATGGCTAAAATACTCATCGTAGATGATGAAAGAGCAATCAATGATTTAATCGCGGTCCATCTAAAAATGGTCGGGCACGCATACATTCAACTGTATAGCGGGGATCAGGTTTCTGACGTTTTGCGTGAGCATAAAATCGATTTGGTCATTCTGGATGTTATGCTTCCAGGCAAAGATGGGTTTGAAGTTATCTCGGAAATCGTGAAACGAAACGTACCAGTGATCTACTTAACGGCGAGAGATTCTCTTGCAGATAAGATTCATGGCTTGGAAATTGGTGCCGAGGACTACATAGCCAAACCATTTGAAGCCGTGGAACTAATTGCTCGCATCCATGTCATATTGAGAAGAAACCAACGGGAGAATAACGAATTCAAGCTAGATGGTATTGCTGTAGATTTAGACAAGCATACTGTGATGGTTCAGGGACAACGCATTGACATGACGAACAAAGAATTCCAACTGCTTGAACTGCTTATTCAAAATAAAAATATTGCCTTGTCTAGAGAAAGAATTGTCGAACGCGTATGGGGATTCGATTTCTACGGAGATACAAGGACAGTCGACGTCCACATTCAGAAGCTGAGAAAGAAGCTTAATTGGGACAATCAGATTAAAACAGTGTATAAGTACGGTTACAGGCTTGAGGTGTAAGTATGAAGTTTTGGCAGAAAACGTATTTGCTTGTCCTGTTAGTTTTTCTAATTGTCTTCGATCTAGGTGCATATGCACTTCTTAAAAAGAGTTATCAATTAAACGAGAAGATGGACATCTCAAGAGGGCTTAATGAGTATGAGGGCTTTGAAAACGCCTTAAGTTATATACTTAATGTTTATACGGAAAGTACAGGCGGAGCCGACTATGGCTCCGTTATTGGTGGTTTTGCAGCCAATTATTTTAAAAAAGGAATTCAAGCTGAGGTATATAACGGGAATCATCTGATTTTCTCAAATGCTTATCAATTTGATGGTAAGCGTGAAGAATTGCAGGGGGATTCTCGAAAGTCCACCTACAGAAATATTCAGGGACAGCTCTGGATTTTTGTAGGGGGCAAAATGGATTTTCAGGGATTCAGGTTGGTCATCTCCAGAAATTCTGATTATCTGCAGGCCAATTATCAGACGCTGCTCCATTATTTTATAACGCTCAGTGTCGTGATTTCAGTGCTATTATCGGTTGTGCTCATACTACTTTTGTTTCAATTAACTTCACCAATTAGACGGTTAAATAAAGGGGTCAAAGACATAGCCGCGGGTGCATACCATAAACGAGTTAAGGTGACTGGCAATGACGAAATCGGGGAGTTAGCGCAAAATTTTAACAAGATGGTTGATGCGGTGTCTACGAATATTGCAACGATTCAAACAGCAAACGAAGAGAAACAAACGTTTATTAACAATCTTACCCACGAAATAAAAACGCCGATAACGGCGATTAAGGGATATAGTGAATTTTTGACTCATGCCAACTATGACGAAGATGATCGGCGAATGGCCATCGGTTACATTCATGAGCATGCCAACCGACTGGATCTTCTTTCGAAAAAGATGATGGAATTGTTGTATTTGAAAAATGGCGACATCTCCATGGAACGCGTTGATATAAACGACCTTTTTACGTATGTGGTAACCATGGTGCAGCACCAGTTGGATGTTAAACAAATAACAGTTGAAACCGAATGTTTAGCTGAACACATTGCTGGTGATAAAACGCTCCTGCAAACGTTATTCATAAACTTAGTAGAAAATAGTGTGAAGGCATCCCATCCTGGAGGGAAGATTACGCTGAAAAGCAGCTACCGGGAACGAAATGTGATTATTGAAGTACTTGATTATGGGAAAGGAATTCCAGAGAAGGACATAGCACAACTAACAAAAGCTTTCTATGTAGTGGACAAATCCCGTACCAGAGAACTCGGTGGAATCGGATTAGGATTATCGATTTGCAGCCAAATCGCTGAGCTTCATCATGCGCGTATCCAAATTACATCGAAAGAGAACGAATTTACGAAAGTGTCGATCGATTTTACAACTCCATAATAACTAGAAGACAAGTTTATCATATCGCTCCCTTATGCTATACGTGTAACAAGCGATATCAACTAAACGATGGAGGTAATGAAAATGAAGAAAAAGATGTACGCAACACTACTTACGGCAGGGGTAGCTACGGCTTTGATCGCAGGCAACGGTGCTATTTCAGCTTTTGCTTTATCTGTTGATTCAGCACCAAGTGTCAAAGTGACAGGTCAACAGAAGGTGGCTGTACCGCAACCTGTAGATGCTAATGCTCAAGGATCTACGATGGAAGGATTTACACCAAATCCTAATTATAGTGAACCGGTTAAAACGTCCCAAGATATGAAAGAGGACCAGGCAATCGAGATTGCCAAAAAAGCGTTGCAAAGCAAATACAATGATTCCTTAGCTGGTTTGGATCAAACTACTTATTTTGTAAATTTGGTGGACAAGGAAGGCACATATTACGCTGTATTCTTTACAACCCCAGTTGATGGTAAAACGAAGCAGCAGCTGAATGACGAAGGCGATGTCTATATCGTAAATGTCAATTCCAAAACGGGTGAAGTTGTTTCTGCCGAGAAAAATCCAGTAGCCAACAATCCAGTCGGTGGATAACTTACAACACATATCACAGATAAAAATGCGAAAAAGTCCGACTTCTTGTCGGGCTTTTTGTATATGGATTCAATTTATTAATGATAATAATAGAATATCGCATATTGAAACTCATCATTAATTATTCAATAATGAGCGTGTAAGACGCAGAGGCAAGAGAGCTTAAAGAGAGTGTGATTGGATTTACTTACCTATTAATAGGTATATAAGCAGATGAAATGGAGGATGATCTTATGTTATACGAGTTGCGGATATATGATATTGTACCTGGTCGTATGGAAGCTATCCTAGATCGGTTTCGGGATAATGTGTTAGCCCTTCTAGCCAAACATGAAATGAAGACGAGGAGTTTTTGGGTAGACGCGGACGAATCGAAAAATCGTCTTTATTACGTACTAGAACATAAGAACGCAGATTCACGCGAGCGAAACTTTGAAGCATTCCTGCAAGACCCAGAATGGCTGGATATTCAGTATAGAACGGAAGTAAATGGACCTCTGTACGAGAAAATAGAGAGCATCTTTATGCATAATGTTCCTTTTTTTAAATCCATTTAGGAAGGTGGTACAACCATGGAGACAGTTCAGTATGACATTGAATTCGATAATGCTATTTTATTTGGTCAATTCATCATGGTTTTGAAAGAAGGAAGAATGGTTGGAGGAGGCATGATTGAAGCTTGGAATGAGCATGAAGTCAAAGTGAGTGACAAATGGTATTCTCGTAAAAAATGTTCGTTTATTGTGTCGCCAGCACCACAAACTTCGATATACTACTAATCGTAAGGAGCCACTTCGAAGTGGCTCTTTTTTTGTTTTGAACTTTGTTTTGAACTTTGTTTTGAACACGGACTAAGCTAGAATCGTACTTTCTTCGGTTAACTTCAAGTTAACAATATGTTGTGATAATAAATCAATAAATAACCGAGCAGCTTTGCTTACATATTTATCTTTATGATGGATAATGCCAATTTCCCTGTTGAGTGTTGGATTCACGATCTTAATCGCCTTTAGTTGGTTATCGTTGTACATATTCAAGTACGTTTTGGATAGCGCGGTCACGCCTGTACCTGACTTTACAAGGTCAATAATGGTTTCAATCGCTGTTGTTTCGATAATGGGTTCGATATTAATACCACAAACGGTACTGTTTAAATCAATTATTTGGCGGCATTTATGCGATTGCGGGAAGAGGATAACCGGGTAACTGCTTATTTCGCTAAAGTGAATACTGTCACGGTTGGCCAATGCATGGTCTTTAGAAACAGCTAAATAGATATCTTCTTTGTACAACGGAATTTTGCGAATACGATCATCATCGACTGGAAAAATAGTGATGGCCAGATCAATTTGATTTTGTATGACACGCTCGACAATATCGTCAAGATTCAAAATTTTAATTTGTATTTCTGGATAAATATGATGAAAGTCGAGTAACAAAGAAGAAACGAGCTGAGTTAACTCACCAGGAAGTGCACCAATGGATAATGTTCCGCGAGTAACCTTCTGTAGCTCCAAAATTTGCACTTTGACGTTAGCTAAAGAAGAAAAAATCACTTTGCACTCATTTAATAAAATAGTACCTGCTTCCGTAATGGCAATCTTTTTACCGATTCGATCAAATAAAGGTACCCCTAGCTCATCCTCCAGCGACTTGATTTGATGACTCAGCGTGGGCTGACTCATACCCAGTTTTTCTGAAGCCCTTGTAAAATGCAATTCTTCACAAATGGCCATAAAATATTCCAGTTGTCGAAACTCCATATGTATACCTCACTTTATGATTGATAATGACAAATAGTAGTATGTATTTCACTAAAAGTAAATGCGGGTATCAATCCTTTAAACTTATACTTTATCATAAACACCCTTTATTTATGTAAGAAGGGAGTGAAGTGAAGTTAATCATCCATATTAGTAATGATAACGATAGAATTTTGAATATTGATACTTATCATCAATTATTCAATAATGATATTTATCTTGCAAGAACAACTACCTTTTAATAGGTAAATAAGGGAGGGAATGTCTTCATCCTTTTGAAAAATAGAACTTGCTCTAATAAGTTGAGAAGAATACAAGACAGAAAGTAGTGAACATCATCCATGCCAACCATAACAGTCGTACAAAAACAAAAAAGCATAGGTTCCATTCAATTCTTACCCGTTAATCTATTTGCGTCGGTTATGGGCATTTCAGGACTGTCATTAGCATGGAGACAAGCAAGTAAGCTATTCGGTACTTCACTTGTTATCGCTGATATCATCGGAATGGTCGCGGTGCTTACGTTTATCGTGTTAAGCATTGGTTATCTGGCAAAGTGGATCCTATATCCGCAAAAAGTGAAAGATGAATTTAAACATCCTATCATAGGTAATTTCTTTGGTACGATCACCATTGCCATACTATTGCTATCCTCCGTGGTTGGGACTTACAGTGAACGAACGGGTCAAGTTCTCTGGATCATCGGAACCGTAACGACATTAGTCCTTAGCTATATCATCGTTGCACGCTTATTAGGCGGGAATCACGAGCACGGTCATGCCGTACCTGCCTGGCTCATCCCTGGGGTAGGGACACTTGATATTGCTGTTGCAGGTGGCAATATGCCGTTTGCATGGGCGCATGAAATTAATCTGCTTTCTTTAGCAATTGGCGGTATTGTGGCTTTAGTTTTCCTAACCATGATCCTATCCAGATTGATACATCATGCGCCTATGCATGCAGGTTTAACGCCATCCATGCTTATCATGATTGGGCCGTTTGAAGTTGGATTTCTGGGGTATATCAATTTTGAGCATCGAGTTGACCAGTTCGCATCGATTTTGTTTTATTTTGGTTTGTTTTTGTTCATCGTAGTATTCTTCAAAGTATTTAGAAAGTCCATTCCGTTTGGCGCGTCTTGGTGGGGTGTAAGCTTTCCATTGGCTGCACTCAGCAATGCTGCGTTGCAATATGCGATGTTTGTAGATGGTTGGCCGCTCATTACGGTAGCTGCAATTATTCTTGTTTTGATGAACATCGTTCTGGTCGTTCTCTTTGTACGAACTTTAAAGTCGTTATTTAATGGAAATTTGCTTAAAGGGTGATAATAGAGCTCTATTCTTCAGATACTACTAGCGTAATTCTGAACTCATTTGTTTGAAATACTACTACATTACTATGAAATGGAGCAGCCAAAAATGAAAACATTAGTTATCGTAACGCATCCGAATATCGAAGGATCCAATTGGAATAAAGCCTGGGTGGAAGAATTACAAAAGCATAATGAATTCACCATTCATCAGCTATACAAAACGTACCCAGATGAAAAGATTGACGTGGCTAAAGAGCAGCAATTGCTGGAGTCGCATGATCGCATCATTTTCCAATACCCGTTTTATTGGTACAGCTCGCCACCGCTGCTCAAAAAGTGGTTTGATCAAGTACTGCAGTATGGATGGGCTTATGGACCAGATGGGTCAAAGACAAAAGGCAAGGAAATAGGGGTTGCGATTTCAACTTATGGTACAGAAGCTTCCTATCAGCATAATGGTTCTAATCAATTTACCATTCAAGAATTGCTGCGGCCCATTGAAGCCCTTGCTAAATTCATAAGTGCCACTTATTTGCCGCACTTCTCATTAAATGATGCGTCAAACGTGACAGCGGAACGCCTTGCCAAGAGCAGCAAGGACTACATTCAACATCTCAAATCTGTCAAACCAGCCATGGTTCATTCATGAAAGTTATAATCATATAAATCCGGAAAAACTAACAGCAGTCCAATGATTTTCAATAAATCCTTGGACTGTTGTTTATTTCTTGATTAGGTTAACAGCTTCTGACTGTTATAGACATAACGCATCATTATGATAGAAAACGGGATATTGATGGTATACATACGGTTTTACTATAATCAAATAGCGCACAAAATGACAGACAAGAGGGACAAGATATGAACGTAACGAAGGTGAACAAAATAACGAAGGGCACAAAAAGGAAGTCTTTATATCACTTTACGAGAGCGCGAAACTTGTCTTCCATCTCGCACCTCGATGCTTTGTATTCTTGTCATGATGTAAATCCTCATCTATCGGATGCAAGGAGAGAAGTGAGGAGCGAAATTCAATTCCATGGCCATTTATTTGTAGCAAACGCACATTTAAAAATTGCGGAACAAGTCATGGATGCCAACACGTCTCATCTGGCTTTTCATCAATATGTAGATAAGCATGTATTTTTTTGGCCGACACAACGAGATTGTCAGAAAATGCTTGAGATTTATTCAAAAAGAGAACCAAACGAAGCTTTCGCTGTTCTTCAATTCGATGCGCAATCATTGATAACTGACTTTTATGACAAAATAAAGTTAACGAAGTACGATTCGGGCAGCTCCCCCCGCTACCCAACTCGCACCTCTTATAAAAAAAGTTTGCAGATGTTCTTGCCACTAGAGCAATTTGAGCAAATAGATCGAAATGATGTACCAACCAAACCATCTGAGATACGAGAAGTCCTTGTGGAAGGGAAAGTAACAGATGTGACCCGTTATTTACAAACCTTGTATTGTGATCATACTAGTTTGTTGAACGATAATTGGAGGGAACATACACAGCCATTACAAGGATTTTATAGGTAGGCTTCATATAGGAGGACTTAACATGATTTGGACTACATTGAAATCGAGAGGTTTTTTATCAGCTTACCTGCTAGTTATTCTGATGCTAGTTGGATCCGTATGTCTACAACAAAAGGAAATTCTCTTTCCGGAAATTGCAGGTATGGCCATAGGAGTTATGGTATTTCCCGTTCCACATTGGATGAAGAAGCCGCTTCACCTGTGGCTTTCTCCGACAATCGCTGCATTCCTAGGTACTTCCTTAAATGGGCTATCCCTAACGCCTCTATCGAAACTTTGGTTAGGTTTTGTCATTATCGTCATCCTCATGCACATATTTCGCGTGAATTTCGGACCAACGATTCCAGCAGCTTTACTGCCGATCTTTTTAGGATTGCATGACTATGTGTTTGCGATTACGACGGGTATTTTTACTTTTGTGATCATGTTAGCCGCTTTTAAATGGAGGAAACCAGAAATATTGACGCCAAGTGGTCCGCAAAATTTTCGAAAAATAACCGATACGCTTATCATTAGCATCATCTTATGTCTTTGGATCGGACTGGCATTCGCAACCAATCTAGAAGTTATCGTGGTTCCACCTGTATTTGCCCTTATTTTCGAGATATTTCATACGGAGAAATTTAGTTGGAAACTGATTCCATCCCGGTTGGCCGTATTGACGTTGACAGCTATATGTGCGGTTGGTATCTATCACTTGTTGTCGGGTTCCATCATTTGGGTTGGCCTTATCAATGTACTGATCACACTCATTCTCTGTGTGTTGTTTAAAACACCTGTACCTGTTGCTTTCGGTGTTTCATTAATGCCATTAATTGTTCCCGCATGGGGGAGCTGGGCTTTTCCTGTTGGTGTATTTGTTACGACAGGCGTATTGCTGTGTATGTCGGCAGCCTATCGTCAAATAAGGAACAAACAAGTGATACAACAACAATTTTCCGAACAGAGTTAAAATAAATCATGAGAGTAAGCCGCCACGATTGGCGGCTTTTTCTCATAATTACCTCAAGCGAGCCATTCATGTGGTCTATGGCTACTGTCAAATATATTAATTACTTGTATGCATCCAATTCGTACTATAGTAGAACTACGGAAAGAAGACATCGATTACGGCATGGAAAGTTCCATCCCGCGTGAGAGGAGAGATTACAATGATGCACTATTACTTTTCTGATAAAGCGCATATCTTTTGGGATGATGTGATTGAAGCTGTTGTGATTCGTTGGAATTCGGTAGCTAAAGAAGAGGAATTTCGCGTCCCGTTAGATAAATTGATTGAACTTGCCGTTATAAAAAAAGCAAAAAAAGTACTTATTGATAAAAGTCCTAAAATGGTTTTAACAGAAGATGCTGAATGGTTCTCGATGGAGTGGTTACCTAAGCTCCTTCATGCGGGCATTCAATTTACAGCTACCGTGATTCCAGAACATACAGTAGCTCCTCTTGATATGAAAAATGCAATAGAAAAAGAAACATTGCCAATCAACTACCATGAGTTCGAAGATATACACAATGCGGTTGGCTGGTTATCCGAAGTATCTGCGTGATAGAAGAGAGGCAGAACGGTCTATTGAACCATTTCAATAAACCTGCTTACTGCATTAGATATGGGCATATTGCGCATAATCATAATTCCAACGTGTGATGGTGGTATCGTAACATCTAATTGAATTTCGAAGAGCGTTCCTTCTTCTAATTCTTTCGATACGAATTCTCTGGTTACGTAGGAAATACCAAGTCCTTTGCGAGCTAACTCAATCAGAAGATCTACACTACCAACTTCAATTTCAGGTTTGAGTTGATAACCATAACTTTGAAATAATTCGGTGATGGCCATGCGAGCCCGGCTATTACGTGAGAATAGAATGATTGGGTATTGGAGCAGCATATCTAGTGTGAGAACGACATCTTGAAGCTCTGAATAAAGGGATCCGGCTACAAAACAATCCTGAAGCTGAAAACTTTCTTTTACTTCTAGTTGAGAGTCGCTAATCGGCATTCGAACAACGCCTAAATCAATTTCACCTTCTTTTAAGAGGCCAATGATTTCCGGGGTTGTTCCATGGTTAAGATGAAGTTTGATGCCTGGATATTGCTTATGAAAGTTCTCCAAGTATTTAAGTATGTAATGTTTAAACAGAGAATCACTGCCGCCAATTCGCAATTCACCATTATCTAGATTTTTAAGTGCGAGCATTTGTTTCTCAGCCAGCGATATTAAGATTTGTGACTTCTCGATGTAGGAATATAAGACTTCGCCTTCTTGCGTGAGTGTGACACCTTTGGAATTTCTGAAAAACAATGTCATACCAAAGCTGTCTTCCAGTTGTTTGATCGCATGGCTGACGCTAGGTTGGGTAAGGTATAAGACTTTTGCAGCCTGTGTCAAACTGCCTGTCTTCGCTGCCCAGTAAAATACTTTGTAGAGTTCATAGTTATTGTTCATAAATTATCAGCGATAGCTCCTAGATTCGTTTAATGGACATATAGAACATTATAGATGAGCTATGACGTAGAAACCAGTAAAGGAGAGATTAAATTGGAGCCAGCAACTTTTGTTTTATTTGGAGCTACAGGTGATTTAGCCAAAAGAAAGATCTATCCAGCTTTATATCAGTTATTTATCGAAGATAAATTACCTTCTTCTTTCTCCTTAATTGGACTTGGCAGAAGAGAATTATCTGATGAAACATTTCAATCCAATGTAGAGAAATCCCTCCTTACTTTCTCCCGAAGTGGAGTGAAAGATGCTGAAGGAATGAAAAAGTTCTTGCGTGCATTCCGTTATCAAGTGTTAGAGGTTAACCGCAAAGAAGATTACAAGAAGCTATTGCAAATGGTTGAAGAACGGGAGCAATCCCTTAATCTAGTGCCGAATCGAATGTTCTATTTATCGGTTGGCCCTGAATTTTTTGAAACGATCGCAGCCAACATTCATGAAAGTGGGCTTGGTTCAGCGAATGGCTGGAAGCGTCTGGTGATCGAAAAACCATTTGGGCATGACTTGCTGTCTGCAAGACAACTGAATCTGAAGTTGAACCAAGCATTCAATGAGACTGAAATTTATCGAATTGATCATTACTTAGGGAAACCTATGGTTCAACAAATGGGGCAGCTTCTGCACGCTTCACTTTCTGAACTAGATTTTAGCTCACGCAAGATAGCCAGTGTACAAATTTCCGCAATTGAAACATTAGGTGTCGAGGAAAGAGCTGGTTACTACGATCATGCAGGTGCTATCCGCGATATGTTCCAGAATCATATGCTTCAATTGTTAATGATGTTAACTATCGAATTCCCAAATCGTAGCAAGGTAGATGATGTTGGGAAGCTCAAAAGACAAGTAATGAAGTCCTTAGTACCTATTAGCAAAATGAATGTTCACAACCATATTGTTCGCGGTCAATATGGATCAGGCGTCATCAAAGGGGAGAAGGTTGTCGGTTATAGAGATGAATCGGGTATCGCTTCGGATTCTCAAAACGATACGTTCATTGCAGCTAGACTACAAATCAAAGACCCGTTCTGGAAAGATACACCTATCTACATTCGAACTGGAAAACGTCTGAACGAAAAAGCGACGAAAATTGTTATTGAGTTTACATCGGAAGGCTCCTCAAAGGATCTTTTGATCATAGAGATTGGGCCCAAAGAGGCCATTAGCATTCAAAGAAGTGAGGCAGGTAAGGAGCTTTCAAATGAAGATATAGCTGCTAGAAGCCAACTTAACACACTGGAAGAAGGTGCTAAAGATGCTTATGAAATCCTAATCCATGATGCATTAGTAGGAGACAAAACCTACTTTGCCCATTGGGATGAAGTGGAATTGTCGTGGGAGTGGGTACAGCCTCTATTAGATGCTTACCAAGAAAATCTGCTGCCGCTGCACATTTATCCATCAGGAACATATGGACCTTATGAATCTGATAAATTGCTAGCAAGAGATGGCTTCCATTGGTGGTTCGATTCTAAAAACGAGTTAAATAACAATGGAACAAAAGGAGAATCTTATACTTATGAATACAACACTTGATCAATTATCCGTAAATACCATTCGTACATTATCCATTGATGCAATTAATAAAGCGAATTCTGGTCATCCAGGGCTGCCGATGGGAGCTGCCCCAATGGCTTATACGTTATGGACGAAACATCTAAAGCACAATCCATTCCATGCTCAGTGGTTTAATCGTGATCGATTCGTTTTGTCCGCGGGACACGGCTCTGCACTCCTCTATAGCATGCTGCATCTGTCGGGTTATCAGGTGACATTGGATGATCTTAAACAATTTCGTAAGCTTGAAAGTAAAACACCAGGTCATCCGGAATTTGGGCATACAGATGGCGTTGATGCAACGACGGGTCCATTAGGCCAAGGAATTGCAATGGCCGTAGGTATGGCGATGGCTGAAGCTCATTTGGCTTCCAAATTTAACAAAGAAGCATTCCCAGTCGTTGATCATTATACGTATGCGCTTGTTGGAGACGGCTGCTTGATGGAAGGTATCTCCTATGAGGCGATGTCCATGGCTGGTCACATGAAGCTGGATAAATTGATCGTTATGTATGATTCCAATGATATTTCTTTAGACGGAGATCTGAACGTTTCCTATTCGGATAACGCACAGTTAAGAGCAGAATCAGCCAACTGGCAATACCTGAGAGTTGAAGATGGCAACGATCTCGCTGAAATTTCGCAAGCAATCGAGCAAGCCAAACAGGATTCTTCGCGGCCTACTTTGATCGAAATCAGAACCATTATTGGGTACGGAAGTCCCAAGGTTGCTGGAACTAACAAAGCACATGGCGCTCCACTTGGGGCCGAAGAAGCCAAAGCGACGAAGGAAGTCTATGGCTGGACGCATGATGAATTTACCGTTCCTACGGATGTACAAACTCACTTTGATAAGTTGAAGCATCTAGGGCAAGCGCAAGAAGCCGAGTGGAACCAACTATTCGCTTCCTACAAATCATCATTCCCTGAGCTAGGCCAAGAACTCGAAAATGCGATTAATGGCAAGGTTCTTATCGAAGCTTCCGATATTCTTACATTCGATGAGTCGAAAACTATTTCAACGCGAGTGGCGAGTGGGAATGCGATCAATCATTTCATGAAACAGGTGCCGGCCATCTTCGGAGGAAGCGCTGACTTATCCCATTCTACAATGACGGATATTAGTGGTGAAAAAATCTTCGGATCAGGCTCCTATGAAGGACGAAATATTTATTTCGGGGTGCGCGAACATGCGATGGGAGCAGCCGGTAATGGTATGGCCTTGCACGGAGGCGTCATTCCATTTGTAAGTACGTTCTTCGTCTTTAGCGATTATCTGCGACCATCCATTCGATTGGCTGCCTTGCAGAAACTGCCGATTATTTATGTCTTCACGCATGATTCCATCGCGGTTGGTGAGGATGGCCCGACGCATGAGCCAGTTGAACATTTAGCTGCGCTAAGGACAATTCCAGGCCTTACTGTCATTCGTCCGAGTGACGCCAATGAAACCGCAAGCGCATGGGCTTTTGCGCTGGAGAACAAGAATGGACCAGTCGCCCTTGTCCTTAGCAGACAAAATCTTCCTGTTTACAGTGCGACGAAAGCAAATGTAGAAGATGTGAAGAAGGGCGCTTATATCTTATCAGAAACCAACGCGCAACCAGATCTTATCCTCATTGGAACGGGTTCGGAAGTTTCATTGGCCGTAAATGCGAAACAGGAGTTAGAGAAGGACAATATCTCCGTCAGAGTCGTAGCTATGCCAAGTATGGAGTTATTTGAACGCCAGTCCGCTTCTTATAAAGAAACCGTTCTTCCTTCCTCCATTACTAACAGACTTTCTATCGAGGCAGGAATTTCGATGGGTTGGGAACGCTATGTAGGTCCGCGCGGACAAATACTTGGGATCAATACGTTTGGTGCATCCGGGGCGGGACCTGACGTTATGGCACATTTCGGTTTTTCCGTTGAGAATGTCACTCGCTTATCCAAGGGTTTACTCGGTAATTCGTAAATCATATAATTTACAGCATAACCCATTCAATTAAATTTATGGAGGTAATGACAATGAAACTATTTATCGACAGTGCAAATGTAACGGATATCCAAAAAGCTTATAAAGTGGGCGTTCTGTCCGGTGTGACAACGAATCCATCCCTAGTCGCTAAAGAAGGTGTGAAATTTGAGGATCGTATTGAAGAGATTCTCAAATTAGTCCCTAGAGTTGAATCCGTTTCTGCCGAAGTTACACCAGATGCTATTACGGCTGAGGAAATGATTGCGCAAGCGGAAGAACTTATCAAGATTAACAATTATGATAAGAACATAACGATCAAATTGCCCATGACATTAGATGGACTAGAAGCTTGCCGTTACTTAGCTGACAAAGGGGTCAAAACAAACGTAACTTTGATCTTTACAGTCAATCAAGCTTTACTAGCTGCGCGGGCAGGAGCTACGTATGTATCCCCGTTCTTGGGTAGACTCGATGATATCTCCGAAGACGGCGTACAATTAGTCGTGAAAATTGCTGAGTTATTCCGCGTCCACAACTTAGATGCGCAAATCATCGCGGCTTCCGTACGTCATCCCGATCATGTCACTCGCGTAGCCATGGCTGGCGCACATATCGCAACTGTACCATTCAGCGTTATCGAACAAATTTCCAAGCATCCGTTAACGGATCAAGGTCTTGAGAAATTTGCTGCCGATTGGAAAAAAGCTGTTAAAGGCTGAGCTAACCCAACTAGAGACTAACAGGAGGCAATGACAATGAACAAACAGCAAATTGGCGTCGTAGGTTTGGCCGTTATGGGCAAAAATCTAGCCTTGAACATTGAAAGTAAAGGCTTCTCCGTCGCTTTATATAATCGGTCACCTGAGAAAACGCAAGAACTCGTGGCAGAAGCACAAGGAAAGAATTTCATTGGTACGTATAGTGTGGAAGAATTTGTTCAATCACTAGAGGCGCCGCGCAAGATATTAATCATGGTAAAAGCGGGCAAACCAACGGACGATACGATTGATCAGCTAGTGCCTTACCTCAGTCCAGGAGATATTCTCATTGATGGAGGCAATGCCTATTTCCCAGATACACAACGTAGAAATAAAGAGCTGCAAGCCAAAGGATTCCGCTTTATCGGCGCTGGTGTTTCAGGCGGTGAGGAGGGAGCTCTTCATGGCCCCTCGATTATGCCTGGTGGTCAAAAAGATGCGTATGACTTGGTAGAACCCATCCTGACGGCCATATCGGCCAAAGTAAATGGCGATGCTTGTTCGACCTATATCGGTGAAGATGGCGCAGGCCATTATGTCAAAATGGTACACAACGGCATCGAATATGGGGATATGCAATTGATTGGTGAAGCTTATCACTTGCTTAAGGATGTTCTTCACTTATCTACGAACCAACTGCATGAGATTTTCACTGAATGGAATAATGGTGAGTTGGATAGTTATTTGATTGAAATTACGGCTGATATTTTCTCCAAAACAGATCCAGATACGGGCAAACCGATGGTTGATGTTATTCTGGATTCGGCTGGGCAAAAGGGTACTGGAAAATGGACGAGTCAAAGTGCATTGGATCTAGGCGTTCCTTTACCAATCATCACCGAATCTGTATTCGCGCGATTTATTTCAGCTATGAAAGAAGAACGCGTAGCTGCAAGCCAACGTCTGAGCGGGCCAGCGGTATCTAATTATGAGGGAGATTCCAAAGAATTCATCGAAGCTGTTCGTAAAGCTTTGTACGCTAGCAAAATTGCTTCCTATGCACAAGGTTTTGCACAAATGAGAGCGGCATCCGATGAATACAAGTGGAATTTGAATTATGGCAGTATTGCAATGATTTTCCGTGGTGGATGTATTATTCGCGCAAGATTCTTACAAAATATTAAAGATGCCTATGACAGAGACCCTGCACTTAAAAACCTGTTATTAGACGAATATTTCGGTGGCATTGTTAAAAATTATCAAGATGCTTGGAGAAAAGTAATTTCACTTGCAGTTACTAGAGGGATTCCAGTTCCTGCGTTTGCTTCTGCGTTAGCTTATTACGATAGCTATCGGACAGAGCGATTACCTGCTAATTTGCTTCAAGCGCAAAGAGATTACTTTGGCGCACATACGTTCCAACGTGTTGATAAAGAGGGTAGCTTTCACTTTCAATGGATGGACAATAATGAATAACATGTAAAATGGCAAAAAGAGATGGATCACTTATGATCCGTCTCTTTTTTTTAGGAAAAGTTTATAAATCGTTGATTGTATGGCTGTTCATTTTATCTAAATTTTACTAAAATTTTGTGTAAGCGCTTTATTCATAGAGGGGAGGAATGCACAAGGGCAATCGGTTTGCTCGTTTTACGATTGGATTTTGTAAGTTAATACTAGTACTCGAAAGGGTGATCGAGATGATAATTAAGCATGAAATTCAAAGTGCAAAGAAAGTTCTTACGGCTTCGCTAGCTTTACTATTCATTGTGTTAATCTTAGGTTTTGCGCAGTCGGCAAAGGCAGCGTCAGTCATGACGAATACAGACCAAAGCGTTTGGAACGATACGGCAGGTAATCCGATTTGGGCGCAAGGCGGCTGGATGCTTAAGGAAGACGATACATTTCTATGGTATGGCATGGAATATTCCGAATCTGGGGTTAAAAATGTAAACTTGCTCAAATCCACAGATTTGGTGAATTGGACGAAACAAGCAAGCACCGTTCCAAATGGTAAGGGGATCGTTGATTTCAGTACCATCAATCCCAAACTGGATGAGCAGGAAGGGACTTATGCACCTGGAAAAACAAAACGTTATGATACTGGTCAATGGATTGGTAGACCTGTAGTTGCCTATAATAGTGCGAACTCCCAGTATGTCATGATTACAGAGTGGAATAGTTTCGATAATAATATTCCTGTATTTGGACGGAATAAGTTAGCCTTTTTCACGAGTTCTTCAGCCGAAGGTCCATTTACCTTTCAACGATACATTGCGAGACCAAGTGGAAATAGCATGGGCGATTTAGGTTCTATATTCACAGACGATGATGGCAGTACGTACATTACGTTTACGGTGGATGTTGGCACGAATTGGAACGGTGGATTCCAACTTAGTAAATTGACAAGCAATTATCTAGACATTGCGGAAAGCACGAAATTTTTTGGATGGACGGAAGGGAATAAGGAGGCAACAACATTAATTAAGCGTGGTTCCCAGTATTATCTGTTTGCCTCGATGACGAACGGCTTCAAATCAACACCTTCCTACTATTACACAACAAGTAATCTGTCAGGAGCGTGGACGTACAAATGGGATTTACTAACTTCACCAAGTTCAAGCAATTCATTTGATACGCAAATTGACCAAATTCTACCTATCCAAGGAACAGAAGGTTTAATGTATGTCTATCTAGGCGATCGCTGGAGTAATAGTAATTTTAACGGCAGTACAGGAATAGGCAGGAATGGCTGGTATCCGCTTACGTTTAATAGTGCGGGAGTTCCAACCATAAATGGGTATAAAAATTGGGAGATTGATGCAGCTGCTGGTACGTGGACTCCTGTTGTACCGACAGAACCTGTCCTGCAGACATTACTATCGGATAATTTTGAAGATGGCAATGCGCAGGGCTGGACTTCACTTAACGGCAGTTGGTCGGTCGTGACAGATGCAACATATGTCTACGAACAATCCACCAACATTGCGGCTGAGGCAGTTACAACGGCTGGCGACGGATATTGGACGAACTACGACATTCAGGCGGATATTAGCCCGAAATCGGCAACAGCCGGAGCAGCGACAGGCATCATTGGCAGATATGTAGACAATAACAACTACTACTTATTGAGGCTTAGTACGAATCAAGTTCAATTGCTCAAAAAGGTGAATGGGACATTTACAACGCTGGCCTACAAATCCTATACAGTGAACCCGAATACCGTATATAACCTAAAACTCTCAATGAGAGGCAGTACGCTTGTTGGATCGGTGAATGGGGTGAACGAGTTAACCGTCAATGACACCTCACATACGGCAGGCAAAATCGGCATGCGTACTTATAATCAAGTAGCTACGTTTGATAATGTCCTAGTAAAAGGCGTTCAGGTTGAGATCATCGTGGACAATAATGATTCGGCACCTGCTTTCACAACAACGGGTGCTTGGACATCCAGTACATTTGACTCTGGTTACTATAACTCAAGTTATTTTCATGATGGAGCCGCTGCTGCAAACGCGGATAAATCCGCTATATGGAAACCGACAATTACGGAAGCAGGAAATTATAAAGTATTTATGAGATGGCCCGCTGCAGCGAACCGCCCGACATCCGCTCCACTGGAAATTACCTACGGCGGCTTGTTGGATACAACGAAAACCGTCAATCAAACGATGAATGGAAATACATGGGTTGATCTTGGTACTTATGCGTTTACCGCATCCTCTACGAACAATTTAGTTAAGATTATAGCTTCTGCTCCGGGATATACAATCGCTGATGCGGTTAGGTTTCTCAAGCAGTAAGAATGAAGTGACAGTATTCATCATAAAAAAACCATTCCCGGATAAGAAGGAATGGTTTTTTCATTTGATTTATAGCACCTGATTTATAGGTTCAACATCAGGATTAGTGACTGGTTTTTCATTTTCACCATTTTCATCAGTAGGTAATGGAGTTAGAATTTCCTCGTTACTATTTTCATTAGCTTGATTCAAAGTATTCATTACCTTTTGAGAGGTATCCATGATTTTGCCATCTAACTCAGCAGCTTTACTTTTTAGCCGAGCGGAGCGCACAGGGTCACTTGACCAACTTAATGCTTCAGTTTCAAGTGTCAATTGTGCTTTTTTCACACTTTCGACTTGGTTCATTTCGGTATGTGTAGATAGTAATGCGTTCATCGTTTCCGATGAAAGTTGAGGAGTCGTAGATGAATCTGCATCGCTACGAGTACCTTTTTTATCAATCACACCATCGTTTTCTTGATGGTTTTCATCGCTTAAACCTGTCGCTTTGTTGAGCTTTTCATGTTGCAATTGTTGGATTTGTTTATTTAAATCTTCCATTTGCTTATCCATTTGTTCAAGCTCTATTGTCATATCTTCCGGACTAGCACCTCTTTCTAAAGCGCTGGAAATATACTCATTGCGTCGATTTAACATATTTTCTTTTTGTTCCATTAATCGTTCAAGCTGTGGTGTCTTCAAACTATGATTCTTATACAAGTTATGCGCTTGTGGACTTATCGTGAGTGTGTCCTTGTTATCAACTCGTTTGTGCTTATCTAATGTTTGATGAGGATGACTCGGAGGAATGTCAATAGGAACCTCTAACCTTCCAGGCGTACGTTCATTCTTTAGATGTATGGAAATGTTCATACCTAATCTCCTTTTGATCTTGCATGTTGATGCGATATTGTACATATGTGTATAATATAAAGTGAAATTTTGCCATCTACAATTATCAAAAAAGCGATTTCTGTGCCTAATGGCACATTTGGTAACTTAATGTGCAATACGATGATAGAAGACTGGTGATGATAACATGCCCGTGATCGATAGAAGAATTGTCAAATCTCGAGAATCAATCAAAAGCGCTTTTATAGAACTGATGTCTCAGAAAAATTTTAATGAAATTACGATCCAAGATATTTCCGATCGAGCAAATGTCGGTCGAAGAACCATTTATCACCACTATTTAGATAAGTTCGATCTACTAGATAAACTGATTGAAGAACATATCAACGAATTGAGGACAATCTGCGAATCAACTTCAGACTTAGATTTCGTATCAACAAATGTGATGATCTTTGAACATTTTGATCGTAATCAGACATTTTTTTCAACGATGCTCGCAAGCAATGGCGTCACGACATTTCGTAGTCGTCTTCTGGCGTTTCTTATTGAACAATTACAAAACGAAGTAGATATTACCCAAGGAATTAATAAAGGGTTAAATAAAGGGATTATTCTCACATTCTTGGGGACTGCTATTGCAGGAATAATCGAATCGTATATAAGGAATGAAATGACAGAATCACCTAAAGTTGTGGCAGAGCACGTCGGGATGTTATTAGAGCGAAATCTATTCATGACATCCTAAATAAAATTCTTATTGGGAAGGAGGGAGTACTTGGAAGGGAATGTATTGAATTGCCTTTACATATTGCTATTCATCCTTTTGTTCTACATTAGCTTTATCTTACCTACACAATGGCTAAAAATAGAGCGAATCGCATACCCACTTCAGCTTAACTTGAGAATCCTCCAAATTAGTGATTTGCATGTTGAGCGGTTACGTATTAGTCCAGCTAGAATAGCTGCCGTTATCGATAAAGAAAAACCCGATTATATTTTTATAACTGGCGATTTTACCAAGCACCGCAAAAGCCTTCCTAGACTCGAAGCGTACTTAAGAGCGCTGTCTATTTGTCATGTACCTATCTACTGCGTGCTGGGTAACCATGATTATCAGCAGAAAAATGTAACGGAACTTGTCCAACTTTTAAGAAAATATGGGCTTCATTTGTTAAGAAATGAGTCGCTGCATATGGAGAAGTTTGATTTAATAGGTATTGATGATTTCGATTCAGGTAAGAGTGACATGGATGCTGCGTTTCAAACCGTTGATCCCAGTAAACCGAAACTCATTATTACGCACGATCCTAACGTAGTTCTACACATAGATAAAGCATATGACTTTTTAATGGCTGGTCATCTTCATGGTAAACAATTCAATATTCCTTATTTCTTCCAAATAAAAGACGCAGGTAAGTTACCTAGAATGGGTATTTATAAGGGATTGCATAAACAATCGAATGGGGCTTACTACATATCCAAGGGTATCGGCCAAACTGGAATCAATGCTAGATTTTTGGTCAGAAGCGAAATCACCATACATAATTTATGAAAAGAGTACACAGACGCTTCGTCACTCTTCATTCTACTCAATTGATAATGAGAATTATTTTCAATTGTGATATGATATAGGCATAGAATGGAGAGAAAGGAATGACAGATTTATGAAAATAAACGACCATCTCGTGTTGTGGAATCAGGTTCTCATCCGAGTGATGGACGTTCGCCGCATGCTGCTTGAACCTGGTGAAGTGATGCGCGGTTATCGCGTCCCGACAAGCGCTTTCCTATATGTTACGAAGGGCAGTGCCCAGCTTTTTATTGATGGCACTGAAAGCCGAATGCTTCGATACCATGTACTTCATGTAGGGAAGGGACTTAAGCTGGATATTGCGGCCGCTGAGGAATTGGAGTATTTTATGGTGCTGTATAAGGCTATATTGCCACTTCCCAACCGATATGAGCTGGTCAATCTCATGGAGCGGGATAATCCGTTCCAACTGCGCTATAGTTTAGCGCCCAAGTATCCCATCTCTTGGCTGGAGAGGTTGGAGCATATGTATCAGATCTGGCAGGCACCTAGCCCGCTTGATAAATTTAAAGTAAAGACGCTATTCTATCAATTACTTTACGAACTGGTCGAGCAGTTGTACGAGCAAGGTGTCGAAATCATCCAACCGGATCTTGTGAGCCAAGCCGTCTATTATATGGAAGAGCATTATCAGGAAGCTTTGTCACTGGAAGAATTGGCTGACACACTGGAATGTACGTCCAGACAATTGCTCCGTTTGTTTAAGAATCAAATGAATACAAGTCCAATCGATTATCTTATCCAATTGCGGGTGAATAAAGCGAAGGAACTTCTGATTTACACCGACAGAACACTGAAAGAGATTGCTGAGAGTGTCGGCTACGCGGACAGTTATTATTTCAGTCGGATTTTCAAAAAGCAGGAAGGGGTATCTCCCAAAAGATTCAAAGAGTCGTATGACATTGACATTCGTCGCAATAATCCATTCTCGTCGTCGACATATTCCATTGTGGCAGGGGGGCTTAAACGCTATAGTAGTAATGGTTATGAGAATCATTATCACTATAAGAAAGAGGGAAATACACAGATGTATAAGAAGTCTAAAGCTTGGATGACAACGATGGTCGTCATTTGTTTCACATTACTGCTCAGCGCTTGCTCCACGGGGTCCACTACAACGCCTACAACAACCAATGGAGTGACGCCGGTCCCAGCTACTAGCAGCTCACCAACGGCCGCAGTAAATAAGGAAGCTGATACGACGCGAGTCATTAAACATGCAATGGGGGAAACGACAATTAAAGGGACGCCATCTCGTGTCGTTATTTTGACCAATGAGGGGACGGAAGCATTACTGGCAGTCGGCGTGAAGCCGGTTGGCGCTGTCATGTCCTGGTTGGGTGAACCATGGTATGACCATATTAAGAATGATATGCAAAATGTGACAGTGGTTGGGGATGAATTACAACCGAATCTCGAATTGATTGCCAGCTTGAAACCGGATTTGATTATTGGAAACAAGGTGAGACAAGAGAAGATTTACGATCAGTTGAAACAAATTGCACCTACTGTATTTGCAGCTGACTTAGTTGGAGATTGGAAAGTCAATTTCAAACTTTACTCCGAAGCGGTAAATAAGAAGGATGAAGGCGATAAAGCGATGGCTGCATTCGACAAACGTGTAGCAGAAGTAAAAGCAAAGCTTGGGAACAAAGCAGCAACGAAAGTTTCGCTGGTACGCTTCTCAGCGTCTCAGGTGCGCATTTATCAGAAACAGACATTCGCCGGCGTCCTGCTTGGACAACTTGGTATTGCACGTCCTGAGGCACAGGACAAGGACTCTTTCATTGAAGTCTTGAATAAAGAGGCAATCGCCAAAATGGACGGAGATGTCCTATTCTACTTCGTGACGGAAGCGAAAGGGAAGACGGATGCTGCGAATGTGGTGAAGGAATGGCAGAACGATCCGTTATTTAAAAATTTGAATGCAGCAAAAACGAATAAAGTCATTCAGGTCGATGAAGGCATTTGGAACTCAGCAGGTGGCTACAAAGCGGCTAACTTGTTGCTGGATGAGTTGATTAAGTATTTCGATGTCAAATAACTCGGTATCTTTGCTCCACACGCGCCAAAGCAAAATAATTGGATTGATGGCAGGAGCTGTGTTCTTGCTGGTGCTTGCTACAGTTAGTGTATTATTTGGTGCGCGTACTTTTGGGCTTAATGACTTGTGGGAAAGTTACAAGCATTTCGACGGCTCGAACGAGCATTTGATTCTTAGAACGACCCGGGTACCACGTGTGCTGGTCGCAGCTGCCGTAGGCGCAAGCCTAGCGGTAGCGGGCGCGGTCATGCAAGTGTTGACTCGCAACCCGTTGGCGTCACCCTCCATCTTCGGCATTAATGCCGGAGCTTCCTTATTTATTGTCATCGGGCTGGTCCTATACGGATCGTCGCTAACAATGAATTCGATGATTTGGATCGCTTTTGCCGGTGCGCTGTTTGTGGCGGTATGTGTCTACGCGTTGGCGATGCGGGGGAGTTGGTTCGAACCGGTTAAGCTCACACTCGCTGGCGCGGCAATGGGCGCATTTGCTTCATCTATTACGTCAGGTTTAATCCTGATTAACAAACAGTCGTTGGACACAGCTTTGTTCTGGATGATCGGCTCTGTGTCAGGGAGAAAATTAGAGCATTTGCTTGCTGTAGCCCCCTACATGGCGATCGGTGTAGGCCTCTCGCTGCTGCTAGCCAATTCGCTCAACATTATTAAGTTAGGCGAGGAAAGTGCGAAGGGACTCGGCCAACGGGTGACACTCGTCCGGATGCTGTCATCGTTAGCTGTTGTTTTGCTCGCCGGAAGTTCAGTGTCAGCCGCTGGACCTATCGCATTCGTCGGCCTGATCGTTCCGCATCTGTGCCGGTCGCTGATTGGACAAGATCACCGTTGGCTGCTGCCATGTTGCGCCATATACGGAGCAGTGCTGCTTGTGGCAGCAGATCTTGCTGCGCGTTTCGTCTTAATGCCTAAGGAAGTTCCTGTCGGAATTGCTACGGCGATGCTGGGTGTTCCTTTTCTGGTCCATGCGGCAAGGAGGAAGGAACATGACTAGCAAACGCACGCGAAGAGCAGCACTCATCATCCTTAGTTTACTTCTCGGGATGATCGTGCTCGCGATGTTCTGCCTTTCTGTCGGCAGTGTAAATATCCCGCTGAAAGAGGTTTTACGCTCGTTAACCGGCCAAAACATGGGAAGTTCAGAACTTATTCTCTTAAAATTTCGACTGCCTCGAATCCTTGCCGCCATTCTGATCGGGGCCGCGTTGGCGGTGTCAGGCGCTTTGCTGCAAGGGGTGATTCGGAATCCGCTCGCTTCCCCGGATATTCTAGGCGTCACCGGAGGCGCATCGGCGGCAGCTGTTGCCTTTCTTACACTGTTCTCTGGCTATAGCGTTCACTGGGTACCCGTCGTTGCCGTGATAGGAGCGCTGCTCGCGGTCCTGATCAATTACACCTTGGCTTGGAAGCGAGGTGTATCGACCTACAGGCTTGTACTCATTGGCCTTGGACTCTCGACCGCATTGGGAGCAATTACCATGTTTCTCCTCATTAGCGGGCCAGCTTATTTGGCGGCTCAAGTGCTAAACTGGATGACGGGCAGCATCTACGGGATAAGTTGGAAGTACGTTCAGGTTATATCTCCTTGGATACTTGTCTTTATGCCGTTATCCTTTGTATTTGCCAAAGAACTAACGATTCAGACCCTTGGTGATGCAATGGCTACGGGGCTTGGCAGTCGAATCCAGATTACCCGCATCATCGTGCTGCTCTACAGCGTAGCACTTGCCGGTGCTGCTGTTGGTGTAGCGGGAATGATTTCCTTCCTTGGCCTCATGGCCCCACATATTGCTCGCAGACTTGTAGGTAACTCCTATTCGTTCGTGATACCTGTTGCGGCTTTAGTTGGGGCGATATTGCTACTATTGGCTGATTTGGCCGGTAGAATGCTGTTCATGCCGCTTGATATTCCAGCAGGTGTATTCACAGCGGGGATCGGAGCCCCGTTCTTTTTGTACTTATTATTCAAACGTAAGTCGATTCATTCATAATAAGATGACCTTAGTCACCTGGTGTTAGTTGCCCGGTGGCTTTTTTTATCACGAACCAAAACCGTTTCCATCTTTTTGCAGTCTAATAGGTAGGAAAACGGCAAGGAGGGGTTTTGGCTGGATACGAAAGATTGGGTAGCAGCAGCAAAAGCAGGAAAAGAAGAGGCCTTCCTTGCGTTACTGGAAACGCGAAAGGAGCGGCTGTTTCGGATTGCGATCGGTTACTTGCATAATGAAACGGATGCATTAGATGCCGTTCAAGAGACGGTATGCCGAGCTTTCCAAAACCTGAAAAAGCTGAAGCAGCCCGAGTATTTCGATACTTGGCTTGTACGCATTTTACTAAATGCCTGTGCGGATGAATATCGAAGGAAACGAAAGATGGCTTTTACAGGAAAAGAATCGAAAGGCGCAGGTTTTGAAGATACGAGCGACACGAGGGTCAGCCTTCGTCAAGCCGTGGATCAGTTGCCGCCTGAGCAGAAAGAAATCATTATTTTAAAATACTATCAACAGTTTACATTGAGCGAGGTCGCAGCATTGCTCGAATGTCCGGAAGGTACGGTCAAAACAAGACTGCATAAAGCGCTTGTCAAGCTGCGGAAAACACTTGGCGAGGAGGTAACTTGCTTTGCTTAAACCTGAGAATGGATTGGAAGAGCTTTTACAGGAAGAAGGGGCGAAACTACAGACAATTGCGATACCATCGCAACTGGATGAAGTGATTCGACAAGGCATGGTCGTGTCGAAAAGACGGAACCGTCAACGTGCTGGTCGACGTTATGCTACTGCAGTAAGCATGCTGATCGCGGGAATGTTTTTACTTGGCATGGTACGCGTATCTCCTGCATTTGCTTCATTGGTTGCGGGACTACCCGGCCTATCGGGTATAGTCACTTTGGTGGCTGGCGACAAAGGGCTCCAAGGAGCTGTCAGGAGCGAATTCGTACAGCCGGTGGATGCTAGCGACAGCCATGTCGGCGTCACGTTTACAGTGCAAGGTATAATCGCCGACGATACCCGGTTAAATGTATTTTTCACTATGAAAATGCCATCTGCTGTAGAAACGATACCTTACGATCATCTCCGGGTATATGATGCCGATACAGGAGAAGATCTTCCAGTTGGAATCGGTTTTGGTTATGCAGCGACAGGTGCACATGGGAAGCCAAGACAGGAATTTCTAGATAGGATGGATATCACGTTATCCGCTGGTCAAAAGATGCCCGAGCGCGTTGGGGTTAGTTTTAAGTTGATGCCATTCGAAAATCAAACATGGAACGCAGTCATTCCCATTGATAAAGCACGTTTTAAAGGGTTGAAAGAAACGATTCCGCTTGGGCAAACGGTTACTGTCGATGGTCAACGTGTACTGTTTAAGGAAGCCACGATTAATCCCACAAGCATTCAAGTAGAAGTTGCATTTGACGCAAGTAATTCGATGAAGCTATTTGGAATAAATGACTTACGAATTGTAACGGATACGGGGGAGGAACTACGTAATCAAGGCTGGTTTGGTAATCAAGACGGTGGACAAACACTGCAGTTTGAGAGTGCCTTTTTTTCCAAGCCGAAGCATCTTGTATTAAAAGGCAGCCGCATCATGGCGCTAGATAAATCGAAACTGGAAATGCAGCTCGATTTGGATGAGCAAAGAATCGTGCAAGCGCCAGACGATAAAGTTCGAATCATAACCGTAGATAAAGTTGCTGATGATCATTATAGCATTGTATTAGGTGTCCGATCGGATCCGGATCGAGACCATTTCGGGTTTTCCATTCTTGATGGAAAGGTTCATGATGCGAAGGGGACAGAGTTTCAATGGGGCAGCTATCGTACGACCTCAACCTCAACGAACGAAGGCGGGATGGAGAGTATGATTAACTCTCAATTAATCTTGGATAAACCTTATACAAATCCATTCACATTTGAAATCACGAATTATCCATCTTGGATCGAGCAACCTTTTGAAATCAAGTTGAAGTAAACGGATCCCGGTGAATCGGGGATTTCAATCCATCTAAAGGGGATTTTCAATGAAGGATTTGAACCATAAAAGCTTATTTGTCTTTCTAGTCAGCCTGTCTATATTGAATATTGTTGTTTATATCATTTGTAGGAATAAAACCTATTATGATTTCTTAATCTGGAATTTATTTTTGGCTTGGATTCCTTTTGTTCTGTCTACAGTGATTTATCTGATTTACAAGCGTAGTAAAGTGAAGACCATTTTTCTTGTTTTAATTGGTATGCTATGGTTACTTTTCTTTCCGAATTCCCCGTACGTGATAACGGATCTCATTCATTTGAATTTAAAGAACGAGATATATGTAAATAACACGAATATGCGTTATGCGTATTGGATTGATTTTTTAGTTATAAATCTATTTTCTTGGACTAGTTTGTTGCTTGGAGCCATATCCATGTATCAACTTCAATACATCATAATGAATGTATACAACAAAATGATAGCGTGGTGTTTTGTTATTTTAACATCAGTAGCAGGTGGGTATGGCATTTTGTTGGGAAGAGAATACCGATTAAATAGTTGGGAAGCAATTACGGATTGGAGTAAAGTAACTGACATCATAAAAGAGAGTTTAACAAGTCATTCGATTTTCTTTTGTTTATTATTTGGCTTATTTATTGGTATCGTGTACGTAACGATTTATGTATTAATAAACAATGTGAGTAAAGCAGAACGGTACTAATTAGGAGAAGGAATAGCCGCGTAAACCGCGGCTTGAATGTTTGTACATATACGCTTGTTTTAGAAAAGCTTTTCCTTGAATGGTAGCTCCAGCAACGTCTGGAAAGAGTTCCTATTCACCTCATATTGCTCCGTAATGTAACCCTGATTTACTTCGATCTTCGCAACTCTATCTAGAATGGCATCCATTAACTGGTCGTGATGTGTAGGCAGTATATAATCTGGCAGGTTAATGGAGTAACCGAAATCCAACGACTTAAAGCGGTAGCCTAGGCAAATGAAGGGGACTCCAGCAGCTGCGGAAAGATAATTGCTGTGCAGCTTAAAATTGATCGTTAAGTCATAGGTTTGCATGATTTCGATCAAATCCTCGTAATGATGCAGTCGCTGATCTAGCTTCACATGCTCCGTGTCACCAAGCTTACGGTAAAGACGCTCACATGCTTCTCGGTCAGGACCCCATACTGGAAAAATCGTAATATCGTAGCCTTGCCAAATCAAACGCCGAAGTGCCTCGACTAAATGCTTTTCTACTTTTTCCTCACTACCACCAAAAATGCGATTATACGCTGTTCCCCAGTTGACACCAATGACACGTTTCGAACCTTCACGTTTCTTACGAAGGGGACTTGGCAGCAGCAATGCGGGATCGCCACTGATCATAGTTTTCTCCATGTCTACACCAGAATGCTGGAGAAACTGCTGCGAGAGTGGACCGCGTACTCCGCAGAAAGCAGACTGGCGGACAACTTCAGCGAGCTTTGCGCTTGTCGGTTTATGCTCTCCGGTATAGGCCAGATGGAGGGAGGTTTGACCTGATTCATCTAATGGCGTGTACTCTGGACGATCATGTCCACTTCCCCAGATGATCACTTGTTTATTTTTTTGAATAGCCTGGTAAACAACGTCGATATAGCCAGGGATTAATAGCGATCCACCACCCAGAACAATGGTATCGTAGGGACCGTGATTTCGAATATCCACACCTGGAATCGAGGGGATAACATCATACGTTTTGGAGGGGAGATATTTCCAACTTAATTCTCGAAACAATTGCCACATCAGTTCATCACCAATATTATTAAAGCCAATCCAACCCAAATATAGAATGCGTTTCATAATTGTCCCCTTTCTCGCGATAGCCGTGAAACTGATTGATAGATGTGGATCAGCTGATCCGTGTTACGCTCACTATGAAACAAGTGTTCGACCCACCGTCTGTTTGCTCGTCCTTGCGCCTTTAAGACGTCCAATCTCTGATAACCTCTTACAATTTGATCGGCAAACAGATATCGGGAATGTGGAGCATTTGATCCGTGATCACCGAAGTAGAGCGACCAAGCATCCTCGTAATTGTCAGGTTCCACCCATCCGAAGAAACCATTGTTGCCGATGGCCAGCACCGGTTTCTCCGTAGCCAGTGCCTCGAGTGCAACCCGTCCAGTTCCGACCACGATATCGGCAGCGTTATAATAATCATGCATGTGGGTTTGCTGTCCGGCTAAATGAATGAACGTCCTGCCGCTTTCCTGATGAATGAAGTCGGCTAGTCGCTGAATCGCATCCCGCTTCGGACCGTCACCTACGACGACAAGCTCGAACTGCAGCCAGCCATATCGATGGAGATCCTTCATCGCACGCAGCAGGATGTCACAAGCCGTCGCTTTGCCCCAAGCCAAACGACTGGCATAAACGATGAGAATGGATGATTCGGAAATACCGAGTTCCGAGCGCACCTTGGTACGTTGAGACGACGGATAAAATTCCCCAAGATCAATACCGTTTGGAATTAAATATGACGGATAGCCGATATGATCCACGTATTGTTGGACAGGTTTGCTTACACTGATTACGGCTTTCGATTGGGAGAGGAGAAACCCAAGACTGTCTTTCGGGTAATACGTCCCATGGGTTGTGAAAATCAAGGGAATACCTTCAGTGTTCGCAGCTTCTGCAGCCAAAAGACCAGAGGGAGTTTGATGCGCATGAACGCAATCGAAATTGCCCATCTTCATGATATTTTGCAGTTTCTCGATCCATCCCGAGCGGTTGGTGGACCCACCTTCAGGAGAATCCAAGAGATATACCGTACATCCAGCTTGTTCAAACGAGGAACGAAGTTCACCATCGGACGATACCAGCGCGACTCTATGACCTCTTTGAATTAAAGACTTTGTCAAGCTTAGAACATGTGTCTCCGTGCCAGCTGGGGCCAATTGATCAAGTACCATCAACACAGACAGTGGAGAAACGATCATGTAGGATCTCCCCCTTTTCCGAAATAAGCTAGAGATCTCTGATTGCTGTGTAAACGATAGTAATATAAAACTTCGCGAATATTATCGATTCGAGCTCCAATATTGAGAAACTTTACTATAAATTCATAATCCTCAGCGCCATCGATCCGCCTTGTAAGTCCTCCAATCTGGTCGAAAATCGCTCCCCTGAACATGATCGTGCCATTGCACACACAGTGGCCGCCATTCTGGTAAACTTTACGTATTTCCTCACCGTACTTCAGCCAGTTAGCTGGGACATATTCTCGATTATGTTCGCTCTTAAAGGAAGCATAGTTACATCCAACCAAGGCAAGTTCAGGATGGTTTTGAAGGAAATTCACCTGCTTCTCGAAACGGGCTCCATGAGAGAAGTCATCGGAGTCCTGAACGGCGATGTACTCTCCTCGGGCTAAGAATAAACCCGTGGACAATGCACCGGCATAGCCAACATTTCTCGGTAAGCGAACAAGGATAAAACGATCGAGATTGACCTCATTTTCCGTCATCCACGACTGTACGACTTCGATCGATCGATCTGTGGAAGCATCATCTACAAATATGATTTCTATATTCAGATAGGTTTGATGTAGGAGGCTGTTGAGACATTCAGTCAGATATAATTCTCGGTTAAAGTTGGTAATAACGACACTGACCATGCCGGGTTCACGCTTCATCATGATGATCCATTCCTCCTTTTCTGTCCAAAATAGTATGCATGGCTTCGATATGGTCGCCAATAATTTGTATCGCCGCTTGAGAATATCGTTCTCCCGCCAAATCATGTTTACCGTGTCGGTAACGGTTTAGTCTGTCTACCTCGACATGGTGTACCGGCAAGCTGTGCAACCCTCCAAGAAGTCCCAATGCATAAGCTTTGGGTGGACACTGCAGATCTGACCAATGAATGACTTCCAGTGCTCGCCGGTTCATGGCAAACGGTACGTTGACGAGCGATGCATTCTCGAGATCTTCTCTGCCAAGCGCGACATTCAGCGCATATTTCAGAGCTGTTACCGTTCCAGGAGGCATGCGCATGCCTAAATGTTGATTCAACTGATTAACTGCCAAATCACAGCAGGTTGCAGCAGAATCTACGAAAGGTGAAAGATCTTGCCACGGGATGATAAAATCCCCGTCTAAGAATAGTAAAATCTCACTTTGCGCAGCATAGGCTCCAATTGCTCGGCCTACATCCGTACCAAGCGGTTCCTGAAAGCTTAGGGTAACTGCTCCATGCGCCCGGGCAATCATCTCGGTCTGGTCGCTTGATCCATTGATGACCACGATAATTTCCTTTGGACCAAGCATCTGAGCTTCCAGGATGACTTGCCCAATCGTAGCTTCCTCGTTCTGTGCGGGGATAATCACAGATAACGACTTCGCATCATCGGTACTCCCTTTAAAAGAGAAGTCCGTGCCGGGGCACGGAGGAGGCAATAATAAGCTACCTTGGTTAAGCTTCTCGACCATATCCCTTCTTCGAGCTCCATCATTCCAACCTCCTCTTGGAGGGGGTAAGAGAGAGAGGAAAGCTTCAAGCCGTTCTTTTATCGCAAAAGAAGTCTTTACACAATGCTGCTCGAGAGAAGACAGCGGAGACGATAAGCGCTCGTTTACACCTATACGCCATTGAGACTTGGTTAATATAAGGTGTGATTGCATAGGATTTCTAAGAATTTGAAGTCCGTTGTGAGCGCTCCACTCAGAAAAGGGCAGGGCAATGGGAAGATTGGCAAGTGAGGCACTGCCCAACTCAGGTCTATCGGAGAACTCATTAATTAACCTGTCCCATAGTGACAAAGGTGAGACACTTAAGAATGGGTCCAACCTGATCTTTCCTTGCGTTAAAATAACATCAGACTGCCCATTTTGAAGCGTTTCGATCATCCACTTCAGTTCCAATGGATCGCTAAGGTCATCTGTCATCAAAACGAACTTTTCAGTTGGCTCACAATGGTTAGACTCACCATACAAGGTCAAGAGATTGTTCTCTACATCCCCTAGATACATAGGAACGCTCAAAGAAGCTTTGCAACAGTTGGTTACGAATTGGGTAAGCGTATCGTGACTCCGGTACGAAACTATAATTAGGCCAACGGTCATCTCCGATTTCTTTCGGTACTTATTAAATAACCCGAACATAATCAATCAGACGGGTGCGGATAAGTACTTCTTCTTCACCATCGTAACCGATTACGCCTGCTGTCCGAACGATCACGTAAGAACAGTTCACTTCTGCCAGAATGCCTTTAACGATATCTCCGTTTGAAAGAACCAGCTCTACATTGTTGTCGATAAACATGCGTAGTTTCATAACAAATCTCACAAAATCTCCTCCAAAACTATTAGAATTTTGCAAACTTTATAGAGTCCACATAAAACATAATATATTCACGAAACTAGCAGGGGGTAGCGGTAAGTAACTATATCCATATGTGGAGTTTTTATGAAGAAGCATCATGATCTAGGGAAAATGTCATGCAGAAAGGGAGGGTTCCCAATAAACCTACCTTGAAAATATGAATAGATCGTATTATCATCAAGTTATGTATTCGGGAGGTGGTATACCATGGCAAATCATGTTGCCGGGACTAGCTTAACTCATGCAAAGCCTACTTATTGGGGCGATTCTTTGCATGGGGGAAACATTTGAAGATCATATCGCTCATGTCCAGTATCTATCGTTTCTAATTAATGGGCTTTGCACCTTATTTCCATTTCAATTCTTAATAAGGGGCTGAGTACGTCATGTACGGACAATTCATTAGAAACCATCAATATAATTTTATTAAGAAAGAAATTAACTATCTGCAGCGAACGTACCAAACCGTATCCGATCGCAAGGTCATAGAAGCTGTCCGAGATAGCACAGAATTCAAGATTAGTGAGCTTTTTGCGGATTCAGAAAACGAGATTCCTAGAGAGCTGTTTCAAAAGATTCTCTCGCTTCAGACTGCAGAGGACTTCGAGCAATTTCTCCTGTTGTTGGAGTCGTATAGGACTACGTTTCCGCAAGTTACAGAAAAACAGATCCAAAAGTTATTTCACAAAAATAAAAAATTGCCAATTCCTGATTTGACTAACCATAACAGGTATTTGTCCTATCTGGGATGGAACAGCATTGCGACGGGGAAATTGTTCATCGTGTACCCTTTAGACGGACAAGTCGTCGGGATTGAAGGGAAGATGACCCCTGCAAACAAAAAAGGCTATTGCTTTTTATGCAACAAACAAGAAGAGATCGCCTTATTTACCGCGGTATCCAAATCGAGGCCGGCACATGCTTCCCCGGATTATTACAAAGCCGTTGGTAACTACTTGTGCATGAATAGTACGGAATGCAATAAGCACATTACAGATATCACAGCGCTCGAGCGATTTATTCAAGAAGTTTTGAGATAACGAAGAGAAGCTGTGGGTCAACGATTATTATTAGCAATACCAGCCGGTGTGAACTTAGGTTCAGACCGGTTTTTTTTGCCTTAATCAGGAAGGCGTGCATTAGTCATGGCTGTAGATACAATGGAATACGCTTAGTAATAATGATTCTACAATAAGGAGGCTGAGCGGATGGCCGTATCTTACATGGATTTCACTTCACCGAATGTGCAATACTTTTACGATCTGAAGAACAATCGTACTTTCACGAAGGATAGGCATAATTTTATTAACACCTTGAGTATTCAGCAACTTAATACGCTTGGCAACGTATCTCTGCTAGACATCTACTTGTCCAAAGGGAATGTCGTTGAACCGCATATTCATCAGAATGCCTCTGAGCTGGTATATTGCATCCGCGGCGCAGCTATTGTGTCAATCCTGAATCCGTTCACTAAAACCGTGCTTAACTATACGATTACACCAGGCCAAGTGGCTAATATTCCACAAGGTTGGTTCCACTGGGAGATGGCTACGGAAGATGATACACATCTGTTAGCGATATTTGACGCACCTGTTCCCGAATTCATCGCGGTTTCCGATTTTCTCAGGCTGGCTCCGAGAAACATGCTTGCACATACTTATTGCTTAGATCAAGCTGCGGTGACACAAGCACTTGCGCCAATCAAAAGCACGACGACGATCGGTCCACCTGTCGATTGCCCGAAACCACCTCTGGTACGGCAAGACAGCTACGAACCGCAAGGGCAGCAACACCCGTTAGTTTCCTATCCGGTGTACGGGGAGAGGAGACAGTCCTCCTCTTATCCTGGGATTGGTAATGGCTACACTAGGTGAGCATAGTAATGTGCATTTGGGCGTAAAATACAGATCAAAAAGAACCGTATATTACCTTCGGTTCTTTTTGTTGTTGCTGAGAAATCTTATTAATTACATATCAAGAACGATCGTTCAAATTAGTTATTGACCGATCGTTCTTGAAATGGTATTGTTACTTTGAAAAGAAATGAGAGGAATGAGATCTCAAAGTTAAAGATTGGAGTTAGAGAGATGAAAACTGCAAATACACCTATTTCTAAGCTATATTATGGTTGGATTATTGTACTTATTGTATTTATGACTTTAATTGTGTCTGCGGCCATCAGTTCCTTCCCCAGCGTTCTCATTCAGTCTCTAGAGCGAGAGTTTGGCTGGCAGCGAGAGGCCATTTCCGGTGTTATCTCAATACGAATCCTGTTATATGGCTTAATGGGACCATTCTCGGCTGCGATGCTGGCCAAGTTCGGTGTTCGCCGTATGATGATTTCAGCGATTATTGTGATGTTGTTTAGTCTGGGGTTAACCCCATTTATTCATTCTGTGTGGCAGCTTGTGCTGTTGTGGGGAGTGTTAGGCGGACTAAGCACAGGAACGTTGGCGAATGTACTAGGGGTGACGGTCGCCAATCGCTGGTTCGTGAAACATAAAGGCTTGGTTATTGGCTTGCTGACAGCGAGCGCGGCAACTGGGCAATTACTCTTTTTGCCATTACTAGCCAAAATAACAGAAGAACAAGGCTGGCGTAATGCCGTTTACGTTATCATGGGGGCTCTCATCCTGATACTGCCAGTCATTGCTATCTGGATGCGCAATCATCCATCGGATGTCGGCTCGCCTGCGCTTGGCGCACAAGAGATCGTGAAGCCTGCACCGTTCCAAGGCAATATTTTCTTAATGCCATTAAATACTTTGAAGCAGGTGTCCCGAAGTGGAACGTTTTGGCTCCTCGCAGGAACATTTTTCTTCTGTGGATTTTCCACCAACGGGCTCATCGGTACGCATCTCATCCCAGCATGTGGTGATTACAGTATTCCCGTCGTCACTGCAGCGAGCCTGCTAGCCCTTATGGGGATGTTCGATCTCGTCGGTACCACATTGTCGGGCTGGTTGTCTGACCGCTTTGACAGTCGAAAGTTGCTTTTTTGGTATTATGGCTTGCGCGGACTATCTTTACTCTTTTTGCCTTATGCACTTGGAGGCGGCTATACGCAATTGACAGTTTTCGCCGTATTCTACGGGCTGGATTGGATCGCAACGGTGCCGCCAACGGCTAAATTAACTTCTTCAACGTTTGGTGCTGAAAAAGCCGGTATGGTGTTCGGTTGGATCCTCGTTGCACACCAACTAGGCGCATCTATTGCCGCTTATGGGGCAGGTTACCTGCGAGATGTACTCGGCAGTTATACGGTGCCTTTTGTGGCAGCAGGATTCGTCTGCTTGCTAGCAGCGGTGTTCGCATTGCGTATTCGTAAAAACAGACAACACGTGTTGGCTGCATGATACTAAAGTGGCTATCTAAATAAGTAGAGTAGGGATCGTATGGCTGTTATCAGTCCGACGATCCCTTTATTGTATGGACTTATTGAACTGGATTCTTACGACTTTTCACATATCTGAATGTCCATAACACGCCTATTCCAATGATGACGATGGAAGCGATAGGAGCGATAACTAACATGCGATCTGTCGTGAGAAGGAAGACTAGGCAAATTTTCACGCTGACTTCCAACAGTAGCACCACAGCCCAGACGAGTGTTAATTTACGAAAGGTAGCCCGAACGGCAGGGTTGGTTTCATATTTATATGTCATCTGCGGATCGTTTAACGTTCGTTTGGCGAAAACATATAGGAGCGGTTTTTGAAACAGCAGCGAAACCAATAGTGCTAGACCCATAACACCAATGGCGTAAGATTCTTTTAATAATATGAACCTCTCGTCACCTGTCATGAGTGTGGCCAGTACACCTAGAATCAATGATGAAAAAATAAACAGAGAAAAAACATCAAGTTTACGAGTTTTGATAAAACCGTAGATCGTTTCCAACAAGGGAACAGCAGCTGCAATAGATAGCGCGGCAACACTGCTCACATGAGACTCCAATAATCGATAGATAAGATAAGGAATAACGACATTGACGATTAACATTCGTTTAATAGCGATTTTCGGGGAAGATCCTTGTGATATTTGCATATCAATTTCTCACTCTCTCTCAGATAAATTTTAAATTTATAAAGTTTGTTACTTCTTTTTTACTTTTGGCAAAAAAGCTGAAGGGATAAGAGCCAGGGCAGTAAAAAAAATCGACCAGCTAAATGTGTGATCAAATGCGATAGCTACAGCTGCTGGATCGTGGGATGTCAATGCGTTGAATTGGTGTTGCAAAATGATGGCGATGATCGAAGCACCAAAAGCTCCACCGATTTGCTGCATGATACGTGTAGTGATACTCGCATGTGGAATGTCTTTAGGTGATAAGCCGACATAGGCCGTAGCCATTACAGGCATGAAAACAGCGCCCAACCCCGCCCCTCGTAACAATAAGGCAAGGACGATATACATATAGCTTGTTTCTGAACCTACCTGGGTAAAAGGAATCGTTCCGAGAATGGTTATGAGGGTACCCAGCAAAACGACTGGTCTTGACCCAATCCGATCTGTCCATTTACCTGCAAACGATCTGGTTAATAGCATCCCAATTCCTTGTGGTACGAGAAGAAGGCCAGACATTAACACGGATTCGCCGCGGACTTGCTGGAAATAGAGTGGGAGTAACAACATGGCACCAAAGGTGATCAGACCAGATAAAAAGAGGAGGATACTGGTTACGGTAAAAGAACCTGTTCGAAACAATTTCACATCGAGGAGCGCTTCGCTTCCCTTTTTTGACGCGTACATTACGAAAGACACTAATGCTACTAGACCAGCAATAACAGGACCTAGCACATTCATATTACCGAAACCCCTATGTGTACTCACTTCGCCTAATCCATAAATAATAAGTACGATGGAAGGGGATAGCAGCAGGAAACCAATCCAATCTAATCGGAACAATCGATTTCCTTGTTCTTCGCCAGGGAGTCCTTTCCACGCCAACACAATAGCAAGCAGACAGATGGGGATATTAACAAGAAAGATCCATCTCCAATCCAAATGATTGATAATAAGGCCACCTAAAACAGGTCCTAAGATCGGGCCGAGTAGTGCCGGCAAGGACGCCGTGGCCATGGCTTTGCCTGTCCCTTGCCCAACAGAAGCGCGAGCTCCCATAGTCTGCATGACCGGCATTAGTAATCCACCGCCGATTCCTTGAATAATACGGAAAACAATCAGGCTTTCCACGTTCCAAGCCAAGCTGCATAGAACGGATCCAACGAGAAACACGATAAGGGAAAATATCCACGTCGCCTTGCCGCCAAATCGCTCCACTGCCCATCCCGTGATCGGAATAACCATTCCCAAGGCAAGCAAGTAACTGGTCATAACCCATTGAATGGTTGACACTGTTGATTGAAATTCACGGACCAGCGTTTCGATGGCTACATTCGTAATCGTCGTGTCGAATAATGGGGCCAAGATGCCAATCATGAGAATGAGCATCATTTTTTTAGTGGCTTTTTGCTGTTCCGGAGTTGGCATCGGCACTGTTTCTAATTGTTGCAATAGGATCACTCTCCTTTTTGATGAAATAAGAAACGCTACGTTTCTTAACGATTTTTATGATATACTATCAACAGATAAAACTCAACATGTTTTTATTAGGAGGTTGTCTCAAGCCATGGACGCTATTCAAGATAAAAATAAAGATAAAGATCCGATAAAATCAAGACGAAGAGGCAAGGAATTGGAAGCCGCGATCATGCAGGCGGTACGCGAAGAGTTGAATGAACGGGGTTATTTTCAGTTTACAATGGAGGGTGTAGCAGAACGTTCGGGTACAAGTAAAGCCGTCTTATATCGGCGATGGACCAACCGGGCGGAGATCGTGTTAGCAGCTGTTCGTGAGCGCATCCCCTTACCTCTTGATGAAATACCTAATCACGGTAATTTGCGGGACGATGTTTGCGACGCTCTGCGATCCATGAATCGGAACGCATCGGAGCTGCTTTCGAAAGCTTTATTCGGGCTCGTCATGGAACTTGGCACGACAACGATCGCTGAAGTCATGTTTCCTCAAGGCAGACAAAGTAGGTCAATGTCCGTTATCCTACAGCGCGCAATTGAAAGGGGAGAACTGCCAGCGCGTCCTCTAACAGAACGCGAGATGAATGTACCGATTGATCTGGCTCGCCATGAATTGTTTCTTTATAATAGACCGATGTCCGAGGAGACAATCGCGCAAATCGTGGATACGGTGTTTATACCGCTAGTGACGAGGAGATAATACTGGCTGCCGCGGTGGAGAAGGTCATCCTGTGGTACCCCCTTAAATCGACAAAAACAGACGAATCGTTTGAGAGGCTACGCTATAAGGAGTGACTCACATTGGCGAATAATTACAAACGATTCATTCAGAATCAATACGAAAAAGCGATGTCCACTGCTTCTGAACTCATTTCTCCACGAAATGAGAAACAAGAAGAAGGCATTATAGAACTCAATCCGCAATATTATGATGAACTGCAAGCCATCGCTGATATGCGACATACGACGGTACAAGCGGTCGTCAATGGGATCATTGTTCAGTACCTGACAGATGCTACATACGGATCAACCCCCATCTCAGTGAATCAAAAGGAAGATAACCCACTTCTGTATTTGGATGGTCTTTGCAAACTAGAGGTTTAAGGAGTGCTGCTATATGGATAATCACTTGAACATTCAGGATGCCATCTTTCTGGATGAAACTGCTTTAGCCGCTTTAATGAATCCTGAAGATCCGCACTATGCTAAAGCTCGTTCCCTTTTTTTAGATTTACATGATCTTGAACGTAATTACACGACGACGAATTCCATTATATTTAATCTTCATGAATGGCTTCGCAATGAATATGGCTACGAGCAGGCGGAATACTTTCTGAGTGCGATTGATAAATCAGTAAGTAAAGGCAAGCTAGTCGTGATTTCCAGCGGTCAAGAGTTCGAAGGTGAATCACGCAGACTGCTTATCGACAGGCCAGAACTCCGTTTCTCTCTTAGTGAAGCATTCACTGCAGTGACCATGTCCTATTACCAAGTAAAACGTATATTTACATTCAATCCAAATTTCATCATGCTTGTTAATTTGGATAAAGAATTTCGAGTCATTCCTTCCAATTAATCAAACAAAAGTATTGTAAGGCAAGAGGCTGTCAAATGTAGAGAAATCTACCTCTGACAGCCTCTTTTTTATGGCTCAAAAACTTTCAATCACACTCATTTAGGGGAATGTCACACATTGAAGCTGCCAATTGTCTTAGTAGTGTGAACAAGTCAACTTAGAGAGGTGGATAATGAACGGGAATTCATATTACTGGCGCAAACTGCACTCGCTACTCGGGGTAATTCCACTTGGTGGTTTTATTCTTGTGCATGTGTCGATCAATTTTCAAGCGTTTGAACGCGGACCAGATGGCTTTGCTACCTACGTGCATTTCATCAACAGTTTGCCAATTAAGCCATTGCTGGAGATTTTCGGGATATACCTTCCGATATTGTTTCATGGGATTTATGGCCTTTATATGGCCTATCAATCCAATTTGAACTCTGGCCAATACTCGTACGGTCGTAACTGGGCTTTTACTTTGCAACGTATTACTGGGGTTCTTACATTTATTTTCGTATTTTGGCATTTTTTTAATACTCGTTTTCAAATTTACTTGGGGAATATTACGCATGAGGAACTGGGTTCGACGATGCATGAGATCGCTACGAATCCTGTGTACTTTATCATTTACGTCATCGGCGTATTGTCGGCTGTATTCCATTTTAGCAATGGTCTCTGGGCATTCTTAATTAGCTGGGGGATTACGATCTCAGCACGCTCTCAAAAAATATCTTCTTATATCTGTATGGGTGTTTTTGTGCTTATTTCATTGCTTTTCTTGTTTTCACTCTATGCTTTTACTGGTGAGGCGTTTAAGTAAAATGGATATCGGATATAAGCAAGGGAAAATATAAATCAATTGATGTCACACATTCAGATCGCCAATTGTCTTTATAGTGATTGATGACAATAACAACTAGGAGGAATTAACATGAAAATAGTCGTAATCGGTGGTAGTGGACTTATTGGGAAAAAACTTGTAAACAACTTGCGTCAACTTGGTCATGAGGTAGTAGCTGCTTCACCTTCTTTAGGTGTGAACACAATCACGGGTGAGGGGCTTGCAGAAGCACTTAACGGCGCAGAGGTTGTAGTAGACGTGTCAAATGCACCTTCGTGGGAAGATCAAGCTGTATTGGATTTCTTCGTTACATCCAATACGAACCTACTTGCTGCTGAAGCTGCCGCAGGTGTAAGTCATCATGTTGCCTTATCGGTTGTAGGTACGGAACGACTTCTCCAAAGCGGTTACTTCCGTGCAAAAATGGCGCAAGAAGAGCTTATCCAGAAGTCCAAGGTTCCCTATACGATCGTCCGCGCTACCCAATTCTTCGAATTCATTGGTGGCATCGCCGATGTGGCAACACAAGGCGATACCGTACGATTGCCTTCCGCTCTTATGCAACCTATCGTTTCGGATGATGTTGCAGAAGCGGTAGCTCATTTCACACTTGCAGCACCAGCAAATGGCATTGTTGACGTGGCTGGACCCGATCAGATTCGCATGGACGAGCTTGTTCGACAATTTTTCAAAGCAACGAAAGATCCACGCCAGGTTGTTACGGATGCCAACGCGCCTTACTACGGCTCCGTTCAGGTGAATGATCAATCCCTTGTTCCAATCGGAGAACATGCAACAACGGTTACCACTACGCATTTGAAAGATTGGATTAGCCGTAACTACGCTTAAGTGTAATCATGTAAAGAACTAAATAGTTACGAGCATATATAGGAGTCCCGAGAAATTACGGGGCTCTTTTTTGTGCTTTAATTCTGAATAATTATTCGCTCGTAGAGACACAATGAATGAGTAATAATTTTTAGAAAAGAGTGATTAGAAATGAATTCAATCCCTCGGCTATGGAAGGAGCTTAGTGATTCAGCGGATTTCGTATGCTATGAACATAAATTGAATGAGATTTCTTTGTTCATCGGGTATTTCAAAACTCTTACAGAGTCAGAATTACTGCAATGGCATATCCTTGGCTGCTTGAAAAATAATTCGGATATATCCTTTGAGGATTTGTATCGATGCATCCCTGTACCAGAAAAAGAAGTATCTTCCAATTGGGACATCATTCAAAACAAATTTTATCGGGGTTATGTTGTAATCCAATATGGATTTCAAAGCCATGACTGTATATTGGTCAATGCAGCTGCTTTAAAAGGTCGCAACGTATCAATACCTGAAACCGAATTCACCGTAGAAGGTTCGAAAGAAGCCTTTGTTGAATCATTGGATGTCAATCTTAACTTGATCCGTAAGCGGCTTCCCATTCCTGAGTTACGCATCAAAGAACTAACAACAGGGAGTATTTCCAAATCGAGAGTTGCAATTATTTACATAGAGGGATTAACGAACGAACAATATTTAGAAACATGTATGCAGCGCATTAAGGATGTAGATTTTGATCAAGTTACGGATACGACTTTGCTTCAGCAAATGATCGAAGATAATTCCAATTCGATCTTTCCTCAGACCATTGGGACCGAAAGGCCTGATTACGTTGCCTGGGCCGTATCCTCGGGTCAAATATGTGTTCTAAAGGATGGGGCACCGACTGCATTTTTTGCACCGGTTAATTTCTGGCAATTTTTTATTACCTATGAAGATTACTATTTGCCATGGATCATAGCGTCAATACTACGGTTGATTCGCATGTTCTCGGTGATGTTTTCGGTATTTGCCTCGCCCCTATATGTTGCCGTTATTACCTATCACGGTCAGAGTATTTCATCCGTTTTTTTACCTACGATCATCTCTTCGAGAATTAATGTACCATTCCCTCCAATCGTGGAAGTGCTCATTATGGAGCTTGTCATTGAACTATTGCGGGAAGCAGGAGCCAGATTACCTACGAAAATCGGACAAACCATTGGTATTGTTGGAGGTATTGTACTTGGAACAGCCGCTGTTGAGGCTGCGCTTACAAGTAATTTTTTATTAATCATAGTAGCATTGTCGGCTCTAGCTTCTTTCACGACACCGATCTTCCGAATGAGCGCTACGATACGTATCCTGCGTTTCCCATTTATTTTCGCAGCACAATTATGGGGCTTACTCGGAATTATCATCTGTCTCATAGCCCTAATTGCTCATTTACTGCGATTAACTTCTCTCGGGATGCCCTATTTGGTTCCGTTTTATCCATTTCGCACGGCAGACTTATTTGATACCTTAATACGTCCACCGTATTCAAAATTTGAACATCGGTTTTCGTTTTTAAGAACTAGGAAACCTGTAAGATTTAATAAGAAAAAAGCAAATTCTAAAAAAGATATAGATGAATGAGTTAGCTTTAGGAGTGAACATAGATGAAATCAACAGAACAACCGAGATTAACAATTTCGCCTTTCCTAGTACTCGTGTTGATTCATTCGATGCAGTTCGGACCCGAATATCTTGCGATGTCGATCAAACCTATTCAATTGGCTGGCCAAGATGCTTGGGTCTCAGTCGTTCTATGGGGACTCATTTTCCATGTCATTATTTGGATGATGTATCAGATTCTCAATCATAATGAGACGGATCTTGTGCATATTCATCAACATTTTTTTGGAAAACTGGTAGGTGGAGTACTTAACTTTGGCTTTATCATTTACTTCCTGCTTGTTGCGAGTTACCTCATACGGCAATTTATAGAAATCATACAAGTATGGCTATTTCCTGACTTAGTGACGTGGACATTGGCTTTAGCTTTACTTCTGCTTGTTTATTACATCGTGGCAGGTGGTTTTCGAGTCATCGTTGGCATTTGTATGGTTAGCTTGGTCCGATATGTAACCATATTTGCTTTGTTTTTTCCCGTGGCTTATTTTCATTTCAACAATTTAACCCCCATATTTGATCATTCGGTTATCAATATCATCCAAGCAGGCAAAGAAATGACATTTCCCTATTTGGGCGTGGAGTCGTTATTTTTCTGTTACACATTCATTGAAAGCCCAAAAAAATCTCAAAAATGGGCACATATTGCTAATGTACTTTCAACAGTGTCGTATCTATTAATTATTATCTTCGCGCTACTAATGTTCAAGCCTGAACAGTTATCTAAGGAAATATGGCCACAATTAACCAAATATAAATTTATTCATTTTCCGTTTATTGAACGATTTGAATATATCGGCGCAGTTGCTCAGATATTATGGGTAATCCCTATCATTTGCTTCGGTCTTTGGGCAGCAAGCAGAATGTGTAAATTGATGTTCACTGTTAAACAATTGACAGCTCTGCCTATCTTACTAGTGCTCGTCTTTACCATTGTATGCCTAATTCCAAATCATACCCGTATTTCATCTGTTCAAAGCATGCTATCCGGAATCGGATTCTACATTGTTCTAGTGTACATTCCATTATTATACATCGTCGATATTATCAGACTGAAAGTGAGAAGGACCGTATGAGATGTACTTTTGTCTACTTATTCCTTCTGAGCATCCTAGTAACAGGGTGCGTCAAGCAACAAACGTTAGAGAAAATTACGATTTCTTTTGTTAGCGCCCTAGACGAAGCACCAGATGATCAAATCGAATTAACGCTCGCCGCGCCTAAGTTTCAAGCAGGTAAATCGAATACCATTTCGAATACTTTGCACTCAAAAATTGGTCACACAACTAGGAACATAACCGAATTAATGGACATGCAATTAAATCGGCCTATTAAACCGGGAAATCTTTCGGTGATTTTAATTGGAAAAGAGTTGGCGGCTAACGGCTTGGCCGATGAATTGGATGTGTTCTTACGCGATGCAGTAACTTCTCGACGAATGTATTTGGCAGTAGTTGATGGGAAAGCAAAGGATATATTGAAGGCCAATTTTAGTTCAAATGAAGAAAAAGGGATGTACTTGTGCAATTTACTCGACACGAATGTGCGGAGCGGGCTTGTTCCGAGGCAAAATATTCACGATTTTGAGTATTCCTATTTGGGCAAAGGTTTAGACCCCTTTTTGCCGATTCTGAATTTGCAAAACAATACAGTCATGATTACAGGATTAGCCTTATTTAAAGCCGACAAATACGTAAAGTCCTTGAACGAAAAACAGATGCGAGTGATAAAGCTTCTTTTGGAAGATACGAGGTACGGTGTTCTTGAGACACAGTTAGACAACAATACATACATAGCTGTGAAAAATGTAGGTTCAAAGACGAGATATCATTTGAGTAAAGATTCGAATAGTTCAAAAGTGACATTAGATCTTCATATCAATGTTGAAATTATTGATTCAAAGGGGATTTACTTATCTTTACAGGATCAAGATAACATTAAAGCTGTTTTCGAAAAAGATCTAACTACAACTGGCATGGATCTCATCGAAATGTTTAAAAAAGAAGGGATCGACCCGCTCGGAATAGGAGATTTCGTTAGAAGTAAAACGCGAAATTGGAACGAAGAGGTATGGAAACAACAATATCAATCCATGAAAATTGGCTTGGTTGTTAACGTGAATATTAAGGAAATGGGTATCAGGAAATGATGATTGGAAATCGAACAGCACTTCAGTGGATGAGCATGAATTTTTAATTTCATGAAATCATACGCGGGGGTGCTTTTTTTATATATTAATTTTCCATAAAAATGAAGTCACATATTGAAGTTTCCAATTGTCTTATTTATGCCAGAAAGGAGTCTGAGCCTATTGAAATTCATTATGAAATGGGGTTTTCTAAGTTTAATAACCATCACAACTGTCATTCTGATGAGTACTATCAGTAAAGCCTTCATACTAGAGGCTCCTGATCTGTTAAGGATTAACCTTAGTTCTGAATCAACGAACGAAGAGGTCGTCTCGCAGCTTCCTGGAAGCAGGATGATTGACGCGAAGTTACACATTATATCCGTACCTTACGGAAGAGTCGACGAATATGGAAAACTGGCTATTAAACTACCCGGTGTATTCCTTCCGAGAAAAGTACAACTTGAGAAACCAGAATTTTCGTTTCACTACTATTTGTTTTCCTTAAAGGAACTCGTACTTAATTACTCGCATGGCGATTTTGGTTTAATCCGCACTGGAAATTATGACATTACGGTAAAGAATGTTTTAAAGGAAACGGTTGTCCGAACTTGTACGTATTTAGTACCTGGTCTGATCGTTGGAGTCCTGTTTTCCACCTTTTTATCACTGCTGGCTTCGATGTGGGGGACGTTAGGGCGATTGTTGAATTCGGTGCATGCGCTATTAAGTGGTTTACCGGACTTTCTACTCATCATTCTTATCCAGCTTGCGTCCATTTATTTAACGCGATTGACGGGTAGAAACATCATACTGGTAGCACATTACGGTAATCATATTCCGTTTATGATTCCTTTTCTTGCGATCGCATTAATTCCCGGGGTTTTGATTTACGGAACGCTGCGGCTCGCAATCGAACGTGAGATGAAGCAGGATTATATCACAACAGCGTTGGCTAAGGGTTTGACCAAAAGGGAAGTACTTTTTCATCACGTTATTCGGAACATAATGTCGGACTTGTTGATGGTGATGCCAAAAGCGACGACTTTGGCTATCGCAAGCATGGCAGTAGCCGAAGCGATGTGCGATATTCTTGGGCTCGGCGGTTACATTGTAAGTCCCAGAGTACAAAATATTAGTGCTACTCCGATTTTTTGTAGCGTTCTTGTTACTCTTGCAATTATTTTTCATGTTATCTACGCATGGCTCAGTAAGCTCTTTGTCGTACAAATAAGGGAGGGAGCATGACCTTGCAAAAGAAATCATCGAAAATGTTTTATTTCGCTTGCGCGGTGATCATATTCATCGTATTACTAGCGGCATTCGGCGGGATGGTTAAACCCCATGGACTTACTAACGCGGATAAAGTCTACTTAATTTCGAACATAATCGACGGAAAAATGGTTTATGAAAGCCCTCCTCTACATCCGAATGCTGCTTATCTTCTAGGTACCGACCACAGGGGATTGGATATGTTGAGCTTGCTGCTGAACGGATTGAAGTACACTTTGGCGTATGCAGGTTTATTAACGGCATTAAGATTCATTATCGCTGTGCCTCTTGGCATGTGGTCGGGAACGACGGGAAGAGGAGGAGGCGCGTTGCGTACGATGCAATGGGTCATCTCTGCCGTGCCAGCATTTTTGTTCTTGTATCCACCGCTGATGGGGTTGTATTTCAAACTTGGCTTGAACAATGTGGACAAAGCGAATCCACACAATTTGATACTATTTAATATGATCTTTATCATCATGGTGACTGTCCTAGGCATCTTTCCTCTTGCATACCAGATTGCTGAAAGAGCCTATTTGTACAGTTCCAAACCATACGTCGTTGCTTCCCGGTTGATGGGTGGCTCGTCATTTCATAGAATTGTAAAGCATATTTTTTCAAGTATGCGACTTGAGTTGCTTTATATGGTGATAAGTGAGTTCATCCTCATTCTCTTCCTAATGGGACAGTTGGCTATTTTCAATATCATTATTGGAGGGGCTGAAACGTTGGATATGGTAGATAAGTTAGTTCCTGGTGAAGCGCCTTATTTTATTTATTTGACGACTACGGGTGAGTGGACCTCGTTGATCGCTTACGGAGCTAAGTACATCCAAGCTTATCCTTTTCTCGTAATCGAAACGGGAATAGCATTCGCTCTCTTGATTCTATCTCTGCAATTTTTCCTGTCTCAATTCAAGAAGCGGACGCGATGAGGAGGTATTCACGCAACCAGATACTGAGAACCTCGAGAGTTAAACAAATATTAAACTATAACGTGCGTTTTAGTTCACCTATACTTAGCGATAGAAAGTGAACGGTAAGCGTGAAAAGGAAGGGAGTACTTATTCCATGCATACGTATTCATTTCATCGCAACATTCCAATCGCGGAGGAATACTATGATCTCGTTGTAGCTGGGGGCGGCCCTGCCGGCGCAGCGGCTGCTATCAGTGCCGCAAGACAAGGTGCAAAGGTTCTTCTGGTCGAAGGCACCGGATGCTTAGGCGGAATGGGCACATCAGGCTTGGTAACGGCGTTCGATCCGATGGCAAACGGCGAGCGCATGCTGGTGGGCGGCTTTATGAAAGAAGTTGTTGAAACCTTATATCGACGGAGCCTCTTACGTCCTGACATCGACCCAGACAGTTGGCGTAAACATTATCACAAATGGACTGCTTTTCAAGTTGAGGGCTATAAGTTAGTCCTTGATGAATTTGCCGTAGATGCAGGCGTGGAAGTCCGATTTTTTACGAAAGTCGTAGATGCAGAAGCGAATTCCGTAACTGGTATTGTGCAAGGAGTTGTCCTGCATAACATTGAAGGCTTTACTTATGTTCGTGCCAAAACCTTTATTGACAGTACTGGTGATGCGGTATTATCGGAATTGTGCGGTGTCGCTTGTGTGGAAGCAGGACGGGATACACCAGGCATTATGCCTGCGACACTTGCTTCTCTATTCTCTAACATTGACTGGGATCCCACGAAAGGTAAATCCTATGAAATCCAACAGGAGATGCTGCAAATTGCGCTTCGGGACGGACATTTCTCACAGCCAGATCGTCATTTGCCAGGGATGGCAAAGGTCAATCGCACGGTAGGCTATTTGAACGGTGGGCATCTGTTTAACCTAAATGCACTACGCTGCAAGGATTTGTCGGACGGCGTCATGCTGGGGCGTAGACTTGCAAGGGAATACATGGACTTTTATAAAAAGTATGTTCCTGGTTTTGAGCATATTGAGCATGTTACGACCGCATCGCTTATCGGAATCAGGGAATCACGCCGCATCGTTGGCGAATATGAGCTGAATGTACAAGATTATTTCGCTCGTCGCCAATTTCCGGACCAAATCGGACTCTTTAACAAGTCCATCGATATCCATCCTTACAACAATTCCGAAGAAGAATACAAACGGTATTATGATGAATTTGAAAAAGCAGGTCGCTTAAACCCTGGCGAATGCTTCGGTATTCCCTATGGCGTACTGGTGCCGAAGGGTTGGAGAAATCTATGGGTAGCTGGGCGATGTGTATCCAGTGATGTCCAGGTACACGGTTCTATTCGAGTACAGCCCGCTTGTGCGATGATGGGTCAAGCCGCTGGAACGGCAGCTGTACAAACGATTCGCACAGGACAATCGGCCTGTGAACTGGATACGGAGCAGTTAATAACAACCTTGAGAGAACATGATGCTTATCTGCCGCAAGAAACACTGAGCAAACAGATGACGAGGTAGATAAGCTTGCAAAGAACTGCAAAAATACATCTTTTTTAAGTAGAATAGACCGTTTATCGAGGAATTGCTGCGAAAATACATCCTTTTTTTTGTCGATATTGCTTAAAAAGGATACATGCGGTGGAAAAAGATGCATATTCGCATCTTTCCTAATAAACCGTGACTTCTCTAGCAGAAATTGATGCATATTCGCGTCTTTTTTAGTTTCTGACTTTCCGCAGCGAAAGAGGAGTTTCAAGGGAAAATATGGAATATATGAGTTAGACAATTATGTTGAAATTTTAAAATGGCTTGTCTTTAGGTTTGGTATCATAAATGACTCTGGAGGTTACGATGAATCCGGTAAAAAATCAAATTGGTGGCGTTTTTATTCCGGTAAGTAATATTGAAAATGCACGTGATTGGTACTGTGACATTTTAGGCTTACCAACGGACGGTGAACTATTTTTTGGTCATATTTATGTTCTTCCGATGGAAGGACCCAATATTGTTTTGGACAGTAAAATTTTCTCGCCAGAAAACGTATATCAAGTACCCGCATTTCAGTTTCGTACAGAAGATATCCAGCAAGCTTATGAATTTATGCGAGCGAAAAATGTGCAATTAACAACGGGTATCGAGAATGATCATTGGTTCAATTTTAGGGATCCCGATGGTAATCTTCTTATGGTATGCAAGTAACTCAACAGGGTGACATGATATACACGCCGTAGGGTGGGATAGCATCAGCGAAATTCACGGCGATTCCACGCCTTCCTTTTTCAGGGAGGGACGATTTGCATGAGCACCCTGCAGCCGACGCGACAACAGTAAAGCATAAGCCAGATATATGACAATGATAAAACCAAACAGCAGAACATAGCCGCCGATTGGATAGAATAGGCTGCCAACGATTGGGCTCACGGCCATTCCCATATAACGGAATAAATTATATGCGCCGACGGCGGTTGCACGGTTATGCGAGAAAGCGCTGGTTAACAGTGTCGTTTGTACGGGGAGCGAAAACCCTAGCGTTAATCCAAAACAGATAATTCCAACTAGCAGGAATGGCAAAGAAATCGTGTAGAATATGAGAAATAGTACTACCGAAATGGCATTTAGATAAGTGGTTCGTACGAGAAGCTTTTCCCCTTCAAATCTCGCCTGTATTCTCCCCCCTAAATAACTACCTATAACAATGCCAAGCGACATTGGCAGAAATACAAGTCCTTTTTGCTGGGCTGACAAGCCGTAAATATCAGTTAAAATGTTGGGCAGTAAAACAAGGAAATAGTAAAACACATAATATTGAATAAACCCAAGATAAATAATGGACGATCCGATCCGATTCTGGAGAATCAATACAAAATCTCGTAGTTGAAAACGTCTTGCTTCGACATTCTCTAGCTTTGTTTCCTTCAAATAAAGATAATTGAAAACTAGAACAAGCATACCGGTTGCCGCAAGAGCGAGAAACACGGAGTGAAAATTGAACAAACTGCTAAGAAACCCGCCGATGACCGGTCCGAGTACAGGGCCCAACGATACTAACATTTGAAATGTCCCCATGGCTTGGCCGCGCTCTTTCCCTTCAAACAAATCACTAATGACAGTAACGGCTACGACGGATCCAGCAGCGATGCCGATTGCTTGCAGTGCTCGGAAGATCACCAGAAAGGCTATCGTGTCTGAGAAAAAACAGCCAATCGAAGCGATAACATACAGCGCTACTCCAAATAGCATGACTTTGCGTCGTCCCTTTAAGTCTGTGAGTGGACCATAGATCATCTGCATGATAGCAAGAAATAAGGTAAACACTGAAATCGTTAAGTTTACGACGAATGAGGTGGAGTGGAGCTCACTTGCAACCTCAGGTAATATAGGCGTGTAAATGGTTTGCGTGAACGGCCCAAGAAACGCGGCAAAAGCTACAATGTAAAGTACCAATTTACGATTCAAGATGTTCAATCCTTTCCTATGAAATATTATTGTCATCTTACTTGAAATGAATTATATATTCCAACGCATTGCATGCTATAATCTCATTGACTAGAAGGAATGAATGAGGTGTGCGAAATTGGAACTTCTTCAATTACAATATTTTCTCGCGGTAGCTCGTTCAGAGCATGTAACCGAAGCTGCCCGGGGGCTGCATGTTACACAATCATCATTAAGTAAAACCATTCAACGCCTCGAAGAAGATCTGGGAGTATCACTATTCGATCGAGTAGGAAGAAAGCTGCAACTGAATGAGTTCGGGAGAATATTTCTTCGACGAGCAGAAAGAGCTTTGTTCGAATTGGAACAGGGGAGGCTGGAACTTACCAATTTATCAAGCCCTGATCATGGCACACTTGAACTAGGGGTGACGAGTGCAAGTGTCCTGCATCACATTCTTCGAAAATTTCGGCAAAAGCGGCCCCATATTCAATTTCATGTGCAAATGCTGACCACACAGGAGATGGTTAATCTGTTAGACAGAGGTGAGGTAGATTATTGTTTGTCCTCGCCGCCTGTGAAACGGGATGACATCGAATGTCAAATCCTGTATATCGATCCCATCCTTGTCGCTGTTCCAATAGGGCATCGGCTGGCCGATCGAAGTAGTGTGTCACTGATTGAGTTGAGGGATGAATGGTTAGTAGGGTTAAAAATGGGTTACGGTACGCGTGATTTAATGGACGCGGCATGCAAAACTGCTGGATTTACTCCACATTATGTGTACGAGGGGGATGAACCAGCAAGGCTGGTCAATCTGGTGGAAGCCGAAATTGGCATAGCTTTCATACCACGCACGGCGAGGAATGAACTAGCAAAAATCAAATATCTCCAAGTAGAGACGCACGAAGTAGTAAGGGAAATTGCGTTGTTGTGGCACAAGAGTCGATATATCTCACCAGCTGCGCTGGAATTTCGTGAGGTCGTTATCGAATATTTCAGGGACATGTCCCAAACAGACAATGAAATCCAACGTTAAGACAAGTGTTCAATACATAAGCAAAAGGCAGCCGACCTTAGTGGATCGGTTGCCTTTTGCATTCTAATGGGTCCAAATTATGGTAAAATAGTGAAGTGACCTCTCTCTTAAAGAGAGTGGACAGATTAATATTTTGATGACAATTGTAAGGTTAACCATCGGTAAATTGCTTCCTTAATTCGAGTGGTGTGAATCCGTTCATTTCTTTAAATACTTTGTCGAAGTAATTAACATTACAGAAGCCTGTACGTTCAGCAATTTGGGTGATGCTTAAGTTATGTTCGATTAATAATCGTTTGGCCATTTCTACCCGATAACGATTAATGTAGTTCATCGGGGTAAGCCCGGTTACCTTTTTAAAAAAGCGTGTAAAGTGAAAAGGACTTAAATTAACAAGTCCACCGAGGGTGTCCGTATAAATTTTTTGAGCGTAACTGGACTCTATATAATCAATAACGGGTTTCAACCGTTTGTACTGATCAAAGCTTTTGTTGAAGTCTTTTGAGAGGGAAAGTTCCTGTTGATAGTTCCGTAGTAAAGGGATCATCATGCGATATAGCGACGACTTGATGATGAGCTCACTACCGATATGTTGCGCCACGTATTCTTTGTATGCGATTTCAAATTGGGTATTCAGTTCGTTCCATAACGGATGTTCGGGGTGGATGGGATCTTGGATTGGAGCTGTTTGAATGAATTGGGCCAGTGCATGCTGTAATTCGGAATGCTCTGAAGAGCCAGTTAATAAGGACATGTCGAATATCATCCCGTGGATGATGCTGTTCTTGCCGTTTAGCGAATGCATGGAATGAATCTTGCAACTATTTATGAAAAGAATACAAGGTGCATGCGCAATAAAGGTTCGATTGTCGATAAGAATTTGAACCTCACCTTCGATAACCTGAATAAATTCAAGGTGTTCGTGCCAGTGCGGTCTAACTAAGTGAAAACAGCTGATGACTTCCGTCATTCGTAATGGAAAGCGTCTACCTTCAAAAGGTTCAATTTTCTTCAAAACATCCATTGCCGTTCACCCGCCTTATCTATCAGATAATTCTGAGTATACCATAGTGATTTCTGTACCGAAATGAGGAAAAGAGCAAAATCATGTAACGATTGAGCAAATTGTTCTATATAACCCTTTATCTGAATTGCGAGATAATAATATCAATAAAATGCATTCATAAGGGAGAGAGCACATTTGACGGGGAGCAAGATCGCACTAAATGTCCGAGAGAATTTACCTAACCTATGGAAAGAAGGTGCTCTGTTTGCTTTTTCCGGTTATGACGGGCAGACGGATTCGTACTCTCAGTTCGTTGCTACGGTGGGCGAAGGAGCGTACAGTCTACTATTTCATACACCTCAAAGAAGAAGCTTACAATTTCTCGTTCCGCACGCAGGAGTTGTTCAAATTGCGACAGGAGATGTACTTGTAACGGAATCGGAGGATGGTCCGCTGTTGGCAGTTTATCAGAGCTGGCATACGCTTATTGGAAAGGCTCCTTCGTCTGTTGACATTGTGCTAAGTTTTGAAGAAGAAGACGGTGGTAAAGCCTGGACCGATGATTCACTTTTCATTACAGAGTCGGCGAATGGACAGGATGTCATCGTTTTGCTAAGAGATAAGGAACGATGGGCATTATCTTACGGACGACAGAGGGAAGAAGCTGTTAGCCGAGTCGTGAAGGGATTGTCATACGATTCATTGGAAGAAGTTGAAGCCAGACTACACTATTATCAACTGGCACCTCGACTTCGTGATCCGATGAAAGAACGGCTGCTTCTCAAATGCTTCAGTGTGATGAAAGTCAATACCCTTGCTCCTGAAGGTGCAATTCGTCAGCACTGGTCCACGCCGGATCGTGTTCCTCACAAAGCGATGTGGTTATGGGACTCTGTCTTTCATTCACTTGCTATGAATCTGTTGGACCCAGAGCTGTCATGGCATTTTCTCAAATCCGTATTGGATACACAGCGGGATGATGGCATGATTCCCCATACCTATAAAGTGGATGGATCAGGCTCTGGTATAACCCAGCCACCTATATTGGCTTGGGGTGTCTGGGAGAACTACCGTCATACCAAACAAAGTTCCCACTTACGTTATGCACTCCCTATACTCGAACGATATGTAAATTGGGATATCACGCACCGTGATCGCAATGGGAATGGATTGCTGGAGTGGATGATTGAAGGCAATCCACTTTGCCGATCCGGAGAGTCCGGAATGGATAATTCTCCACGGTTTGATCAAGCGGCTGTATTGGACGCCGTAGATTTTTCCGTATTTGTCGCTCAAGATGCTTACTGCATTGGATTGATCGCTGATGAACTTGGTGATACTGAGCTAGCTCAATATTGGCAGAGAAAAGCATTTGATATAACTAGTCAAATTCAAGATTTACTTTGGGATGAGAGTGAAGGGTTTTACTTTGATCGCGACATGGATGGAAACTTTACACGAGTGAAGGCGGTAAGTGGATTTCTCCCACTGCTCCTACATACGATCCCCCAAGAGCGTACAGACAAATTGATATCCATGTTGCAGGATACCCAACATTTTCAAACAAAATTCCCGATTCCAACGACGGCAGCCTCTGAAAAAACGTACAGCTCGGATATGTGGAGAGGTCCTGTATGGATGAATATGAACTACCTTGTGTATATAGGTCTTAAGAGGCAAGGTAGAAACGAGGAAGCAGATAAGCTTGCACAGCAAAGTATCGAGATGGTGCAGAAATACTATGAGCAGTTCGGAGTCATCTTTGAATATTTCGATTCGGCAGACGATGTACCGCCTGTAGCATGCGATCGAAAAGGGCCACACCTGGGCAACTATAATATTCGACAAAAGATGGACGTTGTCAGAGATTTTCATTGGTCGGCTGCCTTGACTGCTTGCCTATTAATGGAACAGGCATAGGAGGAAACAACTTGTGTCTCAATGAAATGAAGGCGTGGAACGCGCGAAAAAAAGTAGCTGCCATCGTCACAGAATATCGTCCTGATTCGCATGCAGAAGTTATCATCGGACGGTTGCTAGGCATGTTCGGTTATAATCCGCAAATCGAAGTGGTTTCACTCTATCTGGATCAGGTTCCATCTAACGATATCGGCACAGCAGAAGCGCAATCACGTGGTATACCTATCTACACTTCCATTGAGGAAGCTATTGCCGCTCCACATATCGGAATTCCAATTGATGGCGTTCTCCTCATTGGTGAACATGGCGACTACCCGTGGAACGAGAAGCGTCAAAAAAGGTATCCACGCCGTCGTTTTTTTGAAGAAACATTTCGTGCATTGGATCGTTTGGGGCTAACGATACCGATTTTCAATGATAAGCATCTATCTTATCTCATGGAGGATGCGGAATGGATCTATAACGAGCTCACGCGAAGGGGACTGCCTTTTCTCGGAGGATCCTCAATTCCACATGCTCCTCAATTACCTAGCTATTCACCCAATCAACTTCATCAGGTGAAGGAGATTTTTGTCATTAGTTGGCTCGGAGTCGAATCCTATGGGTTTCATGGCATGGAGGTGCTGCAAGCCTTAGCTGAGCAGAGACATGGCGGTGAGACCGGGATCCGCTCCATTCAAGCACTGGAAGGGAGATCCGTGTGGGCGGCTATGGATCGGGGAGAAGTCCCAGAGGAACTCATGGTTCAGGCACTTATCACACTTAGAGATGTATTACCTGGTCATCCTAGGGATCATGTAGACGTACCTGTCTTGTTCATTATTGCATATAACGATGGTTTGAAAGGCTATGTTCTTCAGCTTCAGCATTTTATCAGAGAGTGGGGGCTTGCTTTTCGTGCGGCTGATGGCTTAATTACAGCGGCTCGTTGTGACAGTGGACTGGGTCGACCCTATAAGCATTTCGAGAAACTGACAAGACTGATTGAGCAGATGGTACTTACCAATCATTCAGCTGTCCGTGCGGAGCGTACTTTTCTCACAACCGGAATGATTAATCATGGCATGGAATCTCTTCATCTAGGAAGAAAGGTAGATACGCCTCAGCTCCAATCTATTTGTTACTCTCCTGTTGAGAGCTTCATTTTATAGAAGAAATGCAGTTGTTTAACACATTTACTAACAAATTATACGGAGGAGGATCCAGTATGAGTTCTTTTTCACATTTGTATTATTATAAGCCCAAACCACCTCTACCTCTGCAAGCTAATCATATTCAGGCTGATCTGTGCATCTATGGCGGTACGCCAGCAGGCATAGCAGCAGCCATTCAAGCTAGTCGCATGGGACTCAAAGCTGTGATTGCTGAATTCAGCCAACATATTGGTGGGATGACAGCCAGCGGTCTCGGACGTACGGATGTTGGTAATACCGTGGCGATTGGCGGGATTTCCAGCGAGTTCTATCAAGCACTGGGTCAACACTATGGAAGCGACGAGCCGGATGGAAGGACTTGGGCCTTAGAACCTCATGTCGCGGAAGACATCTATTGGAGTTGGTTGCAACGAGATGAGATACCTGTTTATTTGGAACAGCATTTAGATCGCGTAGAACTTCAATCAGGTCGTATTACACAAATCCATATGGAAGACGGAACCATCTATACAGCCCCTATGTTCATAGATGCCTCCTATGAAGGTGATCTCCTTGCGCGGGCAGGCGTTTCCTATCATGTGGGCAGAGAATCCAACACAGTATATAAAGAGATATTGAACGGCATTCATTTTGGTCATCCGAAACATAATTTTACCGCTTGGGTTGACCCCTATGTACAAGAAGGCAAAATAGATAGCGGTCTGCTCGCGGGTATATCCGATGCTGCACCTGGCGTGCAAGGACAGGGAGATAGTTCCGTTCAGGCTTATAACTTCCGCATTTGTTTGAGCAGTAACCGGGATAACCAACTTCCATTTCCAAAACCACCTAACTACAATCGTGATGAATTCGCTTTGCTGGGGAGATATATCCGTAACGGCGTCTGGGATGCCATGAAGCTCAATAAGGTGATGCCCGGCGGGAAGAGTGACTTGAATAATTGGGGAGCCATTTCAACCGATTATATCGGACGTAATTATGCTTGGCCCGAAGCAAGCTATAGGATTCGTGAGCAGCTCTTTCAAGAGCATCTTCATTACAATATGGGCATGCTTTATTTTTTGGCCAATGACGACACCATCCCAGCAGCGATTCGAGCAGAGGTTAAGATGTGGGGTCTGCCAGCTGATGAGTTTACGGCTACCGGCGGATGGCCGCACCAACTGTATATTCGTGAGGCAAGGCGTATGATATCAGACGTCGTCATGACAGAACATCATTGTCGCCACTTCACAGTAGAAGAGGATTCGGTTGGCTTAGCCGCCTATACCATGGACTCCCACAATTGCAGGCGATTGGTTCTTGATGGTCGTTGTATCAATGAAGGAAATGTTGAAATTAGTCCCAATGGGCCTTATCCGATTTCATATCGATCTATCATTCCCAAAGGGGAGGAGTGCACAAACCTTGTCGTACCGGTCTGTTTGTCTTCCTCACATATCGCCTATGGTTCTATTCGAATGGAACCTGTGTTTATGATTCTTGGTCAATCTGCAGCGACAGCTGCCGCTTTGGCACTAGAGCATCAATGTGCATTGCAGGATCTGGATTATGGCATTTTGCGAAAACAGCTTCTGCTGGATGGTCAAATCCTGCAAGTAACTAAATAAGTTACGTATGTCATGGATTCGAAATTGTTCTTAAAAGGGAGGTCATACTCATGAACAAAAAGACAATCGTCATTAGCATCATTGCAGCACTATCACTCACGGCCTGTTCAAACGAGAAACCAGCGGATACTTTACCTAGCAGCACAAGTGGAACGGCCCAGGCATCAGCAACACCAGCTCCATTAAAAGATGTCACACTGAAAATTGGCTTGCCCGGCGGTTATGACATCACTAGTAAGAAAATCATAACGAACTTTCAAGCGAAGTATCCGAACATTACGCTGGAAATTGAGGAGACGCCTTGGGCGGATTTTGTTACGAAGATCGTTACTCGCATTGCTGGAAATAACCCGCCAGATCTTTGGCTGCAAGAAAATGCTGTTGTTCTTGGTTATGGGAAACGAGGTGTTGCGGAGAATTTAGAACCGTACATTAAGCGCGATATGAAGACCGATGACTATGTAAGTGCTCTTACGTCCGCCAAACTGGACGGTAAAATATACGGAATTCCGCACGGGATCAACCCTGGGGCGCTGGCTTTTAATAAGCAAATTTTCAAAGATAATAACATCCCATTGCCGACGGATGATTGGACCTACAATGATATGATAGAAGCTGCTAAGAAGTTGACAAAAGACACGAACGGAGATGGGAAAGCAGATATTTACGGCTTCCAGGCAGGAAGTAATATCACACTAGGCTGGCTGCCTTGGATGAGGGCGTATGGCGGTTCCTCACTCGATTCATCATTAACCAAAGCAACTTTCACAGATCCCAAATCGATTCAAGGGCTAACAGCTTGGTCCGATACGATCAATAAACTGAAGGTTAGTCCTACTAGAGAAGCTGCAGCTACAGGCAAGTTTTTCGAAAATGGGAAGACGGCGATGACATTCATGCAGTATGCAACGCAAGTTTCACTCAATAAGAGCAAACCGGACCTTGATTGGGACACGGTTAAGATGCCGATCGGTATGGATGGCAAACGCTTCGTTCCGATGGTTGTGAACCAATGGGTTTTATATTCCAAATCGAAACCTGATGTGAAAGAAGCCGCATGGACATTCCTCAAGTATTATTTGAGTGATGAGGGGCAAGGGTTGCTTATGGAAAGCGGAACAAGTTTACCTGTGAAGAAAACCGCTCTGGCGGAGCTTGAGAAATCGACGAGCAAACCGCTAAACAAGAAGGCCTATACCAAAGGGATTGAAGAAGCGGGTGGTACACTGGATGAGAACGCATCCTGGAACGAATGGAGAGCGGCCGCCGGCCCGATCTTGAACGATATCATGGACGGTAAGCGTGCACCGGAAGACGGAGCCAAAGAAATTCAACAAAAAGTCCAACAAGTTCTCGACGATAACAAATAAACCTGCTTGTACTTAAAAAGGGGTGTTCCAATGCGCAAACAAGGCTGGTGGGGCTTCGCCTTCACTTTACCTTTTGTCCTGCAGCTGCTTATCTTCTTCTTGTTTCCCTTCGTATTTTCACTATATATCACGTTTACGAAGTGGGATTTATTCAACCCGCCGCAATGGATCGGTTTGCGCAATTGGAACCAATTCCTACATCAGAAAGTTTTCTGGCTTTCCATGCGTAATGTCGGCTATTTTGCCATCCTATTCGTCCCGCTTCAGACGTTCGTTGCCCTCATTCTAGCCTATTTGCTTAATCAGCAAATTCGAGGTAAATCCTTGTTCCGGGTTATCTTTTTTCTCCCTGTAATCACACCTTGGGTAGCAGGGGGGATGATCTGGCTATGGATCTTTAACAATGAATTTGGCTTGTTAAACTGGATTTTACATACGATGGGGGTTGGGCCGGTTGATTGGATACGCAGCGGAAAATGGTGGTTAGTCATTGGATCTATCGCCCTCATTAACGTCTGGAAAGGGGCCGGCTATTCGATGGTTATTATTTTAGCTGGCATGCAGAATATTTCGGAAGAAATGTTGGAAGCGGCACGGATGGATGGTGCGACAGGTTGGACTCTATTCACTAAAATCATTATGCCAATCGTGTCTCCTATGTTGTATATGGTGATGATTCTCTCAACGATTTCTGCTTTTCATGCATTTGACGTGTTTCTAGTTATGCTAGGTGATGTCATTTCTGTAGCCGATCGGAATATGGTGCCGAACATCCTGATTTACCGCGATTCATTCCTAAACTTTAAAATGGGCAGCGCATCCGCCATGGCGTGGGGACTGTTCCTGATCATTCTGCTCATCACGATTGTACAGAAGGTCACGGAAAAGAGGTGGGTGCATTATGAATAAAACAAACCCTGGTTTACGAACTGCCGCCTATGTGATATTAGGAGTTGGATCCTTTATCATGCTTGTTCCTTTCTTGTATATGCTTTCAACTTCTTTGACAGCAGCGGGTTCTGAGTTAACCTTACCACCAAAACTAATACCAGAGCCTTTCGTATGGCATAACTATACGCAGGTATGGATCGAGGTAAATTTCCTGCAATACACCATGAACAGCATCTTTGTCACGCTGATGGATTTGGTTGGAACCGTAGCTTCCTGTGCGATCGTAGCCTACGGTTTAGCTTTCTTTCAATTTCGCGGTAGGAACATTATTTTCCTATCGATGTTAGGTACGATGATGCTGCCATCCCAAATTACGATGATTCCTACGTATTTTATCTGGAAGTCCGTCGGTGCACTTGATACGTATTATCCGCTTATTGTGAGGAGTTTTCTCGGCGGGGCATTTGGTATCTTCCTGCTGCACCAGTTTTATAAGACTTTGCCGAAAGAGCTGTATGATGCAGCTTGGGTAGATGGCGCAAATCCATGGAAAATTTTCTATAAGATCTATCTTCCCTTAGCGAAACCAGCCTTATCAGCGTTAGCTGTGTTCACCTTCATGAGCGCCTGGAATAACACATTAGAACCTCTAATTTACTTACAGGATAAGCATATGTTTACACTGCCTCTCGGACTGCTGTTTCTGAAAAACGAAGTTCAAAATCGGATGACGCTCGTTATGGCTGGAGCCGTTATTACCATTGTGCCTGTGCTTTTCGTTTTTCTATTTGCTCAAAAATACTTTGTCCAAGGAATCGCTTCGACTGGATTGAAAGGCTGACATTCCTGCAACCCTACTTAAACCCCGCATGTCGGGAAAAGGAGAGTAACGATAGCTATGTCTAAACCATCTAACCAATCAAATGATGTAGAAGAAGCTGCACATAACATGGACGCAGAGGGAACAACAGTTCGGGAAGAGAGGAATAAACCATTAATTAGTCGCAGGAAGCTGCTCGCCACGTTAGGACTGGGAGGAATTGCTGCAATCTCTACAGGACTGTGGGAGGGAGCGGGAAGGTCCACAGTCTTCGCCAAAGATCAGACAGTAACCGGTTCCGTATACGGTATAGCGAATAAAAATCGAAAGAAAGAATTGCTGGAATTACTGGATATGCAATTGTGCGTCACAGTCAAACTAGAGGATCTGAGGACTGAACTTGATCCTAATCCGAGTTTGGCTTACTACGTAACGAATGAGATGCAAGAAGGTTTCTTCCGGTATGATCCGAATGACACGAGTACCGCGGATAACACGGGAACTGTACTTGTATCTACGAATGGCAAGCGATTCAAACGCATGTATGAGGATACGATTATCGCAACTTGGTTCGGTGCTAAAGGGGATGGCTTGACGAACGATACGTTGGCTTTACAAACAGCTTTGAACGCTGCTTCTGGCCACAAGTTGTTTATTCCTAAGCAGCGGAGCGGCTTTTACTTAACGGGACAATTGTTCATTCCAAGCCAAATCGCGATCGAACTAGAGCCGGGGACGATTATTCAAGCGATAGATACTTTAAGCCGGGTAAGTCCTACTTACGAACGGTTAATACGTATCAAAACCGTTAAAGACGTATATATCAATGGGAATGGTGCCATATTTCGTATGAACAAAGTGGCGTATACGTCCGGTGAACAGGCTCACATTTTCGATATTAGCGGATCCGAGAACGTTGTAATTGAGAATATCAATGCCAATGACAGTGGTGGAGACGGGTTTTATATCGGATATTTTGAATCGACAGTAGCTTTCTGCCGGAATATTGTGATCCGAAACTGCCGAGCGGACAATAACCGCAGACAAGGTTTATCCGTTATTTCGGTAGATGGCCTTACTGTGGAAAATTGCCGCTTCACCAACACGAAAGGGACAGCTCCGCAGAGTGGCGTCGATATTGAGCCGAATGGCCAACTGGATCTGCTGAAAAATATTCGCTTCATCCAATGTGTGGCGGAAGGGAATACAGGTCGTGGTTTCCTAGTCACTTTGTTGAAACCAACTGCGGTTAGTGCGCCAATTGATATCGTTTTTGATCGCTGCATCACGAAAGGCAATTCATTTGGTTATTCCATGAATTATGGAGGAGATGGCGCCAAAGCCGTCCAAGGTGAAATTAAATTGATTGATTGTATTGCAGATAGTGAGCAGTACGGCGGATTTTCTGACTTATCATTCTCCGCAGACAGTGCGAAGAGATCCTATATTCGCTGTAAAGCGATCAACTGCAATACAGTTAATCAGCCCGATGATCCTTACGGATATGGTTCCTCGTTCATCCTTACAACGGTGCCCGCACAGGTACGAACCGCTATTGGAAATGCGGTCTATATGGACTGTGAATCCATTGATTCACGACAAGTCCCCTTGATTAAACGAGGATTTTCTTTAAAGAAAAACAAATCAGAAATCATACGGAACGTGGCCTATCTCAACTGCTCCATCAAAGGTAGAGGTCAAAGCATTTATTCGATAGATCCCACTTCAGAGGACATTTATGCAGAAAAAAGTCCGCTGCCCATTCAAACGTTCACGTCCTCCGGCGCCATCACTCTCGATTACATCGGTTTCAAAATCACTAATGCCGGCTCATCTGGAGAGGTTAGTCTGACACTACCCATAGCAAAAGCATCCGTTACTTATACTTTTTTTGTAGAAGCCTCGAATCGACTTAATCTCGTGACACAGCCTGGTAAGAGCATTCTGACACCAAGTGGAGGGAAATCCCTTATCGGTACAGCTGTGCAAGGCAATTCCGTCACGTTACTGGGACGATCAGATGGTCAGTGGGAGATTGCAGGCATTGTGGGAGAATGGTTGTTATAGTTTGGATACATGCAAAAGCCTGAGGAATCAGGCTTTTTTTCGTGCTTGAAACACCGGAGGGGATGTTTTCACGAAGTTGTGGTAATATAAGGGAGACTATTCTTAAAACTATTTGACAGCAGCAAAGTGATATATTATATTCGGACAAGCTAACAAGTGACGTTTGACATTGAAAGGGGATGGAAAGTTGGATTCAATTTGGTTAGAGTATGCATGGGCTTTACTGATACTTATCGGTTTGGAAGGTTTGTTATCTGCGGATAATGCGCTTGTTTTGGCAGTAATTGCGAAGCATTTACCGGATAATGAGAAAAAGAAAGCGATCAACTATGGGATCATTATGGCCTTTGTTTTCCGCTTCGCGGCTTTGTTTGCCATATCATTTATTGCGAACGTTTGGCAAATACAGGCGATCGGTGCGGCTTACCTGTTATATCTCGGGTTAAAGCACATTATCAAAGCTCGGTTCTTCAAGGAAAATGAAAATAATCGCGAGGACTTGAAGAAAGATGCAGCAGGAAAAAGATTTTGGCCAACCGTAGGAAAAATTGCTGTTGCTGATCTCGCATTTGCGATTGATTCCATTCTTGCCGCAGTAGCGCTAGCACTTGGTCTACCGGACTCACCGCTCGCTGATTTCGGCGGTATGGACGGAGGAAAATTCCTAGTTGTTTTACTTGGCGGAATCGCTGGACTCGTCTTAATCAAATTCGCTGCTACGTGGTTTGTGAAACTGCTTGCTGAGCGGCCAGCACTCGAAACCACGGCTTACGCGATTGTTGCCTGGGTCGGCGTGAAGCTTGCTGTCATTACACTATCCCATGAAGATATCGGTGTATTGGATCATAGCTTCCCACATGGCACAGTCTGGACGCTAATCTTCTATGGCGTTTTGATTGCGATAGCTCTCTTAGGTTGGTTTGCACCAGGAAGTAAAAAACAGTCGCAAGCGAATCCACTATAAAAAAACCTTATAAAGCCACAAGACAACCAGACATGCTGGGTTGTCTTGTGGCTTTATTTTATTTGGACATCTTGTCTGGATCGAACCCTGGTGGGAATATGTTATAGCGAAGAGGATCTCATTCCTAGTCATTGGAGGGTATCATTCCTCCGAAACAAAAGACGAATACGGCATATGATGGGTATATACCTATTTTGAAGAAGGAGTTGCGTTTCCATGCCGATTTCATCAGGAACCCACTTGCTGTATACCGTTCACCCAGGGGACACCTTGTATTCGATTGCTGAACAACTGGGTACCAACGTACCGTCGCTAGTTCAGATTAATGCGCTATATCCACCTTTATCAGACCCTAACCGAATTTACCCTGGTCAAGTGCTGTTAGCCAGATTGCCAGGAATGGCGGAGCAAAGCTCTGTTCTATATCAGGTTCAGCTGGGTGATTCCTTATTTAGGATCGCAGAGCGTTTCTCTGTAAGCGTTGATATGTTGGCGGGACTTAATCAAATCCAGCAACCGGACGTTCTCAAAGTCGCTCAGTTGCTGTTTATTGCTTCTTTTGCCTACGAAGTAGAGCAGGGGGACACTCTGTTCAGTATTTCCCGCCGCTTCGGAACACCGATGAGTGAGTTAATTCGAGCTAACCGCAATCGTCAGGGGCTATCACCTGATGTCATTTACCCCGGATTCCGGTTGGTCATCCCGCTGCCATCCTCGACGAATATCGTCGTATATGAGCCTTTACCTGGAACGAAGATTGCCTCCGGACAACGATTGATGGGGAGCGCCAGAGCTTTCGAAGCGACGATCAATTACCAAATTCGCGACGCAATGGGACGTTCCATTACAGAAGAAAAAGCCGCAACAGCTGCTCAGGGTGCTCCTGCCTTCGGATTATTTGACGTACAACTCAAATTTGATCGATCACCTACTACACCAAACGGTTCATTGATGGTGTACACACGCAGTGCCCGCGACGGCAGCATTCAAGATTTAGTAGAGGTCCCCGTTACTTTTTAAAACAACAAAAAATACAAAATACCGACATTAATCGACAGAGATGCAGGAATATGAAGCGAAAATGTGGAACTATTATGTCATATAACAGAGAGGGGTGAAGACTTGAATCCGAAATTTAAACAACAAAAATTCGCAGTTAGAAAACAGATCCTTTCTCTACTTGGCGCTAAAATTGATATTTTCGACATGGACGATAGGGCTATTCTGTTCTCCAAGATGAAAGCCTTCAAGTTGAAGGAAGACATCCGAATTTACGGGGATGAAACCATGCAACAAGAGTTGATCAGCATTCAAGCGCGAAGTGTTATTGATTTCTCGTCCATCTTTGACGTAGTAGATGTAGAATCCGGGCAAAAGGTAGGTTCTCTGCAACGAAAAGGCTTAAAGTCGATCTTCAAAGATGAATGGGCGATTTTGGGCCCTAATGATTCGGAGATTGGATTGATTAAAGAAGATAACGCGCTGTTAGCACTACTACGGAGGTTTCTGACAAATTTGATTCCTCAGCATTACAATGTAGAGTTAAACGGAACAAAGGTCGCTGAGTTCAAACAAAACTTTAATCCGTTCGTTCAAAAGTTAAACCTTGATTTTTCCGCTGACACGAACGACAAGCTTGATCGCCGCTTAGGCTTAGCCGCAGCAGTAGTTCTAATCGCTGTCGAAGGCAATCAGGGGTAGATGTCATATATTAACTTTGTATAGAAGCCGTTCCATAAGTAGATTCTTCTACTTGGGGACGGCTTCTTGTTTGGGTATATTAAATCCGCATGCTGGGCAAACCAAAATAATGGAAATTCAAGAAGTATTGGATTGAAGAGTATGAAAGGAATAGGTTACCCATGTGGAGTACAACGCGGAATTGGATTGAAAAGCGATCACCTGCCCAAGTGATTACCGGCTATTATTTAGTAGCAGTTCTGTTATCCATCATACTGTTCAGTATTCCAGCGGTGCATAAGCCAGGCGTTAACATTACCATGTTTGATACTGTTTTCACAGCTGTCAGTGTTGTAAGCGACACGGGCCTTGGTGTATTTAATGTGGCCGAATCCTACAGCACATTCGGCTATTTTGTCATTATGCTCGTCTTGCAATTCGGAGGTATCGGCATCATGGCGATGAGTACTTTTTTTTGGCTTTTGGTTGGTAGAAAAATTGGATTGCGTGAGCGTCGCATGATTATGGTGGATAACAATCAGTTCGCGTTATCTGGCCTTGTCCAATTAGTTAAAGAGATTTTGAGGTTTACTCTCCTGACGGAATTGGTCGGGGCATTGATATTTGGTGTGCGCTTTTTGGCCTATTATGATAGCTGGCAAGAGGCGTTTATTCAAGGATTATTTGCAGCAGTCAGTGCGACGACGAACGCTGGCATGGATATTACTGGGCAATCTCTTATCCCTTATGCACATGATTATTTTGTCCAGTTGGTCACGATGGTTCTCATTATTTTTGGGGCGATAGGGTTCCCTGTGTTAATTGAAGTGAAGGCCTATTTCTCACATCGTCGAAGAAAGGCAGATTACCTTTTCCGCTTTTCTTTATTTACTAAGTTAACTACACTAACCTATGGGATCTTACTTGTGATTGGAACAATCCTTATCTTATTGTTTGAAAATCAATATTATTTTAAAAATCTGTCGTGGCACGAGAGTTTTTTCTATGCTTTGTTTCAATCGACAACGACTAGAAGTGCCGGTTTAACAACGATGAATATTAATGACTTCACATTGCCAACACTCCTGCTTATGAGTTTCTATATGTTTATTGGTGGATCGCCAAATTCGGTAGGTGGAGGAATCCGAACGACCACTTTCGCCTTAAATGTCCTCTATATTTATCACTTTGCGAGAGGAAACCGCTCGATCAAAATATGGAATCGTGAGCTCCATCCGGATGACATTCTGAAATCATTAGCTATTACGCTACTCGCGATTGTGCTATGCAGCCTATCTATCATTGCGATTTGTGTGACCGACAAGCAACATTCACTTATAGCTATTGTATTAGAGGTTTGCTCCGCCTTCGGAACGGTAGGATTGTCTACTGGGATAACGCCGGAACTTAGCATATTTGCCCAATGTATACTCATGTTTCTGATGTTTTTCGGTAGGATCGGATTGACAACCTGCTTGTATTTCATTGGTGGCGGATTAAAGGATGCAAAGGTCCATTATCCGATAGAGAGAGTTATGACTGGCTGACAAAAACTAGCTTATAAGTCGCCCACTTCATTCCCATATAATCTAAAAGTAGACGGTGACATTCCGCTTATGGATTTAAAATGCCGACTGAAGTAATGGATAGAAGTATAGCCAAGCTTACTAGCAACAACCTCGACTTTTTCTTCTTTTAAAAGCAACTTTTTTGCCAATTGTATTCGCTTATGAATCATGTATCGCTTCGGTGAAACACCCATGACCTCTTTAAACAACTGGGAAAAATAAATATGATGATAGCCGCAGCTCTTGGCTAGTTCTGTTATACTCCATGCTTGCTCGGGATGTTCCTTAATCATCTGTAAAGCATTGCTAATCATGGTTCGTTTAGAACTATGCGTGGAAGCAACATCTAACTCACGACGTATGATTTGAGTTAAGACTTGTAGTAGAAGTCCTCTTAATACGATGGCGTAGCCATGATCTTCTTCTTTGTATTCTTGAACAATTTGATGAAAAATCCGTTCACCTTCCAAGAATCTAAAATGAACAGGGAACGACACGCTGCCGTAACTCTCAACTTCAACTGTATAGGGCAGCGCTGGCTCATATGGCGGGTTCTCATGAAAGTTTTTCAGCTTTGGACCTGGATGAATAGGCTCTGGAGACATACGCGTCCAATCAAAGTGAAGACTGATGAACGTGGCGGGCTTATCTGGATGAACGGTAAGTTTATGCAGCGTATCTGCTCCCCAAAAAGCACAATCGCCTGGCAAAATTTCATATTCTTCAGAGCCTATAAACAAATTCATGCGCCCAGAAATGACATAAACAATCTGATAATCAGGAATGGTTCGAGGACCGTAAGCTGTACCGGCCGCAGCGTTCTGTATATTGGCATAGTTCACAGCAGGAAGCAATAAGCTCATCGGCCCTAGTGAACGAGAATGTTCCATGTAATTGTCTCCCTTATCGATCTTTTGTTCTCACCTAATTCGCTATTTGTACTTGAAAACCTTTGGAAAGTGCAACTAATTCTAATCATTCCTGCAACGACTTGTGGCAAGTAGACTGTTACACTTGATCTTGTAAGCAAGAACAACAGCTACCAACAAATCGTAGATGGGGGATTCGACATGCTGACAGTGGAAGAAGTGAAGGCTTTTGAGCGAGATGGTTTTATAAAAGGTGAGGTAGTGCTAAACGATGAGGAAGTAGAGCTTCTGCGTCGTGAACTGGATCTCGTATTGGAAGGGAAAACGGTGAAGAAACCGGTTTTAAATCGTAATTTAGCAGAAAAAAGTGAATATGGCATGAGCATGGAAGCAAATGAAACCATTGTTCAGGTCGTTAACATTTGGATGGCCAGTGATATTTATTTGCAGCATGCCGCTAATCGCACCTTATGCGAAGATGTTGCACAACTCGCGGGTACTGACACATTGCGGATTTGGCATGATCAAATTCAATATAAGCCGCCACTCACAGGTGGCCCAACGAAGTGGCATCAGGATCATCCCCTATGGCCGATCATTCAACCATCAGAGCTGATTAGCGCTTGGGTGGCGTTGGACGATGCCGTTATTGAGAACGGCTGCATGTGGATGGTACCCGGTAGTCATACTTGGGGAGATCATCAACGACATTTGCTTCACGGTGAAGATCATATGCCGCAGCATAAACGCCCTGAATTGTTACCCCCAGGTGTGGAGATAAAACCAGTACCGTTTGAAATCAAGAAAGGTCAGGTCGGCTACCATCACTGTATGACCTGGCACGGTTCGTTGCCTAATCACTCGGAGATGAAGCGTCGTGCGATTGCTGTACATTACATGCCGGGTAACATTCGTTATGTGCCCGTCGGGAATCACCCTATGCGGAAACATATCCATGTACAACCAGGTGAACTTTTGACCGGAGCCGATTTTCCCGTTGTGTATACAAAATAATACGTAATTATAAAAATGTGATCTAAGCGAAAAAGTGTATATTGATTCACATAAGATCGCACGTTATGATGACTCCATAGTTGTATATCATTTGAGTGAAGTGGAGTTGGTTTGGTTGACACAGGAGTGGCAGGCAAGTTGGTTGACAGATCGTTCTTTTGCTAATTTGAAAAAATCCTATCTCTTCCATAAAGAACTTGAAGTGGTTGAAATCGAACCACACGATCCTGATTTACAGCATCATCATTGGTATGTAAGAACTGCAATTCCATTAGATAGTCAGGCGATGAATGAGGAAGAAATTTGGTTTCACCTGACGGCAGACGATTATTATAAGCTGTACATCAATGGCGAGTTCGTTGCTCAAGGGCCAGCACAGAATGATGCGAATCATTACTATTTCAATAAAGTAGATGTACGTTCCTATTTGAAATTAGGCAAAAATGCAATTGCCGTTCATGTCTATTATCAAGGGTTGTTAAATCGTGCGTATAACAGCGCCGACTATCGGCAAGGTTTGATAGCTGAACTATGGGCAGGTGAGAATCTTCTGCTTAAAACTGATGGTACCTGGAAAGTGAAACGAGCTCAAGATAATCAACCAGGCATAAAATTCGGCTATGATACGCAATTTACAGAAAATCTGGACGCAAGGCTAACCGATCGGGGCTGGACTGAAGTCAGTTACGACGATTCCGAATGGGATTATGCAGAAGCCGCGGAGCGAACGGATTATACGTTCGTACAGCAACCAACGCCATTGCTTGCCGTCTATAAAAAGCAACCTGCACATGTCAAACGGCTTGGGGAAGGTCATTTTTTGATTGATTTCGGGAGTGAATTGACAGGCCAGTTCGCCATGAGTGCCCATGGAAATGGGGGAGATCTGGTGCATATATTCTCAGGGGAAGAACTGATGACCGGGGATCAAGCAGTTCGCTACGAAATGCGTTGCAATTGCCTTTACCATGATCAGTGGACGTTATCTGGCGATATCGATTACTTTGAAACATATGATTACAAAGCATTTCGTTATGTGGAAGTGCAGGGACCCGAGGAAGCGTTGATACCAAAATCATTCCACGCTGTAGTCAGACATTATCCGATGGATGAACAAAGCTGTCTGCTCCATAGTTCGGATGAGCGGATGAATCAAATTTTTGACATTTGTAAAAACGGAGTCCGCTATGGATCGCAGGAGAATTATGTAGATTGTCCTAGTCGAGAAAAAGGTCAATATTTGGGAGACAATACGATTATTGGTCACTCACATATGCTTCTCAGTGGCGATTTGCGGCTATTCCGTAAAGCTATTGAGCAATTCGCTCGCAGCTCGTTCGTGTGTGAAGGGATCATGGCTGTTGTACCTGGACATTATATGCAAGAAATCGCTGATTTCTCTTTGCAGTGGCCGATGCAACTCATGACCTATTACCGATACAGTGGAGATATGGCATTTCTTCAGGAAATGTACCCTTTTGCAGAAGGTTTATTACAGCATTTCACGCAATTTGAGCGCGAAGATGGATTGCTAAAGGATGTCATGGACAAATGGAATCTGGTCGATTGGCCACAAAACTTACGTGACAACTATGATTTTGAACTTAGCAGGCCAGTCAGTCCTGGCTGTCATAACGTCATTAATGCGCTGTATATCGGCTGTGTAAGTACCGTTAACGAGATAAGAGACTTGCTTCATGTTGACTATGAGAATCGACTGCCGCAATTAAAGATGAGCTTTATTGAGGCATTCTATGATAAGGAAAAAGGATTGTTTACGGATTCAGAGCAAAGTACGCATCATGCCTTGCATGCCAATGTACTTCCGCTGCTATACCATATAGCCCCAGAGGAATCGGTCACCACGATTGTAGACATGATCCGGACCAAACGTTTCGCATGTGGCGTTTATTTCTCTTACTTTGTCATGAAAGCACTTGCTGAGGTGGCAGAGTATGCGTTGATCTATGACTTGCTCTCAGCGGACGATGAGCATTCTTGGGGCAATATGCTGAAAGAAGGCGCGACCACTTGCTTCGAAGCATGGGGGAAAGATCAGAAATGGAACACTAGCTTGTGCCATCCATGGGCCAGCGGACCGGTTCCTGTGCTGATCGAAGACATTATCGGCCTAAAACCTGCGAAGCCGGGGTGGAAAGAAATTGCGTTTCGTCCACAGCTTCCAGCGACTTGGACATCGTTTTCATTGCAGCTGAATGTGCCAACGGGCACGATTCGACTCCGTTATGAGAACGGGGAGTGGAACGAAAGCTTCCCACCTGGGATTGCTGTTGTTCGAGACTAAATACAGCGGAATCATAAATCGATTTTATATGAGATGCCAGCAAACTGTGAGTTTGCTGGCTTTTTGCATCTCAAGCTAATCAAATCTCCATTTCAACTTGATATGAACTTCACTTCATCTTGACATACAAGCCTTATATTTATACCTGTAACAGCAAACAAAACAATGAAAAGAGGTTATTAACATGGTTAACAACAAAACAAAACTATTCACGACACTTGGTATTTCAGCCATTTTAGTCGTAGGAGCTGCTAGTGCTTATGCAGCGAGTGCATCGAATTCCTCAACTGCTACCCCAAAGCCTATAATTGAAATCATACAGACACAAGCGCCTGCTCATACACCAACACCTGAAGAAATTGAAACTGTATTACAAGGTGAACCAACGCCTGATACGGTTAAAGTGGAAGGTTTATTTTCAACAGATGGCAAAGCTGATCATACGGCAGATTTTTTCCTAAACGATGAAAAATTAATCTCCCTTTTAAAAATGAGCACGCAAGAATTAAAACAAGAATTAGCTACTGGAAAATCTGTCGTTGAGATTGCAGCGTCGAGAAATGTTTCCAAGCAGCAACTGCTAGATGTAATCGGACAAACACAGGTTGACGCACAAATTCAAGCTGAAAATAAGGGGCAAGTTCCGAAAAGCGGCAGTTCCATGAAACACGAAGTTGCAAGAAAAGTAGAACAGGTTATCGAACATAAAACGGAAACCCCATGGAGTAAATAAATCGCTCCACAAAGAAGGAACAGGTCTGCCGACAGAGGCAGCTGTTCTTTTTTCTTTACACCATCTTCATCTGGCTATGTTACAAACAAGTAGGTAAGAATAGTAATCAAAATCCTAGTAGGAGCAATCAGATGCAAAAGACTATTTTAATTGTAGAAGACGAAGATATTTTACGTGAAATTATTAAAGATTATCTCATAAATGAAGGCTATCAGGTGTTAGAAGCGGCAGAAGGTAAAGAGGCATTATTATTGTTTCAAGCCAATGACGTTCATTTAATTATGTTGGACATTATGCTGCCAGAGCTGGATGGTTGGGCTGTTTGCAGACGAATAAGAAAAACTTCGAATGTCCCCATCATTATGTTGACAGCAAGAGTGGATGAAGATGACACCTTGTTAGGTTTTGAGCTCGGTGCTGATGATTATGTCACCAAGCCATACAGTCCTGCCGTCTTATTAGCCAGAGCTAAACGACTGATTGATAGCAGGAATAGGGAAGAACGACGATCGAATGTCCCTGTGTCTCAAGCCAGTAGCGATACGTTAACTATACATGGGATCGGGATAAATTTTTCTTCACGAACCACGATTGTAGACGGGGAACAAGTCCATCTCACTTATACAGAATTTCAAATATTAGCCTACCTTATGCAAAATAAAGGCATTGTCATCTCGAGAGATCAGCTCATCTCAAAAATTTGGGGCTATGAATATGAGGGGGATGATCGGACAGTCAATACGCATATCCGTAATCTAAGAAGTAAACTGGGAGATAAATCAAAGCTGATTACGACGATCGTGAGAACAGGCTATAAGTTTGAGGGGCACATATGAGAGCGAGTATTGTCGTTAAACTATTTTCGCTGACCACCTTATTATGCCTATTTATCTTAATGACAATTTATCTAGGGCAAACGATTTTTTTCAAGCAATATTACGCCGCCCGAAAAGTGAACGACATTCAAACGAACATCCAATCCTATAAAGAAAACTATTTAAAAAGTAGTGGAGATGTACTTTCTATTCAGAAGTTGGAACAGGATTTTTATAGGGAAAACAATGCTTGGATTACTACGCTAGATAACTTTGGTAACCTGAAAAATGAGAACGATTTCTATGTGGAAGTCAAGGTTGATGAATCGAAACTGAATTCGGAATTCGCAGGTAAAACGGTAAAAATTCCGCTTTATCATATGATCAGCATCGATGAGATTTTGTCGAGCACACCAAGTCAAGCGAAATCGCTACTGGTCCCGAAAGCACGTGTTGCTATTTCAACGTATAAGAAGGAACTTGCGTTAATTCCATATCGTGTACAGTTAGTGGAAAAAGGGAATATCCTGTGGGAAAATGAGTTGTTATCCAAGAGGATTTACGATCTACAAATCGATATTAAATTTAATAAATCAGAGAAAACCTTACCCCCGGACACTGTACTGAGCGGTACGATTACCAAAGTTCAATTCCCAACTGGCAATGAATCTTCTAGCTTTATTTATACCAATCGTTTGTTTATGGACAGATTGAAGGATTTTCAAACAAATTTACTATTCGATGGTGCGAAAATCAGCAATTCATCTTTGCAAATTCTTGACTTTACACAAAATGATGTGAAATACAAACTATTCATTGACCCGATCCAAGATCAAGATGGGACTACACGATATATTTTCGCCATGGCCTCCCTACAACCCGTAGATGAAGCTGTGCAGATGCTCCAAGATTATTATGTCTATTTGATTGGTCTTGTCATGCTTCTTATTGTTCTTGCTGCTTGGTATTATTCGAGAAAGATCGCGAACCCGTTGCTGCAAATCAATAGGACGACTAAGCGGATGGCAAGTTTAGATTTTTCGGAAAAGATTACTATACGTTCCAATGATGAAATCGGCGACTTATCTCAAAGTATTAATTCCCTTTCCCAATCCTTGAACTCCTATATCGTACAGCTGCATAGTGATATTGAGAAAGAGAAGCAATTGGAAAATACACGAAGAGAATTCATTTCGGGGGTATCTCACGAGCTGAAAACGCCGCTAAGTATTGTGAAAAGCTGTATTTCAATTCTGAAAGATGGCGTTGCTACGCATAAAAAAGATTATTATTTCGATGCCATGGATAAAGAAGTAGATACGATGAATCTGTTGATTGAGGATATGCTGGAGTTAGCTAAGTTTGAGTCCGGCACCTATACCATGAAGATGGAAACGTTCCGCATCGATAAGCTTATCGAGGACATGTGTGAAAAGCTATCCGTGGCTTTCAGTAGTAAACAACTTCATGTGCATACCGAGCTTGCAACTGTTTCAGTATTGGCCAATCCACATCGGATCGAGCAAGTGATTACGAATTTTTTAACCAATGCGATTCGCTATACGCCAGAACAAGGGCACATAATCATTTCCATACTGGAAGAACCCGATCAGGTTAAGGTGGGTATTGAAAACAAAGGTGCTCACATTCCTACAGACCAGCTAGATAAAATATGGGACCGCTTTTATCGAGGCGATGCGGCACGTCACCGCGCACAAGGCGGAACTGGATTGGGGCTCGCGATTTCCAAGAATATTTTGGAGTTACATGACGTACCCTATGGCGCGGCGAACACAGAAGATGGCGTTTTGTTTTTCTTCTGTTTAAATAAACAAAGTTAACACGTTACATTGATTTAGACTTTTCGCGAATGTAAAATTGGAAGAGAATAATAAAGGAGGTCTTTCTATGACAATCAGTTCCCAGAAAGATATCGATGAACTTATGAAAATCGGTAAAATCGTTGCGTTGACAATAGCAGAAATGAAACGTCAAGCACGTGTCGGAATGACGACGAATGAATTGGATGATATCGGAGAAAGATTTTTAAATAGCCATGGAGCCGTCTCTGCACCAAAAACAACCAAAAACTTCCCGGGCAACACATGCATCAGCATCAACCAAGAAGTTGCTCATGGTATACCAGGAAATCGGAAAATTCAGCCAGGCGATCTTATTAACATCGATGTTTCTGCAGAACGTGGAAGCTATTTTGCAGATGCGGGGAACTCTTTTCAAATGCCACCCTATCATACGTCTTTAACGCGCCTCTGCAATTATACACACCAAACGATGATGAAGGTTATTTCTTCACTCACACATGGCGTAAGACTGAATGAAATCGGTAGAATTATTCAAACCGAAGCTGAAATAGGAGGTTACGCGGTCATAAAGAATTTGTGCAGCCACGGTGTTGGGAAATCCTTGCATGAGGCGCCAACAGATATTCTGCCCTTCTATAACAAGCACGATAAACGCGTATTGAAGGAGGGGTTAGTCATTACGATTGAACCTTTCTTATCAACCGGTGCGGATTACGTTGTTGAGCAGTCAGATGGGTGGACTTTATGTCTACCGTACGGCGGCTTTGCGGCGCAACATGAGCACACCATCATAATTACAAAGAAGCAACCCATCATCGTGACGGTAGCTTAAGATATAACATTAACAAATGAAGAGCTGCCGCCGAGGCAGCTCTTCATCCCTTTTGCACATGATTCACAAAGGCACAGAAGGAGAAATTCAATCCACATCGAATACTCATAACGTAAAACTTTAAGGAAGTATTTGGAGAATTAACTTACTAAAGGTAGTTCAACTATGGGGTGGTGAATGTGCGCAGCATTACATTGATCAATACTTTGACCTTGAAAGTTATTCGTAGTAAGACAGGTTTTGCTAGATTATTGCGTAACCCTTTCGGTACTTCTTCACTCAGGAAACGAATTGTTGTTACGCTCATTTCGAGTTTTCTGGGATGTTCCATTTTAATGGCGTCTGTCTCGTACAATGCGATTAACACGATGCAGCAAAACAAGATTAAAACGAATATGGCCTTCGATTTATACCAGCAATCTATGAAACTCACGCAGGTTTACTATAATCTGCTACAAGTCACTCAACAAATGACACCTCAAGGTAATGTCGGCAACCTCATGGATACGTATTTCTCCACTGACGATCTCTACAAACGACTTCAGCTCTCCCTAAGTGTATCGAACAATATCGGACTGATTTCCTTTTCAAACCCTGCAATGGAGTTGGTGATGTACTATAATCCCGAGGACAAGCACCCGCTTTATTCTAATTTACCGTTACGTGAAGATTTTACCTTGCAATCCTTACCTATTGTAGCTGGCAACGAGAGCATCAATTACCAATCGCCACATTTGTCCCTATGCAGATTCAGCGATGATCAAGTCGTGTCGGTGACACGCGAAATTACTTTTTCCGATGGAACGAAGCAAGTGATTTATGTCGAAGCCAAGTCCGATCTCGCGACGGACATTAGTAAGCTTTCATCCAGTCTAAATTTACCGTATGTACTGGTTTTGAGTGATCAAGAGAAGCAAATTAAATACAGCAGTGATCCAAGTGTGTTTACAGTCGGTCAAAACTTGGTACTTGGCGGGAGTTCGGGTATAAGCGAGGGATATATATGGGATCAATTAGTGAGTGATTATGGTTATCATATCGCCCTTATGCTGCCTGTAGAGAGCTATAACCACGAATTTTACACTTGGAAAAATCATATGTTGATAATATTGGGAATCGCTCTAATCATCCTTTTATCCATCGCGTTACTGCTGCTGCGACTGATCAACAGACCGCTCCGCGTGTTCGAAACGGAAATGGTAGCACTCGGAAGAGGGCACATGGATGCGATGCAGTATCGTACTGGCATTTCTGAGTTTGACAAGCTCTTTGATCAATTTAATAAAATGAAGCAACAGATTCAACAATTAATTATTGATGTTGAACATAAAGAGAAACGGCGTCATCAGTTGGAAATAGAGAAACTGGCTTATCAAATAAATCCGCATTTTTTGATGAATACGCTAAATTCGGTACGTTGGCTAGCCGTCATGCACCGGCAGCCTGAAATCGACAAGTTCGTATCGACATTGATTTTTTTGCTTAGCTACAATTTAGGGAAAACTCAGGAAACAGCGACACTCCGAACCGAAACACAAGTTATGCGCGCTTATCTTGATCTTCAGCAAAAGCGATACGATTTTCAAGTGAATTTGGATATTCCGGAAGGTGATTATCTCGATAGTCCTGTCGCTCGTTTTATTCTTCAACCTCTCGTAGAGAACGCCGTTTGTCATGGCCTTGATGATCAAGGCAAGCTGGAAGTGCGAATTGCTCCTTACGAAATAGCTGGAATCATCAAAATCATCATTCGCGATGATGGCAAAGGACTTAGCGAAGAGACACTTGCCTTGTTGCAACGTGAAACGCCTGATCAACAGCAGGGAGGGAGGGGGATCGGCCTGCGATATGTACGATCTATGTTGGAATCGTTTTATGGAGATAGAGCCCGTCTACAGATTGACAGCACTCCGAACCAAGGTACAACGGTAATCATGTATCTCCCCTATTGAAAGGAGAAACTGATATGATTCGAGTATTAATTGTCGATGACGATAAACTCGCGCGAAAAGGACTTATTTCCATCATGCCATGGTCCGAGCATGGCATGACCGTAGCTGGGGAAGCTGCAAATGGCGCGAAAGCATTGGAATTTCTAGACCAGCATACGGTGGATCTGATGTTTGTCGATATTTCCATGCCCGTGATGTCAGGGATCGAATTGATACAGGCAGCACGTATCAAACACCCGACTTTGCGTTCTGTGATGTTAACGTTTCATGAAGATTTTGAAACTGTTCAATCCGCTTACCGATTGGGGGTTCTCGATTATATTTCTAAAGTACGACTAGAGCTAGAGGATGACCAACAAATTCTCAAACGAATCCGTCTTAAATTAGCTGACGAATTTCCACAGCACATATCGGTTACTGGGGCCACGACTTCATTGTTAATCCAAAATGATAGCGTAGAGGATGAGCAATGGCGCAAGCTCGAACACGATTGGCACTCCCTTTACTGGCTATATAATGAGGCTATATTCCAGCATTTATGCACGCAAACGATTGCGATGAATCGTTCAGTTCGTAGGCTTGAAGCGCTATTTATGCGTGTAATCTCACAAGTAGAGATCGCCGCTAAGCTCGACACGGGGTTCTGGTCTGAAATCGACGACATCCGGTCAGCTGTGGAATGGATTCGCCGATATCGGATGCTCATCTATACGCAAGTGACGAAGTCAACTGATTTATCGAAAACGATGATCTGCATGCTCAAGGCCGTCCAATTTATTCGCGAACATACAGCGGACACGTTACATGCAGAGAATGTTGCCGAGCATGTGAATATGAGTCGCAGTTATTTTTGTCAGTGTTTTAAAAAATTAACTGGAACCACTTTCAACGATTATCTCCGGCAAGAACGAATCCGTGCTGCAGAGCGGCTTTTATCTGAAACGAATCGGCCAGTGACATGGATTGCCCATGCAGTTGGGTATGGTGACGCAAAATACTTCTCGCAAATATTTTACGAGCAGACGCGGCTGCTTCCAACCGAATTTCGGGCACAGCGTCACAGAGAGATTTGATCACTTAACATCTAACAAATACCCCCCCTGCGAGCATGCGTTCACTTTAAACGCGATACATCCTTCGGACTTTTTCTATAAACCTTCCATGTATAATTGGGATGAAAAGATACAAGGGAGGGATTAAGTTGAAAAGAAAACTTGTAAGCGTACTCCTGACGACATTTCTAGTTTCAAGCATGGCAGCTTGTACGTCTCCAAATGAAACAAAAGAAACGAAGACGCCTTCAACATCAGATGTGAAAGCTTCTGCATCACCTGAAGTGAAAGCGCCTTCAAGTACAACCGCAACACAAACTAGTGATGATGTAGCATTTTCCAAATTTCCATCTCCGGTCGATGTTCATATTGGCATGGTTGTGGATCCAACAGACAAAACGTTGCCGCAAGGTGATAGTGTAGGAAACAATCAATATACACGTTATCTGAAAGAAAAGTACAACATCAATATTATCGTGGATTGGACGGCAGCAACTGGTAATGATTATAAGCAAAAAGTGAGTCTCTCTATTGCATCCGGCAAACTGCCAGACGGCATGGTTGTAGACGACAGGTCCTTTATGACGAAAGCGGCCAGTTCAGGATTACTGTACGATATCACCGATTCGTTTAACCAGTATGCCTCTTCGCAAGTCAAGGAAATTATGGCTAGTACACAAGGACGTGCGTTGGAAAACGCAAGTTACAAAGGTAAAATGACATCACTGCCTAATATCACCGTGGATACAGATGGTGTTCACATCATGTGGATTCGCAAAGATTGGCTCGATAAACTAAATATGCCGGTGCCCAAGACAGTGGGAGACGTTGAGAAAACAGCGAAAGCCTTCATTGACAACAAATTGGGCGGAGACAAAACAATCGGCATTGCAGGACCTTCAAAAAATACGTTCCCATACGCAACCTTCCTCGTTTCTTCCAACAACATGGGTGGTTTTGATCCGTTATTCGGTGCTTTAGATGCCTATCCAGGCTACTGGCTAGATAATGGTAACGGTTCGGTTACCTATGGAACAACGACAGACAATACCAAGAAAACATTGGCTTTACTAGCTGATTGGTACAAAAAGGGACTCATTGACCCAGAGGTTGGTACCCGTGACAACGTAGGGGATCCGATCAATGCCAACAAGGCGGGAATCTTCTTTGGTCCGTGGTGGAATGGCGGTTACGGAAACGGGGATTCCTTCAAAAACGATCCGAATGCCAACTGGCAGGCCTATCCTGTTTATACGGATGACGGGAAATGGAACACTCATATGAAAACGACAGGCAGTACGTATACGCTCATCAGTAAGAACGCGAAGCCAGATGTTGTCAAAGCGATTCTCATCATGAATAACGCGCTTGTACGCGATGAAGCCACATTCAACCTATCCGTTGCTGTGTCTTGGTATCCGCTGCGTAACGTCATGGCTGCGGCAAATGAAACGGAGTATGAATATACCGAGCTTCTTAAAGTCCTGAACGGGCAAAAGAAACCAGAAGATTACAATGTGCCGAACAGCCTGTATAAACTGATGTACGCAGATGCAAAGAAGGTACAAAGCGTAGTTAAACCGCCGTACGATAACTTGAACGTCAGCAACTTTGATAAGACCAACTTCGGCGATTTCCAACGTCTCTATTCACTGCTGATTGGCGACCGTGCATTCTCAACGATCCCGATCAATAAAAAAGTGTTCAGTGTAACCTATAACCAAACAGCGACAATGGAGACCAAATGGGCGAACTTGAAAAAGATGGAAGATGAGACTGTTCTAAAAATCATCCTTGGCCAAACGCCAATCGATTCGTTTGATAAGTTTGTTAAAGATTGGAAGGCACAGGGTGGGGATCAGATCTCAGCGGAAGTTGCGGATCTCCTTAAGAAATAACTTGTCTATACTTGTAAAAGGCGTTGGCAGACTCAACGCCTTTTGCAAATTTCAATATGGCTGTTGAGATGGGGGACAACCGTTATGAGGAAAATGGGTTTTCAAAAGCATTATTACTTCATGCTGCTTCCAGGCATGATTTGGCTTATTATGTTCAGTATTGTACCGATGTTCGGCATCGTGATGGCATTTCAAAATTATAATCCCGGAGTGGGAATACTCGGTTCCGAGTGGGTTGGGTTGGAAAATTTCAGATATATGTTTCAATTAAATGACAGCAAATCGGTCATTATGAACACCATTATTATCGCTGTGGGCAAAATTGTATTCAATTTAATAATTCCCTTGGTATTTGCGATTCTACTCAATGAGCTTACCAACTTGCGATATAAAAAGTTTGTTCAGACCATCGTTTATTTACCTCATTTTTTATCATGGGTTATTATGGCGACGATCGTTATTGGCATTTTCGGGTATTACGGTGTTGTCAACACCGTCATTCAAATGTTCGGGGGAGATCCCAAGCTTTTTATGGCAGATGCAAGTATATTTCGTCAATTGGTTATCGGCACCGATGTGTGGAAAGAGTTCGGGTACAATGCCATTATTTATCTTGCAGCACTGACTGGCGTCAACATGAATTTATATGAAGCGGCTGCGATCGATGGAGCTAATCGGTGGCAGATGATTAGGAATATAACACTTCCGGCGCTTACGACAACCGTCGTACTGCTGGGCGTTCTGAGCCTTGGCAACGTGCTAAATGCAGGTTTCGATCAGGTATACAATCTCTATAATCCACTTGTCTACTCCACAGGTGATATTTTAGATACATGGGTTTATCGGCTTGGCTTGCAGAATCTGCAATTCTCACTGGCAACAACTGCAGGTTTGTTCAAATCGGTCATCAGCTTCTTGCTCATCGTTATCTCATACCGGTTAGCGTACAGATATGCAGATTATACCGTATTTTAAAAGGAGGCATTGCAATGGTAAGAAATATTACGTTAGGTTCGCGTACTTTCGAGATTGTCAATGTGGCTCTCCTAGGATTGTTGCTAATTAGCTGCGTATACCCGTTATGGTATACCTTTTGTGTGTCCATCTCCGATAAATCAGCTGCAAACGCAGGGTTGGTCACACTCTATCCCATTGGTTTTTCATTAGCCTCCTACAAAGAGATCATAAACGATGGACTTTTCTTAAATTCCTTCTGGATTTCAATCCAACGAACCGTGTTAGGTACGGCATTCTCCATGTTAATTAGTATTCTGATGGCCTATCCTCTGGCCAGATCTAAGAGAGAATTTAAAGCACGCAATACGTTTATGTGGATCCTAGTTTTTTGTATGGTATTCAATGGTGGTCTAATTCCATGGTATCTCACGATCCAGAATTATGGTTTAATCAACTCCATCTGGGCACTAGTGCTTGGCGGTGGTGTTCCAATATTTAATGTAATTTTGATTATGAATTTTTTTCGGAATCTCCCTAAAGAACTTAGCGAAGCGGCAATTGTAGACGGTGCAGGCCCTTGGGCCACTTTGTTTCGGATCTATATTCCATGTTCTATCCCTGTCTTAGCAGCAGTAGCGCTGTTTATCAGTGTCTATCACTGGAATGAGTTCTTTAACGGTCTGGTGCTGATGAATACATCTGATAAATATCCGCTGCAAACCTATATTCAGCAGTTGGTTGTTAACATCCCTGTTGGAACCAACTTGACACCAGAACAATATAAAAAGCTCTCTGAGTTATCCAACAGGACACTCAATGCTGCCAAGGTCTTTATTGCCATGGTGCCAATGCTTATCGTGTATCCATTCCTTCAAAAATATTTCGTATCCGGCATCATGCTGGGTGCAGTGAAGGAATAACAGGAAAGAAACGCTGATGATAACTAAAAATTTCCATACCAACAGGTTACCGTAATTAACGGTAGCCTGTTTACGTATGTCAAATTAAAAATTGATGAATAAACCCTTTGACTTTTTGTATTTGAGACATTAAAGTAAGTAGTAAGTAGTAAGTAGTAAGTAAAAATGATTGAAAGGATGGTTGATATTACCATGTTGCACAATTTATCAGTCCCCGAAGAGTTTACTTTATTAGCGTTAGATCGTGAGACGAATAAAATAAAGGCCATTTTTCGCATGAATATTGCCTTGTATACGGTAATGGCTTGTTTCGTGGAACTTTCTTTGAATGGTAATGTTATTTTTGAAGGTGATGAGACAGTCAAAATTTCAAACTCAGAATCAACAGGTGAAAAGTATCTGGACAAATTACTCGACATTATTGCTGCTGAAAAACCAAAGAAACTAAAAAAGTGGGTATCATATTTTTACTATAATCAAAGAGACATTTATAAAATGGTTTTAGAAAGCCTTGTAGATAAAGGAGTAATGAAGATTGAAAATACGGAGATTTTATTTGTTGTTCCAGCAAAAAAATATACAGATGTCGCACATGCACGGAAACACATCGTCGAGAAAATTCGAGCTGAGTTATTAGAAGATGGTAATGTAGAAGAACATACCGTCGCTTTAGTGCTATTTTTACACAGTAAAAGTATGCTTACCGATTATTTTTCGGATTACGAACAAAAAACGTTAAAACAAAGACTAGCGATATTTCGCAAAGGGGACCTTTATAAAAAAATTAGAACGGTTGATATTGCTATCCAAAATCTTGAATCTGGCATGTAGCTTGGAGCAGTGCAGCAACGTAGGGGTGAAAATATGGGGAGAAAACGAAGTTTAGAAACAATATTATCATCAGAATATGTAAGTATTAGCGAATTGGTTGAACTTTCTGGCGTTCGATACAGTACCATCAAATATTACACCGAAGAGGATATGATCTCATTTCAGCAAGAGGATACTAGACTGACAAGAAGATACCCGCGTGTATTAGCCTTACAACGGCTTGAGCAAATTCGTCTAATGAAAGAAGAAGAAGGGTTGACTATCAAACAAATTAAAGAAAAATTACTTCATGATGGTCTTATAAATCGCGAAAAGCCTTCGGCCCAATAAGGGCTATGAAGGCTTTTTTTGTAGTGACTCTGAAGCATCGATAACAAATATCGCATCTAGCGAAGACTCCGATAACTGCCTGGTGTGGTGCCTTTCATCTTTTTGAATATGCGGAAAAACGTTTGGAATGAGCCGAAACCTGATTCGATGGCAACATCAAATACGGGCAATTCCGTGGTTTTCAGCAGGGAGCAGGCATGTCGCACACGCAATTCTTGAATAAATTGGGCGAATCCAATGCCCAGTCTTTCTTTAATCATCTCACTAACTTGCACAGGATTCAGCTTGAACTCGTGACCAAGCGAGACAAGGGAAAGGGGCTGCAAATAATGATCATACACATAACGAATAATTTCCCAACGGTCTGTTTTCTTTATTTTTGAAACCGGTTTCTCAACATGGGTAGATTTTCGGCGCAATCGGTCGAACCGCGTTAGCGCTTCCAAAATATTCGCCTGAATGAGAAGCTGCTTCCACATTTTATTGTCGTTATACTCAGTTAACATATTCTGAAATGAAGCCTTAATAAGTTCAAGATCGGTCCCTTCGGATTGAACGTAAGGCGATAAACCTTCATCGTTAAAAACAAGTTGAAATAAACCGAGTTCGGCCTCCCGACATGCAAAAATTAAGGTCATGTCGAAGTTACAGATAATCATTTTCAATGGATTCTTAGGATCCGCCTGGATGCTATGGAATTGATAGGGCAGAAGTAATACGACAGTGCCCGACTTCATCGTATGCGCATGACCGTTAATCCACTCCGTACCTTCACCTTCTAATACGAATAGTAATTCAATGAAATCGTGCCGATGCATAGGGACATCTGTGTGTTGTTTCTCTTTTATATAAAAAGGAAAATCGCTATGCATATTTGGATATTCAAATAAGTATTGCGGCAGCATGAAGCACGCTCCTTTTAATTCTATATGTTCCATTATACGTGATAGCAAACATCAACAATAGAACTGGGAAGCCCTAATTCGGCTGATACTTAAAAATTGAGAGTATTCCCTTGAAAATTGGCATCGTTCTGTTCACAGTTTCCCTTATGATCGAGGTATAGATGCACATTATAAGAGGGAACGAATTGTCCCAAGAAGAGGAATAGACGAATGAAACCAATGAACGCAGACGAAATTATCGGCAATTACGCAACACTACTGTTGCCAATTAATGAGGACGATTCTATTGATTATGTAAGGTTACAGGAAGAAATTGATTACCTAATCGCCTCAGGCGTCAGTGGGATTTATTCCAATGGGACTGCTGGGGAGTTCCATACACAATCCGAAGAGGAGTTTGTTCGCGTGAACGAGATGCTGGCTGAGGCTTGTCAGAAGGCGGAGTTGCCATTCCAAGTCGGTGCGAGCCATATGAGCCCTCAGTTGTCACTTGCAAGAATCAAGCGCGCGGTGGAATGGAAGCCGAGTGCGATTCAGATCATTCTGGCCGATTGGTTCCCTCTTAAGGACGATGAGATTCTAGCGTGTTTGAAAAGGTTCGCTGAGGCGGCGAATCCAATCGGAATTGTGGTCTATAATCCTCCACATGCGAAGCGAATCATTCCACCGGAGCTGTATGCGCGCATTCATACGGAAATACCCGAAGTCGTCGGGATTAAAGTCGCCGGTGGTGATGATCGTTGGTACAATGCGATGAATACGCATGCCAAAGGAATTTCAATCTTCGTACCAGGGCATTTCTTAGCATCTGGCTATGCGCGTGGAGCGCATGGGGCTTATTCCAATGTAGCCTGCCTAAGCCCGATTGGCGCTCAACGCTGGTACGAGCGGATGAGAACGGATCTGCCTGGAGCAATCGAACAAGAACAACGTATTGTACAATTTATGACACAGTATATTACTCCCTATATCACGGAGCAAGGCTATTGTAATGCAGCATGCGACAAGCTACTTTCAGCTATTGGCGGATGGTCGAGCGTAGGTACGCGACTACGCTGGCCATATCGATGGATCCCGGCCTCAGAAGCGGATCGGTTGCGGCCTCTAGCGCAAGAACTCATACCAGAGATGTTCGAGTGTTTCATTTTCCCAACTACGACGTGTTAATTGAAGGGGAGCATCTAATACCGGCAATTTAACGCTTGGACATGGGGTAGAGGGCACGTATCCGACGCAAGCAAGAGAATGGACACATCGCAAAACAAGTGGAGGCACCACACTTTAATGCTTTTTGTTTTCTTTTAGCAGCTGCAGTCTTTCTTCTGGATTGAGTTTAGGACAGGTCGTGCAGTAATCTTCTGTCCCACCTCCAGAATCAATTTGATAAGCTAAGCAACAGTATGGCCGTAAATAGAAGTGTGAGCCGTGCCATTCCGGATGCTTGAATATGTGAAGCTTAACTGCAAATCGATTATCGTTTCCTGGTTCAAACAAGAGCATTTGATCTCTTTGGATAATTTCCAAACGGTTCTTCGTTCGCCAGTGCTTTTGATCCTCAACAAGCCGAGAATAGAGTTGCCGCACATTGTGTGAGACCAGTGCCCACATCACTTTGACGTTAGCACCTGTTTGAGAAGCTATGGCTTGAAAAAGTAGATCCGTATGACTTTGCAAACTTTTCATATATTCTCTAAATTGAAGATCACGTTCTTGTGTACCAAACGCTGGTAGCAAAGATTCTTCCATGATTAATGTCTCATATGCCATAGCTCCGCCTTGCGTCAAACTTTGTGTTCTTCCAAAGAGGGCTTGCTTTCAGGTTTTTCAAATAATCGTTGGCGTTAGGATCCGTCTCTAGTAAAACATAATCCGCTTTGCGAAATTGGATGGTATAAATTGAACGCAACTGGTTGATGAGTTGAAGAAGCATTTCATTTATAATTCGATTGAGATTGGGTAAAGAAAAAGAAAGGTGGTTTCATATGAATTCATCACTGTATTATGTAATATTTTCCATTATTTTATTATTCGGTTTAGTTACTACTCTCATTATTGGTTTTTCGCGTAAAAATCGTGAAGGGGATCAAACATATTTTCAAAAAACGGGTGTGAAATGGGTCAGACTTACTGCTTTTTATGTGATTTCAATTGCTGCAGGAATATTAGCCCTAATCGCATTTATTTGGTACTCTTTTTAATAATTAAGAGACAACGTCTTCGCATAAGTCGAATTCGTTGTCTTTTTTAAGTGATGCTAGTTGATCAAGTAAAGAGATTGAGAGTAGGGGTTAATAATTACGATGAAGCAAATAAATATGACAATTTGGTTTTAGGCGCGAATATCCTACAAGATGGCTCTATATAGGGAACATTCAAAATAAAACACATTTGTTCTTCATTCAATCAACTGACGTAATACAAGAGCAAATCTTGATATTCCAAGTACAATCTCCTCCGGCTTCGTTCTGGCGAATGTAAACCGCACATAACCCAAATCGGAACCATAAACACTTCCGGGTACAAAGACAATCCCTTTTTTAATGGATTCTTCTAACAATTTACTTTCTGAAATATTCGGTATCAATTTGCACCATAGATGCAATCCGCCTTTTGGAATCACGTATTCGATTAGACCTGAAAGCTCTTTTTCTATCGATTGAATGAGTAAATCCCGCTTAAATTGTAGCCCTATACGTAATCGCTCTAAATGTGGACCTAAATAGGATGACTGAAAAAATTGTCCGACGACCTGCTGTGGAATAATGCTCAATCCGAAATCCATCTGTTGTCTAGCATCGGCTAGCCGTTCCACAATGGCGTGAGGTGCTACCATCCATCCGATTCGTAAACCAGAAGCTGCAATCTTGGAGAATGAGCCAATATATAGAACCGAACCCGTAGTATCCATTGATTTGAGAGGCTGAGGAGGGACGCCTTCATACGATGTTAAGCTAAATGGATCATCTTCTACAACGGGGATTCCTAATTCAGAAACGATATCAAGAAGTTGTTTGCGTCTTTCATTACTTAGTAATGTTCCAGTTGGATTCTGGTAATTTGGATTCAAGAACACCATCTTTATACGGTGTTTTTTATATAATGCGCGAATATCTTCAGGCTGTACGCCATGATTGTCGACCGGTAAGCGGAACAAACGCAGCCCAGCCGATTGAAACATAGGAAGCGAATAGCAATAGGATGGATCTTCAATTGCAACTGCATCGCCCGGAGACAGAATACACTGTGCGATTAAAAATAATGATTGCTGAGATCCCGAAGTGATGAGAATTGAGGATGCCGTTGTTCGGATACCTCTATATGTATTCAGATATTCTACTAAAGCCTCTCTTAATGGCATCGAACCTTGGGGGTTATCGTAACCCAAATAAGATGTATAGGCATTTTCACGCATTAACGCAGTGATTTCATCAGTTGGAGCTAAATCAGCCGATAATTCACCGCTTGCAAAATCGATCAGTGATGGATTTTGAGCTAGTGCTTCACGGATCCTTCTCAAAAATGCTGGGTTAGGAAGAAAGTTACTTCCTTCGGCAAACCGACTCCAGTTTGGAGTATTCTTCGGAGTAGCTCCCCATTTGGAGGTACTTACTCGAGTCCCGCTGCCTGTGCGGCTTTCAATAATACCCATGGATCGAAGTTCCGCGAATGCTGAAATGACAGTGCTACGATTCACATCAAATTGTTCAGCAAGTTTCCGTTCAGATGGTAGCAAACTGCCCGGAGGGAACTCTCCACACGAGATTCTTTGCTCGAGATGGTCGGCAATTTGCTCGTAAAGAGCTATATGACTTTTGCGATCAGGTTTCCACATCTTCAAATCCCCTTGAATATTCTATCGAACCAGTTAAATTTACTATTTATAATACCACTAATCTATGAAAAGTAACCGATTTTTCCATCTTTATCGTTGGACATGAAGTGAGTGTCAATTGTAGAAGTATCGATAGTGGATGGCAGTAATAACTGAGTAATTGGTTGGTTACATTCGTCCTCAATAATTTTAAGATATTTATGAGTAGTACGGTTGGTGTCATAACCTATTTGAGAGGAGATGGACGAATGGCAGCATTGATTTCTTTTATTTTGCTTTGTATAGCGCTTGTATCAAGTCCTTTGCTTATCGCTATAGGAGGCGCTATTCTAATCAGGGAAGATGAACTAAATAGTCCCTAATGGATGGACGTTTGATAAACCTAGGTATTAAGGATGAGGCTTGCATATACTGCGGCCTCTTTATTTTCGCTTCAGCACCACTAGTTAAAATAATAAATTGATTTTGAGAAGCTAATACTACTATCGCGATAGTAACGGTTATTCGATAAGCAAGTGAGAGGAGAGATTAATCATGTTACATTATTACTTTTCTGAGAAAGCTCATATTTTTTGGGATGATGTGATTGAATCTGTCGTCATTCGATGGAGTTATTTGGCTCATGAGGAAGATTTTTGCCTCCCCCTTAATAAATTAGTTGAACTTGCAGCGTTAAAAAAAGCGAAAAAAGCATTTTTCGATGAAAGCCATAGTCTGTTTATAGCCAAGGAGACACAATGGTTGTCTGACGAATGGTTTCCTAAATTATTAGACGCTGGCATAGAAATTATAGCTATCGTCTTTCCAGAGAAAACAGTTCCTAATATCAACGTAGGACAATCTATTGAAAAGAAAGATGCAACTGAATTGCTTTATCGTGAATTCGATAATATTCACAGTGCAGTCAACTGGTTATCATCCGTACCGATAGGGTGCGTTAATAACCAATAGATAAATTTTACTAATGATATTATACAAAACTGGGGATAATTTGAATGTCCCGGAATTCTCGTTATACCGGACGACAGTAAGACAAGAAATTGTATAAACTGATCTCCGGAGGGGCCAATGGTAAATCATACAGATAAAATTTGTCAAAGAGCGCGAGAACTTGCCTTACAGCATACGCCAACGTTAGTGCGAGTCCAACCCAAATACATATGGAATCAATTTGAGAAAAACATAGAGAGTTTAAGGGATTTTGTTATATCGTTGCAAAACAGTCCTGCGAGTTGTGCCTTACCAGCGGAAGAATGGCTTCTTGATAATGCTGAATTTATTGAGGAACAAGCAATAGAAGTAAAAGCTAATCTTACCAACCGCTCTTTTGATTACTTACCTTCTTTACAAAAGAAGGGTATGTTTCGAATCCAGAGTCTTTGTGAGGATTATTTGGAACAAGTTGACGGTACAATGGATGAGGAAACCCTTGTATCCTATATGAACGCATATCAAGAAGTATCGGCGTTGAAACTTGCTGAAGTCTGTTCCATTTCACTCATACTAAGGATGTCTTTAATTGGAAGGCTATCTGAAACGATGGCACTTGTACGGGAACGTCGGGAGGTTTGCGTACAAGTCGAGCAGTTACTTTCAAAAATAGAACCTACCAAGTTAAATCCAGAGACGATTAACGCAGTCTTAGAAGAAGCAGAGCAAAAATTACCGCTATCAGGTCCATGGATCGTTCATTTAATTAGTCACTTGCGGGAGTGGGCAGAGGATTCAGGGACAGTACGGGAATGGTTAGTTTGCAAATTAGAGAATAGTTCTATTGATCTGGACCGCATTGTATCGTACGAGCATCAGCTTCAATCCTCCTTTCAGGTTAGGGCAGGTAATTTAATCAGCAGCTTGCGAAAAAATGAGCGTATGGATTGGAATAGCTTATTTGAACGCATTAGCTTGTTAGATCAAACGCTTCGTCAAGATAGTACGAATGACTATTCGCTTCTTGATTCTTATAGCAGGAATGAAATCCTGAATCAAGTTGAAAAATTAGCACACCGTATGCGCATACCCGAAAATTTGATTGCCACACATGCAGTAGCTCTTTCGAAGGAAGAGCATGAACAGTGGAGTGAAAAAAAAGGGCAGGCAACTGACTTACCACGATCGACGTTTGTGGCCTATTTTTTATTTGAACGAGCGGGAATCAAGAAGTTAGAGAATGCCTTGCGTTTATGCAGCAAAACTAGACCATTACGTGGAACAGGTATTGCCAAAAGATCGACTGGTACCTATTTATCTCTGTTAATCGGACTGTTCATGCTTGTACTTATTGCCTTTGGTACTTGGATTGGCGGAACTCGAGGATTTACACCGGTAGGGTGGGTAGTTGTTTTACTTATGCTTTCCCTTCCTGTAAGCGAATGGGTCATTACTTGGCTCCACTTTGGCATTGAACGAATGATACGCCCTCGGCCCTTGCTGCGTTATGATTTTTCAAACAGCGTACCTTCCACTGCAACCACGATGGTCGTCATTCCTGCCATATGGTCGACTACAGAAGAAGTAGAAGAGCTTGTTGATCGTCTGGAAATTCATTATTTAGCTAACCGCGATCCAAACATACATTACGCTCTTTTGGGAGATTTTACTGATGCTGCTGAGGAAACACTTCATAAAGACGAAGCGCTTGTTACTTTTACCAAAGAAAAAATGGCTACACTCAATCGGATGTATGCGATCCCAGAAGGAACCACCTTTCATTATTTTCAGCGCCGCAGAAAGTGGAATCCTGCTGAGGAAGTTTTCATGGGATGGGAACGAAAGCGCGGGAAATTAGTGGAATTCGTCGAGTTGATGAAAGGGAGTAAGGTGACGAGTTTCGACTCTCTGATAGGTGATACGGAAAATCTACGGTCATTTCGCTACATAATAACCTTGGACTCGGATACACAGCTTCCGATGGGAAGCGCACAGAGGATGATTGGCACGCTGCATCTTCCTTACAACAGACCACGCTTAAATCAAGCGCGAACGAGGGTCATTGAAGGATACGGAGTCCTGCAGCCTCGGATTGGAACTAGTTATGAGTCAGCTATGCAATCGAGGCTTGCCTACATTTGTTCGGAGCCAGGATTGGACCCGTATGCCTTTGCCGCTTCAGATCCTTACCAGGATGCAATGGAGCAGGGGATTTTTACAGGAAAAGGTATTTTTGATGTGGATATATTTGCAGAGCTTCTATGCGAACGTATTCCTGAAAATACAGTGCTTAGCCACGATTTGCTTGAAGGAGGCTTTCTGCGGGCAGCTCTACTGTCGGATGTTGAACTGATCGATCACCACCCGTCAAAGTTCCTAGCCTATCAACAGCGCTTGCACAGGTGGGTCCGAGGAGATTGGCAGCTGCTCTGTTGGCTTTTCTCTCATGTTTGCGACCGTCGCGGAACATTAAGACCCGTAGATCTGTCCGCTATTACACGTTGGCAAGTGATCGATAATTTGCGCCGCAGCTTACTTCCAATTGCTTATTTAATACTATTGGCACTTGGTTTAACTGTTCTGCCTGGATCCTCGATAGGTTGGTTTTCTTTCATTCTCGTAACCATGCTATTACCGATCATCCGGCAACTTGTTCACATAAAGACCGTCATTTCGCATCCACGTAGGATAGTGTCTACGGTTTTACACGTGCTAATGAATATCGTAACTTTACCATTTCAATGTGCGGTTCTTCTAGATGCGATCTGTAAGTCCCTATACAGACTGTTGATTAGCAAACGTCATATGCTTGAATGGACAAGTTCTTCTCAAATTGAACGAAATGCGAAGGGGAAACCACAGGCGTTGCTTCTAGGAGCACGTGTCGGATATGGATTAATTATTCTCTTTGTGATCGTTGTAGCGCTGCAGCAGGAGACTTCACTAAGATGGATAGGTTTCACGCTCTGTTTAATTTGGGCTGGAGCTCCTTTCGCTGTACGCTGGCTGGATCAACCCATTGCACATAACGAGCTGCAGTTCACCCCAGTGGAAGAAGACCAAATGCGTGTGTTGGCTAAACAAATTTGGGCATTTTATGAGGATTATGCGGGGCCTCAAGATCACTTTCTACCACCGGATAATGTGCAAATGGATCCTCCAAATGGCGTTGCGCATCGCACGTCTCCAACCAATATTGGCTTCTTGTTGACAGCTGCCTTAGCTGCTCGGGACTTCGGATTTATTAATACTCCCGAGCTTGTGGAGCGTTTAGAACGGACTGTGGGCACCGTCGAAAAGTTAGACAAATGGAACGGGCATCTATATAACTGGTACGATACCATTTCCCTTGATGTACTGCCGCCGGCCTATGTCTCAACAGTGGATTCGGGGAATTTCGTGGCAAGCTTGATGACAGTTAAGCAAGGATTAGCCCATTGGCTAAAGATTGATTTCACACGTGGCAAAAATCCATTTCCGTCAATTATTGCAGGCAATTCGGGCTTACAAGTTGAGTTTTCCGCTGAGCTCGATCAGACAAGTCCTGAAGAAGTGACATACATCGGACAAGAAGATCCTTATGTTTTTAACGAAGTGAAGCAAGATAAGAACTCATCACCCGAAATAGCCTCTAGTGATTGGCTAGAGCTCGGCAACAAGCTGATCGATCGTCTAGAGACATTGATCATGGCTACCGACTTCAGACCGCTTTATGATTATAAGGCCAAACTGTTCGTACTGGGTTTTCATGCGTCTTCGAACCAGCGGGATAACATTCTCTATGATCTCTTAGCTTCCGAGGCTAGACAGACAAGCTTTGTTGCGATTGCACTAGGGCAAATATCTGTATCCCATTGGAATGCGCTCGGTCGAACGGTAAAAAGGCAAGGGAATCAGATTTCTCTGGTTTCATGGTCCGGTACAATGTTTGAATACTTGATGCCTGGGCTGATTATGCGCACCTATCGGAACACGATCTGGGAGAGTACGTATCGAGGTGTCGTGAACCGACAAATTGAATATGCGCACGAGCGGGGTGTCCCTTTCGGTATCTCAGAATCCGGTTATTACGCGTTTGATTACCAAATGAATTACCAATACCGAGCTTTCGGTGTTCCAGGCCTAGGTTTCAAACGCGGTCTTGAGCAAGATTTGGTTCTGGCGCCGTATGCGACAGTCATGGCACTTCCTTTTGCCCTGCGTGAAGGCTTGAAGGATTTGCAACAAATGGAGAACCTAGGTGCGCGCGGACAATATGGCTTTTACGAGGCCATTGATTATACCCCGGGACGTATGCCGGAAGGGGATACTTACAAGATCATTCGAAGTTTTATGGCGCATCATCAAGGAATGAGTTTACTGACGCTTGCCAATGTATTGCTGCCGAGTAAAATGGTTGATCATTTTCATCGCGATAAACGTGTGCAGGCTGCTGAACTTTTGTTACAAGAGCGGATTCCACCGCGGAATACAATAATAAATCGTGAATTATCCGGTCAGTCACGAATCGAAAAACCGAAACCGGCTCATATAGCTCCTCTACGGGAATATGACTCTGCCAATACGGCAGTACCGGAAGTAAATATCCATTCGAACGGGACACTTACCACGATGATTTCTAATAGCGGCAGCGGATTCATACGGTTTGAAGGCATGGATGTAACCCGCTGGCGGGAAGACCCAGTGACGGACAACTGGGGAAGTTATATGTATATTCGGGATGTCATATCGGATAAAGTGTGGTCTCCGACTTTTCAACCATGTCGCTTGCCGTCAAATAAGCAACTTACGCAGTTCGCACAAGATCGTTCTACGTTCTTATGTGAAGATGGGGATGTGCACACGACTCTTGAAATCTGTGTATCGCCTGAGTCGAACTCAGAAGTTCGTCGTTTAACGATTGTCAATAAGGGGAGTGAAGCTCGGACGCTTGAGGTGACGACGTTTCTCGAAATCGCATTAGCACCTCATAATGCGGATAAAGCGCATCCAGCGTTTACTAAACTATTTATTGAAACACAATTTGAAGCAGGGGCAGAATGCCTGCTCGCCCGTAAACGTCCTCGAGATGCTGGAGAGAAATCCGTATGGGCGTACCACATATTAACAGCTGGCGGCAGGTCACTTGGGCCGGTAGAATTTGAAACCGATCGTACACGGTTTATTGGTAGGGGATATACGTTATCAAGACCTAAGGGAATTACAACCCGACTTGGCAGCACGGTTGGGTCGGTGGCGGATCCTGCATTTATCATGCGTCGGCGATTAACGCTACAGGCTGGTGAACAAGTTGAATTGACAGCTCTAACTGGCGTAACAGAGTCGAAGGAACAAGCAATAGATATTGTGCAGCAGTTGTCTCAGAAACAACAAATCGAACGATCTTTTCAGCTTGCTTGGACGAGGAGTCAAATTGAAGTTCAGCATTTACATATATCTATTGCTGATCTAGCTGTTTTTCAATTGCTTGCGGGTTGTACGTTATACGCGGCACCCTTACACCCAGAGCGGGAGAGTAGTATTGCTGTTAACGAAAAGGGACAGCAGGGATTGTGGGCTAATGGGATATCAGGTGACTTGCCCATCGTCATAGTACGGGTTTCAGATGCAGTCAATCTTTCATTTATTAACAAGCTAATCATTGGCTATGAGTACTTGCGCCATAACAGGCTGTTCATCGATCTTGTGATACTGAATGAATCGGTCGAAGGATATCAGCAGGATTTGCAGGAAGCTCTTCGGCGCATGGTCGAACAAATCATTAGCGGACAAGGATCAGGGCAAGGGGGCGTTCACGTGCTGCCCGTCACTCAATTAGCAGATGGCGACAAGTCATTGTTGTATGCAATATCCCGTATTGTGCTGCGAGCGGACGGTCCAAGTCTAAAGGCGCAATTAAAAGCATCTATTCCGAGCTACACTTCGGATGAGACAATTCCGATAACTGCACCACCAAACCGCTTTGCTCCTGCAAAGGCTGTTGAAACGAATGATCTCCTCTTCTTCAACGGTTGGGGAGGTTTTACGGCAGATGGACGCGAGTACCACATCGTTCTTAAAAACGGTAATTACCTGCCGTCACCATGGATAAACGTCATGGCTAACCCGAAATTCGGATGTATAACATCGGAACTGTACACAGGGTATACATGGTGGCGCAACAGCCGCGAATGTAAATTGACGCCATGGTCAAACGATCCCTCCATCGATCAACCAGGTGAAGTATGTTATTTACGGGACGAAGAAAGCATGGAGTATTGGTCGTTGACTCCAGCTCGCGAGCAAGTGACTTCCAACTATAAGGTTGTATATGGCCGAGGGTATACGCGCTATCAACATGAGAGTCATGGTCTTCAACAAGACATGACCGTTTTCGTTCCCCTTGAAGATCCCATTAAAGTAATCAAATTACGATTGCACAACACAACGTCCGAACAGCGGAAAATATCGGTTACTTATTATGCGGAATGGGTACTTGGTGTGCATCGTGAAGGGAATGCTTCTTTCATCGTCTCGGAATGGGATTCAGAGAATGAAGTACTAATGGCACGAAATACGTATCAAGAGAATTTCCGCGACGCAACCGCGTTTTTAGCGATTCATCCGCAAATGGAAGCATCGGCAGAGTGGGAGAAGGGAAACCATCAGGAGGCTGTTAGCACCAATAGGGACATGACATGGACATCGGATCGCTTGGAGTTTATTGGCCGGAACGGCAGTATAGACCATCCTTCTGTCATGAACCGACTTCATTTGTCAGGCACAACAGGGCCATCCTATGAGGGCTGTGGAGCAATTCAATCCAAATTCGTAATTAAGCCTAATTCTGAACAAATTGTTTACATCCTACTAGGCTGTGAGGATTCTCGTGACACCGCGGCTGAGCTTACACAGAAGTATCGTCAAACTCATGTTTGCGATCAGGCATACGAGGATGTGATCAAGTTTTGGGACGATGAAATGAGTACGATTAAGGTCTCTACACCTAGTCCTGAGATGGATATCATGTTGAATAACTGGCTGCTATACCAGACACTTTCATGCCGGATGTGGGCACGTTCTGCATTTTATCAAGCTGGTGGGGCTTACGGCTTCCGGGATCAACTGCAGGATTCACTAGCGTTGCTCCATAGTCGTCCTGACCTCACAAGAGCGCAAATTTTACTGCATGCCAGCCACCAGTATGAAGAAGGCGATGTTCAACATTGGTGGCATGAGGAAACGCACCGCGGTATCCGTACTCGCTTTTCTGATGATTTGTTGTGGCTACCCTATGCTGTGGTCAGGTACATGGAACATACCGAAGATGAGAGCATATTGAACGAAACCGTTCCGTATCTGCGAAGCGAACCATTAAGTGAAAAGGAACATGAACGCTATGAGCCGACCGTGTTGTCCGAGCAAAGTGGTACGATCTTAGATCACTGCTTACGAGCACTCGACCGAGGTTTACGGTTTGGTGAGCATGGGCTGCCGCTTATGGGAATAGGAGACTGGAACGATGGGATGAGTCGTGTTGGCGCTGAAGGACGAGGCGAAAGCGTGTGGCTCGGCTGGTTCTTGGGTCTTGTTTTACATGGAATGGCTCATTTATGTGAACAACGCAATGAGCACGAGCGGGCAGAAAATTACAGGCGGATACAGGACAAACTGGCAGATTCACTTAACGAAAAAGGGTGGGACGGCCAATGGTTCCGACGAGCGTTCACCGATTCAGGCGAATGGCTTGGTTCCATCCATAATGCGGAGTGTCGAATTGATGCAATCGCACAATCATGGTCCGTCATTTCAGGTTTGTCGCAGGCAGACAAAGCTTTGCAGGCTATGCGTTCATTTGATCGTGAACTTGTAGATCGAAGCTTGTCGGTAGCGCATATTCTATACCCACCGTTTGATCAAACGGATCCAAGTCCAGGTTACATTCAGGGTTATCCTCCGGGGATTCGTGAGAACGGAGGTCAATACACACACGGTGTAATCTGGAGCATTATTGCTTGGTGTGGGCTTGGTGATGGAGACAAAGCTTTTGAACTATTCCACATGCTGAACCCGATCATGCATACGAAAACGTCATCTGAAGTTCGAAAATATGTGGGTGAGCCTTATGTCATGTCTGCCGACGTGTATACAGAGGAGCCTCATAAAGGTCGTGCTGGATGGACGTGGTATACAGGTGCGTCAGGTTGGATGTACCAAGCCGGCATTGAATGGATTCTCGGTCTGCGCCGTAGAGGAGCACGGTTGTTCATCTGCCCAAGTATACCAAAAGAATGGCCGGAGTTCGCGGTAATCTACCGTTTTGGAAAATCTGAGTACCACATTACTGTCACAAATTCATTACAAAAGTCCGTTGGACATACAACGTTATCGATTGATGGAAAGGCAGCTGATATGAAAGAGTTCACTACCGAGGAAGGTCCTTTCATCCTATTACATGACGATAGTGAAATCCACCAAATCGTACTGTCACTACCAAAATTACAATGATGCCTCCGGCATTGAGACTGCAGCGGCTTAAAGCAAACGGGAAACTCGTTGTGGAATTAATAAGAAAATCTTCACGAAACATTTTTTGAAACTTTCTTCAGGAGGTCCTGTATAAATGAAATCAGTTCTTGACTCGCATTGTGGTATGCGGTTAAGAACTGATTTTTTGTGTTGTAATGAAAGTTGGCAGTCTGGTAGGGAAGTTAGAGGGGGAACCGAGGTTAGTTGTAATCAGAATTCTTCTGATTGAGGGATATCGGGTTAGTTTTCATCCTTATTATTGTCATATGGTTCGCGATCTTCATCGTAATACATGATTTGAACACCTCCTTGAGCATAAGATAGTTTCATTATAGACAATGTTTATGAACGGGGAATTAACTTGAATGTATTGTAAATGTAAAAAAATAAGCTGATATGAATCCAATCGGGTTTGAACAATTATTGGTAAATAACTTTACCAAAAAGAAGCATAATATCATACATACAAATTCCATTTAGTTAGTCATCGGTTTCACGGTCGGGGGGTTTTGAAATAAAGAAAGTAGCGACGCGCGAGGCTCGAGGCTCGAGGAATATTGACTTGTTCACAAAATCCGTATTTTATACACATGTCTATAATGGCTTTTGAACGGCGCCCGCGCAATGTTTTTGTCGTCGGCGGTTTGTGTCTAACGGCCAATTGCTTATCAACTAATAAATATAAATATCCCATTCTGTACAGCTTGATTATTTATTGTTCTATTAGTATACCGCGTTCCACCAATGTTTTAAGGGAAAGTTACATAGGTGAAAATTTGTGTTTTCATCGAACAAAAAACGAATGTATCCGCTATTTTGCTATCGTTCACAGTTAGCTCAACACAATCTTTTTTACAAATTGAATATCAAATTCCATATCTAGTTTTGGGAATTTTTTCTGTAACATTTCTAATGTTTTGAGGTAATTTTCAGTTCGGAATTTGAAGGCAAGATCATCATAGACCTCTCTCAACCAATCAATTTCAAACTCCGAGCATAAATTAAGAATCTCAATCATTTCTTGTTCATTGTTACCAAATGAATCAACGATCTTCGCCCTCCTAGGATCATTCTCGTGAAGCAGTGTTCTTTCAAATATCAATCTTTTCACTTCAAAATATTCTTTAATATTAACCCTCCTCATTCCCCTAGTAGCCTCATAACTAACGTGTCCCGCCGTTAGGTTAATCTCCTTGCGTATTTTTTGCCGAAACAGCGTACCATTTTAAATCCTCAGATCTTGTATAATTTGTGTAAGGGTAGCGATATTCATAAAGAACCTTTCCATTTTCATTAAAAGCCTTTGCGTTAAAATCATTCCACGGGAATGATTTATCCCAATAAAATGTAATCGGCACATTTAACTCGGCTTTCTTCCTAAGTCTGTTCCCCTCAGGTCCAACCTCTAAATATGATATCTGGGGATCATTCAATGAAACACTTCTTCATAATATTTATTTTGTGATACTAAAGAGAAACTGCTTTAGGTAAGCTCCTACCGAGCTATAGTACGCTCTTTAGTGCAACAAATTGCTTCTAAGTCAATTGCCCACCATGGAATATCTTCAGAATGAATTCCCTTTCAGGAACCTTCAGTTGATGATAAGATTGCAAAAACTCCTTATTGTCGTAGGGCACCTCGATTAACTCTTCGTTAATCGCATTCTCCGTTAACGTAACAATGCCGTATCTTGCGCGCGGTTTATCGTAGCATCCTAGTGATCCAGGATTAAAATATACCCGTTCTCCAGAAACAAAGTGGTGAACGATATGATGATGTCCGAAGCATACCAACTTATACTCCGTTACTTTATAGAGTTGATCCAAACTTTGTGTTGTAGGGTTGCTGTCAATAGACATAAACCATCCATCTTGACTGAGGTGATAATGACTGAAAAGTAATTGTTTATCGAAATGATTGGCGATTAACTGTTTTGGCCATTTGCTCATCAATTCGATGTACGAAGGGTTGATTCTGTCGGCCAACCACTGGTGATGGTGCCTTTCATTTTCGTGCCCTTTTGGAGCCTCTTCACCATGAAAAGCGGCAATTACTGCTACATCATGATTTCCCACAACGAAAGAAACATCAGTTTGTGACAATAACAATTCAAGGACTTCGTTAGAATCGGGGCCAATGCCGACTACATCCCCCAGACAATAAATATAATCAACACCTCTGGAAGAAATATCACGAAGCACTGCCGCTAATGCGGGGCTGTTTCCATGAATATCGGTTATTACCGCTAATTTTATCATTTGTACCTCCAACAAGTTTCCTGAAGTGGATTCGAGATTAATGCAACAATTTCCTTTATCCTTCTATTTGCTCTGACAACATTCCGCAAATCTGCCCGTTAGGTGAGCGAACTCAGCCAATTGGAACTAAAGTTTGTTTGAACGATAGTTTCTTGTATGATCCCATAAAATAAAAAAACCGCGATTTACGCGGCAATTAATGAGATAATTTTCTTGTCACCCGACATGAGGTTTTACAATACTTCTGCAATCGCTTGAGCTAATATATCAACCGCGCGATATTCTTCTTCAAGGCTATTCTCTGGGCCACCAATTTCAATTACGAGCGAATTTTGCAACAGATCTTGATTATATGACAAACTTGTTTCTGGAGAAGCATCTTTTATTAAAATCTGAGGAAGATCTGGATAATTGGTTTGAATTTTATCATGTAGTGTATTCGCAAACTTTATATTGTTTTGATAATTCTTATTTGATTTAGATACTACAAATTGGACTTTTGCTAGCAGCCGAATGATGAATCGGCTGCCCTTTTTGTATATTGAAGAAAGTTCTCTTAATCACATATTAAAAAATTAATTCTCCAGGCTTTTACAACTCCAGCTGCAACAATCTTCTTATTGAGTATCAGTTAGTATTTCAAAACCTTTTAAATTGTTCCATGTAGCATTTTCTCAAGTCTTACTTTCTCGGATTCGATTTCCTGAATCCTCTCATCCAACTTATTTCTCTCCGCTTCGGTACTCTGTTGCTCATCAATTAGTTCTGCTAGTTTTAGTTCAATTTCGAATTTTGTCATTTAAGTTCAGCCCCTCCTTTAAGGTTGTTGTTAGGCGATAAATCTCATAGCGATGGTTTTGACGTAGGAGTTTGTCCAATTCGGTAGAATTGTCAAAGATCCTTTATGAATGACTAATAGTTTTCTTCTATCCCTCCATTATTTCGTGAAGATATCCCCAGATCCTGCTTGCCATGAGGCATCTCTTTCTTCAGGGGACTATGTGTTCACTCCAAGTCTATCCGCTATTCGGTGCAAGTTCGTTAAGCTAAGCTTGACGCAGTCCATTGGATTGCCTGGGCACACATCCTGCTCCACAACGTACCAGGCAACGCCATTCCCCTCTCCCCATAGCAAAATAGGGTCGAAATCGATCACTCCGGTGCCAATTTCCGCATACGTCCGACTCTCATCGTCGCTCATATCTTTCAAGTGCATCGTAGGCATCCGATGGCTGTACGTACGAATAAATGCAGCCGGATCCTGCCCGGCTTTCTGCACCCAATACACATCAACTTCCGCCAGTACAGCATTATCTGCAGAAGGCTCAAGTAAGTATTCCAAAGCGTTCGTTCCATCGATGCTAGTTTCAAACTCAAACGCATGGTTGTGAAAGCTGAGAGTAAAGCCATCCGGCTGTATTTGCTTCGCAATCTCATTCAATCCATTCCGAAATTGTTGATAGCCTTCCTCATTCCGGAGCTCATGGGGGACAGAGGGACAGATTAAGGTAGTCGTTTTAAAAAGTCGTGCCTCCTTAAGCACACTCTCTAGCTCACTGCTTAAACGCTGAAAGGAAACATGCATCCCCGCCGTTTGTAAACCAGTTTCTTGCAGCACGTCAGCAATTTCCTCTGCCGAGTAACTATGCAGACCTGCCAGTTCAACCCCTGCCCAACCCATCTGTTTCAGTTCTCTTAGCACCCCTGGAAAATCCTGCTCACATTCGTTACGCAAGGTATACAGTTGCACCGCAAATTTCTGCTTCATTTTAAACGCCGCCTTCTTTCTTATGTAGTGTGATTGATCGTGGTAGAATCTGATCTGTTGTGAGCGAAATCTCCCCATGCCGAATCGTAATGTCCCGTTTCTCGCCTGGGAGCAAGTCGAAATATTCGTCACTCAATTGCATCGTTTCGTCCAATCCAAAATGCACCGCATGCGCAAAGACTTCGCTTGAAACCGTGCAGCGGATTTGTCCTGGTTCGATGGCATGAATGTTGGACACCTTTACTTGTGAGTCAGGCAAAATGAGATTGCGAACCACTTCGTTTAATATCACAGCTGGGAGTATCTCGCTGGATTCACTTAACGTTCTGACAAAGATACACGCCTCTCTTGAAAGATAGGAAGGTGTTGCCCATTGCAGAATGACTTCCCGTGAGAATGGCTGGAGTTCAACCTTTACCTGCATCGATTGCTTCTCGCTTCCATCATAGTAGATAAGCCCGTATTCTAGGACTTCACGGATAACCGAGCTAGTTTCATTGAAAGCTGTAAGCTGAATCATCCCATCTTGCTCACGTAAAATAAGTTTCACCGGTGCTAATGCCCTTTTCACAAAATAATATGAGATTTTACGCGTTAGGTAATAATCAATGATCGACCAGCCAACCTCCCCCCAGCAGTCATTGTACATCCAGAATAATGCGCCAGAACAAAACAACTTAGAGCGTATCGCCTCAAGTGAATACCCTAGCATGACACCTTGACATAAGCCTGCGTATAGCAAGTAATCGTCGATGCCCAAATGTACGGTACCCACATAATGCTTATGAATGCCAGCAAGTACCGTCTCTTTTTCGAAAATATTCGTATGAAGCTGCCAAGTCTTACCCACGCGATCCAGTTGCTGACCATGATGGTAGATTTCCGTGGATGTATTCCGGCAGGGGCCGATGTATCCGTATTCCGAGACAAACTTAGCCTCCACCTTGTCATATTCCTTGGGTGTAATGCGCTTCTCCATGTCGGCATGCATCATGCAATCATTCCAATGATGCGTATCGCCGGCTTGTTTGCCATTCGGGTGCTCACCACCGTAAGGTGAGCTGTTCCAATAGGGAATTGACGGGCAATTCTGCTGGACAATGCGTGGCGCGATGTCATTGTAACAGGCTGCTCCCCCATAGAAAGCAGCAGCTTCTGTCTCATTCCACCATTCCTCAAAGCCCCAATGATTCTCATTGTTGCCGCACCATAGCGCGAGCGCACAATGATTGCGTAGCCTCCGCGTCTGGTAATCCATCTCCCGCTCTACTTCGTTCCGAAACCATGCCAAGTGATCTGGATATTTCGCACAGGTGAACATGAAATCATGCCAAATCAGAATGCCGTACTCATCACATTTGTTATAGAAAATATCTTTTTCATAGATACCCCCTCCCCACACACGTAGCATGTTGAAGTTGGCTTCCTTCGCTTCACTCAGCAATGCCTCATATTTGGCATCCGTAACCCGCGCATAGATGGAATCAGCCGGTATCCAATTTCCCCCTTTACTGAAGAGTGCAACACCGTTGATTTCAAAAGTAAATGTACGTTCATCCTGACTCTCAGGGATTTTATTCATATTTAGATTCAGTGTGCGTATACCTACCGAAAAAGTCGGATATGTCACAAGATGCGTAGTCGTCTGCAGCGTTGCCTGAATCGTGTACAGTGGCTGCTCGCCCATTCCATTTGGCCACCATAGCTTGGCTTCAGGCACCACCATCGGAATTTTCACATAATTTAGCCCAGAACGAAGACAACAATCTTTCTGAATGATCTGTAAAGAAGTCCCCTGGAAAAGAAGTTCCAGCTTCAGCTCCGTTTCTAACGTTTGAAAAGGGTGCAGATTCACAAGCTCTAATTGAAACTGTACGTGTGCAGCTTTGCTCACAGCATCTAAGCTTGTTGTTGTGACATGAATATCGCGAATTTGAAAACCATGGCCGAATTCCATACTCACCTCACCCATGATCCCGCATGTCGCAACTCTGGGTCCCCAATCCCAACCAAATACATATTGCGGCTTGCGCAGCATGCCACGACGATGGTCGCCTCTATGCCCGATCTGCTCGTTCTCATACACCACTTTCGCCTCGCGAATGAGGGCAAGATCATTCTCCGAACAGTGCTCCAAACCTGTGGTAACACGCACAAAAAGTTGATTAACCCCTTGCTGTACCTTATCTTTCACATCACAAGCAAATGGATAAAAAGCGCTGCGATGATGGCCCAGATGACAATCATTCAACCAGATGTCGGCTTCTACATCCAAAGATTCAAATCCAAGAATGATTTGGTCGGTCAGCAGCTGTTCATCCGTCAGCATAAAAGATTTCTTAAACCACCAAGAGCGGTCCTCCATCCATTCACTCGCAAAACATTGATCTGCTATTAGCGGCTCCGCGATGATCCCTTGTGCGATGAGCGGCATATGCACATCACAAGGCAAATCGGACATGAGCCAATTCTGTTGCTTATTTTTAACTTGAAAATAATCGGCAGCCTGACGATAGAGTGGTTCCCACGTTAGCTGCCAGTCTTCATTTAAAAGTAGTTTCATCCTCTTGCACCTCTTTCTTTACGATTCCGATAAGTCCCAAATGAAAATTCGTCCCGGTGCATTCCTCTCGATTGCCGTGAACAACTTCCAGTTCAACATGATGCAGCCCTTCCTCCAGATCATGCGCAAGCCAGTAGATGCGGAACCATCCTCCGTCATTGCACCAGCTAGGCCGATCCCGACAAGTCGTGATTGCTGGACTCCCGTCGAGTTGATACGTGAATTCTGCGGACCTTTTGCCAAAATCGAAAGCTAGCGCCACTCCCGTGCCTGTAAATGAAAAGGATAGCTTCGCGCCGATTGCTGCCGTGGTCAAAATCTGATCAACCCTAGGCATGTGAGCCGCTGCTCGTCTAATCATCCAAGGGCCTTCCAATTGGACTTCTTCAAAGGAGAGCGTACTCACATTCCCCCAATGATGCGGATTTAACGGCGTTGCGAGCGATCTAGAGGTCACTTCGCTATCCAGATCTGAATCCGTTAATAATTCTTTTTCCAAAAAAGAGATGACACATTGTCCATAACTCAGACTGCCTCTGTGCCTAGGATGCAGCCCATCTGGCAGCCATTCCTCCCAAGTCATAAGGCCTTTCTTCACTTCCTGCAAGGCGTGCTGTCCCACCCAAACTGAGCTGATACCGTAATGCACTGCTAACTCTTCGAATTCAGCGATACTAGCAGGAACCTTACCCTGTGACATGTCCTCGTACATTTTCTGGCTATAGGTATAGATAATCACAAGTTCACTACGTCCGTCTGCCAGCAGTTTACGGATCAATCCCTCTCTGGCACGCATCCGCTGTTCGGAAGGGGTAAGGTAGTCATTGACAGCAAATTCAATAAAAATCAGATCACATTTGCGGTTAATCAAATCTCGCTCTGCACGAAATACAGCCAAATCGCTCCCAGTCGCACCAATCGCTGAATTTTCCACCGTAATGCGTGCGTGGGGAAAAGATTCAACAAACCAACGCGCGACTGGCTCTGGCCAATTCGACAACGCGCTGCCATCTTCTGTAATAGATCCACCAATGAACCCCAACGTCAAATGTCCTGTTTGCAGTTTCTTGCTTACTTGTGATAAATGATTTCGAACTTGTATCGTCTCCATGTTGTATTCATCTCCACTTGAATTTCGAGTATATTTAATTTAAAAGTAGCGAAAACGCTCCTAAATGTATACTTTGAATTACGTAGATTCTTCTAAAAATGGTTAATAAAAGACCGAAACCACCTAATATGGGGTGGAATTCGGTCTTTTCCTAATTACTGCTGAATGGCATCCATAATCATTCCAAAAATAATTAAATCCTGCAAGTAATCCTCAGGGTTCGTTTTAGGCGATATCCCCTTCGTGACGACTTCATGGAAGTATTCCAACTCAACCACATAAGCATCCTTGTAGGTCGGTCGGACCGTTGAGCGATCAAAGCTGTCCCCAATCGTCTCACTGATATGCAGCGTCGTTGGCAACTGTCTAATATACGGGGTATCGTATTGGACTAGAATCGACTTATTCTCGCCAAATACCTCGATATGTCCATCAAATCTGCCTTGTTGGTCCATACCTGTTTCAAAGGTCATGTTAAAACCATCATATTCAAAGATCGCATTCTTGAATCGTCCCCCCAACCATGAGGATGCTGCTTTGACGCGGAGTGGCATGCCAATTAACTCTCGCATGGCCGAAATGTCATGACTGTTTAGACCCAGTAATAAACCGTAAGCGCCATACATCTCATCTGGCAAATCGCCAATTGCCTCTTTCATTAATCTGGCATTCCGCTCTTTGCGATCCTGTGCGGCTTGGGCAGGAATATCATTAAAACGATAAATAGGGCTAGATTGACGCGTGAAAAATTGATTAGGACCAATGATGTCCCGTACACGAGCATAAATGATCGGTCCTAATGTCTTAACCTCCTCGAGCGCCTGAAGATAGGCCGGAGCAAAACGCCGCATATAGCCTACCATGACATGTGCGCGTGATGCGTCGCGCGCTTGAATAATGGCATTCGCCTCACCTTGCGTAATGCACATGGGCTTTTCTACAAATACGTGAATGTTCTTATTCAATGCTGCAATTGTACATTCCGTGTGATATTCCATATTATTCAGTACAAAGACAGCGTCAAGATCAGTCTGTTCCAACATATCCGACATGTTCAGATATAAATGCTTCACGCGATACTTCTCCCCAATCTTGGCTAACAGTTGCTGGGAAATATCACAAATTGCCTCGATCTCATAAAGCTCCGACAGGGACTCCAGTATCGGCAAATGAACCATTTGCGCAACTTCTCCTAAACCGATAATACCTACTTTTATCTTGGCCACTTTGAAAAGCTCCTTTTTGATGGTTTCTTGTTTAGTTACCTTTTTTCAATATTGGAAAACAACAACTGGATCTACACCAATATCACGGGTATTTTCCTTCGTCGTGCCGCCATACGTTATGCTAAAGGTATAACTGGCGGGCAGTAATTCTTTGCTAACCTCTCCTGATGTTGCAGGTCCGAGGTTCTGCCAGCTTCCCCCCGAGTAGAACTTTGCAGTTCCACCACTCAGCGGATTACCAGTACTGTCTTTCAGTTGCAGGGTAGCTTTCACCGTATGGAAGCTGACAACAGGGTTCACAGCTGTACTTTGAACTGTCTCCAGGCGCTTTCCTGCATACGTCAATCCGAACGTATACGTATCCGCGAGCAATTCCTTGCTGATTTCACCACCAACCGTCGTGCCCATTGGCTTCCAACTACCTCCTGAATAGTAGTCAACAACGGCTCCATCAAGTGGATTGCCTTGGCTGTCTCTCAACTGCACGCTCGCTTTCACTGTGCTAAAAACAACGTTGCTGCTGGCAGCCGTATTCTGAACGATTTCCTTGTATTTCCCATCATAGGTCATCCCGATCGTATACGTATCAGGGAATACTTCCATGTTTACTTTTCCGCCTGCCGTCGTGCCCAGTGTCCGCCAACTGCCGGAGGAGAGAAACTTTACGGTGCCGCCATCTAACGGGTTACCCTGGCTGTCTTGCAGCTGTACTGGAACCAACTCCGTCTGAAAACCAACAGTAGCATTCGTACTAATGTCTTGCGAAAGCTGCTTCGTTTTCCCTTCGTACGTCATGGAGAAGAGATAGCTCTTCTCCCCTAACGACTTACGGATAGAGCCGGAAGCATCGGTTACGCCAAACTCTTTCCAAGTGCCATCCAAATATTTAACAGTTCCGCCGCTTAACGGATTGCCGGTGCTGTCTGTGAGCTGAACCTTCACCGCTGTAGCGGCGAGATTGAAGCTTATGCTCTTGGCTGTCTCGCTGTTGCCCGCTACGTCGGTCGCACGGTACTGGAGCGTATACGCCCCCTGCTTATCGAAGGTAAGCGCAGCAGTGTAAGGCGTCCATGTCACTCCGTTATTCACGCTATAGACGACCTGACCGACGTCGGATAAGCTATCAGAAGCATTTAGCGTAAGCATAACTGGATTGATGTAAGTACCGTTAGGTCCATCTGGCGTTGATGGGGCAACGACAGCCGTTGTTGTTGGAACCGTACTGTCGATTCGGACAGTGACGGTTTGGGTCGCTTCCTGATTGCCAGCCAAGTCCTTGCTGTAAAAATCCAGTGTGTGCGGACCTTCGGCAGCGATGGAGATCGTATTCCCAGTCACATAAGCGCTGTGATCCAAGCTGTAGTACGTACCTGCGACGCCACTTCCCGAATCGCTCGCCGTCAAGTGAACAACCTGAGCCGTTGTCTGCCAGCCGGACGGCGCATCACTGACAGTAACGGGAGGCACATCATCGACGGTCAATGGTCTGATCTCCACATCATCAACATAGAACGGAGTGCCGTTACCCTGAGTTTCGGTGTATAAAAACATGGTTGTTTCAGTTACAACACCCGTTTCATTAATAATCAGGCTCCCTTGCACTTGTTTCCATTCTGTAGCATTTAGGGATGGACTGACGAACATAATATACTGTTTAACCACAGGATTACCGTCTAGTTTATACTGCAAGCCGATCCTGATCGTCTCAGTGGAAGTAGGAGCAGATGCCAGTTTCGCCCAGGTTGAATAGTAATAGGGTTTGCCTTTTACAAGTGGGACAGGAAATTTAACGCCTCCGTATTTATCGGTCTTCGTCAACAGTAAGGACTGCTGGCCCGAATGTTGTTCCGCCGAAGTCAGGGAAGGTACGGCCTGATAAGCGTAGTTAGGAGCCGCTAATATACTGCCTTCCATGCCAGAATCTACAATCAGGTTCGTGCCTTTCACAACGTTCGTCGGTGCTGTTACCGTAACCGAGGCGATAGCTTGCTTACCCGAATCATCCGAAGTTGCTTTAATTTGGGTACTGCCCGTACCTACGGCTGTAACCACCCCGTTGGCATCGACGACCGCCACAATTGGATTTCCGGATTCCCATTTGATGAGCTTATTGGTTGCATTGGCCGGTGTTACCGTCGGGACAAGCGTTTGCTGTGAGCCGAGAGACAAGCTAAGTGAAGTCGGTGTTAGTGACACCCCCGTAACCGCAATCGTAGCATCTACGGTTACGAGCACAGTTGCGACTTTTCCGCCATCTACTGTCGTTGCCGTTACCGTTGCGGTGCCTAAGCTCGAACCATACACCATGCCGTTCACATCCACAGTCGCTACACTTGAATTGCTCGAACGCCAGATCACTTCTTTGTTACTAACATTGACTGGTGTGTATTGCGGAATGAATGCCTTGGTTTTACCTAGACCTACCGTGGTTGCCGTCGCATTCAAGCTAATATCTGCAGGATGAATCCAAGCCGAATTTCCCGAATCCGTCATCGGTTTAAGCGATACATCATCGACATAATAAATGCTGCCCGGACCATTCGGATTACTGTACTCCGTGTAGAGGAACATCAGAACGTTTGATACGACCCCTGATTCCTGAATGGTGTAAGTGCCTTCGACCTGCGTCCAGTCTCCCGCCTTCAAGCCAGGACTTGTAAACATAATGAATTGCTTGGGAGGTCCCCCGTCCAGATTATATTGGAGACCGAGCCTCAGCGGTTCGTTCGTTGTCGCACCATTCACTAATTTCGCCCATGCGGAGTACTTATAAGCCTTCCCTTTTTCCACACTTATCGGAAATTTAATGCCTCCGTAACGCGTCGTTTTCGTGATTTTTACCGACTGATGACCGCTATGAAATTGACTCGTATCTTTGGCAAACGTCGCATCCGACATTCCGAATTGAGACGATAGACTTCCTTCAAATCCCGGGTCATCAATCAGATTATCCCCTTTGACAGCAACCGTCGGCGTAATTTCCAATTGAACGGAATCCAGACTGAAAGCTCCGGAAGTCGTCGTTGGCACCACTTGAATCTGTTTAATAGTCCCCGTCCACGCAGCGAAGCTTGACGTATCGAATACATATTCCCGATAGACGGCATCGTTCGGGAGGATAAAAGACGAGAGCATTTTCGCCTCATTCCAAGTGCTATCCGCGGTTGTCGTAAAATAAATCTTCGCCTCGTTGCCGCTTGTCAGGTTGTTCATTCGGACGCGAATCCGCCTGATATCAGAAGCCGCAAATTCCAAATTGTTCGGTGAAAGAATCGTTGGCTGGACACTTCCCGATATCCCGTTAGAAGTTCCGCTGAAGACGCCATTGGCAACGGTTGGATTCGTGATTTGGCTGTTGGCCGTCCAACCGCCGCTCGTCGCAAAATCCCATGTGACCGCCGTTGGATACACATCCACTTTTTGCTCTGCTGCATTCCACTTAGCTATCGCGCCAAAAGCTTGATGAAGATAACTAAGCGGCACCGTCACCGTTCCGTTCGCCAGCTTGACAGGCGCATGCTCTAACGTAATGGCCTGACTTCCCTTGTAGGCGATGCTATCGCCAACCTTCACTTTATAGACAACGTTATCTTTCACTGCCAACAGGGTATTGGTCGCAGGATCCCATTCCGGCTTCGCTCCGATTTGCAGGTAGGCCTCTTTCATAGGAAGCATCACGATGCCGTCCTGCAGAAGAGCCGGCTGACTGAACGGTTTGTAAACGCCGTCGACGTAAGTCCGAATACCAGGCTGCGGGGAATACATGGTTCGAATATAATCAATGCTAATGGGTCCTATGGCGGAAATCGGATCGATCCGCATTTGCCGAATCGTCCCCGTCCAGTTCTTGTTTCTCCACGCCTCAATGACATATTCCGTATAATTACTATCCAACGGATTTACATAGAAGCCGACAGCCTTAGCCTCATTCCAAGTGCCATCTGCCTCTGTCGTAAAGAAGAAGCGGCCGTCGATATCATTCGCGCTGTTCTTCATTCGAATCACGATATAAGGAATATCCTCTGCCTTGATTCCAAGGTGATCAGCAGAACGTATGCCGGGATCGGTATTATTCGTTACCCCAGAAAAGGTGCCGTCCTGTACGGTCACGCCCACAATCTGCTTCTCAACAGTCCAACCCTCTGCATCGCCCGGCGTATTGAATTCCCACATATTCCCGTAGACATTGGCCATCACTGGCTGGGGTTGGTTCAAATTAGGAACGACTCTCCCTGCGGGATACAAGGTATTGATTCGTTCTTTCTGAGTCTGCGTCGGCACGCTGTCCGTATGCGGAACACTGCTTCCAAACACATTGCGAATCGCATCCACATACCCGAAACCGTTCAGCCCCGCAGGCATAATAAAGTGACCTTCTCCAAACTCATTCCAGTTATCCAGCATCACCAACTGCTTGCCAAGACTACCCGCAGGAAGCGATGGCATAAAGCTATCCTTCGTCCACTGCGCCAAAGACTCGAATTCCGACGGCGTCGCATAATAACCGAAGTTCAGGCCCCAAGCCGTATCATCTCTGCCCATGCTCAAACCAGGGATAATATCGATAGCGCCAGTATCCCTTTCCTGCGTCATTTTCAATTTCTGAAATTCTGGATGGCCGCCAAACGAGCCCCAGGAATACGCATACACGCCATCAAAGCCAGCAGCCTTGCGTCTAGCCAGCTGTGCGTAGTCCGTCCCGTTGTATACGTTCAGCAGGATCATATCCCCCAACCCTGCGTTATGCACTTGAAGCCGAAAGTTATCTAGTTCCTCCTTCACATGATCGTTGCCATTGCTGTCTTTGAAAGCATTGAACAACTCATCGTAATTGTAGATCGTGAACACAGGTTTACCGTCAATCTTCAAATAACGCGGATCTTTAAAATAATATTCAATCCAGTACGGAATCAGATTCGTTCGGAAATCTGCAGCATCCTTGACCTTGGAATTGAGATTTTCAAACATAATGGCGAATTGGGTTTGATCGCTATACGCGCCATTAAAATAACCGTTATCCAAAGCATGGGATAAATAAGAATCTTTAATCGGCATCCGATTGGCGTCTCCGCCAAGGGGTCTGAACCAGCAGGACATCTGGAAATCGATGCCGTGCTCTGCCAGCCATTTCGACTCCCAATCCGCCGTCTCCGGGTTGCCTTCGTCGTAGAATCCAAGAAGAGGCGTCCGATCCGGGTAAGGCTGAATCATATCCCACCCCAGATGATGGCCTTCCCGCCACATCGGGCAGCTTTGAACGCCCACTTTCGGAGCGCCCGCGTCCTTACTGACCACAACAGGAGCTGGTACATAGTCAGCCGGGAGGGGCACCGTTTTATACAAGAGAATATCGTCGAGCCACATTTCTCCCCGATACGAGGAGGGGGTCGTGAATTTGATACTGTCAATGGCTGTCACACCTGAAGCGATCGCTATACCTTCCTCTTGAAGCTTATCATTGATATAAATATCCGCTAGAGCCGTCGCCCAGTTCACTTTGATCTGAATATGCGTCCATAGATTCGCTAAATAATCCAATGAGATAGTTTGCCCGCTGCCGTTGACATAAGTCAATTTATCTCCCGCTGTCGTTAATTTGATGACGCTCGTCGTGCCGCTTTTTAACTCAGCTTCCAATCCATCCGCTTTCTGCTTGTAAAGAACCTTGAAGTCGTAAGTAAAATTATCCCCTATCGGCGATATCGTTTTCGATAGACTCATGCTGCCGGTGCTACTAGTCGCATTTAGCTTCATGCTGTTGATATCCGGCTGCGGGGAACTCAGCATGCTGCCTACGGTGATGGCGCCGCCTGACGTTACCGCAGTCCAATCCTGTGGAATTGCACCAGCATCAACAACCGAAATCAGTCTCTCATTGACGACATACCCTTTATAAATTTTCAAAGGACCAAAGAAGAACTCACCCATGGAGGCATCGCCTGTTTTCACTTGAAACTGATTTAGATTCGTTACGGCATTTTTGAAGGGTGCACCGTTCGCCTTCATCACGCCATTGATATAAACGTCTGTCGTATGCGTATTCAGGTTGATAACGAGCTTGATGCCATATTCCTTGTTTGCCTCATAGGTTTGCAGGGGAAGAACGGTCCTGGTGCCCGTCTCCAGACTAAACGTATTGTTTTGCGTAATTAAGCTCACGCCTGCGACGTCATTGCTGAGCAGTTGCCACTTCAAGCCGTCTATAACGGACAAAGGCTTTATTCGAAATTCCATCGTCAAACTACCTTCGCTTTGCGAAACGAATTTCTTATTCATAGAAACGGGCAGCACCGTGCTCGTATCACTGATTTTGAAATTCGTATTGTACAAGCTGACCAGCGCCCCTCCGGCTGCGCGAACATCCCACCCGGATGGCTGACTGTTCCCTGGCGTCAAGGCGGATAAGAACGAGAAATCCTCATCGATTATATACCCAACTTCCGGAGTTGCTCCTTCCGCACGAGCATCCGATGGAACAAACACAGCGTTGAAAGCGCATACAATTAGAGCTGTTACGATCATGCCTAAAAGCTTTTTAATCATCATTAAACTCCCTTTCCTAGTGGATTAATTGGCTTCTTGACAACAATGACACTGCCTAGGTCCAGCAGCGTCATTGTTGTCACAAGAACATGTCGTTAGTTAATTACTTACCTGCCTTCCATGCATCATATTGCTTCTGAATCTCAGCCATTATTTTATCTATACCTGCATCAACCAGTTTCTTCTTCGTATCCTCAACATACTTCGGATAATCCGGCATGGATCCCGTCGTAAAGATCGGGTTTGCCTCTTTATTGACGGCATTGATTTGTGCAATTTCCGTTTTAACCGGCTCGTTATTAAAGACGAATCCGAGCAGACCTGATGCCTTACCGTTGTCGTTTGTTTTTCTCATCGCTTCCAAAGCTTTCGTTGAATTCCAGTTGGAATCCCATTGATCCCAAAGCGGCCCAAGCCAGTTGTGCCAAATCGCCCATGTTTGTTCAGCACCGCTTTTCGCTTCGATCGTTGGGTTAGGATCTTTCACACTACCCGATTTAACCGTGTAATTCTTCCCTTCAACGCCATAAGCAAGTGTATTCAATAAGTACTTGTCACTCCAAATATAATCGAGCAACATCATCGCTCTTTCTGGATTCTTTGACGTTGCACTAATCGCTGTCGCAGCAGCCGTCATGGAAGCAGTTGAAATGGTCGGCTGGGAGCTGAATGTTTCAACAGTTGGGAATCCATACGTGCTCGTCGATTTCGACCCATCCTCGGTATAACCGCCTGAATCGCGCAGTACGGCATATTTCCCGGATTTCGCTTCAGCTAGATAATCGGTCTTGATCGCTGCATCTTTGGCAATATAGCCTTTTTTATAGAAATCATTCATAACACGGTAATTTTCATAATTCTGCGGAATATCAAGGGTCTTGACGAATTTACCTTCTTTCTCACTGAAAGATATCCCACCTACAACGGTTGTATAGTCAGGTAATCCTACGCCAGAAGTCGCGCCATTAGCGGTTGCAATAACTGGAATCATGGTTGGCTCATTTTCTTTAATCGTTTTCAGGAATGGCTCTAAGTCACTGAGACTCTTGACGTTCTTATAATCAAATTTATATTTCTCTACTAAATCTTTCTTAAAAACATAAGCAGATGCCGGACTATAAGGGGTCTGTGCAGGTATCGCCATGATCTTCCCTTTGTAAGTAACAGCTTTCCAAGCGCGAGGATCTACTTTCTTCAAAATATTTTGACCATACTTCTGCAATAAGTCATCGAGGGGCATAAAGGCACCCTTTTGCACATTCGCATTTAAGTTATTGGAAGAATTTGAAGTGAATACAAGATCATAGGGCTCGCCAGCAGCGGATTTTAGCTTGATCTTATCTTCCCAGCCCGCATTATCAATTAAGTTAAATTTTACATTGGCATTCAATTTTTCCTTAATGAGTTTGTTCGCTGCTGCTTCAACCGCTTCCTGATCTTTCATATTGTCGATCGGTTTCGGCATGAACCAGCTAATATCCACATAATCTTTCGTCGGATTCGTACTTGCCGTACTTGCTGCCGTACTAGCAGCTGGGCTTGCGCTTTCATTTGCTTTTTCAGTTGTGGAGCAGCCGCTAATCACAATCGTCGATGCAAGCAAGACGGATGTTCCTGGTACTAACCATTTTGCAGCTTTTGTTTGTTGACCTTTCACGTGGATTGCCTCCCTTATCTTGTCTTTATATAATTTACAGACGCAGCGCATTTCTCCTGCTCCTGAAACTATTAACCTTTGACAGAACCTACCGTTAATCCCTGAACAAAATACTTCTGAAACAGCGGGAAAACAAGCAGCATCGGTCCTGCAGCCAAAATACACATCGCCATGCGAGCAGTTAATGAAGGTACTTGCATACCTGGTTTCACAAGTCCATATTGAATGGCCTCAGCCGAATTCAAATACTCCATATTTTTTAGAACACGAATAAGTAAATATTGCAGCTTCATTAAATTGCTCTGATCCATGTAAAGCAAGGTCAGCCACCAATCATTCCAGTATTGGAGAGCAAAGAACAGGCCTAATGTTGCCAGTGCTGGTTTGGATATTTGCAAAACAATTTGGGTAAATATGCGCAGCTCGCCTGCGCCATCCATTTTAGCTGATTCAATAATGGCATCTGGTATTGTTTGCAAGAAACTTTTCATCAACAGCACGAACCAACCGCTAATCAGATAAGGTAAAATGAGTGCCAGGATGTTGTTACGCAGTCCCAACCATTTCACCATCAGGATATAAGAAGGAACCATCCCTCCATGAAAGAGCATCGTGAAGAAGATGAAAAAGGCAAGGAACGTACGATAGGAATAATCTTTGCGCGAAATCGCATAGGCGTAGGTCGTGGTTACCCACATCCCAATCAAAGAACCGATGATCGTCGTACCGATTGTAACCAGATACGAGTTCAGCAGAACAGTTGGCTCACGCAGAATCACCTTATACGCATCTAACGTAAAGTTTTTGGGGATCATGGAGTAGCCAAATTTGATAATGTCATTTTCCGTTTGAAATGAGGTGCCGATAATGACAAGAAAAGGAAACACACACACCGCACACAACAAAATAAATGAGATATGAATCACTAATTTTCCTATGGTCAGTGTAGGTCGTAACCGAATTGCTTTGTGAGGATTCATAGTCGATGCTCCTTAGAAAAGTGAATTTTCAGGATTAATCCTTCTTACAATCGTATTGGTAATTAAAACGAGGCAAAACCCGACGATCGACTGAAAGAAGCCTGCTGCCGATGCCATTCCGATATCCCCCATATCGATCAGAGAGCGATACACGAAAGTATCAATGACGTCTGTCGTCTGATAAATCAAGGATGAATTCAACGTGACATTGTAGAACAAACCGAAATCACTGTAGCAAATACTTCCGATTTGTAGGATAACCAACATGGTAATCATCGGTTTGATCATCGGGATTGAGATCGAGAATGCTTGGCGGAACTTACTTGCGCCATCAATTTTCGCTGCATCATAATACTCGGCATCAATCCCCATGAGAGCGGCGTAATAGATGACAGATCCATACCCAAGTCCCTTCCAAACTGCTGCAGCTACCAAAATGTACGGCCAATACTGAGGTTCGCTGTACCAGAGGATCGGCGCTTTGCCCATAGCAACCAAGAGGGAGTTGATAACGCCATGATCCATATCAAAAAGGGCCCGAAAGGCAAATCCAGCAACTACCCAGGAAATAAAGTAAGGAATGAACAAAATCGTTTGATACACCTTCACAAAATTTCGACTCAACTCGAATAGCAGTAGGGCAATGACAATCGAAAGGAATGTCCCCAAAATAATGAAAACCGTGTTATACAGGAGCGTATTGCGCAGAACCCTGTACAGCACATTGCCATGAAATAAGAAACCGAAATTGTCTAACCCAACCCACGGGCTATTCCAAATCCCCAAATTGTACTTATAATTTTTAAAAGGAAGCAGTAATCCGTAAAGCGGCACATAATTAAATAGTAAAATCAACAGGAATCCTGGTAGTGCCAGCAGGGTCACTCCGAAATTTTTCTTGAAAATTCTTACCATCCTTCCAACACATCCTAGCTTTGTAATTTTGTCTGCCATCTTGGTCGATATCCCAACTTTAGGGGATGGCCAAGGGAATGTATATTATAAACTAGGTATTTTCCTCCAGAATTGTGTAAGTTCCATTGAGCTAGAATCCTCCAAATCACGTGTTTTCCTCTAACCTTGGTAAGCTTCGCAGGGAAACTGACTTGTCCCCACCTACGAATACGGTTGATATTGTATACTACACACATGGGAAATAAGGAGAGGAGCGTAATTATGCGAAAAGTGCCAGCACCCTATCGCTATATGATCGATGAATTTCTCATGCCATCTTTTCATTTCGGCATCTCCGAGTATGAGGTAAGCCGGTGTCACGGTTTGCATGGCCATGAATTTTTTGAGATGGAGATTATTCTATCTGGAAAAGGTACGCAAATCTTGAACGGTGAGTCGTCCCAACTCGTCCCAGGCTCAATTTACCTTTTAACCCCTGTTGATTTCCATACCATTATTCCTGACCCAGGTTTCCCGCTTCGTTTAATCAATTTGAAATTTACCGAGGAATGGCTTGATGAGGAGCTGCGACTCTTTCTCTTTAAGCAGCCAAACCGCTTGTCCATCCGCTGCGAGTGTGAGCATTTGGTTTACGTACAGAAGGAATGCCGCCGATTATTAGCAGAAAGCATGGAATCTAGAGTCGGCAAAAAACAAGCGATCCGTGCCACGTTGGACAGATTGCTTGTTGATCTACTGCGTATGATTCCGACTGCTCTCCACACTACCATAGAGACTTCTTCCAGCGATGTCCCTGAACGAATCAAACTGCGCAAAGCCTTGAACTATATCGATTTTCATTTTCGTGAACCCATTACATTGAAACAAGCAGCAGCACACACAACATGGAGCCCGAACTATTTTAGCGAAAAATTCAGTATCATCTTCGGTCAATCGTTTCAACAATATGTGCAGGAGCACAGACTTCAATATGCTCATAGGCTGCTGCATAATTCCAGCTTACCTGTTACGGAAATAGCTCTGGCGTCAGGCTTTAATTCTCTGCCTTATTTTATTCGTTGTTTTAAAAGGAAGTATGGGTTCTCTCCGAGTGCTGGACGGCGGGTTACGTGAAGGCGTTCAATGACAAAAACTTGATCCCATTCCCGGCCCGGCTTTGCGGACAAAAAAAGCCTTCCATTTTTATGAAAGGATGTTCATTGAGCTATAGTTCTCCGTTTAGTTTAACTTATTTTTACAGCAAACCACACCGTCCAAGAGTCTTTTTCTACTATCGGAAGTTTTTTTACATCAATTTTACTTTCAATATACAATATTAGTTCATTAAGTTCATTTTCCGTTAACTCATGCAAAATTGAACGACCTGTTCTTTCAAGAAGGTCTCGGTGTAATGAGTCAACATCATTGTATTTACGTCTAGTTTCCCATATCTGATTTTCGCTAAGGAGTCTAAATCCATTAGATTCGAGTGCATTTCGTACATTAATCGATTCATGTCGGCGATTAATTTCTTTATCAACTAATTTAGGATACTTCTCAAAAAAATAACCTCTAAGATGGTTTTCGTTTCCTGGCATTAAGCAATCCTTAGCTGTCCTATCTTGAACTATAAATATGCCTTTTTTCTTCAAAATGCGATTTGCTTCCTTAAAACATTTATTTAAGTCAACTAGATGGTGAATTAACGCTCTCTCTAAAATTATATCGTACTCACTCTCAGGAAGCTTCGTATCATAAGCGTCTCCTTGCAAAAACATCACGTTTTTGCAGTCCTTACAGTTCTGTGAAGCACCTTTTAACATTTCTACAGAAAAGTCTACGCCCGTAACTTGTAATGCTCCCATACTTAAAAAGGATTTTGTGTAAATGCCTCCGCCGCAACCGATATCAACAATCTTGCTTCCAATAACATCAACATTTTCTTCAATTAGAGAAATCCAGGATTCATCAGCATCCCTTGTTGTATAGGTCATTCTGTTTTTGTCTTCGTGGAAGTTAATAGGCATTTTAATCCCCCTCCGTTGTTTCACACAATGAAATGAAGTTTCATAATAATGCATATTAATTGTACCATAAAGTTCCAGATGAGCAAACGATCTTTTTAACTGCTGCCCGTTACTTCAATGGCAAAATGCAGCCGATCGTTTGTCAGCTGACATCGTGTCATGATTCAACTATCGTCTCCCTTTAACATTATGTTCGATAATAGGACAGCACCCAGCACACGCCGTTTCGGTCGGTAACGATGGCCAACAATCCGTTAAACGGAGCTTCGTACGCTTCCGAATTAATAATCCCTCCCGCCACAAATTCCCGATAGATCCTTTGGAACTCTTCCTCCGTCTCCATTCTCAAGAAAACTCTCACGTAATCGCCTTTCATTATCGGCTTTGCCGCTTTAGTATCAGCAAACTTAAGGGTTACCCCCTCTACATGCAGGTCCGCATTAAGCACATCTTCCCCTTGCCCGCGAAGAATTGCAATCTCGCCGCCCAACACTCTTTGATAATACTTGATTTCGTCTTTGCAATTTTCCACTACGATAAACGGATTTACTATCATCATTTACATCCTCCTAAAATTTATTTGATCATATTTGGAACACGCGATTTCAATGGCATGAACGACATCTTGCTCAGTCCTGCTCGCTCAGATTGCGAAGAACTGTTTTAAGCAGGTTTACCAATAAGTCATACTCCTCATCGGTGATGCCCTTCCGGGTTTTGTTCTTAACGCGACCCAGCGCTTCCTGAACCTTCGGTACCACTTCACATCCCGAATCTGTCAAAAAGAGCAGCTGATAACGGTTATCACCTGGATCAATTTCCCTTCGCACGTATCCTTCCGCTTCCAGCTTGGTAATCGCCTTGGCGGTAGTCGTCTTGTCAATAAGCAGCTTCTCGCTTAATGCCTTCTGAGTAATGGGCTGCTGACCAGCAATCGCCATCAGAAATATATACTGTCCGCTTCCGATTCGATATGGCGCCAGCTCGGCTGAGATTAATATCTGCATGTGGCGATAGATGGCTGAGATGTATTGGCCGTGCGATTCCATCGCGCCCTTATCAGGTTGTCTCCAATGATCGATCAATTTACTCTCCCCTTAAATAGGATGTTATTGCAACTAATTTTATGATACGCAATATAGGATGCTATTGCAACTAATTTTATGTAAAATTCCACTATATTCGTCACCACAACTTGGGATTTTCTGCCTTTCTTATATCAGTGTGGAAAAATTGAAGAGCAAATGTTAGATCTACCGCTTTACGCAAGCGAATGCTGATAGACAAGTTGACTCAAAAGCATACTGGATTCATGAAGGTTGACCGAACGTGTCCTATATTCACCTATCGTTCCTCGTTACTTTAATAAGCCTGTTTATTTGAGAAATAAATCAAGCTTTTTTCTATAGTCATTGATATCGTGATATGTCTTTAACCCATTTTCACTTCGTAAATCATTCAGTTCTGAAAGTTTAGTAATGAGTTGCTCTGCGATGAGTCGGATATTTTCTTTAGAGAACAAATGCTTCTTATAAATGGACTGCTCTGTACCCCAAATTACGTTTTTCCCCTTATAAAACGCATCAATATAGAATCCACCACAGCCAAAAATACCACATGAACAAGTGAACATGGGATATTTCCCACGATATGTGAGGGAATTAAAGAACTCCGTGACAACAAATACTTCGTCCTCATCTTCATTAAGCCTAATCTCATTTACATAAAGATATATTCTTTCATTTAATACAGGAGCCAGTATCCTTTTGTGTTTAGAGATGTTTATATACTTTTTTGATACATCGACCAAGACTTCAATTGTTAATTTATCATAAACTTTTTTCTTGAAAAGCCACACATTGTTTACCGCCTTTAATTTATTACTCCATTATCTTCAACGCATTTTTCACGAAATCCTCCCTTCAGCTTAATGAAAAAGGAGCAGTCACCGCGGCGGCAAACTGCTGTATTGCTGAACAAACGTTCTTTCATTAGCGTAACGAAGGGGTACCATCACCTGAAATAAATGCAACAATCGCCTCCTGATCTAACAGAATTATTTAGATTCTATGTAAATAGGATATGATGTTGTACACACCGATAAATCTTTCAAATAATCACGAGCCTCCAGTGGAAAAACTCGATAATCCAATAAGTTCATTAATGGCAACCATTCAATTCCCAATTGACCAGAGTCAGGAACATCGCCCACACCAGCGGTTTCAATGGAACTGGATGAGCATAAAAATATAAATTCAACCTGATGAATCCTTTTTGCCTCATTGATCAATTCCCTGATAAATACTAAATCTCCTACATTTCATGAATCAATATTGCCTTTGAGGCATTCCTTATCAAAATTAAAACCTCCTAATGGTTATTCCTGCATGCCAAGTAAGTGCAAGTTGTTCCATTTCACTTACAAATGCTTTTTTTGCTGGACTATATTCACTTGTGTTTTCAAAGCGATGAGCTAACTCTTCTTTAAAACGACTGTATCTAGCAACCTCTTCTGGATGGCTTCGCAGATAATCTCTAAATATGAGATGCCTTGCGATCTGAGGATTATCAAATTGATAAAAATGAATATGATGAGTTCTATTTTCCCCACCTTTTCGAAATAACCTTCTACCTGAAATTCCCCAGTCACCAGCAACGTCATATCCGTGTAGAGTCATTTCTTCATTGAATAAATCAACCTTTTCTATGTCATTTACCAGACACATCATGTCGATTACTGGCTTGGCACTTAATCCAGGAACTGATGTACTACCAAAATGTTCACTTCGGGTTATTACTTCTCCAAATATTGTCTTCAAAAATTCAGCCTCATTTTGAAACATCTGAATCCATTGTTCACTGTAATTAGTTAGTCTTATCTTCATGAAATACCCCCTATTTTGATACAAACTAATTACTTATTATTCCATATCATGCTTCACTATCCTGCCCGATCGTTTAGCGTTGACAGCCAATTGGAACTAAAGTTTTATGTAAGACCTTAAAAAAGAACATTTAAATGGCACTGTCGGGAATGGGATCAAGTTCTTGTCACCCGACATTTCCCGTATCGATGATATGTAAGTTTTCCCTTAGAAGCGGGACAAAAGCCTGGAAATAAAGCCAGTGCCCATAATCATTCGGATGATTGATGTTGTTCAGGAGCAGACTTTCCGGTGATTTGCCGGCCGCCAGTTCCTCCTCCCAAACCGCAGTGACGTCAGCTACCCCGACACCATATTCCCGGCCAAGCCGGCGGATGACTTCCGCAAACCGGCCAGTCCATCCGCTGGCATACCACCATTTCGGATTCGGCAGGCAAGGTGTCACGAGCACAATATCGCTATTGTCCAACTTCTTAACGGCCTCGATCATTTGACATAGATTGCTTTCAAAATCCGCCGGTGAAACGCCCACTCCTTCCCCATATTTGTTCTGATCGTTCATCCCGAATCCGATGATCACGAGATCAGGCTGCAAAGGAATGACATCGCGCTCTAGGCGATTCTTTCCATCTTTGCTCGTTTCACCTCCGACTGATTTATTCACCAGACGGATCCGGCAGCCCGGATAGTGATCATTGAGAAATTGATGAACTCGGTTGAAGTACATAAACTTTTCTTCGCTCGCCTCCCCACCTGCACTAATGCTGTCGCCAAAAACAACGATTGAACGCTCCTCGCTGGTTCGCAGTTTGGAAAGCCAGCGCTCCACTCCAACTCGTTTTCCGCTATTATCGTGGGCAACGAAGCCGTCTGCTAACGGATCATTCTCATACACATAATCCCCATACACGGTAAAATCACGATTGCTGCAGTTTTTGAACACGGTATGATCAAACTCCGATTGGCTATATAATTCGTGACGAGACCAATCTGGGATTCCGCTTTGCGTCGTCCGGCGAATGACACCGCGATCGTAATCGACGACATAATCGATTCCCTCTGTGTAAAATATATTGTCCGGATGTTCCTCATCCGCATGACTCCGCAATACCATACCCTGCTTGGCTAAAGGACGGTAGCGGATCGGCATGTTCTCTTCTCGGATAAAAATAAATGCTTCCGCAGTCTGTTGGCAGCTTTCTGGATTCATGGGCACGCAACTCCTTCATTTGTAAAATCATATTCATCTGAGGTCACACTTCAACTTTAGGCGTTGGTTACGATAAAGTATATTGCACATTAGGCACTTTCCTTCAAATTAAGTCATATCCGAAAATCGTGCAATTTTTCTGAACATACGGCAAGTTTTATCCTCCCCTCCCTTTTACAATGAGTTCATTGGCAGTAAATTGAGGAGGTTTTCAGATGACAAAAGAATTGTGCCTAGATGGACAATGGAAGCTCGTTTATTTTCCCCAAGGAGAATGGCAGGTCCACCATCCAGATGAATTGAGTAACTTCGATTTGCCTTCTATACACGCATCTGTACCAGGGAATGTGGAGCTTGATTTAGTAAGTAGCGGTCTACTTCCTGAGCTCTTTCTCGGAACGAATATCAATGAACTCCGTCCTTACGAGCTTTATGAATGGTGGTACAGCTTAGAGTTCACCGCACCGTCCCACTTGGAAGGCAAACGAACCGAACTGGTGTTCCAAGGAGTGGATTGCTGCGCAACCTATTGGCTAAACGGAGAGGAACTTGGCTCCAGCGATAATATGTTTATTGAGGTTAGGCTCGAGACAACGAATTCGCTGCTCTGCGAGGGTGTGAACAAGCTGTTCGTACGATTGCGTTCTCCCATTATTGAAGCCATGGAGCGTAGCACCGACGCGATTTGTTATGGACCAATTACCAATGGCGAGCAGTTATTCGTACGTAAGGCAGCCCATAGCTTCGGATGGGATATTATGCCCCGCGCGGTTTCTGCGGGCATTTGGCGTTCTGTATCCTTAGTCGCATGTGAGGATCATGCTTTGACCGACCTTTATTTCTATACCCTATCTGTAGATAAAAATCTTTCAACTGCTCAAATCGGATTATTTTACCGAGTGGCCACAAATCCTGCGTATTATTATCATGGATTGGAGATTAGGGTCACAGGCAAATCAGGTGCATCCGAATTTCAGATGAGTAGGCCTGTATTGTTCAGCACAGGCTCCTTAACCATATCCTTGGCGAACCCACTGCTCTGGTGGCCAAATGGATATGGGGAAGCACATCTATATGAAGTTACGATCGAATTGATTCATCAGGGACGTGTCCTTGCTTCACGTACGGAGCAGATCGGCGTTCGTCTAGTCGAATTGATTCGCACAGAAACAACTACCGTAGAAGCCGGAGGCGAATTTCTTTTCAAAGTCAACCACACCTCGATCATGTGCAAAGGATCAAATTGGGTACCAATGGATGCGTTTCATAGCCGAGATGCCAGCCGCTACGAGAACGCTCTCCAGCTGTTCTGTGAAACTGGCTGCAATATCGTTCGCTGCTGGGGAGGCAATGTCTACGAGGACCACGCTTTTTTTGACTTCTGCGACAGTCATGGGTTAATGGTTTGGCAGGATTTTGCGATGGCCTGCGCGGTCTATCCGCAAACGCCGGAATTCAGCGAGTCTATGCGACTTGAAGCTCGCTCCGTTGTCAAGAAATTACGGAACCACGCTTCGTTTGTTCTATGGTGCGGAGATAACGAATGTGACGAGGCTTATGGGTGGTATGGTCTGCCTGATCCTGGCGTGAATCAGATCACACGAAGCCTGCTTCCGCAAGTTATCCATCAATACGATCCTCACCGGGCTTATTTGCCAAGCTCTCCTTATCTGTCACCTGAGGTTATCCGATCAGGCAACATGAACCTAGCTCCCGAACGGCATCTTTGGGGGCCGCGGGATTACTATAAAAGCTTCTTTTATAAGACGAGTATGGACCATTTTATTAGTGAAATTGGGTATCATGGCTGCCCGAATTTATCATCGATCCAGAAGTTCATAGAGCCTGAGCATTTATGGCCATTTGATAATCAGAATGAGCAATGGATCGCCCACGCAACGGAAGTTAGCGGCTCACAGGGACATAACGCAACGCGTATCCAGTTAATGGCGAATCAAATTAAAGAGTTGTTCGGTGTCATTCCCGAATATATTGAAGACTTTATACTTGCTTCGCAAATTTCCCAAGCTGAGGCGAAAAAGTTTTTTATCGAGACAGCTCGACTCAAAAAATGGCGGAAAACAGGCATCATCTGGTGGAATATGATCGACGGCTGGCCACAATTTTCGGATGCTATCGTTGATTATTACTATTGCAAAAAGTTGGCTTTTCATTATATCCAAAGAAGCCAAGTCCCTGTCTGCATCATGATTGATGAGCCTGAGAATTGGCATGTGCGTGTAGCCGCAGGCAATGACTCTAGAGAAACTGCTACCGGCTCCTATCGCATATGGGATGCAGATTCTAATGAAACACTTATGGAAGGAAGCTTTGTAGTGGAAGCTAACGGAACTTCCGAGCTTGGGAAAATCCCGATTTCTCACGCCAAGCAGCAATTACTGCTCATTGAATGGAACATCCAGGGACGAACCTATGGCAATCACTACCTGCTTGGCTTCCCCGCATTCTCTTTGGAAACATATAAGAGCTGGTTGCCTCAAATTGTCGCTATTTCTAATGATTTTCGAGCCGATGAGATCGGCAGATAGGGGGACTTTACGATGGAGAAAATGGTACTTCTTTTGTTCTACTGATTCAATTTCGTCATATTTCTGCGCAAGGCATACTCCTTCGGTGTGACCTTGTATTTCTTTTTGAACATACTGAAGAAATACGTTTCATTCATGATGCCGACCTTTTCAACAATTTCATATACACTCAGGTTATCTTGGATAAGCAGCTCTGCCGCTTTGGCTAATCGAAACTCATTAATATAATCAGGAATCGATATCTGCGTAGCTTCCTTATATATTTTGCTTAGATTTCTTGTGGAAATTTTCATGATCGAAGCGATCGAAGTCAAGCTTAAAGATGGATCTTGGAAATGAATTTGAATGTATTCCGTAACCGCATCCACTAAGAAGTAGTTGAGTTTATTGGTATTTCCCTCATGATCTTTTTTGAACGAATCTTGCAGGGCACCTAAAATAATTCGATGGATATCGACAATCGTCTCTTTCTCTAAAATATTGCGGCTAATGGAAGAAATATGCAAAGATGGCGCTACCGTCACTTTCATTTCTTCGAGCGTATCTATGACGGCATCCACGAGTCTGATTATTGAGACTAAAGCATTGTGATAGTTTAGCGTGCCCAACTCCTCAAATATATGTGCTAATACCCCCTCCATCGCGGTGATATCACTCGTTTTCATCGTTTCCAAAAACTGATCTTCCAGACTTTTGGGATGCCCTGTTTTTTTACTCTCCACATTTTTCCTAACCGTTTCATATGTCAGGACAGCTGAATGCCCTAATAATAAGCGATACATCGCTTGATCCAGCGCCTTATTATACAAACCGTGTAATTCCTGCATGTGAGTCTTCTTCTCACTGATCGATGCCGTGAAGGAAACTTTAAAGTATCGGGAAACGTTCTCCTGAGCTTCTTTAAGGAGAGGAACGATATGATGAGGGAACTGGTCATCCCCTTCTGGGATACTTACAATTAATACGACATGATCGTCTTTCATATCCAGTCCTTCGTTAGGGAACTTTTTGGCCATAATTTCAGAAGCAATATTGATCATAGCAAAGCGAATCGTATCTTTATCCTTGGCATGGAACGAACGCTGAAATTCCTTATAATTATCGATTTTCAATACACATATGGCATATGAACCTTCCAAGGATAATGAAATTCTCATTTCTTTAAAAATACTTTCTAATTCAGATCTGCCGATGGATAAACTCTCTGTGAGCAGCCTGCTTAACCAATAATGCTTCATAACATCTTTGAACTGCACCTTTTCCTTATCAAAATGATCAAGCATCTCCATAGATTGTCTGTAGACGGTGTTTAAATAAGAGATCTCATCGACGACCTCGTCTTTGTCCGATCTCCGGATTCGATCCATCATGATCGAATTCACCAGTTTCCCCACGGGCCCATATATTTTCCGTGAAATACCAATGGATATCACAATGGCCATGACAAGAAAAATGAGCGTGATGATGATAATACTATTTCTTAATCTATTGATATACGTATAAATTTCAAGGATTGGCTGTGTTTTTAGAAGCGTCATCCCCGTGTTATCGACATTGGTGTACGTCACTAAATATTGTGTTCCGTCATGCTTGCTTTGAAAAAAACCATCTCGTTCTGCCTGTGGATGTTCCGTTTTATACCCCATAAAGTCACTTTTCAGCCACTCCTTCATCGTCGGGTCATTGTTACCATCATCCAAGTAATTACTATTCTGATCCAAAATAAAAACATTATCGCCTTTTTTCTTATCAATCATATTAATTTGATTAATATTTTCTAGCAACCACTGCGGTTTAACGTTAATGACGACAACGCCCTCCGGCTTCGCTTCACTCGCTGTAGTTTCGTATATGAAATAGGAGAATACATACTCAGGCTCGGTTTTCCCGTTTACCAGTTTTTTGATATCACGAAATATCGGCTTTAACTTTGGCAGGGCTTGATTCGAATTAATAAAATCGTAGAGCATCTGATCTTTAAAAAACAAAGGAAAGCCCGAACTATAGGATTGATCCAAATTCCGATTATAAATGCCTATGGAATGAATATAAGGATTTGCTGAAGTGACAGAACTGACGACTCTCGACAAGTGGCTTGACACTGCAATCATATCTTCCTGCTTCGCATTCATGATAGCGGTTACATCGCTATTTAAGTAAAGAAATTTCGATAAATTGGAAATCGTTTGATCCATGAACGACATATTATACTTGACTTGATATAGTATTTTTTGATTGGCTGCATATTCATTTTTGACCAGGAGATTTTGTGAATTGATATAAACAACAATGGAAAGAACAACAACAAGTAGCAGAATTGCCGCACTTATCCATAGCACCATTTTTATAAAGTAAGCTTTTGCTCCTAAAAGAGATTTGATCTTCATACATTTATGTACTCCTTTATACAAGCATATCTTCACCAAGTATACATCAATTTCTGCTGAAACAGCATATAATGTCATCTAAATGTAGTTGTTCTCTGCTCGAATGTACACTGTAATCTAAGTCATTTCCTATAAATATGGTACTTTGCAATGCCCTTATCACGCCTTACATACAAATAGCCCTACGAGTTATCGTAAGGCTGCATGCAGATAAATTACCCTTCCATGAGTTCACATTCGAGTAAAGTTCTCATTTGCTTATCTAACTTGTATGTCTTTAGTTCAAAACCATTGAAACCAATGGGCAGTTCGATGTCCATGCTCGGAATCTTAACCACAGTTGATCTAGCTAGCCCAGTTGGCTCAAAAAATCGCAAGATATATGAGTCTTCACTGTTTTCGGCACGCTTAAATCCTGTCAGTTGGATCACATCATCTTCTAGTTGGATAGCAGCTGCAGGTAGGTGTCCCTCACCATGGGGGAAGAACGAAAGTGCATATGGCTTCTCATTCCGTTGCAGCGCCTCACGGTCAATATGTGCAAGTCTTTCCACCCTCGAACCTGTGTTCAACCAGAATCTAAAGATACGTTCACCCTGATCAATGCGTGGAGAGAAACGATCCGTTGGCATCAAAGGTCGCTCAAGAATGGGATGTGCCGTGTAAGCCGCCCCTCGCAATAACGAAGGTCTCATGACACCATTCGAACTGTCTGACCCATAAATCCCATCATTAATTAATGTAACAGCGTCAGTCTCGGACATAAGTGCTGTCCACTTCTGTGCAACAACTTCTGTTCCATCCGTCGCAAGAGATTGCACGCCGTAGACTGTCTGCCCAACATAACGACTTTCTTCCAATACGGTTGGAATGAAGAGCTTCAGCATGCTATCCTTCTCTTGCCAATATACACGCACATGAACCTCTATTTCCGTTCCTTGTTTGGGTAGTTTATACGTGATAACGACCGCAGAATGCTCATACATCAATAGGGATTCAATGACAGTACGTACTTCACCGTCTTCAATGACCCTAACTGAAGGGAGAATCCCTTCGGTAATACCCGAGAAGGCTGTACCCTCTTCCGGCAGCATGAGACGAAAAGCCCCTTTCACCTTCTCAAACCCATCTGTATCCATGCACCAAGGATCCCCACTATCGGCAATGACCAAGGGTTGGAATGCCCCCTCTTTTAAATAAGCGATACCGCCTGCGACATACTGATCTATAAGTCCAGTTTGTGTATTAATGACCACATGTAAGGCATGCGATCGGAAATGAATATCACCATCTTCAAGCTCTACCTGCGGTTTAGGCTTCGAAGGCAGCAACTCAATTCGGCAATCGAATCGGTTCATGGCAGATGGCGTTAATTGCGCTTCAAACACTACCCTTTTGCGCCAATCCAAATTGATATTACTATGTTCCTTCTCAGCTTGAGATGGCAATCGAACACCATCCTGAAAGACGACAGGCATCGAGAATTCATTTTCCCAATTCTGATCTGCAAGCATAAATTCGCATTCAAAAACACCACGAACTGGATAAGGATGTGGGTTATAAACGAGAATTGGATACTCGCCTTCAGCTGCCACTCGTTGACCGCTCGATAATGCGAAGAATGCTCGTGCTTTCAGCCTTGAGACAATTTCCAAACCATGATCAATCAAGCGAAGGGAAGCTTCTTCCGCGGGCTGTATAGAGGTTCCAGGTAAAATATCATGGAATTCAGCCATCATTAGATCATGTAACGCATCGTTCAACTCTTCTTTGGGATAGCGAAGGTAACCTTGGATACCAGCGGATGACAGCATTTTTTCTGTTTGATATAGCTCATTCTCAAGCTGACGATGCTTTTGCTTGATTCGAATCATGGAGGTGTAGCATCCGACAAAACGTGGATTCAGATCATCCCTATGGCGTGGCAGCGCATCTGCATTCTTTGCAAGATCCGCAAAATAAGCCTCTGGCGTCGAATGTAAGACCTCATCTTTTCCCTGCGTTGATTCAATCAAGGCGCCAATATGGTTTAGATCTAAACGAGATGGCCCTCCACCGTGATTGCCGACACCCCAAAGCACAAGCTCAACATCCTGAGTTGTCTGCTTATTGATTCTCTCTTCCACCTTGATATGCGCTTGACCAAGCAGTGTGTTATATCCATCTTGTATTTGATGGGCAAGTACTTCAGAGCCATCGAAACCAACCCAAACGAATTCTTGTGCAGGGCCTGCTACTCTATCCTCAGGACGCATAAATAAATAGGAATCGAAACCAGCTTTTCGCATGATCTGTACAAGTCCCCTAGAGTGCCCGAAGGAGTCAAAATTGATCGCTGTGGTTGGCATTACACCAAATTTGTCTTTGAAATAAGTCTTTCCAAGCAAAATTTGTCTGACCATCGACTCCCCCGAAGGCATATTGCAATCCGGTTGTAAATACCATCCTCCCATGATGTGCCATTTACCGGCTTGAACAAGTCCCTGGATTTTAATGAACAGCGAAGGCTCGTACTCCTCGATCCATTTGTACAGCAAGGCTTCATTATGGTTGAATATATACCCCTCATATTCATCACAAAATGCTGCCGCAGCCCGGAAGGTGGATACCGCAGCTGCAGCTCCTTCTTCCCACTCCCATTGCCATACAGGGTCCAAATGAGCATTGCTTAACAAATGGAATTTCCGCAAAATAATCTCTCCTCTTTGGTCATGAATCGATATCATCTGCATCCATTTTCTCAAAAGATCATCTCAGCGTATATTCACTGAAATCACAAGTTTTTGAACAAAAATAACATGCCAAGAGGGCTGTGCTATACTAAGGGCATACATCTTAACTATTGATATAGGTGATCATAATGAGTCCATTGAATCCGCAAGAAAGTTCACTAACCGACATCCCCCCTTATCAAACCATGCTTAGTGGAAACATCATGATCAATGATGCTGTCATTGAAATCATTGATCTTTTACTAGAAGTGCCTGCTGGTTTCGCTCAGTGTCCAGCACACCTACACACATGGTATGAGCTTAACTATGTGTTTAAGGGACACATGAAAACGAGCTTCGGGGGATCGATGTTGGATATTCACGCAGGTGAGTTTTTCCTCATCCCACCGGGTATGGAACATGCGCATGCCTATGAACCCGATGATCCGCATACAGGCGTATGCTTGAGGTGGAAGGTCAATCGTGGCACAACGATTAGCTCGGAAGGAACGTTTCCAACCTTCAAACAACTTAACGTCCTATCAAATTGGAAGCCTGGGGTCTACGCTGATGAGTTTGGGCTCGGTCAACTACTTGCGTCATCCTTTGAAAATGCCAAAAAGTATGGCCCCTCTGTTGCCACATTGTTGCAAGTAGTGCAAGTCATTTTCGCTATAACCGAGCAGTCACCGGAAAGAAAGGACTGGATTGAAAGCGAATCCAATTCTGATTATTCCCTGCTCCGTAAAGTTGACATTTATTTAAATGATGATCAAAGCTACGAGGTAGACGTTCATCGACTGGCTGCATCTCTGCATATGAGCTATGGTCACTTGGCTCGAAAATACAAGAAACTAAGCGGTCATACCATCATGGACCGGATGAATCAAATTCGGTTAGAACGCTCGTTAGAATTACTGTGTAACACTGACCAACCTATACAAGAAATTGCATTCACAACAGGTCTTTCAAGCTTATCGTATTATAGTCGATTATTTAAAAAGACTTATGGGATAAGCCCAAAAGCATATAGGAACAGGAATAACGAATAGTAAATGTTTAGAATTAATATCTTTCCAGCCCTCTAATTGAAGTTCACCGAGCTCATTGATGAGAGTAGTAAATAGGATAATAATTGAATGAAAACAGGGAGTAACTGTCATGGCAGTTTCTCCCTGTTTATTGTGCTATTGTGAACCGTCCCTCGTAACGATTTGTGCTTAACGTTAATCCCACCAACTCAACAATCCGTTGACACCTTCAGTATGTATCTCTGTTGCAGTTTTGCAAAATTCAAAAAAAGCTTCCTTAAGCTCATCAGATACATCTTCCTGATTAACAGCCATACCTTCTAAAGAAACTCTGTAATCTCTACGTTTTGGTGTTACTGCATACCCATAAACAAACACAACAGGATATTTACTCATAAAATCAAGCATTTCATTAACGGTTGGAGATTCATTCTGTCTTTCTTCAGGGTTAATGAAGTTTTGGTTAATTAAGCTTTCGAGTATATCAATGCGAAAAGGTTCAAACTTAACAACCCTGCTCATCTTATCTTCCCAATTTACATCTAGATTCAATAGCTTGTCTCTATTCTTATAATCTAAATTGTAATTAAACTGAATAGGCATATTAACTATATTCAACCTCCAATAGTATAACTTCCACAAAACAAAGTAATTCGAGTGTGATTGGTAATTTAAGGGTATAGATTACTGCCTGTTACTAAAACAAATAAAAGAGGAGCTGCGGTGTAGCAAACCCTCAACTATCGTGTCCTGTTAGCTCAACGATCTCTCTTTTATGTTATCAAAAATAAAGTTTAAAATATTAGTTTTGTTTAATTTTTTGGGAAATCCAACCTAATAGTATAGTTACAATAAACCAAGTTGCTCCTCCAACCATACTAGCACTTATATTCTTATTAAAAAGATAGTTAACTACTGCCCAACTAACCCCACCGGCAATTCCTAATATCATTGCTTTGCGCACTCTCTTCTGCATTATATTTCACCTCTCAGATTGCTCTCAGCATATAACATACACAAATACATACTAACAAATAACCCCAAATATTTAGACGCTTCAAAGACTTTGATAATTGCGTATCACTCCCAAACAGCTTAAAAAGTGGTAGCTTTAACACAAGCTATCAACACGTTCTTCTGCGAATGGGATCAAGTTCTTGTCATTGGGTTTTGACAAGAACTTGATCCCATAAATTAAAAAAACGCGATTTACACGGCAATTAATGAGATATTTTCTTGTCATCCGAAAGGTGTCATACACCATATATTGTTCTTTTTCGCTTTTTTTAAAATAAGATGTGTTTGCCCCATATAAAAAAAGCCCATAGCAAGTTTTGTTTGCTGCGGGCTTTCTTATCAATCTGCATAATTTTTGTAATAAACTAATCCGTTTTTTAACCCAGTAATCTTGATTGGATTCGTTTGCGGGTTCCCGAAAGTGAAGAAAAATATTATATTGCCAAAGTTTTGAGAGTATAAAATATCTTGTGGAATCCCTTCTATAACCACGTTGTCAAGATAATTTGGATCATATACTCCACTTGTAATTGTGAAGTTAAATTGTTGTCTCACAGAATTAATCCACTGTAAAGGGTAATCTTTAGAAGTATATGATTCGAACATTTGCTCAGATACTACCTTATTCTCGCTTATTACGAAACAGTAAATGTTCCTCATAGAACCTTTATTACCATAAACCCATGCAACAGTTCTTTTCCCAATTTCCTTTGATACCAGGGTGTTTTTCTCGAATTCAACGTCTGGTGAATTCTTAGAAAGTATCTCAAAGTTGTTTTTTTCATTCAGAAGCAAGTAATGAGTTATAATTGATAACGAAATGATACTTAAAACAAGAATTAATATTATAGATACTCGTCTCAATCCTTTCCCCCCAGTGTAATAGTAAACAACGAGGACCAATAAACCCTCGTTTGTACTCTGCTTTCTGGATAGTAACTCCTAATTTAAATTAATATGGGAACGCCTCTCTATTACAATCCATATCAGGTAAATCTTGAATCCAATTTGCAATTTTCCTGCAATCTGCTCATAACAGCTTCTCTTTCGGTTACTTTGACTACTAAAGCTATGAATTAGATAAATCCCTCTATTTCTGTATACGTTAAGGCTTCACCCACACGTCTCCGTCAAAACCTTGGATTAAATACCAATCAGTACCGTTTGGAGCGATCCACTTGGCGATACATTGCACTTCTTGGGGAGCGTAGAACCCACTGTCATGGGCTATAGTCATACTATCAGGCATTTTGTAGCTTGCCGTATCTGCTGTAATCTTCACGAATTCCTCGCTCGAAACGGTTCCAATCGGTCTTACTTTTAAGGCCCATTCAGGATTAACCCATATTGCGCCCGAAGAGGTCCTAACATGTAACCAACCGAGCCATTCTTCAAAAGCCTTTATCGTTCCCGGTTCAACCCACGAAGACTCTCCTTCGAAATCTGGATATTCATATCCTTTTGCACCGGTTGGAAGCTCAACGTGTTTATCGATATTGCTTACGTTAGCTAGCGTAAGGTGTCTGGGATAGATCCACCGTAATCCTTGATCGGTTTCTATTTTGTACCATATGACCGGACGGAAGCGGTAGGCTATTTCTCCCGTGTCCCAAAGACTGATAACTTTGATCTTCTGCGGTTGAAGCATAATCTTTACATTCTCCTGATAAGGTTGTTCGTAAAGCAATTCCTCGTCGGTCAGGGTCAAGGTAAGGTCAACCTTCTCTTCTTTGATAAGCTCTTTCAGTTTTGGTTTATACAGCCATTTCTCGCCAAGCCAGGTCTTAATTCGGTACCAACCAGGCTCGCACATTTGCGTACCGTTGCTTGACAGGTAACAGAATTCATTTAGTCCTGTCACTTGAATCGATTGTGCCGCCAATTGTCCGTTTCCGAGGGAGTATATGCTATATGGGTAAGGGGTAGGGGCATCGAAGAAGGTTTCCGTTTTTAGTGTGTTCACACTCATGTCAACTTCGGAAAAACTGCCGTGCATGACCGATTCGTTGCCATAAATCCAGCAGTCCCCTAGCCATGTCTTGATTTTAAACCAGGAAGTGCCCTCCATATTATTTGCCAAAATGACCTCGACGGTCTGATTCGCTGATAGTTTACCTACAACGGCGCTGTTGACGGCTTGCTCGGCGTACAGCGTTTTCTCTTCTACCAGTGTTATGACTGATGCGGCATGAGCCTGTTGGGTCAGCATCCCTAATAAGACATATATCCACAACCCGAAGCAAATCCAAATTGCATTTGATTTCACTTTGTCCATAAGCAATCACTCCTCTGATAAATAGACGATTATTAATGGAAAAAGTTTCCTTTAATTATTCAATCTATCCCCTTACAACGTAAGTAAGTTCCGCATCTCTTAATCGTATCAACTTATCGTTCATAAAGTTCCTCTATTGATATTCCCTTCATCACACCAATCCCTTACTTAAAACTCTACACTACTTAAGGTATTCATGAAGTGGTGACACTATCATGCCGATAGTTGAGCGGATGAACAGAAACGAAAACAAGCGAAGGATCGGTTTCATCCCCGCGCTATCTTGTCCCAGCTAGAGTAAATACTGAAGTTTTTTATTTTTAAGGTCTCGAAGATCTATATTTCTTGCTCGTTCCAATCAATGATTTCTGCATGCTCTACATCAACTTCTCCCTTGATAACCAGGGAGCAGATCTCCTCGCGCTAGCTGCTCCTGCTAATCCTCTTTTGAAGAAACAGCAGATACTCCTTAGCCATTGATGAGATATAGAGACTTTTACGCCATTCTCTCACCTTGAACATGACAAGGATACTAAAAAATGAAGATCTAACTCTACGATGTGGACTGTGAATTTTGTATCAACTGTTATAAAGTGATCTTCGTGGCTTCTTTGTGGCGTCTTCCAGATTTGTTAATCGGTCTAGCGGTAGTAACTGTCGCTACGATCAGTAGCAAGCCGCAGAGCAGCACGCGCATCGACGGCTTGTTGCCGAGCAGTGCATAATCGAGCACCGCCGTTACGGCGGGCTCCAAGCAGAACAATATCGAGACGGTGACCGGCGGCAACCGGCGTTGACCGTGTACTTGTAGCAGATTAGCCGCGAGGGAAACAAACACGACCATGTAGGCGATACCTGCGAGTGTCTCTGGTTGGGATATTAATGGCGATATCCCTTTTGCCTCGTTGCTAATGCAAACATAGACAGCTGCCGCAGTGGCAAATAACAAAGTACAGCCCGCGATGCCTAAAAAGGAAACTTGCGAAACCGTCGCTTGTTCCTTCGAAAGCAATCGATCGGTCAAGACGATCGAATTGGCATAACCAATCATGCCGACAAAGGCTAAGCCATCGCCAAAATTCATGCCTTCGTCCTGTCGCACAATCAATAGAACAATGGCAGTTATCGCAATCGCAATAGCCCATTTCTCTTGCCGAGTCGGCATACACCGATCATGCAACCAACGTATCAGCGGCACGACGCCGATAATGAAGCTGTTGATGACCACGACGCGAGTCGGGGTCGTATACTGCACCGCGTAAATCGAAAAGAAGCCCAACACGAAGTTGCTCGATCCGAGTTGTACCAAACCTATTCTCCAGATTCGGACAGGAATTGCCCGGAGTGATCGGTGGAAAAGAGCAAAGTAAACCAAAGATACGGCACAATACCGCCAAAATTGAAACAGCAACTGGGGATACTCCGTTGTTGTGGATTTCATAATAATGTAGGACAGCCCCCAGATCAATACCGCACCAAGCACGGCCAAATAACCAAACAATTCGTTGCCTCCTTGTTTCCCTTACTACTTGATCTAACTATACCTCGGATACCCACCAAGCCTTTGCAGTATGAGGTTCCATGATAATTTCTTCCGATTCCAAAACAGGGATTGGTTGCCTGCTCCAAAATTCTTCATGCGACCCTTTCAAACCGGCATACGGCTCTGGCAGCTTCTTTGGCCTAAAATCATCACTAAGATTGAATATCGCCAGCAGTTTGCGGCCATCCCCCTGTGCAACCACGATCGGTAGATCATCTCCATCGTATTCAAAAAGATTAATCGGCACTCCACGTTTGACAGGATCCTGAAGAACGGTGGTAAGGAAAGCTAATCCTGCTTCATTTAGTTGGTTCAACGCGTCTCCAAGAACCATATCGCCGCCAGTCACATAGCAAGCAAGCAGCAGTGTCTGCGCTTCCGCCAGATTCATCTCTCGACCGGCATACCAATTGGCTCCCGATTGCAAAGGTTTTTTGGGTAGGCGCCGACTTAATTGAACGTCGTCCGTGGTGCGATCACACCTGAGGATAGCGAAATCAGGATCTGTATTTCCTATCGTCCCTTGCATCCACCAACGAGCTAGCATAGACCTTATATTTTGGCGGATGTGACTCCAATAATGGTGAATGTCTCCCGTCGTTCTATGGGAATCGGCAACACCGATGACCGCCTCATAAGGCGCTCCGCAAGCAAGTAGGTAGGTGTCCTCCCCTATCGAACTGCGTATTAGACAAAATAATTCTCGAAGCATGCCAGCATGTGTAATGTCGTCACGCGAGAAGCGGGAAGCGCCTAGTAGCATCTGAGTAAAATCGCATTTGAAGTAAGTAAAGCCTGCTTTCCTCAATTGGGTGAATACCTTGCCTATATGTACCTTCACCTCAAGCTGGGTAATGTCGAGTTGAGCCATAGAACCATAGCCAATACTTACCAAAAAGGGGTTGCCTGCTTCATCACCCACAAACCAATTTGGGTGCTCCCGATATAAAGAGGTACTTGCATTCACCATGAGTGGAGCCGTCCAAATCCCCGGTTCGAATCCATTCGCACGAATTGTTTCACAAAGCCACTTCAGCCCATCAGGAAATTTCCAACCAGCCTCCCAAATCCCCCACTGGCATTGATAACCTTCGTCGATCACAATATAGCGAATGGCGTCTGCAAATTGTTCTTGTGCCGTACAAGAATTCTCGGTGATATCGTGTTGTGAAACAGCCCCCGCGTAATAATCCCAAGAATTCCAGCCGGTTACGCGTGGTTTGCTGAACAATGTTTGAGGAAGACGATTTCGAACGAGTTCCCCATATTGTTCTAATAAGTTAATCCCGTCTTTACCGTGAAGTTTAATCAGATGAGCTAGCACCACCTCTGAATTCACTTTAATCCGACGAGGTGAAGTTATTTGAATGCTTATTCCGAAAGCACCGTCTCTGTGCGCGCTTTCGTGACGTATTGGGAAGCTAACGAAGCAATCTTCAAATGGAGGCAAAGCCCCAAGCAGTAACGCATCACCAAGTTGCCTATGAGATATCACAGTTACCATGGACGAGGCTTCGGCAGGATTTGACCAATCATTAGGATGATGTACTGGACGTACACCGGCTATTTTTTCGAAACATTGGGAGTGATAGAGTTGAACATAGCTTCTGGCTTCTAGGTACGGAGATTCATTCATTGGTTTCCATTCCAAGCTGATATAACGCAAGTGGATATCATGAACGCCAATATTATGAACGGAAATACTACGGACGACCTGATCTTGACTAAATGTGATAGAGATAGCCAAAACATCCCATCGCCATGTCCGTTTGCCATTGTCCACATCTTCCACAATAAGAGCATCGCCACATGTAAACGATTGATTGGCGCATTCGACTCGCAAAGAAACCCGATTAAATTGAAACTGATTAAGTAGTTGCATTTCCTTCCCCCCATTCATGTACTCATTCAACATAAACTGGAATACAAACAAAAGAAAAGTGCAAGATTTGCACTTTTCTCTATTATTAAACTGCTTGGTGTAAATGCTTACTGTCATGTATCGGCTGTTCGTTAAAATATAAATTATTCAGCTCATTATTCAGCTGCTTTTGTTATTGTTACTTGCTATCGCATAAAGTTTGAGCAACGGATTCACGCAGCATGTCGCTATCTGGCCACAATGGATTGTTCGGTTGAACGAATCGCAGAGCTAGTCGGGTATCAAAGTGTGACGGCGTTTCAGAATCTATTTATAAAGGTGACAGGATCCGCTCTAGGAAACTATCGAAAATTGCTTTAGCATTTATAATTTCAATGTTGGGAAAATTCACTGCCTGAAGCCAAACAAAAGAGCAGCTGCGGCTCCTTTTCTTTGAAATTGGTACAACCTATTAATCTTTTTTCGAGCTGTGATTAAAAAAGTGCCAGCCACCTAATGTCGGTGGATTTCCAGTGTCGACGGCTAGCAGCTCCTGATGCTGCTCGATTACTTTGCGGAAAGCCAGCACATATTCATCGATTTGATCACGCCAATCGTGCTTGAACCATGGCAGCGCGAACAGCCGCGCCGAGATCGACTCAGTCACAGGCAGACTGCCCACGGGTTGACGCAAATCGCGGTTGGCATGGGCTAAATTCGTCGGTTTGCCATGTCCATAGACATCAGCACTATGGAAAAAGGGATGCAGGTGTAGTGGCAAATTGCAGCCTGGACTTACACTTAATACTCCTTCTGCGCGTAGGGCAGCACAAAAGCTGGTCACGGACAAACCGCCTAACGCCTCCGGCTCGTAGCGTCCGCGGGCGGCATACCAGCCTCCGTTACGACTGCCGGATCCTGCGTCTGGACGATGCGGCTTGATTCCGGGCAGTCCGCTTAGCCCTTCCCAGAAGTAAGACATCGCCCGCTCGATCTCAGCAATGCGCTCTTCATAATACTTCAGCTGCACACGGCCGACCGCCGAGCTGAGCTGATGCATCCGGTACTTGATCCCGCCAAGCGGAATCCCGATGTACGGCTGGAGCTCCGGTGTCTCGATCGTCGTTCCGTAGCGCTCGTAATGGCCAAAGGCAATAGCCCGCTCGTACACGGTTCGGTCCCTCGTCACCAGCATGCCGCCTTCACCGATTGCGAACGCTTTGCCGGTCATCATGGACATGGCGCCAACGTCCCCGATCGTGCCGAGCGGACGTCCTTTATAGAGGCCTCCTAGTGCATGGGAGACATCTTCAATCACCTTCACCCCGTGTTTAGCCGCTACTTGCAGAATCGGATCCATATCTGCCGGATGGCTCAAATAATGAACCACCACAATGGCTTTTGTGCGGCTCGTGATCCTCCGCTCGATATCCGCTGCATCGAGACCCAGTGTTACGGGATCGATGTCGGCAAATACGACGGAGGCGCCGAGCGAGAACGCTGGCATCGCGGTCGCCCAATAGGTGAGCGCCGGAGCTATGACTTCGTCGCCGACACCGACTCCGCAGCCGAACATCGCCGCTTGCAGCGAAGCGGTTCCATTATGGAAGCCTAGTGCATACGGAACCCCGAGCCAATCGGCGATCTCCCGTTCGAACTGCTCGGTAACATCGGTACCCGACATTCTACCGCGCCGAAGCACCTCCAGCACCGCTTCTTCATCCTCCGCTGTGATGATCGGCCAGCGAAACAACTCCTCGTTAGCCCCGTTAACCGCCTTGGGTCCGCCCAGAAGAGCAAGCTTTTCTTCAATCTTATTCATTTGTCCTCCCCCTCTCTCTACAATGCGAGTTGCCCGCCGTCGACCACCAGGCACTCGCCTGTGACGAACGCCGCATCCTCCGAAGCGAGGAATGCAAATACGCCAGCCACATCGCTTGGTTTGCCAGTGCGTCCAAGCGGGATTTTATCCCGAACGTATTGATCGACAAACTCCGTGTCGTCGATTGCTTCGGACATCGGTGTCTGGATGTAGCCCGGGCAAACCGCATTCACGCGGATGCCACTTGCGCCAAGCTCAATCGCCATCGTCTTCGTCAGCAAAACTACCCCGCCTTTGGACGCGTTATAATGCGCATACTTTGCCTCACCCACGAGACCATTCGTGGAGGCCATATTGAGGATGACGCCCTCCCGCTGACGAACCATGACTTTGGCTGTCTCTTGTGCGACCCAGAACAATCCGTTCAAATTCACGTCGATGATTCGGCACCAGTTCTCTGGTGTAATATCCAGAACGGACTCTTCCCAAGCAATCCCCGCATTGTTGATCAAAATATCAACTCGACCAAAGCGACGCACGATCTGTTCCACGGCGTCGCGGACTTGCCCGTTATCAGACACATCAGCCGTAACCGCAAGAATGTCCGCTGCGACCGCCTCTAGCTCTTTTACTGTTTCGGTTAAATTGGCCACGTCGTTCGAGACCAAAGCCATTGCCGCACCTTCGCGAGCGAAACGCTCGGCTACCGCTCGGCCTATTCCTCTCCCTGCCCCCGTGACAAGAACGACTTTCCCTTCAAATCTGCGCATCGTCATCCCTTCCCTTCCGCAAGCTCAGCGACGACGTCAATCTCAACGAGTATGCCGTCTAACTGACCACCGAAACAGGTGCGAGCCGGATAAGGTGCTGAGAACACGCTTCGATACACAGCATTAAAGCGCTCGAAATCGGCCATATCAGACAAAATCACGTTCACCTTCACGACATCGTCCAACGAACTGCCGGCCGCCTCCAGAATCAGACGCACGTTGTCCAGCGTCTTTTCCGCCTGTTCCTCGATTGACACGCCGATGATCCGGCCTTCCAGATCAAGCGGACCTTGGCCAGATACGTTCACATGACCTCTTGATATGATCGCCTGCGAATATGGTCCGTCTCCCTTGGAAGCGGTATCTGTCACAACTGGTTTTCTCATTGTATAGAACCTCCTCTAAATTTAGTTAATCGTTCCTAGGTCCGCACCACTCCACGATGATGCGCGCGTAAATCTCCGTCAGTCGGTAAAGGGATTTTAAGTCGACAAACTCATCCGCCGCATGCGCATTTGCACCGCTTGGGCCAAGTATGAGAGCTGGCGTTGAGCTATGCAGGTTGAACATGAAAGAGTCGCAAGCAAAGGGTGCACCCCGTACGATCGGGGTTTCGTTCAAAACCCCCTGCGTATGCCGAATGGCGGTTTCAAGTATAGGCGAATCTGGCGGCAGCGCCGAGCCCGGCAGAAATCGGATAAGCTTCGCAAATTCAGGAATCGCTACAGTATCGCCGAACATTTTCTGGTAGCCGGTCACCAGCTCACTAAGCAGCTCCTCCTCAGTCACGCCCGGGTAACACTCGACCCAGATGTCAAGAAGACTAACTTCGGGACCCACATCGCACAGCGTAGCACTTAAGTCGCCAGCCTCGAAACGGGTGGGGATGATCGGCAGCGACGCCGGCTCCACGTACCACGGTGAAGGACCGGGCATCCCGCTGCGTTCGCGTTCATGCCGCTCTAGGAAAACGAGAAACCGCCCGGCATCGAAAAGCGGGTTATGAATCTCTTCCCCGTTGAACGCAAGCCCGGTATTCCCGCGGAACGTCAACCGCCACAAAGCTCCGCCACGCGCAGCTGGACAGACAACTAGATTCGTCGGCTCTGGCACGATAGCTGCATCGGCATGAACCCCTTTTAAACGACCGGCTAGTGTACCGTTCGATCCGCCGAACTCCTCGTCGACGACCGATTCTACAATGACATCGCCTGCAAGCGGCACGCCGAGCTCCCTTATGCAGCGTAAAGCCATCATGGAAGCCGCCAAGCCCCCCTTCATGTCGTATGAGCCAAGCCCGTACAGGCGGCCCTCGCGTACATAAGGCTCCCACGGGGGACTAGTCCATCCAGGTGCAACGACCGCTGTATCAATGTGGCTCGAGAACAGAAGCGAACAGCCGCCGCCCGTCCCTCGGTGTCTGCCGTGCACATTCGGTCTGTGCCGATAATCCTTGCCGGTGTAATACGCGGGATGTTCCCGAAAGCCTACAACATCCTCCGGCGAATAAAGCTCCGTCTCGAGTCCCCATTGCCTCATCACATCTTGCAGCAACAACTGGCTTTCCCGCTCGGTCCCATCGACAATCTGATTTACCGTCGATTGGCGGATAAGGGAGGATGTCAGCTCGATCAGGGCATCTTTGTTCAAAGACACCCATTCAGCGATGCGCACATCCAACCCGGGTAAGTTGATTTCGGACAATGTCATTGAAATTTCCCCCTCGCCGCAACGTTCCAGATGGCTTCGACCTCACTGCCTCGCACGGCGGCTACTCGATCTGTCATGTTGATTACCCCGCAGCAATGGACGGGGATGAAAGCCAGTCGATCACCGATGCGCAATCCTCGCGCGGCTTCGCCAAGACGCAGCATACCGTGCTCCTCCGTCATCCATTCGAGCGTCACGTCCGGATGACCTATTGCATAACCACGTCCCGTCCCGATTGGCGAGTCTTCCCCGTCGCTCGAGAACAGCTTCGTTCCGGCGTCAACGACCGCACGGTCTGGCGCAGGCCGGCTGATAATCGTGGTATATACTGTAAGTGCGCAACGGTCTAGCTCATGGGCGCCGAGCTTCACTTGCATCAGATCGCCGAACACGTACGTACCCGGCCGAATCTCCGTGACGCCTGGCAAACCAGCAATGAAACGACTGGAAGGTGTCGAGCCAGCGCTTACAATTTCCATCCGGTAACCGTCCACATCCAGTAAAGAGGCTAGCCGTTCGACAGTCCCCGCCTCAACCGTTGCAATTCGGCGACGTTCCTCGTCGCTTTCGGTATCATACGACTGGCCAGCGAATGTCAGTAGCCCTTTTAACTCAAGCGACGGCTCCTTCGTGATCCGGGCTGCCATCGCACACAAGAGGTCGGAATCCGGCATTACGCCTACTCGTCCGAAGCCGCTGTCCACTTCGATTAGGACCGCTACTGGGCGTCCCGCAAGCCGGCCAGCTTCCGCCGCCGCTTCAATGCCTTCCTCGCTTTCCACCGCGACGGTAATCGACGCCCGTGGCAACAGCGCGGCCAGCCGCTCGATCTTCCGGCGTCCGATGATCGGATAGGCGATCAGGATGTCGCAAACGCCCCCGTCCGCCATCACCTCAGCTTCCCCTAGTTTAGCGACGGTGACGCCAACCGCTCCAGCTTCAATTTGCAAGCGGGCTACCTCCGGCAGCTTATGTGTTTTGGCATGAGGCCGCAGCCGCACCCTGCCCAAGTCTGCGATCTGCTGCATGTCGCGGATATTTGCGTCTAATCGTTCTAGATCGATTAAGACGAACGGGGTGTCAAGCTCTTTTATTTGCATGATGAAGGCCTCCTGATTGAAAAATTGTCACAATTCACCAAGCCGCGATCTGACCGTCTGTACGAGGCTCAGTACCACCGACCAACGTGCCGTTATCCAAACGCCAGATGATCTGTCCCCTGCCAAAACTTCCGGAGCTTGAAGACCACCTGATATCGTGGCCCATTCTGGCGAGCTTCTCAACAATGCTGCGGGGAGTTGAAAGTTCAAACTCTACGGTTTTGCCTTCTAACCATTGCCACCGCGGGGCGTCTAATGCCGCCTGAGGATGGTGTTGGAAATCGATGGTATTCATGAGAACCTGCAGATGGCCCTGTGGCTGCATCGCGCCACCCATCACGCCGAACGGTCCGACTGCTCGGCCGTTTTTGCTGAGAAAACCCGGTATGATGGTGTGATATGGTTTTTTGCCCGGCTCAAGACAGTTGGGATGGTTCTTCTCCAACGTAAAGCCATACCCCCGGTTGTGCAGGGCAATTCCCGTACCTGGAACGACAAGGCCGGATCCAAAGCCCATGTAGTTACTTTGAATGAAGGAAACCATATTTCCATCCCGATCCGCTGTAGATAGATACACGGTCCCGCCTTTCGGCGGTTGACCGGGCGTTGGTTGCAGCGCCGACGTTCCGATGAGGCTGCGGCGTTGCCTTGCATGCGCATCCGAAAGCAGCTCCTCCGGCCGTACGGACATGGTTCGCGGATCGGATATATACGCCCTTCCGTCCGCATATGCGAGCTTCATCGCTTCGATCTGCTTATGGTACGTATCGACGGTATCGCGCTGCGAGAACTCGAATCCTTTGAGCATATTAAGCGCCATCAAAGTCACCAACCCGCTCCCATTAGGCGGAAGCTCCCATACATCATATCCGCGATAGTTCACGCTAATCGGCTCTACCCATTCCGGCTTGTAAGCCGCCAGATCCTCAATGCGTAAATACCCATCGTATTTCTTGGAGAATCGGTCGATCTTTTCCGCTAATTCCCCACGGTAGAAAGCATCGGCGTTCGTTTCCGCGATCATCCTAAGCGTCTTGGCATGATCCGGTGAAGACCAGATGTCTCCGATACCCGGAACGTTGCCTTTTGGTGCGAACGTATCAAACAAAGCTTGAAATTCAGGTCCTTGCAGTCGTTCGCGAAAATAGTGGATGGCTCCTTGCCAGGAGCTCCCTAGAACAGGTGTAAGTGGAAATCCCTCTTCTGCATAGCAAATGGCGGGCTTCATCACTTCCGTTAAAGGAAGCTTTCCGAATGCTGCAGCCAATTCCGCCCAAGCGGCAGGAGCACCTGGAACGGTAACCGGGCTGAAACCATACATGGGCATGCGATTGTATCCCGCTTGCCTTAGCGAATCAATCGATATAAGCCGGGGAGCGGGCCCGCTGGCATTCAAACCGTGTAGCTTCCCTTGAAACCAGACCAAGGCGAACGCATCTCCTCCAATTCCGTTGGAAGTGGGCTCCACAACGGTCAGTGCCGCTGCAGCGGCAATCGCTGCATCAACGGCGTTCCCGCCCTTTTTTAACATGTCAAGACCTGCCCCAGCCGCAAGGGGCTGCGAAGTCGCAACCATCCCGTTTCCAGCATAGATGGCGGAACGGCGGGACGAGTACGGATCATTCATCCTATCAAAATCCAACGATAGCCTCTCCTTTCGGTTGTTGTAAGAGATGGAACTCAGGTTTATAATGAAGTTGTAACTATTCAAAATTACAAAAGGACGATTGATATAATGAAAAGAAAATACACAGTCCCAGCGCTCGAGAAAGGTCTTGCGATCATCGAGATGCTTGCGCGTTCTCCGGTCCCGCTCGGCATTACCGATATATACGAGATCAACAAGATTCCGAAATCTACGATTTTTATGATTCTCACGACGCTGGAAGATTTAAAGTATGTGCAAAAGACGAATGACGGCAAGTATAGGCTTACACTCCGGCTATATAACTTTGGCATGGAAATGCTATCCAGGCTGGATATACGCAATATCGCGCGCCCCTACATGGAGAAGCTCGCCTCCGAGCTCCGTTTTACAGTGCATCTAGCGATGTTAGAGAACGGCAAAGCCAGCTACATTGAGAAGGTCAAAGGTCCGGGCTTCGTGCAATTCTCAACGGAAGTGGGTCAAACCTTCCATTTGCATAACTCCGGCGTGGGCAAAGCGCTTGCCGCATACGTTCCGGAGGACTCCCTCGCGCAATATGTGGAGATGCACGGCCTGCCTGCCATGACCGAGCATACGATCACGAACATTGACACTTTCCGCAGATTCCTCGCGAACGTCAGAGAAGTCGGCTATGCGATCGAGGACGAGGAAGGCGAAGTCGGGATACGCTGCTTGGCGGCACCCATTTTCGATCATTTGAGCCAAATCTATGCCGCCATTAGCGTTACAGCATTGCGAAGCGAGTTGCCCAGTATGACTTATCACGAAGTCGGGCTAAAGGTCCGGGATGCCGCGCTGCAAATTTCAGAACAGTTGGGTTATGAAGGACAAGCTTCTACCCGCTAAAGCTTTTTGATCCTGCCTTTAAAGCGCTCGATAAACTGTTTGTTCCACTCGTCGCCGCCAGAGGCGTTGCCACTCATCCATATCGGCGGTTTGACGCCTTCCTCTGCAAGCAGGTTAACGGTCTCCGCAACCAGAGAATTTAATAGAAATGCGTTGGCGAACGTCGAGATCGCAGCCACCCGTTGTTCCAAGCCATCGATTTCCAAAACGGCGTCACCCACGCCCACTTGACAATCCAGCACGACGTCGACGAGGTCATGCAGATTCTGCTTCGACGGATGGCGTGCGGGATGTTCCGCTGGCGTTTGACTTGCGTGTCCAACCGAGGTGACGCCTATCGTCGTGACGCCTCTTTTCTTCGCTTCAAGCGCTGAATCGATCACAGCCGAATTAATTCCGTATGCATTAATGATGATCAGTAGATCTCCTGCCTGAAGCCCATAATCTTCAACCACGATACGGCCGTAGCCTGGTGTACGTTCGACCGCCATCGACCGAAGCGCACCTCCGCTCAGCAGCGTGCCTTCGTCGAGGATTGCGCTGACGTGCATCAAGCCGCCGGCGCGGAAAAATATTTCCTGTGAGCCAAGGTTGGAGTGTCCTCCTGGGCCGTAAGCGTATACGATTTTGTCCTGCTTGACGTGATCTGCAACCAAACGGGCGGCCTTCAGAACCGCCTCTTTCTGTTCTTCATGCAACCGTGACAGATGCTCCGTCACAAGCGTCAAATAGCGCGTCATTGGAGACAAGCTCATGCGCAGCTCCCCTTTCTTTTCATAAGCCATAACCAAATGGATATTGTTCGTTCACCGTTACCGGAAGCTTTCCTTCCGCTGTAAGTCTGCCATACAAAACCTTTAGCGCTGCATCGATCGAATATTCACAATCGCCGTATGTGCAAATGCAATTGCCCGGTGGCGTCATTTTCCGCAAAATATAGGGACTTCCAAATATGAGCAGCGCAGTCTCGGGAGCATGTCGCTTAATCAATTCGATCAAGGCAAGCTGGGAATCCGGAACCGAACCGCTCCCTTCTTTGTAGGACAAGACGCGAACGAATGTTGCATACACGACATGCTCGTAGTCTTGTGCCGCAAGCGCTTGCTGAACGTTGACGAAGTCCTCCTCTGTCGGATGCTCTTGGACAAGCAGCATGTCGAAGTCACTTACATAGCACTTCATTTGCTCGCGAAGGTAGGCTGTTTTTCCTTTGACAACATACCCGAGGTCCTCCGCCTCCATCCCTTCTTCTTCGCCGATCGTTGCAATGACCAGCGTTGATTTACCGGAAAACGGCAACGAGGCAGCCTCCAACACCGTAACGGACTTGTCGGCGATTTCCGCTGAAACGGCCACATGCTGCGGTGAACTGACGATGAGCAAAGCTTCCTCTGCCGAAATCGGGCGATGCTCCAGCAACTGGAGCTTTTCTTTGATCTCTAATATCCGTTTAACGGACGAATCAATCTGATCGATAGGAATCTCTCCGGACTGCACTGCAGCGTATAGCGCTTGAAAAGTAATTTCAGGATCTGACTCGTAGTCTTGTAAAATGATATCATGGCCAGCCTTCACCGCTAGCACGGCTGCCCGCTCGATCCCGTATGCCACCTTGATGCCGCGCATGGTCAAGCTGTCAGAGATGAGCAGCCCCTCAAACCCGAGCTCGTCTCGCAACAGGTCGGTCATGATCGCCCTCGACAGCGTGGCGGGTACGCGCTCCTCATCCGGGGCGAGCAGCGCTGGAAATAAAATATGCGCGGTCATGATTCCGAGCAGTCCTTCTGCAATCAGCTCCCTGTACGGCGCCAGCTCCAGCTCCATTAGGGAAGCTTTATCCCGTGACACGACGGGCATCGATACATGGGAATCTTCCTCCGTATCGCCATGCCCAGGAAAATGCTTGGCCGTCGGAACGACCCCCTCTTCCTGCATACCGCGAACCACTTCCGCAGCTAGCGAAGCAACGAGCTCCGTCCGGTCACTGATCGCCCGCGTATTGATAATTGGGTTGTCGGGATTGGAGTTGACGTCGATTGTCGGATTGCTCACGACGCCGAAGCCGATAGCACGGGCTTCTTTCGCGATGCAGCGCCCCATTTGGTAGGCCAGTTCCTTAGAGCGTGTTGCGCCAAGCGCCATTAACGTCGGAAACGGCGTGCCAAAGTTGAACGTGTCGGCAAGGCCGTGCTCTGCATCCAAATAAAAGAGAATAGGAGCGGTGGATTGCGCATGGCACTCATTGACCCATGCGATGATATCCTCCAGCTCGCGAGATCCCTTAGTCGTCAGCATGACGGCACCCACGCCGCCTAATCGACCTTGTACGTTCATTTGTTTCGCTTTTTGCGCATAGTCATGTCCTCTAACCACGATCATTTGCGCGATCTTTTGCTCAAGCGTCAGACTCTTTAACCACTTCTCAGCATTGGTTTCCACCTGCATCCTATATCCATCCCTTCTATTTTGTCGCGTCCGCCAGACGAAGCGATAAATCGGCCATAGCAATTTTTCCAACGATGATATCTTCAATTTCCGGTAAAAAGATGCCGCTGAACGTACCGCCGATATGGTTATAGTCGACTTCATAGCCGCCTTCACTGATCATTTTGCGGGTAGGAACATAAAAGGTAACGCCGTTTGTATAACCGAGCACGATCGTTTTCCCGCCAGGGAATAGTTTCTTGAGCATGAGCGAGTACTCGGTCGATATTTCGCCTTCCATCGCAATCACGCGCGTCTCATCGTCCAATTGCCACACACTGATATAGATCGACGTCCGATCCTTTGTGAGACCTTCCTTCATAAACTCGATTTTGCGCTGCGCCCCTCTTCGTCGAACTTCACCAATTGCGGGATTGCCCACAATGTTTTCAAAAAATTCGATAGGCGTATGCTCCATTAGTAGGTTGGCTTCAACCAGAACTGTCTTGAAGACGCCTTCGATTGGAGTGAACGTCTTTTCTTTCAGCACGCGAATAATGTCTTTGGCCAGATCGACGCCTGCTTCTTCCATTTGCTCGAAGTTGCAGGAGATAAAATCGTCGTCAACCGCGCATTTCAACGGCTTGATTTCGGCGGCGCAGCCTTGCAAAAACACAGCAGTTACGCCTGGATAGGTTTCTTCGAGATAGCTGTTCGTTTTTCCAGGATAATCGTTCGAAATCAAGTAATTGTCTGAGCTCATCGAGGTCGGATGACAGCCGTAGCTATACAGAATGCCCTTGAGCTCGTTCTTCTGATCGACCAGCTTTAATACGAAAAGATCGTGATCGATTTCAACATCATAAGCGGGCTTCCACAGGACACCTTTGTCCGTCAACTTTCGGCGACTGACGCCGAATACGGAAGTACCGCAAGCGAGCTGAAGCTGACCTTCCTCTAAATGCGAATAGCATTCATTCACGAGGCCCACGATCGTATCGCGAATAAAAGAGTAATCGATCGCGCTTCGGTATACCACGCTGTTCGTACTCGCATTTCCTTCCCCTCTTGCGGCAACGGCATGGTGCGTATGAGAAAAATTGATAAGTACTTCGTCATGTTTCAGATCGAACGTTTGTTCTATCATGCTTTTAATCCCATCGATGAAGCTGCGATCCCCACCCGACAAATCCAAGGTGATAATGAGAAGCGTCTTGTTCGCTTGCAAGAGTACTGCCTTCGCAAAAACAGGATCGTGGATTCCCTCGCTTTCATGCGTACGGTCTCCAAAGCCAGACATAAAAACAGGCGATTGCGGCGTAATATCCGCCTTGGACATGCCAAACTTCATACGTATCCACCCTTTACAAAAGTTTTATATAGGAAACAGAAAGGGGCAGCGCAAGGATGATGCCCTGCCCATATTCTGAGTCTCACTCTGCGATTACACCGCTAGCCTTACAGTGATTGCGAGATCGAAGCGTTATCGTCTATTGAAGAAGCGGTTGAATCAGGATACGAAATTTTATATGACTTTGCTCCGCCATGGAACGTCGTATCGTAAGCACCAGTGAACGGAGATACTGATTCGCTGTAGCTCCAGCCCGTTGTCCCCTCGAAGTCTGCATTCGTAATTGTCTTTCCGCTCACCGAAACGTCGTCAACGTACAGGGATATCGGGTAGTTCGTGACGCCTTTCTTGCTGATCAGTCTGAACTGCAGATTAAAGCTCGAACTGGAAGGGTTAATCGTGATGGTATGCGACTGCCAGGCTGTCGCGTCTGCCGTCACGTCGCTTTCCCAAACGACAACGCCGTCTACTAACGCTTGTTTATACCAGTAAGTCGAAGTAGTTCCCGCCTCACTGTCCTTCTCCCAGAATGTCAGTGTCTGAGTATTGGATGTCACCGATTGCGAGATCGAAGCGTTATCGCCTATCGAAGAAGCGGTTGAACCGGGATACGAAATTTTATATGATTTGGCGCCGCCATGGAACGTCGTATCATAAGCACCGGTGAACGGAGTAGTTGATTCGCTGTAGGTCCAGCCTGTCGTCCCCTCGAAGTCCGCGTTCGTAATCGTCGCTCCGCTCACTGAAACATCGTCAACGTTCAAGGAAATCGGGTAATTAGAGACAGCCTTCTTGCTGGTCAGTCTAAACTGCAAAGTAAAGGTCGGATTAGCCGGATTGATTGAAACCGTATGCGACGCCCAAGCTGTCCCGTCTGCCGTTACGTCACTTTCCCAGACAACCACGCCGTCTACCAACGCCTGTTTATACCAGTAAGTCGAAGTGGAACCCGCTTCGCTGTCCTTCTCCCAGAACGTTAACGTCTTGCTGCCGGATGCTCCGTATTCGTATGCCCCAATGTCTGGCGACGAGTCACGGGTATTCCCGTCAAAATCTACGGTAGGTGCATTCGTCGTGCTTCCCGCATTTTTGGCTGGAGAAGTGGAAGTAAGTTTATAATCATTGCCCGAACTGTTCACAAACAGTGGATTTTGTCCTGTTATGTTGTGGGTACCGTATGTCATTGTCGTTGGGTACCAATTGTAAGTGGTACCGTTGATCAGATTGTAATCGTAGGTGTTGCTGGAACCGACCGTCCCTGATAAGTCAATGCCATAAGTGGTGCCGGAATTGCTGTTCTGGATGATATTATTGGATACGTAGACGTTATTAGCTGAACAACCCCAGCCCTCTACAGAGCAGGCTTTGTATCCGTTAGCGGAACCATTGGTGGCGCCTACAACGATGCCGAACTTGTGGTCGACAACCGTGTTGCCCACAATGGTGACTTGATGGGCGTCATGCCATAGGTGAATACCAGCCCCGCCTGGATTGTTATAGACAACGTTATTCGTTACAGTCGCTCTTGTGCTGATGTAGATACTTTGGACAAAACCGCAAGTTCCATTGCCGATTTCGTGAACTTTATTAGCAGTAACTACCGTACCTACCATGAAGCTTGTGGTGGTTGTGTTGAAATCGGTGATGTTAATGCCCGCCCCGCCTTTGCTGTCGCAAATCGTTTGCATGATATTGTGGACATCGTTATTCTTGATCGTGACGTACGAACCTTGATTTAAAAGGCCGTTTCTTGCTTTTGAGCTTGAGCCGTCAATTTCGAACCCATCGATCACAACATTATTTCCCCAGTTCTCCCAAATGTTAAATTCTTTGCTGGTGTCTGTAGGTGTGATGGTAGCTTGATAAGGGCCATCGATGGACACATAGGTGATATTGTTTTTCGTTGTCATGAACCCAGTCGTTGACGTTCCCACCGTATACGTCCCCGCTTTAACTTTAATGGTGTCGCCTGAAGCTGCGACGCTATACGCTTTACTTAGCGTTGCGTATGGATGTGCCTGCGAACCGTCGCCCGGAGACGAGTCGTTGCCTACAGGCGCCGGCGCTACCCAAATGTCCGCTGCGGCAAAAGCTTTTGGCGGTACTAGCATGAGCAAACTGAACATCATCATCAGACACAAGAAGATGGACGACACTTTTCCAAGCCCCAATTTCCTTCCAACATAACCATTCATCAACATACGTTTCCTCCTTAAGGTTTATAAACGTCTTTTCCCTGTCAATTCACGGATGTCCGACTGACTTCAGTGACCCATTAATCCGGATACATCGTTACATTATCCTCACCCCTTTCCAATTGAATTTTGAATGTGTGTCGAAGTCCCCCTAGCTTTCTATTGTTAAGTGTCTGATCGATCGTGAGGTATGAATACGGTGGCAGAAGCCGACGTTTGATGGCCAGCTCGGTCGACGGCGGTATACGTGATCGTATAAATCCGACCGTTCCCGTTCCCGTTGCGTTCCGCCCGTACTTGGAATGTAACGTCCGACGAGCCGATATTTGCGACAATATCCGGATCCCCGCTATCCATTTCATTGCTGGTGATCGAAGTGAAGGTTATCTTCGCAATACCGGAAGTCGAGTCCACTGCGTTCGGCTGCGCATGGATGGTCATCATCTTGTGGTTTGGAGGCCACACCGTCGACGGGTCTAGTGTAACGGTTAAGCCTGGCGCCGTTTGGTCGATGCCAATTGGAAGCAGCTTCGTCTGTTCCACGTTCCCCGCTGCGTCAATCGAGCGGTAAGCGAAGGTGTGGGCGCCATCTGCCGAGATCGATATCGATCCGCTGTACGTTGCCCAATCGGCAGCATCGTCCAGACGATACTCTGTCCGAATAATACCCGTATCGACGTCAGCCGCACTTAGGCTGATCGTCACGTCGGACGTAAACCAACCGTTATGGACTTCACCCTGTACCGCTGCGCTCGTTACTGGCTGTGTGGTATCGGGCAACGCAAGCAACTCCAGATCGATGACGCCCATTTTGAAATTGGTGGCTTCCTCGTTCTTCCCGATATTCTCGAAAGTAAGCAGATGAATGCCTTTTGTCAGCTGCATCGACCCGATCGTCTCGAACACGGTACCTCTTCCCGTCGAACCGTAGAAGTTATAGTCCGAAAGCGGCTGTCCGTCCAGCTTAATCGCATACTTGCCGTAGCTGGTCGCCTTGAAGGTCGTCATGCGAAGCTGATATAGTTGCGTTTCCGGCACATCCACTTCGAACGAGATGGATTGCCCAGCAGTAGTAGCATCGAATTGCAGCGTCGGTGTGTAGATGATCGTGCCCGCGGTCTTGGCGTTGATCGGCAGTTTAGTGAATCCATATACGATCGATAAGCCAGGCTGCACGGTCATCGTAAACGAGGCGGAATGCGTTGCTCCGTTCAGCGTCACGTTGGCCGTCATATTGACTGTCCCCGGGGAAACCGCCGTGACGAGCCCCGTAGCGCTGACGGTTGCGACTGCGGTGTTGTTGCTTTGGTAGGCGATGTTAGACGTCTTTAGTGATGCCGGCTTCCCATTCGTTGATGTTCCCGAAACGGTCAACTGCGTCTTCTGTCCCTTGACCAGGGAGCTGCTCGGAGCGGAAACCGCGACGGATGCAATCGTAGGCGCAGCGATAGTGACAGGCAAATTCGTCCGTTTCGTTACACCGTCCAACGTCACATCGACATGGAGTGTGTCCGTTCCGCTATTCAATCCAGTTACCAATCCGGTCGAGCTAACGGATGCAATGGTGTTGCCTTTCATATAGTAACGGATCGATGTGGCGCTCAAATCGGCGGCGCTGCCGTCGCTCATCAGCCCGGCTACCGAATACTTTTGGGTTTGCCCGATTTCCGGCGTTTGCTCACTTGTTTGCAGTGCGATGGACTGCAAACGCTCCGCCACCTTAATCTGAACCGCACTGCTCTTCGGTGTCCCACTTCCGGTCACGACAGCAGTGATATTCGCGACACCGTTCGAGACGGCCGTGACAAGTCCGTTTCCGTTAACCACGGCAACAGCTGGGTTGTCGCTTGCATACTGCGCAACGCTCAAATCGGAGGATGATACGATTTACGTTGATTCGCCGTTTCGAAGCGCGCGCGATACTGCCTGAATCGTAAATCCGTTCAGATCGTATTCGTAAGCACCTATATCGATGCCGACGCCTCGAGGCCGTGTTTGCCCATCCAAATCGACCGCAGGCGCATCATTCGCTACCCCCGAGTCGATAGCCGGTGATGTATATTTGAGGTGATAATTGCCACCGCCAGCTGGATCGTAATACACAAACTGCGGATCAGCTGTGATGGTACCGACAGCTGTTAACCCGTTCTGCAGACTCAAGTCGTAAATGCTGTTGTCGAAAATAAGATTGTTTGTGTACGTATTGTTGGTTCCGGTTTTCCCCTGCTCGGAGATCCCATAGCTGTTGTCAAATACGATGTTGTTCGATACATGAACTTCTTCTGCCGGGCCTTGCGTATGCCAGAAGTCTCCACCGCCGATGACCATGCCAAACCACGAAGAGAAAATGGTATTGTTTGTAATCGTCACATGATTGGCGTCATGCCACAGGTGAATGGCAGCACCGCCGTTTTGGTAAACGAGATTATTCTTCACCGTGCCCGACGTGCTGACATAGATGCCCTGTATGTAACTGCAGCCGGCGTAGCCGATGTTATGGACGATGTTGCCGCTGATTTCCGTTTCCACACCAAAATGATAATAATCGGTGTTAATGGCCGCTCCACCGCTGCCCGTACACGGGATGTTCGTCGCGATATCGTGGACGTGATTGTTTTTAATTGCTACATAAGAACCTTCATTATATAAGCCGTTACGTGTATCACTGCCGTTCCCATCCACCTCGAAGCCGTCGATATCCACGTAGCTGCCCTGGTTATCCCAAACGAAGCCGCTGGCGTTAACGGCTGGCGGAACCAGACGCGCCCCCCAGGGCGTATCGGACACATAGCGGATTCGGGCCGAAGCCGTCCCGTTCGCCTTCGTCTGAAAGCCGCCCGTGTATGTCCCCGGCGCGACGCGAATGGTTGTGCCGGGGGCCGCAACTTGGGACGCTTTGAGTATGGTCAAAAAGGGCTGCGATTGGGTGCCGGGATTGGCATCGCTGCCTGTTGCGGAAACATAATAATCTGTTACAGCTTCAATCGCTTTCGGTTCAGCTGTAATGGCTAGACTCCAAATGATGGCCATGCCTAAGCTTCCTGCAATCATTTTTCGGCCGAACATGAATTCACTCTCCTCGTCATTCCTTTATGGCGCCGATCATGACGCCCTTCACAAAGAACTTCTGCAAGTAAGGATATAGAATGAGTATCGGCCCCGTCGCTACGATGATCGTCGCATACTTGATGGTCAGCGCGACCTGTAGTTTATCTCCGCTGGAATCCGCCGTCATGCTGTCGGTGCTGTTGCTGATAAGGATCTCTCTTAAGATCAACTGCAAGGGATAATGCGTGCGATCCCGCAGATAGATGAGCGCACCGAACCAGGAATTCCAATGGGCGACGCCGTAAAACAAGATCATAACGGCTACGACGGGCAGCGACAACGGAAGTACGATCCGGAACAAAATCGCGAAATCGTTCGCTCCGTCGATTCGCGCCGATTCCTCAAGGCTGACGGGGACCGCTTGAAAAGCGGTTCGCATGATAATCAAATTAAAGGAGCCAATAGCCACCGGGATAATAAGTGCCCACAAAGTGTCGAGCATGCCGAGGCTGGTCACAAGCATGTAATTCGGAATCAAGCCGCCGCCAAAAAACATCGTAAACACGATCATGAACATAATGGCGTTTTTAAGCATGACGTTCTGTCTGGAAAGAACATAGGCTCCCAGCGAGGTCATGAAGATGTTGAGCGTCGTACCAACGACTACGATGAACAGCGTGTTCAAGTAACCCGTTTGAATGATCGGATTTTGAAAAACTGCTTTATACGAATTTAGGTTGAAGCCGTGTGGCAGCCAGATCATCCCGCGTGTACGTGCTACCCATGCAGGGTCGCTGATCGAAGAAATAAACACGTACCAGAACGGGTATAAGGTGACAAACACGAGCAGCAGCATAAAAAGGATATTGCCAATATCAAAAATTCGTTCTCCCATGGCCCGCTTAATCATCGCGTTTCCCCCTTTCTACCAAAGCTTTGTTTCTGTTACGCGCTTACTGAATGCATTGGCCATCACGAGAAGTATAAAGTTAATGACGGAGTTAAATAATCCAATTGCGGCGCTATAGCTGAAGTTAGCCTCCAATATACCTTTACGGTACACATAGGTGCCAATCACATCTGCCGTCTCATAGGTGGCGGTATTATACAAGAGCAGGATTTTATCGGTATTCACCGACATTAAACTGCCGATTTGCAAAATCAATAAGATAATAATCGTCGGCATAATGCCGGGTAATGTGATATGGTAACTCATCTTTAGCCGGCTAGCCCCATCGACTTTCGCCGCTTCATAGAGTGAAGGGTCGATGTTCGCCATCGCCGCCAAATAGATGATGGTGCCCCATCCGACGTTTTGCCAGACGCCTGAGCTGACGAATATCGCTGGAAACCATTCAGGTTTGCTAAGGTACGCCACCTTCTCCATCCCGAACAGGAAATTCAGCATGTTGGTAAGCAATCCGTCTCTCGCCATGAAGTCAACAATAAAGCCAACAACGACGACGATGGAGATAAAATAGGGCAGGTATGCGATCGTTTGCACGATCCGTTTAAACAAGGCGCTGCGAAGCTCGTTCAGCAGGAACGCCAGCACAATCGGGGCCGTGAATTGAAAAATAAGTTCGTAGAAGCTGAGAATCAGCGTATTCACAATCAGTCTTTTGAAGTAAAAGCTATGAAAAAACTCGTTAAAATATTTAAAACCTACCCAATCGCTGTGCCAAATGCCCGTGCCTGGGGAGTAGTTCTTAAACGCGATCTGGATGCCGTACATCGGAACGTAATGAAACAATAAGTAATAGGCAACAACCGGCAATACCATGAGATATAGATATCGATTCACTTTCAAATCCCGTTTCAACCGATAGCCGAATTTCATTCGGTCTACTTTGGGAAGCGTCGTCGCTGGAAGCGTTGCCGCCGCCTTCGGTTCAAGCTGCATAGACGATTCCTCCTAGTACGAAGGAGCAAGGGAGGTCCGTATACGTAACGTCCCTCCGCCTCCTTCATCTGCATGATGCTTACGATTTCTTCATGTATCTTTCGTACTGCGTTTGATAAATCTTAGTAGCGTCTTCGATCCCCAGCTTTTTGAGCGTGGAGATGAATTCGTCAAATTTGGAAAGCGGCTCTTGCCCCATAATGAACTTGTTGATCATTTCGTATTGGTACGTCCGCAGATCCGTCATGATGGACGCAATTTTGGCCTGCTCATCCGAATTGAGGTTGGATGGCATGTATTTGGAGTGATCGGCCTTCGTCCACTCTCTCATAGCACTTTGCGTATCCGGGTCCGGATGCCACTGCAGATCTGCGTCCTCATCCGCTTGGAATGGACCGCTGGAAGCGACAATCGTAAACATGCCGAGCGCCTGCGTGATCGATAATTTGTTCGGATTTTTCGTAATCGTCTCCGTGTATTGGGGCTTACCGTTAGCAAGTGTATAGCTTTGACCTTCTACACCGAAGTTGTACAGGATCTTGCCTTCTTTGCTGTAACCGTGATCAAGCCAAGCAGCAATCTGTTCTGGATTTTTGGCCGAAGTAGTGATGGCTACACCGATGCCGCTCCATTGGGCGGTTGGTGCGCCGGCTGATACTGCAAGCTCGCCCTTATTAAGAGAAGGAACCGGTACGCCGACCAACTTGAAGCCCGTGTTCGGATCTTGCTGCCGCTTCAGCTGCAAATAGCCGCCTAATCCGCTTCCGCCCCAGCCTGCTTGCGAGCCGATCATATCGTTCAGTGTCTTGCTGTCTCTAAGCTTGACGTCAGAAGTTAAATAATCTTTGTCAATTAAGCCTTGACTGTACCAACGATTCATCAGTGTTAAGTAATCCTTAAATTTCGGCTGGTATGGGCCGTATTTGACTACGCCGTTCTCTTGATAGAAAGCGGCGTTAAGACCATACGCACCAAGAAATGGATAGCTCGTTTCATAATCTGTCTGACGGTAGAAATAAGGAATTTCATCCTTTTTGCCATTGCCGTTCGGGTCTCCGTCGCGGAAAGCAGTCAGAACCTTTTCCCATTCGTCGACTGTTGATGGCGGCTGAAGTTTAAGCTTATCGAGCCAATCCTTACGTAAAAACAAACCATGAAATACAAATACCGGGTTGTCTTCGCCCACGAACGGGAATGCGTAAATATTGCCGTCATCGCTGGTCAGCTGGCGCTTCAAGTCGGGCTTATCCTTCAGCATTTTGGATAAATTAGGGGCATATTTGTCGATAATCTCATTCAGACGGAGGATCTTGCCGTCCTTGATCGCTTTGTCCGGGGAATTCGCTTTCCATGCGTAGCCCATAACATCAGGAAGCTTCCCGGTCGCCATCATCAAATTAAATTGATCCTTTACCTGTTGCTCGCCTGCTGGTGGATGCTGAAACTCCACCTTCGTCCCCGTAATCTTCTCTAGTTGTTTGTAGATGCCCATCTCGCTGTAGTTTTTGATCGAAACCGCTGCATCCGTATCCATGGTGACCCAATACGAGAATGAAGCCGGATACTTAGGTCCCGTGCTCGTCTGGGCTGCCGTTGGTTTTGCGCTTTCGTTCGATGGACTCGCAGAGCTCACTGTCGGTTTATTGTCGTTGCTGCAGGCGACTACCAGCCCTCCCAGCACGGATACCGAAAGTAATGCTGCAATCTGTTTCTTACGCTTAAACTTCATACCGTGAACCTCCCTTAGATTCTGAATATCGTGAGCTGTTGGCTCGATTTCACTATATAAAGAGTGAGGACATGAGCAAATAGCCTAAATTAAATATGGGTTATCCGGATTAAGCATAGTGCGATTGAGAAGCCGGGAAGCCGCGTCACGTATGGCTTTTTCGATTCCAATGGAAAACGGTGCTGGCAAGCAATAGTATAAAATGGACTCATTTGGCTCATAGCCGCCTTCGACAAGCTGCCGATCCGTCGGAATATAGCCCACCATGCCGTTGCTGTATGCGAGCGGAAGCACGCCACCGTGGTTCAGATTCTTGATGAACAGTCCGTACTCGACCATGATTTCTCCATTCATCGCCAGAAAGACGAGATCTTCCGCTATCGAAATCTGATTCATTTTAAGTGGAATATGTGAGGTGACTCGTTTGGGGTCATCCAGCATCCTTCGGCCCCATGCCCCGGCTGACCCTGACTTGTCCGCCGCCTCCTGCAACTGCATCGCGTCTGGCACCGACGCGAACGGAAGCTTCACCTCTACAGCTTCCGCCTTAATCCGTCCGGGCTCCAACTGTCGCATCGGCTGATGCAGTACCTGCAGCACGACGTCGGATAGCTGCGTGCCGAGCCGCCGCACGTCTTCATCGCTCCCACGGTAGAAGGCCTCTCCTTTAATCAAGGCGGGACGAATGTCGCCACAGCAGCCTTGCAAGTAAGAGGCAATCGCCCCACCTCCGATGGCCTGTTCCACATGTTCCATGGCGATGCCTGGAAATTCCGCGCTAATGAATTTATGATCAGTCGTTGTCGGGTGACAGGCGTAATGGAACAACACGCCCACCGTATCGTCCGTTCGCTGACTCTTGAATCGAATCACGCTAACCTCTGGATCGATCAGTCCCGTTTCGTTCGGAGCCATGGTCATCACACCGTCTATGAACTTGCGTCGGTGAATGCCAATCTGGCATTCGCCGGATCCACGCTCGATGACGACGGGCTCCTGCTTCCGGTATGCCTCCTCGACTGCTTTCAATAGGCAGCGCTCCAATGCTTCTATATAACCAGTATTCATAGGATCGGGAATATCAAGTGTTCTCGGACCGCAGTGTGAATGGGTCGCATGCAGGATAATCGCCGCCGGTTCCAAACCGTATAACTCGGATAACAGGAGCTGAACCACTACCGTACGTTCCGTGCTCCATGCAAGAATATCTGCCTGCACTAGCAGTGCTTTCCTTGCCGGGCCAGTGGCTTCCTTTTGTTCAAAAAACCAAGCCTTCAAATATAACGGATGAGCAATGCCTTCGAAATCGCCGTGCCGATGACCGAACCCTGCTAGCGGCATCGGGCTCTGCGGTGTAATATCCACCTTCGCTGTACCCAGCAGAAGCTTCATCATTTCCATAATCTCATCGACTCCTCATTAATTTGGTTAAAGGCCTGAGTGTAATCAGGCCATCTCTACGACTATATAACGGGGGCTTTTCCATCCCAATAGTCCATATTAAACCTCGATTATCCCCTTTACTTCTTCTTCAGAAAACATAAAAAAGACGCCTGGATGGCGCCTTCTTCCTTACTTTTTTGAATACCGGTCGTATGCGGTCTGATTGATTCTAACAACTTCATGTAACCCGAGTTTCGTTAACTTACGCACATAATCGTCGAAGCCTGACAATGGTTCCGCACCCATGATGAATTTATTGACCATTTCATCTTTATAAGTGAGAAGGTCGGCCATGATCGACGCAAATTGTTCCTGTTCCCCTGCATTCAGCAACCCATTGGGTAGTGCTTTTGAATGATCGGCTTGTGACCACTTGACCATCGCATCCGCCTGCTCGGGATCAGCATGCCATTGTTTGTCTGCATCGGGATCCGTAGCGAAAGGACCGCTGGCCGATTGTAGGGAGAAGTTCGATAGAGCCTGTGAAACGGTTAATCCCTTAGGATTGTTAAGAATCAGATCGGTAAACTGCGGCTTTCCGTTCACAATGGTGTAGCTTTGACCTTCCACACCGAAATTGTACAGGATTGACCCCTCTTTCCCATAGCCGTAATCGAGCCATGCCGCAATGCGTTCCGGATTGATCGCTTTAGCCGAGATGGCTGCTCCGAGGCCAATGATGAGCGGTCTTGCCAGCGAAACGGCCATTCCTTTTTCATGAAGTACAGGAAATGGGACGCCCATCAGGTTAAAATCAGGCAACTTCTCCTTCATGGCCTGCATATAAGCACCGAGTCCGCTGCCAGCCCAACCAGCCACCGCACCGAGCTGGTTATCCAGCATACGCCCATCGCGAATTCTGATGTCGGAGGTCAAATAATTGCGATCGATTAGCCCCTCTGCATACCATTTGTTCATCAGAGTCAGAAATGTTTTGAAGGCAGGTTGGGCGGGACCGTACTTAACCACGCCGCCATCCTGATAGAAGCCGGTTGTAATGCCAAAAGCTCCAATGAAAGGAAAGCTCGTCTCCATATCCGTCTGTCGATAGAAAAAAGGTATTTCGTCCTTCCGTCCATTCCCGTTCGGATCCCCATCGCGAAAAGCCTTCAACACCTTCTCCCAGTCGTCGATCGTAACCGGCACCTTCAAATGGAGTTTTTCTAGCCAATCCTTGCGAAGCATTAACCCATGGTACGCAAATATCTGCGGATCGTCGCCAATGGAAGGGAACATGTAAATATTCCCATCATCGCTCGTCAATTCTTTTCGAAGATATAGTTTCTCGTTTAATAGTCTGGATAAGTTCGGCGCGTGCTGTTCAATGAGCTCGTTTAACCGTAGAATCTTTCCGTCTTGAATCGCTTTATCCGGGCTATTTTTTGACCAATCCGTGTAGATGACGTCAGGTAGCTCGCCAGACGCCATCATCAAATGAAACTGATCCTGCGCTTGTTGTGCCCCTGCCGGAGGATGCAGGAAGGTGACTCGTGTTCCTGTGATCTTCGTCAACTGCTTGTATAGTCCCATTTCACCATAGTTTTTAAGCGTAACCGCTGCATCTGTATCCATCGGCACCCAGTACGTAAGTGAAGAAGGGTATGGACGCAATTCTTCAAACGGGGAATGCCCGGCCGGCGGCTCAGCGGTATCTTCACAGGCGGTGACCAGGCTGAGCATCGCGCAGGCAAGCAAAGCTGATTTTAGCAAATAGGCAAAACTCTTCTTTCGATATCGGAGCATGCCCCCCATCCCCTCTCTTCTACTTTATCGACTCAGCATTTCGCGATACTTACCAGGCGGTACGCCTTCCACCTTCTTGAAAAATCGGACAAAGCCGACCGCATTGGCATAGCCGACCTTGATGGCAATTTCTGCAATGGTGATACTCGGATCGGCTAACATGTGTTTCGCCTGCCGAATTCGTACGGTGGCAATATAGTCAGTAATATTTTCCCCGCTGTGCCGTTTAAAGAACGTTGACAAGTATTGGAGACTGATTTGGAAATGATCTGCCATGGACGCGAGGCTTAAGCCGTTTTCCGAATAATGTTCGTCGATGTATTGGCATATACGGCTATATAACCGATCTCCATGGTCGGTTTTTTCTTCCCGTGTAAACGCGCATATTGTCTGGTAGATGTCTTTGGTTCTCTGAATTGCTTCCTCAGCGGTCGTACATTCAACCAAGACTTTCGCAGGATCAAATGTCCCCTCGAATGGCGACTTATTGGCGAATTGCAGACCGTTCATTACTTTTACAACTGTGCTGAGCAGATCGATTAAAAGAAACTTCCCCATCTCCGGTGTCAACACGTTCGATTGAAAATTAGCGGTATAAATCTGATTGAGAAGTCGTTCCGCACTCGTGTAATCGCCGCTCTTGGCAAAGTTCATCAACTGGACTTCGTCCTCTAGTTGATAATGGTAAAAGCGAGGCTCAAAGCCAGCTATTTCTTCATGATAGATGATTGTATTATTTCCCTTAATCATTCGATAATCGAGCGCGATTAACGCCTCGCGGTAACATCGGCCGATTTCGTCAAGCCCCTTGTGAAACTGGCTGACGGCGATCGATATTTTCAAATGAAACCGATTGACCGCGGTTTTCTGCAGCTGGTCGATGAATGCCGCCACCTCCTGCTTCATCGGCCCGGCCTTGCTGCTGACATTGAGTAGGATAGCCATACGACTGCGATCCATTTCTACAATTAAACCTCTACTGCCTAACAGCTCGTTGCTTATATTGGACAGTATAAATCGCACGTGTGCCCATTCTTGTTCCGTATTATCCTTAATGAAGTCGCGGCAATCCTCAATATCCAGCACGATTACACCGAAATAGTCGTACTCAAAATGAACGTCCATGAAGGCAAGTGAGTCGTCGCTTAGCGAAGTTTCATCAATGTGTCCCTTAATCAGTCGAGACAGGAAATTAGCCTGGATAACGGGCGCATGCCGCTTTAACGTTTGGCCCATTTCCTTATTTTCGCTAAATGTACGGACGAACGAATGTTTAATGTACTCGAACTCATTCTCGTCAATATCCTGCTTGCGCGCGGTGTTCTCCTTCATAATCGTTTGGACAACATCGCGAATTGGTGAGTAATTTCGGTAGGCCATGATGTAGGACGCGATAATTCCACCAACGATAATCAGTAAGAGTAGCAGCAGCGCGATTTCCTTTACTGCGTTCACCTGCTTCAAAACCACATGAATCGGGACGACCGAGACGAATTTCCAACCGTTCTGCCCTGTCGTGTAGGAAAGCATCATGGATTGATTGTTTTGTTGAAAGGTCTGGTACCCAGAATTGTTGCCAAGCTTTGCAAATAACCCGTTTTCCAATGGGGTCTGCTTGGCCGTCGTCATGATGATCTGTCCATGTTCGTCGAGAATATAAATCGAGCTTTGGTTTACCTTCTCAATTTGTTTAATCAGTCGGTCAAACTCCGCTTCATTGATGAGAATGACCAGATTTCCCTTTACATTAACGGTTTCTCCAATCGGGAGGGACTGGACATACGTCAAAACGTTGGAGACCCGCTCGCCTTCCTTAATCGAAGTGACCGGCAAATACGTCTTATAATGAGCTCCAGTTAACAGCGTATCCCTTACCCAGCCTGTGCCTTTTTCGTTAAAGTTGAGGATTTTATCAAAATAGAAGGAGGAATCGGTTTTTCCGGATGAGGTGAGTATCGTATCCGAATTTTTGAAGTAGACCATAAAATCATAAATGAAGCTGCTGCCCTTATTGACATTGCGGAAATCTTTCATAATGTCAGCCAAATCGAACTCGTTCTTCGTATAATCGGTTTCCAGGTTGCTGAGAGACCACTGAAGCTTTGGATTAAAGGCTAGCTGAACAGCCATACCGTCAACCTCTTTAAACCGATCCTCTGCGACGAGCGTGATCTGTTCAAGAAGCCCAAGATTCGTTCGGTTCGCATTGTCCACCATGATGCTCTCAACCCGCTGGTATAGATAAACGCCTGCTGTAACGGGGAAAAGGAGGATGGCGATATACGAAATCAGTATCGTAATCAGGATACTTTTTCTTCGACTCGATTTTCGCATTTCATTCAATCGAAGCCACCTCCTTATTTCGTCTAATTTAGAGGTAATCTTACACTCTTCGACAAATTTAATAACTATTCTGAATTGTCAGACATTTTAATGCATGTTGACTCCCTTTGGACTTCCTATTTCCATATAATAACCTGCCTGCTTTCTGGAGACAAGACTATTTCTTCCAGTCCTGCCCAATAGGAAAAAGCCGGAATTCGCACATTCCGGCGATTTTGTGTTCGGTTTACGGTACGAGCAGCACCTTTGCGGTTTTCCCGGGTATCGCGATGAGCCGGTCGAACCAAGCCGCACCTGCTTCCAGGGGGGCTTCTTCTATCCACTCGTCGAGTCTGAATGAACCGTTTGCGAGGTAAGCAAGCGCCTTCTCGAAGGTAACGGCTGAGTAGGCGAATGAGCCGAGCAGCGAGATTTCGCTGCGAATCATCGTGTTAACCTGCAGGGACGATTCGGCTTCATGCAGTCCCGTTACGATGATCCGGCCGCCAGGCGCGCTAAAGTCGATGCATTGTCTGCGCGTTACGCTTGCGCCGACGGCATCAACAGCTATATCCGCCCCACCGCCGGTGAGGCGCCGCACTTCAGCCGCCACATCGGAGGTGCGGTTCGGCATGATGGGGATCGCGCCAAGCGACTCCGCGATTTCGAGCCGCTCCGGACTTAGGTCGATCGCGTAGAGATCCGTGACGCCATGCAGCTTCAGCGCCTGTAACGCGAAGAGGCCGATCGGTCCCATGCCGGCGACAACCGCCCGTTCGCCGGGCTTCGGGTTGGCCAGCTCCGCTACCCTGACGCCGCAGGCGACTGGTTCGACAAGCGCCCCGCGCCTTAGCGGTATTCCGTCAGGTAGCGGGTAAACGAAGCGCGCCGGGATTTTGACCAGTTCGGCGTTGCTCCCATGCAGGGCGGCGCTGAGCAACTTTCGTGTCGGACACAGCTGCTGTCGGCCGCTCAAACAAAAGCGGCACTCACCGCATGTCACGAGCGGATTCGCTGTCACGCGGGTGCCGACTTGCAGCCCGTTACGGACCACGCGTGCGCCTAGCGCTTCGATAGTGCCCGAAAACTCGTGACCGAATACCATCGGCGGTTTACGGAGCGCATTGTGGCCCAAAAATCCGCTCAGCTCAGAGCCGCATATTCCAGAGTACGCGACCCGGATCAGCACTTCGTCTTCCAGCGGTTCAGGGTCTGCCAGATGCCGGAGGTGCATCTCGCGCGGCCCTTCATATACTAATGCTTTCATCTGTTTATCCTTCCCCTCTAAACAGCCTTATGCACTAATCGCGCTTTATAGCCCAGCATGACCTCTTGCAGTCGATGTTCCGTAACAGGGAGCAGCGGCGACCTCGTCTCGTTGCTGGAGAAAATGCCCAGCTGCTGGAACAGCGCCTTCGTCGTTGGAATTTCATCCCCTGGTCCGAACATATGAATGAAGGGCAATATCACTTCTGAGAAGATGCGGTAGCTCTCTTCTCGTTGTCCAGCTTGAAACGCTTGCCAGCATGTGCGGAACTCTTCCGGATAAATGATCGGCGCAATGATCATACTGCCGTCCACCCCCGCCTCGAAGGAACGGAAGCAGATGATGTCGTCACCGCCGAACACGGTCAAGCTCGAACGGGCTTTGAGTTGACGAATCTTTTCGAAGTGGTGGTCCGTCATTTTAATCGCTTTGATTTGGGGAATGTCGCTAGCCAATTGGAGTAGCTCATCAGCCGTAAAGTGTGTCTTTGTTGTCACTGGATTGTCGTAGAAAACGATGTCAAGCTGCGTGCCTTCTGCTAGCCGCCCTACATAATCGGTCACCATGGCAGGTGAATTCGGAAAATAATACGGACTAGGCACAAGCGCCGTACGTACGCCGACCTCTTTGGCTGCACTGCCGATGCGAATCGCTTCCTGCAAGTTTGTGTGGCCAAGACCGATGACGAGCTCCTTGCCTGCGGGCATTTTCAGAGCCATATAGTTAACGATGTCGATCCGCTCCTGCATCGATAAAGCAGGCGCTTCACCTGTACTGCCGCAGACAACATAACCTTCGAGTTGGTCGATCGTTCGTTCTATCAGCCGATCCAAGCCAGCGTATTCAATTTCACCATTTAGGAATGGCGTTGGGATTACTGGAATATTGCCCGACAATGTCATAATAAGTCCCTCCAAATTTTTATTTACCAACACTCGTCAAACGGAGTCAGATCTCAGGTCCGTGGGCGCGAACGATGTACATATTTTCTATTCGCACCCCAGCTCCCTCTAGATAAATGCCTGGCTCTATACAAACGACCATGCCTTCATCAAGAACGTCTTCACTCTCGGCCATCGTTACCACATGTTCATAGATTACGTTTATCCTCCTTCCGTGATTGGCATGAGGATTGCCCGGCAAGGCGCACCGCAGACACCTGGGATGGACAGCGGTAGTGCGGCCAGCATCCATGGCCCGGATGCCGCCTTCCGCAGACCGACTAGCGGCGCAAGGAGCAGCCTTTCCTGCTTGAAAAACTGCCGGCCCAGCGTCCCGTCATCCGCACGAGGATCCTGCATGCATGGAACATCCACCCCCAGCAGCCCGACATCCCGTTCAATCACCCATTTCATTGTTTCCTCAGTAAAAAAAGGACAATGCGTGACGAACTCTGGCTCCTGCCATCGCCTATCCCAACCGGTCGCGATCAGAAGGGCATCCCCTGGTCGGTGGGCATGCCCTTCGCAAGCTGCCGCAAGCTCAGTTGCCGTTATCGGCTCCAGCTCCCGCTTATCCGAAAGCTGCGCGATCCACGCGCGGCGGACAAAACTCTCAACCGGCAGCTCGCCGATCGTCTTCCTCCCCGGCAGCAGGTGATCGGCAGACTCGATATACGTTCCGGCCAAGGTGTGCAGCTGTAAGCGATGGCCTTTCCAACCTTCGCCCTCGAGCATCGCTACTTGTTCAATTTCCACCGAAGGAAGCGGGTCGCCGTATGTCCACATCCCGTTCCGAATGGGTCCAGTAATGTCCAGTATCATGGCATGCCCCCACCGAGGTGAGTCACCTCCTTGCCTATAGATAAATTCAACAATTTTCGATATAATAAAAATAAATTTGTTATATCGAATTATAATTTTAAAATAACATTCCTATTGGTGTCGGTCAAGATGTTTTCGTTAAATGCACTATTTATTTTCGAAAATGCAAACCACTTTTTTATATGACAAAAAAAATAATCTCTTCCAGTTGCAAGAGGCGTTATTTCAAAGCTCTCAGCAATTTTTTCAAGGTACTCGTATTCCTTCTTTTCAATTTCTGTGGGAATTCAATCTCTCCGCACAAATATTGTAAAATTTAACTGAATGTGAGTTTCTACTGTAGAACCGCAAAAAACCTCTAGGCTTGGAGGCCAGGAGGTTACTTATATCAATTGATAAAACAAAAGATCTGCTACTTTGAGCATAATTATCGAAGCTTTATAAATTCACTGTCTTTGAACCGATACCCCATTGATACAGGAAGTTGCCCCTCTCTGGGCTCAAGCGAAGCAAATCGATGATCGGATTGAACTATCTGATCCCAGAAATGGTACAATCTGACTCATAAATATCTCCTAGCATGATAAAAATTACGAATCCAGCGGTGTTGATAACTTAGTTCTTCATAAACTTGTTTGGCAAGTGGAGGCTGCTGTGAAGCTGCAATGTTCTGTTGGGCATATTCATGCACTTGCATAGAAGTAATGGCGACTGTGACTCCTGGATCCTGAAGAGCAAACCGAATCGCTAACTCCGCAAGGCTTCCGGCATGTTCTGGCACATATGAGCGAAGAGCGTCCACTTTGCTCATATAAGTTTCTCTGGGAAGGACATCGAAATAACTACGCCGAAAATCACCTTCGTTGAATACGGTATCTTGACGAAGAAAACCGGTTAGACCACCTTCATCCAAAATGATTCTAGCAATAAACGCAACGCCATGTTCCTGGCATTCCGGAATGACTGCATCCAGTGCTGTCGAGTCAAAAATGTTAAAAAGCGCCTGTAAAAAATCAATTTGTCCGCTGCGAATCAGCGAAAGTGTCAAATCGTGACGATGATCGATCGCAGAAATTCCAATAAAACGCGTTTTGCCTTCCTCTTTGAGACGCACAAGTTCCTCCATCCAATAATCGGTACGATCCCAGATCGGCCAATATTTATGAAGCTGAAGAAGATCAACACATTCCAGTTGCAGCTCTTGGAGCGACTTCTCCAGTGATGCGCGAATGGAGCCCGGCGGAAAAGCTTCTTCTACCCGATGAGGCTCGTGCCAGGCAGCCCCCGGATGCTTGCGGCCGCCACCTCCAGCCATTGCTTCTGCTTTCGTTGCAATGAAAGGTTTATCACCACGCCACTGCTTGAGCGCCTTTCCAACAAGTTCTTCAGACCTGCCATATGCCCGAGCGGTATCGATGAAGTTGATCCCCTTTTCCAGCGACATCAAGATCGAACGAACCATATAGTCATCGTTCTGAGATCCGAACATGCCGGAAAGTCCCATCGCTCCAAAGCCTAGTCGAGATACTTTTTCGCCGCTTCGGGGAAGTACAGATAAAGGCACAGTAGAATTAATATTTGTCATAAACAAGCTCCTTTGTCGTAAATCCACACATTTCTGGAAAGTGCTTTAACAGGTGGCCAATTTCCTCATCCGGAATGCCGATGTTCTGAAGACGACGGGCACGGACCTTTTCTTGTACCGATTGAGCAGTTTGAAAATCGTTTATATGCTCGAAGAGCTTTGCCCCCCACTTCTGTCCGAAATCGACATGAAGCCGCTCATCAGCTATATCAAATTCGGACTGAATGGCTGATTCCACATCGCCAAATTTCCAGAAAGCGTCGATGGACTTCCTCTTTTTAAAGAAAGAGCATGGCTCTGCTATCATTGTTAGGCCGGCATAAAATTCAGGAAAAATCGAATCAAGATTATCTTGCGTAAGCGATTGCGTACCTGCCCACAAGAACTGCTCGGTATCGTAGCCCCACTGACGCAAACGCCGAACCCCCATCTGGCTATGACGAGCTTCATCCCACGTATGACGGGCAACATCAAGGTAGAAATCAATCGGCATCCCCTGCACGCCATAATATAAATAGGCTAACGATTCAGCCGAAGTCATTTCGGAAGCGTTGATAAAAACCATCTGTTTGACACTGTCATTCACTGGACTACTCGGATGCCGCAATAGATTTCCCTCACCATGTATGGCCGGATCAAACAAAGGGAAACGCTTATCGGTCGCAGCCACAGTAGGAACCGGACCAATTGCAGCATCAGTTGGAGGCGCAATCCATGCAACTTCCTTTGACTCCGCACCCATGAGCATAATCGCAGTCATCGTTTTACAGTAATCTTCCCATCTCTTTAGCCTATCGAGATCTAATTGCTCTTCGGCTTTAGCAAGTAGAATATAAGATTTCGTCCAATTCAAAAGTTGACTTCGATCTATTTCAGCAATTCGCAGCGTATGAAAAGATGGAGCATCCAGAATTGGATCCATGTCTAGACGAAGCTTATCGTACAAAGAATAAACAGCTGTAAGAATGAGTGCATAGCCTTGGGCAAATTCCGCTAGTCCTGTTGCAAGAGAAAGTGCTTCGAAACCGTCCCGAATGACGACAGGCATGCGAGATCTATCGTTCAGCCCCGGTCCTGGCAGTTCTTGTATCCGCTCCTTAATCGCTTTCATATGCAACGTATGCAAATATGACATATGCATCAATTCGCCCTTGATGTCCCAGTCAGGAAAGCAAGGCACCCAACCCATCGTCATTCGTGAAAGTTCAAACTCGAGCCAAAACAGTGTCATTAATCGGCGGTTCGTATCGACGGGACGGAGCTGTTTCCCCCCGACGGATATATCATCTGGCAATTCACTACGATCAATATCGACTTCAAATTCCTCTTCATCATTCTGTTGCTGCAGATCCATAGTAAATACCCTCCCATAAAAAGTAATCAAAGATAGTATGATTTATATCTTTAGTATAATGGTATAATGGATGGGATAGTGCGCCATACATGAGATAAAATGACGTTATTCTCAGATGTATTTGTGAACATGGAGGAACTTTACTTTGCATACACCATTTAAACCGAAGCATGTCCAACATTTGGGACTACACCAGTTTCCCTATCGTTCCGTTTATCGAAGTAACTTAGACTATAAGCAGGATGTTTTTCATTCTCATCAGGGACTAGAGTTTTATTATGTACATGAGGGATCCGGCATTCTACTCTGTGACGGTTATCAACTGGAGCTTTTACCAGGTAGGCTATATGTATTCCAACCCTTTCAACTCCATCGGATGCGCTTTCACAGCAATGGTTGTGTACGTTCTTTTCTGTTGTTCGAGCCTGCAGCTTTGCAGACATTACTACCTGCCTTCCCTTCCGCTAATCAGTATTTGCGAAAGATTCTGGAATCTCCCATTCCATCGCCTTTCATAACAGAGATTAGCGAGAACCATCCTTTGATTCAAAGCATGCGACTCCTGCATGAAGCCATTAAGGAAGCAAACAACGTATGGAATCATGTATTGGAGTTATGCTCATCCTCTGTACTGGCTATGTTGCAATGGCTGCATCAACTTCAGCCCTTGAGAGACAGCGCCACCCGGGATCGTGAAAGAGGGAGCACACATATCGAACGAGCATTAGAATGGATTGAAAGTCACTTAACAGAGGAATTGAGACTAGAAGAGCTCGCTCACTTTCTTCATCTTCATGCAAACTATATATCGACCCTATTTCAACAAGAGGTAGGTTGTTCCATTCGGGAATATGTCGCAGTCCGCAGAGTAAATCTGGCACGAAAGTGGTTGTTGAATTCAGATATGCAAGTACAAGAAATTGCAGCCAAACTTGGATTAGCCAATACGTCTCATTTTTGCAAAATGTTCAAAAAACACAGCGGCATCACACCTTATCAATTTAAAAAACAATTCAGCGCAAGCATGTCGGCAACAGAGATATAGATGTTTATAGTTCTGCTGTCATCCCGCCATCGGCTACTAGCGTGGCCCCAGTCATGAATGAGTTTTCCGGACTGGCGGCAAACAAAATAACGGAGGCGATCTCTTCAGGTTGTCCTACACGGCCGATCGGTTGTGCTTCATTCCATTGCTTCATGATTTCCTCGCGAGGTGTATTTAGGTTCTTTACACTGCTTTCCAGCATCGCAGTCTGAACCGCTCCGGGAAGTACAGTGTTAACTCGTATGTTCTGGCGGGCATAATCGAGAGCAATAGCCCTTGTCATTGCTACTATTCCCCCCTTAGAAGCTGAATAGGCGGAATATCCCTCAAGCGTAGCCAGAGCATGAACAGAACTTACATTTACGATTGAGCCTCCGCCATTCTCAAGCATGTGGGGGATGACCTCCCTGCAAAACAGAAATACAGAGGTAAGGTTATTCGTTATCACTTGATTCCACTGTTCAAGGTTCATATCCATAAGGCGAATTTGAGGACACATTGCCGCATTATTCACCAAAACGTCGATCTTCCCACACCAATCCAGCGTAGTTTGAACTACCCTTTTCACATCACTTTCAAGAGCAACATTCGCCTGCACGGCAATAGCTTGGCCGCCTGCGTCATTAATTTCCTGTGCGACGGCTTCTGCTTTACTAGCCGTTCTATTGACAACAGCAACCTGTCCACCTTGGGCAGCGAACTTGTGTGCAACGGATCGCCCGATGCCGCCACCGCCACCTGTCACGATGATAGCCTTTCCTTGCCAAATCATTCCACACACCTCACTTCTTTTTACAAACTTAATATAATTTTTGCAACCCTACCTGGACCGGAAATCAGTTTCTCAAAACACATATTACCTTCAGCTATGGGTGCGTATTCAACCCATGGGAGCATATTCACCCTACCTTGTCCTATCCAAAGCAGCGCGGTTTCAAAATCTTCTTGTGAGTAAGCAAATGCCCCCATAGTTGTTATCTCACTGCGAATCATGTCGTTTACAGCCAACTTGCTTTCAGCTTCATGCAAACCAGTAAAGATAACCTTTCCTCCAGGTCGGGTTGCCTCTATGCTTTTTCTGCGAGTCGTTTCAGCACCTACTGCGTCAATAACTGCATCGAAATCTCCTCTAACTAATGAATCAAGCTGATCCAAGTTGGTGTTGGCAATTCCGCCAAGTTCCTTAGCGATTTCAAGTCTAGCTTCGTTAAGATCTACGATAACAATGTTCTGAAGGCCATACACATGAGCTGCCTGCAAGGCAAACAAACCGATAGGACCGGCACCATAAATGAGTAATCGATCCGTTGGCGTCAATGCCATTATCCGGCATACATGAATCGCGCAGGCAAAAGGCTCGGCAAAAGCACCTTCTTCCAATGATACGTGATTCTCCAATTGAAAAACATTTCTCGCAGGTACTGCAATATATTCGGCAAATGCTCCTGGTCTGTGAGCGCCAAGTAATTTTCTCTCGCCACACAATTGAGACTGACCGTTTCGGCAAAATCGACATTGTCCGCAGGTCACTAATGGGTTGGCTGTAACACGGTCGCCAACTTGCAATCCATTTACCTGTGAACCCAATCTTTCAACGACTCCTGAGAACTCATGTCCCATGATAAGCGGTGGCTTACGGAGTGAGTTATGACCTAAGTAACCACTTAGTTCGGAACCACAAATCCCAGCTCGCTTCACTTGGATTAACACCTCATCTTGCATAATCTCAGGGATTGGAACCTCACGAATGTTCATTGCCCGGGGACCTTCATATATTAATGCTTTCATTTGATTTCATCTCCTTTAATTGACTTTCTCCCGTTTTTCCCAGCCTTGTCGAAATAATGGCAGCCAATGGCCAGGATCATAGGGATGCTTGGAAATTTCTTCCAAATTAAGATCGAAACCTAGTCCCGGTCTTTCCGGCGGCTGCAGGTAACCATTCTCTACTTTGAACGAAGTAGACAGGATTTCCTGTGCCCAAGAAGCATTAAACTCATCGAAAATTTCATGCAAGAAAAAATTCGGACTTGCCATGTTCAAATGAGCACAGACAATGGAACAAATCGGACCTTGTGCACTGTGCGGAGCGGTTACGCCGTTATGCGCATGCACCATGCCGCAAATTTGCTTGGATGCGCTGAGTCCCAGGAATTGTGGCTCCAATTGAATAATATGTACAGCATCATGCTTGAGCAGTTCTGCGAACTGCTCGCGATTATAGTAATCCTCGCCTGTTGCAATAGGCACAGGACTACGTTTGGCCACTTCAATCACAGACGATTGCCGATATGGCGGAACTGGCGCTTCAAACCAAGTCGGATGATACGGTGCCATTGCATCCGCAAACTGTAGGGCTGTATGCACACTGAAACGGTTATGTCCCTCGATTAAGATGTCAACCTCCTGGCCAACCGCCTCGCGAACAACGGCTATTCTTTGAATTGCAGAAGTGAAATCTGAGCGTTCTACGGTACGCCACGCTGCCCCGAACGGATCGAACTTTAATGCCGTATAGCCTTTAGCTACGACTTCTTTTGCTTGGTGAAATAAGCTTTCTTCATCTGTACCGCCACGGTACCATCCGTTTGCATAGCATCGCAGTTTATCATGACATTTGCCTCCAAGCAGCTTGTAAACTGGCTGCTCTGTTGCTTTACCCATAATATCCCAGCAAGCGGTTTCAATTGCTGCTAGCGCGGAACCTTGAATTTGACCGCCGTCTGAGTACACGTCCCGGATCATTTTTAATGAAATTGTCTCTACATCAAACGGACTCATACCGATGACTAGATGCTTAAGTTCATGGATCGCAGCCTCAACGGTCTTGGCAAAAGCATTTAATGTTCCTTCCCCAATCCCTGTGATCCCTTCGTCGGTATGAACTTGTATGAACAACCAGTTTTTCCATGAGTTACCTACGATATAAGTGCTAACATCTGTAATCTTCATGCTCTGTACCTCCTAGAATGTATAATTTAATGATCCAATCCCTCTGTCAGCATGAGCAGTGTCATGGATTGACCGTATGGCATCGGGCAAATTGGTATGTCACGATATTCCTGAAGCGTACGCCCCATCCCTGTGCCGTAGGAAACCCCATTCACAACACCTACTGCATCAATCTGTGAAACAACAGCGCCATACGCTTTGGCGCCAACTTCTCTATAAGACTCAGGCAAGTAACCTTTTCTTACTGCCTTCAGGATGCCGTAGGCAAAAGCCGCCGTGGCCGAAGTTTCCGTGTAGGAGTTGGGGTCATCCAGCAAAGTGTGCCACATACCGTCTGCCGCCTGCAGCTCAGCTAGCTTTGACGCTTGCTGTTCAAGCGCTGATAGCAGATGACGTTCAACAGATTTCGGAAGCTCGACCATTTCCAAATAATCGACGAGTCCTGCTGTATACCAAGAGTTGCCTCTTGCCCATAACGCTTCAGCGAAATGATGACGGCCGTTAAAGGTCCAACCATGGAACAACAAGCCCGTGCGGCGGTCGGTCAAATATTTGATATGCATCAAAAATTGGTACACACTCTCATCGATAAAGGATTCCTCATTCAGCAGAAGACCCATGCGGCACACGAACAACACAGTCATGTACAAAGTGTCATCCCAAACTTCACCTTCGTTTAAGTGACCCGAAACAACGTGCTGAATGCCGCCTTCCTCCGTTCTTGGCATCTCCTTCACGGCATATTCCGCCCATTCTCGGCACAAAGCCATGTAATCCTCACGCCCTGTTTCCTCGGCAAGGAAGCTAAGCGTCAGCATCGGACACATGGTATTTACATTTTTGGAAGGAAGACCCTCCGTAATTCTTCGATCAAACCAGTCGATCAAATACTGCTTGATATCCTTTCTCGTTGTCTTCCGATAGTATAAGTAAAGGGAGAATAGACCAACACCCTGCGGCCACTCCCAGTTTTCCATGGAAATAATTCCTATTGGACATGTCTCTTCCACAGCGCCACCTTGTAAATGCTTGAGCTGCCCGATGACATTCTCAATGATTGCGTGCGTTTCCATCTTGTTCAGTTCGATCGATGTATTCATTACGCTTCACCGCTTTCAATTTTATGGGGATCGACAATAAGCTCTGTCAGCTTCGTGTCTCCTTCAAATAATGTTGCACGTCTCATTTCCATATAGCTTTCGCGAGGAACCTCGCCATCTTTATACGATGCCTCATCAAGACGCAATCGTGCTGCGAGTGCAGTGGCTTCACTTAGGCTGCTTATGCCGTCGGCATAATAAATCGCCCAACCTGTTTCCAACCTCGCTTGCTGAAGCACTTGCAATTCACCAGAATAAAGCACTTGTCTTAATCGAAGCGTATCTCCATCAACATCAGAATGGAGTGTAGGTAATTGACGGGCAAGATCACCGTGCGCAATGCCTAACAGGGGTGCGATCAATACGGCCGATTGCGGATATTGCAAAATAGTCCACTCTCGACCATCAGAACCAGCTGCCGTGTGCAATTCGCCTGTCCAGCGATGGACAACCCACTCATCTGCAAGTTCGTCTACTTCGTTGTGAATTCGGCTCATACTGCGTACAACCAATACGGCCTGATCTTGCTGAACCGATCTGAGTTGGGTGTCTGGATACCAGGATTCCCGAAACAGTGCCGGACTTAGATACGCCTGCTGCATGGCAGCTGGATGGATTCTCTCGCGCTCACCGTCGTGTGCATACCAGCGCAGGTAAGAAACTTGATGTCCAGATACGGCAAGAGATACCGGATAAGATTGCCAAGCTAAGCCCCAAGTCGGCCATTGATACGAACCTGCAATGACTGGGAATCGGTTTACGCTGCCTATTCTGCCAGTCTCGCCAACCCATGTATGTGCATGGCTCGAATCCATGATTCGTTCCGACCTTCTGCGAGGGAGTGGAAGCTTCGAAGATGATATCAGCTGCAACTCCTCCTCAAAAAGCAGATAAGACAGTCCGTACCACTGTTCGCCTCCTGTCTCAGCCTCAATCGATGAAGGCATTTCTATCCCTGCGATCCTCCACATTAAGCTAATCGGCTGTAACTTACCTTGTACATTGTAGCTCCGTATGGACGGCACAAATTCATAACCATCATGAAAACGAACATAATCCAATAGTCCATTCATGATAGTTCCAATGTTCTCTTTCAACTCAGCGTTCTCCTCATGCAAGGAAACATTTGCAATGCGCAGCGCATTCATGATGATAAGAATATATAACAGGCTGATATTTTCTCCCCAGCCCCAACCTCTACGATGCGTATAATTCGTCCATCGTTCAAAAAAAGCTATGCCTGCTTGATAGTGATGAGGTAAGTTGCGTATTTTCGCAATTGCCAACAACAGAGCACCATCGCTCACAATTTTGTTCGAATAATACAAGATCGGCTCCTTTAATTCATGCTCGAACCAAGCTGCACCGTGATCCATCATTTGATCAAGAAGCTCTCGATGAGCAACTGGCACTTGTTCTTCCAAGTAAAGTCGTAGCACTACCAATGGCAACAGAATAAAAAAGGCAGCATTGGAGTCGTTGACTCGTGTCTCTTCCCCGTACCAGCGAAAAGCGCCATAGTGTGGACTTAACTTGTCGGTAAACTGCAATTCTGCGAGCGACTGAAGGATTTGCAAACTTTGTTCCTCTTCCAACACTCCTAAAGCCATCCCAATTGCATAATAAGCCGCAGTTGCTCTTCCGTCATGCGCTTCCTGAACTTGTGATCCTTCTGCCGTATGCCCCGGCTTCCCCGAATTCACAAGACCATCCTCCACTTTGAGCTTGCAACCAAATTGCTCCCACATTTCCCGCCAAACACGCTCCGTTTGAATGTTCATGTTTCTCTCCCTTTTCTTTGGTATTTTTTAAAACGGCCTCTGTCCAATGGAATTCAGGACAAAGGCCGCTAAGCTGATAGAGTTATTTATACTCGCTTACTTCTTATTTGCCGCTGCCCAAGCGTCTAGCTGCTTCTGCTTCTCAGCGATGATTTTATCCATACCTGCCGCTTTCAGTTCTTTATTCATCGTAGCCAGCGTACTGTCTACATCCATCATGCCGTAGGCCAAACCTTGGATATATTTATCCGTAATGGTTTTAGCTTGTGCAAGTTCTGCTTTGACTGGCTCCGCATCGAAGGAGAATCCCATAATTCTAGAAGCTTTCGCGCTTTTATTTAGTTGGTCTGTCTTCTGTGGAATATCCGCAGCAACCCCCGGTAGCAGGTAAGCGTTCAACTGGTTACCTAGCATCCAGGCGACGTTCGTCGCGTATCCAGAATCCGGAATCAATTCGATTGTATTATCTCCCGTTTTCTTGTAGTTCTTACCTTCAAGTCCATAAAGGACCATGTTGTACAGCTGCTTGTCGGTGTTCATTAACTCCAGGAACATCATAGCCCGATCCGGATTTTTGGACGTGCGGCTGATCGACTGCATCGTGGCATTTACAGAATTTGTGGTAACGAAAGGCTCGGATAGATTTGCAAACACAGAGTCGTAATTATAGCGAGCTTTGGTTTCAGCTTCTATGCCCGGTTTGTAAGTAGTCAGCCCGTAGGAAAGAATTTTGCCGGATTTCATAAGCTCAGTTGGGTCTTTCACCAAAGCTAGATCTTTATTCAGATAGCCCTTCTCCGACCAGCTTTTCATCAATTTCACCAAGTTCACGAACGCTGGATGTTCGTATTGATTAATGACTTTATAGTCGGAGCCTACTGATTCAATTGCTCCTGGTGATCCGTCTTGGCCTAACGTTTCCAATTTCAAATAATTCATGATATCAATACCGGTGAGTGTAAGGCCGGGACCGTTAAAAATGAATTTATCGGCTTCGCCGGCTTTCATTTTCGCTAAAGCAGGCTCCAAGTCTTCCATTTTCTTAATCGCGTTGACATCGATGCCATATTTATCGACCATATCTTTCCTAAAACTAATAACGGACTGACGAGCTGCGATTTGATAGTTAGGGAAACCGTACACTTTGTTATTAACTTTCATCGCGTTCCAGAAGTTAGGCGGAATTTGGCCATACGATTTCGACGCATATTTAGTCAGCAATTCGTCCATCGGAAGGAATGCGCCTTTGGCAACGTTATCATAAAAATTGTATCCTGGGGCAGTGAACATGATATCGAATTCCTCACCCGCAGCAATCATCAACTTCGTCTTCTCAACATAAGCTGCAGCCTCAATAAACTGAATCTCAAGTGTGGCATTAATCTTTGCTTGCAAAATCTTGTTAATCTCGGTCAATACCGCCGCTCCTTCTTTTTGCGCAGGAATGCGGAGTACCCACTTGAGCTTAACCGGTGCTAGCGTTGCTGCAGTAGGCGTCGCTGCGACTTTAGGAAACTGCGTCGCATTATTTGTGCTTTCCTTCGCTGTACAAGCTACCAAACTAGTTGCCGTCACCATTACTAATGTCATCGTCGTAAGTGCTTTCAACATTTTCAATCTGAACACTCCCTTTTATTTGTTATATTGACTTTTGTGATCATACAGTTCACATTACCCTTTAACCGCTCCGGCTGTAATGCCTCTAACAAAATATTTTTGAAAAAAAGGAAATACGAACATCATCGGACCCGCTGCAATGACGGCAATCGCCATTCTCGCGCTGTCGGAAGGGAATTCTGTCCCACCGATGCTTAAACCCATTTGAGCGTCTTTCATCATTATTTCAGCATTTAGTAAAATTTTGTACAGCAAATACTGCAGCATAAATTTGCTTTCCGTGTCGATGTAGATCAATGAACGGAACCACTCGTTCCAATAGGTCAGCATTAAAATCAGTCCAATTGTCGCGAGTGCTGGCTTGGACATCGGGAGAACGATTTGCCAGAAAATGCGCATCTCGCTGCAACCGTCGATACTCGCCGACTCCAACACTTCCTGTGGCAAATCGAAGAAAAATGTGCGCAGCAGGATGACATTCCACGCGGAGACGAGACCTGGAAGAATGAGGATCCAATACGTATCCTTGAGCAAATAATATTTGGTATAAACAATATAACTTGGAATCAACCCCGCATTGAACAGTAGCGAGAAGAACACCAGAAACCCGATTATGCCTGCAAGCTTATACTCCTTACGCGATAGCGAATAAGATATCATCGCTGTCAACAGCAATCCTACAACAGTTCCGACTACAGTGACGAATAACGTCGTACCATAGGAATTTAGAATAAGCTTAGGCGATTGGAAAATAAAACGATAAGCGGCTGTGCTCCATAAGCTTGGGAACAGACTGTACCCGCGCTCCACAATACTTTTCGAATCGCTGACGGAGATAATCACCACCAGCAACATCGGTATTACGCAGCTTATTGCCAGCAGTGTAAATACTGAGTGCGGAATCCAGTTGTTCAGGCGTAGTCTCCGCTTTTTTACAGCTGATATCATTCTGTTTTCTCCCTTCTAGAACATGGCGCTATCCCGGCCACTTCTGTACCGGATGAAAAAGTTTACGGCTAATACAAGTACGAATCCAGCGATGGACTGAAATAATCCTGCCGCAGCGCCCATCCCTAGATCTGCCCCTCCGCGTAATGCGCTGTATACATACGTATCCAGAACAGACGAGACGTCATGCAACGCCGGTGACTCCAAGGGCACCAAGAAGAACTGCCCGAAATCTGCATTGAAGATTCGGCCCAATGCTAATAGGAAATTGATTAGAATAATGGGCCGCAAAGCTGGAATCGTAATTCTCAACGCCATCTGGAATCTGCTTGCTCCGTCGATGGATGCCGCTTCATAATAGGCAGGATCTACAGATAAGATGTAAGCGTAATTCAGCAGTGTCGTATAACCCATTAATTTCCAAAAATGCAAGATAACATGAATCCAAAACCAGTATTGCGGATCGAAATACCACTCCACTGACGAGAAGCCCAGTCCATGCAAAATGAAGTTCACCATTCCCTTGCTGTTATCCAGCAAAGCAAACACAATGTAAGCAACAATCGTCCAGGAAAGAAAATACGGCAAGAATATGGCGGTTTGATACACTTTCAACATCTTTCTGCTCAATACTTCATTTAACAGAATTGCCAGCAGGACACTTCCGCTAATTCCCGTAATAATAAAAACGGCATTATATATAAGCGTGTTTTTTAGTGCCAGCACAGCATCGGTCGTTGAAAAAATAAACATGAAGTTTTTAAGTCCGACCCATGGGCTACCAAAAATACCATCGACAAAATTGTAGTTTTTAAAGGCAAGTATAATGCCCGGCAGCGGTACAAAATTAAATACAATCATAAGCACCAATGCCGGAAGCGCCAATAACGTATAATCTACATTTTTCCGAAGGGTACTTCTGCGAGACACATTTCTTACGCTCGGCTCCGTTTTGGATATTGCGGTAGTTTTCATCTATACACCTCCTCTTCGTTTTTCTAGGCTGCTGCTATGCAAATTGAATATACCGCCGAACGCCCAATTGCACCACTGTTCAATTCCATTTTCTTGTTTAAATGGCTGTGTGATTTAAAGAAAAGTGTCCATTTACATAAAAAAGAGAAACAACAACGACATTTGCCGTGTCATTTCTCCAGTTTGTTCATGATTTCTTTGTCTACGCGATAGGCTTTTGGCGTGGATCCGAACCTGCGCTTAAACAGTTTATAGTAGCTGCTTTCATTGTAGAAGCCTGTTCTCTCCATAATCTCGCCAATACTAAGATCCGTCGCAAGCAGCAGTTCGGCAGACTTGTCCAGCCGGAAATTATGAATATAGTCCATAACGGACAATCCGACCGAATCCTTAAAGATCGTGCCCAGATAGCCTTGGGATAGCTTAAACTCTACCGCGATGCCTTTCAAGCTCAGCTCTTCCTTAAAATGATCCTGAATGTAGCGTTTAATCGATTCAACCAAGGCGTCGTGACGCATTTCCACAAGCGGCTTCTGATTGGCAATTTTCATGATATCCTCATAAAATTTGCTCTTGAGATCATCAATGGATTCAAAGGAAGCCATCCGCATGTAAAAATCTTTCATAGAGATCGGAATTTTCTCAATTCTCGTTTTGTTCAGAATATCAAAGGCTTTGCCCAGCGCCAAGGAAAAGCGGGTCATGGATAACATGAAGCTTTCGATGTCTCCTTTGGACGATACTTCGATGAACTGATCGAACAGCGATTTGGCTTCATCCCCGTCTCCTGCGCGAATCGAATCCAAGATTCGTTCTTCCAACTTCTCGTCATAGGTAACCGTCATTTGCTCATGAAGATCCAAAACAGCAGGATCCAGAATAGCTTCATGGCTATAGATCACGCTATATTTCAACAAAAGGGATGCCGTGCGGTACGCATGAATGAGTGCTCCGTCGCCTTGCACATAACCGCCGAGGAAAGCTGAAAGTGAAATGCCTGTAAACCCTTTTACAGTATTTTGCAACACTCTAATTTTCTCGTCCCATCTGATGTCACGCTTTCCTTCCGGAAGGAAGGCAAGAATAATAAACTGCCCTTCCCCGATATAGATGGCCTTTGCCGCATTGCCCGAATCAAGAACTTCCTCAGCCACATTCATGATGATAAAACGATAAGCCTTTTTTCGATCGGAGTCCATCATCTCGAACTGCTCCCGTCGATCAATCTTCAGGAGAATCAACATCATCTCACGATCGAGCATATTGCCGAACACCTTAGAAAATTCGCCGGTCAACTGATTGGCAATCGAATTGTTTTCCATCAACACGGCTTTAATGTAGTTTTCCAGTAAAATCGTGTCGGCTGACTGTTTGTAGCTGTTATAGTCCTTCAGCAAGTCTTTATTTTTTTGAAACACATCCGAAAGAAGCTTAAACTCGTCGATGAGCGGTCCCTTGTTCTCCGCTTTGCCCCTAGGCCCCATGACTTCGCGAAAAACCCGGCCGAAAGGGAGGTAGATACGGTAAGCGATAAAGCCAGCTGCGACGAGGGCAATAAGCGCAATGCCCAGCGTCATCTGTAGCATGATTTTGCGCACAAATTGCAGTGATTGGTTTAGAAACTCATTGGATTCTTCCACCACAAGCACCCAGTTGGTTTCGGGCATCCAGAGATAGGAAATAATTTTTTGATCCTTCTTCTCTCCTGTCTCAAAGCTGCCCGAGTCCTGATTAGTTTCCATTATTTTGTGTACCAGTTCGGAGTTGAGCACATCCAAATTCCGAATTTGCTTGGAGTCGTCAATGAATGTTCGGCTCGTTTTATCAATAATGTAAGCTTTATTATTCTGGCCCTTAAGCTTGCTTAATGTGTCGCATAACCAAGCCGCGTCAATATTCACGCCCAACGCTTTGGACAACTTGTTGTCACTGTCGGTTTGAAAATAAAAATACGTAAACACAGTGGCGCTAGTGTTATAAGCCTCACTGGGTAGCACTCTTGGAATCGGTTGAAGTACCGGTATACTCCTGTAGTTTTGAATCGCGTTCACAAAGAAAGTATCCTTCTGTACCATGGAGCCAAGCGTTGAGTAGAAATTTCCAGTCTTTCCGCTGTATAGCGTATCCGAGTGAAAGATAGGATTGATTTCAAACGATTTACTGATTAACTCCATATACCTGAACATTTCGAAATATTCGAGATTCTTCTTCTCAAATAATGCGGCAAGAGCTGGATCGTCTAGTTGGCGGAATGTAAACGCCTTCACATCTTCATTCATTCGCTTGATCGTATCACTGATAATGCGAAGTTCCTTGCTGTTCTCTTCAAAGGTTCGCTGCTTAACGATACCTTCAAAACTTTTGAATGCCGTAATGGAGAACCCCCCAAGTACGACGAGGAGCAGCACTGAAAGCAAAACTACGATGTTAATGAACGTCCGGCTCACACTCCACCTAAACATATCATGCATTCTCCCCTTAACTCGTCGATATATTAGCCCTCATACATGACAGAATTGTTGAGTTTCATTATACAATCATGGTAATGTACATGGCTACAAAATTCTACAAAATCCTTAAAACCCTAGTCAGCATCAAGATCGTCATAAAACTAATCCTCTAAAAGAGAATCTCGATGGCAGTTCACGCAAAAAATGCCCCAGAGTCGTGTAACCTACCGTCTCTGGGGATTTTCACGACTTCTCTTGATTCCCTGCCTTAATTCGCAAATACGTTCACATTATCCACATAAATCGTACCCGGACTGGCGCTATAAAACCCACTGGAGTTACAATAAATCAATCACTTCCCATGTCTGCTAGGTTCATGAAACATTGGGGTATAGACCGAACAAAACAAATTGTATTTACTATCCTCATTAAAGCCTAGTTTTTTTGCCATTTGAAATGATGGCACGTTCTGAGTATCACAAGTCCAATTCGGTATTATACCTCGATTCAAACAATCCTGAATGAAATTCCTCGCAAGTTGATAGCCAAGCCCCTGACCTCGTACTGATTTATTCACTTGGATTGCGAGCTCTGCCAACCCACCTCCAAGAAATGCGGCATTACACCGTCCCATAACACTTCCATCTGATGACATAGAGATCCATCCAACGTCATGTTGAAGATAATTTTCTGTACTTCCCCAAAGACCTTGTATCTCCTTACGCAAAGATTCATGTGACTGAAGCATCGCTGCATCTATTCGAAACATGTCTTTGTCGGTTTCAATTATTCCTAGACTTTCGAAGACGTGTCTGTCAAATTTAAATTGTGTCCTGCTTATACGAAATACCTTGTAACCAAATATGCGAAATATTAATTCATCCCATGTCTCGGAGGCAGTTGACCAGAATAATCTAAAGCTGCTGGAAGAAACATTTAAAATTAAATGTTCTTTCATCGTCGCAATAAATCCTTCATTAAATTCCTTATCGACAGCATGACCAATCAAACGCCCCCCTATGAAATCGCTAGACATTACAGCAGCACACTGAGGATGATCTTGGTTGTCAACAAAGACGATTCCATCAATCGTTTCTTCTAAAATTGAGAGTGGATAGGGCGTAAACACCGATTCCTCCCCAGAGATTAACCCCTTTACAACATGATATTGATCTCTTTTAATGCGAACAAAGGACATTTAGGTACTCCTCCATTGGAAAGATTCTTCCTTAAGTTAAAATGTCGCTAACTACCCATTTCTTTAATGAAATAAGGCAGCAGCTAACGCGTAGTCTGTTTCCTGGTTTCGTCACACTAGCAGCAAGTGAACGGCAATAAAACTTTAATCTTGGCAAGTAGGGCTCTTACTTTGCTACTTCGTTCAGGAATGTTAATTCCCTATCAACTACTAAACATAAAATGAATCTATGGTATATTCGCTTCTATTTGAACATTTCCTTTTATTGTAACTGTACTGCCTTTACTTAAACAAAAATAGAAAATAGAAAATAGGGATCGTCCAGTCTGCTCCGCAGCCAGTGATCCCTGTTTAAGTATTGTGTCCGCAATCTAGCCGACCCCCTATTCATTCAATTCAATTAAAGAGTGCTTACCACTTTTATATCATTCGAAATTCATAGGCTTATTAACAATGAACTCGATCTCTGCGTACAAATTAAGTTTTTCTTGACAATATAGCCGATCCAGAACCTGGTAGCCCCCCCAAAGCAGCGTTCCTTTTCTAGAAGCCTCCCACAATACTTTGATAAAGTCGACATATTATACCGAATCTTCCAAGCTATATCCACCACGTGGCTGTCGCTGCTGTCCGTTATTACAAAAGGCTGCGCGGCAGCCTTCATTGCATGGACTCTGCGATTTTCAACAGATCCTCTACCGTAAACTTTTTGCTTAAGTTTTTCTTACCGACTGACAATTTATAATTCAAATCATCTTTCTGAAATCGTATCTCATATCCTAAGTCGAAGTTTGAATGATATAACACTTTTGTTCCGTCTTTTAATTTGAGAATCTCGGTATTTTTCCATATATATCGGTCTAGATTCTCAGTTGAAGGGATTACAGCAATATGTAGATAGCTGTGTAGAGACTCTATTCCATACCCTAAATCAAGAATTTCAGGTTGCCATTCATTTTTATCAGTGATATACCCATGAAAACCAGTAACTTCAGCTGGGAACTTAGTGGGTACTAATACGCGTCTGTGAAACTTCAGTTGATATTCCTTCACCAATTTAGCTTCTTCCAACAGTGGCTTAGTCCCATCATGAATAACCTGTATGTAGGAGATCTTCTCATCTTTAACGATTACTTCCCAAATAAATGCGATCCGTTCCTCGCCTGGCTCTCCTTTAAAATACGCTACTATAATTTTAGTATCATTTCTTTGTGGTGTTGTCATCACATTGAATCCGTCTATCTGTTTACTCTCAACATGCTCAGGTATTATCACCGATTGACTATACAAATAACGCTTAGCTACATCTTGTTCATTTTTTATAACAGAATTTAAAAATGCTTCAACCACTTTCTTAGGTTGTTCGGCTTGTACATATTTATCAATAAATAAAATGCTAATTGTCAAAACCAGAATTATTAACAATAATTTTCTCATTTTTAGTACAGCGGTCCTCCTAGACTGGATTTCTACAAACGTAATTAGCTGGTCTTTCTTTAATTGAGTATTTTTTAATAACCCATTTGCCAGTGTCATTGTAGTTGGACATTATTACTGTGAGAATATCATTTGGTGGATTATGAGCACCTTTATAGGTCATACCTTCTATTGTTACTTCAAAGTAGAATGAACCTGGATTTACTTTCTTGATCTCTAAAATCTTTTGGCATTGAAGACCTAATTGGTGATTAGGACCGAATTGTTTGTCTAGTGTTTGTGACATGATTGGATACATTTCGCGAATAGCTAGATCATGAAGGATTTCTTTTGGCAGCTCCTCGGCTTTGGTCAATTCTGTAGCAGCCTTAGTGGAAAATGAAAAAGAGAAAAAAATAAGCATGAAGCTTACACATTTTTTCATTAGAATAGCACCTCCATTTTTTGAGATTATTATTCCCAAAAGATTGAAACGCTATCTGTATCATTAGAAAGAAGTAGCTGAAAACAAAGATCGATTGGCTTCTATACATGTTATCTCGTATTAATTATTGAACAAACGTTCTCCGTTTGCTTAATGAGGAACAATACCAATCTGGTACTCATCTTCGTAAATTAGGATACCAGGAAGTCTTTAGAAATGGATTTGATTATCGCGACGTTATATTTCTCGGCAATATTAAAGAATGACTCCAAGTGGATTATCATCTCTGTTGCATTATTTCCACCCTTACACCATGTTACTGCATTTCGTGTATTGTTATCATCATAAAACGGCGGATTGGGCAAATTTTGTTCAAACCATTCTTTGGTGTCTAGGTAAAGGTTGCTACCGCTTTTGGAAAGCTTATCGTCAGAGTATAAGTGATAAATAACAACAAAAATACCATAAGGTTGTTTAGTCTTAGGACTAGAATAATTACCATGATATCTAATATACAAAAAAAATCTCTCCCTTTATTTTAAACTTATGATAAATCAGATGAACTCAATTAATTTCTTATCTATCTCTTCCATCTGTCCAATATTTGATATACCGTCCCACACAATAATTGCCCTAGCTTAAATTATCCTCCCACTAGTTCAACGAAAAACGGCACCGATTGTACTATCTTTAAATAACCCCAAAAACGCTCAAAACAGCAACCCTTCTACAGACATGAACCAAAATAGTGTAATATAGGTATATTAAAGCATGTAAGCCAGATACGAAGGTTCCCTCTGGAAAATTCATAATGCAAAAAGTAAAGGGGGAGCTGCGTATGGAGATCAAAACATTAAAAAATCATTTACAAGTCGTGCTGAAGCCAGATTCGTCTTCGCGAAGCGCTGTCTTTGCTTACGCAATTAAAGCAGGATGCAACATGGAAGTAGGCGTCCCTGCCGGGACTGCTCATTTTCTCGAACATATGCTCTTTAAAGGTAGTGCCACGAAAACGGCAAAAAAAATCAACCAGGACGCCGCGGACCTCGGCGCGCTTCCCAATGCATATACCTCGGAAGATGAAACCAAATACTACATCCAGGTGCAAAGCAAGTACGGCATGGAGGCGCTAGACCTACTATCTGACTTTTTTTGGCAGCCTGCGCTCCCAGAAAAAGAAATCGAAAAAGAAAAACAGGTCATCATCGAAGAAATTCATATGTATGCCGATCAACCTTCTTCGGTTTCCGGCGAGGTGCTCGAAGGTCTGTTGAAGCGAAGCTCCCTTTTGGGTACTAAGAAAAGCGTGCGGAAAATCCAGCACTCACATCTCCTTCAGTTTTATAACGCTCATTATCATACAGACGATGTGATTTTTGTAGCGACGGGCAATTTTGATGAATATGCGGTAATCTCCTATTTGGAACGTCTACACGTTCATCAGCCGAAGGATCTTGCCGAGCAGGCGAGGCGTGAATATGATCTGCAGCAAAAAGAAGCGTTTGTCAAACGCAGCGTCAGCCAGGCTCATATTTCATGGGCAATTCCGGTAGCAGGTGACGAGAGCGGCGATGAGCCTGCGCTTGAAGTTATTGCTACGATTTTAGGAGCGCATGGAAATGCGTCTTCTCGTTTGTATGATGAAATTCGTGAAGAAAAAGGACTCGCGTATGCGGTCGATGTGGATTACGAATCATTTCATGACCACGGCTACCTTTTGGGATATATGGGACTGCCGGCAACGCACGTAAACGAAGTAAGAAAGATTTTGTTCAAGCACCTGGCGGATCTGGAGACAAGTCTCGTCAGTACTGCGGAGCTCCGTCGCGCCATTGCCTGTGTAACAGGACAACTGGCAATCGGTATGGATGATGTACTCGCACAAAATGATTCTCTGAGTTATAGCACACTGTATGGACTGGAGTTTGATGTGGATGCTTTCGTAGCCAAAGTAGAGGCGGTGACCGCAGATGAAGTACTACGGGTGGCTCAGAAATATGCCTTAGCGGGGAACGTCTATGTGGCATTCGTGGTGCCAAAGAATTGGAGCGCCATCGAACAACTTTCTTAAAAGCCCTATTAAAATAATCTCCTGTCTCAATCATTTTTTTGTTACTTAACGGACAAAGGTAGCCAGTCGTGTGCTGGCTACCGTCATGTTAGTTATTTCGATTTTTCCACTAATAATCACTTTCCTTATGTTTTGGATTAACAGGTATCCCCTGTAGCCCTTGCTGAATGTAATGCCAAGTTTGATACATTTCGGGACGCTTCCAATAGTTGTACCCTACTTCAGGTTCATCATTAAAAACCACAATTACACTAAAAGTCGGTAACTTTCCAAACAGTGGCTTTATTTCTTTGATTTCACTCTTTTCGTATCCTTTCTCCTCCAACAAATACTGTAAAACCTCATGTTTTATTGTAGCTTTCCCCACTTGAATATAGATGTAAATAAAAGCAAAAGGGGTAATTGCTGCAACGGAACAGACCCAAATTATCCAGTTTTTCTTCTTTGCTTTTTTGATTTCATTTTGAACATTCTTTTCATCAAGTTCATTAATTTGCATTTTCAATCTCCAACTTCTTCTTGTACTTCTATAACTACACTACCGAATAGCTTGTCATTTATATAAGCTTCTAGTCTCCATAAACCTTTGGAAGGTAAAGTCATCGTTGAAGGCATTTTACCTACCTTATCATTATCTTTTATACTTGTATTTGGGATGCCAATACTACCTTCAAATACATTTACTTTCTCTCCAGTTTGTTTGCTAACTCCAACAATCTTTACTTTCTTGCCAAACAAGTTTTGCGTTTCTTGTGGATTCTCAGCCCAAAAATGCCACATATACTTTTGTTTTTTCCCAGGATAAAACCTAACCACCTCTTGATCGTTATAAATGAATCCTATTTTCCCTTGTTCACCTATCAGCATATAATCATCAGCTTTAAACATACTGCTTATTTGCCATGATTTGTCTTCGTCTAATACTTTTGGGCTTACCTTGGTCATTACGTTGGTATCAGTTTTAGAACAACCAATTAAGAACAACAGCAAAACTATATATCCTAATTTCAATCTCATTATGCCACCGCCTGTAATTGGATTAAATTTTTGCACGCTGTATGTTCTAAACTTACCATGATTTCCACTTTTTAACATTCTTAAATTTCGCTATTCTACACGTTAACCTAATTGAGGCTGCCGATCATGCCAGCAGCCTCCATTAGGTGTGTTTTTTGAAGGTCATATCCATCCTCAACTACTGGAATATATAGCGGTAGCAAATTGTCCAACTCACGAGTTATAATGCCACGAGCCAGCTTCATCGTCATATCCACAACAGTCAAATATTTGTTGAAATTAATGAACGAAAGTAACTCGTTACATAAGCGTTTACATTATGAAATATTTATTTTTTTTGAATAAGTCCAAGCCCAAGCCCAGTTGGGTCAGCTAAATATGCAAGAAAGAAATCATCAAACTCCATTTTCTCTCGCACAATCAATGCACCGTAGTCCTTAGCCTTAGAAATGGCTTCATCAATTGAATCTACTTCAATTTGTAACCGAATTCCAAGAGGGTAGTCATTTGGACCTTTGGCGATTCCGCCTGAAATGCCTCCAGTAGTTACTTCACGATAGCCCCATTGGTTTTCACCAATTTCCCAGCCAAAAACAGTAGAATAAAATTTCGATGCTTTTTCTGCATCCTGACTGTTTAACTCAAAACCAACAACTTTTCCCATTTCCATTCCTTCTCCCTATTGGCATTTGGAATATTTAATCATCATATAATTATTTTGTTCGACGATTCTGCCAATTGTTAAAATGGCTGCGTGATCAATTTCTCGGCAGCCTCACTAAACAATTCATCAACTAACGTGCTGCTTTAGAGCAATAATGTGAATGTACTCAACTCAGTTCCACCTTGTATTGTCGCAACAATGACGAAATATCGACGCCGTTTATCGTCAACCCTTCAATATCGCAACCGACGATACTGACACCTCGTAAATTAGTTTCGCTAACGACGGCGTCCTCTAAATTACATGAAGTAATTTGTACTGGAGGCTTCGCAGCAGTATGCCCGTTCTCAGGTCGATCCTTGTTCCCGTAGCCAATATGCTTAAAATGTGCGCCACCCCATTGCGCTCCGTCGATTGACATTCCCGTCAGATTAGCGTCCGAGATACTTAATCCAGACATTCTCATATCCCCTTCAAAGTATAGATTAAGTAAGAGTCTTCGGTTAAATCTTCGGGATCGTCGATAAGAATTATTTATGATTCTGACATACCTTAAGCACGTTAAAATCTTGTTATTTACAATTGAATAACGCTAATCATATTTCCGTTATTATCAGTAAGATCAAACCGTTTAGGTTCACCGTTCCTTACCTCAAACAGCCACGCCATTTTTTCATTACTCCAACGCAAATCGAATCCAAACATGGTTTGATACCATACTAACGAATCCTGAAGATTCTTCACAGGTAGAAAGACTGCATCAATACGGTCAACAAACTGTTCAACAACTTGTTCACTCACTGAAAACCACCTTACCTTATATAGAAAGTATGTTTTCTCCTATAATCCTTTCCATGAATACTTGCATCATCCATGCTATCGAGCAATTTATTGAACTCCCTCGTTGGCCGTAGTTCAGTCAAGTTTTTCGATATCGACCCTTACAATCGTTTTCCATGTTTCAGGTAGATGACACTGCATAGCTGGTGTTAGATAAATTTCTCTTCGGTTGCCTTTGATTCGGTAACCTTGCTCTTCAATATGATTTTCAATTTCTTGTAGAGTTGACTGTGTATCACGATAATGTCCAACATGAAGTTTTTGAGCACATATAGTGAGCTCATCTACTACAAACGTGGTCCTAGGAACTGTTTGTCCGCGTAAATTCTTCTCGACATTTGCTCTTGCCTCTTCGTAAATTTCTGAAGTAATACAATCTGGAACTTGCATCATATGAGTCACGTTATATTTAACATCATCACTTTTACTAGGCCAAATAATCTCAGGGGGCATTAACTTAAACTTATATCCCATTGAGTTCTTTGTTATTTGCTTCAACTGGTTCACTACTTTCCATACAATCCACTGTTCATCTAATGGTTCTGGGCGCCCAGCCCAGTTCATATGGAAAGCTGTTCTCATTTCCTGAGATACATATTGCATCTTAGGAACACGCAAAATTTGTACTGGTCCTGGTTTCACAGAGTAAACATGAGAATAAATCTTACGATTATCATGCGTGATAAGTTGAGCAGTTTCCAATATGACAACCTCCTAATAAGTGGTTTCGTATACGAATTATCAGATTTTTCGCCAAAAGTGTTTGATTAAATCCTTATGCCCATCCTCTATCAATACGTTGTTTATTACTTCCCTTAATTGTTCATACACTGGTTTCCCAGTTAACCACAGCTCGCAGAGAGACACGATCGTTTCCCCTTGTTTATGTCTTGACTTCAACCAAATACTTTGCCACTTTGGATAAGGATATGGTTCTTTCCGTGATAGAAAAGGTAAAGACAATGCCGCTTCAATTGTTCTGGTCATCATAATGTTTTTTCCCAATGGTTCTCGCGAAGCAGAAATCGTTACTCCAGCGCGCAAATCTTTATAGTACTTTGTTAATAGATCTTTATTTATTGCATGGAATTGCTTCGTTGCGTCAGCTAGAAGCTGCGAAAGAAGTTGGTCACCATCCTGAATACAGATAGCATGTTTGTATATCCAAAGAACTTCAGGATCGCTTCCACTCAAACGATTTTGTAACCAAGTTAACGATCGAATTTTAATATCCACTAAAGGACAATGAGTTTCATCGTGAACCCAGAGATGTTGGACTCCGCCAGCCCTTTCAACCAAAGCAGTGTGTAATGTATCGGGGATTATGAATTCAATATCGAGGTCAGACGACTCGTTAGACAATCTAAACTCATAACTGTACCTCCTTAAATAATAAAAAAGGAGCTGCTGCGATGCAGTCTCCTCCGTTATAGTTCCCTCGTTAGCGTAGTATTCCTTTAGTCAAATCCAGATAGTTATTATCTCTTAACCTGATCACTTTCTCATTGTGTATTTTCAACTTGGCTTCAAAACTGCCTCTATTTTGTTCGAAATCCCTAGTCCATTTGTACATCATCTTCAACATCATAATATCTGGCTTATAGTGGCACTTTTCAAAACCAAGTTTTTGCTTAAGAAATCGTGTTAGGATTCTGATCCTTCTCTTCCATAATGGAGTATCAAGAAATATGATTGTATCTGCCATTTGATACAAAATCTGATAGGAGTCTCTGTCTGTTCCTTCAAATATCCATGCCCCTTTTTTATCAATTTCATTGATAACTTCGATTTGTTCTTCCACAGAACGTTTATATCTTCCCGAAGGTGTTTTATGGTGTACTATGGAGTCAAGTTCGTAATAGGAAACACTAATTTCCTTAGACAAGCGTTTAGCCAATGTCGTCTTACCACTAGCAACTATTCCAATAATAAGGATCTTTTTCATTCCTGTCTTAGCTCCTTGGACCCCCGTTTGTTCGAAATCCGGTTACCTTATACCTGCCTTCGCCAGTTCCTCGTCCAGATTCGTCTTCTGGCGCAAATGATGCCTGCTGTGCAGGCCAACCATCTCAAACCAATCCCCCGCGTTGAGCCAGCCAAACCAACCATGGCGCACCTTGCAAGCCGGATTCGCTTCATCAACGCAACATGCCCAGTAGGCCAACTTCTCAAGCACCTGTACCAAGCCGGCTATGATTTCATTCTTACTCTCGGGGTTTCTTGTCTCATTGGCCGGTTGCTCAAGTTTAACCCGGATATTGGGCCACTCCTTTTCCGCAAGCGCCTTCGTTCCGTCCTCCGTCTTACCTTCAGGTTCTTCATGCGTTCCCTTTGTGCATGTTTCTATATGCCCAATATACTCTTTCGCCACTTCGATTACATGCATATACATTTGCCCGACCGACCACACGTTTTCTTTGCATTTATAACGCAATTGCTCTATCGAATATCTGTCTAGATTCCGAATGTATTGCTCGATAATTGCCGAAGATTCGTTTAACACCCAGATCCTCTCCCCGCTAAACCCAATTCTTTAAAAACGGCAGCCTCACTTGTTAACTAACGTTTCCCATTTAGCGTAATCATTCATCACTATGAGTTTAAGGAGCTGTCCCATTAGAAGTTACTCTCCAACCCAATGTACTTTTCTTTACATATATAAAAGAAGAATTAATTCCTTCTACTACGTATAAGTCGCCATATCTTGAATCATTTTTAATTTTTCCTTCATGAATTGAATTGCTGAATGCCTTTATTGGATGGAAAGTAAAAAATAAATCTTTACGAACTGCTATTTCTGCGGTTGCTGATGGAAAAAATAGTATATAAATAATGAACAATACTGAAAAAATGACCCAAAGATATTTCTTCCTCATATTCGCAATCCCTTTTATGATTTTTTTGACGGCTAGCAAATCTCTTTTTCTCGGGATAGTTCAAGACCCGTGATTGCTGCACACCTCCTATCTTTTAGGGGAGATGTAATATTCTACGCTTAGGGTTATTTTCCTTCTCATTCCACTATGCTCGCCATCTGTTATTGTACCGACTAGGCTGCCTGCTCTTTTTTCGTTAAACTTTTCTTGGGGGAGCAATAGACTTTCCAAATTTTCAACCCCTTTCGTTATGTATCTAAGATAAATACAATAGGTAATAATTTCCTCGAAAACTGAAGAAATCCTTTTTTAATTTCCAGCCAGTTCGTGGAGAAGATTAATTCCTGGAACTTTGTGTCTTCGAGAAACAAAAAAAAGAAGTCGCCATTTAGCGCCTCTTCAATTGGTTTTTATAAACTTGGGATGCATTTAAATTCAGCTTGACGTACATCCTTCTTGAAATTCACAAGATAATATTGAGCTGATACTGTATCGTTTTTTAAAGTTAACTCAACATACTCGCTAGTGCTTCTAAGAATTCCAACGGTTATCTCAAAATACTTTTGACCATGTATAGCATCGACTGGCAGCTCTTGTGCTCGCTTTCTCGATGCGGTTACTCGTTCATTAATCGAGACAATACGGATGCATTTATACTGCGCGTGTTGTTCGTGATAAATACTTTGCAGTGATGAATACACAACTGGATGCAATTGCTGTAAGAAAGCTTCCTCAAGAGATTCTTCTCGCGGCTCAGCATACACGGTAGATGCCCCAAGAATAACTAGCGCACTAGTCAAGAAAATTATATTAATTTTAAACGAACTCACCCAAATCACCTCAGAGATAGATTCTCCAGCAATCTGAATAAGTATGTAAAAAACAGGGAATAAGGTGGGCTGCACTTATTCTAATAAGCAAGTTTTACAACGACTCTACTTTTTGCAGTTCATTATTCTAATTATCGGTCAACCATACAAATCTTCTATTGTAAGTTGATTTTTTTAATTTTCTCCATCTCTATCTTGGGTTCACGTTGAATTGTTAACAAGCCATTCACTTCTTGCTGTACGTCGGTTAACTGGGTATAGCAGAACCCGCTAACGTATGCTAAGTTTTTAATAGCTTGCGTGATGCTTTCATACCGCGCCAAAAATTCTTCTTCATTCTTCACTTGATTGCCATAACCCCAACCCTCTTCGCTTTTGAACGCAATACCGCCATACTCACTGATGATGACCGGCTGCCCCTTGTAGCTGTATCCATTCGCAAAAGGATATCGATGTTTGTCATGAGCAACTTCATTGCTAAGTAGTACTTCAGGATTCTTGTAACGAGCTTCGAGTACGCCCCCTAGCTCCTCGTAATCATGCATCGTTATAATATCCGAAACCGTGTGCTCCCAACCGTCATTTACAACGACTGGCCGCATTTGGTCATATGCTTTTGTCAAATGATAGATCGATTCGGTGAACTGCTGCTGTTTCCGGTCCGTAGAGATGCTTGAAATCCCCCATGATTCATTGAACGGCACCCATGTGACAATGCTCGGATGATTATAATACTGACGCACAACTTCGGTCCATTCCTTCGTGAATCGTTGTACGGCATCATCTCCAAACTCATACGTGGATGCAAATTCCGACCATACCAAAAGCCCTTTGCGATCCGCCCAGTACAAGAACCTCGGATCTTCCAATTTCTGATGCTTACGTACACCGTTAAATCCAAGGGCTAATGCTTTCTCGATATCTTCAATAAGTGCTTCCTCGTTAGGCGGTGTCAGATGAGTATCTTCCCAATACCCTTGATCTAGAAGCAGACGTTGATAATAAGGATGGTTATTGAGGAGGATTCGATTTCCCTTTATCTGAATGCGGCGCATACCGAAATAGGTGTAAACAGTGTCGACGGGCTTGCCGTCCTTCTTCAGAACCACTTCCACATCGTACAAATTCGGATGATTGGGATGCCAAGCATGTACCTTCCATTCGCCCACATCGTTCATAACGCTTAAATCCACTTTCACGAACTTCCTATCTACGTTCATTTCGGTCGAACGAATCAGCTTGCCATCGTATCTTATAATTGTCAGCAGCGTCAATCCTTGGAATGAGCGAACGGTACTTCCCAATTCGTACTCGAACGAAACGGATGCTTCCTCCAACTTCGGCGTAATCTTCGCACTGCTTACATAGCAAGTGTCGACGTATTCTAGCCATACAGACTGCCAGATACCCGTCGTCTGTACATACCAGCATCCATAGTTCTTATCGATCCAGCGCTGCTTACCTCGCGGCTGCATCGTACTGTTGCCATCCTCAACTCGGACAGTAATGCGGTTATTACCACCTTGCTCAACTGCATCCGTAATATCAAAAGAGAACGCTGAGTACCCTCCCTCATGCGAGCCGATATATACGCCATTCACCCAAATTTTAGTTATATAGTCTACAGCTTGAAAATGAAGTATTACGCGTTTACCATTTGTTTCTGCCGGTATAGGCACGATTCGTTCGTACCAAACGCATGGATGGAAGCTCTCCTCGCCGATTCCACTTGCCTTCGTCTCGTACGTAAATGGAACTTGAATTGTCCGATCGGCATAGAGATTGCTGTACCAATTGTTCCGTTCTCCTTCGAACGAATCATCAAAGCGGAAGCTCCACTCCCCATTTAACAATTGCCATTCGTCACGTATCCATTGCGGTCGCGGGTAATTTTTAACATACTTATGCGTGCTCGTCATGTTTGGCCAACTCTCCTTTAGATTAACTTACAAGTTAACTATTTGACATTAAAAAATAATTTCTATTGCTCATATTATGCGAAATAACCTGTATAATGTCAACAATAAAGTTTTTTAGTTAACTAAAAAGTTAACCAATTGGTCACGTAATTGAAAAATAAAACCTTGAATGGCACATAGCCAATCAAGGTTTTTATTAATTGCTCTCGTGATAAACTGGTAGAATAAATCTAAATATCGACCCGATCCCGACGATACTTTGAAAGTCCAACTTTCCACCGTGGTCCTGTGCAATTTTTTGACAAATGGATAAACCAAGACCAGTACCATTGTCTTTTGTCGTATAAAAGGGTTGGAGTATCTTCGCTTGTTCTGCCAATGATATGCCTTGTCCAGTATCCTCAATTTCAACAACAGCATAGTTGTCTTCACGTTTTGAACGAATATAAATAGTCCCCGGTTCATTCATTGCTTCTAAGCCATTCCTTACAAGATTAAGTAATACTTGCACCATTTTATCTCGATCAATATATACACATAAGGAGTCTGCAGCGGTCTCTAGAACTATTTTATGCCCGCGGGAAACTGCATCTGATTCAGTTAAGAATAACAATCGATCTAAACAACTAGTTACAAATTCAGGTTTCATATTACTAATATTTGGTTTCGAGAATTGTAAGAATTCTGATGTTAGTTCATTCATCCGCGTAATTTCACTCATAATTATTTCAAACCAAGGTCCAATATCATACCCGTTTTGGGTCGATAATTGCATAAACCCCTTAATTGTTGTAAGCGGATTGCGTATTTCATGCGCCATTCCTGCCGCCAATTCTCCCACTGCTCTCATTTTCTCAGAACGGAATAAGCTCTCTTCACGTTTCAACCATACATTCCGTTTATTTTGAAACAATTTTTCTTCTGCTATAGTGATTAGTTCTTCTTTCAAAGCCGACTCTTGTGGAAATTGGGTACTGCTATGTGTAACCTGATATCCTAAGACATCAGAACTCAGTAATTCATCGATTTCATGAATAATGTTTTCTTTTGCTGGAATTGTAATTGCAAACCGATCTCCTGCATAACGGGAAATCATATATGCATTTGAGAATACTCGTCTCAAAAGTAGTGAGATATTTACTAATACCTCGTTTCCATTACTGATGCTTTGATTATTTACGGACTTAAAATCTTGAAAATCAATTAATATCAAAACAAAGTTATAGGGTTTGTTTATCAAATCTTGAAGGGAATTGATATAACCTTTATAATTCAAGAGCTCTGTGAGAGGGTCATGTGTTTCTAAAAAAGTATTTTTCTCCTTTAATCTTATTTTTTCCAATTCTAAGTTCAGGAAATAATGATAGAGTAGCACGATTAAAGCTGCACCAATAAAATCATACACGGCAACCAATAAATTGTAGGTATTTATTGGTTGATAAGCTAAACGGATTGTAGAGTAAAGTAAAATATACATAAATGAGATAGGTAACTTTTGATTGTACGTCTGTTTCTTTTGAGAGGAAAGTAGAATTAAGATGTAGTAAAAAATTAAACACCAATTCAAGTGACTATACCAATGAAAAATAAGAAGAAACACAATCTGAAATCTATGTAATCTTGGGTATTTATTGTGTACTGCTACACAAAACGCAAAGAGCGAACCGAATATGATTACCATCCAAATGTTCGTTACTTTTCCCAATAGCACGGAAGAGAATATTGTGAAAAAACATATAAGGGGAACAAAAAACTTTAAGAGCATCTTAGAGTACCTCCATTTGCTAAACCATTTCGACTGTAATTATTCGTGATATTTTATTCGTTACCTTCTCTTTTCTGCTAATTAAAATTACATTCACATTTGAAGAATAGAAGTAATGCCAAAACGATGTCCATGACCTTAAAGCTCAGTCGTTAATAACAAAAAAAAGACCCACAGCAACGGGCTGCGGGTCTATGTATTTTAATTAAACGGCGGCGGTTTTCACTAATTGCGATTTCATATGATTTGTATCGTTTTGCTTTAGCTCTCTGATTGCAACTATCAGCCGAATCCTAGACTTTGCGAACGTTCAGCAGCCGATAAACGGCAACCGCAAGCAGTGCCCCGAGGAACGGAGCCGTGACGAAAACCCACAGCTCATTCCACGCTTCTCCCCCTAGCAGAATCGCAGGTCCGAAGCTTCTAGCTGGATTGACCGAAGTTCCTGTCAAGCCAATGCCGAGAATATGTACGAACGCGAGCGTCAATCCGATGACTAGCCCAGCGACTCTGCTGTTGCCGGGATCCGAGGTCACGCCGAGAATAGCGTAGACGAAAACGAACGTCAAGACAATTTCCACCACAAAAGCCATCAGCGCTGTAATGCCGATGCCGTAGCCATCGCTGAAACCGTTCTGCCCAAGGCTTGTCACCGCCTTGCCCGTCGAGTCGATGATCGCGTACAGGAGCGCCGAACCGGCGACAGCACCAGCGACCTGGGCGACGACGTAGCCGAAGAAATCTTTGGCAGAAAGCTTCCGGGTGACGAGCATGACGAGCGATACGGCAGGATTAACATGGCAGCCAGAAATAGGACCGATCGTGTAGACGAGTGCTACGATCGACAGACCAAAAGCCATCGCGATGCCCAAATACCCCAGCTCGCCTCCAGCAGTAGCTGCGCTTCCGCAGCCGAACAGAACAAGTACGAACGTGCCGATGAATTCAGCCACATACTTATGAAATGATTTCAGATTCTACCCCTCCCAAGATCAGTTTGCTGTCATTATATGCTAGAGATCTGGACAAGATTCTAACTATTAGCGTGAAAACAACCGCTTGACTGCTCCACTAACTGGGCGAGATTTCAGCTTTTAAAATTGTTTGGAATATAGAACGGTCAACTCTTCAGAAGGGCGAATACCTAGCTCCTGATGAAGCAGCCGAACATAATCCGTATACAGTACGGTCAATCCTTTTTTGTCCCCAGTCATCTCGCGTACCAACATCAAATCGTGGATGACCGACTCATCTAGCGGATTGTTCTCGTTCAGCTTAAGCAATAACTTAGAAGCGGAACCTGTATCTCCCGATGAAATAAGTACGGTGACAAGGCGTTTGACGAATGACGTGTACATTTGATTATAACGTTCCGTTTCGTGAATAGCCCATACATACGCTTTATCGCCAAACAGATCACCCGTATAAAGCCGCTCAACCCTTAAGGCCTGTTCCACTTGACTGGCATTGATCGATTGCAGTTCTTTCGCTCGCGATTCAAACTCGACATAATCAATTGTAGCGTCCTTCAACTCAAGTACATAGCCATCGTTCTCTGAACGTATGACTTCGCGCAAACCAAGCGGTTCTAGTGACTTGCGCAGTTGGTACACGGTTGTATTCAAATAGCTCACCGCTCCTGACTGATCTATACCGCCAAAAATATCTGTAATCAATTTGGAACGTGTAATACGTCTACCTCGGTAAAGCAGGAGATAGGCAAAGAGTTCTGCACATTTTCGTGAGATCCACTTCACTCGGCCCATTTCATTGCTTACAAGGACATCTCCAAGCACTGTAATAGCAAGCCTACCTCTATACTCTGCAGGTGGTGTCTGGGTTGCTGGCCGATGGAAAGCCTGCCAGTTCTGAAGCGCACGTTGTACTGTTCGCTGCAGCCTTTCTTGGGAAACCGGTTTGACCAGATAGTCGATCACCGAAAGTTCATAAGCTTCTAAGGCGAAATCCTTGTGAGAGGTGACGAATACAATTTGAATCGGAGATCCAGTGTTTCCTAACCTAGCAGCGAATTCCAGCCCATTCTCACCTTTCATGGAGATATCAACGAATGCAAGGCCAATATCTGTATTCTCTTGTAAAAAGATAGCAGCAGATTTCGTATCCTTGAAGGCACCAACAACATGAACCTCTGGCAGCTTATGCAACATTTTGCTTAAAATTAAATGCATTGTCGCGTCATCGTCTACCAAAATAACTTTCAAGCTTTTTCGCCTTCCTTCCAATAAGGGTCAATTACATCCTTCCCGTCTTTTGAACTGTGCAAAGTAAAGTAAAACGTCGTTCCTACTCCCGGCACGCTGTCAAACGACAGAGTTCCTCCATGAATCGCAATAAATTCACGAGTCAACATAAGTCCAAATCTGGCATGCCCTGCACCTTGTTCAGTGTCCGGCACTTTAATAAATGTATCGTCACGGCGCAGCATGTTCACCGTCTCTTCGTCTATTCCTTCTCCATTATCGCGTATAGTCACAACAATCCTATCCTTATCCTGATTAGCTCCTATTTCAATCCATCCACCAATTCCCGTAAACTTTATCGCATTCGATAGCAAGTTCCGCAGAATGAGATCTAGCATCTCTTTATCTGCGCTAACAGTTAACTTCTCATCAATTTGCTCTTTCAGCACTATTTGCTTCATTTCTGCCTTCGACTCTGCTAGTAACAGGACTTGACGAACGACTTGCTGCAAATTCCAGCCTAGCGGCCGAAACACGACATTGCCTTGCTGGTTGCGATACCAGTCTAGCAAATTCTCGACAAGATAAAATGTGTTCTGTACTTGTCCTTGGAGTACACCGAATAATTCGGCATGCTCATTGTTATCCGCAGCAAGTTCTTCACCAAGCAGTTCGGTTATACTGACTAGGTGCGCGATCGGATCACGAACGTCGTGTGCCACAATAGTAAACATCTTGTCCTTAAACGAATTTAATTCCAAAAGCTGCTTCGCACTCTCACGCAGCCTTGCCTCGTTTTCTTTCAACTCCGTGATATCATTAAACAGGATCATTTTTCCAATGTGCGTGCCTGAATCATAGATGAACGATACACTGCATTGATAATATTTATTTTTATTGCCATCAGCTTCGGATCTGTAAAACGAGAACCGTTCGTTTCCCTGATGAGAGTCAAGAATGGGTTGAATCAATTCAGGATTCGCGGAGAGAACCTCCCCGACATAGGCAGGATAATGCTTCGTCAATATGAGTTCCGGTAAAACGTCTTCGGCTGCTTTGTTATAACTGACAATTTGATCCTCGTAATCGAGCAGGATAACACCATCCCGGATGGTGTCGAACACTTGAGTCAGCGCAAGCGGTGTAAATCGGAGCAGATTGAATCGCAGAATTCCCCAGACATAGACGATCCCAGACACTGCGAACCCGAAAGGCGTCATATCGACATCCATGCCAAACCACAAGGTTATATTGAACAAAAAGGGCACTGCGGCTCCCATGGTCAGTACAATGATTTGCTTGCGAACGACTTTTGAAGACCGCCAATACATCGGGATAAACAGAAAAAATCCACACAATAATACAAAGTAATTATATAGCGTGTGTGCTTGATACCAAGGTCCTTTAACTGTTTTATACAACGGAAATGAAGTAGAATCATTGAAGATATATTGCTCATAAAAAAGGTGATGCCACTCATTGGTCAAATGGGAAAAAAAGACCGCTACAGGGATAATGAATAGTGCAAGCGCAAGGCGTTTTCTGTAACGCGAAGCCGTTCCAGAGAATTGGATGACTTGGATGAGCCACAGCGTTGTGACGAATGGAATTCCCACATATTCGATTTGAAGCGAAAGCTTAACTTCGTATAAGTTGCGACTTAACAACTCGAAAGCATAACCACTTGCGTACCAAGCCGCTCCTATCATAATCAGAATCATCGTTCTAGCGACTGGTAAATGCCGTTGCTGATAGGACAAAAACGCAACGTATATCATGACTCCCGCTGCCAGAAAAAGCAGTAAGGACAACCATTGAATTATGTTCACTGAAGCGTCTCTCCTCATAATGGAAATGCCATGCGGGTCAGTCCTAAGTAACCCCCTTTTCAATATACATGCTTATTCATCGAGTATCTACCCTTCCTCCTTGTTATCCAAGTAAATAAGCAGTAACATTTCGTTAATTAGCAGGCTCAAGAATTTGAGGATATAACATAAAAAAGCCGCATCACATGCGACTTTTCCTTTGTAAATCGATAAGATTTGAACTGACTTCTTGCTTGTTTTTAATCAATAAAATGCACGTATTGCAGGAACCTTCTCAGTACAACCGCTGCTTGCGCCCTCGTCGCATACTCCTTCGGGGCAAACCGTCCGTCATCCATACCATTCAAAATGCCGTCCTCTGATGCTCGGGCTACGGCATCTTGCGCCCATGAAGAAATGGCTACTCGATCCGTGAAAGCGTCAAGGCGTCTGCCCTCTTGCCTTTGCTCTTCGCTACCAGTTCCATGACTGGTCAAGGTTAAGGCGCTGGCGATCATAACGGCCATTTGTTCGCGGGTAATCCGGTCATTGGGAGCAAAAAGGCTGGTACCAATGCCGCTAACCAGGTTGCTAGCCACTGCCGTATTTACTGCAGAGGCATACCAAGCAGATGCGGGGACATCCGCAAAACGGGCACCGCCCCCGCTCTCTTTTTCGGATAGACCAAGTCCGCGAACGAGCAAAGCTGAGAATTCCGCTCGTGAAATAGTTCCCTCTGGCGCGAAACGATCGGCCGCCACGCCGTTCACCAGCAACTTGGACGCCAAATGTTCCACAGTCGCTTTCGCCCAGTGATTGTTTAAGTCGGTGAACGTTCGTGCTTTCACATCTACAACCGTGTACAAGCTGTTATGTGGCACGTTCAAAATCGCTTCGTTAGTGCCATCTGGATTGGTTCCCTGCTGCGCCGGAACAAAAACGACAGTGCCATTTGCCGGAATATACTGAACAGCAACCAGGTTACGGTTCATATTCTCTCCGCTTAACTTAATCGTCCGAATCGAGTACGTTCCGCCATAGTCATGCACCTCCAACGTTTGCCCGTTTGCTTCCACCGTCACCTTAAAGTCAAAGACATCGGAAATAACAGTAAAACCTTGGGAGACGCCAAGCCGATTAATCTCTTGTCGAACATTCTCGCCGACCTGTACCTGTATGATTTCCAAGGTCAAATCGGATACTTCCGTGCTGAGACGCTCCGCCAAGCCGATCAGATCGATCGCGCTTAACCGCAACTGATAGCTGGAATTGTTCAGCCTCACCTCGATAATTGCATTCGGATAGGCTTGGGCCATTTTTGCGATCCAGTCAGCCGGAAACTGTGTTTGTACCGCTTGCTCCCGATTGCCAATATGAATTCTGACAAATGGTTCCTTTGCATCTTTAAGGAGTTCCAGTACCCTCTCCCTCGTCCGTTCGGGGAGGATAACCTGCTCGACCACCATGCCGTCCGAACGCGTGATCTTTTTGATATCGGAAGGATCGACAAGAGCAGTAATCCCTCCGTCCATATTTATCTTCACAGTCGTCCCCAATGTGATGGGTCTATCGCCATTATCCGATGAAGATGGGATTGAGATCCCATTAACTGTGATGGTTTTCACTGTTTCATTGCCTGCTGTGTCTACGGCATATACGGTATAGTCGCCGTTAGCACTAATCGTGAATTGAGATGACGCCAACATATCGTTTCCTTTCGTTCCGCCAGCAAAATCAGCCTCGCTTAGGCTTCCAGATAGCCAACGGAGCTCCTTCAGCTCATTTCCCGCAGCTACGCCGTACACACTTGTGGTCACGCTTATCATTTTACGTGCTGATCCGTCCGATACAGCCGTCAGGGTAACATCGGGCGGTATTGCCACGATACGTATTCCACTCAGATTCGGCGCTGCGTAAGTTAGCGAAGCTGCGAGTCCGCTGGAGGTGCGAATGATGCTTGCACCGTTCGGGAGGTCCAATGAAGCGGCAACTTTAATTCCGTCAACATCCGCGAGCCCTGCTGGAATTTGGTATTCGAAAGTAAGTTTTCTCAATGCTGCACCGCGCTCTCCTGTATATGGGGCATATACCGTTTGCGTGACGGAATCATCTCCAATCAAGATCGGAACCGCAGGTGTTCCCATCACGATTACTTCGTATCCGTAAAATACGGTAAAGCGAATCGTGTCGCTTGATCCATACAAATCATTGGCCGATGCGGTTAGCACCACCCCTATCCAAGAGGCTTCAAATACCGCTATAGCGTCGTTCAAATTGACAATGGCTTCATCTAATCTAGTCTGAGACTGATTCTCCGCATCGTCGGCAATAGCCTGCGCTGTATCAATCGCGGTCTGCAGGGCTGCGCGGTCTACTGCCGAAGTTTGCCCTACATCCGTACCTTCTGGATGATCCCTCAACGCTTGCTGCGCCGCAGTGATCGCCGTTTCCAGCGCTGTCGGAATGCCCGCTCGTATAATGGCGGCATTAAACACTTGTACCGCTGCGTTTAACTGATTAACCGCTGTATCCAGTTGATCTTGCGTGTAAATACCCGCGTTATCCAAAATTTGCTGCGCCGTATCCATGGCAGTTTCCAGCGTTGTGCGCGTTCCTGCCGAAGTCTGCCCTACATCCGTACCTTCTGGATGATCCGTCAATGCTTGTTGCGCAGCTGTGATTGCCGCTCCCAGCGCCGACGAATTGCCCGCTTGTATGACTGCAGCATTAAACACTTGTACCGCTGCGTTTAACTGATTAACCGCTGTATCCAATTGATCCTGCGTATGATTGGCCGCGTTATCGAAAATTTGCTGCGCCGTATTGGATGCGGTCTGCAGTGCGGTGCGCGTTCCCGCTGAAGCCTGTCCCACGTTCGTCCCTTGCGGATGATCTGTCAAAGCTTGTTGCGCTGACGTAATCGCCGATCCCAGTGCCGACGAATTGCCCGCTTGTATTATTTCGGCATTAAACACTTGTACCGCTGCGTTTAACTGGTTTACGGCCGTATCCAATTGATCCTGCGTGTAATTGCCCGCGTTATCGAAAATTTGCTGCGCCGAATTGGACGCGGTCTGCAGTGCGGTGCGCATTCCCGCTGACGCCTGTCCCACGTTCGTCCCTTCTGGATGATCTATTAGCGCTTGCTGCGCCGCCGTTATCGCCGCTCCCAAAGCCGTCGAATTACCCGCTTGTATGACTGCGGCATTAAACACTTGTACCGCTGCGTTTATCTGGTTTACAGCGGTATTCAATTGATCCTGCGTGTAATTGCTCGCGTTATCGAAAATCTGCTGCGCCGTATTGGACGCGGTCTGCAGTGCGGTGCGCGTTCCCGCTGATACCTGCCCCACGTTCGCCCCTTGCGGATGATCTGTCAACGCTTGTTGCGCTGCTGTGATCGCTGCACCCAGCGCCGTCGGATTGCCAGCTTGTATGACTGCGGCAATAAACACTTGTACAGCTGTGTTTAACTGGTTTACAGCCGTATTCAATTGATCCTGCGTGTAATTGCCCGCGTTATCAAAAATTTGCTGCGCCGTATTGGATGCTGTCTGCAGTGCAGTGCGCGTTCCCGCTGATACCTGTCCCACGTTCGTCCCTTGCGGATGATCCGTCAATGCTTGCTGCGCTGTTGTGATCGCCGCTCCCAGCGCCGTCGGATTACCAGCTGAGATAATTACATCTTCGAATGTATCTACCGCTGATTCCAAATTTGTAACAGCCACCTCTAATTCTGTTTGAAGATACTGAGTGGCCTGATTAAAAATTTGTTGGGCTGCAGTGATCGCAATTTGCAAATCGCTACGGTTTGCCGCCGACGCCTGCCCAACGTTTGTCCCTTGCGGATGATCTATCAACGCTTGCTGCGCCGCCGTGATCGCCATCCCCAACGCTGTGGGATTGCCAGCCTGGATAATTTGCGAATTGAATACCGCGATAGAAGTGGTAATAGGAGTTGCGGCATTAGCCAGGTCGGAAGCGATGGTGGCATTCCCGATTCCGTCGATAAAAACCATAGCTGCATTATAAGCTGCAGACAAGTCGCTATACGTATTGGCCGGTACTTGTCCTACTCCGGTGCCCGCCGGATGACTTTTCAACAACGATTTGGCGCTAGCAACCGCTTGAAACAAAGCGGTTCCGTCCACAAACGAATGTCCGTTACTCGACGCATAAGCATATACGGGGGAATTCGCAATTCCGAATATTTTCAGATTACCCGGATTTCCTGCAAATACGCCTGTCCCAAAAGTTGTTGCATCGCCTAACACAGTTATGCTTGTTAAGTTGTTATTATAAAATGAGCTACTGTCGACTTTCGTTACACCTGCTGGAATGACTAGTTTCGTAATGTGATTAGTGTCGAAAGCTCCACCGTTAATCGTCTTCAGATTTTCCGACAATTTAATCGAGGTCAAATTGTTCATATAAAAAGAATAATTACCGATCATCGTCACACTGTCTGGAAAAACAACGCTTGTTAGCGGATTGTTTTCGAATGCGCTGGAGCCGATCGTCAACAAGCCGTCAGGTAGGTCTATGGAAGTGAGGCTAGTATAACGAAATCCATATGTTTGAATTACCTTTACGCTGCTCGGTATTACGACGCTCGAAATTTTAGGTTTCCCCGTACCGTTCGTATCAAATGCTGCTCTTCCGATCTCGGTTACCGTCGTACCGGCATACGCTGCGGGAATAATCACGTTCAAATCCGTGCCCTTGTAGTCCGTAACTGTCGCGCCATTGGAACCAACTGTAAAAGTAAAATCGGTCTCAACTGCATACACAGGTCGAATCTGCGACAATGAAGTCCAAAACACAAATACAACAATAATTAGGGATAAGACTAATTTTTTCATGGTTTTCTCCTTTAATATGGATACGGAAACGTATCTGTGGTTTCTGCAACTAGACGTTCACTATAAATCATAATAAAGAAGTCTAATGAAAGAATAATGAAAGAATCTAACGAGCGAGGGGGAATGGGTGTCTTGAGGCTGAAGTTGCAAAATGAGAAAAGGCTGCCGATTTACTCGGCAGCCTCGTCCTGGTTACTCAATACTGGTCAAATTAAAGGGGTCCTTCCAGCTTTACAAGAATAATTAAGCATGTTACATTTGTATTGCATTCATTGAAACTTAGTTTCATTCTATGAAATTACTGAAGGAGTGATGAAATGGATATTAAGGAACAAGTGAAAGCGCAATTCGGAGCCAACGCTTCTAATTATGTGGCTAGCACACGTCATTCATCCGGCCAGGATTTAAAAATATTGATCCAATGGGCTCAATCGGAGAATGCTGTTCAAGCTCTCGATATTGCTACCGGAGGCGGACATTGTGCCTTGGCGCTGGCCTCCCAAGTCAGTGAAGTGACCACACTGGATATTACGACCGAGATGCTTCAACAAGCGGAAACTTTTCTTGCCGGCAAGGGCTGTACAAATATGAAGTACGTTGTTGGGGATGCGGAAAATCTTCCCTTTGTCCAAGAACAATTCGATATCGTCGCCTGCCGAATCGCTGCTCATCACTTCCCTAACCCCGACCGGTTCGTAGAAGAAGCCTGGCGTGTATTAAAGCCTGGCGGCAGCTTCATTTTAATGGACAACGTCGCTCCAGAATCAGATCGGATTGACACTCTTTATAATCATATTGAACAACGACGAGACCCGAGCCACTTCCGCGCATGGAGGAAAACAGAATGGATTCGTCGCATCGAGTTGAACGGCTTTCGGGTTGAACAGCTGTTGCAGACAGGTAAACCTTTCGAATTCACTGACTGGTGTGCCCGAATGAATGTCTCCGAGCAGATCCAGCAAGAGTTGGAGAAGGATATTCTAAACTGGCCAGAAGCAGATCGACAGCAGCTCAAGGTCCACAGCGAGAATGGTAAATTGCTCAGTTTCGAAGGCAGCTACATGATGATGAAGGCCCGTAAGGTATAATCGTTCAACGAGAATCACAACTTCCACGTAAACCATCGACCATGTCCGTCTGTTTCTGCAAGCTTCTCTTTGTATTCAACTCCATTTATATAAGAATCAAGATGAAGATCTGGATCCCACATATTGTTATAGAGATGAAACACGTCCCTCTTTTTACCTAAGGCTTGAATTTGCTCAATCAATTTTCTCTTATCATCGACAGGAATCTGGTTGGCTACATGGGTATGAAAAATACATATGGATGAATGTAGAGACACGGTTGGAATAATCTCCTGGAGCATGGCAACCCCATCCCCTTCAATTAGTTCGATAGGTTCGTTTTTCAGGCAATGTGCAGCTGTTTCAAAATAAAAATTACGCTCCTTATGCTCAGGCCAAATTAATGCTTTTAGCCAAAGGTAATCTTCTGAATCGTTTAGGTTATTTACGTGTAAATCCAAACCGATTCTTCGAATGACAGGTGGACTATGCTCTAACAAAAATGGGAATTTATCTCCTTTGATCTCTGCACTAATTTCTAAAGTCGACTGCAAAGATCCGTACTTATGATTAGATTTATAGGAGTAGGCATACTTATCCCACATGAGTTGGAATCCAGCACTCGTTCCTATTTCTAAAAGAGTTAATGGCTTCTTTGACATTTCATAAATATGACAAAAGCTAGGGTACAAATAGGCACAGCGTCTAACCTCGTTAGTTTGAACAAGTTTATTTGCTACAAGTTGAATGATCTCTTTTTCATTCTGCTTACAAAAATCCTTGAAACTATCTATTGCTCCTGTAGAATCCTTTGGATTGTCTACTACACTAGCGTAATATGAGGCCAGCTCATGTTCTACACCACTTAATAGCAAATAATGAACTGCCCCAAGTAAGAGGTTAGGTACTGGTTGACCTGGTTTTGAGTGCGCAGCTAGTTGAAGCAATTCCAGGTCATTTGCAATGCTCCCAGCAAGATGTTCATAAAGGCCGCTTGAGTTTTTACATTCCCTTTCTGCAAAAATCCTAAAACGATCCGATAGTAATTTGATATCCAACATGACCACCACCTTTTCCAGATAGTGGTATATTAACATGAATATTCGATAAACATGGCTTTAATATTTTTATTATATGAATAGCGTTCCTTTATCACTTCACTTTCAAATTGATGGAAAACATTGGGAAGTAACTTTCCGTTACTTCAACGAGGCAGCTGATTAAACAAAAAAACCGCCATATAGGCGGTTTTTAATCATATTTCACTCCACTATGATAAACAATCTTTACTGAAAAAACGCCTTAAACTGTTTAATGGTTTCTTCTGGCTGCTCTTCTGCAATCCAATGTCCGGTTTTTTTGAGTTCCACCACTTTAGGGTTCGTTGTGTTTTCTTTTAGAAAAGGCCCCAGATTACTAATTCCTGTTGTGCCGTAAATGCCCAAGACCGGCATAGTTAGTTTTTTGTATGTATTGAAATCGTTGATATCCTGTTGAAATGTACGAAACCAATCATTAGCTGCCCGAAGCGCATCAGGTTTTGAATAGGCCGATATGTAGATCGCTTTTTCTTGTGGGCTAAGTGCAGGTTTATCATAGGACAAATAATCGTAAGCCCAATTGTAGGCTATTTCTAGATTTTTACCTTGCAGCAATTGCTCCGGCAAATTGGGGACACCGTTAAACGCCCACCACCAAGGGAACTTTGCACGGTCTGGATTACTCACATCATACGAGCCAGGTGGTGCCACGATCGGTATCTTCAGCATGTTGTCGTCTGGATGTGAAATGTCGAGCATGGCTAGTTTTTTTGTAGCATGCGGATAATTAGCCGCAAAAGCATAAGCAACCGTTGACCCGATATCATGGCCTGCAATATAAATATTCCTATATCCCAGCTCGTTCATCAATGCATAAATATCGGACGCCATCGTTTTCTTGTCGTAGCCGGTTGCAGGTTTATCGGAACTGCCCATTCCACGAATATCGATGGAATAAACATGATAATGCTTAGCTAGCTCAGGCATTATTTTGCGATATTCATACCACGTTTCGGGCCATCCTGGTAGCAGAAATAGCGGTTCGCCTTCGCCACCTTCCACATAGTGAATTTTGATTCCATTGACCGTCTTAGTTCCATTACGAAAACCCTGCAGCGTTTTAACGAGTTCTTCGTCCATACTCTCGTTTCTGCTTAATTCCGATGGTGTAGAAATACGTGTCGTTTCCGCTTTCGTTCCTTCATTTTGCTTGTAAGTTGTAGCCAAGCACATGGTAGGAAACATCAGTGTTATGAGCAGCAACGACGCCACTGTAAGTGCTTTTTTTTTCGTTTTTGGCATCATAGTTCCTCCAGGGTCATCCTCATACTACGAACAGCAGTTAATTTTCCCTAGCCCATAAATCTATATACATAATGTAACGATACAAATGGTCAATGCATCTCAGCTAGGATAATTGTTGGATCCGTGTCAGGCAACCATCGTCCCTGACTAGTTAAGGCAAAAATGGGCTGTCTCTAAAAGAGACAGCCTCATTTTCAGTACATTATAAAGAATTTCTCAAAATCTTTCTTACGTCTTCTTTTGTAAGTGGAACATAGCTACCAATTTGATTGGCGAGCATAGACCTTTCCGTCATGAGTTCAATTTCCTTGTCATCAATTCCATAATCAGACAGTTTTGTAGGCGCACCAATGGATTTCCAAAACTCCTTGAGAGACTGGATTGCTTCCGCCGCCAAGTGAGCATCCGTTTTTCCTGCAGGGTCCAAATCAAATACACGAACACCAAACTGTGCGACTTTCTCCGGCCGTACGGCCGCGACATGTTCCATCCAATGAGGGGCAATGATCGCGATACCCCCGCCATGTGGGATGTCATGGACAGCTGATACAGCATGTTCAATAAGATGTGTCGACCAATCCGGACTCACACCCATTGCAGTTAGTCCGTTTAAAGCCAGTGTTCCATTTAATAACATAACTTCGCGGTATTCGTAGTTGTTCAAATCGTTCACGAGCTTAGGCGCCGTCTCGATAACGGTGCGAAGAATCGCCTCACCGATTCTTTCTTGAAGCGGTGCATTGCTCGAACCATGAAAATACTGTTCGAAGACATGGGACATAATATCAACACTACCGTATACCGTTTGATCCCGAGGCACAGAGATTGTAAGCTCTGGATCTAGAACACTGAATCTTGGTAGTACATGACTGGAGTTAAAGAATGCTTTCGTATTCGTTTCCCAATTCGTAATGACGGAATTGCCGTTCATCTCTGATCCCGTTCCTGCTATCGTTATAACTGTGCCAATCGGTATAGAATTTGACGGAGCACTCACCTTACTAGTCACGATATCCCATACATCGCCATCGTATGGCGCGCCAGCGGCAATCGCTTTAGCCGCATCAATGACACTGCCGCCACCGACTGCAAGAATGAAATCAAGCTGATTTTCTCTGATGAGGTTAATCCCTTTTTGGACGGTTGTCAGTCGTGGGTTCGGTTCAACTCCTCCTAGCTCAATAACGAATGCACCGATTTCCTTCAGTTCACTGATAACTTTCTCGTAAAGCCCAATTTTTTTAATGCTTCCGCCACCGTACACTAGCAAGATACGATTGCCGTAAGCTGGAATTTCTTTTTTCAGGGAGCTTATTTGACCTTTTCCAAATAAAAGCTTAGTTGGGTTTTGATATTCAAAGTTTTGCATAGTAGTTATCCCTCTCTCGGTTAAAATTAATTTTTTATCAAAAACACAATACTGCGGAGCTTTAGGACCATTGTAGTAATGCTACCAAATAGGTACGGTTTAAAATGAATTACTTAAACGTGAATCACACGCCTGCCAAACATACCTCACCTCCTAAATTAATATCTATATATTGCAAATTATTAAAATGTTAATTTAAAAAAATTTACACTTTGCAAATTGTCAATTTGATTACTCTTAGAAAAACTGAATTCAATAATTGAATTCAGTTTTTTGTAATCTTAAATAGGTTATTTCTGAAGAAATTGACCAATATCATTAATCGCATCTTCATTCCTTCTATAATAGGTCCATTTCCCTGAACGTGTAGCGTGGACCAGTCCTGCTCTTTGAAGCATTGAAAGATATTGAGAAGCGGTAGATTGATTCATATTTAATTTCTCAGTGATTTGACTAACACATACCCCAACTGTAATAAGATCAGCCCCTTCCTGGGGAGAAAAATGTGTTGTTAGATCTTTCAACCATTCTAAAATCTGAATACGCGCTTCATTGGAAAGTGCCTTAAAAATCTCAATTGGGTTTGTCATGTGGCTATTATATATTAAGGATTCACAATATGTCAAATCATTAATTCGTTGCCCAAATAAAAGTCCTTATCGGCTAGAGAAGTATAATAAGGAATAGACTATACGGGCAACTACGTCATTTATCTCATCGGTTGTATCGAATTGCTCTTCAAGATATCTTCGACTTCTTGATAGCCATCAAGGTAGGCAAAGTTATAGCGCGCTGGAAGTGCGAACACATATTTATCATTGCGCGTCAATTCGCTTGGGCCGATAGGCGCTGCGCCGATGTGGAATTTATCCTGCTGAAGCTGGTTCCATTGGTCGACGGTAAAGACGAAGATAGGGATATCCTGTCTAGGCTGTTCAGCGGTCCATTGGGGATGGCGGATGCTTAGGCTCGCGCCGCTGATCTTTTCACCTTGCGTATCAGAAAGCCCCTCCCATTTGTCCGTTACGATTGTGTACCCTTTCCAACTGTCCGGCAGCGTGAAACGGAAACCATATTGGGGATTCTCATAAACGGTTTGACTTAATTGACCCGTTTGTCCTACAATTCTAATCTCCCGTTTGTCCCCATCCCACTTTACATCAGCTCCAAGTGACTCAGAAACAACCCTCAAAGGAACATAGCTTGATCCATCTACGATCTGCAAATCCGCATTGATTATTTTCCCGTTAATAAATAATTTAATATCCGTTGCCGCATAAGCCCCAACAGCAACAGATGCTGCGATAACACCAGAAAGTCCAAGCGCAATTAATAATTTCTTCTTCATGTAAATTCCTCCTGATTTTGTTTTGCCATTTCTCTAATGCTTACGCTAGTTTCTATCTCCTCGTTGAATGTAGTTTCACTTACAGTACTTCAAACGTACAATTGGTCGAACTTGTTGCACAATATTTTCCCATTGCATGAGTGTATTGTTTCGGTGTCATCATTCAGTGGTTTCCCATTCTTATCATTCCTCTCTTCCTAGCACGAAAAATTATAACAAGATTATACCGTCGGTAAATCTGTAAAAAGTCATGAAATGCATAATAAAAAGGCACGACATTTGGCCGAGAAGATGAATATTTTCATCCCCTATGCCCAAAGTCATGCCTTTATGTTCCATTGTAGGTTACTTCTTTGTTGGCACATCTATAATGTACGAGCCTGCCCCGAATTCTTCCCCGTAAACTGTTCCCACATACCCCTGCGGTATACCCAGTTCAAGCTTCCATTGCTGAGTAGTGGTATGGTACAGCTTCATCTTGATTTCTCCTGCTTCCACCGGTAGATCTGCGTGAATCTCGTCGATGCCGCACGGGTCCGGGCTCAAAGAAAACCGCCGAAGGCCAGGCTCGATCGGCTGAAATCCAAAGATGCCTTCAAAAACAAATACGATCGGACTCGCTCCCCACGCATGACTAGCACTTGAGAAATTAACTTTCCCATTTTTTTGTTGATGGAATATTTTCCAAATTTCCCAAGTCGTATCTGAGCCGGCATCTAGCATCACGCCGTAACGCTCCCGAATTAGTTCAAGCGCTCGTTTCGCCTTACCGAGCTTAATTAGCGCTCTGCAGATCACAAGCATAAAAAAGGGGCTGCCCGCGGTAACATTCTTTCTGGCTTCCGGCTCGAAAACGTTCTTGTATATTGCAATCGCTCTCTCGTCCTTTTCCTCATGTAGATGAAGAATGGCTAGTGCGTTAGTAGGTTCAGTGATGCTGTCGCTGAGCGCGCCGTTAACAAGGCAATCGGCGTATGCGCCTTTGCTCTCATCCCATAACAAAGTAGGAATCGAAGACTTCAACGTGCGAACCTTCTCTACGTATACCTCTTCCGCATCCGCGTCATTCAATTGCCCGGCAAATTCACATGCAATCTGCAGCGCTTCAAGGTATTGCAAGTTAAGCGGAGTAATCATGCCGCCCCGCTGGTCGTCTGGCACAGGGCCGTCTGGTCTCTCCCCCCAATCCGTGAAAGACCAATACGGAACATCAGCTAGGAGGCCATATTCATTTTCATATGCAGAAAACCAACGAAGCGCCAATACGACATTAGGCCACCATTCCTGAATGAGCTCCAAATCCCCGCTGTACGTTTGATGATCCTTGAAAGAACAAATCCAAGCAAGGCAAAAGGAAGGAATCGGAGGAAAATTGTGATGTCCGTCCGGATATCTCGACTTGGTCATACCCATCCAATCCTGCGACTGTCCGATCTGTTTCAGCAGCTTGCGATGCAGGCGCGAATCTCCAGAATAATGATAGTTGATAACGGCCTGCCATCTACCGTCTCCCATCCACTGCTGCTGTTCCCGGCTGGATGAATCCAAAAAACCGTCTTGCATGCAAAGCCGAAGGGTACGTGCCGAAATATCCCAGATACCAGACAAGCGATCGTCGCTGCACACCATCTCTGCTGTCCTTTTAAGCGGATATTTTCTCGTTCGAAGACCTACACGATGGAACGTAACAGGCCCACTGTGATTTCGCAATCGGAATTGCACGTATTTACAAGCACGCCAGGCAAACGAAGTTTCCAACACGTTGTGACCTTCGGCTAGAATGAATCGGTCAATAGACCTACTGCTGTTAAGATTAATTAAAGCCTTGCCTTCCCACAATTCCTCGGCATGCACCGCATCAATGACATCTCCTTGACTGCCGGTTACCTCCAGTTGCAAATAGCCAGCTTCCGTCTCAGCAAACTCGAATGTAATAACCGATGCTTCTCCTTCGGGAAGGGCAGCAAATGTGTATTCGTCAAACTGCTCTTTCTCCCGGACTTGCATTCGAATGGACTGTTCTTCGGCGTGAATCTGTTTATGCAACTGGGATACCGGATAAGGGATCTCTGTCATGGTACCGATGCCCACAATGATGTCCGCTTCTATTTCCGATTCTTCGAGCAACGGAATGTCGCGCGTAGCCCAATTCCAGAACGGAGACAACTGGATTCCCCGGCCCTTCGCTGCAATCCAGCTTCTGTCATCAAAACCTGTTTCCAACCAACCACCTGGTACCAATCCGGCGTCATAAATTTCAATCGGGCCCTGGCAGCCGTTAATTCTCGGTGCTTCGCGGTTGAATGCCTCCGCGAGGAGGCATTTCCAACTTGAGTCGCTATGGACCTTAACTTGAGGGTGATCATCAAAATCAACAGTCGTTTCCGCTGCAATCGCGGGTATCCGGCTCACGGATTGCCCCGTTCCATATCCGTAGTGGGCGGCTAATACGGCAATCACATTCGGTCCGGGTCTCAGATAGGCGGAAATATCTAACTCATCGTAATATTGCATGCGTGGATCACTGCGGCAAGGACCTCGGCCAATATAGACGCCATTCACATGCAATTTATATCTGGAGTCCGCGAAAATTTTGATCGTTGCGCTAACTGGCATCGCGGCAAGTTCAAACGTTTTGCGAAAATAGCAAAACGAGTTACGTGGCTGTTCATAATGGGTTTCCACCTCTGCCGGATGCCAGATTAATTCGGTTTGTCCTGACCAACCGTCAGATACAGAAGATTTTCTTGCAAATCTTTCATGGATTGCTCCTGTCATAAAGCTCAAACCACCTTCATCAAATGATAAGTCCTTTCTCGGTTTACAGTAAGTATAAAAGAATATTAATTAATTAATAATTCAGCAAAACAACAAATAGTAATACAAAATCTACGATCATTTTTGTATAGATGAGAAAAAAGGCAACCGACCCAAATGGGGCAGCTGCCTTCTCTTGCGATTCTATCGTTCTCCGCAACGCCAGAAATCACTTCGCACGAGCTTTTTTGTTTAGGATGCACATGCTCGGGCTCTCTTTCTTGCGATGGCGGGTTAAAGCTTTCGATCTCCACCATCGTCCCGTTCGTGTCCTTCCCGGTTTTGCGGAATATCATACGCTGCCCGCTGCGGGGATTCGTAATCTCATTTCCTGAATATTGCATAGACCCTCCTTGTAATTGAAGAAGATACCAGATTCATCCTTGTAACTTTCATACTACCGTCACAAAGCGTGGAATGTCTACCGCGGCCGATGTCGAAAAGAGTTAATTATTCGTGTTGAAATTGATCCGATAACTAAAAAAGCCCGCGGTTTACGCGGACTTCATACGGACAATGTACTTGTCACCCGTCTCAATCTCTCACTTTTGATTTCAACTTCTCAAGTCTATCAATAATTTCTGAAATTGCGTTAATACTAATCGGCTTGCTGATGTATGCGTCCAGACCTTCAGATAAATATTTCTCACAGTCGCCTTTAATAGCGTGAGCTGTCACTGCCACAATATACGGGCGTTTCTTGCCATTTAACATGTCAGTAATTAACTTCGTTGCCGTTAATCCATCCATCCAGGGCATTTGAATATCCATGAAGATGATATCGTAATTGTTACGTTTAACAGCTTCCACAGCCTCTTTTCCGTTATGTACCATGGTCGTTTTGTGCCCGAGTTTCTCTAACATTTTATTGATCACAACTTGATTCACTTCATTGTCTTCAGCAATTAATATTTTCAAGGGTTGTGCTGCTGAATTTTCGACGATATCATCTTGTTGTGGCCACGTATCATATGGCGATGCGTCTACATGATTCGATAAAACTCTCAAATTGGCTGTGAACAGGAAAGTTGATCCTGATTGATCTTCGGAAGATTCATGCCAGATTTCACCGTCCATAAGCTCAACAAGCTTTTTACAGATAGCTAATCCTAAACCGGTGCCCTCTGTTCGCCGAGTCATAAAATGATCAACTTGATAAAAGGGTTCAAATAAATGACCTACCTGTTCCTTAGGTACACCGATACCTGTATCTTTGATTGCAAATTGAAGACGAACTGAATTCAGGTCTTGCGATACGTTATCAACCCTGATCGAAATCGCACCGCTTGGCGTAAATTTTACGGCATTGCTGAGTAAATTCATCAATACTTGTCTCAACTTCGTAATATCTCCATGAACCAAGCTAGGAACCTTAGGACAGACTGATGTCGTGATCTCCAGATTTTTCTCAAGAGCTTTAGACATGACCATACTTAAAGATTCTGATATAATATCAGCCACATTCAAGGGTTCTTCCATTAATTCGGTTTTACCGGATTCGATTTTGGAGAAGTCCAGAATATCGTTGATAATCATAAGCAATGTGGAGCCACTCTTTTTAATAATTTGTACATATTCAATCTGCTCTTCGTCCAATTCGGTCTCTAAAAGAACATCTGTCATACCGATAACTCCGTTCATCGGCGTACGGATTTCATGACTCATCATGGCTAAAAACTCGCTTTTAGCTTTATTCGTCTTTTCAGCGGCTTCTTTCTCAATGATTAACTTTTTCTGTTCCGTCATGTCTTTCGCTATGATATAAAAGCCCTTCGTCTGCGTCTGGATGATGATTGGAGCTAACGTTACTAACACTTCAACGGTATAACCATCCTTGTGTTGAATGAAAGTGATTTCTTTTTCAACTTTTTCAATTTCCACATGATCGTTTAATGCCAAAAGCAAATTCGTTGCATTTTTTTCACCTATTAATTTGGACATTCCACTGCCGATTAACTCTTCAATCGGATATCCGGTCATGTGTTGCACAATAATATTGCCATTAATAATAATGCCGTCCAAACCAAAAGAAATAATAGCATCGTGGTTGTATTTCTTTAACGACGTATAGCGTTCAATGCTTTCTTGCAGCTTTAGCTCTGCTAGTTTGTTCTTGGTTACATCGATAAATTGGGTCATAAAATATATAGGCTTCCCGTCGTTATCATCACGAATTAATGAAACAAATACGGAAGCCCAAACGATATTACCATTTTTATTAAAGTACCTATTTTCTAATTCAAATGAAGGGATAACTCCATCCAATAAAGCAGTTAGTAAACCACTGGTGTTGTTTTTATCATCAGGATGTCGGATATCTTCTAGTGTAAAATTCATGAATTCTTCTTTTGAATAGCCGAAAATATGGCAAACCGCAGGGTTAACATTTAACCATTTGCGATCCATAGAGATTAAAGCGATCCCAATCGGAGCATTTCGATATAAGTGCTCAAATAAAGCTTCAGAGTCAAATAACTTAAGATCCTGCATCAACGTATTCCTCCTTTTGAACTAACGCGATAGCAGCCTCTTACTTTCCCCTTGGCAGCTACTCCTATATTACCATAAAAAGAGTACTTGTCCGGGAGCTTAATTTATAACATTGAAGTTGCGTTCTGCTGATCGATAAGCTCAGCATGAAATAAATTCTAATGATGGCTTATCTATCTGTAAGGATTCAATACAATAACCGTTCGTGTATTCCCTGATAGTCTTCGTCCAAAATAACTTCGCAACCAAGTTTTTTTCCAACCAAGAAACGCTCCAATTCCCTTTGAACATAGCAAACGTTTTATGAGCTATTTTTTTACCAATACCTTGTCCTCGATACTTTCTTAATATGAAAAATTCCGCAATTGAGAATATTGACGAGTTACTATCAGCTATTTCACGAACTAAAACAAAACCCGCCAACTTACCAGACTGCATAATAAAAAAGGGGTATCGACCTTCTTCTGTCCAATAATGATCAAGATACATGTAATCAAAAAGACCATACTCATTTACATCATCTTCACCATTTTCTTCGAATTCACTCATATCGTACTGATATAGTTCCATGAGGTTGCGTAATATCATTTTCCTATCAAAGGATACCTTGATTAACTCCATACAATGCCCCTTCTTTCCATACAATAATTCTATCTCTATCGTACCATTACCATAGCAAAGGAAACAGTTGGAAAATATATAAAAAATAATTCACAATCATTTTTTACACAAAAAAAAATCACATCATGAGATCTGATGTGATTTCCTTGTCATATACCTCTACCGCAACATCGTGCAAATATTTACTTGGTTACATTGACAATCATCGTATCACTAGACGTGGCACCCGCATAGTTGACAAGTTCAGCTCGATAAACATAGGTGCCCTTTGCTTTATTGGTTGCGACATTCAAAGCAGATTGAGCAGTCGGGCTGTTATTTGTCAATGCTTGTGTATAGATGAGAATCCCATTCTCATATAAATGATATGTTGTCCCATTGACTCCCCACCACATGTTCATGTTGATGTTGAAGTTTCCGTCACCATCCCAGTTATCGTTGGATAAAACCGGTTTGGCTGGCGCTGCTTGCGTTACGTTTACCGTGTACACATTACTCTTCGTTGTACCATACGCATTGGTAAGCTCAGCATAGTAACGATACGTGCCATTGGGCTTATACGTAATTGAAGTAACGGTTGATTGGGCATTCGGCGTGTTATCTGAAAGAATCTGGGTATCGATTAACACATCATTTTCATAAAGTTTATAAATCTTGCCGTTTTCACCGTACCACATTTTCATCAGAATATTATAATAACCATCCTTAAGTCCAGTATCATATCCATTATCATCGGAAAGGACAGCTGCGCCCGGCTTAGCTTTACTTTTGGATACAATATTGCTTACAAGATAAGAAGTAACATTCGATACATTACCGACTGCATCCGTTCCTCTTGCATAAACCGTGCTGTTTTCAGAGATAACCACTGGAGCGGCGTATGCCGTCCATAAGCCGTTATCTCCTACTTTGTACTCTTTCACCGCTGCGTCGTCCGGATAGTTGATCGTTACGGTAACGTCCTTATTGGTTGGTTCTGTAACGTCAGCTGACAACACGGCTTCGACCGGTGCGATGGAATCGACGAACAGTACGATGGAGACCGGCTCCGCTGAAATTCCTGCCGAATCGATCGCTTCAACGGTAATATTATTATTGCCTTGCACAAGCTGCAAGGTAGTGGTAAATCTCAAATCTGTACCAACTGAAACTGAAGTCCAGTTTACTTTTACCGCCGCCGCCCTATTCAGGGTGCCCGTAATCGAATAAGTCGGTTGAGTTATGGAGCTGTTTTGTTGATCCAATGTAAGGACAAGCGGGCCTACCCATTGTTCATTGGAGAGAACAGAACTTATATAAGAATTTCCTTCCTTCTTCACAGTGAGCGTAGCTGTATAGGTTTCAAACTTGCTGCCATATTTCGCTGTGATTACAACTGTAAATACCCCTGCGTTTATTTTACCTTTCGATTGCCAGCGGTAGAAGCCCCTTGGGTTGTTGGCATCTGGAGCCCTGAAATCTTCTAGAGTTGGCACAACCAAATTGCCATTGGCATCATACACTTTAGCGGAAGTGAGAGTAGCGCGATCCCCGAGAACAAACCAAGAGATCCAAACAGCACTGGCCGCGCCTGTTCCTGGTATCGGGTCCACCTGGCGGATTTCAATCAATTCGCCCTCTTTCGCTTTTACAGTAACCTCACAAGTGGCGATAATGCTGCCAATCGTCGCTGTAATGGTCGCCTTCCCCTCTGCATATGCGGTTACAAGCCCGTTTTGATCTACTGAAGCTATATCCGAGTCGCTCGATGTCCAAACAACGTTCTTATCAGTGGCATTGCCGGGTAATACATCGGCGATAAGCTGCTTCTTGTTTCCAGCGAAAATGGTAGCAGTGTCATCATTCAACACGATTTGCTGTACGGCCACTTCCGTGGTATTTTTCACATAAACCGATACTGGGACTGAGTTGCCATCGTCAAGCTTAATGATGAAAGAACCTTTACCAATCGGATATTGCCAACCTCTAAAATCTTCTTTGATCTTGGTCATGTCGCTGGTTATTGTAAGGGTAAGCACGCCCGCCGTTAAAGTGCCGGATGTATGGCCCGACGCGTTTTTAATGGTGAAGAACTCAGCTTCATTGTTCTTGAGCAAGGTATAACCCATACCACTAGGCACGGAGTCGCCTACGAAAATCTCAATGGTTTTCGTCTGGTTCCCATCAAGTTTAAGCTCATACCCATCTGCGTTCAAGTAATTGATGGGCCTGAATGGCATCAAATCCATATGGCCGTTTACGTCATACTCTAAAGCACCAATGTCGGGGGCCTCTCCCTTATAGCCTTTGCTGAAGTTGGGAATCACCCAACCGTCGTCTACACCAATGCTATCGGGCGTAAGTCGGTAGTCGCCTCTCTCGGGGTTTACAAACGCAGCCTTGGCTGTTTCGCCGTCATAACCCGTAAGCGCTGTAAAGCCGTGTTCTTCTTTAGGCTCGCCGACATAGGTGTTAAGCTGTATCGCTCCGTTAGAAATATCATAGTCGAAGCTGGAGCCGGGTACAGCGTACACATGGGCCATGCCCACCAGCCTAGGGCTGGCTAGTTCAATTATGTTATTTCTATAAAATGACCTGTTGAATAGCCCGCTAGTATTCGCTATGCCACCGCGCGCGCCAACAGCGCCTTCGGGGAGTATAATTGTATTGTTGAACACATGATCCAGACTACGGTAGTGATACCAGTGTGCAGGTTTCGAAGCGCTTGCATCTGCTGTGCCATGCTTTAAGCCGCCAACGGTATATTCAAGCTGATCCCCCTGATTGGTAATAAGGTTCCTAAACACGTATATAGGGCCTAGCGCACTGCTGTCAAGGCTTATCGGTTGGCTTGCGGCTTCTATTTTATTGCCGTAAACCCTAACGTTCATGGAGCCGCCGTCAACCTCAAGCCCATCGGCGTTCGCGCCTAAAACATAGTTCCCGTAAAGATCGGAGTCCCAGCCTATCCCTCCGTCATACGCGGAGTTGTTATAGGTAGAAAGACCATAGCTCCAGTACTTGTCGTTGCCCGCTACAATGTCATTATAGCGAATAACAACGCCCTCTCCGCCCCTCAAATAGAAACCGTCCACGCCAAGCGGATGCCGCTCGCTCCATCCATTAACGCCGGAGTTGCTTCCCCAGCCTGTGGCTGAGCCTTTCGGGTCATGCATATAGTTTTTCTCAACAAGGATATAATCTACATCGCTAATACGGATACCGGCATCGGTGTTGATTGGCCGTACGTTAGCATCATAGAACCACCCCGTGCGCCTGTCCACTATAGTCCTTCCGCCGGCGTCCGCCCCAGGAAGATTATTGCCCAGATACTGCGTGCCGTACCTGCCGAAGCCGGAGACATCGCAATTCACAATGCGAATTTGTTTCGCTGAGCTGTGAACGGTTATACCGTTGCGCAAGCCGCCTCTTACAATCAAGCCGTTAAGCTCAACATACTCAGAGTTGCCCAGGACGACCGCATCCCAGAACTCGTCGGTGGCGTTAATCACGATTCCGTATTTGTTAGTTATTTTAATCCATGCGTCGGCAGTACCTTTCAAGCCCTGAAGAGATAATGGTTTGCCTGCATTCGCCATCTCGGATGTATAAAAGTCACTTACGTCATATTCAGTAGAAGAATAAGTGATTTTCTCACTCAAAGTTGTGATTGAAGCTACTTTTACAATGCTTTTACTTTCAATCGTTAGCCTTACTTCGTATGTGGTGCCCGGTTCAAGCCCCACGATAGAACCCCTGAAGTTTTTGTAACGATCGTCATACATCAGGTTCATAGCTTTTTCCCAATTGTTTTCACCCTGTTTTCTGTACTCCAGCGTATGATCTGAGTTAAAGGGAATAGAAGCCGTTACCGATGGTACCCAACTTGCTGTTGGTTTCCAATCAAACCTTTCGTTGGCCGCATAATCATAGTCAAAGTACACGCTAATATTTTCAAACGTGGCTCTCAACATCAGTTCATTATTGGTATACGGAACGAATTTTCTAAAGAATTGTTCGTTATATACGTCTGAGCCGATCCCAAACCGCCCAGCCTTCGTTGTAACTGTAGTTTGGAATTCATACGGAGCGCTGCCATTGGTAGGCTCAATCCGTACCCTAAGCAGTTGAGTCTCTTTCTCGTTAAGATGCCCCACGCTGCCTACAAATCCGGCCTGTCCGGGGAAAAATGTAGACAACTTATTCACATATTGCGGTTCTGGCGCGAGTACCCAAGCAAACCCTGTGTTTACAGTATCCATCTGCGGGCTGAATAACTGCTCAGGATTTGTTGATCGGCGCCAAACCGTTACTTTAGCGTCCGGGTCGTCAAGCGGGATCTCATACCACCCGTCTCTGGATAAGCCGTCGGTTTTGATTTGATTTACTGTGGCTTGCGGGATATTATTTACATCGTACAAAGTAGCTTCAAGCGTTACAAAAGCTTTTACCGCCAAGGAAGTCGCTTCTATATTCAGGCTTATAGCGTTCTCACCGAATACCTCTTTATAAACCTTTACAAGGGTTTCAAGCGGTATATAGTTTAAGTCTCCTTCCCTGTAAACCTGTGTGCCTGTTGGGAGATTAATTGTAGTCCCTATGCTTCCAGCACCACCGTAAGTGTTATTCGTAACGGTAACAAAGCTGTCGCCATGCTTGGCTATTATTTCAAAGTAGTCATTTTTCATAGCAAAGCCGCTGCCGTCAAGCAAATTGTAGGATACTGCACGAAAGTCGTTTGCCATTGCCTCTGACGCTACCCAAAGGATTCCATTTTCATCGTACTTATTACTGTCAAGTACGCGTACGAACAGGCCGTTAACATACACCTCAACCTTTTCGTTGCCAATGGTACTGGCGTACGCTGTGTGCGCCATTGGGCTGCCAATAGGTGTTATGAAAGTGGCCAGCAATGTCACGATAAGCGCAACCGCTAAGAATTTCACTTTTGGAAAAAATCTCTTTGTCATTCCTAATCCCTCATTTTCTTAGGTTTTTGATATTCCACACATTCAAACTTGATGCATAAAACATTTAAAACAAAACTTAAACGAGGTCGTTATTAAACAGCTGCTTGAACTCTCATTTCCTCCTCCCCTGCACTTGAATGCAGAACCATGTATGGAAGCGATTACAAATGCACTATGATTTTATATTGCTGTGTTGTCATCATTGGAGTCTGCACCTTGATGAAATCGGTATTATGATCCCATTGTAGCCCCATACTTTCGTATTGTCTTTGCCCTGCATTGTGTTAAAATGTTGTTGTATTGCGATGAGTTAAAAGGTGGTCATCCTACTGACTCTCTTTTAAGAATTTTCAACTACATAGGATCAACCTTCTATTATAGACAACATGCTGAGCACATTGCCCATACTGCAGGGCTTTCTCCGATCCTCGTGGAAAAACACCTAACCAAAAGCCGTCGCACAATGTTGCGACGGCTTTTGGAATAAGTGTATGATGTTCATCCAATTTACTTGTGTCAAGGACGTTACTGCTTATTTTCTATATTTTTCTACTTATGCTAATAATTCAATTCATAGTTACTATTTAGCTCTGATACGTCAATGTGTTTGCTGATCTATAATTCGCTTTTCTTTAGAAGTTACCTTAAAACCTTTGAGTGTATGGAGGGTGATTTTATGCACTTATTATTTTCATATATAGCTTTTATGACTGATATTTCAACGATTGTAGTTGTTAGCGGTTCTATTCTTGTAGTGCAATAAACAATGGCCTCTTTTAACTTCTCTTCGTTCAGTCTGTTAGCTATTGTACAGTGAGGTATCCAATTATTCGGAAGATATTGTGTTTCAGCGCTAGTTTGATATATTTCAAAATTCTTATGATAGTTATCGTGAAATTCTAAGAACTCTCTGGAAGGAACAGGGCTAAGGAAAAGTGCTCCTGAGTTTAAGAAAGTCCCTAACGAATTCATCCTAATGGAAATCTGTTTTCTAGATTCATAGAAGTTGTCAAACTTGGCGATAAATTGTTCAATATTAACACCAGAATCATACCCTGCTATCGTAATATGTGGTCGTCTATCTTGTACTTCCTCAGCATATTGGGATACCGCTTTATCACTCAACTCTCTCCAAACCTGCTTTATATAGTTTTCCGTATTTGAGTCAAAATGAGCAACAACTCCGTACATGTTATCTCCCTCCAAAAAATTGTTACTGATTATCCATTTAGCATAATTGTTTATATTAAAGGCAGAACTCATCAATAATTTCTACTACTTCGATTTTTCCGTTTATCAGGAGCTCAGGAAGTTCGTTTTTCACATTGCCTTTCCAATATTCTCTCGCTTGTTCGATTTTTTTAGAAAAAGGAATTGCATCTTCCTTTGGTAAAAGGTTCCCGTCCCCCTCAAAGACATTCCCAATAACTCGAAGTTTAACAATCTGCAAAACTTTTCGGTGGTAAGAACCAAATAGTTCTTTCCATCGCAAGGCATCATCATAGTTTTTTGCAGCGTATAAGCAAGACAATCGTGAAGGATATTCAGGATGTTCTTGAAGTCTAACCATTTCAACTATCACTTCTCTAATAGCTCTAATTGTTTGACCTACATACCGAATAGCAACATCTGCATTTTCTTTATCCATCTTCAAGCCGTCATTTGAATAATGAGCATGCAAAATTTGAATAAAGTCTTCACCATTGGAATTCATCTGTTCTTTCTCGAAAAAGAAGTGAGATAATGTGTTTTTTTGATTTTTGTCAAAGTGTATAATCTGACCAAGGTCCATTTTTTTCCTAGTGACAATGTGATAAACATACAATTCGCTTGCTTGCATGGAATTCCCCCTTATGACCACCGTGTAAATAAGTGAGTTTTCATCCTTCGGTAGCTAAACAATGTCTATTAGCAATACGCCGACAATTTTTTAATTAAGTTGAAGAACACGTATAATTTCACCATCAATTATTTCTTGGCTTGCCTTTTTAAACCCTAAGGATTCATACATCTCTCCAGCAATTAAGTTATTCGGTCTGTGTCCAATCATAATTCTTTTGCAGCCCATTGATTCAATCAGTTTAATTAGTTGTTTCATTGCGGTCTTTCCGTAACCCATACCCTGGTGATTTTCATCAATCATTATTGCAGGAATCCAGTGGTTTCCATCCCCGTCTGGCTTCTTACAAAAAACAAGAAATCCGATTATATTATTATCACAATAAATTGCACGCAGCTCAAAATCATCAGCATATTTAGATTCTGCAATCCAATAAACAACAGGTGCAGGAAAAACATGTAGTTGTTCTTTCTTAACTTTTAACTTGGTACAATCATACCAGTTTTCGATGGACACCTGCATTAATTCAATACCCAAAGAGAATTCCTCCCAAAATTGATTTCATAAATCACACATTTATCTTACCACTAAGCTTTTCATCCTAATTGGTACAAAACAGCTATAATCATCAATAGTTGATTGTCAAGCAAAAGAAAACCGCCCCATTGTAGGACAGTTAGAAATTACGTCTTTTCTTTATTATCCACACTACACTAAATATCAGAATTGCTAGGAACAAAAGGCTTACCGTCAAGACAGTCCAACTTTGCTGATAGAATCTATTTGAACTCTCCACTGAAACTTGAGAAGATTCTTTTTTAAATACAGTGGGTTCGATTTTAATCTCCTTCATTGCTGCTTCTTGAGCTGCATCCCAAGCACCAGTACCACCGCATAAATTGGTTCTTAACTTGCCCTCCCTCTGGCTGCCAAAAACCAGATAATCGGCGCCAATTGTATAAGCATCCCATCCGGTATCATAAATCTCGAATACGGGATCCTCTATGCCTTTCCATGCTTTCTCTACTTGGAAAACAGTTAGCCCTTCGCTTTTAGTCTCAATCACTCTTCCCTTAAAAACGACAGAGCTACGCTCCATTTCCTGCATCGTCGGATGTGGTGCTGCACATGACAAAGCCTCCACTTTAGGCACGTCATACAAAATAGAACCAATCACAGCAAACATTACAATTACAAAAAGTTTCTTCACAAGTTATCTCGCCCTTAACCGTATTATTTTATTTTTGACGATGTTTGAAACGCAAAGGTTGCAAAAAGAGACTTTTGCATCCATTGGTGGAGACGGATAATTCCGTATTGCATGTTAAAATTATGTAAATAAAGTAACATTTTCGTAAATTTAACGTTTAATTCATTAAACAATAGATAATGAGGTGAAACCCTAATGAAGAAATTCGGTCTTCAAAAGTTCGCTGCTCTCACAACCGCCGCCGTACTATTGCTTACCGATCAGCTCACGTCAGCTGCTTACGCTGACAGCAGTTCCGTGAAAGTCAGCCTACCCACTTTCCCTGTACAAATAAACGGGGGTATCATCGATTCGTCCAAAGCACAATACCCGCCTATCATCTACAAAGACATTACTTATTTGCCATTAACCTGGGATTATACTCGCTCTTTATCTTTAGAGTACACCTGGAGCGACTCGGAAGGGCTTCATGTCAATGCGCTTGGAAATCACTATCAGGAACCGCCAGCAGCTGATAAGAATAGCAGTAACAAAAAAGCGACATATACAGCAGAACTCGTGAATTATCCCGTCTTTGTCAACAACAAACCGATCGACAATCAATTGGAGGAATATCCGCTACTAAGTTTTCGGGATATTACTTATTTTCCGATGACCTGGCATTTCATGCATGACGAATTCTACATGAATTTGTTTTGGAGCCCAAAAGACGGATTCGCCGTCGTAGGTCCGCAGCGTCATTACCTAGACTCCTTTGTCAACGACTCCGCCGATTACCTGTACCTTTACTCTGGCTTACAAACGTTTAAAATTGGGAAATCATTAACTGATCAACCAACGCTTTTGACAGAAGAGGAAAGCCAGAAGCTTTCCGCCATGCCGACAAGATCAGGTGCCGAACCGTTACCTAAAGCGGAATTCATTTCACCAGACTTTGCGTCTATTGAACGAAAGGAGAAAACATTCTATTACAAAGGACATGAACTCCTCTCGTTGATGCCTGCGGACGGTACAACTTCTTCAGTGGGATTCATGGAACGTTCTTACGCGGGCTTAGCGTATAAGGAAGCATGGCTTGATCTGGGAACAGGAAGAAAGATCTTATCAGTTGTAGAGACGGACACCAATAATCAAATTTATCCGGACTTTTCTACCTATTACCGCTATTTCTTCGTAGATGGCAATGAACGACCTGTACCCTTGAATGAGTTCGCCCACTGGCCCATCTCAAGTGTACAACCAAATCCAAACGGGACTTGGTGGTTGACGAGCAGGCCAATTGCAGGGGATTATATTAATGGTCGAAATGGTTTTATCAGAGGCGAGCTCAGTCTACTCCAGCCAAATGGTCAATCCGTTTCCGTGAACCGTCAACTGAAGATAGACGAGATTGAAGTACTTTCCCATGAAGAGGACGGCACACTCATCTTTCGTGCTTATACGCGTACCATGCAGAGAGAAAATCCTGCCTTTGGCATATATAAAATCGATACCTCAGGAAATCTTGTCAAGCTGAACGATCTATTCGGTCAAGCCTACGTAAGTAGCGATGGCGACCTTTGGGCAACGGACCGCTACATAAACCGGATTGTTAACATTACTAAGAATATGAACAAATTGTGGATGGACTATGAATTTCCGTTCCCCGACAACAATTAAGCTCATACGAACAAACGGCAGCCATCACTGGCTGCCGTCAGGTTCATACTTTCACAAATCATGGAAATACGCTAAATGAATAACTCACTTTTCATAACTGTAATTGCTTGTCCCGCCATCAAAACCCTGTCTTTTTGTAATTCTAGTTTTAGTAGGCCGCCTCGTGCCGAAGCTTGATAAGCATACATTTCAGTTTTGTTTAATTTTTTGCTCCAATATGGAGCAAGACCACAATGCGCGGAACCAGTAACGGGATCTTCATTGACTCCTAGTGCTGGGAAGAAGCACCTCGAAATAAAGTCGAAATCGTTCGATTTGCTTGTGACAGTTATCCCTCTTGTTTTGATAGTCCTCAACATAGAGAAATCAGGAGTTAGATTTAAGATTACATCTTCGGACTCAATTTCAATAAAATAATCGAATCTATTTCGTCCCACATATATAGGATCGATATTTAAGGCTTTAATAAGTTCCGAAGGATAATCACTTTCACTCACAGGTTCCGCTGGGAAGTTCATTTGAATCCATGAACCCTTCATACTCGCAGTCAGAAGTCCACTCTTTGTATAAAAATTCGCCTGTTTATCTTTCGATAGCATTTCTGTTTCCCACAAGATGTGTGCGCTTGCTAACGTAGCATGTCCACACAATTCAACCTCAGTGTTAGGTGTAAACCATCTAAGTGAATACCCCTCCTGCTGAGGTGACAGGAAGGCTGTTTCAGATAGATTCATTTCTGTAGCGATACTTTGCATTAAAATATCATCAAGTGGTTCAGAAGTTAAACAGACTGCGGCTGGGTTCCCCTTGAATGCTTTATCAGTAAAAGCATCCACAACATAAATTGGTAATGCCAATGTATTCATCTCCTATTTATTAATTCACCCGAAACTATATCGTTTTCCCCTTTTTCTTCGCATCTGCATCCTTACCAGCTCCAATTACTAACCCCATGCACATGCCAATTGATATTCCTAAGCCAATATTGTCAAATACAGTTAATCCAAAAACAACACCAAAGCTTATCCCCAAGGACATGAAAATTCCAGTGTAGTATCCCTCTCCGATCAACTTATGTTTTATCTGAAGATGAGAAGTGATGTGATTAATTAATTGTTTATATGGCTTCAATTTAGTATCATCTATCCTGTTCGTATCCTCTTTTATTAGCATGAGACAATTCATTAATTCTAGTAGTTGTTGCTCACATTCCTTACAACTTGAAGAAAAGGAATCTAACTTTTCAACCACCCTCTCACATTTATCTAAATTGAGCTTTTTTAAAATTGATTTACTAAGAGTACCCCTAAGCTCCCTTACGAGAGTTTTAACGTGATCCACTCGGTTTTCCAATTAATCTCCCCCTCCTTCTAATTACATTAACTTTCTCACGCACCAAGTACTCATACAACGCTGACCGGCCACATTCACTGTTTTAATAGGCTCAACAAGTATCCCCTTCAATTCCTCCGTAGTTTTGTGTAATCTTTCCTCATCCACAAGAAAACGGATGCTCCCGTCTGGAAGTTTATAACGTTCATCACCGAGTGGCTTTACCATCGTTTCAATTCCAATTGATGATGCAAGTCGTACAAACATCAGCCCGCCAGGCTTAAGTACACGCCATAATTCATGCACCATTTGCTGAAAATGGGCCTCATTCTCAGCAAAATGCAGAACGGCATTACTAATAATAAAATCAAAATAGTGATCATCAAAGCTCATCTTCTCAATAGCTTCAACCCGAGTGCGCTCGTTCGACCAGTCAGGTGCTAGCTTCATGGCAAGCTTCTGAACAGCGTCAATCGCTTCCTCAGAACGATCCACAGCATACACTTCATAACCGTTACGCAGGAAATAAATAAGATTGCGACCAGAGCCGCATCCGGCATCGAGAATCCGCATTCCCGACGTAATACGACCTTTTAATAGCTGATCAAATAAATAGATATCAATATCGCCAAACTGCTCTTTTAGATTCATATGATTCTCCTGTTTACCTTTAAAATACTCAGCCCATTGATAATGGTTTGATTTCATTATGTAATTTTCGGCCTAGTCGTGTTGGCTTGCACCGCAGGTTTCCGCTTCTCAAAGCTAATCCATGCCAAACCTGCAGCCATGAACAAGGCACCGAACAATTGCGAGCCTGAAATGCCCTCGCCGAACCAGAAATATCCCGTAATCACGGCAGATGCTGGTACGACGTATCGAAAGAAATTCGCTCGTGTTACGCCGATTTTGAACATACATGCATTCCATACGATGAACGCTATCACGGTGCTAATCAGTACGTTATACAGGATGGCAACATAGCTAGCTGTTCCAAGATCTCCCCAGGCAACCTCGCCCCAAGAGCCAATTGTAAATGGAAACATAAACAAACTGCCAAACAGGATAAACCAAGTACTCACACGCAGGGCAGAATAGCGTTTCATCAAAGGCATGCAGACAACGTTAAACAGCGCACCCACTATGCTGACTCCGAACGCAAGCAAATTACCAATCATATTGTCCGAACCGAGGCTGAACCCTTCATTACCTCCGAGAATGATGAGGCAGACACCGATAATTGCCGCGACACCGCCTACGACCAGACGTAATGATATCGCTTCACGCAAGAATAATGGAGCGAACAAAGCCGCAAAAATCGGCCACGGTGCAACATTAAGCAGCGAAGAATTAGCTAGCGTTGTGTATTTAATTGAATACATGACCCCGATCTCCAAAACCGTTATCCCCATTAGCCCGATTAGCGCTAGTTGCACTCCTGTTTTGAAAGGAATGCCTACGTTTCCTTCCTTCACTTTAAGCAATAGGAAAAAGATAGGCACCGACAAGCCGAAGCGCAGAAACGTGAACAAGATGGGATCAAACGTCTCCATCGCATACCGGGATACTCCGAAGTTCGCCCCCCATATAGCTGCGACTATAACTAATCCTGCATAACTAAACCATTTTTTTGTCAATTCTGTCCCCATCCTATCTAAATCTATTCGTTATCCATTAAAAAATACTACAAGCTTTAGCTGAGAAACCCTTGTGATCCAAGGGGAATACTAAACAAATCATCGAAATTCTCTTCCGAGGACCCTCTATCAGCTTTCAAAAAATACTCATATCTACCGAAATTCGCAACTGCCTCGTGGTCTGGAAGCCACACCCATTCATCAATTTCGGTTTGACATCGGTGGGCCCGAAACGCGGCGAGTTTGGCTTCCAAGTGAGCATGCACATCGATTTTAATAACATCATTACGGGAATACCCATACCGTTCCGGACGCTCCATTGCGTCACCAAACGTAATGAAATATAATGCACCCCGAATCCCACTTCTTTGAAAAGCTGCTGTTGTTGCCTTCCCAATTGCACAATGGTCTGGATGTCCACCCAATTTCTCATGAAAAGTAAGTACGACATCGGGTTTTACTTCGTAGATAAGATCCGCAATGCGTGATGTCAGGCTACTTTCATCAGTAAACTCAACTGTCTTATCACGGATATCCAAAAATAGGAGATGTTGGATTCCCAAGCTGTCGCAGGCACTTCGTAATTCCATTTCACGTGCAGCTGCCATCGATTCACGGTTAAGATAAGGTGGATTGCCCATGCGTCTGCCCATTTCTCCCCGCGTAGCACTCACTAGCGTTATGTCGACACCTTCACTGGCATATTTGGCGAGGGTACCTCCACAAATAAACGACTCATCGTCGGGATGGGCAAACACCGCGAGCAGCTTTTTCAATGGCGATTTATTGGTATTGTTCATTCTGGAAACGGCTCCTTTCCGATGTGCAGAGCAACATTCATCCGACCTCTGTCATCATAGCCAGCCAATAAAAGACGACCATTCGCATCTATTTCATAATGTGTGAGTGCCTCCATTCGCAGCCAACCATGCCCATCAAATCGAAGAGCGGCACGAAATGGACCTTCTCCCGCTATAAAGGCATGGGTTACATTGACCTTAAAATTACGAACGAATACAAATGAAGTTGCTTCGCTGTGAATATATGCATCAGTGCCGATGAGGGCCTGAAGCTCGGTTTCTACTTTCGACTTCATTATTTTGACCATTGCTTAGCTTCTCTTTTCTTCTGGAAGGAATTTTATTGTATTGTTTCATAATCGTATCACAGCTTATTAACCAAATGAAATAACCGCTTACTCCAAATCTAATAAAAAAGGAATCAAACAGGGGTTATTGCCCCCTTTTGATTCCCTCAACATATGTTATCTCGTTGCCTACTCCCTTTTAAGTTCAACACCTACTTTGCCATTTTCCACATTCACTTTATATGTTTTCACCCAAACCTTATCGTTAAATAATGATTTGCCTGTACGAATATCAAATTCCCAGCCATGCCATGGGCAACGGATGATTTCGCCGCTTTTACCATACTCATATTCATAAACGTCCGAAGGCATCGTAGTACCAGTAACGAGTCCTGCACACATCGGCGCCCCTTGGTGGGGGCAATAATTGTTTAATGCGAAATATTCGTTGTTTACCCGGTATATGCCAATGCTCTTCCCTTCAATCGTAACGACGGCGTGTCCGCCATCGGAGACAGCGTCTGTATCAAGCACATAATGTACCGTCATAAAGTCCTCCGTGACTTAAAGATGATAAAGGCTTTTCGCATTTTCGTAAAAAATTTTACGTTTCGCTTCAGGTTTTAGCCTCCGCAGAATCATACTTGGCGAATCAAAGTCCCAATGCGGATAATCGCTTGAGTACAAAATCATATTCTCGGCATCAATCATATTGAACAAATCGATCAAATGCTGAGGATTGTCTGGTTCCTCAATGGGCTGTGTCGTTAAATAGCAATGCTCTCGAATATACTGACTGGGCATCTTCTTCAGCCATGGGACAGTGGAACGTAAAGCTTTGTAGTTCTTATCCAGCCTCCACATCAGGTGTGGCAGCCAAGCTATCCCCCCCTCTGTAAGCACCACTTTCAATCTCGGGAACTTCTCAAACACACCTTCGCATACCATGCTGACGAGATGAGCCATAAACATTTGCGATAAGCATGTATGCCACTCGATGTATCGAGATGGATAGCCTGCTGCAGTAGGGGCCGTAGAGCTGCCCCCACCTTCCGCACCTGGATGAATTGCAATAGGTAATCCATTTCGCTCCGCAGCCTCATATATAGGATGATACAATCGTTGTCCCAACGGTGCGCGAGCCGCACTTGAAATCATCACTTCGACGATATCGGGATGCCCTCCAATGCGATCAATCTCTCTGGCTGCAAGATAGGGGTCTTGTGTGGCGACAGCCATGGCGCCTTTGAACGCCTTATGTTTACCAAGCCATTCAGCAATCAAATAGTCGTTATAAGCTGAACAAATCACTGCTGCATAGTCGGGATCGTGCGTCGTAGAAATATTATACACAACCCCGGTTAGCACGCAGTATTCAACATTGTATCCTTCGATCAGTTGTTTAATCATCAAATCAGGGTCAGAGCCCGCTTTACCACCGCCAGCAGGAATAGCATCCTTCTTCATGACACCAACGGGCGAATAGTAGCCAGATCCTGCATACCCAATGCCAGTTGCCGCTACACGTGAACGCCATGGTTCAGCCAGATACGGTAGTAAATCCACATCATTTTGTTCATTATGGACATCCACATCAATAACTTTAAATTCCTCAGCCATAAGGTTCCCTCCGATCCAGTGAATACGAAATGTTCACTTTACTGCAAGCATGTTTATTTCTTGCCGTATGTGCGCGTATAGGAAGCATTGTACATGGCAAGCAATTCGTCAGCTCCGAGTTTCTTCGTTTGATCAATGAATTCTTGATACGTCTTATCATTGATTGGAGTCTTGCCAGAGACGAATTCGGTTAGCTTCTGTTCTAGGAATTTGTTCAGGTTGTTTAGTTTCGATTTCTCCAACTCCAATTCTTCCGTTGTTTTCACAATTTGTTTAGGTGCTGGAATAATAAATGACTCATATCTCTTGTTAATGTCCTTACTCTTGTCGCTTAAGCCGCGCTCCCACACCTCACGAGATTTGGCATTATCAAGTGTAAGCATATCGTACCAAACGCCCCAATCCTTACGTAGTGTTGTGAATGGCGAAGCACCAAAATCCTTATTGTAAGAAGGTTTACCATTTTCCTTTGTATACGTTTTGCCCTCTATTCCGAGAGACAAATAGTTGGATCCTTCTTCTCCCAGTAAGTAGTCAAGAAATTGAACAGCCCTGTCCTTATCTTTTACCTTAGCTGAGATCGCCCGGCCAGAAGCACCAACAACCGAACGGGAGAACTGGTAGTTTTTGATGCCGTCTGCTGCAAACTGAGGAATTGCATCGAGCGTGTAATCTGCAATACCGGCTTTACGTCCTTTGTCCATAAGCGTCTCCAAGTCAGCCTTCCAGAAATACGTCACAAGTGATTTGCCTTTAAGAAGTCGCTCTTCCCACTGTGCTTGCGTAATCATAGAGAATTCCGGATCTAACAACTTTTCGTTAAACAGTTTGTTCAAGAAAACTAGGGAATCCTTAAATCCTTTATGGTATGGAGCAAATGCGTATTTATCGGTGGAAGGATCGACGTTATAGAATCCTTGAATGCCTGTGAATGCTCTTCCGAAAGTCGTAAATAACCCCGTATCGCCGACTAGCGCATTATTAATGAGCGGATATGTATCTGGCTGTTTATCTTTTAGCGTTTTCAGGAAGAGATAAAATTCATCCACGGAAGCCGGCGCCTTCAGTCCGTACTTATCCATAATGTCCTTACGTGTATACCAGATAAAGTTAAAGCCTTTCCCTTCCGCGTCGCCTTCGATGACAGGGACCGTATAAATACCACCATCAACGCCGGTTGCAACTGCTTTGGCCTCCGGGTATTTATCATAGAACGCCTTAAGGTTGGGTGCCTTATCTAAGTAATCTTTTAAATTCAAAAACACTTTATCTGGACCATGCTGTCTTCCTTCTAATGTATCTACCTGAATGAAGTCTGTGACTGAGTTTGTTGCAATCATAATTTGCTTCTTTTCCTTTAAACCTTCCTGACTAACCACTTGAAATTCTACTTTAACGCCTGTTTTCGTTTCGATTTCCTTAAATATATCCCAGTCCTGGCGCACTTTTCCTTCCGGGCGGTCGTAGGCCAGCCACGAGAATGTGATTGGCTTTTTTGACTCGGTTGGTTTGTTTGTTTCTCCTGCTGAGGGAGTACTAGTCGCTTCGTTCGAGCAGCCTGCAGCTACAATACCGATGAGCATTACCGTAGTCAAACCTGTTCCGACAGTTCTTCTTTTCATTTGAAAACCTCCCTATTATGGTGAACATCCATTCCATCTATAGCGATAGATTCCTTAGAATCTAGAACTATCCTTTAATACCACCGATCATCGTTCCCTGCACGAAGTATTTCTGGATAAACGGATATACGCATAGAATGGGTAGCGTGGCAATCATGATGATGGCGTACTTCATGGTTTGTAGCAGGCTTAAATCGCCTTCACCTTGAATCGTAGTTCCAGCTACAAGAATGTTTCGCAGCATGATTTGTAATGGATACATCGAGCGTTCATTCAAGTAAATAAGCGCATCGAAGAAGGCGTTCCACTGGTTTACTGCCGTGAATAAGCCAATCGTCATCATGACTGGCAGAGATAGCGGAAGGACGATACGCAGCAGCACTTGTAAGGAAGAGCAGCCATCTATCGTCGCTGCATCTTCAAGTTCTTCTGGCAATGCCTCAAAGAAAGTCCGCATAATGAACAAATACCATGTGCTAATCAGTGACGGAAGGACTATGGCCCATATTGAATTTAACATCCCCAACTTCTGTACAACGAGAAACGTTGGAATCATACCACCGCTAAATAGGAGTGTAAAAGCTGCCATCATCAGAATGATTTTACGGCCGGGGAGCCATTTCTTTGCCAAGGGATACGCCATAGCCGAGGTTACAAGCAAGGTTAGTATCATTTGAACAATTGTATAACGGATTGTATTCCAATAACTGATCCATAGATCTGGATTGGTGACCAGTTGCTTATAGGCAATGAGTGTCACCTGCTTAGGCAAGAGAAGCACATCCCCGCTGGATACGAGCGCATTATCGCTAATCGAAGCACTGAATATATAAATCAGTGGGTAGACCATAACCATCATCAACAAGATCATGATGACATAGTTGAAGGCATCAAATATCTTTGAAGCCAGCGATTCTTTGATTTTCAATAGGCTTCCTCCTTTACCATAAGCTTGTTTCCGAATATTTTCTTGCAATACGGTTAGCGGCGATGACAAGAATTAGTCCGATTACGGACTGAAATAACCCAACGGCAGTGGCGAAGCTGAAATCCGCGTCCAAAATCCCACGCCTATATACAAAGGTGTTGATGACATCCGAAGTTTCGTAGTTCATAGAATTGTAAAGCAGCAATATCTTTTGGTACCCTGTTTCCATAAAATGACCAAGCGTAAGGACGAAGAGGATGATCATGACTGGCACCATGCCGACGAAGGTAATATGACGCATTTGTTGATAGCGGTTTGCCCCATCCATCTTAGCTGCTTCATAAAGTGTTGGATCAATACCAGCGATGGCAGCCAAATACAGAATCGTCCCCCAGCCGATTTTTTGCCAAATCTCAGAAGAGATATAGATCGTTCGAAACCAAGACGGTAATCCTAAAAATAGGACTGGCTCCATCCCAAACATTTTGACAAGAAAAAAATTGATGATTCCGGTTTGCGGAGAAAGAAACGTGACGAGAATTCCAGCAATAACAACCGTAGATAAAAAGTGAGGCATGTAGCTGATGCTTTGTACAACACGTTTAAATGTTGTGTTCTTAATCTCGTGGAACAAGATAGCTAAGATAATTGGTGCAGGAAAACCAAATAGCAAATCATAAACGTTAAGCATGACGGTATTTCGGATCAGTTTCCATGAATCTGGATTCACATAGAAGAATTCAATAAAATGTTTTAATCCTACAAACTTACTGCCTACTATCCCTTTACCGATCGAATAGTCTTGGAATGCAATGATGATTCCATACATGGGTACATATTTAAAAATGATGTAATACAAAATCCCAGGAAGCATTAGTAGATATAGTGTTCTGTGTTTCTTTAGCATGTACCACATAACATTTCTCTGTGTCATTTCACCCACTCACCTCTTTCGGCAGCATTACATACATCAGTTGATGGCCTAACTATACAATGATCTCTCCCCCCTCCGTAAAGCATACATAATTACCCAACGTCTCCTATTTTGCGTGCGCTGTGATCCCAGGAATACCAAGCTGCCTGAGAGGGACGGAAGAAAAAAAAGAGACTTCAGAAAAAATGAAGTCTCTTTTTTTAGTTGTGAATCGTCCGATATTTTGCCGGCGTAATGCCCTCATATTTACGAAACGTTCGAATAAATGAGTTGCGTCCCCAGTAGCCTACCTTTTCAGCAATGTCATCGATTTTATAGTCTGTCTCCAGCAAAAATTTCTTAGCCATCTTCAGCCTGTATTTCGCTATATATTCCACGTACTTCTCTCCTATTTCATCTTTGAAGGTGCGGCTGAAGTGACCGTTGGACATATTCAAGAGCCCGGCAAAATATTCAATAGAAAGTTCCTCATTATAATGCGTATGGATATAATCTAAAATCTCAGTAAACTGCTTCGTTCGCTGATCAGGCTCTTTATTCCGAAATAAGACACTATGTATATCTAGGAAACAGTCTTTAAGTTCTTTACTGGTCATACTGCGCTCAAGCCGCTCGAACAACTTGGAAAAGAACAGCACATTAAAATCATCATGCTCGGTTTCTATAGCACGGATCCACGTGTTGAGAATATCCGTACATAAATATTTGATTTGAATGGCGGTGACGTTTTTACGTAATCCATCCTCCAGCATATCTAACGCGAATTGCAGAAGCTTCTCGTATTCGCGTGTCTTGCATTGATTGAACATACGGTTTACATCCTGCACAGTCAAAAAGCTGTCCCAATGCGCGCGATCCCCAACGTAGGGTCCTCTGCATATCTCCACTTCAAAATCAAGTCGTCGATTCTGTAGCACGGAAATCCCAAGTTCATATGACTCATGAAGTAGCTCAATGGCGTTTACCGTCTTACCAATGCCTACTGTTGCTTTAAAATATTGGCTGTACTGTTCGAGAATGACGCTGATAATATTAGCTGCATCCTCGGCACCCACATGTAGAAACGAATCATGCAACACGACGCATGCCATGACTTCTGGCTTCGTTTGGCAGAGCCAGACAGGCGAAGGTGATAACTTGCAAATACGTTCCTTTAGTTCTACGAATAGAAATGACTTCGTCGGCTCCGATAATTGTTCATAGGTTACATTATAATGAAAGGCAATACAAAGAACTGTGCGTACATCATGCTTGTTATAGGCAAACGCGATTTCCTTTGCATAATTTTCAATAGAAAGCGCATCTCGATACTCGCCAAGAAGCATCTTGGTTATGAAGAGCTCATGCAACACGTGGGACATGCCACTCACCCTTTGAGACAGTTCTTCATTCGCTTCCGTTATTTCCTGAATTGGGCGGTACACACGACGGCTTAAATAATAAGATATGATGCTGCCAACGACGAGGAAAAAGAAAAGAAACGCCCAGCTAATCAACCGCGTAATATGTGCAGGCTTCATCAGTGTACCTAGGTCCGCTATGGTCACGTAATACCAAGAATCGTTAAAGCGTGATTTCACAAGCGACATTGCGACTTCGTTCGTGATGAGAAATTGGGAGCCCTTGGAGTTAGATCGCGTATGCGCTAACACGGCTGCCCCCTCTTGATCTGTCAATCCAACCTGATTCAATATGAACCCTTGACTACTTGCAATCGCTGTTCCAGTCACCCATTTTTCCGGATTGCTTATCAAGCTTTTAAGCTTCTCCTGATCAAAGTCAACTACCAGGTATACCTCTGGATTATTGGTGTTAAACGGATAGCTCATCACTGCTGACATGCCATGTTTGTTCGGATCGGTAAAATCCATCATCTTTTTCCCACTAAAATGGGACAATTGCGCCTTTCTCTGCTGTTCATCTAACGGATATCTAAAATTAAAGTAATACCCTTTGTCTGTATATATATCCTCATCGACGACAAGGTCGTGATTGACAAAATATAAGAAAACCTTTGAAACCAATTTGTCCGATTGAAGCTTATTCAGCTGCTCTTTGAGCGCATGAAACTGTTCTGCGCGCTGTTGATTTTCTTGCGATTCATCTATGATGTTGAGCAAACTCGTTAAATTGGATGAGCTTAGCATGTTGATCATATTGCTTTGGAGCGAATCTAATGCCGTATCCGCTTGCTTTGAAATTTGACTAATGATGACGTTGTTCAGTTTCTCGGCATCGTTCTCAATCGTACGGATCACAAGAACGTGAGCTAAAATACAGGCGACAATGACGGGTACAAGAATTACGATAAAATAGTTGGTGAATAACCGCCAGAAAAGAGCTAAACGGAATTTGTACAACTTCGAAATTGTCATCACAATCACCTCACGCTCCATATAAACGTCCGTAAAAGGTTACAACTACATAAGTGAGTGTAGAATTATTGCTGACAACAGGATTCATAATTAATAAAACCTCTATCCAGGTCTTGTAAGGATGAACGACCATGTCTAGAGGTTTTTGATATTTAAAATACACTTTTGCGCATCACGCATGAGTACCATTTGAAATTAATTCAATATTAACCAAATATTAAAAAACGGTCAATACTTTCTGAAATATTTTGTTAATTTATTGTATATTTTTAATTTTTTATTTTAAAGTCAGGACTATTCGTCATAGCGTACCAATGCTTTCCGCCGATTGAAAATAAATTGCATAACAACTTCTGCATATTTATCAGGTTCTTCCACTCTCACGTAGTGTCCACTTTCAGAAAACATCTCAAAACAAGGATTAATAAATTTTACTTTAAACCCGTTTATTTGTTCTTCACATGTTATCGGATCATGCATACCTTTAATTAGTAATGTCGGTTTATCAACCATAGAAATGCTATCTAAGATAGAATGATACATTCTCCAATCCTTCATCAGTTTACTTCTTGTATGATTAGATTTTTTCCAGAGATCCAATGTCTCGGGACTAGCTCCGACTATCCAATTGATGACTTGCTTATCATCGCCATACCAAAACACAGGACCATCATCACCTAAGTCGTTAAATGCTTTGCCCATGATTGCGTTAATTTCTTTATAGTCAGACTCTTCGCTAATAGACTTTACATAATACTCGAAAAGTTCTTCATTCCCATTTTTTCGAAGTTGATCAGTAACTATATTAAAATGTTCACTTAGTCGTTTCCCTTGATATTGCACGAAATCTGTTGAACCAACACCACCAGGGCCGCCGTGAATGTATAATATCGCTGGCAGTCCTTCCTCACCTAACACTTGTACATAAAGGTTTTTTCCTCGAATGTTAATTAAATGTTTAATCATGTTGAACTCCCATTAATAGTTGTTACGATCATTGCGGTAAGTGTATCATGTTTGCGTTTTTCGACGGTATCCCTCATCTAGGAATTGTTTCAAACCTTTCGTTCTTTTTTGGATAAATGTCTGCCAGAAAACCCTGCCTTTTTCGGACAATTCTTCATGTGAATAGCTTCCTTCTTCGAACTTTCCCCAACAACCATCTTGCGTAAGTTTGTCCCATCCTAAGTAATCTGCGTAAAGACGGTTTTCTGAAGGTATATCTGAGCCCATTGATGTCGTTTTAACCAATTCAGGACAAAGCCACATTGCTGTACAAACAGACAACAACCCGCCATGCATTTCGTTCAAGCCTTGTAATCCTGCTATCTCTAATGCTTCTTCCCATGCGTTTTGATTGTTATGGTAAGCGGATATTAAGATAATTTCAGGGTACTTGTAATTCATATGTTTGACAAATGCTCCCTCCCAATATGACCCGCCGTGTCCTGTACACACTAAAAACTTCCTAAACCCTTGTCTTATGAGGTTGCAAATAATTTCCTCCAACATGGCTGTCAAAATATTGGGACTTACCGTAACTGTCCCCTTGAAATTGGCGTGTTCTTCCTAAGTATTAAACGGAATGGTAGGTAAAACGTAAGCATTCAATTCTCTCCCATATGCATCAGCGTATAATTCGGCCATCAGCGTATCTAAATGCATGGGCAAATACGGTCCAAATTGTTCGGTTGCTCCTACTGATAGAACAGCCGTGTCAACCCCGCTATTTGAAATTTCCTTTGTCGTGTTCTTAAAACTAAGCATCTTAACACTCCCTAATAAGTCTCGATCATATAATACCATTTTAAGGCAGTTGAAAATGCCTATAACTAAACTCTACCTACTTTGAACTCTTGTACGCGGTAATTCAATAGATAAAACGAGTTAAAAACCCACCCTACAATTGAAGGTGGGTGGGTACACTTTTTCATAAATCATGTAAGCAGTAGTTTCCCTTGACGTCCCGGTCGTTCGACGATCTGCACTGCTTCTGTAATTTCCTTTAATTGATATCTCGCTTCAATCTTTCCTAAGGAAAGTTGCTTTTGACGAAGCAATGCAAAAATCTGTAGAAAGGAATTTTGCCACTCATGAACGGAGCTACCTTGAATCCATCGCCGCAAATGAAAAATTTTTGATTGAATGTGCAATTCATTTGCGATTCGTTTCCAATCTACTTGCAGCCCTGATAGCATTCCAATGGATAAAAAGAGTCCACCTCTTCGCACTGTACGTGCAAGCTCATATCCTTCTATTCCACCAATAGAATCAATCGCGGTATTCACACCCTGCCCCAGCGTAATGTCCATCACAGTTGTATAGACTTCGCTCTGCGAAGAGTTAATTACGTCCCATGCACCTAATTGCAACAATTCATCTGTATACTCGGAACTTCGTACGACAGCTATAAGCTTGTAACCAAAAACAGCAGATAATTGAGCAAAAATTCGTCCGATTGCTGAACTACACGCATTAACAAGGAGGAAGGAATGATTAAAATTTTTAAGATGCTCCTTACAAATGATCCATGCCGTAAGTGGATTGATATATAATCGAGAAGCCTCATCATCCGTGATGAAATTGGGTACTTCAATAGACAAAGAAGAAGATGTTTTTACATATTGCTGCCAAGTCCCTTCTCCCCGAAGAGGCAATACACGCTTGCCAAGCATGGATTTTGGCACGTTACTACCCATATCAATGACTGTTCCTACGCCCTCATATCCTGGAATACATGGCAGTGAGATACGATGTCGATAAGCACCGCGAATTGGGATCAAATCAGATGGATTTATGGGACGAGAGATCATTTCCACCAAAATCTCATCAGCCTCTAGTGGAGTTACTACTTGCCGTTCTAGTACTAAGACATCTTGTGGTTCACCAAATTCATAGAAACTAATTTTTTGTCCATTCATATACGCCATCCCTTTTGATCTTCATTACATACCTATCATTTACCGTAGACATACACATTCGCCTTCGTTTGTAATCCCTTATAAGTTGCCGTTAATACCGTTTGTCCATATTTAAGACCCGTCATATTACCGTAACTATCTACGGATAATATGGAAGGATCAGCGATTGAATAGCTGCCATAATGGCTAACATTGACCTGTTTACCCTCGTAGACTGATGTGAGAACCGTATCTAATGTTTGTCCGACCATCAGACTATAATCATCTGAATCGAGCTTTAGCGCTGTTTGTGGAGGGAGCGAATAATCTGACAGTTTCATGAGCGTGTCTGGCGAAGAAAGGATCAAATACCCTCCGTTTTTAACTGATATCGCTTTTGTCAGACCACGAATAGGCTTTGACCATTGCTCAGTCCCAGCAGCATCGGTTTTGATAAGGAGCTGAGATTGTCCTATTAAATAGCCGCCATCACTGGTATTCGTTAAGGAGACTGTTTGTTCTCCATTTATCGTTTTCCTCCAGCTTTCTTCACCCATGGCATCCGTTTTTATCAAAACAGTTTCGCCTTCTGGACGAGTTCCAACGATGACATAACCGCCGTCAGATGCTTGGATAACATAACCGCCGTTACAATTATATGACTGCTCCCACACGATTTCACCTGAAGCATCCAGCTTCCAAATGGCAACATTCGTATCCTTGGTGCCGCTGACTATATAGCCGCCATCTGCTATTTCTTCAACCGTTTGTGCTTGTATTTGCGGACTATTCGGACCACCTGCACCTAAGACAGTCGTCCACTCGGTAGTACCGCTGCGATCCCTTTTTTGAACAGCCGTTTGAAACGACCCTACATTTATACTCTCCGAAAAAATAGCATTGATATAGCCACCATCTTGTGTATCTCGAATCATATTAAAGTGGCCGTAAGCACCAGAGTCAACTACCTGTGTCCACTGAATGACTCCGTTCTCATCTGTTTTGGCAATGACATAATCATTATATCGAAAATAAAATCCTGGGACAGTTCCTCCTACTATGTATCCCCCATCATCTAGATGGTGAATCGAAGAAACCGTTACGTTTTTTTCAACACCAGATGTATTAATAGCCTGAAGCTGAATTTCTTTTGTCCACAACGAATTACCCTGCTCATCCATATTAGCTACAAATAAGTTGCCCTCACCAGAGGTTCCCATCACGGAATACCCATTTCCTGCTATTTCCTGTACTTCCGAGAGTGCAAAACCTGTGTTATAATTTTTTTCCCACAGAGTTTCAGGTGATTGTCCTTTGGCCACAATGTGCCCTGTGTTCCAGCCAATGAATAGGTTGAATGCGAGTGTTCCTGCTAATATTAACTTCCTCCATGAAACTCTTTTCTTCATAATACGCCATCTCCTTATTCGATTTGTAACTCTGCTACTTTGACAATCAGAACGATCCTTACATCCTCCTTCACATAATTGAAATACAATATATTGTATTTATTACATATATTCGGAAGTAAATCGCGTTAAATGTCGTATTAACAAAAAAAATACAAATCGCTGGAATGGATTAGTCTTGTTTGTACTTATCTTTCAGCAAGCTGGAGCCGATCCCCCCGCCAATCATTAGAATCAAAGAACCGAAGTTCCAAAAAAAGGACCCACCATACAACGTAATATCCAACGACATTACTTTATTAAGAAATAGGACGATTAGTTTAATCACCAACAGGATAAGGCCTAATATAACGCAAACATCAAATAGCAACTTAAATTTCGGGTAAGCCAATTGCTTGCTCTCTTGTATCACCTTTTTTGTCAACTCTTCATCACTCCTTAATAATTCATCGAGAGTTAATCCAAACAATTCACTTATTTGACCAGCCTCTCTTATTTCGTTCCATTTTTAACTTCTCCGCAAAAATCATAGCCGCAACTGCCTTTCTGTAATTAATAAGACTATATTAGATAATTCGCAAAATGAAGTAAAGACCTCTTTGGTTGCGGGCTAAAAAATAGTCATCAAGAGCTACTGATTTCATTTGTCAGCCACGTCTATGATTCAAATTTCATTATGGCGTGTAATGATTGACGTATACCCGTTTCATGGGCACTTGCGGCCTGAGGAGAAGAAAGCGAGGTCACTATCAAAGGAGGCATTACCCCTATGTGCAAAAAAATCCAGTTAGAACAAGCTGCGAAACAAGTTGCTGAACAAAATAGTGCACCGCCGTTTCTGCACGAGCTGGGTCCGGAGAAGGGCCGCGAAACGGTTGATAAAGTGCAGTCTGAACCTGTACACAAAGAGCCCGTGGATATTGTGGATGTGATAATCCCGGGTGGCCCGAAGGATGAAGTATCGATCCGTATCTTGAAGCCGAAGAACGCGCCGGAACAACTGCCCGTCATCCTATACATTCATGGCGCAGGCTGGGTGTTCGGCAACTCGCATACACACGACCGACTCGTTAGAGAACTGGCCGTCGGCTCGCAGTCGGCAGTCTTGTTTGTGAATTACACACGCTCGCCAGAGGTGAAGTATCCCTTCGCGCTTGAAGAGATTTACGCAGTGCTGGAGTGGGCATCATCCAGTGGGCACTCTCACGGCCTCGACGCCAACCGCTTGACCATCGCTGGCGACAGTGTCGGCGGCAATATGGCCGCCGCGATCACACTGACCGCTAAGTCTCGCAGCGGTCCCGCAATTCATAAGCAACTGCTGTTTTACCCCGTCACGGATGCCTCGTTCGAGACGGAGTCGTATCAGCAGTTTGCTGAAGGCTATTTCCTCCGCCGCGATGCGATGGAGTGGTTCTGGAAGCAGTACACGGCCGATCCGCGACAGTGTGAAGAGGTCACGGCTTCACCGCTGCGCGCCACGATTGAGCAGCTGAGCGGGTTGCCGCCCGCCCTCATCATCACGGGCGAGGCGGATGTGCTACGTGATGAAGGTGAAGCCTACGCGAATAAGCTGCGGGAAGCGGGCGTGCACGTGACGGCTGTGCGGTTCCAGGGCATCATCCATGATTTCGTGATGCTGCATGCCTTGGCGGATACCGCGGCGTGCCGCGGGGCGCTTTTGTTGGCGAATGCTTGGCTTCGGGAATGAGGGATATTACCTTGCTAACACTCAACTTTCCAGGAGGGAAAACCATGAGCAAACATATTATCGGTGTATTCAACACGGAAGAAGAAGCGATTCGCGTCATTAACCAATTGAAAGCAGATGGATTTCACTCGGATGAACTCTCGGTTGTAGGTCGCAACAGTGACGATCTGGATCACATTGAAATAGCAAACGCTAGCAAAGCAGAAGAAGGCCTTGCAACAGGAGTGGCGACAGGCGGTGTGTTAGGCGTGGTGACGGGACTTCTCTTGAGCATTGGCGCTTTGGCGATTCCCGGGGTGGGTCCTATTATTGCTGCTGGTCCTATCGTGGCAATTTTAACAGGTGCCGCTGTTGGGGCAAGTGCAGGCGGACTCGTCGGCGGCTTGGTCGGACTCGGTATCCCCGAGGAGGAGGCGATATATTATGACGAATATGTTAGAAACGGTAAAGTGCTCGTCCTCGTAGAGAACGACCCCGCCCGCGCCAATTTGGCATATCGGATTTTCCGCGAACACAAGTCGCTCAATGCAGATACGTATGACCCTGACTACGGGGATATAAGACAGTACATCCGGCGCGAATGAGCGTTAACGTAATAACTTGTAAAGTAGTGGTGTTTTGCTTTACAGCATGAATGCCTGCTTATCCTGATGGATAGGTGGGCTTTTTGTGCTGCGCGCGGAAATACACATCGGAATATGTATAAAACGGAGCCAATTAAGCAAAGTGGCTCCGCAAATATTACATCGGTAGTTGGGGTACTCATTCAACAAATTGCATCAAGAGCTGATTAAACTTATCCTTTTCGTCAAGGAAAGGAACATGGCCGCTATTTTGAAACGGAACAAGAACTGAATTGTGAATGAGCTTATTGGTTTCCTGAGCATTGACAAACGGTACGACTTGGTCATGTACGCCGTGAATAATCAATGTAGGCATGTTTATTTTTCCAAGATCGTTTCGCACGTTCTCGTCTCTTAACGTAACCATAACGGCTGCAGTCGACCAGCCAGCCCCTTGCAATCCAATTTGAAAGAACCAATCCGAGAAAGGGCCGGTAATATGTTTGAAAAAAAAGGAATCAGGTAATCCGGCAAGCATTTTAGGCCGATCGGTTAACGTTCCTTCAATAAACATATTTGCAGCTTGTTGCGGTACTGAGCCAGGGGCTTGGGCGTCAATTAGTACAAGCTTTGAAACCCCATGACTTTGATGTCTCGCCATGTATCGAATGGCTAGTGCTCCACCTGCCGAATGCCCGGCCAGCGTGATGTCTTTTAATTTCAAAGTCTCAATAAGAATGCGAATGTCGTCTGCCAATCTATCCAAGCTGTATCCGACGAAGGGTTTATCCGAACTTCCGAACCCTCGCCAGTCCATCCCGATGCACCGAATGCCCATGGAAGGAAGAATATTAAATTGATATTCATACTGCTTATGGCTTAAAGGCCAACCATGAATGAACAAGATCGTCTTTTTTCCCGTCGGGTTCAAATCCTGCACAAATACCCGCACTCCCGGTTCTACCGTGATAAAGTATTCCAAGATGTTCCCTCCTAACTAAGAGTAAAACACCTTAGAAATATATTTAAACGTTCATAACTATATACCTGTTCAGACGACGCCGTCTCCGTCTTCGACGTTATTTTCCTGCCAAGAAAGCGGCAACCTCCGCCAGACGCGTGGCGAAGCCCCATTCATTGTCGTACCATGTCGCGACAGACAAGAGTTCACCTTCCACGTGAGTGAGCGGTAGATCAATGATCGATGTATGCGGATCACCGACGATGCGCGAAGACGCCCATTCTCCTTCAAGCACATCCATAACGCCTTTCAGATCTCCTTCTCTCGAGGCGCGGCGGAACATATCATTCGCTTCCTGCACCGTGCACGGCTTCTCGGTGATCAGGTTAAGTTCAGCTATACTGCCCGTGCGGGTCGGTATACGGTACGCTTTGCCCGTGATCTGCAGATCCGGCCATATGAACTTAAGTGCCCTGGCCGCGCCAGATGAAGACGGAATGATGTTCTCGGCCGCCGCCCAAGAATCTCGGCGATCGCGCATCGGCTGATCCGTCAACGATTGCGTGTTCGTATAAGAATGGACTGTTGAGAACAGTCCGAATTTGATGCCATAGTTTTCTTTGACCAGCTTGACGACGGCAGCCAAAGCGTTAGTCGTGCAGCTAGCCACGCTGATGATTCGGTGCTTTTCTGGATCGAAACTGTCGAGGTTAATACCCTTCAGCAATACGGCGTCGCAATCGTCGAGGGTTTTACTTGGCCCGCTGATTAGAACTCGTTTCGCGCCACGGTCCAAATGTATCTGTGCGACGGAACGGACAACGGCACGGCCTGTACAATCAACGACGAGATCCACACCTAGCGCCTTCCAATCTGGCACTTCCTGCGATGAATTAATATAAAGAATTTCTCGTCCGCCGATGACAATCACACCCTCTTTGGTGGATACGTCCTCGTGCCAACGCTTATAGTTTGAATCCACTTCAAACAGTGCGGCAAGCGTGCCTTCGTCCTTGATATCCGATACAGAAACCGGAACGAAGAGCTTATCCTGAAGTGCGACACGCAATAGAATTCTGCCAATGCGTCCAAAACCAAAAATTGCAATTTTGCCCATTCCTTATCCTCCATTTACCTACTATTATCAATGACAATTGAAAGAAGTCACTACTTTCCCCCTCCAATTAACACATTATTCCCGAATATTTGTTTTCATAATAACTTCAATTTCTGGTTTTGGATAACCTTCCTGTTCGAAATTCTGCGGATCCCTTATTGACCACATAATGGTAGTTAAATATTCGCCATCTGGCACACGAACTTCATCAAATTCCGTTACTAGCTCTTCCCCAGTAGCTATTATTCTATATATGATAGAAAGAGTTGCTGTATTTGCAGCAATGTTTCTATCGACAATATTAACTGTACTGATCTTGCCTGGCTGAAGCTCAACACCTAAAGCAACGTTACCTGTATTGAGATTTTTTCCGGGTTCTGCACCATTCGTATCAGCTCCCTGCGCTAATCCGATCTTGCAAACGTACAATGTTGATTCATTGTTTAGCCCAAACTCTTTCGTGCACTGCGCTTCCGTATATGCCTTGTATTGCTTTTCAAAATCTTCTCTTTTTAGTTCCTCTGTTTCTAATAGCTCTATTTGGGTCATTATTATTAAGCACTCCTTACATATTTGGGTGAAATTTTATATGCTCCTCATTCTTAATGTACCCAGTAAATGGCTTATTAACTACGATCTCTACGCATCCTGAAGCTTGGCCCTCTTTTGAAATTATGTACCCAAACTCATTGATTACGGCCGAATCGTAACCCGAGTATGAATGGTGACAAGTTCAGCTAGCTGTAGGACATCCTCATTATACATTCGGATACATCCATGACTAACTTCCCTTCCGATTGAAGAAGGATCATTGGTTCCGTGGATGCCGTAATGGGGTTTAGATAAGCCCAACCAGAAGGCTCCGAATGGACCTCCGGGGTTGGCTTGTTTATTAATAATCGTAAACTCACCTTTAGGTGTCTTCGTAATCATTTTGCCGATTCCAACCGGGAATGAACGTGTAACCGTGTTCCCATCGAGCAAATACAGATTACGATCAGACAGATCGACGATAATTCGATAGTTTGGCATTTTTTCCGCCTCCTAAGCACCATTCTATGCTTGCCTAGTTTCAGAAGTGACGGAAGGTTTCTCATGGAAAGTTTAATTTAAGCTATTTTCTCCCACGATTTCCAGACTGGACTCGCATATGATGAGGGTATACTACAAGTAAAGTTATACAAAGGAGAAATTTTAATGTCTGAGGTCATTCTTAACTAGCAATTTCATAGTGCAATCTGTTTGGCTTTAGCGTACGCGTGTGAACCGTTCAAATGGACAGGTTTGTTTCGTCGTGCTCTGCTGGCAGGTTGCATGCGATGCTGTTAAGAACATCAGTTTCTCCCTAAGCGGACTGGAAACGATTGTTGTTTCCAGTCCGCTTTTTTGTACCCAAAAGGAGGCATTCATTTGAACAAGTCCACTTATCAACGTTTGGAATACGACCGAGTTAAACAGCGTTTGGCCGACTTTGCAATGAGTTATTTGGGCCGTGCCCACATTGAGAATATGGAACCAAAGACGGAGATGGCTATTGTCAAAACACTACTTCAAGAGACTGAAGAAGCTGTTCGTGTCATCGCCCACGGTGCCAGTGTACCCATCCCCTCCCTAGATGGAATTGAGCCGCTTATAGGCACTTTCGGGAAAGGATTTGTTTTTACACCACAAGACTTTATGCACATCGCAAGATTCATCGAAAGTACACAGCAACTGAAGAGTTTTATGAAAAAAAAGGAATCTGTCACTCCGCGCATCGCCTCCTACGCGCTAACCTTATTCGACCTCAATGAACTGTTGACCGAGATCCGGCACTGTATCCGAAACGGTCAAGTCGATAACGAGGCAAGCGCTGCCTTGTCGCGAGTCCGCAAAAAGATAATCATATTAGACGAGCGAATCCGGAAAAAACTCGACACGGCCTTGTCCAAATACCGCAGCTATTTGCAGGATAGCGTGGTCTCGACTCGAGGCGGCCGCTATGTGTTGTCCGTGAAGAAGGAATACCGCAAACAAGTTGGCGGTGCCGTGCTGGACGAGTCGGCAAGTGGTCAGACCGTATTTATTGAGCCGGCAGATATCGCTGATCTGTATGCTGATCTTGCACATCTGTTGTCTGAAGAAGCAGCAGAGGAAACAAGAGTACTCAGCGAACTTACGGATCAAGTTGAGGGCAATACGTATGAAATTTCAATTAATTTAGAGACGATTGGCCATTACGACTTTATGTTCGCAAAAGCTAAATACGCGAAACTCATCGACGGACGAACGGTTAATCTGAACGATCGCGGTCGGAGCTCCATTCGTAGCGGACGCCATCCCCTGCTCGGTCGGCATTCGGTACCACTTAATTTTCACATCGGCGAGGATTACCGCGCATTAGTAATTACAGGCCCTAATACAGGAGGTAAGACCGTTTCGCTAAAAACCGTCGGTTTGCTGACCCTGATGGTGCAGTCGGGTTTGCTCGTTCCCGTAGGAGAAGGAAGCGAATTTGCCGTATACAAATCCATAATGGTGGATATCGGAGACGGACAAAGTCTTGAAAATTCGCTCAGCACCTTCTCTTCGCATGTCAAGAACGTAATCGGCATCCTCAAGGCTGCTGGTCCTTCTTCGCTGGTCCTTCTCGATGAGCTTGCCTCAGGAACTGACCCCGGCGAAGGAATCGGTCTATCGATTGCCGTGCTTGAGGAATTGTACCGGCTCGGAGCAACGGTCATGGCAACGACACATTTTAGCGAGATAAAGAAATTTGCCGACACTGCGCCCGGCTTCGAGAATGCACGCATGGAATTCGATACAGAAACACTGGAGCCCCTTTACAAATTGACGATTGGTCAAGCGGGCTCCTCCTATGCCTTCTATATCGCACAAAAACTCGGTATGCCGCTTGCGCTTATCGAGAGATCGAAGCAGATCACAAAAGATGTGACGCAACACTCACCAGAGGTACCTGCAATAACTGCCGTTGCACCAGGAAAACCATCCGTAACAGTCCCATTGCAGGAAAAAGTGGAACGAGCAGCAATACCGCATTTTGATATAGGTGACTGCGTATGGGTGCATTCGCTGCGCCGTACAGGCATTGTTTGCAGCGAGCCTGATTATCGGGGAAACATTACGGTGCAAATTCAGAAGGAAAAAGTGCTCATCAACCGCAAGAGATTATCTCTCTATATCGAGCGCAGCAAGCTATATCCAGAAGGAGACTACGATATGGACATCGTGTTTGAATCGAAAAGCACAAGAAAGAAACGAAAGCAGATGAGCAAACGTCATGTTGAGGGGTTAACGATCGAGTATAAGGAAAATCAATAGTGGCGTTTTGGGGTAATTGTGACTGGCTAAGACTTGATTAGATAAAGTACTAGCCAGTCACTGTATTCACTTCTTTATTTTTCAAGAAAACCTGTAGAAGGGTTTGTTATGAAGAACCCTGGATCAGGTACATAAAAATACTGAATCCAAACGCCATCTAAAAGGGGTTCGCGTCTATCTAATAGGATCTCAATGTCTTTGTCTGTTTTCACGATTTCATCATGTTCAGTAGGTGTATCCAGCTTTATATCATAATGACCATGATCTCCATGATTCTGAGTGATAAAAACACGAATCATCTTTCCCCCAACCGCTTCTTCACTATTCAGCATATTGTTTAACACGGTTGCAGCGTTTCGATTAATTTTACATTTCATAGGTGTGTCCTCTATTCTTATTTTATTACTGTAATAATATTAATTACAGTATGTTTTGTCAAGCTATAGATTCATTCGCATTTCAGGCGCGCGGTTTCTTCACGAGATTGACAAAATGAAAGCGAATGCTATAATTTTAAAAACGAACGATCTTATTTTTTGGGTGTGATGAGAATGAAAAAAGGCGAAAAAACCAAGTTGCATATTATTGAACAAGCAGCGATTTTGATGAATAAAAAAGGTTTTTTATCTACCCCACTTTCCGACATTGTAGAAGTTACTGGCATGCAAAAAGGTGGGCTCTATAACCACTTCAAAGATAAAGAAGAATTGGCACTACTAGCATTTGATGAATGCAATCGAATCATTCATGATTACATTGCAAAGGAACTCAACCTCAAGATCACGTCAAAAGAACGAATAGTAACGTTTATCGACTCCTATTTTTCCTTTGGAGAGAATCCCACGCTACCTGGTGGATGCCCCATTATGAATGCAAGTGTTGAAGCAGATTTCGGGCAATCCGAGCCGTTGATGAAAAGAACACAATCTGCCATGCAGGGTGTTATTGAGTTTCTCTCTGATATGATTGCTGATGGAATCACGAGCAAAGAAATTCGTTCTGATGTGAATCCTAAGCAAACTGCTGTGTATATCATGGCTACGGTTGAAGGTGGCATTCTATTAAGTAACGTATTTAACGATCGATCGCATATCAAGACAGTGAACGATCAATTAATGGATTACATCGATAAACTTTTCGTTTAGATGTCAAAAACAGACCTTCATTAATTTGATTGGTCTGTTTTTTTATACCAGCCGGTTGACAAACGGATAGAGTTAACTATAATAAAAACGAACGGTCGGTATTTTTTATATCAAACTAAACGATAATACCAACATAATCTAGATTTCTAAAGGAGACGATACGAAATGAATGAGTTATTGGCACTTGCGGTTAAAGCACATGGTGGGTTGGATCAGTGGGAGAAATTCTCGAAAGTACATGCACGAGTATCTGGTGGCGGTGTGCTCTGGCATTTAAAAGGCAATCCTGGTCTTTTGGATGACTACAAACTTATCGCCGACATACACAAACAGGACGTTTTAATCAATCGTTTTGGTTCTGTTGATCGCCAAAGCACGTATAGCCCGGACCAGGTTTCCATTATGGATATCAACACAGGAGAAACCCTTCAAAGCCGTGAAAATCCGCGTGCCTCTTATGACGGGCATGTGTTAGAAACACCTTGGGACGAGCTGCAAGTGGTCTATTTTGCAAGCTATGCCATGTGGACCTACCTGACACAACCTTTTTTGTATACCTATCCCGGCTTCGAGACTGAAGAGTTGACGCCGTGGCAGGAAAATGGTGAGTCTTGGCGTCGGCTTAAGGTTATTTTCCCAGATTATATCGCCAGTCACAGCCGCGAACAAATTTCTTATTTCGGCGAAGATGGCTTATTGCGTAGACATGACTATACGGTTGATGTAAGTCCTGGCGCAGCTGGTGCGAATTATGCTTCTGATTATCAGGATTTCAATGGCATCCTTGTACCAACAAAACGCCGGGTCTACATCCCTCAACCTGATGGTCAAAAGCAACCGGAGCCGCTAATTGTTAGCATAGATATGAGTGAAATCTCGTTTGAGCAATGAGTTGGCGAATCCCGTACCGCGGTATCCGTTAAACATAAAGGCCGAGAACTTTCCTTGTAGGAAGTTCTCGGCCTTTATTTCAGTTACTTATAAGGTTACCGTTTGCGTTGCAACCTTTTCTCGGAACGCTTGATCATGTTCGACAAAAATCATGGTTGGATTAAAGCTTCTAATAAGTTCTTCAATTTGCATGCGAGAATACACATCAATAAAATTAAGGGGCTCATCCCAAATATATAAATGAGCTTTTTCACATAAACTTTTAGCGATTAGTAACTTTTTCTTTTGTCCACCAGAATAGTGGGATATATCTTTTTCAAACTGAATGCGCTCAAAATCCATTTTTCTTAGAATAGATTTAAATATCGGTTCATCAATCTGATTTTCTTCAATAAAGTCAGATAACTTTCCCTTTAAATGAGAGGTATCTTGTTGTACATAAGAAATGACAAGACCAGAACTAACGTTCAAATTACCTGTATGTTGAAGTGGCTCACCAAGAATTAAATTGATAATACTACTTTTTCCACTCCCATTTTTCCCATCAAGAACGACCCGGTCTCCTTCTTTAACCTTGAAACTTATAGGGGTATTCACTACTTCATCATCATACAAGACAGAAACGTCCGTTAACTGAACGAGTTCCTTGGATTTAAATGCTAAGGGCTCTAATTGTAAGGACTCCGTTTTTTCCACATTTTTAAGCAGAGCTGATTTTTCTTCAATGGCTTTATGTTGCCTTGATTCTAGGTTCTTAGCACGTTTCATCATTTTAGCAGCTTTATGTCCTACAAATCCCTTGTCCAATTTGGAACCAGAATTCGTTGTTCCATTCTTGGAAGCTTCTACTTGATGAGACCAATTAGCCGAACGTTTAGAAGATTGCTGCAGCCTTCCAATGTCTTTCTGTAAACGCTCATTTGTTTTTTCCTCATGTTCTTGTTGCCTATCAAAATTCAGCTTCCAAGAGGAATAATTACCACTTTGCACTTCTATATTCGCTTTGTTTATGGATAAGATGTGGTCAACACAGCCATCCAAAAAGCTTCTATCATGTGAGATTAGAATGAATCCTTTTTTCTTTTTCAAATAATTAGAAACACTTTTTCGTCCATTGATATCTAGGTGATTAGTGGGCTCATCGACTAATAAAAATTGCCCTTCCTTCAAAAAAAGTGCAGCCAACAAAACCTTCGTTTGTTCCCCATTGGATAATGTTTCGAATGGCCGGTACATCACTTCAGCATCAACATCTAAATAAGAAATTTCTCGAAGAAACTCCCAATCTTCTGCCTCTGGACATATCTCTTCGATTATTTCATATGTGAATCTGCTTTTATCTGAGACTGGGTATGGAAAATAGTTGAATTCAACTGAAGAAGTAATGTTTCCGTTGTATTCATAGTTACCTAATAATAAATTGAAAAACGTTGTCTTGCCTCGACCGTTACGGCCAATAAATCCAAGTTTCCAATCCGTATCTATGTGAAAGCTAACATCTTCAAAAATAGGATCAAAGCTGCTGGGATATGAAAATGTCAGGTTTTGTACATGTATCATTGACATGGTAAGTTCCTCCTTTTTATAACACACTACTTCTGTATAAAAAGTCGGTTCATACCCATCTAATCTCAATTTCTCCGTATAAGTTAAATGGATATTAACGACTTATACGGAGTAAATCATGTGTAATAATACTGTCTGTACTCATGTGACCCCTCCTTTAGCAGTAACCAAAGCGTAGTTCAAGTTAATATAATAGGTCAAATCCTGTTCAATAGCAATGTTAATCGCCACCACATCATTGTAGTTCTTAAATAGCAAAGGCTAGGTGCACCTATAATCGGTGTCCTAGCCCCTGTTTCTTCTGTATGGTATTGTTTACAACTTAATATACTTCTAGTTCGAACAATGAGTAGCCATATTGAGTAGTGCGCTCTGTACCCGTTACTTTCACGTAGCGAGCATTCGTTGGGTTGATAAGCAGATTAGCAATGCCTTCGCGACCATTCGTTGTGGCGAACGCTGTCGTCCAAGTCACGCCATCAGTGGAAACTTCTACGCGGTAAGATTTCGCAGCCGCGTTTTCCCAGTTAAGTACAACACGTTTGATTGTAGTTGCTTCTCCAAGATCAACGCTAATCCATTGTGGATCTATGCCATGTTGGGACTCCCAACGTGTAGCTTTGTTGCCATCTACTGCGTAGCTGCCGCTTTGCAAAGCACCGTCAGAAGTAGTGGTTGATTGGTTCAACGCCAGATTATGATAAGATCCAAGCGTGACTGATTGATGAACTGCGTCATTCTTATAGCCAGTTGCCGCAACTGAAATTTCATAAGCTTTAGCTTCAATAAACAACGAGGCATCCAATGTTATTTTGCCTGCTTCCAAGTGATATTGGGAGGAGTTCAATGCTACTCCATCTAATTCTACCGCATGAATTGCAGCTCTCCATGCCGAGTTATCATCGAAAGTAAGTTCAACTGGCTCTCCAATTATTGCCTTAGTGCTAGCTGTAAGAGCTGGACTATCGATCAAGTCAGCAGTACCCGCATATACTTCGAACTCCCATAAGGAGAAGCCGTAAGGCGTACCACGCTTAATACCGTTCATCTTGACGTATCTCGCTTCTACAGGCGAGAAAGAGATGTTATCAATGCCGCCATTTTCTTTGTCAGTCGCATATACAGTATGCCAAGTTTCACCGTCAGCAGATACATCAATGGTGTAGGCTTTGCCGTAAGCATTTTCCCAGTTCAGAAGTACGCGGTTAATGGTTTGCTTCGTGCCAAGGTCTACGCTCATCCATTGGTTATCCGCGAATGCAGATTCCCAGCGGCGATCCAACCTGCCGTCTACGGCATCCGAGCTAGCACGATGGTAATCCGGCGAAGATGAGGTTTGCTTATTCAAGGCAAGATTGCTGCCTGGGTTCACCGGCGGATCTGTTGGATCTGTAGGATCTGTAGGGTCTGTCGGATCTGTAGGATCTGTAGGATCTGTAGGATCCGTAGGTCCCCCGTCTTTCGCTAGAACCGTTTGATAGACTACCGTATTCTTAAAACCTTGAGACTGAACGGAAATCCAATATGGTTTCGCTTCGTTAAACAAAGTGCTGCTTAACGTCAATTGACCTGCAGTAAGTTGGTATTGGGAAGGGCTAATGACAACGTCGTTCACTTTTACTTCGCTAATCGCGTTTCTCCACTCTACGTCGTCAGCAAACGTGATATTCATCGGTTGACCGAGCACATTCTCCGTCCGATCCGCGTGTAATACAGGAGCTGACTCAATTCCTGAAAAAGCGTCACCGTACACTTCCAATTCGCGAATCGAGAAGCCGTAGTCTGTAGCACGCGAGTTGCCATTCATTTTCACATATCTTGCTTTCTTAGGCGCGAAAAGAATTTTATCTTTATGGTTGGGTTCACCTTGATCGGTTGTAAAAACAGTCGTCCAAGTGGAACCATCCTCTGATAATTGAATATCATAATTTTTTCCAGCTGCATTTTCCCAGTTCAGAACGATGTATGAAATGTCATCGTACACGGCGCCTAGATCAACTGTAATGAATTGGTTGTCGGCGAATTTAGATTCCCATCTTGTTTCAAGGTTTCCGTCAACCGCATTCCTAGCCTCTTGAAGTGCATTAGCCGATGCGAATACCGGTTTATTCAGTGCAAGATTTTGTGAATAATACGAAATAATAGGCTGCTTCAAATCTGCACTCGCATAGCCGTTTGCTTCAATGCTGACGTCGTAATCGCCCTCCCCTCCAAAAAATGCACCGTCCAACAGAATTTTGCCGGGTGTAATAGCGTAACTTGAAGGATCTTGAAGCGCATACCCATTTATCCTTACAGCAGAGATCGCGTTTCTCCATTCAGCATTATCCGGAAACTCAATTTCGATAAACCGCCCAATGATATTCCTTGTGCTATCCGCAACTAGCTTCGGCGGATTCAATAGCTCTTGTGCACTTAGAGCCTGGTTTCCGAGTAAAGGAACCTTAATGGCTGTCGGGTGGGGTGCTGAGGCAGCGTGCGTGACGGATGCCAAGGGAAAGGAACTCAAAAGCACAGATAAAGCGATAGACGTTGAAGTGACGATTAGTGCTTTTTTTCTTACAATTCTTAGATGTGCTTTCATGCTTCGTTTTCCTCCTCTGGTAATGGACCAAATTGCTCGAACTGGGAATTGGAAACTATTTCTTTTTATTCCCAAGGCAACATTATCATTTAAAAGAACGTTTGGTCAACAAAATAGTTGAACGATTGGTCTAAATAACTAGTCTTTACCCAAAAAACGAAAAAGCAGCCTATTAGGAAGAGTAATAAAGTCCTAAAGTGCTGCTTTTTTATGGTACATCAACGAGGATGAAAATAGGGTTCATGAACTATGGTGCTAGTAGAACAAACCTGTTAGAATGACCAGCCATCGTATTCTACTCTATCTCTTATTTTAATAAGGACATATTCATTTCAATGATGTGATTTAATTTATCTCTGTCAGTAATCGTTTTAGCCATGATTCGAAGGCCAATTAACGCATTATTTAAAAAACTTGCAAGTTGATCAGCGTCAATGCTTTCAGCAAGCTCTCCTTCAAGTTTTCCTCTCACAATCAAATCTGCGATTATCTCTTCTACACGCTCCCAGTTCAGACGAACGCATTCTCTGGCCTCAGCATCATGGAAAGATAGCTCTACCGCGGTATTGACGATAAAGCAGCCCTGTGGAATATCTTCACGCTGGTGTATGGCTAAATCAAATAACATTCGAATTGCCTCTTTGACAGAATGGGTATCCGCTAGTCGAAGCTTAACCGACTGCTCAGACCTTTCACTATATCGTTTCAATGCTCTGATATATAGGGATTGTTTATCTCCGAAGGTATCATATAAGCTCCCTTTATGAATGCCCATGTGGGAGACAAGTTCTTGCATGGATGTCTTCTCGTAGCCTTGTTTCCAAAAAAGATGCATGGCCTTAAGCAACACGGCATCTTCATCGAATACTTTATTCCTTCCCATCGTATGATCCCTCCTTCCAAAGAAACAATACCATTTCAAGAACGTATGATCAATAAAAATGAATGATGGTATCAATTATCAAATAATTCCCCCTGAAGTTGGTGCATGAATAAAAAAAGAAGCACACAAAAAGTGCGCTTCTTTTCTTATTTCAATTCCTTCTACAGTCATCCTTCCAAGGCTGCCTTCTGAGCAGCAACCTTCCGGCGATACTCCAAAGCCGGTAATCCGCCCCAACCCCAGTTGTCCGTGTCTACTTCCTCAATCACAACGAAAGTCGATTCCAACGGCTTATTCAGCACCTTAAGCAGCAATTCGCTTACGCCCTTGATGAGAGCTGCTTTTTCTTCGGCGGTCACTGAATCTCGGTCAGGCGTCGTGCCCTCGCGTGTCACTTGAATGTTTACAATCGGCATAAATCTTCTCCTCCATTCGTTTACTATCGTATTTTTGCTGCACTCCTTCAGCTACAATTAGTGCCCAGCACTTTGACCGCCATCAACGTGAAGAATTTCACCAGTTACGAACTTCGCTGAATCCAGATACAGCACCGCATCAACAATCTCTTGCTGCTCGCCCATGCGTCCCATCGGATGCAGCTTAGACAAAAATTCGAACGTTTCAGGAGCATGCATAGGCGTTTTGATTACACCTGGTGAGATTGCGTTTACGCGAATGCCACGTTTCGCATATTCGATCGCCAAAGCTTTCGTCGTCGAGTTCACGCCGCCCTTCGTTAAGTTCGCAAGCGCGGAAGGCACTTGCTCCGAAGGAGAATCCGTCAGACTAGTCGTGATATTGATGACATGGCCTGCACCTTGTTTCAACATTTGCACAAGTGCACGCTGTGTCAGATGGAAAAATCCAACTACGTTCGTACCCATGTATCTCGTGAATTCTTCTTCGGTGTATTCCGTGAACGGCTTGGCGATGAAAATACCCGCATTATTGATTAGTGTGTCAATCCGGCCGAACTTAGCCAATGCTTCGTCGACTAGATTCTGCGCGACTTTGGACTCCATGACATCACCAGCAACAATATGCACTTGCTTCCCTGTTGGATCTATATCTTTCGCGGCATCAGCCAACGCTTGTTCACGTCGTCCGTTGATGACGACATTTGCTCCTCGCTTCACCAATTCGACTGCCATTGCTTTACCTAGTCCGCTGCTGCCGCCAGTAATCACATATACTTTATCTTGATTGCTCATTATATTTTCCTCCCGGGTTCCTATTAGTATTGTTGCTCAAAACGTTTGGCTTGATGCTCAGCTGCCTGTATAAGACGGTTTATTACTGCTGTTTGAAGGCATTGATCAGATCTGCAGGCGACTGAAGACCCGTTAATGCGTGATTATCGTTGATGATGTAATAAGGAACGCCTCTGATACCAAGCTTCTGCGCATCGCGCTGTCCTTCTTCCACATGATCAAGTCCTTCTCCGTTGAGAAGTCTTGCCTTTAGTGCCGCGGGATCATTCGTGATCCCACTCGCTTGCGCGATTTCTACAAGCTTGTCCACATCGCCAATATTAACGCCTTCTTCAAAATATGCCGTATATAAGCGCTCGAGTAATTGCGACTGCAGATGCTCCGGCGTAATGGCAATCAGCTGATGCGACAACACTGAATTCGGCGTATATTTGACCAAATCCATATTATAATTCAGGCCAAAATGAGCGCCAGTTTGATTATATTGTTTCATTCTTGCTTCGAATTGGGCTTCTCCACCTAAGCGGCCGATCATAACTTTACGGTAATCCTCGCCTTCCTTGCGAATACCAGGATTCAGCTGGAACGCATGATAGCGAACTGTAGCATTCATGCCTTCAGGCAAGTCTTTTAAAGCAGTTCTCAAACTAGCATCACCCATTCGACACCATGGGCACACGGTATCCATATATACGTCGATCGTTACGTTTTTCATTTACGCCACCTCCACAGGTTTAACTGTCTTAATGTGCTCTATATACGCTTTGCTACTCTGTGCCAAACGCTCAGGCGTTACGTCGGAAGTGTCGTTAACTGAGTAGTGCGGCAAGTACACAGCGCTGATGAAACGCGCGCTTGCTTGAATCGGAGCCAAAATTTGTTCCAATGTCAAACGGTTAGATCCAGTAGGCTGATACGATTCTGTTGTGCCATAAGTCGAGATAGCTACGCCAATTTCTTTGCCAGTCGTTGCCGTTGCTTCCGGACCATAAGCCCAGTTGTATTGCAGAACTGTATCGAACCATGTTTTGAGTAGCGGCGGCATGTTGTACCAGTAAAGCGGATATTGGAAGATGATACGGTCATGCGTTTCGACTAGCTGTTGTTCGCGTTTAATATCAATGTCTGCGCTTGGATATTCTTTGTAAAGCTCGTGGATCGTGATATCACCATTCTTCTTAAGTTCGTCAACCCATGCTTGGTTCCAGTTGGATGATTCCAGGTTAGGATGTGCTACGATTACGAGTGTTTTCATATGATTCGCTCCATTCAATTTGTGGTTTTTTTGGAAAATGTCCTTACTTATTGTCTACCTATTAAAAGGTAGATGAAACTTAAAAAATATCCATCTTATTCTGTTTATTCACAAAATACTATTGAATACTCGACGTGGTGTGACTGTCGACATACACAGCATTATGCGAAAAACTGTGTTGTTGTTGTTCATGTATCGTATTCTACCTTTCAGTAGATAGAATGTCAATAGCCTTTTTCGGCCATACTAGTATCAAGGTAATCTCTGACCATAGGAATGGCCGAGAACCACCCTTTACACAGGAAATTCCCGACCATGATGTTATGATGAGTTTTCAATTCATATAGCGATATTGGAGCAGTTTCTTCAAATTTGAGATTTTCTGCAGCAGCTTCTCGCCGACATTCGTTTCCCTCACTAGTTTACGCTCCAGTTCTTTGTCCACCAGTCTTTTTACCGACAATACATCGGTTCCGTTACATAATACATCTTCTTTTGAAATAAATTTCTGATGGGCGACGAGTTGCATGCCAAATGAGTTATACAACAAGGTATATCCGGCAATGCCTGTTGTAGATTGATAGGCTTTGGAAAAACCGCCGTCAATAACAATCATTTTGCCGTTTGCTTTAACAGGGCTCTCTCCACGAATCTCTTTAACTGGCGTATGTCCGTTAATGATATGTCCATGATCCGGATTCATATCAAACTCCAGCAGGATTTTCCGACAGATCTCCTCATTTTCTCGCAAATGGTAATACGGATTCTTTCTCTCCTTATACGTTTCTTTGTTTTGGATAAAGTACCGTTCGAAGGTGGTCATTTCACTCTTTCCAAAAAGCGAGGAACATTCCCCTGTCCAGATGTACCAGACCATATCCGTAGCCAGATCATCTGTCTCTTCCGGATACGCAAAGGCGTAACGTAAATAATATTCAAAAACATCGAGCAGCTTACGACCCGCATATGTCTTGTCTTCAATCTGCATTTCTTTCATGTTTCCTTCTTCATCCAAAGGAATACAGCCGTGAAATAACAAATTTCCGTTATATTTTAGATAAAGGCTGCCCTTTTTCATAAAAAAATTCATATGTCTAGCCAGCTTCTCAGAATGCTGAACGGAGAACAGCAGCTTATCCATCACCTGTTGTTCTTCCTCCAGCAAATTTTCAGGCTGTTGCGGATTTACCGTTGCGAAGCAAGTGTTTTCCAGTCGGTACGTTTTACCGCCAATCTTGATTTCAGCTTTGTCATAATCGATATAATCAAGCAAAAGTCTTTCCGACATATGAAAGTAGGGGCGTCTCTTAATAATAGGCATTTCCAGCTTGAACTGAATCATGGCAATGGCTTGATGAATTTTTGTAATTTGCAGGATTTCCTGCTCCGAACCGTGACGGTCGATCTGAAGCTTTGGCCTAAAAGCCGGATTGTCCGTATAGTATTTCTCTGCCAAGTTCAGCAAGGGGCGAAGATTGATGCCATATACGTCTTCGATGATGTTCAGATTGTCGTATCTGGCACAGATTCGAATGATGTTCGCAAGGCAAACTAGGGAACCCGCATAGGCGCCTATCCACAGGACATCATGGTTTCCCCACTGAATGTCTACAGAATGGTAGTTGATCAGCGTATCCATGATTTTATCGGGATCTGGCCCGCGGTCATAAATATCTCCGACCACATGAAGATGGTCAACCACCAGGCGCTGGGTCGTATAAGCAAGGCCGATAATGAGCTTGTCCGCCTGACCCAACGAGATAATTTGCCGGTATATTTCCTCATAATAAGGGTCCTTATTATTGGTCGAATCCGTCTTGTATAGCAGTTCTTCTACAATATATACAAACTGATCCGGCAGAGCTATACGCAATTTCGAGCGCGTATATTTGGATGACGCAAAAGAAATGAGTTTAAGCATGTGTTCAATCGTTTGTCTGTACCATCGGTTCAAGTCTTGTTTATTGCACAAATCTCCTTTAACCAACTGTATTTTTTCTTCCGGATAATAGACTAACGCCGTAAAATCATTGACTTCATGATCCGTCCAAACATCACGAAACAATGCTTTGATTTTCTCTTTTACGGTACCCGAACCATTTCTTAATACATGCTGAAAAGCCTGGAACTCCCCATGCAAATCACTGACAAAATGCTCAGTTCCCTTCGGAAGGTTGGAGATCGCTTCAAGATTAATGATTTCTGTTACAACTTTTTCTTCCGTATCATATTTCTGAGCCAATAAATCTAGAAATTGCTCATTCAAAAGAGATGTCCCCCTGATTTTTCAACTGTCGTTCACAAGTATTGCCCCTTAACTGCTGGTAGTTGCTTATATATGTCTTTAGCCTGCACAATTTCGATAATTGCATTTGCCAGTTTAGTCATCGTTTTACCATCTTCGTTACTATCACATTCTGTCCAATGATAGTGACGCTTTCCACTGTTGATATGAACAGTCAAATCATAGCTTACATAAGGGTTTCTATTGCATTTGTTGGATAATTCTTTCTCACCTAAGTAATTTGCAAGAACCATCTCTTTATATATTTTTTGACGATCTTCTTTATTAAAATGAAAATCATTAACCTCGGTCACTTCCCCATTCTGAAGGTCTTTAACTAGCTTATTATTGATTGTATTTATTTCATTTTTTTGGTTCACCCCATGCCTTAAATCAAATTCAAAAGTGTCTTGATTCTCCACATCAAATGGTATTTGGAGCACTTCAATTTCTTTCCTATCTCCATCACACCCCGATAGCGTGTATTTCAAGAATTTATCAGTTTCGTTTCTTTCTATCTTTTCACAAGTGTATGTTGTAACAACTGGCGAACCGAATTTGTCTTTTGTTGTATCATATCTCATTTCATACTTATTATCCTTATATGTTAAATCGTTGAAGATTGGATCTCCCTCAATGGTGTAATGAACCACTCGTTGGGTACTATTTGTTTTATTAATAAAAGCATCCAACTTTTCGCGATTTTTCACGATGATTCCGTGGTTATTTATAACATCTTCCTTCTGATTAATTTTGTAGCTGATTTGCATGTCTCCATTTTGTTGTTGTTTAGAACAACCTACTAACATCGAGAGAGCCATTAGAACAAACATACAATTGATTAGTTTCATTTTTCAGGAAACCTCCTTTTCAAGCCAAATAACGATCCAAGTTGCAGACAACTCCTATCTGGTACTCGTCTTCATAAATAAGAATACCAGGTAGATCTTTTGAGATAGATTTAATTATTTCGATGTTATACTTCTCGGCAATATGAAAGAATGGCTCTAATTGGGTCATCATATTTAGTGCATTATTTGCATCCTTAAACCATGTTACTGCATGTACTGAATTGTTATCATCGTAGAAGCTCGGATTGGGCAGATTCTGTTCGAACCATTCTTTTGTATCTAGGTAAAGCTTTCTATCGCTTTCCGAAAGCTTATCGTCACAATATAAGTGATAAATAACAACAAAAATGCCATAAGGTTGTTTAGTCTTAGGACTCGTATAATTACCATGATATCTAATGTACAAAAGACTTCCCTCCTTCATTTACGTGGTATCTGAATAAATAACGTTTTTGACCTTAAGATAATGATACTTTAGGTGAACTCAATCAATTTCTTATCTATCTCTCCAATTTGTCCAATATTCGATGTACCGTCCCACAGAATAATTGAACTAGCTTCTTCATTTTCAACAAAATCATCAAGTTGGCATAGTTGACCTGAAAACAAAGCGCCAAACTCTGTCCTTTCAGGACCATGAAAACTTGGTTTAAGTCTAAATTTCATTAACCCTTTGAAGTCAACTTCTTCTAACTTTTGATTGGTCTCCTCAAATAATTCCCTAATTACACATTGCTTAGCAGATTCTCCTTTTTCGATAATACCTCCGGGCAATTCCCAAATGTTCCTCCATTTATTATGCATGAACAGGTACTTCCCCTGGCACTCTACTACAATTAACGCATGTGTAAGTGGTGAATCGAGTTCGATAACATCTAGTTGACTCTCTTCAATTTCTAAGAATTCTAAGAAAATATTACCTTTCGCATCTGTCATGATTACCATTTCTTTTACCCTCCATTTACATATGTATCAAAACAAAAAACGCGCAGGACCCATTGGGCCTGCGCGTTGTATATCGCAGGATGGGAAGCGCGAAGAGCGTTAACCCATCCCTAATCTTTAGGAATGTGCTAACGCCTATCATGATGATGAGGTTGTTTAAAAATCAAATTATACATGTAATTACCCCATTTCTACTAATATTATGGTAATAATAACCATTATGCAGTAATGCGTCAAGACTTAATTTATTCAGCCAACTGACAATTGCAGCCGACCGTTATATTTCGACTTGCATACCGAAATTTGCTAACAGTATCTCACCATTAAACATAACAGCAGCTTCTTCCTTCAATAACAGCGTATCACCAAAGTGAGGCAAATGTGATAACAGTAACTTCTTTACAGCTGCCACCGAAGCTAGCTTCCCTGCTTCATGTGAATTCATATGGCCATATTGAGATGCATTGAAGCCTGCATAAAAAGAAGATTCAGTAATAAGTAGATCCGCATCTTTAAGGTAAGGTACAAGTGCCTCATCGTATCGAGTATCAGCGGTATATACCAATACTTTCCCTTCAAATTCAACCCTCACGCCTAAGCAATATCCATCATGATTGGTTCGGAAGAAAGTTAACTTTAAGCCATCCTCAAATGTTACAGCAGTACTTTCGTTAACCCCTATTTCATGAGTGCCTTTCATAACAGGAATTGACCATTCTTCTTCAATTTCCTCCGCTGTTAGGAGCGTCAGTGGCGTATCTCTACGTTGTAGATCCATATCAATTAAACATGCATACTGGAGGCAACCTAAGTCTGCCATATGATCATAATGTCGGTGTGATAGAAATACAGATGTTAATTCTTTTAGTTCAATACTTTTCTGTAAAGCTGACAATACGCCACTTCCACAATCGAGTAAAATTTTGTGATTACCCACTTCTAATAGATAGCCTGAAGTTGCTTCACCAGCTTTTGGAAATGCGCCCCATCTCCCAATGACTCTTATTTTCATTTGAATGCTTCCTCTCATTTTCGTTCTCTTATTATTACTTACCATATTATAGAATTTTAAGAATGATTTCCAAGTTATCTCGCCAGTTATCGTTATGAACCATCAATGGTGGCAGCGCCGTCATCAGAATTGCTCAGGAATTTGAGCACACGTTGCAAAAGCAACGCAGTCGCATCAGCATCGTATGACGATAAACTGCTATCAGCGAAGTAGTGTTGGTTGCCTGGGTACACATACAACTCGGCATGACTCGCAGAGGACACGAGCTCCTGAGCCGCCTCCAAGTCACCTTCCTCAACAAAATAGGGATCGGCGTCCATACCGTGAATCTGCACCGGCAGCTCCGCTGGCCAAGGTGACCCGAACATTGAGGTCGGTACACACGAGTAAAATAATAGCGCGCCACGGGCACCTTTTCGGGTCTGGGCAAGCTTCTGTGCCGATAATACACCGAGTGAAAAACCAGCATAGATCATATCACACGTCAACTCACTTGCCACACGTGCACCGCGCGCTATCATCTCTTCAAATCCAAGCTCATTCACGTAGGCCATACCGTCATCGATTGAGGCAAACACACGACCTTCAAAAAGGTCCGGCACATGCACAGTGTGTCCCCTCGCTCTGAGCTCGTCGGCAAAGGTAAGAATACCCTTGGTCAGCCCCAGCGCGTGGTGAAACAAAAGAACCTCAGCCATCTATTTTATCCTCCCGTTTGGAACAAATATTGTAAGTTATCAATCTATTCCACATGATCTTCTACTAATTCAATAATATCTAAAGAATTATATTTCTCTTTCATTTTCTCAACTAATGATCTCACTCCAAAAATCTCTGTGAACGTGTGACTTCCCACGATCAGGTTCATTTTAATAAACTTTGCATACTGGATTGTGTACAAGACTTTCTCTCCAGTGATATAAACATCACATTCAGAATCATGGGCATCGCGAAGGCACTTTGTAGAGTTTCCAGCTCCTGTAATCATTCCCACTCTTTTTATTAGCTTTTCGGAGTTTTTCCACGATTTTATGGTTTCACCTAGGACCATGCTAACCCGTTCACTTAATTCTTGAAAGCTAATCGGATACTCGAACTCTCCTATACCAGGCAAACTCCGACCATCGCTCTCAATGGATTGTTGAATAACATGATCTATGCCAATTTCCTTGAATAATGACGTACATGTGCCAAAATCAACATAATCCAGTGGCAAATGCACAAAAAAATGACTGATTCCATGGGATGCCAGGAGTCTATGACATTCTTCTTTCATTCCAAAAACAAAATCCCATGCATCATGGTGGGTCACGATAAGATCAACTTTCTTTTTTGCGGCTTGTTCAATTATTTCAGGAGTCATATTTGTTGCATACCCAATTCGATGAATCCATTCAGGACCATAGGTATAAAATGCAAATTCCTCTCCATATTCAGATTGCTTTAGGAGTCCACCAAATAAGGTTTTGATTAATTCATGAAATTGTTCTGTATTCACGCATATCCCCCCAGTTATTAACATTTCATATGAATACTTGTATTCGGCGAAATACACAACAAACCTGCGCGTTGAAACTAATATCTGTGTAAACAGCCAAAAAGGAACCGTCAGACTGCGCGGCAGCCAACGATCCCTATTAGACTCTCTACTTTATTGCGTTAGCACGAGCTCCCCATAATCCACTACTAGCCAGAAATTTCCGCTGTAATCCTTACGATTAACCATATGAATCTTATAGACGAAGCCGTCCTTTGTAATAACCCCAATCCATTGCTGACCGTCTTGATCACTTAACGTCAATATGCTCTCTACTTCTTTCTGTAAAGTCGTCTTGACGAAAGATTGTAAAACCTCTCTGTAATCCTCTTGCGTTTTTTGGGCCCAAATCTCCTTTATTTGAGGCTGTGTGTACGAAATAGCGATTAGATCATCCACGTTCTGGAGTGCCTCCCGAAGCGCATCCCAATCCTCCAAGAGTTTCTCAGGGACTTTCGGACGTAATATTTCACCTTTGGCAACAAAGACCGTATAGCTTTCCTGTTCCCACTCTACAGGCTTTCCAAGCAACTCGGATAGCTGGCGAATACTGACATAGGTACGCCCATATTCCTGAATCGTCCTCATTTCAATCTGTGGATTGTCTTGATTAATCGTAAGCTTCCGGTCCAGCAGCTCGAGCGTGATTTCCCTCTGCTCCTCCATGTATCCAACCTTGTATCCCATAGCTTCAGTCATTGCACGCAGCGGCACCCATACACGCCCCTCTTTAACGTCTAGATACGCAGGAACGTCAGTCAGTAGTTGTTCTCCAAAAAAGTTAATTCTTACGGCATCGTATTGCTTTATTTTTATTCCGGACTGATCCTTTACATAGAGGTACTGCGTTGCATTAACAGGCAACCATCTTTCATAACCAGGGCAATTGGGACACTCAATTGGAAAATCACCTTGACGAGGACTTTGTGACAGCACCTTAGAAAAGCCTGCGTTCAAAGTAAACCAACGGTCACCTTGTTCCAAAACATATCCGTCACCACCGCTCGTTGGTGTAAATGTGACGTAATTCAATCCGGTCAGAAGTGGTGACAACTCGGATAGTCGAATGCTTTTTTCTTCCGTCCCTTTTGCTGAATATAAGGTTAATGTCCCTTGATCATGTAAGGCTAACTTTCCGTCCTTCATTGGAATGACGTTGACATTACTATTTACCGGCAGCGTATATAGGATCTTATTAGAATCTGGGTTAACCGCCGCCACTTGAACCTGACCACCAGAAAGCGAGTTTAAAGTGACATACAAGACTCCACCGCCAAACTGAACGTCGAACACATATTGATTCGGATTTTTCTCCTGTCCGAGAGTCTCCGCCAAATCGATCGTCAACGGACCGTTCGTCTCATCCCAACCAAAGCGAAGAAGTTGGAGCGAACGTTCCCTCTGAATCTTCTCACCGCGTGGTGTAGAGATGGGGTCGTCGATCACGCCTTTTTTTATCGTCCAAAATCGTTCCTTCTCATCCATGGTTACCGCGGACAGTCCTCTTCCTCGACGCTCCGCTTCGGCTGGGATCGGTACATTGACTGATCCACTCGAACTACTTTGTAGTACCATGATTAAAAATTCGACCAACTCTCCGTTAGCATTATTGGAAAGTAGCAACGTTGTTGGGTCTTGGTTATTAACAAATATCGCTTTACTACCATCCCAGAATGAGTGTATGGATCTCATATAAAATCCAGCCTGGTAGCCTATCTCCTTCACCGTCTTCGTTTTGCCAAATAAGAAACGATCTCCTTGTTCCTTTACCGATAATATCGCGGAGTCTGATTGGGCATTTTCCGCTGTTTGTTCCGCATGGATACTTGAATGCGGCATTGCAGTATGAATGCTTGTGAATGCAATTAAAACTATGATGAATTTCTTAAGTCGTTTCATTGTTCACCTCAATTTCCTTTTTTTGTATGCTTAACCATTAGACATTTCTTCTAGCTAAAAGTTGCGATTCATGCTCTCGCTGAAAAAAGAGGTGTATCCCATAACACTACATTCCCATTAAAATAAAAAAACACTTGATCTTATGATCAAATGCACTTGTCTAGGCTTGAAAGAGCACTATTTTGTGCGCGAGCAAGTAACTGACAGCTGCCTCGACGCCCTTGCGCACATTTTTTGTGCGCAAGCAAACAACTGACAGCTGCCTCGACGCCCTTGCGCACATTTTTTGTGCGCAAGCAAGCAACTGACAACTGCGACGACGTCCTTGCGCACAATTTTTGTGCGCAAGCAAACAACTGACAGCTGCCTCGACGCCCTTGCGCACATTTTTTGTGCGCAAGCAAGCAACTCCCAGCTGCCTCGACGCCCTTGCGCACATTTTTTGTGCGCAAGCAAACAACTGTCAGCTGCCTCGACGCCCTTGCGCACATTTTTTGTGCGCAAGCAAGCAACTGTCAGCTGCCTCGACGCCCTTGCGCACATTTTTTGTGCGCAAGCAAGCAACTGTCAGCTGCCTCGACGCCCTTGCGCACATTTTTTGTGCGCAAGCAAGCAACTGACAACTGCGACGACGTCCTTGCGCACATTTTTTGTGCGCAAGCAAACAACTGTCAGCTGCCTCGACGCCCTTGCGCACATTTTTTGTGCGCAAGCAAGCAACTGACAACTGCCTCGACTCCTTTGAGCACATTTTGTGCAGACCTTTTGTAATATAAAGGCAACTACCTCTACAATCAACCATTTACAATTACGTCAGTCTCTATTAGGAAGTTAGTAATTTTAACTCATAATAAATCCGCTTCTTTAATTCATCCAATTGTTCATCATTGGGTTTTACATCATCTGCATACATCGTTTCTCTAGGTGTCCACCACACAGGGGATTTTGGATTAGGTTCGGTCACCCGTCTCGGAAATATGTGCCAGTGCATATGCGAATCACCATTACCAAGCAATTCATAATTTAGCTTGTCTGGTTTGAACGCTTTAAAAACAGCTTCAGATACTTTACTCATTTCAAACAAAAACATCTGTTTAAAATCGCTAGAAAGTTCGTGAAGCTCGTGTTTGTGTTCTTTGCAAAGGAACAGTGTATATCCTTCAAAGTATTGATGGTCTCCTACTACCACATAACCTGTTTCTAATTCCATTACAAAATATTTATTCGTTCCATCTTTAATCATATTTATACGATTACAAATCAAACAGTTTTCCATTATTTCCACCCTCCAAGTACATAGGTTTTAAATGAAATGAGCATATAAACAATATACTCTTTCTTCTTGTGGGTATATATGGAAATTTGTTTGTGCGCTATGGATATTTGTTATCAATAATCCTGACCCGTCGTATTCATCTTTTTCCTCCAAAATCCTCCAGAACAATGAACGAATCCACAATCTGTATAAAACAATGAATGTTTCGAATCAAATGTCAAAGTGACAATCTCTATTCCAAAACATTCTGCCTCTAGGAGTAATTTCTTCACTAAAGCTTGACCAATTCCTTTTCTCTGATGGTTTGGATGAACAATTATGTCTTCCATATAGCCATGTTGCAATCCCATGCCTGCCATATAACCGAAGGCAATAAGTTCATTTTTTTCATCCCTAATTCCAGCCCAAAAATTGCAACGATTAAATAACATTGGATAATCACAATGTCGACCTTCCCAACCGACCAGCTCTCTTAAATTGGGAACTTCGTGATTATCTATTGGTAGATTAATGACGATCTCATGATTCAGTTATGATCTCCCCTATCTTCTTTATTAGTATTTCCTATTCGATGTTAAGCTCTCTCAAGTTACATTCAGAATAATATCTTTTAGTTCCATCAAACTCTGGATTCGATAGCTCGCTTGTGAGAAGTCATGAGTTTTTGTGAAGTCGTTATGGACAATAGCACAGTCGATACCAGCCGCCACGGCTGAATTCAAGCCTCTGTTTGAATCCTCTACAACCAAGGTCTCTTCTTTGGTAGCTCCGAAGCGTTTTAGGCCGGTCAAGTAAGGCTCTGGGTGCGGCTTGGTGCGATCGTAGTCTTCACGAACCAATACGAAGTCCATGAATTGTCTAATCTGACGTTTTTCATGAATAAGTTGAAAATCCGCACGTTTTGCAGTTGTCACGATGGCCATTCGGACGTACTTGGACAGTTCGGCGAGAGTTTCAACTACGCCTTCTATCTCTATAGCTTCAGTTCTTAGATATTCCTGATAATAGGCGTTGCGGACCTCACGCTGCTTGCTGATGGTCTGTTCATCTATACCTGCGGCCATAGCTTGGGACCAAGTGCCTAATGATTGGGTCATGTCGCGGAGGTATTGATCTTTATCCAAGGTAAATCCGATGTCAGCCAGAGCACGTTCTCCCGCCTTGTAATACCACAATTCAGTATCAACCAGAACACCATCATGATCGAAAAGTATGTACTTTTTCATGGTTTCATTCTCCTTTGTCAGCAGTGGAGTCATTACATGCCTTTACGCGACCGCTTAGGATTATTATACCTCTTACCTATACAATTTGAACTCCTGATAATTCATCAAGGAGAAGGATTCCGAGCGTATAGCCCATTCCACATCAAGCTCCGAGAATAACTTTCCGCTAGAAGAAGCCTGAGCAAATATTTCATTCAAATTCCGAATGCCAACCGCTTTCGTTTGATCCTCTTTCGTTACGATGAGATGACTCTCAGGAATTTGATAAATGCTTTTGGATGACTCGAAAGCACCATTGGTAGCAAGGACAAAGCTGCGGCAAGACACAATGGGACAATACAAGCGACTTGTTCCAATTAAAGCCTCCATCAGGTTTACGTACATATTCCGGACGAGGTCTTCTTTGACGAGCGTCATCCTTACTTCCTCACCTGGTGACTTGCTTATAACAAGTTCATTGCTTTGCCCCCATCTCCAGAGTATCTTCCCTGCATCGCCCTCGATGATGATGTTCGCTGCTTCGTTCTTATCATGACACAGCGTTGAATAAAACCGGGTCTCCACCCCATTCGCATTCTGAATCCTTGCTGACACAGTATTCTCGCTTTCAATCGCATGTCCCTTATAGCATTCTGCTTGAACCGTAAGCGGTTCAGCCTGTAAGGGATCACCATATCCTGCCGCAATCAGACAATTATGCAATACATGAGCCAGTGGATTATGAAGTGTCCCATCCAAAACATAAGCCCCGTTATGAATTAATTTTCCAGCCCAAGGAGTTCTCTCGTAATATTGCCATGTTCTTTTCCACATCCCAATTCCGGTAACACTACGGATCGATCCGATTGCCCCTTCTTTCAGCTGGTTCATGGCATGTCGGAACAACTCACAGGACGTATTCTGAAAATTCACCTGACACAGCTTTCCCGTTCTTCTCTGCGCCGCAATAATGGCGTCCATATCTTGTATCGTAACGGCAGGAGGCTTCTCTAACAGTACATGAAATCCTTGCTCCATCGCATATATACTCATGGGTGTATGTAAGGGTATCGGTGTAGGAATTACAACGACATCCACTTCCGGATGGCAGCGCAGCATCTCCCGGTAATCTTCGTAGTAAAGAGATCCTTGAGATGTTAGTAGATCATGCTGATCTTTATATAATTCAGGATGGATTTCAGCAAAAGCCGTACATGTCAACAAACCTTGGACAGATAGAGCCGCTAAGGTTTGAACATGTAGGCTGCCGAAACCGCCTATTCCAATAATTGCAAATTTAAATTGGCGCATTTTTTTCCATGACTTCCTCTCTACGATTAAACTTGTCCGTTGTGCTCAATGAAAAAGCCTATGAACGTAAAGCATTGTGTTCATAGGCTCTATACTTAGTAAAGAATAATTCTAATTCATTATTTCCAGATAAAACCTTTGACTATCACTGATTGCATCAGCATTTTGTTCTAGAGGTGCTCCATCCGTCGTTGAGCCTGCATCTAAATCCCATGGCATGCCAGAATGCTTAAAGTAGAATTTAAAGCTGCCATCATTTTGTGGTACAAACCTTACTAATTGATGATCTGAACCAGAGTACTCCCACAGTCGCGCTCTAATACCTGCTGTCAGGGAAGCGTCTTGCATCTCGATTACTTTGGATGGCGCTCTCAAGTAGGTAACTTTATACCAACCGTCAGCAACACTATCGAATCTCCACTTAAACCAATCGTTCGTTTGAAAATCCCATTGAATGACCGATGTGTTATTGGCTGTTCCCGCACCAGCGCCATTCACATATTCTCCACTCTGTTTTGCCTGAATATAGTAGTCACCTATAGGTTGTATACGCCACTTCTGCCAAGCGCTTCCGGAGTAATCATTTTGCTGTACTTTCGCATTATTGGCCGTACTTCCATTTTCCACTTCAAGGGCTTTGCCACTATTCACATTGACGATTTTAAATAATCCATTGCCTACATCCACAAAATTCCATTGATGAGAACCCTTATCTCCGAAGCTCCAGTTATGAACTTGAACACCATTACTCAATGATTCATTCAATACAGCAACATCATCTCCGCTTACGTGCGAAGTAATCCGGAATGATCCGTTGCCCGCTGGGACTAACGACCATTTTTGATTGTTGGAATTGGCATCATAAGACCATTGATTGATAAGGGAACCATTTTCCGTATGCCCACCGATCAGATCCAAGGCCTTTCCAGTTCCGCTATTTACGAGCATTACTTTGTTATTGCTATACAGGTTATTTGAAGGAAGAATATCAATGGTTCCAACTTTAACATCATTTTTATTCGTGGTCGTATTTTTCACTGTACCGATTACGAATAAGGTGGAGTCTCCTATAGGGACATAAGCTCTGCTGTATCCATTCGACACAATATTGTCCTGAACTCGCCAAGTACCCTGACCATAATTGTAGTTGAGGAATAGTTTATCGGAGCGACCTCCGGAAATAACGACCGTTCCATTCGGACCTCCACCAGGAAGCCACGTCACATAAGGTTGGGACCCTGGGGTTTGACCTTGATAATAATTCACTTTCGTGCCTGGATCAGAGACAGTGCCCCAGTTCTCAGGATCGGCAGATATTTTGAAATGAATCTGGTCGTTTCTAAAATTGTACAATTCATACACAAGCATGTACTTCCCATTTCCCATTTTCGTTACTGTAGGCATACCTGGTCTTAATGCGCCAAGAGCCACATCAACAACTTCATTGCTCCAAGTAACACCATCTGTAGATGCTCTGTGAACAATTCGCTGGTTATTAAGAGCATCTTGTTCATCCGCATAGTAGCAGATCAATTTATTGTTAGCGACCAGAAGGAAAGGTTCCCAGATGCCGTCGCTTCCCCAATTCATACCACCGCCGTACGCCCCTCCTGCTGCTATTGTAGATACATACGTCCAATTTCTACCGAAATCATTGCTTTTAAAAAGTTTAATGTGATGAACCAGTTCGCCACCTGGAAACGCGTTAACTGCTAAGAGCATGGTTCCTGCCGGCATCGTTCCTACCTGCTGTGGAAGCTCGTACAAGAAGCCTTGTTCCCTCAAGCCCTCATTGGGATCAACATCGGCAACTTCACCGACTTTAGCCCAATTGACGCCGCCATTTGTGCTTTCATAAATCGGGAAATTAGGACCTGCTCTATGCGGAGTTTGACCGTCTGTCCATGTTTCAAAAGTAGCATACATTTTCCCATTGTTAGCGCCATTGTACTGAAGTTTCATAGCACGAGCATAACTAGCACTTACTGTCGGGCTCGAAAAGATCGTATTCGGACCAAACGCATACGTACTTGGAATAATGAAGGAGAGCAGGAGAATGGAAAGAAAGGATAGCAAACTCATTTTCTTAACAAATTGCATAACTTACCTCCTAGTAGTCGATACTTCGTATATTTCTCTCTCACATATCCGAATGTAGCTTAACTTTTCTCCCACCCCCCTTCCTGATCACCACCATCTGAAATGGATCTTACATCCTATAAACAGTCCATTCCAGATGGTTGCAGTTGATCAGTTTAACGATTCGTTACTTTTTCTGAAGGGCGCGTTGTTCTTTGAAAATGTCGTAAATATCTTTGGTTAAAATCATTTTATCTTTATCTTTTGCGTAATAGTTTTTGTACCAATCGTCCACCTGCTTGCCTCCTGCCTTCTCCCAAGCAGCGATTGCATCCTGTTTTGCTTGCTCCGGTGTATAGGTCGGAGTCAGGATCGCTTTCACCCAGATATCCCCTGTTTCTGCCGCTACACCAACTTGTTTTGCGGTAGTCGATATGATCAATTGAAGATCCTTTGGCAACGCCGGCATTAGTTCATTGTGCGTCGGACCGGCCTGCGGAAGATCGAAATTTACGAATGACAAGTTGGCTTCAAACATTTGCTTCACGTCGTTTTGCAGTGGGTCTTTCGCATCCAGCTTTTCGACTGCAAAATAACATTTGCCTGCATTTGTCGGAGACATCAACATGCCAAAGTCGCCTGCTGCGAAATTGAATTCGGTTTTCATTTTTTCTAGATCCGTCAAGACAGGACATTTTCCTGGCTCCGTCTTACTGTGTACGCCTTCAAGGCCGAAACTCATCGTCTTCATAAAATTTTCTGACGAAGCGAAGTCGACGTATTTCATCACCGCTTCGAGATCCTTGGCTTGCGCATTGACAACAGCCGTCATTTGTACCGGATTATTAGAAATCGAGTTAAACTGTCCGACAGGGGTCTTTGGATATGGCATAACATTGACTTCAGCAGTAGGAACATTTTTCTTTAAATTTGCGTAAGTATCGGTATAAAAGGCGATTGGCGTGCTAAATAGGTCTCCGTAAATCCCGACTTTTCCAGTGATGAAATCCTGCTTTGCCTTGGATCCGTTCTTGTCATTGAGATAATCTTTGTCAACCAGGCCATCGGTGTACAGCTTCTTCTTAAATTCTGTAACCGCTTTAATAGAATCCCAAGTATGGACTAGCTCACCATTTTGCACCTGATAGCCCGGATAGGTGACGCCGAACATCTCGTCAATGATTGCTCCAGACGTGTAAGACATGGAAATACCAAACGTATCCTTTTTCCCATTACCATCCGGATCTTGCTCTGTGAACGCTTTGGCCACTTGATACAGCTCTTCCGTTGTTTTAGGGACTTGTAGATTTAGTTTTTTCAGCCAGTCCATACGGATAAACAGCCCACGCAGCGATACGGGATCGTTAATACGACCAAACTGATACAGTTTCCCGTCGCTCCCAGTTCCTGCTTTCTTTAAGGCAGGATATTTTTGCAACAATGCTTTATATACCGTACTGTATTTCTCGATCATATCGTCAATCGGCCGCAGCTGCTTCTGATCAATCAGTGGATTTTTAATAGCCGGCGCATATTCGAAAATCAAATCCGGCGCGCTGCCTGCTGCAAACAACGTGTTGAATTTTTGCTCAGATTGTGTCCTTGGCACTGGTTCAAACTTGACATCGGTCGGTCCATTTTCATTAATCCACTTTGTGATCTTGTTGTTGTCAATTGTACCCTCGCTGGATGGAATGTTGCCTCGGTCATATACCGATGCTGTAATCTTGCCTCTCTTCGCTGGCGCAGCCGTTTGTGCAGTTGTTGGTTTAACTGCTGGACTAGCCGTTTCCCCGCTTGTTTTATCGTTTCCGCTAGAGCTGCAACCCGCTACAATTGCTGTAAGTGTTACCGCTGCAACAACTGGGAAAATTACTTTTTTCATCTGATTTGCCATGTTTCTTTCCCCTTCCCTCTTCTACAATTTACCATACTTTTCACTTTTCCTCTGCCATCTAATCTTGCTTCATGCCTCTTGCTGAATTCCCACCCCCCAAGCAGAATAAGCCTATCTACTTAACCTTTCACTGCCCCAAGCATGACGCCCTTCACGAAAAAACGCTGGATGAATGGATACACGATCAGCATCGGAATCAGGATCAGAACAATAGCCGCAGCTTTCACACCTTCCGCGACTAATTGTGTCGAGTCTTCGGTAGATCGCAACTCGTTCACCAGTGATTGGTTTTGTATCATTTGCTGCACCAAGACAGTCATGTTGTATTTCTCTGTCGAACTGATGTACAAGAGTACACTTATAAAGTAATTCCAAAACGAAACACCATAGAATAAGGCGAGCGTTGCCAACACTGGCATGGATAAAGGAAGCACGATTTGCGAAAGCAGCCGCCATTCACTGCAGCCATCTATTCTTGCAGCTTCCTCCACCTCCTCTGGTAAATTTTCAAAATACGTCCTCATGATAAGCATGTTATAGGTACTAACCAAAGCTGGAAGCCAAAGCGCTCCGTAAGTATTGATCAGCCCCAATCCTTTAATAACAAGGAACGTCGGGATGAGCCCACCGTTGAAAAGCATCGTAAAAACCATAGCCAGTGTAAAAAAGCGTCTCGCGTAAAAAAACCGTTTAGACAGCGGATAGGCCGCCAAAATCGTCGTTACCATACTTAAAACGACACCTACCACTGTAATCTGAATGCTGTTCCAGAATGAATGTACGATCCTTGTACCCTCGAACAACTCACGATAGGTATCCAAATTGATATCGACGGGCCACAAACTAACCTCACCTGACATAATGGCCCTCGCCCCGCTGAGAGACAGCGCGAATACATGAATAAGTGGAAGAATACAGGTCAGTCCAATCAACGTTAATATCGTATAATTGACCGCATAAAACATTTTTTCACTTCTAGTTGATTTCATGTTGCTCCCCTCTCCCTACCAAAGACCTTGTTGAAATTTCCGGGCTATTGCATTAGCCGATAACACCAGCGTAAAGTTTACCAATGATTCGAACATACCCATCGCAGATGTCAGACTGAACTGACCCTGTTGTATGCCTATACGGAAGACATAGGTGCTAATCACTTCAGACACAGAGCTAACTACATTGTTCTGCAGGTTGTACACAGGATCGAAACCGACATCCATCATTTTTCCTATTGACAAAATGAGAAGCAACACGATTGTCGTTTGAATCCCTGGTAGTGTCACATGCCATATTTGTTTTAGTTTTCCTGCCCCATCGATGGCTGCTGCTTCATATAAACTTGGATCAATCGAGGTTAGCGCTGCTAAATAAATAATTGCGCTAAACCCCATTTCCTTCCATATATTAGAACCAACAAACACAGCAATCCACGAGTTTGGATTATATAAGAAAGGAAATGGCTTACCAAACAGTTGTTCGATCCAGTGATTAATGAAGCTTGACTGCATAGAGAACATCGTAAGTACCAATCCACCGACCACTACCCAAGAAAGAAAATGCGGTAAATAAACGACGGTCTGCACAAACTTTTTAAACCACATCTTCCTTGCCTCGTTCAGCAGTATGGCAAGAGCAATTGGCATCGGGAAGCCGAATATTAAGTTTAGCAAGCTAAGCCAAAACGTATTCCGGATAATATTCAACGTCTGTGACTGATGAAAAAGCGTCTTAAAATGGTCCAGCCCAACCCAAGGACTGTGGAGTACGCCATCCGTAAAGTTATAATCCTTAAATGCGATCATCAACCCAAACATGGGGATGTATTTAAAAATGATGAAAAATAGCACTACGGGGATAAACATAATGAGAAGCGGACGATTTTGATACCATCTTTTTTTATTGATACGTAGAGAAATCATGCAACGCACCTTCCTAAGTCTGTCATGTTCTTAATTCAATTGTACGGAATAGGGATAACTGCAACATCTACGATTTATAGATAAAAAGATACGATCTTTAGATCACGTGTAAGGTACGTTAATCCCAAAATGAAAACAAAAAAACCACCTCAAGGGTGGTTTTCGTTACATCTGCAACATACTAATTTGGTACTGTTTGCGATAATCCTTAGGCGATAAGCCAGTCGACTGCTTGAACAGTTTGGCAAAATAGTTAGGTAGATCATATCCGATCATACCGGATACTTCCGTTATTTTCATGTCCGTATTCGTAAGTAATTGCTTGGCTTTTTCCATGCGTACAGCAATCAAGTAATCGACAAAATTACGGCCCGTTTCCTTCTTGAATAAATGACTAAAATAGACAGCATTGAAATGCACGTGGGAGGCAACATGCTGAAGCGAAAGCTGCTCTGCATAATGATCTTCAATATATCGCGCCGCTTTCGATATCACATTACCGCTATGCTTTGTTTGCCACGACGTATAAAGTTGCAGAAACCGGGCCGTTTCCTCTTGTATCCAGTTGCAAACTTCATCACTATGGACACATATAAGGAGCTGACTGATGAGATTTGCTAAAAGCGCAGAATCAGGTTCCACGCCAAATTGTTTACGCGCTGTTTCCTGAAGTGCGAAACTCAAGGATAACGCTTCAATTTGTCTTGCTTTTGCACCTAACAGAACGATATCTGCTTCGTATTGCTTTAGATACTCTTTTAACAATTCTATCTGCCCTGCTACGATGTACGCTGCCAATTGGGAGACGATGAGTTGCTGACGCCCTCGATTGACCGGTAATGCAATCTCCTTGTTGTTCTCAGCACTTTTTAACTCACCTTCAACAAGCTCCCCCAGCAAAGTCAAATCAAAAATTTGACCCTGTGTGTGTACGGAAATCGTTAAACCTAAAAGGCGCTCTACCGTATGTCCTACTTCCCTACTTATTGTCGTCAAATGCTCAGATCCCTCGATAAACAGCGCATATACGCCATACCTGATTAGCAACAGGCACCCTTGCATTCCGTGAATATCCAGTAGTTCACCGATAATATTTAAAACAGCAAATTGCAGCAGAGGTACGTCTCGTTTCGCATATGCTTTATCATCAGGAGCGTAATCCCTAATATAAAAGAGCGTAAGGTTCGTTCCTGACAAACGCTTGGTTAACGTATTCAGTTCCTCTTGGCGATAAGGAAACTGCAGGAACAACGCGCGCAGAGTATTCTCAAGTAGAAGTTCTTGCTCTACCTCTGATTTCCGTCGCTTCGCTTCCTTCTCTGCTACAACCAAATCGACTTTTTCTAGGACGGCAACGATATCCTGTTTACTGCATGGCTTCACTAGCAAATCCATCGCGCCATGACGGAGGGCTGTTTGTGCATATTGGAAATCCTGAAAGCCCGTGATCACGATAACCTCTATATCAGGAAACCTTTCTTTCGTTCTCTTTAACAACTGCAAACCATCCATAAGTGGCATCCGAATATCGGTAATTATGAGGTCAGGTAAAAGCTCGGGAATAATTGCCTCCGCATCCAACCCATTTGCGGCTTCTCCGCAAACTTGCCAATTCATTCCTGATTCCGATATCATTTTGGACATCCCTTTACGAAACAAAGGTTCATCTTCGACTAAAAGTATATTTGTCATCTGCTGTCTCTCCTTCGACGAAAGGAATAGTTTCGTAAGGTAATACAAGCCGCACGAGCGTCCCCTTGTTTAATCGCTGGATATCAAGTGTATATGGTTTCCCGTGTACCAAGTCAATTCGCCTCATTACATTTCGGATGCCTATACTCTCCCTTTCTCTCTGCGGGTCATAGAGGGCCTTCTCTTGAATAATTCTTAGGATGGCATCAGACTCAATCCCACATCCGTTATCCTCGATGTCAATGTTCAGCTCATCGCCATGCTGAGAAACGCGGATTGCTAACCTTTTATCCGAAGTCTGATTACGAAAGGCATGAACAAACACATTCTCAACTAGGGGCTGCAGCAGTAATCTTTGAACCCTGCAATTCATTAAAGCCACTTCGGCATCGATGCTCACATGCAGATCCTCGCCATAGCGAGCCTCTTGAATCGTTATGTAATTGCGAATTTGTGCAAGCTCCTCCTGCAAGGTACTTGTTGTATTTATCGGAGATAATGAATATTTGAGCAACTCCGACAAACTAGTAACTAAATTAGCCGTCTCCGCATCGTCATAGAGTAGCATAATTTTCCAATAGATCGAATTCAACGCATTATGTAAAAAATGGGGGTTCAACTGTGCTTGAAGCGCTTTCAACTCTGCTTCCTTTTCACTTAACTTACTTACGTACACTTCCTTGATCAAATCTTGGATATCCTCAACCATTTTATTAAAGCTATTCGCTAAAAAAGCAAATTCATCATTGGATTTCGCAGTAATCTCAACCTTCAGATTACCTTCGCGAACTCGCTGCATAGCTCGCACCAACACATGTAAGGGTCTTAACAATCGGCCGCTAATGAAGGAAACGGAAAGTGCCATTAACAAAGTACTAACCAACCCCGAAAAAATCGCAACTTGAAATACTTTTTGGGCCTTAGCTTTAATATCAATCAACGAAATACTGCTGACCAACTTAAACTCTCTAAGCTCATATGAGCTTTTAACAAATAAATAGTCATCTTTTCCTATACGCTGAATAAAGCTGCCTTCTTGCTTATCTAGCTGAGGCATAAACCCACTGCTGCCTATCGGCTCCCGGCTAAATACCAAACGGTTGTGATTATCGTACAGATAAGCCCCCGTTGTCCGTTCAGCCATTAATGGATCGAGCGAATTTGAGAAAAAAGCCTCATCAATAATCATGATAATCATACCGTACACCTGCTGCTGCTTTGTTGATTTCAGCAAGCGGGAGGCTACAATGCTGCTTTTCTCCCCCGAGGGTACAGAAGAATCGGGTATCAACATGCGCTGCCATACGATCTCAGCGATCTGATCATTCATCCCACTTTTTACTCGCTGATAAAATTCTGGAAACTCGACTTGTATCGACGGATTGATGTGGCTAAAATAACTATTGTTTCCATCCAAATCTACGATATACAAGGCACGAATTTGAGGAGTTTCATTTTTTACCGGAAGCAAAACGTCAGACAATTCCCGCTCTAACATGAAACGCCGGTACGCTCTGCTCTCTCCTTCAACCAACTCACCACTCATACCTTGCACAATTTGCTCAACCTGCGGATGAAAGAAAATAAAGTCTGTAATTCTGTACATATCCTGTATTTTAAATCCGATTTGCTCCATTGTTTGCTCGCTTGTGTGTTGATATTGTTTGCTGATTTCGCTTTCAAACATATTCAGATAGATCCGATAGGAGACATATCCAGTAATCAAGGAGCACACGATAATAATGATGGACAGGATTAAGATAAGTTTTACCTTAAAATGCTGATGAATATAGGGGAGAATTTGACGATGTTTCACGACTCATCAGCCTCCGCTCCTGTAGACTTTAATAGACATTATCTTACAAACACATTGTAGTGGAGGATGTTTACTACGACAACTAATAATTATAGGAAAATGGATAAAATATCTAGAATAATTTCTTCACATACTGATAAACTTCTCCATTTGTCATATAACATATATCCTTACGACCACTTATGATTTTACAAAAATACTCAAAATTATCCCAACTCTGATATTTATCAAATTCAAAGCTATGGCCCCATACATAAAAGAGCATATCTTCATGAGAATCTGCTTCTACAAATTTTTCTGCAAGTTGTATCAACTGTTCATCATTTTGATGGCAGGTCGGCTGCCACTCCATGAAATTACTTGGCAAATGAAAAGAGTTATGAGCATGAATATTCCGAGCGTAACGGATTGGCGTATTGTTCAGTATTGTTTCGATGGTAAATTCATTATAGTAAGGACCTCCAGGATAGGCCATGCCTATAATAGGTTTACCAGAAAGTTCTGTTAGACTTTTATAATCTTGATTAACTTCTTCAATAATCTTCTCTTTCGAGCAATGTAGTAAATTGGGATGGGTTACCGTATGGACCGCAATCTCATGATTTTTATACAATTCTTTTACTTCGGATGCTTGAACTTCATCGTGACATACTTCAATGCCTTCGTGCACAATCGTATGTACTTGTCCAAAAAATCCAGAGTTCAAATTAAAGGTACATTTCAAATTATATGTATCAATTAGATGAATAAAGCGTCTATCCTGAATCGTTCCATCATCAAAGCTCATCGTAAACATTTTTTTAGCTGATTTTTGACCCAAATCACATAGCCTCCAATACTTATAAAAGAATACATGTGGTACAAGTGATGTATTCCACAATCCTTTGTTATATCCTTTTTTCTGTGCCGTTGATGCAGCAAAAAGGGACCATCAAACTGCGTGGCAGCCGACGATCCCTATTCAACATCTATGTCATCGTAAATTTTTATACTTAGAACAAAACCTAACGATACCATGTTAATTAACAGCGAGGTGCCTCCATAGCTGATAAAAGGAAGCGTGATTCCCGTAATCGGCATGATGCCGATCAGCATCCCGATATTTTCGAAAACTTGAAACAAAAACATAGCGGAAATCCCACCAATGATATAAATACCTGTTTGGCTGCGAATGTTAAGTGCGATAATGATCATCCGATAAATGAGAAGAAAATAAAGGAAAAGTAGCACCGATGCTCCTACAAATCCAAATTCTTCTCCCACTACAACAAATATAGAATCTGCATACGTATATGGAACCTGACCAGTCTGTACGGAAGTTCCCTGAAGATAGCCATCTCCTTCCAACGAGCCTGATCCGATTGCTTTGATCGCTTGTTTCATGTGATACGTTGCTTTTTCAGAGGCCTGGTCTGGCAAAAGGACAGCATCTACCCTATCCAACCAATACTCTTTATGTTTGGAGGCCATGAATTGTTTTATTTCCGGATGATAATTGATATAGCTCCAGAGGGAGCTTCCGCTTACGATTATCATAATTATTAGACCTATCCAAGCATGCTTGTAATTGATATGCCCGAACCAACAGACCACAATAAAAATAACCAAATACGCAATGGAATTACCCAAATCTGGTTGCATGAGAACCAAGAGAAAAGGAACTACGGTTATAACACTCATTGGAAGTATTTCTTTAAACAGGCTTAATGTCTCTACTTCTCTTTTGGATAGAAAATACGCTAAAAACAAGATTAAAATAAGCTTACACAGTTCTGCTGGTTGAAAGCCAATCCCACCGGGAAGAATAAACCACCCCTGAGCATTGTTGATCGTATCCCCTTTAAAAAATAATAAGACAAGCATTCCCACCCCAATGACATAGTACACCGGCGAAAAACGCAATAAGAGTTTATAGTTAAAAAATAGCATAATAAATAAGACCATAAACCCTAAACCGTAAAAATACATCATTTTAATATAAGATTGAGAAAAATCTGGATTCGTTCGTGTTGCGCTGTAGATACAGAATATACTAATGATCATAAAGATCAGCAGCAGCAACAAAATAATGGCATCCAGCCCTTTCATGATTCTTTTCAACATGTAAGCAAATTGCGATCCTCCGAGGATATTCTCAATAATGAATCACCTATTTCTGGATATGTTAACTAAGCTACATATAAGTATAAGAAAAACAGTTAAATAAAAAGTGGGGTATTTATTAAATATTCCTTAAATTATCCGGTGCAGTATTTTTGAATCTTTATTGGACTAAACTCCCGTTATTCAAATGAAAACAGGGAACAGCTGCCGTATGGCAAACTGCTCCCTGTTTATTATGCAATCGTTATTCTCAAAGCTGTCTCTGGAACCATTGCTCTGATTTCGTAATCAAAGAACTTCGTTGTAACTCACTGTGATTACATATTCCCCTCCAATCTAGCCCAATTAATGCAAATGAGCAATACTAGCAAAATCAACTAAATTAAACCCTTCAGAGTCTAGTCTTATTTTCGTTATAGAGCACTCTGGAACCAGATTACTTTGTTCAATTATAAAATTCGGATGTTTAGTATTAAGCTCTTCTTGAGAAAATTCATTCAACAAAAAGTCTGTAATTAACCCACCGTGAGTCACGATAACCGTGTTTTCCAGTCGATATTGAACAGATATATCTAATAAAAATGAAGACAATCGTTGACCTGCCATTCTTGCGGAATCTCCAATGGGAGGCAATAAATCTCTTTCCTTGGTGCATCGATCCCACATTTCAACAAATTCCTGGAAAGTTTGTCCTGGCAGGTCACCCCAATTAGCACGTTCTCGTAAGCGAGTATCCTCAATAATCTGGATGCTCGTAGCATTCCCAATAACCTGAGCGGTCTGTTTTGCTCGATTAAGAGGACTACTGAATATGCTAGTTATACGCATTTGTTTCATGTGGCTTGCTGTCGCATACGCTTGCTCTAAACCCTCAGCCGTAATAGAGACATCACCAACATCTTTTTCTTTTACAGCATGCCTAACCAGGTAAAAATCAATGCTCATCTTTACCACTCTTTCCATGTGATTTTACATTTGTCTAATTAAGTGGATATCTAATTAGATTGTATGATAATTTCAAGGTTTTTAAAAGAAAAATTTATAAACACATTAGATTATCAATTGTTTTTCACTTTGTATGATGCTCATTCTGTTCGCTCTACTGCATACAGAAAAAATTCCATATCTATATTCCTAAAATTCTTAGTATCTTTATCAATAATATGCATACCGTTTCGAATAGCAACTTTTTGAGAGGTTATATTGGTGTCCCTAATAATAGAATAAACATTATTTGCATGAAGAACTGAGAAAGCGTATTCCTTGCAAGCAATTGCCGCTTCTGTTGCGTACCCTTTGTGCCAATATGCTTTTTGAAACAAAAATCCTATCTCTAAAATTTCTTTTTCTCTCCAGACTTGCTTTGTCAAGCCACATTGACCAATCATCTCGTTTGTTCCTTTTAATACAACAGCCCAAAGTCCAAAACCATACTCTTCATATCTTTTAAGATGTCTATTAAGCCAATTTTGTGCTTCTTCTAAGTTGAATGCACTTTCATAAGCAGCACGCATTACTTCCTCATCACACAATATTTTGCACAATGCATCATAATCGGACTGCACCATTTCTCTAATGATAAGACGTTTTGTTTCTATCAAAACTCTCCCACCTCTCTATTAACCTTTCAGTCAATAGCCCTTATAGCCATTGCGACGGATCGAAACGCTAGCTTATTTATTTGAGTGTTCTGCTGGTGAAAAAAAGACAGGTGTAGTGAGGTCTTCTGTTATATCATAGAATCTATGCTCTTTGTTTGCCTCTACGAATAGGACATCCCCTTTACTAATTTCACTACAGGTATCTCCATTCTGAAATGAAGATTTCCCTTCAATTACCAAATAAACCTCATCTTCTGAATGAGGCTTTTGGTTGTCTTTTTCGCCTTTATTCAATTTATAGAGCCCGACACTCATCGAAGGGACCTTCAGAAATTCATAATATGAAGTGTTCTCTACATTTTTAAGCTGATTTAGATGATTATGCAATTCCATTAATTTAAAATTCAAAGTCTAGTCTCCTCTCATTGCCTTAATATCTGTTACATTAAATTATAATGACACTTTGTCCCATTCATACTGTAAGATGCCGAAAACAAGGGAATCTCTCCATCCGTCCTTTATTAATAATGCATCCCTCAATCTTCCTTCTTGTGTCATGCCTATTTTTCTAAGGACTTTAGCTGAGCCAATATTTCTGGGATCGCATGTAGCGTAGATTCGATGAAGATGAAATTCTTTAAAGCCGAAGTTAACTAATAATTTGGCAACTTCTGTAGCAATTCCTTTTCCCCAATAATCAGGATGTATGATATAGGCGATCTCGCCGCTTAAATTTGTTTTACTCCTAATATTAATTTCTCCTGCACCAATCATTTTCCCCGTGCTTTGCTCAATTATCGCAAAAACAAAACGTGTTCTAGGCGTTTCCTTTGCATCCTCTAGAATTTGTCTGACAAACACTTGAGTTTGTTCTTCATTGTTAGGACCCCAAGGTTGAAAACGGCAAACAATTTCCTGCGAAGCATATTTATGTACATCTATCCAGTCATTAAAATTAAATTCACGCAAATAAACTCTATCACCAATAAGAGTGCTCACTAATAAATCTCTCCTAGTATCGTCCCATATTCTTTTTATAATAATCTGCTTTGACCATACCATAAAACACTAAGTCCTCGTGTACTCCCCATTTCAATACATGTTGAGGAAAAGTACCTTCTTGTTTCATGCCAATTTTACTCATTACCTTATAAGAACCAGGGTTTTTCGTCATGGCAGCAGCAAAAATACGATTTAATTCTAAATCTTCGAATCCAAATTTTAGTATCCTGTTAGCAGCTTCTGTTGCAAATCCTTGTCCCCAAAAAGGCTGACCTATCCAGTAAGCAAGCTCAGCACGCTTATGATTTTTGGAAACCCCTAAGCTCATACATCCAATTAATGAATCATTTTCCTTTTTCACCAAAGCGAAGGTATAAATCTCCCCTTTTTCCGAAGATCGAAGGGTGTTTTCAATCCAAGCTTCAGCCACCCCATCTGGATATGGATGAGGAATTGATAGTGTTGTGCCAGCCACTTCAACGTTCCCAGCTAAAACTTGAACCATTTTTGCATCAGATGGTTTGAAAAGCCGAAGACTCAAGCGATGTGTTTCAAAATTAAGTATCATTTCTTCTCCTCCGTAAAAGCAAAATTTACTATTTTATCCGTTCAGCTCTCGAGGTTAAGAAGAAACTGCCGTGTGCCTTGATAGGCGTCTTTCCATCCCATCTTCGCATAGAATCGCAGCCCATCGAGTCCCTTGAAATAATAAGCGCCAATTAGACGAGCTTTGAAGTTTGGTATCGTGATGTCACATTTGGCTTGGAAATCTTGGTACGCATGAATGACACCGTTCCGTGACATATGCCGATCGAGAATCGCAAGGTCCACGAGAGAGTCGCCGTACATACAGTTGCCGTCAATGATACCGGTAATACACTCGCCATCCGACAAGATATTCCACTGGTGAAAGTCTCCGTGAATAAAACCTCTGTGCGGTTCGTTATACGACAGGCAGCTCATTAAACGGTTATAGATTTCTTCATAGACGTCTCGCTCTAAACAAGAAGTTCGATAAAGGTCGTGCCAATTCTCCCAGAATGACCCGGTCTGATCCTCCGCGTTAAACGCAATGACGAAGTCTTTCCAGGATGCGTAAGTTCCATTGCCATCAGGACCGATCCATCCATAGCCCTTCGAGGATCCGACGTCCACGGCAGCCAGTTTGGTCAAAATGCTAATAAGCTCAGGTAGATGAGCGGCCTGTTGCTCTACTGAATAATCAGCTAGATTCCGTCCGCCCATCCGTTCAGTGATGATATAGGTTAACGGACCGGTTTTCCCTAGCGCCAAGCATTTCGGAAATGCAATGCCTTGACCCAGTAGCAAGTCAGAAACAAAGCTCTCCGTCTGATACGCGCCTTCCAAATCGCTAAATTTTACGACGTATCCCTTGGCTTCATGAACAAAGGAAAACACGCTGCTCAAGTTCCCCCCTGCCAGTGGCGTTATTTCGGCCGCACCAGCTCCCAAATGCTTCCGCAACACTACCTCGATTTCACTCATAGTCAAACTTGGTTTTTCATAAGCGGACATGGTCTCAGCTCCTGTTCACATTAGTCATATATTGACACCATAGTAATCAGACATATGGGTGCTCCTCATATTCTCTTATTAGTAAGTAATTCCATATTCTTTTGAACTTTCCTGTCTGTTTAGCGAATCATCAAGTTAACTTCTTTGATAATGATTTCTTTTGTAAGATTCGCTTCGACTGCCAAATATAGGGTATAGTAGCAGTAGTTGAAAATACTTTTCAGGAGACTACAGCTATGTCACAAAAGATTTGGATTAACCTGCCGGTCAAAGATGTTGAGAAGTCAACTGCCTTTTTCAATGAGATTGGCTTCCACGCTGTGAGCTTTGGTATCGAGAGAGCCAAGCTTGCCATAGACCAAACCACGATTCTTCTGTTCCCGGACGCGGAGTTTGAGAAATTTACAGGTTCAGTAATCGCAAATACCTCGCATAGCGCTGAAGTCATCTTTTCCATTGGCGCTGACAGCAGAGAAGAAGTAGATGCCTTTATTCAAAAGGTAGAGATTGCTGGAGGAACTATCTTTGGCAAGCCGAGTGAAATTGACGGATGGATGTACGGCGCGGGATTTGCCGATCTTGACGGTCACCGCTGGAACCTGCTGTTCATGGATGAGAGCAAAATGCCGAAACGCTAATAAATATGGAAACGCCGGTCACCTGCTTAAGGTCACTGGCGTTTTTTTACTATCTATAATTGCCTACTTTATTGGATAGCCAGTCTTTCAATGCATCTTCATGTTGTTGATTAAAAAGTGGCGGTAAATCTTCAACAGCGAAAAATCTTACCTCTAATGATTCTGTTCCGTCTGCAGCTGTCTCTCCACTAACTGATTTGCACTGAAAGAAAAAAGAAATAGTTTGAGCTTCATCACCATTCGGATATTTATCGAAATATTTGGTATATACGCCGATTAAATGTTCAACATTCACTGTTAAACCCGTTTCTTCATAAATTTCGCGAATGGCTGTTTCCTCAGCTGATTCCCCAAGTTCCATGGCTCCGCCTGGAAATCCCCAAGCATTTCGATCTCCTCGTTTTTGCAATAAAACTTCATTTTTTTCATTGTAAATAATACCGCCAGCGAAGTTAAGAAATATTAAATCATTCCCTACCTTTTCTCGAATAGAACGTACATAGTTTTGATTTTCTTGCATATTTACCCTCCAATACTTAACTAGTTATTCGATTTTCTAAACAAACCTGTAAGTAAACCTGAAACACCAAACATTGAACTTGATGCTTCCATTTCGAGCATATCCCTTAATTCGATTACTTGAAAACCATTAAACAGTTCTCTTAATTTTTCGTCCGTGTAACCTAACCCACCTCTGAGGCTCCTCAGTCTATACACTTCCCAATCAGATATATCTGAGCCCCCAAGTGCTCCACCAACCTTAAAACAAGTAATCGCAAATAAACCATTTGGCTTTAGCGCTTTCTTTAATAATGTTAAATAACTTATCCTTCGATGAGGTGCGATATGGTGAAAACAACCCGAGTCATAAACAATGTCATATACGCCTTCTTCAATATCTAATTCAAATATATTTTGTTTGATAAAATGAACTGAGACATTTTTATCCGCTGCACGTTGCTTGGCCCAATCAAGTGCCTCTTGGGATAAGTCCACAACATCAACTTCACAGCCCTGTTCTGCAAAATAGATTGCATTTCTCCCTGGCCCACAACCTAGTTCCAACACCCTTCCTGACTTTACATATCCTTGTTTAAAATACTGAACTAAATTTTCATCAGGTAAATTCACAAAAAAAGGGACTTCCTTTTCCTTGTCCGAATAAAAGTTATCCCAATTAAATCGTGATTGCTCTTTTAACAACATATCTAGCATGTTCAAGATATCATCAACATTTAAAATTGATTCCTTCATCGAATCCCTCCTAACTTATAGGTAAATTATACCATATTTAATACCCTAATAACTTACAAGGAGCAGCTGCTGCGGCAGTCTGCTCCTCGGCCATTAAATGCTATAGGTTCATTTTACTTTTGAGCTAGACGATTCTTATATTCGATATTGAATTCTTCCGTAATCTTTTGGTAGTTGACATCCTTTTTAAGCGAGTCTATATATTTATCCCAATCTTCTAATGTAATTTTTCCAATGATGACTTGCGTTTTCATGTCCGCTATTTTTTTCTTGTAGTCCGCTCCGATCTTGATATCCGTATTGGAAACAAGCCCTATCGCCGGATTTCCGATGGAAATCTTCGCTCTTTCTTCTGTGATTTTCATGTTTCTCTGATATGTCTCCTTGGGCATGCCAGCCGCATATTGCCATAAATCAACGACAGGCGTACTGAACATTTTGCCCCATGTTGCCGTTCCTACGCTGTCTGCCACCGCTTTATCATTAGATACTTTTAAACCATCCGTAAGCGTATAATGAACATCTTTTATCCCGTACAATGTTAAATCCAGCCCTTCACCACCAGAACCGTAATTCACGAATTTTAAAATAGCCTTCATCTTGTCTTCCGGGACGGATTTTGGTATCGCCAGTACACCATTCATGCCTGTACTTTGAGGTACGTAGGCTTTACCTCCCGCTTTGGGAGCTAAGGAGATCATCGGCGTCCACTCTACCTTCGGATCTTTTTTCCACTGGTCCATAGTATATCTAAACAGCGCCTCTGGCGTTTCAATTGTAATTCCCGCTCTACCACTTGTAGCGAGTTCCCAATATTGATTTTCTTTTAATACAGGAAAGTCTTGCGGAATTAAGCCTTCCTGGTAAAGTTTGCGTTGGTAAATGAGTGATTCTCTCATTTCCGGTTCTAGATACATATTAACCAGCTTGCCGTCGACGGCCTTCCACATGCCAACTGTCCCTAAGAATACTTCGTCTATGGTTGCGGAACCTCGCATCGTATAACCAATTGTATCCTTTTTACCATCTGGCGCATTCTCCTTAAATGCCTTCATCACTGTATATAGCTCATCCATATTCGTTGGCATCTTCAGCCCAAGTTTATCCAGCCAATCTTTACGAATGTCGAAGAAGCCGCCTCCATCCAATGGCCGTCCCGCAGGAATGGCATAACTTTTGCCATCAATTTTGGTATTGCTCCACGTCTTTGGATTAATGGACACTAGGTTCGGATAATCTTTGATATATGGCGTCAGATCCCAGAATGCTCCCTGCTTCACCATTTGACGGAATAAAGCTGTCGTGATATCTGGAATTTTAATCAAATCTGCAATATCGCCTGCAGCCAGTGCCACATTGACACGGTCCCCATAATCACTCCCCGGGATCCATTGGACCGTCAGCTTGGTATTCGTTCTTTTCTCGAATTCTTTCAGTACGGGATTATCAGTACCCGGAGGCTGGGTGATCGTGAAGTCTGTCATGATTTTAATCTCGGTAGGCTTCGCTGGCGTTTTGCTCTCTTCATTCGGAGTCGACACCCCCTCCTTATCTGGAGCCGAAGATGGCGTTGAGGAACAGGCTACTGTAAGGGATAAGAAGGCAACCATTGTAGATAAAACGAGAAGCGTTTTTTGTTTATTTAACAAGTTGGTTTCACCGTTTTTCATTTTTAACTCATCTCCCGTAAATGTAGTTGATAAACCGCTTCACCTTACCTAGACTGCGCTTACATTATGTTTGCTAGTGTACCTTAAGTTACACCGTCCAGCCATTTGCTCTAACTTTGCTTTCATAATTCGCATCATCAATATGTAATCCGAAGCCAGGAGTCGAAGGCACGGAGATTTTCCCCTCCTTAATCCTATAACCTGATGTGTCGATACCTGGTATCTGTGCCTCATCCCATTCAACAAACATAAATCCTTCGATGGCCGGGTATACCTGAGCGGAAGCGAAGTTTCCGTAAAAACCACCGTAATTGTGCGGAGCTGCTTTTACTCCGCTTTTAGCCAATCTTTTGGCTAATTTCAACCAATTTACAATCCCATAGTCTTTCAAATCGTACTGAATCGCATCAATTAAGCCCTGCTCAGCCCATTCCACAATTGGTCCTGCAGCTAACCCTTCCCCATCTGTGATGAGTACGTTCAATTTCTCCTCCGCCAGCCACTCCTTCAGATTGCGGTAGAGCCTGTCATCTTCGTGAAAAGCTTCCTCTATCCACAGCAGGTTGGACTGTGCTGTTTCTTTCAGCACATGTTTGGTCAGGTTCAAATTGTACCCATTGTTGGCGTCAATAGAAATGTTACATTGTGGACCAACTGCATCCCTAATTCCGTTCACAATCGCAATATCTCGTTGGGTGCCTGCCATTACATCCATATGCATCGCACCACGGCCTACTTTTATTTTGAAACCACGGAAACCTTCGTTATAGCCTTCCATGGCTTCTTCCTGGAGCAGTGCAACCGCATCCTTTTCAGAACTCAAATGTAGATCATCGAAGTACAAAGAAGTATCGTAGCAAGGAACAGATAATGGAGATTCCCACTTTCCAGGGCTCAATAGTTGATACACGGGAATATCTCTTACTTTAGCAAGCCAATCCAACAATGGGAATTGAATGCTTTGAAACCGGTCTGTAATCCATTGCTCTTCACAAAATATGTCGCTGACGGATGCACCGATCATGGTTTCAGCAGCTTCACGAGAAATACGAGACCAACTATAACCCGTGATCCCCCCTATCGTTATTCGAACCAGAGGAAAACTTACTTCTTTTCCATGTACACCAAGCCTTGCATTACAGCCCGCCAATCTCCTACGTTCACCTTTCATTAGCACCTGCTCGATTTTCTCAATACGCCAATTTCTTTCCAAGTCCGCAAAGTTAGTCATTTTATCCTAATCTCCTTTATGATCCTATTTTTTTTCAAGCCTGCTGGATGAATCAGCTCTGATTATCCTTTTACAGAACCTAACATCACACCTTTTGTAAAATGCTTTTGCAAGAAGGGGTAGACCATCAAAATGGGAACCGTTGACACAACAACAGCGGCCATCTTGATCGTTTGAGTAGGCAGCTGCTTATCCGAAGCCATCTCTACCGCCACGGCTCCGCCAACTGAAGTATCGGAGTCAATGAGCATGTTGCGCAGCACAATTTGTAAAGGCACCTTCGTAAAATCATTGATATACAACACGGCACTAAAGAACGTATTCCAGTAGGCCACTGCATAAAACAACCCAAATGCGGCTAGCGATGCGACAGAAAGCGGTAAAATAATGCGGAAAAAGATGCTTAGGTCGTTACACCCATCAATCATTGCAGCTTCTTCCAACTCTACAGGAATGCTGTCAAAGAAACTTTTCATCAATATCACATACCAGCCGCTGGTCAAAACAGGGACAATCAACGCCCATACACTGTTTATGAGGCCCAGATCGCGGACTAATAGATAAGTGGGGATAATTCCCGGATTAAAAAGGATCGTGAACATCACCATGATCATCATGGCTTTCCTTCCACGCAGTCTCTTCCGAGATAGTCCGAATGCGAAGGCTGAGGTAACGATGAGGCTTAATATTGTTCCCACCGTTGCTAGAAAAGCACTAACCCCTGTTGCACGAAGGAAAGCGGAAGTGGAAAGCAAATACTCATAAGCACCTACACTCCATTTACTTGGGAACAGGACAAAACCATATTTTTCTACGTATTCACTAGGTTCCGTAAAGGAAACAACGAATACGTAATACAAAGGAAATAACGTAATAATGCCAACAACTACAAGCAGCAGGACATTCGCTATGCCAAATATACGGTCACCTAAGCTTTCTCTCATTGCATGTCCTCCTCAGGCTTAATACACTCCCTCTTCGCCGAAACGTTTGGCCAGCCAGTTAGCCCCAACAACAAGCACAAGTCCTATAACTGATTTAAATAAACCGGCTGCTGTCGTGTAACTGAATTGCCCTTGTTGAATCCCATTTCGATATACATACGTTTCGAAGACGTCGGCAACATTAGCAACTGCGCCATTACTCATCAAAAACACCTGTTCAAAACCAACATCCATGATTTGCCCCAAGCGCAAAATTAAAAGGATAATGATGACATTACGAATTCCCGGCAGCGTTATATGCCACATTTGTCTAATCCGGCTGGCACCATCCATCTTCGCTGCTTCGTAAAGTTGCGAGTCAATACCTGTAATGGCTGCAAGGAAAATAATCGTTCCCCAGCCTGTGTCTTTCCAAATATTTTGACCCGTAAGCAGACCCCAGAAGAAATTTTCGTTCGTCAGAAAATCAATTTTGGAAAAACCTGCATATTCGAGCATCATGTTCACAATTCCATTCGATTGCGAAAGTAATAAAAAGGTAATCCCTGCAATAATGACCCACGAAAGAAAATGCGGCAAGTACACAATGGATTGTACAACGCGTTTAAAATATTTGTTCGTTACTTCATTCATGCATAGTGATAATAGAATCGGAAGTGGAAAAAAAAAGACCAGACTCAACAAACTAATCATCATGGTATTACGGAACAAAATAAAGAAACTAGGGTTCGTGAAAAAGCGAACGAAATTCTCAAAGCCTACCCAAGTGCTCTTAAACACGCCCATATAAGGCGAATAATCCTGAAAGGCGATAACTAGCCCCCACATTGGGTAATATTTGAAAATAAGAAAATAGAGGACACCTGGAAGAACCAATAGATACAGGTACTTGTCACGCTTGAATTCGGACCACAGTGAAGTCTTTGACTTCCTTTGAAGAAGTTGCCGTTGATTTGCCTTCGTCACTTGGATACCCATGTACCAATCCTCCCTTCCCTTACTGGTAATCAGCTGATGGCCTAAATGTAAAGCACTTGCCGAGTGAAGGCAATAATAATAAATTATTACTATGCCTCGAAAAATTTCCGGCTATTGTCTTTTTTTGAAATGAATAAAAAAGCCCTTCAAACACGTTAGAAAGGGCTTGTATATGATGATTGCGTATGCTTTTCCCGATACTGACGGGGAGTGATATCTTCACTCTTCTTGAACATGCGGATCAGGTAAGACGGTTGATAATGCAATTGCTCCGCGATATCATTGATTTTCAAATCCGTTGTAACGAGTAGTTCCTTACACTTCTCTATCCTCATTCGAACTATCGTATCGATAAAATTGATTCCGTTGATTTGCTTGAACGCTTTGCTTAGCTTGGAAGGACTCATTTGTAGCTGATCCGCGTACATTTCAAGCGATACATCCAATAAGATATCCTTCTGCATTTGCAAAATAAGATTATCAACGATCTCTCTTAAATTGCTATCGTACGTTATGGTTAACGTTTTTACAAAGGGCCTTATCAGCTTGTATTGGAACCACTCCACGATCTGGTCCGGCTCGGACAGCTGCATAAGCTGCTCATAAAGATGAACCCCACCATATAAGGCAAATAGGTTGGATTCGTGCTTGATGATCGCATGATGAATAGTTCCGAGCAGTTTCATCATCCCTTGGTGAACCATTAATTCAGCGCTATTATTGCTTTGCAGCTCATGCATGAATTGCTTGATAAGACGCATCGCCTCATCTTCAAGTCCCATACTGACCGTATGCACAATCTCTCTTTCCAGCTCAAAAGGAAAATGATTCTGACTCGTCGTCGTCAACATAAACTGACTCATATCCAACATTTGATTGGATGTATGATGATCACGAAATCGCAGTGCTTTTCTCGTCTGCTCCAAAATCTTAGGTATGTCCTTCATCGAATCCGTTATTCGGCTAGTCACAATCGTAACCTTTAAATTCAGCACATTATTGATCGCTACGATGTAGTCGTGAGCAAGCTTGTTAAAATTTGCTTTAATCGCTTCATCTGAACTATTGGGATCTAGAACAAAAAGCACACCAATGGATAAATCCTGAAAGTTAATGATATGAACCATATTTGCTTTCTCGTTACTAAGCTCCTTAATAATATTAGAAGCCGCAAACGTGACCAACTGAGCATCTCGCTCCGAAAATTTTCCGCCTAAGTCCGAAATACCGTGAAACTGCGCGACCATTATGGCAAATGTTTTATATGACACATCCCAATCCAGTTGCTTCAATTTCTGAATAAGCTCGGATTCCGTATGCGTGTACAAATTCCCTTGCAAAAATTGCAGTAAAAAGCTCTCACGAAGCGCAGGTATGGACTGCTTAATCTGAATGGAAAGATCTTGTTCTACTTGAAGCTGCATCCTCCATTGATGCTCGATATAGGTAATTTCATCTTTTTCGTTCAACCTATTATTTCTGGAATTTTCAAAAAGACTCTTCAACCGATAAATGGGATCGTATATTTTATTGGAAGCAAACCAAGAAAGTGCTAACCCAATAATCAATCCAAACACACTAATCCAGAGAATAAGCTTCGATAAGGAAGTAACGGGAGCTACGATTTGCGATATCGGTGTAGCAGAGACAACCGTCCATTTACTACCTAACTTGGCTATTTTCCCATACGATACGTTATATTTTTGATGATGCCAGTCGAATTTAAACATATTTTCATTGGTATTTTGTACACTTATTTGGCTCTTTAATGCATCTTCCAGCGTCAGTAACTCTTGACTATCTTCATGACTTGGCAGCGTTGTTAAATAGTCTCCATTTTCATTAAAAAGAAAAGCGACGCCTTCCCCTGAAACGAGTTTCTGAACCATCGTATTTAATTTATTTTGATCCAAGTAAATAATGAACATCCCGAAGGAACCATACATTTGTCCACCTGGAAGCTTAATAATGATCGCTTTATTTAGCGAGTCTGGCAGATTTATCTTTTTTAATGAATAATTCCAATAGATCGTTCGCTCTGTATCCAGCAATGAGTTCAACAGATTACGGTCCTCATCTGTTCGGACAGAATGGAACCCCGCCTCATCTCCGATAATCTTATCTGAACCACGTAAGTACAGGCTTACACTGTTAATAAGAGAATTCGATTCGGTTATAAGTGAAAACGATTTCATAAGTTCATTTGTTGTTTGGAACTCTTGTACGAAATCCAACTTCTTCAATGTCTCGTCCAAACTCCGGTCGAAAGCAAGTCGCACTACTGAATGCTCCAGATTGGCCATATAATCATTCAATTGCTGGATCGAAGAATGGAGTTGATTCTGATGAGCTTTGTTCACTTCAGTTTCTATCCGTTCTGTGCCAATATAATAAATAATGACGCCAATAACAGCAATCGGAATGCAGGTAATCAGCAGAACAATACCTAAATTTTTCCAATAAATAGTTCCCCTGCTTTTACTCAGTAGCTTATTCATCGCGCTTCTTCACTCCCTTGGCAGTATACTATCTATTTATCAGATCAAGGAGCACCAGAATTTAGTAAAACACCTCATCACAGTTGCATTAATTTACATCACTCCAATTCTTTTTGCATTAAATTTTCTTATCATCCAGAATACGTCATTATCGCCATTTAATGAATTACATCTACTTATCAATTCTATGTATTAACTCATATATCCTTCCATAGAAATCTGTCAAGTACGCATAGAAGGCTACCGATCCTTTGATTTCGATAGTCTTCCTTCATGCTATTTAACTATAGTTATCTGTTGAAATCTACTGTGCCAAGCTTAAACAAAAGACTGGATTTTCTCAACATTTGTATCTTTATTCAAAACAGTATCTATCATTAGTTCTCCCTCAAAATTCTCTGGCCCAAGATCCTTATAGTGTTCTTTTAGCTCTGCTAAATTTGTTATTAATTGGTTAGGTAATGGACTGATGCTTCGATTAGCAAGTCTTTCCGACCACGCTAACTCATCACTGCAAATACAATGTATCGTTTTTAATTCCCCGCCTCTTTCTGTAATCCAATTTTCTAGTTTCCTTACATCCACAATATTATTTAGTCCGTAATCGATTATTATCGCGGCATTTGCATGGATTATGTTCTCTAAGAAACGATAAAGGAAATCGAAGCAGATTTTGTTTCTTGAACTATGCTCTGGAACGAATGCAGCAACAGAATCATAAATATCATCCTTATGTAACACAGGTACATTGATTCTCTTAGCTATCTCATTGGATAATGTTGATTTGCCAGTCCCAGCTCTTCCTCTAAATAGAATGATTTTAGACATACAATCCCTCCATCCTTTTCAATCTTTTACCTAAGGTACCAGTGGCAACTCAGAGTAGTAATAAGATCTTATAACCGCTTGCTTAGAGCGAGCATCTCTTCTCTAGCTTCGATAAGCCACGGATGTACTAATTTCAACTTGTTCCTCTGATCCCACACATGATTTAAGTAAATAAGGACTGCTCCATTCAAATCTAATAAATCAATTTTTTCTTTCATTTTTTCTTGGTATGGATGTTCTCCAGGAAGATCCCATGAAATCTTGTCTGAGACAAATATAATCTTGTCCAATAAACTTGAACTAGCTTTTAAAGTTGTATGGCATTCAATAACATTTAGTACATTAACATTCGTGCAACCAAATATCTTTATTGCCATGTCCTTTGAAAGTTTCTGATGGATTATCCGATGATAACTGTACTCTTCATCCAATATATCCATACCTGAACTCTCAGCTATACTCATCATACTAGTTGCAGGAATCACGTTACTTATATCATGAAGAAAAGCTGCTTGGGATGCGAGATCGCTATCTAAGTTGAACATTTTTGCTATTCGAACTGCTTCATTAGCTACAGAAATAGTATGCTGATATGTATCTTGCTCATTATGAATAACAAGAAATCGTTCAATATCTTTCTTCATCTCTCCTGTAAAAGTTATGCCTTTAGTATAACTTTCATATATTTTGCTCACACAAGTCCCCCCAAGTTTTTATTTCTTTTGACTTTCTTCAAAAAGACTCCAAGAAGTGGAAAAAAGTTCAAATCTGATATAATCGTTAACGGGAAAAAGGCAGCCGCATGATGTCGGTTGCCTGCGCTGGTGCTGTATTGAACTAAAGATTTCCGACAGCTCAATTATCAAGCCCCTCAACAGGGAGTAAAAAATTGTTTAATGGTTTATCATCCCAAATTTGTACTTCGATGTACCTCTCCGGTCCATCTTTCCCCTGATTATTCCATTCTTGTGGCAATCCAAATTCATCAATTACTTGATAAATCTCATTTAACGTATACACCTGACCTCGATATTTCTTTCCATCTTGATACCTCATGGTTGGAAACAAATCCCCATATGTAAAACTTAGAGTCATTGAGTCGAATTCTGTAATTGGAATTCGAAGCACCTTACCTTGATTATACCAGTCCATGAGCCACGGACACTCTCCAACAGTCATGTAATGGGGATAACTTCGAATAGGTTTACCACCTTTTTCTATAAATAATTCCCTTGCTCTATTTTCAAGATTTCGACGAATCGTAAGATAATCCATTGATCTTTTACTCGCAAATCCTCTTTTCTGAACACGAAGATCATTGAGAACTCGTTCAGCTTCTTTGGGTTCTAAATCAGATAAATTACAAAAGGGTCCTACGGAATCATCGTAATAATGGTATAGGAATTCAATCATCCAAACGCCACCTATTTTTGCAAAATGAATCAAGTCACTCTCTAAGCGTTATCTTGAATAATACTAATTACTTGCTGTTTCACATTCTCAACTTTATTACTGTCGTCAATTGCAAAATAATAATTAGCTTCGTGCTGTTCTGGTTTTGTCCATTCGCCATTGTCCAATCGAGTTTCCTGCCGACTAAGCACTTCTTCAAAAGAAACTGCAATATTCAATGCAGAACTTCGTCCACTCATGAGGATTCTTTTTTGAAGAACATTAAATGGGAGATCGAAAAAAACAATTATGCTCATGAATCCATTGGCATGCAAATCCTCGAGTAGCTTTGTACGAGACAAATAGTCGAGGTTTGAATTGCAAAGAATGAGGTGCTTGTCTGTTTGAGAAATAGCATAATCCAGAATGGTTCGCGTTATAGCATGTTTTAGTATTTTAGAATCTTGAGGCGAAACTAATCTCGTATAGTAGGACGTAAGGAAACCAGCATGATTATCTTGGTCAATTACCACTGAATTTGATAATCTACTTTCGATGTCTTTTGCAAACGTGGATTTTCCACTATGTGTTTTTCCAACAGTAATAATTACGAAACGTTTCATCTGGATTAACTCCTTACATTTAGAACTGTTCCGTGTCCCTGATACTGGGAGCCACTTATTCAGGCAGAATTTTACCTGCTTCGAGCTTTGTTAGCGATGAAACATCGTACTTACTGCCTGTTCTCTTATTTAATTCACGAATCTGTTCCTTCTGAGTCTTGGTAGCTGGTTGTTTCTGTATTAAAGAAAACAAATTGTCATACGCCACTTTTCGTACCAACACAGGATCATCTTTTATCAAATCTAGCATCATATACATGCCCTCTATTCCCTGTTCTTCACCACGCACCATGTCATAGCCAGAGTCTGTCGATAACATAAATCGATCTGGATATTTACGTATGACACTCACAAAATCCTCCAGTTTATTGGTGCTCGCTGGATTGAAGGCGGTAAAACCCGCAAAAAAATCGATATACAAATTATTATATGATTTTAATAGTGTCTCTATATTTTCTGGCCTGTTATAAGCATTGGCATGGGCGAAAATGAATGTCGTGTTAGGATATGCAACCAATGCCTCCTCCAACTTGATAATGGGATACCCTGATGGTGGATCAATATGAAGAAGTAGAGGCGCTTTATATTCGGCACATAGTTCATATAGCTGAGGTAAAATCCCGTCCATGGGATGAGTAGCTTTCCATTCAGCATTCGAGACTGCAGGAGAATGAATTGAAGCAGCAGCAATTTCTCCAATTCCGAAAAAACCCTTTTCTAACTTATCTTTTGCTTCTTGAAGAGCCATGGGATCCTTTAAATTAATACCAGAAAAAAAAGGGATGATCCGATCAGGATACCTCTTGTAATTTGTCCAAGTAGACATGTCATGCAAGACTGCGATTCCCCTAGAAACCTCGCCAAATAAGACAACTCGATCTACATTGGCATTTTCCCATAAGCTTAACTTTTCATAAATACCCAGAACTGAACCATGGTTGTGAGCATCTGCTAATGGAATTCCATCGAATTCTTTAACCCAGTCCTGGATGCTTTTCTGCTTCGTACTGGTTGGCACTTGTGAGGTGGGTTCAGCTACCGGTGTAGCAGTGACCTCAATGGTTTGTAGTGTTTCCTGATGGGATCCCGGTAAGCTTCTTTCTATTAGAAGCAATCCGCAGGCAAGCAAAACGATGCTGCCTCCTGAAATCCAAATCCAATTGTGAATCCTTTTCAATACACTTCCACCTCCCTTGTTGTTCATGATCTTATCAGAAAGTTCTAGCGTTTATAACTTTTCTTGGTAAGAAGCTACTCTATCAGTTTATTTTATTGGAAAAGTTTGGACAATATAATTAATAATTTTATTCAATGATTTACTCAATAAAAAAAGCCTGATTTCTCAGGCACTCACATTTGCTAAATATAGAGAATCAATCTCAATTAACGCTCGTAACCGGGATCTTCGTAATCTGTATTTGTAAGTTTATTAAGGATGTTCGTATCATGAATATGAGCCTTCGTCTTATCAGTTCCCAATTCGTAGATGAATTGATAAAGTTTGAGTAGATCATCGTTAAATTGATCCGTAGCTTTATCGTGATCGGCGGATTTATACGGAATTGCTGCTCTGAATTGTGTCACATCATCGTCTCGCTTTAGTTGCTCAAGCATTTGAGAAAGCCTTTCGAGCTCTTCCTCTGTCCCGCGGACCTCAAGCTGTTCATTCATAGAAGCTTCCCTATCCATACTTTTATTGGATACTGAGACGTAAAGTGTATGTATAGTAGACATGCCAAACACTCCCTTTCATATAGACTACTTCCTATTAAAGCCAATACGGCTTATTTGAAACAGTGTTCTTCGAGAGTTATCGTTCTACGTTAGAGTGTAATGGCGGAAACAAAGCAATCAATTCTTGTAACGAATTTATTATGTAATCTGGAGAATAATTTGCTGGCAATACTTTATTTTTCCGATTAATCCAAGCAACCTTAATTCCTGCGTTTTGGGCACCTGCAACATCACTAGAGAGTGAGTCACCAACATGTAGAACCTCTAAAGGGTTGAGTTTATATGCTTTAAGGGCTTGCTGAAACATATCCGGTCTTGGCTTATATGATTTGACATCCTCACTGGTAATCAGGTTATCGAATGATAATCCATTATGATTTATTGCTGATTGAATGTCATTTCGGTCGATGTTTGAAAGGATTATTTTGGGGGTGGTGATACTGTTTAAAAATACATTTGTATCCTCAAATAGTTGGGGAGCTTGCCAGTGATTAAATAAAATTTCGCTAAGTTCTCTTGGATTTTCAAATGAGTTGAAAAAGGAAATAGTATCCTCTAACGATAGTATTTCGATTTCTCGTTGCGTTCTAAAGTTAGCACCATAAGAGGAATAAAAGGTTTTCGAAAAAGAATTCCACCAGTATTTCCCAATCTCTTCAGTCGTAGTTGGAGTTGAAGTTGATTTCAATATTTTCCTACATATTTCCTCCACTAACACATCATCTTCATGTACGAGTGTACCGTAGAAATCAAGAAACACCACTTTATACATAATTCCCCTACACATCCTTTCTTTAGCTCTATATCACTGTACCACTTTACCATAGTAACGTGTTTGGGTTCATTTGTATATACCATTTCACTTCATTTGATTAGCACAGACTTTACGCCACTTCAATGACAAAGAGGAGCTGCCGTCAAGCAAGCGCCTCCATCTATTGTTCTCCTATCGTTTTCTTGCCTTAATTACAAAAGTGACAGGAAGCATCTTCGCTTTTTCCGCAAATTTGTCACCGCTAGTTCGCGATTGCATAATATCATCATCAGATTCCTCAATCAATTGTTCAATGACAAATCCCGCTTTTGCCAACGCATTCACATAGGTTGATAGTTTACGGTCCGATAATGTTAGCGTACTTCCGCCAAGAGATAGCTTGTACCAAGATTCGTCGAAATAAGATTTTTTGAATACAAGCTTATGATCTTCTGCAGCAACACATTTGTGTATAGGGTGAGACCAGCTAAAAATAAACACGCCGTCTTTTTTTAGATAAGTTGCGATCCGGCGAAAAGTACCTTCAAGGTCAGTGGTCCAGCCTATTGCATACACAGAATAAACAAAATCAAAATAATCATTTGGTAGGCCACATTCTTCTTCCATGGGAGAACAGATTAATTTTGCTGAAAGTCCAAACTCCGTCAAATGTTGCTTTGTCTTCTCGAGTTGGTTTTCTGATATATCCATACCCCAAAGTTCAGATGCGTTGCGTTCCCCTAGATATTGCAAAGATTGACCGCTTCCACAGCCTATTTCGAGTACCTTTTTTCCTGTGACATCGCCAAAAAGCTGGCATTTTTCTTCTGAGACAAATGCGCCATAAAGAGGAAGCGAGGTTGCGCCTAAAACATCATTTCCATTTGTATCCCAAAATAAGCTGTTTGTTTCATGAATAACACTCGTATGCATGTCGCCGACCGAGATGACACTAATCTCACTACCGCCAACACTACTTTTTCCATAAGTAGAATGCTTGTCCATACAGTCACACTCCCAAAAGTAGATTCAATCATTACCAATATGTGATTACACCACAAATTTCTCAAGAGCAACAGCAACACCATCGTTATCATTTGATTCGGTAATGTGTTTTGCCGAATTTTTCAGCTCAATGATCGCGTTTTCCATAGCGATCGGGAATCCGCATGTATGGAATAGTCCTAAATCGTTAAAGTCATCACCAAATACCATTACATTTTCTGGCTTCACCCCGATGTCAGTAAGCACCCATTGCACGGCATCTTCCTTGGATGCTGATTTGTGCATAATTTGAACCAATACGCCTCCATCGGTTGCAATTACGTTCAGATGGTTACCGAATTGCTCGACAACATCTCTCCAGTTGTTATAACCATGAACCAATATTTTTGTAGGGGACAATGAACTAATAAAATCCCTATTAACAACCAGCGGTTTAGGATCATTTGAACGGATACCAAAATGACCAAGTTGCGTATCATGAATTGGCGAACATGTGTACCATGAGTCATTGTCCTCGTATGAAATAATCGACTGGGGTGCATGAAACTCAATGAAATTGTTAATCTGTTGGCTAATTGCTATTGGGATGCTAATGTGCCGCTGAGTTTGCTTTGACTTACATGTTATTAAAGCACCATTGTAATAAACCAAGTAATCTACAAAAGGAAAATTTTTCACAAATTGATTCGCTGCTCTTGGTGGTCGTGCCGTTGCAACAATGATATGAATACCCGAATCAAAACATCTTTTAACACTCTGATAATTTCTAGGTGATATCGATTTGTCACTGTCGAGCAATGTACCGTCCAAATCTAATACAATGGCCTCTATGTCCGACATCTGTCTTCTCTCCTTCAATGTATTTTTTCCAATAATACCCTGATTTTAGGAGATATGCTAGACAGAATTACTCAAGTATCCTGATAGCCAATGTACTAGCTAATTTTTCATAGCCCAGCGATTTAGCAATGGCAACTGAAGGACGATTGGACATTAAAGTTTGATAATGCATTATGAAACCATCTTCTAACCCTTTTCTAGTTAATGCGCTTACAACTGCTTTGGCGTGCCCTTTACCTCGATAATCTGGGTGACTTACAATACCTATGCTTAGAAAACCAGCATCCTCAACTTCCCAAGAGCCTGCTGCTACAATCTTGCCATCAGATATTCTTGCTAGTATTGGCTGTCTATTGATCTCTATGGAGCTATGCTCCCACTCCGTTTCAGAGCAAGATTTACGTAAATCATGAAGTAGCGCTCGTTGATGTGAAGTAACAAGTTCTACGACCTCAAAGGAAGATACTTCAAGAAATGAAGCCTTATCGATGTATCCCTGAAATGCAGGACCAATAATCTTGTACTTATCTATCTCAATTGACTTTACAAGAAAATTCGCATCAAATGTTTCAACTGGCTGTCTACCACTTATGGCCCTTTTTAAAACCGAGGTATACTTAATAGGCGACGATATTATGCATGTCGTTCCATTAAAAAAGCAATAAATACCCTTATATCCTTCCAAAGTCTTAGCGTGTTTACGAACGATGACATTCGGAATCGTCATGGATGAAACATCACAATCAAATCGCTCTGCCCAAGCTTTATATACTTTGAGTTTGGTTTCTTCATCCAATGAACCCACACCCCCATCATCTATTTTTATGTGTCACTTATCATTTACCTTCATTCTTCTGCGTCTTTTGAAATAGCATACAATTCCCAGAAGGCACACTATCAAAATGACACCCATGATCCATACATCATAGTCTTTATCCGTCATAAACCACATTTTATATGCTACATTCACCTGTTTTGTTGGAGCATTTCCCTCACCTAATTGTTTGTCTATCTGGTTAAGTGCCTGTACTTCTTTAACTGGAGCGCAAGGACTACTCACTAACTCTCCGTTGAGATTTTGCGTGTAAAGTAAGTATGATTTTCCTTTTTCATACGCAAATCCCCACGTATAATCCGTTGCCACAATGATTTGTGAAGGAACCTCCATGTTCCAGCTTCTTTCAACATCAACCAGTATGTATGTAATATACTCTTTAGGACCTATTAAACCCTTTTGCTTGATATCTCCCTTAATTTGAATGACTTCACCATATACGGCTCCTCCGAAAGTCTCCAGTCGCACCTTAGGATCATCAGCTACCTTACCACAAGATAATGCATTCACATCATTTTTGAGGAAAACAAGAAATATAAGACTAACTATTAGTAAAGACAAACAGATTTTTAACTTCAAACAGCTCAACCCCTACATGTGTAAAGTACTTTAAGGTTAAGACGATGCTTCTATCCAAATGTTTCATAAATCCCAAAAATTTCTATTAGCACTACACTTCCGTTACGTATTGTATCGAGGAATATTATAAAAAAGGTGTAATGATTCTGTTGAATTTTTATAAAAAATTCATAAAGATCCAGCAAACTCCCCATCAGCTCAGCCATAAATCTTTGTAAAATTATGAATTAATGAATGTACCAAGCTTCTGGTCATGAATCAATTGGGTTTTATCGACATTTCGTCGATTTCTAGCTCATTTCAATCGTTTTACATATGAAAATCGGCATTACAACATTTTACAAGGGGGATTGAGAGAGCGTAATATACGTCTCGAAGCGCAAAGAAGAAATAACAGGCTTCAGGAGGATAAGTCCATGTTTTTACACCATTTTGAAACAGGTACCCAGAACCATACAACTTTAGTTTTCTTGCATGGAAGCAGCCTAGGAGGCTGGATGTGGCGACCTCACGTTGATTATCTATCTAAATTCCACTGCATCATTCCTGATCTACCTGAACACAGAGGAAGCATACACAGAGGAATTTTTTCAATTCCCAATGCTGCAGAACATATGGCTGAGATCATCAGGAAAAAGGCTCATGGCAAACGAGCCCATATCATTGGACTAGATCTCGGTGGGCAAGTGGCTCTTCAATTATGCGCATCAGCACCTGAACTTGTAGAAAGCATGCTAGTCAGTGGTGTTTGTACCAAACCTTCTATGACCATAAAATGGATGTCACACCTGCAAAGATTTATTTTGCCAATTAAACATCATGATTGGTTCATTCGAGCTCAAATGAAACAATGGGGCATCCCAATGAAACACTTTGAAGAGGTCCGAAAAGATATCATCATGCAGGACTGGCATTCATCCCTGAGACTTTCGAGAGAAAATATGGCATTTCAATTACCAGATATCTCCTCATGTCAACATGTTCCACCTTTGCTTGCGATTGCTGGAGAAAGAGAAGGTATTTATATCCAGCAATCGTTACTAGATTTGTGTGCTTCTTATCCTAGTTCTAAGAGTTATGTAGTGAGAAGAGCAAAGCACAACTGGCCACTGGAAACACCAGCACTTTTCTCTAAGACCGTATTATCTTGGATTACAGGAAATCCGTTACCCGAGATCCTAGTTTCGGCCAATCCTAATTAAGTAAAGAAAACCATTAACCACGCATTCAAGCAAAAAAAGCCCGCATCTACAATCACGGGCTCGCTATCGTCTTCTTTAGGAGATCGACGCTTCGTATATAGACCGAATGGAACGAGTCAGCATCTCGTTGAACTGCTCATCCGATTGTTGATCTGACAAACCTTCAGCCAATGCACGAGAGAAGCTAGCGATCAAGCCGTGATTCCGAGCCAACCGTTCGTTGGCTTCTTCCCGTTCATATCCGCCTGACAGTGCGACTACCCGAGCGACATGTGGCTCGTCCATTAGATCAATATAGAAATTATCCTCGGTTGGGATTGAGAGCTTCAGCATAATGGACATATCAGGCTCAAGAGCGGATAGCTGGTTGAAGATTTCGGCTTTTAATATCCGTTCCGCTTCCCCCTTGTCAATGCTGTTAATATCGACTTCGGGCTCGATAATGGGGACAAGTCCTGCGGACCAAATTTGTTTGCCCAGCTCGAACTGCTGTTCAACTACCCTGCGAATCCCCTCCGGATTCGCCTCGTGAATGACCGAACGCATCTTAGTTCCGAAGACGTTGCGCTCAACCGCACGCTGGAGCAAACCGCTTAGATCGGGCATGGGCTTCAATACCTGAACGCCGTCTTCTAACTCTGCCAAGCCCTTATCTATTTTCAAAAATGGTACGATGCCTTTCTTCTCCCACAAGAAGTCGGCTGTCAACAGCCCATCGATCTCCCGGTCCATCGTGTTCTCAAATAGAATGGCACCAATGATGGATTGTGCATCAAACGCAGGACTCTTGATAATGCGCGTCCTCATTTCATGAACCAACGCAAACATCTCCTCATCGCCAGAAAAGCGATTCGCCTCGATGCCGTACTGCTGTAGTGCCTTCGGTGTACTCCCTCCACTTTGATCCAACGCTGCAATGAACCCTTGACCAGTCTGAATTCGTTCCATTTGCTTCTTGTTCATGTACGGAGTTCCTCCCTTAAATGCTGTTTTCTTTCATTGTACATCAAAAGGGTTAACAATAAAAAAAGTCCAGCGGAATAAAAGGCTGCCACGCGGCAGCCCTTCACAATAGTTATCTATCGGATCAGTTCAATTCATACCATTCCCTCAGACCGACCGGTGCAGTGACCCGACCAGGTCTATAAAGTGACGCCCACGCTCTTCAAAGTTACGATATTGGTCAAACGCAGTGCATGCAGGACTCAGCAGCACGATGTCTCCCGGTATGGCCAACTTGTGAGCCTGCGACACTGCTTCAGCCAGTCCTTAGCATTGGACAATAAGCGGACAATTCGGCACTTTGCGCGCATCTGCCTCGATTTGGCTAGCCGCTTCTCCGATTAACAGCAGTACCTTGACATGATCAGGCAGCAGCCTAGCCAGCTCGTCAAACGGTACTTTCTTATCTCGTCCGCCGGCGATCAGCAGCACCTTTCCCACATGCGCATGCAGAGTGGCAACCGTACGAGCGGGGCTCGAGCCGATTGAATTGTTGTAATATTGTACGCTATCCACTGTTGCTACCCACTGGTTTCGGTGCTCCACGCCAACGAAATTGCGCACCGCTTCTAGGATTGCTTCATCTGACACCGTCCCCCGCACAGCCGTCATGGCAGCCATAACGTTCTCCACGTTATACCAACCCGGCAAACGAATATCACTGATGGGCAATAGACCATCGATTATGCCATGTTCGACAGTGTGCATGCCGAAATACTTGGTCCGTCCTAGCCCGCGCAGTTCGGCGGTCGCTGGATTGTCGCTGTTTAGGACGGCAACGTCATTAGCACCCTGGAAATCCAGCAAGCGGCGCTTGGCAGCGGTATATTCATCTATGTCGCGGTGCCAGTCGAGATGATTAGGCGAAAGGTTGGTAATTACCGCCACATGGGGAGAGCGCGTCATGTCCATCAGCTGAAAGCTGGACAGCTCGACCGCGCACACATCCATCGACGACATCTCGCCCGCACGTGTGAGAAGTGGCGTCCCAATGTTGCCGCCAAGATGAACCGTACGCCCCCCGTCAGCCAACATGTCTGTAATCAACGAAGTAGTGGTCGTTTTGCCGTCCGAACCGTTCACGCCAAAAATAGGACAAGGGCGCAGCGCAAAGAACTCTGCCATCTCACTGGTCACACGGCTGCCGCTAGCACGGGCCAATTCCAATGCCGGATGATCAGGACGCATGCCCGGAGTGCGGAATACGACGTCGCCACCAACGTGATGCAGATAATTCTCGCCCAGCAGCAATCCGACGCCTAGTTGGTCCCACTCTTCCCGAGGCAAGGCCGGGTTGCGATCACGTATGGTGACGTGAGCCCCTGAAATTTGTTATTCACTAAATATACCACATATTGGAATCATTCTTCCTTTACAGTTAGGTTCAGCATTCACCAATTACATGATCATTTCTTTTAAGAAAAGATAAAATCCATATCGTGTAAATAATGACAACCATAAAAACTGACAAATAAAACAACACATTGCATACATAAAATTTCATATATTGCCCAATAAAATCAAATCCATATACTAGTATGAACAAATAGCTTATTCCGCGCATGGCATTATAGATCCAACTATCGCTCTTAATTAGGAACTCATCGATACGAATTTCTCTTTTGATCGTATTTCTATAACATAAACCAAACAAAACCAAGTGAACAATAATATGAATGATTGCAAACATAAAACTTCCCATAATTGCAGCAATGAATGGTATTCCCATGCTATCTCCATCAGAGGGGAGTTGTAAGGATTCAACGTACTCATTATCAACAATCATTTGCCAAACTGAGGCGGTAAAGAGGAAACAAGAAAATATGGAAACCAAAATGCTAATCGTAAAAAAATGGTATTTATTTAGTTTCAGATAATCTCCCCCCTTTTTTGCAATAAGATCATAATTCAATCAATAAAATTCTACCATATATTGGAACAAATATCGTCTAAAACAAAAAAAGGCTGTCCCATAAGTGAGACAACCTCTTTTAACCTTATCCCTTCACAGCAGAACTTGAAACCCCTTGAATGATGTACTTTTGACCAATGATAAAAACAATCAAGATAGGAACGATACCCGCTGAAGTTGCGGCCATCATACCGTTGTAATCAATATTAAATTCTTGGATGAAATTTTGTAGACCGAGCGGTACAGTAAATAAATCCTTATCTAACAAGAACACGATGGCGTTCTCGTAGTCGTTCCAGTGCCATGAAAAATCGATAATCGCCAATGTTGCAATGGCAGGTTTTGCAAGCGGCAGCATAAGCTGCCAGAAAATCCGAAAATGCCCCGCGCCATCAATAAAGGCTGATTCTGATATCTCTTTAGGAATGCCGATCATGAACTGACGCATAAGGAAAACACCTAAGATTGTAAATAGACCTGGCAAAATTAATGCCCAGTGTGTATTGTAGATGCCCACCCAGTTGAACATAATGAATTTGGGAACGAACAAGACTTGCGGCGGAACCATCATCATGGATAAATAAAGGACGAATAAGGAATCTCTCCCTTTAAATTCCACACGCGAAAAGCCATAAGCAGCAAGTGCTGATAAGAACGTGGCTCCAATTGTTGAAATTACCGCAATTTTTAGCGAGTTCCAGTAATATATGAGAAAGCTGTCTTTCCCGAACCATACTTTTTCATGATGCTCCAACACCCAATGCTTTGGAATCCAAGAAATGGGATACGAGAACACTTCCTGAGGTGTTTTGAATGAAGTAGAAATCATCCAGATAAATGGCAGGATGGTCGTAATCGCTAAGGCCAGCATGATGCACGTCATGATGACCTTGACGCCTACTTTTTGCCCATCGGATACTTTCGTTTGCGCAGACATGTTGATCACTTCCTATCTGATTAGTAATGAACCCATTTCTTCTGACCGTACCATTGAACCAACGTAATAATCAGAATAATGATGAATAATGCCCATGAAATGGTGGAAGCGTAGCCCATCTCGTAATATGAAAACGCTGTCTTGTAGACAAATAAGGACAGAATCGTTGTCGAGCTTCCCGGGCCGCCATGCGTTGTAGCCTCGATAATTCCAAATGTTTTGATGGTCATAATTAAGCCCGTAATCATCAATAAAAAAGTCGTAGGACTTACCAGTGGGAATACGATTTTACGAATCGTGGTCCAGTAACTTGCCCCGTCCATTTTCGCCGCCTCTAATTGTTCCGTCGAAATTTCCTGCAAAGCAGCTAGATAAATAATCATGTTATATCCTAGCAAAAACCAAATCCAGATGACATCCATCGCATACATAGCGGAGTCCATTGATCCAAACCATTGCGGCGGATGCTTAATACCGATTGCCATTAAGAACTGATTGATAGGTCCCTGGGTCGGATGGAACAGAAGCATCCATACAAAGCCGATTGCGACTCCGGACGTGATGTAAGGCATGAAGTACATAGCTTTCAGTAAACCTTTAAGGTACACCAGGTTATTCAGTACGACGGCAATGACAAAACCTAACGCAATCGAAACCGGAACAGCCAGCATAAAAATAAATGTATTTTTCAGCGATACATAGAACATCTCATCATGCAGTAGTCGTTGTATGTTATCTAACCCTGTGAAATGAAACGCAGGATTACCGAATTTCCAATCTGTAAACGCCAAGCCCAGCGAGAACAAGGCTGGCAAAATGTAAAAGACGAGAACACCAAGCATATTGGGAGCAATAAAGAGCATGCCGATTTTTTGTTGCCGTTTCATCCAGTTGTTATTCATCCCTTGACTCCTTTAACGTATTAGCCGAGCTGACTTCCACTTGCATCAGCGGAGCGATACGATTTATTTAGAGCAAAGGAGACTCTGAATCAGAGCCTCCTTGCATGGCTGGTGCTATTTTTTATTTTGGGCCATAAACTCATCATGACGTTTAGCTAACGTATCAAGTGTCGTTTTCGTATCTTGTTTACCTAAGAAGAACTTCTCGTATTCTTCTCTGCGAAGATCGATGACTTGCTGCGGAAGATCACGGTTGTACGTATCAAATTGACCGAATACAACTTTGTTCAGAGAATCCATATCATACGTATTTGCTGCATCGCCAAGGAGAAGTTTCGTCGCTTCAGCCACATTCGCATCCTTCGAAGCTGGAATCCGTCCACCGGAAGCCATTGGCAGCATACCGCCATCCGCATACCATTTCAAGAATTTCCAAGCTGCTTCTTGATTTTTGCTTTTCGCTGAGATGGAGATAAAGTCTCCAAGTCCGCCGCGCATTTTGAAGTTTGCTTCGTCTTTGGTCACCTTCGGAACAGGTGCAAATGCGATTTTGAAGTTACGCGGATTTGTTTTCAAATCATTGGAGCTCCGGAAAATCCACTCCCCTGCATTCAACATGCCGGCATCGCCTTTAAGAAACACATTTTCAACTGGCATTTTTGTTGTCAATTGCTCACCAAGCGGTGGTGTCGCTTTGCCGTCTTTCATCATACTGTTCAGCGTATCAAGCCATGTGCCAACTAGCGGATTATTAAAGTCAGATTTGCCATCTGCTTTGACATACTTTGTTGCCGCAATCGCCCCGTCCATCGCATCAGGGAACACTTCCGTCGTTTGGACCAAACCATAACGCTTGTCCGTTTTAAGCTTCATGCTGTAATCCTTCAGATCCGACCATGTCCAGTCAAAAGGAACCTTCAAGCCTGCTTGATCCAAGGCATCTTTGTTCAACCACATGAAGAAAATGTTGCGTTTCGTCGGAACACCATAATACTTGCTGTTGATTTTCCAATCTGCAGCTTGAGGACCCATCTTCGTGTCAATGTTATAATCACTTTTCGCGGAGAGATCCAGTGCAACGCCGTTATCAATCCGTTTCTTAAGCGCCGAAGTCGTGTAGTTCACATAGAGATCAACTTCTTGCCCGGAGATGAGCGCCGTATCCAACTTCAAATTCCCTGCATCGTCATTGACATAACGCTCATATTTGACTTGAATATCCGGGTTCGCTTTATTCCATGCCTCGATCACCGCTTGTGGGCCATTCTCTGCCGGAACGCCTCCCCAGAAGCTCAGTGTGACAGGTCCCGTCGCTTGCTTCGGTGCAGCGGATGTGCTACTTTCATTACTTGTTCCGGAGCCGGTGCTGCAGCCTGCAATCATACTTGCCGCTAATGTGAGAGAAAGCACGGAAAGGGAAACTTTCTTTTTACTCATTGGTGTTGACCTCCTAGTGGTTACGTAATTGATTTACGAATCTAACTATATCAGGCGCACACCTTGTCGATAATGAACAAAATCCAGTAGTAGATAGACCATTCTCTTGCATTTTTTCGGAGTTACATAGAACGAATTCCATCATCCGTTATAAGCCTTCCTGCTGCTGTTTCCGGTAGCTCTGTGGTGTCATTTCGCAAAAGCGCCGAAAAATTTTAATAAAGTAATTATCATTCATAAATCCTACCCGCTCCCCGATTTCGCTTACCGTCATTTTCGTCGTTGCAAGCAGCTTTCTTGCATGCTCAATCCGAATTCGATGTAAATAATGAACAAAATTATCACCGGTTTTCTTTTTAAACAACTGGGAAACATACTTCTCATCGAGTGCGACATAGCTAGCCAGCCATTGCAAAGAGATTTCCTCCTGATAGTGATTATGCAGATAATGCAGGATTTTGTTCAATTCGGGATGATCTGATTTGGCTTCAGGTAAAGAAGATGGCACATGTTCCATCACTTTAACCCCTGCTGGCTTGTCCGACATCCGTTCGAGTTCCACACGTACCTTTTCAAGTGCTTCATACAACGATTGAACCTTCATGGATAGTTTTAAAATATAATTAGAAGCTCCGTACTCCATCGCTTGCCGTACATATTCAAAATCGCTCATACACGAAAGCATAATGAATCTTGTATCATTTCCTTCATCTCTCACTGTTTTAAGCAATTCCACGCCATTCATGACTGGCATGATGATGTCCGAAATGACCACATGCGGCTTGTTTGCACGAATAAAGGCAAGTGCCTCTTCCCCATCACCTGCCTCGCCAACGACCGTGAATCCTATTTTTCCCCAATCAATAATGGTCCGAACCGACTCTCTTACGAACACTTCATCCTCGACCAATAGTACCGTCCACATCCCGGTCACTCCTTCTTATACGGTTCCGATAACAACAGAGGCAGATAGAATTCCACGCGTGTGCCTTGTGTCAAGCTTACGATCGTCAAATCCGCTTTCTGTTTGAACAACAAACCTAATCTCGTTTTCAAATTGTGAAGTCCAATCCCTTTTCTCTTTCTTGAGGGGTTTGAAATCGCATGCATAGCAGCCGCATCGATGCCTATCCCATTATCATCAACCTGTACAAATAGCCTATCATGCCTGTTGAAAATGCGAATACAGATCTCTCCCGTGCCCTTGGCTAGGTTAAATCCATGTTGAATACTGTTCTCAACCAGTGGCTGTAAGCTGAGCTTGGGAACCAAAGCATACGCAAGGGATTCATCCACCTCATAATAGAGCGTGAAGCTTTGTTTATATCGGAAATTTTGAATGAGCATATAAGAATTGACCAATTCAATCTCCTCTTTGAGATGAATGAGCTCGACTTCCGAGTTCAAGCTTGCCTCTAAAAGCATACCTAAGCTCGTGCAAATGTCCGTGATTTCATCATCCCCTTTACGCAGCGCAATCCATTTAATCGTATTGAGCGTGTTGAGTAGAAAATGGGGGTTTGTTTGGGAAAGCAGCATTTGAAAATGAACAGACTCCTTCTGCCGCTCCTCCGATCGCAGTCGTTGAATGAGATCTTTCATATCGCCAACCATCCGGTTAAACGTATTGGTCAATTCACGAATCTCAACACTGTGGAACCGATTGTTCGGCAAACGGACCTTCAAATTATTGTGAACCATCTCTCTCATTTTGACTTGAATCTGTTTTAATGGCTTCGTAACTCGGGACGTGATAAAAAAAGTAATGCCAATAAAGGCTAACGTCATGAGAATCAAGCTAAAAAAGAACGATTGCTGCAGTCGGTCGCTTTCAGCAAACACGAACGATTTGGGCACTTGCTTAATTAAATACCACTTCAGCATAGGAATATAATAATAATTAATAATGTAATCGTGGTTTGTTACATATCCGTTCTCGGAAGAAGAATGAAACATGTTTTGAATTTCATCCGCATCCATTTGACTTTGGGCATTTTGGAAGACAAGTTGGCCAAGCTCATCTAGTAAGAGATATTGGTTGGATTGGCCTGACGATGCCGCGGTATTCTTCATTAAATCGATATAGTCGATACTCCCCTTCACCACCGCATACACCGAGCCGTCACTCCGCTTAAACGTTGTCGACACACTAAGCAGCATGGAGTTGGAGGACTCATCCCTATGCATAAAATTTTTCTCTAGAGACCACACGAACTTTTCCTGCGAAGATTTCGTTTTCTCGAACCATTCCTGTCCGGTAAAGAGTGGATAGCTTAGGGTTTGCAAAGGCTTGTACGAGGTATAATAATGGCCTTTCATATCCAAAACTGTGTAATAAACAGGCGATCTGTTTAGAAACAACGTATTCGTTATCGCTTTGAATTTATATTCAACCGTATTTTGTGCATCATAAGCATCGTAATTTACAGGATTTTGCAGGATGGACACGATATTCGGGTCTTGTTCCAGCAAAGTAAAGGTTAAGTAAGAGCTTTTCATCATTTCTTCAAACGATTTTTTTACCCGCAAGAGATCTTCCTGACTTTGTTCGGTTACTTTATCTCGCATAAGTGATTCCATCTTCTTGAAGTTATACACATTAAGGATTGAAAAGGGCAGTAAAATCAAACAAATAAATGCCATGAACAATTTATTTTTAATCGTGGCCGGATACCAGAACAATCGGTCATGTTTCATATACACACTCCTAGCGTGAGCTTGACATAGCTGTCCTATCTTACTTTAACAAGGAATCTCTCCCACTTCCATTAACAGAATCCAGTTCTTCGATAGAACAAAAGTAAGATTATGTACGCATAGTTTACATATAGGGCAAATTTCCCAAAGGATATTCATTTCAATAGGTTTATCTATTATTGTTGGAATTATTTGAAAATAAAAAAAGCCCATGCGATGGGCTTACGTGTATGTAATCTCTTCTACTCCTTTAACAAATTGATTTCCGTCACTATAAAAGGTAAGGCTTTATTTATGTATCGTTCTGCTGAAAGTGAACTATTATTTTCCCAATCCACAGATGCTCCGTAAATTCCCCAGCTCAACACCGTCGTACCAATTTTTAAGGCTTCCGAATCCAAGTTTGGTTGTTGTTTTAAAAATAGGGTATAAAACAATTCACCCAGTTCTTTTTTTATTTTTTGTTCAATGATGGAATAAAAGGATTCCAAACTTCTTCTACATTGTGAGCTATATTCCGTACGCTTTTTTATATGAAACGAAGTTAATGTAAAAAAGATGTTTACAATAGTCTCTTCATTTAACTTCTCGTAATGCTTCAAATGTTTCACAATACTTTCTACTATTTCTTCGGTAAGAGAAGCATCCATTAATTCGTATTTATCTTGAAAATGCGAATAAAAAGTAGCACGATTTACGGTTGCTTCCTCCGTGATGTCGTTTATTGTAATGGATTTGAACTCTTTTTTTTGAGCTAATGTATGAAACGCATCCATTAACAATTTTCTTGTCCGTATAATGCGTGGATCTACTTTCATCTCATCCATATGTTTCCTCACTTTTCTATGCTTAGGCAACAATTTAATTTGTTTGTTGTTTAGGCAATAAAACACCAATACTGATGATTGAGAACAACTGAATTCTATCTTAGAATCAATCGAGTAGACAACATGATCCACAACAACTAAGAAGAAGGAAGTGTTTGAATATGACACAACGAGTGATAAATAGACAAGAAATTCTTGATGCGTTTCATTTTAGACGTGCAATAAAAAGCTTTGATCCAACCAAAAAAATCTCTGAAGAAGACTTTAATGTCATCTTAGAAGCAGCTCGACTTTCACCAAGCTCCTGTGGCATTGAACCCTGGAAATTTCTCGTTGTCCAAAATGAGGACTTTAGAGAAAAGTTAAAAGAGATTTCTCCTGGTGCACAAGGTCATCTGCCAACTGCTAGCCATTTCGTTATCATTCTTTCAAGAACTAGCAAGGATACAAGGTATGACTCCGATTATGTAAAAAATCACTGGGTTAATGTTTGGGGTGTCCCAGATGAAAAATCTGACCAAATCATAGAGGGTATAAGAAATTTCCAAGTAAACCAACAAAATTTGTTTGAAACTGAGCAAAAAGCGTTGGATTGGGCTAAAAGACAAACCTTCCTTCCTTTTGCCAATATGATGACTGTAGGAGCGTTACTAGGAATTGACTCTTGTCCAATTGAAGGATTTTATATCGATAAGGTAGAAAAGCTCCTTGCGGAAGAAAACTTACTAGAGGATGGTCACCTCGCTGTTTCAGCTATGGTTGCATTTGGATACCGCGCAAATGAGCCTGTATTCCCTAGAGGAAGAAAAGATATGAATGATGTCGTGCAATGGATTAATTAACCCTATTAATTAAATATACGAACAAAACGAAAGCCCTGAGGGACAGCTTCCCTTAAGGCTTTTGTGCTTTATTATTTACTTACCCTTTTTTCTACTTTTACCATGATTCGGTTTATTATCTTCTTGATCCTTAGCGTGATTTTCTCGTTGTTTATCGTGTGTTGTCATGACATTAGTCCCACCCATCTGAGTAATTGAAAACATAAATATTGTACTCATCTAAGGGATATTGTACGCAACCACTTTGTACCAAATCAATTAGTAGATCTCATCAAGTAACAAATATGGTTCCATTTCTACATCAAAAACGATTAGTTAAATTATAAGGAATTCATTTTGGGCTATAGCAATATAATTAGGAGAGACAACCATTAGGAATAGATACATGGCTTTAATTTATATAAAAAGTCGTTGATTTTTTCCTGGATTGTATTATATATTAATTATAATAATTATTATTTAAAAATTAATTTAATTTGATTGGAGAGGTAGAAATGAACCCAATGGACACTGCTAACTCTGGAAAATGCCCGTTCTCTCATGGAAATGGAAGCGCTACGAGTCACAAATCTAGTGGCACGACGAATAAAAACTGGTGGCCTAATCAATTGAATTTGAACATCCTCCATCAACATGACCGCAAATCCAATCCTCTTGGCGACGATTTCAATTATGCCGAGGAGTTCGAGAAACTAGACTACCCCGCGCTTAAACAAGATCTTCGTGAACTCATGACGAACAGCCAAGATTGGTGGCCAGCTGACTTCGGACATTATGGTCCCTTCTTTATTCGAATGGCTTGGCACTCCGCAGGTACATATCGGACAGGTGATGGGCGCGGAGGTGCTGGAACTGGCACACAGCGTTTTGCTCCACTGAATAGCTGGCCTGACAACGGCAACCTAGATAAAGCTCGTAGACTCCTCTGGCCGATTAAGCAGAAGTATGGCAACAAAATCTCTTGGGCCGACTTGTTCATTCTAACTGGCAATGTGGCTATTGAATCGATGGGCGGTAAAACGTTTGGTTTCGGCGGCGGTCGTGCAGATGTGTGGCATCCCGAAGAAGATATTTACTGGGGTGTAGAAACCGAGTGGCTGGGAGATAAGCGTTATACTGGCGATCGTGAGCTTGAGAATCCCCTCGCTGCCGTTCAAATGGGACTTATCTATGTAAATCCAGAAGGACCGAACGGTAAGCCCGATCCGCTTGCTAGTGCTCGCGATATCCGCGATACCTTCAAACGGATGGGCATGAACGATGAAGAAACCGTTGCCCTCGTTGCTGGCGGACACACATTCGGTAAAGCGCACGGCGCAGGAGATGCCGCGCATGTAGGTGCAGAGCCGGAAGCAGCTGCTATTGAAGCTTTAGGCTTAGGTTGGATCAGTACACATGGCTCTGGCAAAGGCCGGGATACCATCACTAGCGGTATTGAAGGTGCTTGGACAGCGAATCCAACACAATGGGATAATGGTTTCTTCGAACTTCTATTCGGATATGAATGGACACTAACGAAGAGCCCTGCTGGCGCTCATCAGTGGACACCAATCAATCCTGCTGAGGAACATCTCGCTCCTGATGCTGAAGATCCTTCCATTCGTGTGAAGACAATCATGACTACCGCAGATATGGCCTTGCGTGTCGATCCAGCTTACGAGAAAATCTCCCGTCGTTATTATGAGAATCCAGACGAATTTGCAGATGCGTTTGCTCGTGCATGGTTTAAGCTCACCCACCGGGATATGGGGCCTCTTGCCAGATATTTAGGACCGGAAGTTCCTGAAGAAGTTCTGATCTGGCAAGACGCTGTACCGACAGTGACCTACACATTGACAGAGGCAGATGTTGAAGATATCAAAGCTAAGATTCTAACATCTGGACTTACTGTCAGTGAACTCGTATCTACAGCTTGGGCCTCAGCCAGTACCTTCCGTGGGACGGACATGCGCGGCGGCGCCAATGGCGCTCGCATTCGACTTACCCCACAAAGCGACTGGGAAGTCAATCAACCAGATCAACTGACCAGAGTGCTTACCATTCTTGAAGGTATTCAAGAAGACCTAGATGTTGCAATCAGCATCGCTGATTTGATCGTACTTGGCGGCAGCGCCGCGGTGGAAAAAGCGGCACGTGACGCAGGCTTTCAAGTAACGGTTCCTTTTACTCCTGGACGCGGTGATGCAACCGAAGAACAAACCGATGCTGAAAGTTTCGCTGTTCTGGAGCCAATCGCTGATGGTTTCCGCAACTATCAGAAGAAGCAATATCGTGTAAGCTCCGCGGAGCTTCTCGTTGATAAGGCACACCTGCTTAACTTGACTGCACCGGAAATGACAGCACTTGTTGGCGGTATGCGTGTACTAGGAACGAACTTCGGCGGCACCAAACATGGCGTATTCACCGATCGTGTAGGGACACTTACCAATGACTTCTTCGTAAACTTGCTCGATATGGGCATACACTGGAACCCGATTGGTGATGATGTATTTGAAGGACGCGATCGCAAGACCGGTAAAGTCGTTCGTTCTGCAACGACAGTTGATCTCGTCTTCGGTTCAAATTCCGTTCTGCGCGCCGTTGCTGAAGTTTATGCGCAAGACGATAATAAAGAAAAGTTCGTGCGTGACTTCGTAGCTAGCTGGGTCAAGGTCATGAATGCCGATCGATTTGACTTGAAATCATAACGTAATCTTATGCTTGTAAAGGGAAAGAGCCGTATATCACATGATATACGGTTTTTTCCTTCTTTCTTCAACTAGTACCTGCACATAGCTTCTGCTTTTCTCCTTAAGTAATTTGCTTGTCGTTTACTATCGTCAAATATTACGGATATACTTATATAACCAATACATGATATTGTTGGAATAAACACAGAAAAAAACGCCACGTAAACTACTTCATTCAAAAAGGAATGACAATGTGAACAATTCGAAAGTATCGCAACTGTTACTAGCCAAATTCAATCGTTATCACTTTCTACTTATTGCTACCTCGATACTGCTTGTTTCTTTACTTAGTTATTATCACAACGATTCTAAATTTCCTCGCAATTATCACTATGAAAAACAGAAAGCTTCCAATGGTGTCCTATTGCATACCATTCGAACAACCCCTGATAATATTCGACTTCAGGCCATTGATACAAATGTCACCAAAACATCCTATTATGGTATTAACGGGGGATTCTTCTGGGAAGGGGCTCTGTTAAGCATTGCGGTTATGAACGATCAACCGCTGCAAGGTTTGCCTGGTGATTACGGTTCTGGCTGGTACAACACAGGCATTGACACGAACTTAAAACGCGGAACACTCGTATGGGATGACATCACTCAACACTTCTCCATTCAAGTTGTCACGCATGCTGGAGAGTTGACTGTGACAGATAAACACCACTACTGGGCTCAGGGGGGTGTCAGTATGCGGCTTAACGATAGCACCCGTTGGGAGAATGACATGATTTTAGAGGAAATGCCAGCCTATGACGAACGTCGTATGCGTACGGCAATTGTCTATGATCATCTGGAGAACATGTATATGATAGTTACTCCTACATCCTGTACGATAGCAGAGTTCCGAACAGCTATTCTAGAAACGTTAGGCCATCGGAAATTAGTTGACGGCATCTATTTGGACGGAGATGGTTCCTCCCAAATGCAGTGTCGCTATATCCGGTTGCATGGAGATCAACGTCAAGTCTACCAAATGCTAACCCTAGTCCAGTAATATAACTCCTGGTTAATCTCAATCTCCTGTTAGATCCTCGCGAACGTGATGTAATCGACTTGCGCAGGCTCTGCAGATGCGATCCGAAGTGCCTGATTGATCTGTCCCCGATGATATTGACCATGCAAGATGACCTGCAACAGGATATCTCGAACGGAAGTTCGGAACGGAACCCCACTCATGTTCGTATAGTCGACCATTTCGTCCAACTCGGACTCCTCGAGTGCTTCGATATAGACGCGATATTGCTCAGCGTTTTCTTCGAACATCGTCCTGATCACGATCAGATCTTCCGCTTCCTCCCACAACGAATAGTGCGCATTGCCTTTGATCTGCAAGCGGGACAGCCAGACTCGTTCTGCGACAGCGACGTGCCGAACCAGCTTCAAAATGTCTTTATTCGTCGTATCACTTTCCTCGAGCGCGTCCAAGATGCGTCTGTTCGCCCAATACAGGTGGTTCATCATACCTTTTATCGTCTTCATTTTAATTTCCCCCTATTCTTCTCATCGTTGTTCTAACTCTACAAAAACTGTACGGACAAGAAGCAGCTCCCCGCCGTGGGGAGCTGTTCCTTTCTTATCTCACTAATTTATGTACGCTCGAATTTATAACGTATTGGATGCTTGCTCCAGAAGCCCAGACAACGTGAGGAGATCTGGCGTGCTCCCTTCCTTTAATTTAATCCACTTTCGTTCAGCTGGACCTTCAAATTCTTTCGGAAAATCAATGCCGTTTGCATTCATGATCATAAAGGCAATTGCATCTTTAGAGGGCGAAATAACCGCTGCGTAATGTCCATTCTTCAGAAAGTGTGGTTTCTTGTACTGAATACGTTCTACGGCCTCCGGAATCGTCTCATGAACCAAGTTGCGCAAAGTCAAACTGATATCTGCTTGCCATTTCGGCAAATTTTCTATGTAGGCAGTAACTTCCGGATTCATACTTCAGATCACTCCAATTGGTATTATTTTACTTACGCTAAAAGTATACTGTTGCTTGTACTTGCAGTCAACGCTTTAGTATCGCGTATCCCGCACGCCACAAAACGCATCTACAGGACTAACACCTTTGAAAGTTGAGTCACCCATGATCTTCGATATCGTTTGTCTGATGATGTTCTGGGTTGACTCATAAGCGTTAATGTACGTTTTCACCATGGGGACATCGTACAAATGGAAAGGATTGTGCAGCGAAACAAATACGGTCGGCATCGAGCTGACATACCAAGGAATTTCTGGCCCCATGGGAGAAAGCCACTTAATCCTGGCGTAGTTCTCTTGGGCAAATTGCTGAACATTTGCAAATAAGATTACCGCATCGTACGAGTTGATGAAATCCGTTACTTTTTGCCGTTTGAAGAGCTGTACAGCAACTGGCTCGCCAGGTCTCTCCCGTTTAATACGTTCTGCTTCAGCTAAAGGAGACTCATAAAGGGTAACCTCGAAACCTACCCGCTTAAGCTCTTCAGATACTAACGTTCGCACCCCCGCCTGCTTAAGTCCAAAAAACATCATCTCGTCCCCCAGCATATATACCATAATACGCGGATGCGTTTCTGGCCGAATCGGCAAGTCGGGGCGAGTCTGCTTCACCAGCGTAATCGAGCGATCGGCCACTTCTTCGGCAATAGCCAAGTGTTCACTGCAGCCAATTCGGCTTAAACCTGACTTCGGAGGGATCAGCGTCCCCTCCTGCTGCTTGCGATGCAGCCCGATTGAAGCCTTGAGCCCAAGTATGCGACGCAGGGCGTCATGCAGACGCTGTTCCGTAATGACACCGTTCTTATAACCGTCCATCATGAACTGGTAATCCTCTTCTGGATCATTAAAGAACAAGAACATATCGCAGCCCGCCGCAATCGCCTGAGGCAGAATGTCGGAGCGTTCCATCGCGGAAGTCAAACCAATCATTCGTGAGGCATCAGTGAGTACCAACCCGTTAAACCCGAGCTGTTCCCGTAAAAGGCCTGTCACGAGTTCCGGTGACAGCGTGGCCGGAAGTAGATCTTCCTCCGCCAAATTCGCGTTAAGCCGCATAGAATATGAAGGCAGCTTGATATGTCCAACCATGACGCTTTGCACACCTGCTTCAATCATTCCTTTGTATACTTTGCCAAAGGTTTGGTCCCACTCCTCGCATGACAGCGTATTGACACTGGTCAGCAAATGATGGTCTCGTTCGTCAACCCCGTCACCGGGGAAGTGCTTCATCGCCGCAGCGAAACCGCTTTCACAAATACCTTTGAAATAGGCTTTTGACATGTCCAGCACATCATCTGGATGATCCGCAAAGCAGCGTGTCATCGTGACAGGGTTGCGCCAATTATAGTTAATGTCGACCACCGGAGCAAACGTCCAGTTACAGCCGACCGCTGCACCTTCAACCCCACTTACATACCCCATCTGGTAGGCATAATTCGGATCTCTGGTTGCCCCGATCTGCACATGCGAACCGATCAACGTTCCATCTGTGCAAGCACCATTACCTCCTGATTCCATGTTTGCTGCAATTAGGAGAGGAATTTTACTATGTTGATGCAAATATTTATTCTGCTCATAGATCTTTTCCGATGTATTCGGATTGTAGCGTACGCCTCCGATATGGTATTTATCTAACATCTCCTGCAAATATTCCACATCATGACGATACCCTAAATTAATAAAAAGTTGTCCAATTTTTTCGTTCAGACTCATAGAGACAATCGTTTGTTCTACCCACTGAATGTCTTCATCCTTCAAATAAAACGGTGCCGTCTTTAAATTCAACATACTACGCATCCTCCCCAGTGGTTTAGAGTTAACGTTACAATAGTCACTATATAAATTCTATTCATATGATCCTAATCCCTTGTTGTTGCAAAATAGGACAAAAAGAGAGCAGCCACTTAGCCTGCTCCCTCCTATCGCGTATCATTCTGACAGTACAAGGTCCAGCCAACATTTCGCCTCACGGTATAGAACTGGATTGTTTTCAGGTGTGTAATATGCCAGGATTGCCACTGCCTGTGATAAGACCCATCCACGGGCTCTAGCCCACGTAGCGTCGTCCGTCGGTAGATATTTGCGGAACTCATCACGAGCCTCGGGTGAGTGTAACTTCCATGCAACCATGACATCGCATGCGGGATCACCAATGCCCATTTCACCCCAATCGATCACCCCGGTGATGCGCTTATTTCGAACGAGCCAGTTCCGCACGTCAAGGTCGCCATGATGCCAAACTGGCGCGCCGTCCCACGGAGGTGCAGCTAGCGCTGACTCCCACACATCCGTAATGGCAGAATGGCCATCGAAACGCTCCAGCCAGGGTCGGAACTCCTTATCCCGTTGAGCCAAATGAATACCACGCCCCTTGGGCCCACCTGAGGGATCAAGTTGTTGCAGCGCTGAAATGAACATCGCTAGATCACGCGCAGCCTGAAGCGCGTCAATCTGCGCTATCGGCACCGACTCGCCTTCAACCCACGAATGTATTTCCCAAAACCACGGATATTCAAGACTCGGATGTCCTTCAGCGATAGGTACAGGGGTTTCAAGCGGTACCATTGGCGAGAGCTTGGACAGCCATACAAATTCACGACTGCTAGGTGTCGTTGGCCCCATGCGACGTGCAAGCCGAACGGCATATTGTTCACCTAATCTGAAGATGGCATTCACTGTGCCAGCCGGCTCGACTCGTCTCAAGGTAAGCTCTGCCCAGTGAGGGAACTGCGCGGCAAGCAGTCGGCGTACGAGTGCCTCATTAATTTCCATTTCGTCGACGTGCATTTTTACACCCATTAGCGGAACCCCCGTTTGCTATCAACATACACTTGTTTCATCTATCCTTATTTATTTGTTCCATGGACAGATCTTAACATCCCCTATTACAAGGTATCAAATAAATATAGCTTTGAGTTAATAATACTCATTTATAATTAAACTATCCAAGTCAAGTCAGCTTGAATCTGTGCAGATGATCGGTCAAATGTTCTCTCTTTAAGATTTCAATTTGCTTGTTCCCTATCAGATCATAATGTGGATATTCATCACGAAGATGTATGTATGCTGGATTTAAACCATTTGCTAAGCACCATTTCTTTAATCGTTCTAAGTCACAGCAGCCTACTTTTGTAATCGTTTTTACCCCTGGAAAGCGAGGTTCTACCCAATAATGCGTCAAAAAGGCAATTTCTCCTTGTAAACATTTGCGTTTCCATTCATTCAGTTCAAGTCTGGAAATTCCGAAAGCCATCTCATCACTCTCCTATTCCGTGCCCAGGCTCCTTTTATTATGCAATAGTATGAAACTTTTCCTATGAAAAACATACACTGGCAAACAAAAAAACGCGATAAGCGATGGACGTTGGCCTACATCCTTGCCGCGTTCTAGGTTATCTTCCTTTAGATTCTCCGGAAACCACTAGGCAGCCGACCACTGTCGCGAATAGCACGAATCTGTCTCAGTGTCAGGAATTTGTCAGTCGAGATCAGTGAATTTGCATCGTTGCCGCTAATGATATTATCGAAATCGCTGACGTTCCTTACTCCGTGAAAGACTTTAAACGTCCCCCTGAATCTAGTTAGGCTAAAGAGTACGAGCGTTGCACCCGGATTCGTGGAGAAAAATCGAAGGCTCTCCATTCCTCCTAATGGTATGTCGAAGTTAGGGATACCGATGTTGCCGCTCAAAATGGCATTGCCTCCCTGGAAATACTTCTCACTGTAAACGGTCAAGCGGGGGTAGGTGACTTTTGCATGGACTGGCATTGGCGTTCAACCTCCTTTCACTGTCTACGATATGTGGACAAGCCAAGGAATGTTTGTACGTATGTCAGTGATACTAAAATCCGGGCGTTCTGCCTCGTTCATAAATGCCATTTAATAGCTCTGTGAACGAGGATGTTGACTGAGATTATATAAAATCTCCTGATCTATCGGTATGTTCAGTTGCTTTAACGCGAGTAACACTGCGCCAGCTACTGGTGAGAATGAAGGTTGAATAAGCTTATATGTCTTGTTATTACCCTGACTCAATTGCGAGGCGAGTCTTAGTTGGAAATAATCACTATGAACAACACTACCTACGAAAGAAACACTGACTTCTGCATCGGAGAAGTATGCTGCGAGCATTTCGACCCCCGTAATTATCTGATGGATTGCACGGTCGCAAACGAGTGTAGCCAATTGACTATTTTGAAGCGCCGCCTTAGTAATTAAAGGGGCCATTTGACCAAATTTTTTATTACGTTCTCGTTGATCTATAATAAATCCCTGCTTTGCTAGTTGAGATAACGCTTTGACAGTGGTCAAATCCCAAAATTGTAAGATCTCAATAATCAAATCATGATCACTATCATCGATGTTACCCGAAAGAATTTCGAAAGTGGCGTCATAAGCTAGGAATCGAGCAGCACTAGCTGCATAGTGATGCAGATCATAATTCCTGATCTGCTCTCCTTCCTCATTTATCGCATAAATAATTGACCCTGTTCCCGCGATTACAATAATGCCCGGTTCTGTAAGAAGTGCTCCACTATGAGCTACTACCGCATCATTGACGTGTTGTTTCAAGCAATTTAATCCCTCTACTGCTGTCAAAGGTAGTACCCACTCTAGATCCGCTTTAGAATCATAACCAGCAATTCCTGCCGTCAACGCTTGCACATGTGTCACATTTCTTCCAGCTTGAGCTAATGCCTTTTCGATAGCTTGTTGCACATTTTCCCTTGCTTGCAAATCCTTATGTATGGAAGAAGCCCCATTCTCTATGTAGGATAGAACGTTTCCTGCGAGATCTACGGCCATTACCCTCGTATGGGTGCCGCCTCCATCAATACCAATAACAATCTCTTTCATTTCCTGTACGATGATCGATCACTCCTCATGCAAAGTGGATGATATGATGACAGATATAACAAACATTAACGCTAGGTGAAGGTTTACAGCTTATCGAATTGGTACAGCTAGGATGATATGCAGCAATTCATTCATTTTAAAATGCTTGGTGATGTAGCCATTCGATTCAAATACATCAATGAGTTCTAAAAGCGGAATATAATCCTCACCCTTCTCACCTACTGCGCCTTCCTTACTGTCCGTCATTAAGTCAGCGATACAGATTCGACCATGTGGTTTCAATACTCTACGCATTTCTTTAATAGCCAGCCGCTTTTGATCATCCGTAAGGTGATGAAAGGCAAAACTCGAAACGACAAAATCAAATTTTCCGTCCAGGTAGGGCAACGCTAGGAAATTGCCAAGCTTGGTTTCCATCTCTGGAAATTTGCGTTGACATTCCTTTAACATCTCAATGGACTGGTCGACTCCCGCCATTACTACGCCTTCAACAATCAGACGGCTGGCTAGATTCCCAGTTCCTGTCCCGATATCAAGTCCCCGTTCCCCACGAACAGGTGACACCCACTTCACGATGAGGCGCAGCGCTTCCTCGTAATCTTTATATTTCCGTTGGTTTTCTTGCACTAACTGATCGTGTTCGCTCGCCAAATGATCAAACCCCCATTTGTCCTCCCATGTCCGCTGTTCCCTCAACCTTCTTGAACCTTCCGCGAGCGTATAGATGTCATCCAACTGAAGTACTTGATTATTCTTGAGGCTCTCAATCATGTCGTCTGTCGTTTCAATAATCTGTTTCATTTCGATCCACTTGGAAAACATCACCGACCTTTGGAGTTCCAAAAAATATTGCAATTGATTGTATCCCTGAACTTCAATATCCGACAGTACCTTCTGGATATCGCTAACCACCATCCCAGACTCCCGTAAGGCAATGATCGTCTGTAAGCGCCAGATGTCTTCTTCGTCAAACACGCGGTAGTGGTTGTCATTTTGCTTGGAAGGCGCGATGAGGCCTTTTTCTTCGTAAAAACGAATGGCCCTTTGTGATATTTTCAATCTGTCTGAAACCTCTTTTATTTTCATCAGGAACCACCTTTAATTTACATGACATGTATATGATCACCAATCACATATCATCTTGACCTTCACTTTACGTCAGGGTTTAGAATAAAACAAGACAAAGGAGGCTGTCATGATGAAAAAATTAATCAAGGGCGCGACTATCCTAACAATGGCAAGCAAAGAACCATTTGTAGGGGACTTACTCATTGACGGAGATCATATTTCGGACATTCAAACTGTCATTACTACTGAAGTCGATGAAGTGATTTTCGCCGAAGGAAAGGCAGCGTTACCTGGGCTTATTAACGCTCACCAACATACGCCAATGAGCTTATTGAGAGGATTTTCTGACGATCTCAAGCTTATGGACTGGTTAAACAAAAAAATGCTGCCCGCTGAAGCCCGAATGACACCTGAGGACATTTACTGGGGCGCAAAACTCGCTATGGCCGAAATGATCAAATCGGGTACCACGGCTTTTGCCGACATGTATATTCACATGAATGAGATCGCAGCTGCGATCGAAGAAGTCGGCATGCGGGCTTCACTAACTCGCGGGTTGGTCTTCCTTGAAAATGACGGAGGTCGCCGAATGTCAGAGGCGCTTGATCTCATCCGTCGCTGGAGCGGTAAAGCCGAGGGCCGCATCACCACAATGATAGGTCCCCACTCTCCTTACACGGTTCCTCCCCAGCCCTTTACAGAGATAATCGCCCTTGCTGAGCAGGAGAACATTGCCATACACACGCATCTTGCGGAAACCAAAGAAGAAGTCATGAAGATTCGGGAAAAGTATAACCAAACGCCAACCGAATATTTATATCACCTCGGTATGTTTGAAAAAGCTCATGTGCTTTTGGCTCACAGCGTTCATGTTAATCGCCGCGACATAGGGTATTTAAAAGGTATGCGAGGTGGCGTGTCGCATAATCCGGTAAGCAACCTCAAACTTGGATGTGGTATTGCACCCATTATGGAGATGATGGAACAAGGAATTCCTGTAGGACTTGGAACAGACGGAGCTGGCAGCGCCGCAACGTTAGATATGTTTGCGGAAATAAGAGCGGCAACTTGGTTGCAAAAACTGGATTACGGTGACCCCACGAAACTTCCCGCTTTTGATGTCCTTCGCATGGCGACGGTTGGAAGTGCACAACTGATGAATATCGGGAATGAAGTTGGCACTCTGGAAATCGGAAAAAAAGCGGATATGATTCTGATCGATTTGAGAAAACCCCATCTACAGCCGATCCATAATATTCATTCGCTGCTCGCCTATTGCGCTAACGGATCGGATGTAGACACAACCATCGTAAACGGTAAGGTGTTGATGAAAGATCGCCAACTGCTGACGATCGACGAAGATGAGTTGTTCAAGCAAGTATCCATACGATCGAAACGTATCGTCGACGGTATCTGATCACCACTTCCTACAAACGCGGGTATATCTGCTCGCGTTTATTATCCGAATACAATGATTTGCATGTTATTCGTATGGCATAAAAATCGCGGATAATTCGCCAGGCCTATAGTAAGGATAGTCCATCATGATTTGGACCTTTTTCGCCACATCCGCATTCGATAATGATTCAATGAGGTACAAACCTAAATCAATAGAAGCTGAAACACCGCCACCTGTAAAAATATCCCCATCCCGTACAATACGGGCTTTAACTACCTCTGAACAATAGGGGGTCAACAATTCGTAAGCAGATGGGTTCGTTGTCGCCTTTTTTCCATGTAAGAATCCTGCAGCTCCTAAAAGCAATGCCCCTGTACAGACAGATACTTTGTACTGTACATCGCTCGCGCTTCGGATCCATGCAACAAATTCCGTATCATATCTTAAGTCTCTAGTGGACATTCCTCCCGGAATAAATATTAAATCGTATCCGGATAAGTCTGGGCTAACATGCTTTATTTTTATAGTCATACCTCGATCGTCCGTAATCTCTTCTTTGTTTGCACAGAGATCCCATGTTAATCCTTCTTTGACTTTTAGAATTCTTAACCAAGATACCGCTTCGTAAAACCCAACAAAATCTAAGGTAGTCATCTTATCAAACAGAATATAAGCTATTTTCAATTCGCAACACCTGCCCTTTTTTCATAGTTAGTAGAAATAAAAAAAGTATCTGATCCAAGATCAAATACTTTGCCCAGGCGAACGGCGTATGACATATGTGCTTCCTCGTGGTACTCCACGTTTTCGCCAGTCGCACATATGATTACAGTAATACTATTTTCAATTGCGTGCAATATTATATTTTTTAATAGGCAGCTGCTTTCTTCTCATATTGCTCGATGACACGTACGGAATCCATTTTCAGTTTCTGATATAAAGAGATGTATCGATCTAACTCGTGGCTAATTGCAATAACACTTTCATTCGTAAGACTACTTTGTACGATTGCTTCTTGAACCATTTGAAGTCGCATTGTTTCGATTTTTTCTAAGAGGAATTGCTCCATTTATGTATCTCCAATCCTGTTCAATAAGTCGACTAGGATATTATAAAACAGATAAAAACAAAAGGTTGTTACTATTTGTCGAAATTCTAAAATAATATTTCAACAAAATATCCACCTCTTGATTTTATGTTTCAAACAAAAAGCTCTCTTACTTGCGCATCCAACAAATCAAAAGTTACTTCTTTAAAAGTAGGTGCAACCTTTTCATTACCCTATCCGTTTATGATTCTGAAAGCCCAGAAATACAAACAAATCCCACTATGAGGTGAACCAGAAATGAAAAAAACGATCAAAACTCTTACACTAACAGCAGCAACAGCATTGCTCTCACTTACTTTAATTGGTCAAAGCTTTGCGGCATCCGCTACCTTTACTGACTTGGATAACGTTGCGACAAAAGATAAAATTATCTCGCTACAACAAGCTGGCATCGTCTCAGGTATCACTACTGACCTATTTGCTCCTCTAGAAAAGCTTTCAACTGCTCAAGCCGTTCAGCTGTATGTGAATGCTCTTGGTCTTAATCTAGACCTCATCCGTTTCGTGAAAGAGCCAAAGGCAACTGACTATTTTGCCAATGCTTCTAACGATGCTTGGTACGCAAATGCGTTCATTGTTGCTGCAGCCAACAGTGTGGAACTTCCTAAAGATCTAGATCCGAATAAGAAAATCACACGTGAAGAATTCACACATCAGCTTGTACGTGCAATTGAAATTAGCAAAGGTCTTCCTCTAATTAACCCGGTTTTGGAAGATATCAAAGATACAGACCAACTGAATGTAGAGTATTCGGGGTCTATCCAACGTGCCCTTAAATACGGGATTATCAAACTGAATGCTGAAGGTAATTTTAATCCTAAAAATGAGATTACACGTGCAGATGCGGCAGAGGAAATTTTCAATGCACTAGCTTATTTGAAGGCACATCCAACTCCAATTGTATCCGCAGACCCTATTACTGCAACACAAAGCGTTGAGCTAATCAAAGGTGCTCTAGGTGAGCTTGGTACCGATATTCAAATTAAAATTGATCCTGATGCCAAAGTGACGCGCGAATCGTTCACGTACATGCTCATTCATACGCTTCAAACCAGCGAGAAACTGCCGTTAATTAAAATATCACCTGTCGAAATAAAAGATAATGATAAGATGGATATCTTACATGTTGGTGCTATCCAAACAGCACTTGCTTTAGATATTGTTGAATTAAATGCGGACGGTGCTTTTAATCCACAAGATGGTATCACGCTGACAGAAGCGACTGACATTGTGAAGAATGCAACGAAAGCTGTAGAAAGTTTCAACAAAAGTAAATAATTAAGGTCATTAACTAATTGTTTCAGAACATAAAAAGCAGACCCTATTCTCAGCGAATCGGTCTGCTTTTTTCCGTGTATTTCACGTTTTATCGTGCGCGTTCTACGATCAAAGCACAAGCACGCTCTATCTCCTCCATCGTTGTATAACGCCCTACGGAGAATCGTACTGTACCCGCCGCAACCTCCGGCGTCAATTTCATAGCTTTTAAGACCGGTGACATCGCACTACTTCCTGTATGGCAAGCCGACCCTGTCGTAGCCGCAATTTCGGGAATCTGAGCTAAGATCTCTTGCCCAATCCTATCTATAAAACTGACGTTTAACGTATTGGGCAATCGTTGATCGGGGTGTCCATTCCTTCTGATTCGAGACTGAAATGCCTCCGATAATCGTTCCCACATCAGATTCGTTAAGGCCAACGTATCCACGATATTCTCCCTGCCGTAGGCAAGCTCAATCGCTTTTCCTAGACCTACAATGTATGGCACGTTCTCAGTACCTGCCCTTCGGCCCGACTCGTGACTCGCACCGTGATTGTGAGGCGTGACAGCGGTTCCTTCTTTAATGATTAAAGCTCCTACCCCCTTGGGAGCATACAGCTTATGCCCAGCAAGAGTCATTAAATCAACTCCCATGTCATGCCAGTTCACATCTATTTTCCCTATTGATTGTGCAGCATCCGTATGGAGAAGAACCCCATGGCGTTTTGTGATTTCAGCGATTTTCTGAATGGATTGAACAGTTCCCGTTTCATTATTTGCATGCATGATAGAAACCAGAATCGTCTCCTCGGTTATCGCTGCCTGAAGTTGTTCCAAATCTACTATCCCATACGCATCCACATCTAAATAGGTCACTCTCGCCCCTAAAGATTCGAGAAAAGCACACGGCTGTAGCACAGATGGATGCTCAATTTGCGTTGTAATAATATGATTGCCACGATGCTTATTGGCAAAATAAACACCTTTAATGGCATGATTATTCGACTCGCTGCCACCACTCGTAAATACAACTTCATTGGGATGACATCCGATACTAACGGCAATACGATGTCTAGCAAGATGAATGGCTTCTTCAAGTTTCTCGGACGCCCAATGAGAAGACGATGGATTACCGAAGTGTCCGCATACATACGGAAGCATTTCCTCAATTACAGCTGGATCGATCGGAGTACTTGCATTATAGTCGAGATAAATACGCGATTTTGCATCTTTATTTTGTTCACGGTGCTCACTTTTCTTCATTTTGTGCACTCCCCATGTACGCGTATTCAATTATGTAAGATCAAGCTGAATATAGGCTTTAACAGCATGAACAGCTTCATCCAGATTATGGACATTCAAGGGATGTATGTCTTGTATGTCTCGCTCATATTTGTTCATTGCGTGTTCATATCGCGGATCATAATAATGAGTTAAGAGCAGATCAACAGCTTTATCAAAATAATCGCTTTGCAACGCCATTTCAATTTCCTTCGCGATCGGAGTGTGGATTCGGTCTTTAATATGTTGATACGCTTCCAGCAACGGTTCTTTATTTTCCCAAGGACGGTAATCCTCGATAATATGTCGAACACGTTCATGAATCGGCATTTGAATGTACAAGTGTGTACCGGTTTCCTTTTTATTAAAAAGGATATCTGGCATTACCGCCTTGCCAATACGTTTACTTTCACCTTCTATGAGAAGATAAGGAGAATCCTTTAGTTTCATGTAATCTGTTACAAATTGAGCTTCAAAAGTCTTCTGATTGTTTGCTTGGAGTCCCACATGTCCAAATATAGATCCACGATGCCCCGCATAGGCTTCTAGGTCCAGAACTGGATACCCTTCCGACTGTAGACGCCTTAGAATGGCTGATTTACCTGCTCCGGTATTCCCAGAAATCACATATACACGTGGTTTGAACTCCATCTTCTCAAGCGTATCTACAACCCATCTACGATAGGAACGAAATCCCCCTGTCAACCGATATGTACGTATGCCCATTAATGAAAGTACTGTAGCTGACGAATGACTCCGCATGCCGCCGCGCCAACAGAATACAGCTTTAGGCTCTTTGATGGCTTCGAACGTTTTGACAAATGCCGGGAGCTTAGCAGACATGATCTCTAATCCCCGATCTTTAGCTGCTTGTACACTAACTTGTTTATAAATGGTACCTATTTCTGCTCGTTCGTTATCATCAAAAAATGGAATATTGATACTACCAGGAATTGTGGCATCCTGAAACTCAGAAGGCGAACGTACATCGATCATAACCAATTTCTTCTGATCATTGAGCGCCAAAAGCTCATCTATGCTGATGTCTTGAAACAATAATCTCGCTCCTTAAAAGATTTCGTAATTTAAATAACAACGATACGACCAATATGTTCTTCTGTTGTTTCTCCAATTAAGCTTGCTTCCACACCAGCAAGCTTCAATTTACTCAGTAAGTCCTCTGCTTGATCACCAGCTACAGCGATCAGCAGCCCTCCCGACGTGACAGCATCACACAATATCCATTGGCCGATTTGATCCAAGGTATCAGGGAATGTAACGTCTTTCTGAACATGAGCGAAATTATTTTTCGTGCCGCCAGGAACAAACCCTTCTTCAGCCAATTCCCTAACTCGTGGCAATAGAGGTACATCATTAGCAGTAATACGTATGCCGATTTGACTGCCTTTGGCCATCTCAAGTGAGTGCCCGATCAACCCGAATCCCGTCACATCTGTACAAGCATGTACGTCAAATGGCTCCATAGTCTCTGCTGCTGTTTTGTTCAACGTAGCCATAACCTGTGTGACACGAGCAACCTCTTCTTCATCTAACCGATCTTTCTTAATCGAAGTTGTTAATATGCCCACACCAATCGGTTTCGTTAAAATCAATTTATCCCCTAGACGTGCTCCTGCATTGGTGCGTATCTTCTGTGGATGGACTAATCCTGTTACAGCTAGACCGAATTTAGGTTCGTTATCTTCAATCGAATGTCCGCCAACAAGCGTGATGCCAGCTTCCTTCATTTTATCGCCAGCACCTCGTAATATATCAGCCAACACTTCTTTATCCAGTGTACGTATCGGAAAAGCAACGATATTTAATGCCGTTAATGGTCTGCCACCCATGGCATAAATGTCACTTATCGCATTCGCAGCGGCTACTTGTCCGAACGAGTATGGATCATCAACAATCGGCGTGAAAAAATCTACGGTTTGTACGAGCGCAAGATCTTCACTTAATTGGTAGACCCCCGCATCATCACTTGTGTCGATACCAACAAGCAGATTAGGATTTGGCAGAGCTGGAGGTAATTTTTTAATAACTTCTGAGAGATCTGCAGGACCAATTTTGCAGCCACAGCCACCCTTGGTTGAATAGGAGGTTAGTTTAATTTTATCTGTAGTCGACATGATCTTCTTCCTTCCTTTGCTCAGCAGAATAATTATGATTACATGTGTTCTTAGTTTCATAATAACCGATTTATCCGGGCAATATCTAATTTTTGATGAAGAAAAGACTGCCGAATGATCGGCAGCCTCATCTATCCTAACATCGCAGCTTGTCGCTTATACAGATCTTCTAGTACTAAGCAAGCCATCGCCTCAACTACAGGTACAATTCTCGGGCAAATACAAGGATCATGCCTGCCTTCTGTCCGAATGTCTTGCTCCTCTCCCTTTACATTAAGCGTTCTCTGGGTAACTGATATAGAAGAAGTTGGTTTGACACTTATGCGGAAAATAATTTCTTGTCCCGTACTGATTCCACCCAGAATGCCACCTGAATGATTGCTGAGAAATCCGGAATTATCCATTTCATCATTATGCTCACTGCCCAGCATGGAGGCCGCAGCGAAACCTGCACCGAACTCGATACCTTTAACAGCACCGATAGAGAGCATCGCTTTGGCCAATTCAGCATCTAATTTATCAAATACAGGCTCCCCAAGTCCTGGCTGAACGCCACGAATCCGACATTCCACGATGCCTCCGCAACTATCGCCAATCGCCGCTAATTGCTCGATTTTTTCAATCATTTTGGCGCCAGCAATCGGATCGCACGCCCTTACCGCATTCAGCTCAATAGCATGTTCATCAAAGGTCTCACAAGGGATTCCACCGACCTCTTGGGTATAGGCTAACACCTGTACGCCTCTTTGCTCTAAAAGCTTACGAGCTACGGCTCCGCCAGCTACTCTGCCCGCGGTTTCCCGTCCTGAAGCTCGCCCACTTCCCCGATGGTCGCGGATTCCGTATTTCTGAAGATAGGTGAAATCCGCATGACCAGGCCGAAAAGAATGCTGAATGTCGTTGTAGGCCTCTGGTTTCATATCTTGATTATATAGGCTGACAAAAAGCGGTGTCCCTGTTGTTTTCCCTTCGAAAACCCCAGATAAGATGTGAATCTTATCGTATTCTTTGCGTGGTGAAGTCACAGAGGATTGACCTGGCTTTCTCCTATCCATTTGCTTTTGAATATAGGCCTCATCGATCTCGACGCCAGGTGTAACACCATCTACGATGACGCCTACAGCGGCACCATGGGATTCCCCAAAAGTTGTAATTTTAAAAATCTCACCAAACGTATTCCCTGCCATATGCCTTGTTCCCCCTGCTTTAGTAAGTAATTTCTACGCCTAGTGCGGACAATTGTTCAAAATAATTTGGACACGTTTTGGATACGCAGCCTGGGTCATTGATTCGAATGTTTTCAACTCTTAAGCCAATTAAAGATAACGCCATGGCCATGCGATGATCGTCATGCGAATCGACTAGGGCTGATTGCGGTTTCCCTGGATAGATGGTTAATCCATCCTCATGCTCATCTACATGCACCCCGAGCTTGCGAAGCTCTGTGCATATCGCAGCAATCCGATCGCATTCATGATGGCGAATATGCGCAGCATCCGTTAGTGTAATGGGTCCGTCCGTAAATGGAGCCAAAGCCGCAATCGTCAAAGTTTGATCAGACCATTTCTTCATACTGAGCGTAAATCCACCTTTAAGATGATTTGTACCTTGTACTTCTACAAAAGCATCGCCGCGTGTTACAGTACAACCCATTTGCTCCAAAACATCTAAAATCTCAATATCTGGTTGACTCGTGTGTCTCGCATCAATGCCATCGATTCGTACACTGCCCGCTGTTAGCGCTGCTAACGCCCAGAAATAACTACAAGTTGAAACATCTGGCTCCAGTTGGAGAGTCTGCGCTTGATAGGTCCCCGATGGAACGATGATAGATTGGCCATCCTCAGTGAACTGTGGTGCGGCACCGAACGAACGCATGATATCCACGGTCATTTGCACATAATCCCGTTGCACGATTTCACCCTCAATCTCAATCGTAAGCGGTGTTTCCGTGTATGGTGCGGCTAACAAAAGTCCACTAATAAATTGGCTGGAGGTAGAACCTGGCAGCTTCACGTGGCCACCTTTTAATCCAGAGGCATGGAGCTTGTAAGGTAACCGATGTTCCCCCTCTTGATAGTCAAAAGCTGCTCCAATGCTAGAAAGTGCAGTAAGCAACGGAGCTAATGGCCGCTCGCTCAATCGCTTGCTCCCTTTAATCGTCCAATTGCCATTTCCCACTGCCAAAGCTGCAGGTAAGAATCGTGCAATGGTTCCTGCAGCACCCATGTATAGCTCCCCAGAAGGTTGCGGCCAATTCCCTCCACATCCCTCTACATAAGCAGTTTCGCCATTAATGACTACGGACACACCTAGTTTGGTTAATGCGTCTATGCACCAGTACGAGTCATCGCTTTTCAATAAGCCATCTAATCTGGATTTACCTTCAGCCAAGGCCGCGATGATCAACGCTCGGTTCGTTAAACTTTTACTGCCAGGTACTCGAATTGTTCCTTCTACCTTGGATGTTGGAGGACTTATCTGTACTTCTTTCGCCTTGTTCGTAGACCACGGAGAACGAGCTTCTAAATCCGGTTGATGTAACACCATGTTAGCCACCTCTTTTGAATTATTTCGTTAAACCAATTATAATGAGTGAAATGAAATAAATGAAATTGGAATTTTACTATTTTGCCATAGAGGTGTTCTATATCACATGATCAATTTGGAATGGTATCGTATTTTCTTACATACGGCGAAGTGCCGAAATTTAACGAAAGCTGCGCAAGAACTTCATATTACCCAACCTTCCGTGAGTTATGCTATTAAGCAGATTGAAGAAACGGTAGGACTCAAATTGTTTCATCGGTTATCCAAAGGGGTAGAGCTCACAGAAGAAGGACGCACGCTTTTTGATTATGTAGAGCAATCCTTTGCGTTGCTGCAATCAGGGCAGAAACATCTTCAGAATCTTAAGCAATTACATCAAGGTGAACTTCGTATTGGGGCTAGCGATTCACTGATTAAGCACCTCTTACTTCCTCAGTTAAATTCGTTTCATCAGCAATATCCTGGAATTCGAATTCGTCTTTCACATGGAAAAACGAACGAGATCACGAAACGCCTTAAGGAAGGGGAAATCGACTGCGCCATCGTGCACATGCCGATCGAAGATCCGGAACTATCCATTCACACGTTAGCCGTATTAGAGGATTGTTTTGTGGTTGGGGATGCTTTCCAAGAGCTTGCGGAACGTAAAGTCACTACGAGAGAGCTAGCTGAGCTTCCACTAATCTTTCTATCTCCTGGCAGCAGTACCCGAGTGTTCATCGAAAAATGGTTTGCTGCTAAGGGGTTCGAGGTGAATCCCGATATCGAATTAGGAAATATTGATCTCCTATCAGAGTTTGCAAGGTTAGGGTATGGCGTTGCCTTCATAAGCAAGTCATTTGTTCTTGAGGAGCTACGATCAGGCACACTGTTTGAGCTCACCATAGATGAACCCCTTCCACCGCGAAGTATTGGGTTGGCTGTGCGCCGAGATATGAAATTGTCGGTTGCTGCAGAAGGCTTTGTCGAGATTCTTCAAGCGTAATTTGCCATAATTGAACGATTTTCCCTTTTGTAACGTCAATATTGAAGAAGTAATTAATATGGTTAAGGAGTATACGCATGAAAAAATTTCTAACATCACGATTGAAGTGGCATACGAAGATGGAACAACTGGAGTCTTATTGGGAAGCCAACCTATTGAAATGGAAGAAACGGTTAAATCCTTTGACTAATAAAATCGGATTTGGCATCTATTTTTATAAAAACTTAACCTTAAATTTAAATCGATTGAACAAAGAAATCTTACAGATTGCTGAAGATCATATCAACCTTTCGCTTCTCAAGAAATCCGAATTCCCAAGCTTTATTTCCGTTGTTGATGGCATAAGTGCTTCCACGCTAGTAATGAAAATACCAAACCATATTACAAAGCAGATCACATCGATGGTCAGAGCTCTCCCAGGCTTCAAATCATTACAAGCCATTGCATGTGAGTATGGGTACAAATGTGAGCTGCATTACAATCAGGGGAAAGCATTTTTCGGTTCATTGCAGATTCACTTTATCAAAATCAACACCTATCCTTCCTTACCAGCTTGAAGCACCAATACCGCGGGAAAAATAAAAAAAATCTCCACTTCTGGAGATTTTTTTCTATGTCTGCTATTCAATTGTGTAACGAATAAATGCTAGTAAGGCTAATAAGCCTGCTGCAATTGAAATCACATATAAAGAAGTAAGCCTTACCCACTTCGTACCTGTTTTTTGAAAATAGGACTGATCCCCTTCACGGTTTTTACGAGAAAAGCCGATGATAAACGTCGATAGTAAGCCAAATAATAAAATAACCGAAAATATCACCAAATAGATAGACGTATGCATAAGAAAACCAACCACCCTTCTCTTGTCTAGTTACACGTTCTTCTTCTAAATTATATAAGAGCTTGTCTTATAAATCATCTACATCCGCTTTCATGTTCATGCAAATTTCAAATAAAAACGTTTGTATTGACGCGAAAATGTCACTTTTATCACAAATGAGTTAACTTAATTTATATTATGTAAACTATACACTACTATAATTAATATACAGCAGCGGAAATATTGGTTATACTCGTATTTTCAGTTGAACGACTTACCATACAAACGTTATGCTACTCACATAGACTACACCTATTGGAGGTCATAACCATGTTAAAAATAGGAATTATACTAGGCAGTACTCGCCCAGGACGCAGAGGTGAAGTCGTTGCTCAGTGGATACACGAAGTTGCAAGTAAACGAACGGATGCCCTGTTTGAGATCGTCGATCTGGCAGATTTTAATTTGCCGCTTTATGATGAACCTCATCCACCGATGATGATGAAATACACGAAAGAACATACGATAGCTTGGTCGAACGCTATTCGTGCCTATGATGGTTATATCTTCGTAACTCCGGAGTATAACCACGCTGTACCTGCTGCTCTTAAGAATGCAATTGACTTCTTATTCAATGAATGGAAGGATAAAGCCGCTGGCATCGTCAGCTATGGTGGAGGTACGGGTGGAGCGCGTGCTGCTGAAAACCTCAGGCTTATTTTAAGTGAATTGCATATAGCTAGTGTACGTGCGCAAGTGACATTATCCCTCTTCACCGATTTTGAAAACTTCACCGTGCTCAAACCAAATCCGCGTCAAGATGCTGCTGCAAACACGATGTTTGACCAAGTCATTGCTTGGAGTGGCGCATTGAAGTCATTACGATAAAGAAAAAAGCTGCATTAGGAAAACCCTAATTCAGCTTTTTTTCATTCTCATCGAATCGCAAAGTGAATATTATCGCCCATTCGATTCTACTTAGCGCTTCTGGTGTGAAATCCAATGTACGGATTTCGTTCGTGCTTGTCGCGTGCATCCCCCACACATGAGCTGGCTCATTCGTTCGCAATGTTCGCGGATCAGTACTCTCGTCAATCAGTCCAGTTCCTGTCAGTTTACTATCCCAAGGAACAGTAAACACGTATGTATTGGTGCCAGAATCGCGGCGCGTACCGACTTTAATCGTGCTCATAGCCGCCTGAGCATCGATAGCTACTTTATCCATCGAGATGATAACTTCCAACGCATCACGATTTCTTGCCTCAGAGCTATAGAACATATCGCCAATACTACCGATCGTCTTCACTTTCTGCCCATTTTGCCATAAATCAATATCTAATGTAGCGTGCGGGTTCATTCCCTTATAGCTTAGTTTAAATGCACCTGACCAAGCCCCCAAGAATGGACGAAACTTAGCTCCTTCCCCTTTGAACAGGTCGACCGGTGTAAGTGTGATTTCACTCGCTCTGACGCTTGGCTTAGATTCAACCCCTGTACAACTAGCTATCCATAGTGCTAGCAGAGATATCATAAAAATGAGGCTAATTGACTTTAATTTGCTAATTATAATGGCTATTCCTCACTCTCGTAATTAATTTGTTTACATAACTTATATTATGTAACTTAAATGAATTATTCGAATTTGAAGCTCGTTCTAATTTTACTAATCTGGTCGGTCATAGCCTTAAATTCCGCTTTAAGCGTATCATCCTGAGGATTATATTCCACATCGCCTGGAGGGATTAAAAGGAACACACGCTCCTCGTCCTCTCCTATCCTGTAAAGCTGTCCTACGCCCTTCGCGGTGGGCCCATTCGCAAGCCAATCTTCCTTTGTCCATACGGAAATGCTAAATACGACACCGCCAAACGCACGATTCGCCTTATGGATAAAAAGGAAGTTCACCCGTTCAGATGCTTCATCTAACTGCTCCTCAACTTCATACTTCCCTTCCCAACTAGTCGGGATATTCAAGGAGAAATGATATTTTGAATTGACATACTTCGTGTGAGGCACTACGCTAATAAGCCGATAGTTAACTGCCCCAATATGTAGATAAACAGCATCGTAATGTCTGAAATCACCATCCCCTTCCGTGACAAATGTTTGGGTCTCAACCCCAAATTGATTTCCAGAAATAGCAGCTTCGCCTATTTTCTCATTATTCTCGTTGTAGAAGGACAACCCCGCTCCGATCATATTCTGACTGTTGCCAACACCGCTAATCGTCAATTGACCTGTCACCTTGGTCTTATTTCCTGATTTCGTTGCAATTATATTACCAACCGAAACTTTGGCGTAATCAGGATCTACGATGTCCAATGGTTTGTTTTTAATCAGAATTTTTTCGGATTCCGAATCATAATCAATCACAGCTCCTAAATGTTCAGCGACAAAGCGCACCGGGACATACGCATGTCCGTCCACATTCAGAACCTGATACTCCTTGTTCATAGCTACTTGACTGCCATTGATCTCAAAACTAGCTGGAAACAATAACGCTTGAATGGTATCTGATGCGAAGGCTATTGACGTACCTCCAAGAAGTAATCCACAGCTCACACCTAGCATAAATTTCTTCATCGTTGATACAACTCCTATACTTATCCCATATTTTAACAAATATATCTAATTAGACGCATGAGCTCACCTTTTGTTTCATCCTCTAAAATGCAAAAAAGCCGAGCAACTTTCACTCGACTTGAATCCTCTTATTTATTGGATTGAATAACCGCGGTCCATTTATCATTTTCCCAATCAATCTGTGCCCCAAGTGCCTCTGTCACGAAACGTAAAGGGACATACGTGGAACCTTCACTCGATATGAACGGAGCCATTGAAAGTGTCTGCCTTATTCCGTTTACTAGCGCTTGTTGCTTTCCAATGGTGAGTACAATCGTTTTGGCATCTTTGACAAGCGTGATTTCGCTGCGTGTTCCCTCCCATAGTACTTTAGCTCCCATGGCCTCAAACACCCCGCGAAGCGGGATAAACGTACTTCCATCTATCATTTTAGCTTTAGGCGTAACTTCGATATAAGTACCATTGATGCGAATACCAACGTCATTAGGATGATATTGTTTCGGGCGGTCTGTTTTCACGGGATTACCTTTAGGTTCCGATTTAGGCTGATCTGGGTTGTCTACTGTCGTGAAAGACCATGTTTTATTCTCAACGGATACCGTATAAGTTTCCCCATAGGCAAGCTCATATTTGGGGATGATATGCCATGCGTTCGTATCGCCAAGTTCTTGCTTTAATTTGAAAATCTCGATGGCTTGTCCTTCCCTATTCACTAGCGAGGCGGTCACATCCGACTTATCTTGGTCTACCCCCGCATAAGTAATAAAATAACCCGACTTCTCCAAATCAAATGTTTCCAACGGATTCGGGATCTCAAGGCCATAGAAGCCAATCGGGACCCCCTTCTGACCATCATAGGGATACACACTTATACCTGTATGTGTAAACCATTTCTTGGCAGGATTTAGAACAATCGCATGCTTGTTATAACCTACACCCAATAGGGACATGTCAGGGAGAATTAAGCTTGATCTATGAAGCGGAGCATCCAATAGGGACTGCACACCAACCTCCGGCGAATCCGTATCGAACGACACATCCTCAAATACACCGAACTTTTCCGTATCAAAACCTGCTGCTGCTGCCCGATCCCAAGGAAGTTGACCTGAGAATCCTTGTTTGCTTGGTGTTTCTGTATGTCCATTCTCCTGGTTCATTAACAGATAACTCGCATGCTTATCGGCCGCTGTGGTAAGTGCAGGATCTAGACTCATCGCTTGAATTCCCATGTGGGACCTTACTTCGTTCAGGTAGTTTAGTGCTGCGATTGCGCTGCTGGGGTCGTTTGCCGCGGCCAGCGAGCTAGGATTGCCAATCACGATGGATAAGGCTGTAATAGCCACTGTCAACTTGACATTCATCTTCCATAAATTTCTCATCGTACCTCCGAATTACATGGTTTACTTGCTTTAAATTATATATTTTCGAAAAATTCCAACGTTTTCCTGCAAAATAAGGGCCAGAAACACGGCTGCTCCGTCCTCGGAAAGTCAGAATCTAAAAAAGGATGCGAATATACATCTTTTTCCACTAGAAAAGTCGTAGTCTAATAGCAAAGATGCAATTATGCATCTTTTTCCACCATATTTACCCTTTTTATAGAATATCGGTAAAAAAGGATGTATTTTCGCAGCAATTCCTCGATATACGGTCTATTCTCTTTAAAAAAGATGTATTTTTGCAGTTCTCTGCCCATAGTGAGATGCTAAATGGGTACCCAAACCAAATAGGGGTAAGCGCTGCTTACCCCTAAACCCAAACCATATAAATTCTGGCGAAAAAGCCACCAAGTGTTAACTTGGCAGCCTTGATAAACGTGCAGTTCTCGTCCCTTTTAATCTAATTGAACCTCTTTATCTGGAAATCTTAAATAGTCAAACATGCTTTTGACCTGAGCAACTGTATTTCGTTCAGCTGATAATTCCGGTAACTCATGTTCACCAAAGAATTGCACTTCGCTCGTTTCCACACCGCCCAGAGCCTTCCCGCCTGTTATTCGACACAGAATAAACATCTTATAAATATGATAAGGCTCTGGCGGATGGTCATGAAACTTTTTATCCAGAACAGCGAGTAATTTCACAGGGACTACTTCAAATCCGGCTTCCTCTTGAATCTCTTTCACAGCAACTTCCGAAGGCGAGTAGCCAATATCGGCCCACCCCCCAGGCAGTGACCACGCACCATCTGCTTTTTCCTTCACGAGTAAAATTTTGTTATCTTCAAAAACCACACCTCGAATATCAACCTTCGGCGTTGCGTAACCCGTTTCATTTGCAAAACGAAGGTTAATTGTATCCATACCCACCATGGTGTAGGTATCAAGAATGTCCTTGCTGATTTCTCGCAAATCTTGGAAACGTTCCAGATCGAAGACATCCTTCGAATACGTTAAACCAATTTGAGCAATTGCTTGGATTTGCTTCGCCCAGTCTAACCATTTATGGCTTACATTGTGTTCATTTTTAATCAACTTGTGAAACTGATCGACGCTTGTAAATAGACCATCAGGCTCAACTTCAAAATGCATGCTTTGGTACGTAGACAGCCATTGAACACCATAAGTCCGTATGCCCGCTGCTTTACCAGCCTTAATATCCGCATTACTGTCGCCTACAAAGACGGCTTCATCTCGGGTAACACCGAGAAAATTGAGCGCTGTGATTATCCCTTCGGGATGCGGCTTAGGCTGTTCTACATCATCACCTGTTATCACAATATCAAAGAAATTCGATAATTTCAGACTCTCCGAAGAGATTTGATACGCTTTTCGACTTTTACCGGTGATAATGCCCATTTTCACTTCTATCGTTTTCAAATAGGTGAGTAGCTGGTAAAGCTCGTTTGACATAGGTACTTCTTCAGCATGATGGTTCTCGTACATGTGATAATAGTCAGCAATAGCTGCTTGCACATTTTCTTTATTCCTAAGATTTGCAGCGATAATCTCATCTTCTGTTGGCCCAAACATTGCGATTAATTCATCTGTTGAAACATCCCGATCATCGTATTTTTTAAATACATGTTTAAAAGCATAAAAAGACAAAGGTAATGTATCCGCCAGTGTTCCATCAAAGTCGAATAATACAGCTTTAATCGTCATCCCTTCACACTCCAATTTTTCTTCCGATATATAACAAATGTGAGGAAATCCCTAGAATAGATGGGTCACGAGCAAGTTGTATGAGTAAATCAATGAACTCGGAGCTTTCTCCTCTGTCAGCCCAATATTGTTTCTGTTCCTGAGAGATGACGGCAGCAAGATTGGAAGAACCTATCAACTCTAACGTCTCGAACCCCTGACTTTCCATAAAAGGCTTGATGTCTTCTACATTGTAATAGTAAGCGCCAGTAAATCGGCCTGCATCCGTATGATTAAAAATGCCTTCTTCTTTAAAATGTGAAATAGCCGCCATATTGTCATTCGGTTTCCAAGCATTCGGGAAGAGCAAAGAGGTAAGCAACATCCGCATCCGACTTTGAAAAGCGACAAACACAATACCATCGTTCTTCGTTACGCGATACAGTTCCTTCGCGGCGGCTATTCGATCACCTTCATCCTGCAAATGATACAGAGGTCCGAGCATTAACGAAGCATCGAAGCTATCATCTGAAATTCCCTCTAAGGATGTGGCGTTCAATGTATGAAATCCTTGAAACTTATCTGCTAATCCCAACTCACTTGCTTTGCCCTTCGCGAGCTCGACGAGATTCGGTGTTAGATCAGAAAGCGTCACGTTATAGCCGAGCTTGGCGAGTTCCATGGCATATTTGCCGGGGCCAGCCCCATTATCCAGGACATGCCCTGATTGCGGGAGATACGCCTTCATGTAGTGCCAATTTACCGTAAACTCTATCGGCTCGCGATCCAATCTTCCCCACTCATCAAACTTCGCATAATAATCGATCACATTCTTCATCGGTTTTCCCTCCCTTTTGTGAAAAAACAAAAAAGACCTATCGCCTACAAAGAGGCGACAGGTCTAACCAGCGCGGTACCACTCTTCTTGATTTGCAGCATACGTCACTTACAAATCCTCGAGACCTGATGACGGGGGTTAACCGTTAAGATCTACAAGACACTTCGACCTTACCGCTCATGGGTGAGTTGGGGATCCGATTGACTGTCTTTCACCGAAGCGACAGCTCTCTGAACAAAAGGAGTTCCTTACTAGTCCCAATCATTGCGTTTGGCTATGAAATTATGGAATGTGATGTAAGTTTATTATCCCATATACTTCCTGTCAATGATTATATTTGTTAAATCTAATGATACTACAAATGCGTTTTCAATTGATCAATGATTTCCGCATATTCTTGCTCTGTCAGTTGCTTATTGTCAGCAGGATTCATTTCGAACATTTTCCCCCACGTGTACCCGTCCTTATATTTTGGCACAATATGGAAATGAACATGAGGCATGGTATCGCCGAAGGCGCCGTAATTAATTTTATCTGGAGAAAAAGCACTCTCAATGGCAGAAGCAGCTTGTGCTACATCGCGCATGTACGCATCCTGGTTTTCTTGCGACAAGTGGAAGAATTCGGTATGATGCTCATTCAAAGCGACAATACAGCGGCCCTTATACGTTTGTTCTCTAAATAAATACAACGTCGAAACACGCAATTGACCAATTTCAATCATCAAGCTCGCTAATGCCTCATTCTTGCTGCAATAATTACATACTTGGCTCATGTGAAAGTCTCCTATTCTAGCAGTCAGATAGTGGGAATGTTTACTAGTATCATAGCACACTCATCTTCGATCTGAACAGTAAGGCTCCGCTAGCTTCCTCACGCGTTCGATCCCATCCCACATGTCGCCAGGACCATCATAAACAAGGGTTAGCGGCCCTTTATAGCCAGCTTGCTTGGCAATGTCTAAGCATCTTGTAAATTCATTCTCATCTGGCAAGCCTTCGGCATTCGTCTGTGCTTTGGCATGGATGGATTCACTATGCGGAATCGTCAAGGCAAGCGCATCAAATTTGTCCGAGCCTTTGAAATTGCCGAAATCCGATGTAAATCCGATAAGATCTCCGCATCCTTTCATTATCTCAAGGCAATTATCCGCGGTGGAGGACAACGATTTGAAATTCTCTGTGACGACGCGTACACCATGTTCAGCACCGTACTGCCCTAGTTCACGAAGTGCATCGATGGATCGCACCAATGCTTCACGGTCTGATGGCTCTGCTTCCCCAGCGATAATGCGCACCCTTTCGGCACCTGAGCTTGCAGCGATATCAATCCAGCCTTTAATCCAAGCGATGTCTGTTTGTCTACGGAACTCGTCTGAGCTAGAGATATCACCATATTCAAGCAATAACGTATAGAATCGCAGGCCTGCTTCTGTGCACGCTTGCTTCAAATTTTGTAAATACGCCTCACTCGTCTCAGGAAAATGAAAATGACATACCTCCATTGACGAGAAACCCTTCGCTGCTAATGCAGCTGGCAACTGGATCAAAGAAAGTAACTCAGGTTGTTCTTGCGTGTCTGTGAATGGCGTACGTGTATTTTCGTTCCAGCGTGTCCAACGCAGTGGCCCTAGATTCCGATGTAAACTCCAACTCGTTAGTGATAGAAATGGCATAGCTTCCATCCTTTCGTTTGTCCTATTTGGCAATATCTTATCAAACTCATACGTCAATCACCATATTCGAAATCGCAGATAGATGTCTTATTATGCTATTATTCTGAAGCAAACTCCTTTGAAAACAATAATACACCTCATTAATAATTAATGACATTAACTAATGAGGTGGCTATAAGAGAGATAACAAAAAGAGCAGGTCACCTAAGCTCCTGCCCTCCTTTATCTCAACTATTTTATATGTTCCAGAAGCTCCGCTAAACGCTCATAAGAGTCTTGCATCCCTTGCTCCATACCGGAATGAAGCATGCCATCACGATCAGCAACAGATTGGAACACGGATTCCATCACCAGCTTAGTTTGACCGCCGTCTAGCGCTTCAAACCTAGCCGTTTCCAGAATTACATGTCCTTTCTCTGGGAGTCCTTCAAATTCAAACGTTTGAACAATCCGTTCAGGTGCAGCGACTTCGTGATACACGCCGCGAAAGGCAAATTCATTTCCATGACTATCTTTATGGATATAACGCCAGCTGCCTCCACTCCATGGTTCAAATGTCACCAACTGCATGGTCAGCTGCCGAGGTCCAAGCCATTCAGCAAACAGCTTTGCATCCGTAAAAGCTTTAAACACAAGCTCTCGTGGTGCATTGAACACCCGTGTCATACAAATCTGCTGACCTCCAGGCTCATAAGTGAGAATCGCTTCATGTTCGATCAACCTATAGCACTTCCTTTCTTCTAATTACTTGCCAATGATGAGATTCGACCAAAAGCCTTCAACGTCATCAAATGATGCAGGGTCAAATACCCTTGCCATTCCAGCTTAGCTTGCCCCCATGCTTCCTCAAATCTCCCCCACGACCAATTTGGACTCCAGGTTCCATCCTGACCTTGCGCAAGTATCAATGCGTCCAAATCTCCAGCTAGGACATCCTGATACTTGGCATAAAAAGGAGATTCAGGACCATCCACAATTTGAAGTGGAACCGCACAGTAGCCATTTCGATCTTCTGCTCGTTTTATTACGCAGTTGTCCATGAACTTTTCCATTGTAGGTCTGATGTCGTGCTGCAGCTCCTTAGGTAACCGCACAAATAGCCTGGCATAGCAGAACAGTTCGTGCATTTCCAGTAGGCTCGATGTTTGCAAAAGATGCGTAAATGCCTTCTTTTGTGAGTCTTCAGTTAATGAAGGATCTGCAATCTCACCAAAGGCATAAAAATAACCAAGAATCTCCGCATTTGGGTTTCCCCAGTGCGCTTGAAAACCCTCATAATTCCACCAAATTGCACGCGGCGCTTCATTGGCAGCTTCTGGAATGATCTCCCAGCCTTGATATTCTGCGATGTAGGTTTGTTTGAGATAATGAAAGCAATCCTCAATCAATCCTAATCTAACATTGGAGTTGAGCTTGGATGCATACTGAAGCGCAAGCGTTGTAGCAAGTACAGATGAGGCATCTGCTCGTAGATCAGGTTCCAGCGCACGACCGAAACCTTTATCGTCGTTCTGATAACTTCGAAGTGCTTGAATGACACCTTCAGGATCCCCGCCTTCGAATTCATACAGAAACATCGCCTTATCAATCTCTCTTGCCTGACTAAGTAGAAAATTCCTCGATTTTTCAAATTGCTCGCTTGTCAACATCATCCGTTCTTCCCCCTATCATCCCATGCAATAGCTGAATCATTGACTTATGTACCAAGCTCATGTTGCTTCCTACGATAATAGATCACTGCTCCAAACACCACTACGCAGGCCATAGAGACCCAAGAACTATACAGAAAGACTTGTCGCATGCCATAGGCTGCACTCATAATACCTCCCACGAAGCTGCCGATGATACGAGCGGCTCCGAGGCTGAGCAGGCCATTAAGTGTCTGTCCGCTTGCTTTCCACTCAGGAGGCACTTCACGATTAATAATTGTGGCTAAGGTCACGGATAGAACGATAAAGATAAGTCCATGTAATACTTGTACAGGTAATATCCAATATGCAACTTCAATCTGTGAAAATAAGAACCAACGTAATGCTGAAGCTAGTGCTGCCACGAGTAAAATGACGGAGACTGGAACACGCTTGAATATGATGCCTGAGAATAACAGAAAAGGCAGCTCACTCAAGGACGATATCGCCATCGACCAGCCTAACATCACACTGTCTCCGCCCATTTCCTTAAAGTAGATCGGGAAAAAAGCATAATAATAGCCAAGCGTAATTTGGATAATAAAATTGATGCTGAGATAGAACATCAGTTTGCCATTTTTGAACAATTCACGGAACTTCCGCCCCATGACATTCGCAGGCCGCCCTGCCGCAGCTGGAAACCGCCAGAGACAGAACAGCCCAGCTACCATCGTACAAGCATAAACAGGGAACATAGAACCGATGTAGGACTTTGCAATGAAACCGAAAAGAAGTGACATCAAGGCGAAGCCTATCGTACCGCCTAGACGAATCCAGCCAAAGCTCCATGTGGGATGTCGATCTAGTTCCTCCAAAGTAATCGCATCGCTAAGTGCAAATATCGAAGTCTGAAAAAAAGTAAAGATACAAATAAACATAAGGATATAGAAGAATTCATGAGAAAGTGGAAAAAATAAGATCGAAATTCCACTTCCAATAAGTAATACACGCAGGACTTGGTTCTTTAATTTGGCACGATCACCAAAAGCACCCCACACGGGTTGACCAATCATAGCAATCAACGGCCCTAGACTCAATAGGAGCCCAATCTGTTCTTGAGAGAATTTCGCGTTGTTGAGATAGACAGGCATGAATGTCCCATACACCGCGTTCCCCATATAAATGACAACATAAAATAGTAAAAATGCAATCAGTTTCGTCGGCATTCCCGTATTCCCTTGTTGTGAGTTAAACAATGCCAATCCTCATACGATATCCAAATAATATCGATCGTTCTTCACCAGCGAACGCCTTCTCCACAAGCTCGCGAAATTCCGCTGCTTCTGACTCTAGTTCTTTCGCACCTAACTTTAATGCGGTTTGCAGGCTGCCCTGACTTAACGCGAGGTTCACATATCGGTTCGCGTCACAGGACTCCCAATTGTGAAACACGATTTCTCTCGCATAGCGAAATAGACCCGAAGATTCAATTTGTTTCAAATGCTCGTCCTTCTTCCATTTATGCGCTTGCTCATGCTCCGGTGCAAGTTCAACAGCTCGCTGGTCGCCTAACGTTGTCAGCTTCAAGTACTGCTGCTCGATTTGCCAGTCAATGACCGGCGGCCAATCACAATCATAAGCGGCGAACACTCCGCCAGGGCGAAGGATACGAGCGAATTCACGCAATGTGCTTTGCGGCTCCATCCAGTGAAACGATTGTGAGCATGTCACAATATCAGCAGAACCAGATGGCAACCCCAACTCGTGGGAGAGCCCCTTCTGGAAAATAAGAGATGCTGGCTTGTCCATTGCCTCCCATTTTGCTACGGCAACCGCACGCATATCATCGCTTGGCTCAACGCCGATAATCTGATCTGCGTCATCTATCCACAGAAAGGAAGAAAGGCCTGTACCGCAGCCTACATCAACAACAGTTTGAGGTTTTCTACCCAAATAAGCAGTCAAAATTCGAATGACTTCCTGTGGAGCCGTTGGACGGCTGCCATCGTATAAAGCACCAAATCCAGTAAAGCGCTTTACATTACTTGTGCGAATATGTTCGATCATACGTTCCCCTCCTCGGATTGGTCACAAAAAAAGCTCAACCGTAGGATGAGCTTCTAATTACTTATTTAACGTACATGCACGTGCAATCGTCCCTCGAGATGGAGGATGCCTTTATCCTGAACGGCTTCCTTGGCGATCACATGAATCCGCTTCAACCACTCATCTGGCTTATAATTGAGAGTTGCCGCTTGAACTAACCGCTCCGCATGATCATAACAGGTATCATAGCCACCTAATTTACGAATGACCTCAACATAGTCAACAACAAGCTTCCGAGCATCTTGCGAAGTATAATCGAAACTCTGAACTAGAGCATCAACGATTCCACGTTCATACAGATTCAACCGAACTTGTGTTTTCATAGTAGATCCACCTGCCTCCCGTAAAAATATTATAACCAGTGAAACGAAGGGATGCTTCCCATTTCTCTGAGGAGAACACCACTTGATTGCCAAGTCGTAATGCATCTAATTTCCGACCTCGCGTAGTTCGCAAAATTTGATCATAAAACCAATGTACATCTCTATTTAATTGTACTGCTTCTTCAATAATTCGTCCAGTATCACCATCCGCCATTGGACCAATGATAATATCCGGATGCTTGTGACAGGGGTCCGCTTCCCCCTTTTTCATGACACTGCGATGCGACATCACAAACTCAGCCCAAGCCAAGGAATCACTTAGAAATATGAGAGGCTCCATCTTCGAAGGAATCGCGATCAGCTCAATTTCAAGGACACATGGAAGCTCGTGCCCCATTATCGATCGGGCTGATGCTTTTCGTGCCCAATTCCGCGCCTGAGCCGCTGATATCGTTGTATAGAATCCTTCGCCGAAATCACGGCCAGGTCGCCAAAATTTGTTATCCAATAATTTATTTTGAAAAAGGTTGACGAGATTGTCCGTTGTTCCATGATATAAACGTTGTGGTGTTATTATATCCATTTCGCTTCCCCCTGAAACCCCATTCCCTTCTAATTGGGCTAGTACGCACCACGAATGTGTTCATGTACTTGCGTTGCATAGAAGCTTTGCAAACGTGCTAGCTCATCAGGAGTAAAAGCTGGTACTTCTAAAGTGGCCAAATTATCTTCAATTTGCTTCACGTTTTTAAAGCCTGGAATGATACACGTAATGTTTGGATTCTCCAGAATCCAACGCATCGAAGCACGTGCCATGTTACCACGACCCTCACCGATCCAAGCAAGCTCCTTCGCGAGTTCAACGCCTTTGGTAAATGGCAGCCCTGCGAACGTTTCACCTACGTTAAACTGGTCACCGTTGGCATTGAAATTCCGGTGATCATCTGCAGCAAATGTGCTGGCAGCCGTGAATTTCCCGGTTAATAAGCCGCTTGCCAGAGGAAGCCTTACTAGAATTCCTACACCCGCAGCGTTCGCTTGAGGAAAGAGTGCTTCTGCAGGCTTTTGACGGAACAAGTTAAAAATCACTTGCAGCGCTTTAACACCAGGAACCGTGAGACAGAACAACCCTTCCTCTACGGTCTCAACGCTCACGCCATAGTGACGAATTTTACCCTCGGCTTTCAATTTCTCAAGAACCTCGAAAACAGAGCCATCTTTCAAAATCGCCAGAGGCGGACAATGAATTTGGTAGAGATCGATTCGCTCACGATTCAAACGTTTCAAACTATTTTCAGCAAATTGGCGAACAGCTTGTTCCGAATAGGTTGCAAGATTATGAATATCTCCAGAACGGCAAAACTTCGTAGCAATATGTACATCATCTTCTTTACCCTTCGTTGCTTTCGCGAGTAGCTCTTCTGCATGTCCTGACCCATATACATCTGCTGTATCAAAAAAGTTAACACCAGCGTCCATCGCACGATGTAACCCTCGTATGGATTCATCATCATTGGACTCCCCCCAACCACCACCGATGGCCCAGGTTCCAAAGCTAACCTCACTAATTTGAAGTTCTGTATCACCAAGTTGACGGTATTTCACATCATTCACTCCTCTTATGTAGAACTTTATTTATGGACTTCCTATGTTTACATCTCTATCCATTTCGCCATAGGATCAGTGGAAACCTGCCTATTTATGCAAAAAAAAGGGTGTCCGTTTGTGACGGCACCCCTTGATTGCTTCTTATGAAAGAAAAACTAGCGCTTCCGTTTGTTATACCCTTTCTCCTCATACGGCTCTAACTTCTCTAGCCATAGTTCAAGCAAAGCATCAATTTCGGCTCGATAGCTTTTGAGATCCGCGGCATCCAACATGACTTCATCCCGAGGCTCGATGCGATCAAGTACTTCAAATACAAAGCTTTGGCCACCGTACGTCGCCCAGTCCTTTGACAGCTCATTAAATGTATTGGTATTCATCTGTTTACAGAATTCAAGCCGATTCTTCATCCCATCCAAATCCATACTGCAATTAACAAATATTTTATCGTTCTGTGTATTGCGAATTTGATAGACACCCATCGCGCGAAACGATTGCTTATAGTTAGTGGCTAGCTCCTTCTTCTTCTGTTTGTCTAACATGTCAATCAGTACCCCATTTCTTTCAAAATCCTGGACAGTGTGCTCAGTCGCTCCCCGATCAGCTCTCCATCATCACTCAAGGCTTGGCTGAACAGCTTGATATCTTCGTTAATTTTCTCATTATCTGTACATACGCCAACCGTCATGGCATCCCCTTGAAGTCCAATTCGGTCAATAATAGGATTTTCGGGATTATACGCGTTCTCATAGCGGTAAGCCTCTTCTTGAAAATGCAGTTTTGTCCGGCAGACAAGGATGGCTAGATCTAGCACGCGGTGCAGTGGCAGCTCTTCGGATTGACGTGACCATTTCTCACCGGTATAACGCCAGACTTTAGCCGAGATATCTACCTTACCTCTATCGTTCCACTGAGCAAGACCAAGGGAAAGCCCTTGTGTATCCGTGTTTTGCGTATATCTACCATCGATATTGGCATAATTCTCAGCAACGATGACTGGTTTATGTTTAAGAGTTGTTGGTATTTTCATGATGATTCCTCCAAGGGATACAAAGTATGGTTCTTTTAAAAAATAGGACAGGGATGCCGGAAATGGTTAGCTTCAAGTGACTGGGTTCTTATTTGCGTTACATCATTCGGTTTTATATTTAGTAATTTACTAATTTACTAATTAATAAACCGATGAGTTGAGTATACCTCAGCTTTTTTTTCAAGTCAATGGATGGATACCTCACCTGAATGATACTCACATCTGCATGTGATGTATGGGTACCAACAAATTTGTCTATACTAGATAGACGCGAACGGCGTTCCCCATACAGAAAAACTCCCACAATTGAGCCTTTTTGGCACAAGTTGCGGGAGTTTTTCCTTTTACACTTATAAATCCTGACTTAGCCGAATCATGTCTCGACATTGAATACCATTTTCAAAAATAGGTTCCTTATAATGCCTTGTAAAAAAATCAAAATCGACACCATAGATACGAAAACCACACTTCTGATAGAGACTGAGTTGCTGAACACCAGAATTCCCTGTACCTACCTCAATGGTCTGATAGTTGAGTGTCCTTGCCGTCTCCACCGCGTGCTTGACGAGTTCCTTTCCATAGCCCCTGCCTTGTTTCTTCGTAATAACAGCGATGTTCACCAGCTCAACCGTTTTCGGTCTCGTTGGGAGCAGCAAATAGGAGCCGATAATTTCATGCTTATCTTCCAAAACGTAGCATTTGCTTTGATAGACATAAGATTCAACCATCGCAAGCTCGGGGTCGGCCAAAAGAAATAAGTGAATTGGATATTCCTCGGTCAGCTGCAATTCTCTAATGTGCAACATCCTGGGTTCCTCCATCCTTAGTAAGCTGTGAGTCAAAGTTGAAACCTTGCTTTAATCAGGGCTGCGACATCCTCTGGACGCACATCTGAATTGTTGATTCGCATATAATTTTCACTAGTTATTTCGCCCTCGTGTGAGTTCAATCGATGCTTCTCCATACTTAATCGTAAATTTTGTTCAGATGTTACAACGTCTCTTTTTGTAGGCTTATGAGCGAGTCGATGTGGCGTATTATTTCGTTCCACTCTTTCCTCCATTGACGCTTCAAGCTCAACGAAACAGACCTCGCCACCTTTAGATTCAAACACCAATTTCATCACTGCACCTCACTAACTTTTCCCTCAACTTATTTTATCATGCCCCCTACCCATTTATTTGGAAAAAATAAGTAGTATTCAATTTTTCCTTGCTTAGGAGCTAATGAAATAGAGAAGATACTCGGAGTAGAGATACTCGAAATTTTCGAATATCTTCATCGTTTTTCGCCTCGGGGCGCCAGCCAGAATCAAAAAAAGATGCGAAAATGCATCTTTTTCCATTAAAGAAGTCACGTTCTATTAGGAAAGATGCGAATACGCATCTTTTTTCACCGAATTTACCCTTTTTAAGGAATATACGCAAAAAAGGATGTGTTTTCGCAGCAATTCTTCGATAATCGGGCTAATCTCCTTGAAAAAGATGTATTTTCGCAGTTCTCTGCTCATTACGTCAAAAAAAACAGCCGCCATAGGCAGCCGCTTCTTAGTTATAAGTAATTTTCAAGCCTAATTCAGCGGCACGCACGAGCGCGGCGTCTGAGAATTTCGGCTTTTTGTATTTGACTTCGAACTCTTCCTTGGTAAGTGGCGTCCAGTTAAAATCTCGGTTCTGGTACACCCACGTTTTGGTTCCCCAATCGACATGAATGGTACGACTTGCTACCTTTTTCACAACTCCGATTTCAAGAATAACGCCTGTTTTGCCAAAAAACTTTGCACAATACTTCCCAACCATTTCACTCACGATTCTTCCTCATTTCCACTAGTCAAATCACGCAGGATGGCAATCGCAATTTCGAAGGTATCTTCTTCGGACTGAAACTCATCCAAGAAAGATTTTCTAAAAACCTGATGAATCGCTTGTCCCAACCCTGCTACGCTTATATCTTCTGCATGCTTAGTTATGTAAATGGTTACGCTGCGCGCTTCACCATCGTACTCATCCTCAAGACTTCCAGGCTCAAGCAATTCCATGGGATCCCACTGATCCAGATGATACTTCACAACGCCAATAATGGGTGAAGGATCATACGGCAGGGATGCTAAGTACGTATTTTCTTTCTTTATTTCCTTCTTTATACACCAAAGCATGTAATTCATCTTGGTTTCACGCGATACAGCTCGAAACTTCACAGAGATGGCCTCCTTTGTTGAACACCAGCTTAACCTGCTGCTTGCTGGGTAATCAGATCAATCCGTTGCGGTGTTGCCCCATAGCAGTTTATCATGTTCCCAAAAGGATGCCAACTTTTTATATTTAATAACATAAATCATTAATGGCATTAATCATCAAAACCTTCGTCTCAGCCAACCGATTCTGATTGTTATTGTGATCCTCAGGCTCCAACCATCCAAAACCATCGCCTGCATATCTTGGAAAAACGTGCACATGGACATGGCCTAAATCGTTGAAAATACCGCCATTCTGGATGATTGTAACGCCATCAGGTTGAAAGCATTTTTTAATTAGGCGAGACATCTGCATGGAAGTCGTAAGCATTGCGGCTGCAACCTCTTCCTCCATCTCATCCCATTCAGCAACGTGTTTTTTGGGAATCAGCAGAACATGTCCTTCATTCAACGGTGCAATATCTAAGATTACCGTCAACCACTCATTTTCATATAAGACATGTGCCTCAACTTGTCCATTTGCTAACTGACAACCTAAACAAGATTTCTCCATACTACATCCACCCTTTCTACTCCCAAGTTACTCCTTACACTTCAACCAGCACTTACTTATTCCTTTCCTTGCTGATAATTACCTTCCAAAATAAAACAAAAACAGCCCCTCAACAGAGTGACTGCAGATTAAGCTATCTCGCCGATTAACTAGAATACGTATAAAATCCTTGCCCTGATTTACGTCCGAGACGCCCTGCCTTCACATATTTCCTTAATAACGGACAAGGGCGATACTTTGAATCCTTGAAGCCTTCATAAAGTATTTCCATGATGGATAAGCAGGTGTCCAGACCAATTAAATCGGCCAGTTCTAGCGGTCCCATTGGATGGTTCATTCCTAGCTTCATCACTGTATCTACAGCATCTACCGTAGCTACCCCTTCATAGACAGTAAAAACAGCTTCATTAATCATCGGCATAAGAATGCGATTTGAGACGAATCCAGGAAAATCCTGCACTTCCACCGGTGTTTTACCAAGTTCCTGACTAAGCTGAAAGATCGCATCAAAGACAACTTGTGAGGTTTCTAGACCGCGAATGATTTCAATCAACGGCATAACGGGAACCGGGTTCATAAAATGCATGCCGATGACCTGCGACGGGCGAGTAGTCGCCGCCGCAATCTCCGTAATCGGTAAAGATGACGTATTCGTCGCCAATATCACATGAGGTGCACAGATGCCGTCCAGCTTTTGAAAAAGCACTGTTTTCCAAGCCATATTCTCGGATATCGCCTCAATCACAAGATCCACTTGCGCTACCTCGTCAATAACTGGTGCAGGCAGAATACGACTAAGGATTTCCGCTTTCTCTACTTCCGTTAATTTGCCTTTTATAACACGACGTTCTAGTTGCTGTCGAATACTCGTTACGCCTTTGTCGAGCAGCTGTGTGGATAGATCGTGCCACAGCACAGTACGCCCTGCGGATGCAGCTACTTGCGCAATGCCACTTCCCATCTGCCCAGCGCCAACTACCATAATGCTTTGAATGAACATGGTATCTCGCTCCTACGACTTCTTTCTAACCCTTACTCTACACGCAGCAAAATAGCATCGCCTTGCGCCGTTCCACTGCATATGGCCGCAATCCCATAACCACCACCATTTCTACGGAGCTCATGAATTAACGTGAGAATAATCCGCGTACCGCTAGCGCCAATCGGATGACCAAGCGCAATCGCGCCTCCGTTGACATTGACCCGCTGCGTGTCCCAACCTAACAAGCTTTCACATGTTAGTACGACAGCGGCAAAAGCTTCATTCACCTCAAATCGATCGATCTGATCCAGCTTCATTCCCGTTTGCTGCAGCAGCTTCCGTATCGCTAGAGCAGGTGTTGTCGCGATATATGGCGCTCGTTCACCGACACTCGCGTGGCCAATAATAGTCGCGATAGGTACAATGCCTTGATCTAACGCCACATCCTTTGCCATGACAACCAGCGCAGCCGCACCATCATTCACGCCAGGTGCGTTTCCTGCTGTAATGCTGCCTCGGTTATCAAAAACTGGCGTTAATGCGGCTAGCTTAGGCAGATCCGTGTCCACACGCGGTCCTTCATCGTGAATCACTACGTTCTTTCCAACATGAACGGGGATAATTTCCTCAGCTAAATAACCTTTTGAGATAGCTTCCAATGCTAATTGGTGACTACGCAATGCCCATTCGTCCTGCTCCTGACGTCCAATCGTGTACTCAGCAGCAACGCGACTTCCATGGACAACCATATGCACATTATCGAATGGGCAAGTCAGACCATCGTGAATCATAAGATCAATAAGCCGCTGTTCGCCCATTCGTGCACCCCAACGCGCATGCGTTGCCAGATATGGAGCCGAGCTCATACTCTCCATGCCGCCTGCTACAAGTGTTGACGCATCGCCGGCGCGGATGATTTGGTCCGCCATGGTCACACTCCGCATGCCTGAAGCGCACACTTTGTTAATTGTCTCTGACGTGATCTGCCAGGCGAGGCCCGCTCTGCGTGCCGCCTGACGGGAAGGAATTTGTCCTGCACCTCCTTGCAGTACCATACCCATCAAAACTTCCTCAATCGACGAAGGATCCAGAGACGCACGTCGTATAGCTTCTTTTATCGCAATCCCACCTAATTCGACAGCTGAAATCTCCTTCAGTGCACCACCGAATTTACCAAATGGGGTTCTTGCTCCGCCAACGATGACACTTTCTCTCATACACCTCGCCCTCCAGTCCTTCACTACTTACTCAACAAACGAACAATCGCTCTCTGCTGCTCTTCCATCGTGGCTTCGACCATCTGGAGCATCTTCGCATCGCGCATGTAACGTTCAACTGGAAATGCCTTCGTATACCCATAGCCGCCTAACGTTTGAACGGCTTCAATGGTTACGGTCATCACCGTATCCCCAGCGAAAAGATTGGAGATCAGTTTTTTGCCGTTACCATTGCTTTTGTCGTTGCCGTTGCCGTTGCCGTTGCCGTTGCCATTACCATTACCGTTACCGTTGTCCTTTTCCCCACCTCCGCCGTCGGCACCTCCCCCCTCACTCTCACGCCATGCGGCTTGATACGTAAGCAATCTGGCTGCTTCGATGTGCACAGCCATATTCGCAAGTTTGAATGCGATAGCCTGCTGCTGCGCGATCGGCTTACCGAATTGCATGCGCGTCTTTGCGTACGCAATCGCTGCTTCCATAGCTGCTTGCGCGAGCCCAACGGCAAGTGCGGCAATGCCGCTGCGGGCACTTTCCAGGGTTCGCAAGGCAATCCGATAACCCTCTCCTTCCTCGCCAAGCCGATTCGCCACTGGAATACGGCAGTCCACAAGCTCTAACGACAGGCTAGGAGCACCTAGCGTGCCGAGTTTTTTTTCCTTTTTGCCTAGGATGAACCCAGGTGTGCCTTTCTCAAGTATAAATGCGCTGCACGCATGCGCCGATAGATCATCTCCAGTCGCTGCAAACACGACAAAGATATCCGCTTCACCCGCATTGGTAACGAAGGCTTTAGTGCCTCGCAACACATATTCATCACCATCACGTACCGCGCTTGTGTGAAGCTCTAGGTTGATATCAGACCATGTAAATGCTCCAAGCTTCACAGCACTCCCCATTGGACCCAAGTTCAGCTGCTTTTGCTCCTCGGTGCCAAACATTGAAATTGCCGCACTTGCCAAAGCACTATGCACAAACAGCGTATATCCAGTCGAAGCACATGCACGAGCTAACTCCTCCAAGACCAAACTATGCGTGAAAGCATCCAAGCCAAGTCCGCCATACGCCTCAGGGATAAGAATCCCAGCTAAGCCAAGCTCCCCCATACTCTTGAATAACGAGCGGTCAAACCGCTCTTCCTCATCACGCAGCACCGACTTCGGCGCAACCTCCCCTGCTGCAAAATCACGCACCATGCTACGAATCATTTCCAATTCCTCTGAAAGGCTGTAATCCATGTGGAGCCCTCCCCCAAGCCGCATGCACCTCTAACTCTTTTCCTCCCATGTTGATCGTGCAATCGAACCGTCCAAGGCCTCATAATCTTCATACCGTATGGCTTTATATAACTCACTACGCGTTTGCATGCCAGCTAGTGATCCTACCTGCGTCCCTTCCTGACGAATCTCCTCAAAAACCCGTTCATAGGCCTTCGCAGCCACACGAAGCGATGTAACCGGATAGAGAACCATCCGAAAGCCCCAGCTTTCAAATTGCGCTGCCGTATAGTACGGCGTACGTCCGAATTCGGTCATATTGGCCAAAAGAGGTGCATCTACTTCCTTTCGAAAATGTTGAAAGTCTTCCTCGCTTTCTAATGCTTCTGGGAAAATCGCATCCGCTCCAGCGGCGAGATAATGTTTGGCTCTTTGAACCGCTTCTGCCATGCCTTCAACACTTTTCGCATCCGTCCTTGCAAGAACGTACAATGTCGGGCTAACTGCTTTGAGTGTGCGGATTTTTTGGCACATTTCTTCTGTAGGAATGAGCTTCTTACCACTCAGATGGCCGCATTTCTTTGGCATATCTTGATCCTCTATTTGCACAGCGGCGACCTTCGCCTCCACCATCTCCTTCGCTGTTCGTGCGACGTTCAGGATGCCGCCGTATCCCGTATCAATATCAACCAATAATGGAAGTCCTGCTGCGCGGACTAACTCACGTGCGCGATCAGCTACCTCATTGGAATAAATAAGCCCCAGATCAGGCAACCCTCTACTCGCCGTATATGCGGCTCCTGATAAGTACAGGGCCGAAAACCCAGCTTGTTTAGCCATTCTAGCTGCCATGCCATCGTGGGTACCGACAATTTGGAACAGGGAACCCGCTTCAACTAAACGTCGCCACTGTGCAGCTAGCTGCTCTTGACTCGGCTCCTCCTCAATCAGCCATGACATAGTGACCTCCTACTTTTACACAATCAACCGTTAGCTGCATCTTAAATCACGAAAAGCGACATATACGCAGGAACGGTCGTCTGAATGAGCTTCTCGTAATCAAGCGATAGCTTCATAATTTCTTCTGTCTGTTTCCGCGGAAAACGTGTTTGCACATTGGCTTTAAACTTATCGATTACCTTCGGCAACCCTTCAGCACGCCGCCGGCGGTGTCCGATTGGGTATTCACAGACGATTTTTTCCGTAGACGTTCCGTCTTTAAAGTAAATTTGAATGCTGTTGGCAATGGATCGCTTATCTGGATCCAAATAATCCTTGCTATATTGCTCGTTCTCTACAACGACCATGCGCTCACGAAGCGCATCAATGCGGGAATCCGCTGCGATATCATCTTCGTAATGCTCAGCAGTTAATGTCCCATAAAGTAGGCCAATGGCAACCATGTATTGAAGGCAATGATCACGATCTGCCGGATTATGCAGGGGACCTTTTTTATCTATAATGCGCAGGGCAGATTTATGAGTTGTTAACATAATTTTAGTTATGTCAACTAATTTATCCTTGATACGATCATGAAGTGTAAGTGCGCACTCGACGGCTGTTTGGGCATGAAATTCTGCTGGAAACGAAATTTTAAATAAAATATGTTCCATGACGTAACTGCGCAAAGCGCGCGCTAGCGTTAACGTCTTGCCTTCGAAGAGTACGTCTTGAAAGCCCCAATTCGGAGCTGTCAATGCAGAAGCATACCCCATTTCCCCGCCTACGGCCATGAAGGCCAAGCGAACCGCTCTACTTGTCGCATCGCCGGCTGCCCATGATTTTCTAGATCCTGTGTTGGGCGCGTGGCGATACGTGCGTAAGCTTGCTCCATCGATCCAAGCATTAGAAACTGCGCTGCATACCTCCTCCTTCGTACCTCCCAGCATAACTGTCGCCACGGCGGTTGATGCCACTTTCACCAGATGGACATGATCCAATCCGACACCATTCAAACTATTTTCCAAAGCGAGCACGCCTTGAATTTCATGAGCTTTGATTGCCATGGTCAAGACGTCCTTGATAGTGAATGGAACGCCTCCCTCCGCAATTCGTTTGCGACTGACGTAATCGGCAACAGCGAGAATACTACCTAAATTGTCGGAGGGATGCCCCCATTCTGCCGCTAGCCAGGTATCGTTGTAATCGAGCCACCGAATCATACACCCGATGTTGAACGCCGCTTGCACCGGGTCCAATTCGTAGCGAGTTCCTGGTACACGCGCACCGCCTATGACCTCAGCACCTGGGACAATCGGACCGAGATGTTTGGTACATGCCGGAAAACGCAGTGCAAGCAATCCTGTTCCCAATGAGTCCAGTAGGACATGGTGCGCAATCTGATACGCTTCCTCACCTTCAATCTCTGTATGCAAGGCGTATTCCGCAATTTCGACAATGAGCGGGTCAAAAATCATCTCCCTCTGAGCAGGTTCTCTAGGTGTACTCATACGATCTCGTCCTCGCTTTCAGTAAGACTTTGTGCTTGAGGCGGGTGTAAGTCTCGCCCACCGGTATAACGGACCCGAGGTCGGAAAAGACGATTGTTCGCATGCTGCTCCATCACATGTGCACTGATACCAACGGTGCGCGCAGCAAGAAAAACAGGTGTAAACAGCTCAATTGGAATGCCAAGCAAGTAATAGACAGGAGCAGCATAGTAATCTAGATTGGGATGGAGACCTTTCTCCCTCCGCATAACGTCTTCCCCTCGCACACACATGTCGTAAAGTTCCTGCTGATTACAAGCGGGTGCAAGCTTTGCCAAAGCTTCCTTCATTAGCAGGGCGCGTGGGTCAGGTTTTCGCATATAGACACGATGACCAAAGCCCATGATACGCTCTTTCCGAGCAAGCTTAGAACGAATTAAGGCTTCGAGATCATCTTCGGAACCTGCTTCCAGCAGCATGTGCATGACCGCTTCGTTCGCTCCGCCGTGCAATGTGCCTTTGAGAGAGGCTACCGCGCCAACAAGCGCACCATATAAATCCGACTGCGTAGAGGCGATAACGCGAGCCGTAAACGTTGAATTCGGTAATTCGTGTTCGCTGTACACAATAAGAGACTGATCAAAAATCGCTTCCTCCATCGGAGAAGGAATCGTTCCCGTGATCATATACAAAAAGTTAGCCGTATACGATAACTTAGACTCAGGTTCAATGAGCGGTTGCTTCGTAATAGCTCGATAGCCATAAGCAACAATTTGCGGTACTTTCGCTAAAAGGCGAATGGCTTTGCGTCGGTTTGCCTCAGGTGATCGATCATCAAGCTCCTCATCAAAGCTCGCTAGCGCGGAAATACTCGTTCGAAGCACATCCATCATGTCCGCTTGATCTGGCATCAAATGCAGCATAGCCCGCACATTTGGAGGTAATCCATAGACCGCTTGAATTTGTGATTGAATCGCTTGACGTCTCGTTTCACTCGGCAATTCACCCTCTAACAGCAAACCAACGACATCTAAGTACGTCATGTACTCAGCAAGTTCCATCAAATCGTACCCGCGAATCACAATTTCTTCTTTCTCAACATCGAGAAATGAAATGCTGGTCTCACTGGCAATGACATGCTCAAGTCCAGGCAAGTAGTGATCACTCATGTTTTCGCACTCCCTTCCTACATACTTTCAGAAAGCAGCAAACGCGAAATCACAATACGCTGAATCTCATTCGTCCCTTCATAAATTTGTGTTACTTTGGCATCTCGCAGATAGCGCTCAACCTTCGACTCCTTCAAGCAACCCCATGCGCCACAGAGCTGCACAGCCCGCAAACAGACTTTAACCGCCGTATCACTGGCAAAAAGCTTCGCTATGGCAGCCTGCTTCCCATATGAGAGCCCTTGGCTTTTGCGCCAAGCGGCTTGATAGGTCAGCAGTCTTGCGGCCTCAATGTGCGTCGCCATCTCGGAGATATGAGCATCGAATAGCTCGCCGCTGAGCGAGCCAGCTCCTGCCCCATAAGCAACTACAGCGTCCAAGGCTCCTTGGCCGATCCCCGTTGCTTGCGCAGCAATCCCAATCCGACCGCCATCCAGACTTCGCATAGCGATGCGAAAGCCTTCTCCTTCGGGACCTAGGCGGTTCTCAGCTGGCACTCTACAACCATCAAACCTTAACTCCATCGTTGTGGATGAGCGGATGCCTAGCTTTTTTTCCTTGGTACCGAAAATAAGCCCTTCCATCCCTTTTTCAACAATGAAGGCCGTGCAACTCCTCGGCTTATTCATCGCATTCGTCACCGCAAAAACGATATACACTTCCGCCTCCCCGCCGTTCGTCACGAAGAGCTTGGAACCGTCAAGCACGTAGAAGTCTCCATCCTTCGTTGCTGTCGTGCGCATGGCACCAGCATCTGAGCCGGATTCGCTTTCCGTCAGACAGTAGGCGCCCAGCTTATGCCCTCCAGCCATAGGGAGCAAAAACGCTTGCTTCTGTACATCCGTACCATACGTATGAATCGCCCAGCTGGCTAGCGACGTATGCACGGAGAGCATGACGCTCGTGGAAGCACACACGCGGGATAGCTCTTCAATGACCATCGCATATGTTAGAAAATCAGCTCCCCCGCCGCCAAATGCTTGGGGCCAAGGGATCCCGGTCCAGCCAAGTTCACCTAGGCTGTCGAAAATACCACGATCAAATCGTTCCAACTCATCCCTTTCTGCTGAAGTAGGTTCCACTCGAGTAAGTGCAAACTCACGTACTTTCTTTCGCATGTCTTGCTGAGCTGATGTATATGAGAAATGCATGCGACGACCTCCTTCGACGTGTTCATGCTGCTCACTCCTGATTGGCCGAGGTTGATTGGGTCGATCGTAATTCTTCGGACAAGCTGTAAACGCTTTCAATATATGTTATGTATACACGCTTTTATTAGCCAATAGACTGCGCCGCGACAAAAAATGAAAAATACGCATGCAATAAAAACCCCTTCCGTTCATCACGGAAGGGGTTCGTATTCATATCGTTAAACATCATTTGCTTCCTTAATTGTGGTGGTTATGCCCTTTATCATCGTGAGCATGGTGGTCTTTCTTCTTAATAACAAGCTCGGCCGTAATAGGTAAGTGATCAGCTGCAATCGTGTCTATTACTTTACCTGCTTTAATCTGTACATCTTCCGATGTATAAATATAATCAATGCGACGATTAGGCTTGTCTGAATAATAATAAGAGGTGTAGGCATCATTCATGCCAAGTTCTGCAAATACGTCATGATACTGCGCAGACATTTTTATTATTTCTGGACTATCTGGCGTGGCATTGAAGTCTCCCACTAAAATGCTTGTTCCTTTACTTTTATGGACAATGTCAAGGATCTCATTGACTTGAATATCTCTTTGTTCAGCTCTCTTATTGTCCAGGTGCGTATTGTAAAAATTAATGTGATTTCCTCTCACGTTAATAACTGTTTTCGCAAGACCGCGTTGTTCTGAAGGATATTGCGTATTATCGAGTAAATGATTTTCGCTAGAAAGAATAGGATATTTACTTAAAATAACCGTTCCGTATTGACGACGAGGTTCCCCCACATTTAAGGGATCGTTGTCAAGATTCGCAGCAAACTCGTAATGCATACCTAAGTAATTGGCTAACCATTTCGCTTGATCTTCGAAATTACTACGTGCGGAAAAATGATTATCGACTTCCTGCAAACCAATGATATCAGCACCCGAAGATAGAATAACGTCACCAATTCGGTTCAAATTTAGAATGTCATCCATGCCTTCGGCATGGTGAATATTATACTCCATCACTTTGATGGCCGTCTCTTTTCCATTCGTTAAATCTGCGGCATAAGATGCCTGACTTAATGAAAACATAGGAATCATAGACATCAATACAACTGAAGATACAATAACTGACTTTTTAAGCATGTTCAACATCCTCTCGAAGTTATCAATGATAGGCGAATATGCTACTATAATTTCATATTCTGGTTTCTATTTCCATAGGCTGATAGATGTAGATTGCTCTTTGCAAATATTGTCTTTTACTAGGACCATGTGTAAAGGAATTGTAATTGAGTGAAAAAAAAGAGGCGCAGATCATCTGCCCCTCTTTCCCTATCATGCTATTCAGATTTCATCTCAACGCCCGCCGGCAATACCCGCTCGACATGCTCACGAAGTGATGTATTCGTATATAACTCATCGCTGAAAATCGCGATAATTCCACTGTCCTCACGCGTTCGGATCAATCTCCCCATACCTTGACGCAGGCGAAGCAACATGTAAGGAATATCAACTTCTTCATAAGGTGAAGCTGCAGCCTCTCGTTTCGCATTAAACACGGGGTCTTGCGGAGGAAACGGCAGTGCCCACACAATGACATTCGAAAGTGATGGACCAGGAATATCAAGTCCCTCCCACAAGCTTACGGCAGCTAATACACTGTGTTCATCTTCCTGGAATGAGGCGATCACATGCGAAATCTCGCGATCTCCTTCGTAGAGGAAAGTGAGATCTTTACAATCCGTATGTGAGGACATCTCAACCTTGAAGCGTTGTAATTCCTGATGCGTCGGGAACAGAATCAACGCTCTGCCTTCCGTTCTTTTCAACAATTCAACAGCTGAATTCAGCTTCTCTTGGAACGTTCCGCCTTCATTGAAGCGCGGGGCGATGACTTCCATCCGTTCAACATAGTCATATGGAGAATCTACGGAGAAAGAGAGATATTTCTCCAAACCTAAGCTATTTGCCACATAGTCAAAGCTGCCTTCCACCGAAAGTGTCGCCGAGGAGAAGACAATCGGCATTTTAGAAGAAAACACATGCTCCTTCAACACTTCCTTCACCGTTCTAGGCATAATGACAAGACTGAGTCCGGTAATACTTTCCGTCGCCCAACAAATGAAGCTATGATCATTGCGGAATAAGGCAAGAGCCTTTTGCATCATCTCCAAATGCTCCTCGACAATCTTCAGCTGATAGTCATTGAGCGTAAACATTTCTCCTTCAAAGACGAGCTCCTCTTCGATCTCGGACAAAATATCACAGAACGTATGAATCTCTCTTTTCAAAAGATCACTCATGATGATTTGTTTACGATCGGAGCCAGCAATCGGACGACAGCAGCTTTCAAGCACATCGAACATCCGTTCGCTCTGCTCGATTGCTCGATCAATACAGACCGCTAAGGTTTCACGAACTTCCCCTTTTAACAAGCGGATGACCAATTCCTCGAAAATGACATGCTTGAGCTTATAGGTCAACGCTTTTTGGGCAGCGGATTCCATTAAATGTCCTTCATCAAATACAACTGTGCAGTGATCAGGCAGCAATGGCAGCTGTCCTTCTCGTTTTCTAGCGTCGTAAGTCCATACATGCTCCATGTAGAAATCATGCGAACATATAATTAAATCCGCCGATTTGCGGTAGGATTCACGGGATAAGGTTTGTCCACACCGATGGCGTTTATCACATACAAAACAGTCTTGGTAAGCATCCCAGTTCATTCGGTGCCATTGTTCATCGTTCAGTTGCGGATAGTTTTTGCGATCCCCGTAAGCATAGAACGTTTGTAGTGCTTCACGCGTGTGAACAAAATCAGGAAGGCTCTCGTAGACTTCACGGTATAGTCCCGTATCTTCGTGGCCAAATCTAGCTTCATCCAGCTTGACTAAGCACGCATATTGATCTGGTGACTTCGCGAGTCGTGCATCAATTTCCATATTCAAATGGCGAGAAATTTTGTCGATATCCCCGCCTGGTTTTACAAGCTGCTCAATTAACGATTCATCCGCACAGGCGATGATGGCCGGTTTCTTCGTAAAACGCGAATAACATAGTGCGTATAGCAGATAGACTAACGTTTTGCCTGTCCCAACACCAGCTTCCGCAAAAATAGTCTGCTTCTCCGCATAGGCCCGCTCCAGCTGAAAAGCCATATAAATTTGTTCATCCCGAACCTCAAAACCTGCTTCAGGCAATATGTCATAAAAGATATCCGCAATCCAGTCGGACACTTGCTGCATGTATGGCTGCGCATGATCATATGCAAATGGATAACGTCCCACGTTAATGCCCCCAACCCTCTAGTTAAGAATCAAACTTCTATTATCTCATGGATGTTAAATAAAAGCAAAAATGCTCACTCCGCAAGCAACTTTGCTTAACGGAATGAGCCTTCTTTTACATACTAAAACGTTCGCGATAGCCGCATTTCCGGCATAGTTCCTCCACCACTTCACGTCTGGAAAAGCCTTCGAATAACCGATTCGCACGTTCTCCCTCAACGATTTCGGAGAAAGGCGTGTGGTTAATATTCCCTAGATTGATAACCCCTTCGCCATCCAAACAGCAAGGAATAACGGTGCCATCTACGAGAATACCAGCCTGATTACGCAGAGCATGACAGAAACCGGGCCCTGAAATCTCCTCAGCCTTCAAATCCGGCCACTGGAACTCGTGATCCTGATTTAAATAGACTCGATCCGTAAGCTTTACACCAGTTCCACGGACGAACTTCTCATCGATTTTGTAATCAAGCTCGAACTCTTTCTCTAGCAATTCCAGCACTTCACGATTTCGATTCCGTTCCAAATTCGTCTGATTATCCGTGTCCAAATTCCATAATCGGAAGGAAATAATGACATTGGATTTCGCAACAATTTCCTTAGCAAATCGCAGGATACTGGTCACATAGCCTTCCTTATCTTCAGAGCCCTCATGGCCGTCAAAGCTGTGCAGGGAAAAATTCATTTGGCGAAGCGCCGGCTTATCGAGCAGCTTGTGCCTGTTTTTGTTAATGAGTGTCCCATTCGTCGTGATATTTACTTTGAAGCCCTTTTCGTGGCTCAAATCTAGTAATTCGTCGATTTTGGGATGGAGAAGCGGCTCCCCCTTCACATGCAAGTAAATGTGATCCGTGTGCGGCTTGATTTGGTCAAGGATATTCGTAAACGTATCTATTTTGATGAAATTCGCTTGACGTTTCGTCTGTGGACAGAATGTGCAAGCCAAATTGCATACGCTCGTTATTTCAATATAAAATTTCTTGAACTTCTTCATGGTCGGACTCCGTTTCTTCTTAACGCTACTATGATAGAGGCTATTATACCAAGCAAGGGCGATGAAAGAAAGGATTTCACATCGATTAGAAAAAGAACTGCACAATCCAGCCGATAAAATACGCCGACGGCACTAGAAAAACTTGTGCAAGCAACGTCCCTAAGAAGCGTGTCGTCATGAGTAATGCGTAGATTTTGCCTAACTGATTCCGTTGAGTTTCGTCGTGCAATGCCTTGTCCGTAATTAGACCTAGCTGAGGATCAATAAAGATAGTTAACAAAATAGTCGCAATCCCGTTAATCAGTCCCGAAGCTTGTGAGGCGGTTGTCGCGTGATCTGGCCATAAATGAGCCGCATATAGCGATGCAAGGACACCTACAGAGTAGAAAGCCGTCACAATGATATTAATGAACAGAAACCTTTTGGAGATGCCAAGATACCGGAACTGACTGAGCTTTACCTTGGGTTTTTTGATATATTTGGTCGTGTTCTTGAGTTGTGTAATCGTGACATTGGTGAGCATTTTCGGCAGCGATCCTGCGATTTCAAGCCGAGCAATAACTCTAGCACTGATGGAGATAAAAGTCGGGAATAACGCGATCGCGATGACCGTCCCGATAGAAGAAGCAAGCAGAGATATGCGTAAATATCGGACCAAATCAAACGTTGGCTCATGCTTGGCAAAATCAACAAAATGCGCAGTCATCGGCGCCTGTATCAGATTCGCTGTGCGCGAAACGAGCACGACGATGCCGACCAGCGACAGCGCTACCGCGAGTTTGTTCACTCGAACACCCGCATAACGAATCGAATACGATAGCGTCTCAGCCGTATGAATAATCATCGTTAATACGAAAACCAAAATGAGCGTGTTGATCATCCGAAGGGTTCATCCTTTACTTGAGTGATAGGTGTTGAAAAACCCACCTTCTGTTAGTAACATTAGGTGGGTTTCTTGATGGTTGGCTACCTTCCCCCTCCGTTAATTTCACGAAGTTCAACATTTTCAGGGAATTCCGTTGAAATTATCTACAGAAAAGAGACTGTCGATTCATGAATCGAGGCTTAATAAACAGGCAACTCATTGAATTCTTACAAAAAATGTCGTTTTCAGAGGAGGTTGTCTCTCCTTACAAAGGTACGGTCACATGTGAATTCAAATAAAGGTGTGCCATAACGTTATTTGCTACATAGGCATGTTCTGCGAAAAAATAGCATTACGGAATAACGCTATTTTGCGACCGAGGTTCAACTCTATGTCATAGAAGCGATAATTTATCCCAGTTGCAGAAGTTCCCGGTTGTTTTCTAAATTTCAAACGGTGTATATGACATTCAGGATAAACAGTTAATCGACAGTCTCGAAAATCCAATATACATACCTCTATTCGCGACGCAGCTCCAATTTCCTTTATTGCTAGTCACGAATGGCGAAGGAGCTGCGTTTATGACTACGCCTTACGATCATCCCCGTACCACAGCTCACGGAATGTGGAGCTTTGTCGCAGCAGTTCCTCCGACGTGCCTTCCGCTTCGATGTGGCCGTCCTTCATCACGATGATGTGATCGGCGCGCGTCAACGCGGTTTTGCGGTGCGATACCACGAGACATGTCGCATCACTGCGACGCTCGAACATTCGCTCCCAGAGCTTCTGCTCCGTCTCGACGTCGAGCGCGCTCGACAGGTCGTCGAAAACATACAGCTCGGCGTCCCGCACGAGCATACGAGCTGCGGCCGTCCGTTGCGCTTGGCCGCCGGAGAGCTTCACCCCGCGCGGGCCGATGACCGTGTCCAGCCCGCCAGGCAGCTGCGCGACGTCGTACTCGAGCACCGCCGCGTTCAAAGCCTGCTGCAAGCTGTCACCTTGCTCCGCTTGCCCGAGCAAAATATTATTGCGCAGCGTATCGCTGTATAACCGCGGCACCTGCGCGGTATAGGCGCTCTGCGGCGGTGTAAAGAAGGTGCCCGGATCTTCGACGGGCACGCCATTCCACGCAATCGTTCCTTTCTCCTTGGGCAGCAGCCCAAGGAGGGAACGAACCAGCGTGGTTTTGCCTGAGCCGATCGTTCCCGTGATGACGGTGAACGATCCTCTTTGCATGGCGAAGTGAATGTCAGCGATCCCTCTACCCGTATCCGGGTAGGTGTAGCTGAGCCCATTCACTTCCAGACGCTGCAGCGGAGGCGCTACGACGCTGTCTGGGCTCTTCACATCAACCTTTTCCACCCGCTCTTTTTTCAAATACAGCGGCTTTACCATCGTCAACACTTTCGCCGACGCACCTTGCAGCAAGAACGTCAAACGTTCAAGTGACACACTCATTTGCTTAAAATACGTGATAAACTTCCCGACATTCGTAATAAACTGTGTCACGAAGGTCAAATAGTAGACAAATAAGGCAAGATCACCAACAGTGAACGTCCCTGCTCTCATTTTGGTACCTGCTAACAGAAGCAGTAACCCTGTACCCAAATTGACTGAGTTAGAAAAGACTGAATCGAGAAGTTCGCTCATCAATCGATCCTTTAGCATCGCTTTTCGACGGGCATCACCGAAGCTGCGGAACCGCTCCATTACGCGATTCTCGGCGCCAGCGACTTGGATCGCTTGCACATTCCCGAACATTTCGCTGATTTCTCCGGTCACCTTGGAGGTAGATTCGCGGCTGGCTGCGCGGTACTTTTGCAAACGAACGGTTGCCAATTGAGCGGCTGTGATCACGATGACGATTGGCATAAACACAAGCAGTGTCATTTGAGCATCGATGCGAATCAATATGTATCCGGACACGAGGGCGAAACACGTCATTCCAAAAACATCAACCGACCAGCTCGCCGCTTCCTCCGATTGGTCCACATCGTCCCGGAAATGGCTAATTGCTTCCCCTGGTGAAACTGGAATCGCTTGTGCGCCAGGTTGCTTTAGAACATGCTCTAACAAATTGCGTCGAAGCAGCATCCCCATGCGAAAACGGAAATGCACATCCGTAATGAAACCAATAATAATTAATAAGATTCGCCCTAAGGCTGCCCCGATCAATAAAGCAATCAAGCCCCACACGCCAAATTTCAACGTAGCATTGCCCGTTAGCGTATCAAAAAAAGCTTTTGTTATGAGACCGGGAGCAATAGGTGCCAAGTAAATAATTGTCCATGCTAACGCATTGATAAAATACCGGAAAGGTCGATACATGATCAACCCTTTTAAATATTGAAACGTGGTCATGCCAACACCTCCTCTAACCCTGTCGCGAGTAATTGGCTGAAGCGGGAATTCGGATCCGCGGCCAGCACTTCTCTTCGACCAGATTCCAGTACACGTCCTCTATCCAAAATAACGATGTGATCCGCACGCTGTACAGTGGCAAGTCGATGGGCAATCATGATGCAAGAGCGTTCCGCCAATAATTTGGAAACAGCTTTCTCCATGCGTTGCTCAGTTAATGGATCCAGACGTGAGGAAGCTTCGTCCATAATAACCAGTCCCGGATTCGTTAGGAATACACGGGCAAATGCCAATAATTGCGCTTCTCCAGCAGATAAACTGCTTCCTCCTGAAGCTAGCCCCGTATCTAATCCTTCCGGCATCGCTTCATACCAAGCACCTAAGCCGAGTTCATGCAGTACCGCAAAAATCTGTTCATCCCGAATCGACGCATCATAAAAGGTTAAATTATCGCGAATTGTTCCTTGGATGATTTCAATATTTTGAGTTACAAGCGCGACCCGTTTCCGTAGATCTGCTAATTTACATGTACGAATGTCGGTTCCGCTTAGCGCAATCACACCGCTTTGCGGATCATAGAAGCGCAGCAATAGCCTTGCAATTGTGGACTTTCCGCTCCCTGTGCGGCCTAGCAATCCTAGCACTTCGCCAGGTTTTAAAGTCATCGTTAAGTTATCGATCGTCGGTTGATCCTCGTCATAACTAAACACAACATCTTTGAAATCCACACCCAGCGGCCCTTCCGGAAGCCCAGCCCCTGGGCCATCTTGAATCTTGGACTTTATCGCGAAAAGCTCGCGAATACGGGAAATACTCGCATCTGCTTTTTGCAAATCTTCCATTTGTGTTCGTATCTTCTCAATCGGTTTAGCGAGCAATTCGGTATAGAAGAAAATGAGATACACCGTACCTAATGAAATATGATTGCCATGCCATAGGTAGGCGCTGATCCCAAAGGCCATGGCATTCCCTAATGCAAACACGAATATCGACATATTCCACATCGCACAAAAACCAAGGAATGCTTTGACGCGCAGCGGCAGCATTTTTCGAAGCATCGTATAGAAACGATTCATCACGAAGCGTACCGCACCATTAGCTCGAATATCCTCTGTACCCTCCAAATGTTCACCGATAAATCCATAAAACTCAGCATTCGCCTGACGCCACCCCGCCCAGACAGGAACAGCAAACTGACGAATCCATTGAATCAAATAGATGGCGCAGACAACGAAAATAGCCATCCCTACGCCAATTAACCAATTTTCGCGAAATAATAGGATCAGAATGCCTGCCATCAGCAGCACATTCCCAAATAAATGAATGATCATGCTGGAGAAAAAATTCGCAAGCGCATTCACGTCGCCATCTACGCGCTCAATTAGGGAGCCGGATGTATGACTTTTATGAAAAGACATATCCAGCGATAGACAATGTGCAGCTAAATCGACACGCAGCTTATTCGTTGTTTTCCAACCGACATTCTCACTGAAATAGGTCGCAATCACGGATACCAGCTGCTGCACCAGTGCAAAGCCAATAAATAATAGCGCCGCTGTAATAAGTGGCTCCATCGCCCCTTGCGACTGCGCCGTATCAATAAAATAGCGGATAATTTGCGGATTAATCAGCTGCAACCCAATGGACGCGAACAACAGGAATGTTAGTCCGATCAGTGTCCCCTTCTGCGGAAACAAATAGCGTCCCAATAGCTCGCGATATTGCCCCATCGAGTTGCTTTTTTTTCGATTATTTTTCATGGTAATGGAGTCCTCCGTATTCCTCTTGACGTACTCTCCATCATACTAAATTGACATCTTCCCGACAACGGACTCTTTCAATATAACGAAAAAAACCTGAGGTATCCCCCAGGTCCAATCCTCAAAGCTCAAAAAAATCTTGAAGTGATCATCTTTTTCTTCGTATAAAATTCGACGCCGTCCTTGCCATTGGCATGCAAGTCGCCATAGAACGAATCCTTCCAGCCGGAGAATGGGAAAAAGGCCATTGGGGCCGGGACGCCAACATTGACCCCTAGCATCCCCGCTTCGACCTCCTCACGGAATTGGCGGACAGCCTTCGCATTCTCTGTGTAAATGACCGCAGAGTTGCCGAATCGCGATCGATTCACTAAAGCTAAGGCTTCATTTAAGTTCTCCGCGCGGAATAAAGATAACACCGGCCCGAATATCTCCTCTTTGGCAATCGTCATCTCAGGCTTCACATGATCGAAAATCGTCGCTCCGAGGAAAAAGCCCTCCCCTTCACACGCTTCGGCCGCTCTCCCATCGATCAGCAGCTCCGCACCTTCTGCGATTCCCTTCTCGATGTAGCCCGCGATTCGCGTACGCTGTTCCTCTCGAATAATCGGAGTCAGTGTAACTTGATCCTCCATGCCATTGCCAAGCACCAAGTGTGATGCAGCAACTTGGAGTCCATTCACAAAGGCATCTCCATCTCCCACAACCACGACAGCGGAACAAGCCATACAACGCTCACCTGCCGAACCGAACGAGGACATAACAATGTTCTCAATCGTTTTCTCCAGATGTGCATCGGGCATGACAATATGATAATTTTTAGCACCAGCTAAAGCTTGCACTCTTTTACCTCCAGCTGAGGCTCGTTCGTACACATACTTGGCTACAGGCTGCGAACCTACGAAAGAAACAGCTTTGACAGCAGGCAGAGTCGTCAATGCATTCACGACATCGTGAGCACCGTTAACAACATTCAGCACACCATTTGGTAGTCCTGCTTCTTGCATCAGTGCAGCTAGTTTCATCGCTGTCAACGGTGTTCGTTCCGATGGTTTAAGAACAAAGGTATTCCCACAAGCAATCGCAAGCGGAAACATCCAGCACGGCACCATCATGGGGAAGTTAAACGGAGTTATCCCTCCGACAACGCCTAGCGGTACTCGAAATAATTCAGAATCCATATCCGCTGAAATGTTAGCCAGTGTTGACCCCATCATGTGCGAGGGGGCGCCAGCAGCAAATTCCACACATTCGATCCCGCGCAGCACTTCACCTAGTGCTTCCTTGTAGCTTTTCCCATTCTCCTTCGTGATCAATTCAGCAATTTCATGCTCGTTAGCTTGAAGAAGCTGCCAATAATGAAACAATATGCGAGCTCGCTTAGGAACGGGTGTTCTACTCCACGATTCAAACGCATTTTGGGCAGCGTTCGCAGCTTGCTCTACGTCTGCAGCAGTCGAAAGTGGTACACGTGCAATCACTTTTCCCGTAGCAGGATTAAGAACATCACTCATTTCACCACTTATCGAATCAACCCATGCACCATTAATCAAGTTTTGCAGGTTCGTCAATGTCGTTCATCTCCTGAGGTTAGAAATTTTCTCCACAACGCATTGGACACATTGTATAATAAGATTCAATTCCCCTTACATTCGCAATTACGTCATCTTTCCTAACATGAAAGTGGTGATTTTGCTTGGTACAGACCCTTTTACAGTTAACCGTTCAAGATATTCTTCAGCGCCCTCTATTTAGTAAGGCTGAGGCGATTGCAACGGAAGAAGCTTTAGCTCGCAAAGTTCGCTGGGTTCACATCATGGAAGTTACGCAAGTGGGTCACCTTTTGAACGGAAATGAACTCATTCTGAGCACAGGGATAGGTTGGCATGATAATGAAGAAACGAGTCTTTCGTTCCTGCAACAGTTAATCGACAGCGGCGCTTCAGGTCTTTGTATCGAGCTGGGTACGTATACGAAGCAACCGCTTGAGAGCATGAAGAGGCTTGCCTTACAAGCCCATTTCCCACTCATTTTTTTCCACGAGGAAGTTCGTTATATAGATATCACACAGGATTTACATGCGCATTTCATTCATCAACATCACAAAATGGTATCTGATCTAGAATCCCTATCAACGAAGCTCAATCAGCTGCTTTTGTCTGGCAAAGGACTGCTGCCTCTCCTCCAATTGCTACAAGAAACAACGCAGGTGCAAGTTGCTTTTTTCCCTTTTGATACGGATGCTGTGTTCGTACCCTCTTTGCCTAAAGAAGCTGGTGCTGCCTTTTATGAAAAATGGATATTTGGCGAACTGTTTCACTTATTTGATGTCAAAAACAAGCTGGCGCATCGTCCAATTCTCGCATTAGAACATTTGTTCGCAGACCTGCTTATATTTGCCGAACAAGAGTTAAGTGAGTTCCAAATACTCGCTTTAGATCGCTGCGCGACTGCGATTGCACAAGAAATGATGCGTACCACTTATATCGAGGAAAAAACACGCTACAAACAGGATCTCTGGGTGACCGATTGGTTAGGTGGCAAGCATTCACTACAGGATATTCGTGACTATGTGATGAGCGTCAAGCCCGCTGTAAAGCTAGGTCCGATCATCGTTTGTGTCTTTGATAAAACCGCAGGGAATGAAGGATCCAAATCGCAAGAAACGCTCCTTTTTCAAAAACAAATGCTTGCCCGCTCCTTGTTTGAAAGAGAAGGCTTCTATTTATTCCCGACGGTGTATGAGCAGCGAATCGTGTTTATTCTCTTAGATCAATTGCCCTCAAGTCATGAGCGCATTCTCCGAACGATTCAACGCTTACAGAAATCACAAGAGACGCACCTTTTCCCGACACTTGTCGGTATCGGCAAGTCAATCAATGACCCGCTTCAACTTCGTGTCAGTTATGACACAGCGATAGAAACGTTGGTGATCCAGAAGGATGTTGGCATACTCCCGAAGCCCTTCTATCACGAACTTCACGTCTATAAAATTCTTCTGGGGATGAAGCAATCTGGCCAATTAAACTCGATTATCGAGGAATATCTAGGTGGCCTGCTAGTGTTTGATCGCGAGAAAAATGGCCAGCTTTTGAAAACATTACACATGTATCTAACGTTATCCGGCTCGAAGCAGGAAACAGCGAAAGAGCTGTTCATCGTAAGGCAAACGCTCTATCATCGGCTGGATAAAATCGCGGCCATTCTTGGAGACGATTTCATGCAGCCGCAGAAACGAATCGCTCTAGAGCTTGCTCTGCATGGCTATGAATATCTGAATGGAGCCATCCAATCTACCTACGATTAAGCTTTCGATTTCCCTTGTGACAACAGCACATTGACGTAATACTTTCTGGCGTTTGCTGTCTTCAAATGAAGCCTCGCCGTTTCCCCTCCGGGGTGCTCGAGATCCAGCCATGCTCCTTCTAGATCTTCGAGCACGCCGACTATTTTGAATTTCTGTGCGACGTAGCCATCCAACTTTTGTTTTTCTGCTTGAAATTGCTCAAATTCAGACATGGGGGGCACCTCCTTGGACCGTTTCCTTCTTCCCTTCATTCACTTCTGTTGATAATGAAACATATGTTCCCCTCTTGATGAATTGACCATTTCCTGCCTCACCTACGAACTGTTTATCCCGAATAACGAACTCTCCACGTGAAAGTACGGTTACCGGCTCGCCCGTTATTTCAATCCCTTCAAACGGATTGTAATCCACATTCATATGGTGCGTTTCAGCAGAAATCGTACGCTTCGCATTCGGATCAAATATCACAATATCCGCGTCCCCGCCAACGGCAATCGACCCCTTTTTCGGAAACAAACCAAACAACTTTGCACTACGCGTAGACACGATGTCCACGAACTGATTCAAAGTAATACGCCCTTTCCCTACCCCTTCAGAGAACAGAATCGAGAAACGGTCCTCAATGCAAGGCCCCCCGTTGGGAATTTTACTAAAGTCCCCGAGACCTAAATCTTTTTGACCGTTAAAATTAAACGAACACTGATCCGAGCCCACCGTTTGAAGTTGGCCTGTTTTTAGCGCATTCCACAGCACGTCTTGATGAAACTTGGGTCGAAGTGGTGGGGACCACACGTATTTCGCGCCTTCGAAATCCGGCTTTTCTAGATACGTTTGATCGAGCATCAAATATTGCGGACACGTTTCACCCCAGATATCGACACCACGATTGCGAGCCTCCGTTATTTGCTGTACAGCTTCCTCACACGTCACATGAACCACATAGAGCTGCGAGTTGGCTAAATCCGTGAGCTTCGCTGCACGCCCTGTCGCTTCACCTTCTATTAAAGAAGGCCGCGTCAAGGCATGATAGATGGGGTCGGTCTGTCCCGCTTCTAGCGCTTCCTTAATTAAATATTCAATGACATCGCCATTCTCTGCGTGAACCATTACGAGAGCACCCTGCTTTTTGGCCTCTAGCAAAGTCCGGTACAGTGTGCCATCATCCGCTTGGAAAACGTTCTTATAAGCCATAAAAACCTTCAAAGATGTGATCCCCTCGTCATGAATCATGGAAGGCAGTTCGGCAAGCACCTCATCGTTGATTTCCGCGATCATCAGATGAAAGCTATAATCAATGACTGCTTTACCTTTTGCTTTTTGATGCCAAGTCTGTACAGACTGACTGAGGGGCTTCCCTTTATTCGTCAGACAAAAATCAATCACCGTCGTTGTCCCGCCAAAAGCCGCAGCCATCGTTCCTGTCTCAAAATCATCGGCTGTGACCGTCCCCCCAAATGGCATATCCAGATGAGTATGCGGGTCAATACCACCAGGAAATACATATTTCCCTGTGGCATCTACTATTTCGGCACCTTCTTTTGACAGATGAAGTCCAATTCCGGTAATGATGCCGTCTTCAATGAGAATATCCCCTTGATACTGATCTGAAGCAGTGACAATCGTTCCATTCTTAATGAGCTTGGCCATGGCTACACAGCCTCCTTCTTATCCGTATCTTTACCCTCTGACAGCTTGGCGACGGTTACTTGACGTTCATTCCAGGTCATTGGCTCCTCTGTGTGTGGGACCTCAACCATAGAAATTACCCCATCTACAGGACATACAATTGCGCACAAATTACAGCCAACACAATCTTCTTCCCGCACCTGCAAAAAGGATTTCCCTTGATCGTCCGTAAGCCTCTCAATACACTGATGCGAGGTATCCTCGCAGGCGATGTGGCACTTGTTACAGTTAATACATGTTTCTGTATCGATCTTGGCAACGACCGCATAATTTAAATCCAAATTTCCCCAATCGGAGTAACGAGGAACTGATTTTCCAATAAGCTCAGATACGCTGGCAAGACCTTTTTCATCCAAATAGTTATTCAATCCATCGATCATATCTTCCACAATTCGGAAACCATGATGCATAGCTGCTGTACATACTTGAACTCCCGTTGCACCCATCAACATGAATTCTACGGCATCTCGCCAAGTGGATATGCCACCTATGCCGGAAATCGGGATGTTCACGCCTGGATTACGCGCACAATCCGCAACCATATGAAGTGCGATCGGCTTCACAGCAGGACCGCAATAGCCGCCGTGCGAGCCTTTACCGCCGACATGTGGAATGGTGTTCCACGAGTCTATGTCGACGCCAGCCAACGAATTAATCGTGTTGATGAGCGAGATCGCATCCGCTCCGCCACGAACAGCTGCTAGTGCAGTGCTCGTGATATCCGTGATATTTGGCGTCAGCTTCACAATAACAGGGGTTTGTGCGGCTTCCTTCGCCCACATCGTCTGCGCCTCGACAAGGTCTGGCTGCTGGCCTGATGCCGAGCCCATCCCCCGTTCAGCCATCCCGTGCGGACAGCCAAAGTTTAGTTCAAGTCCGTCTACGCCGACGGCTTCGACCTTCTTAACGATCTCGTGCCACTTCTCTCGCTTGGGCTCAACCATCAGGGACACAACCAAAGCATGATTAGGAAACCGCTTCTTCGTTTCATAGATTTCCTTCAGATTGATCTCAAGCGGACGATCGGTGATGAGTTCAATATTATTGAAGCCCGCAACACGCTGCCCATTGAAATGAACTGCCGCGAAGCGTGAGGAAGTATTAATAATCGGATCTCCCAGTGTTTTCCAAACCGCGCCTCCCCAGCCCGCTTCAAATGCCCGCTGAACCTGATACCCCGTGTTCGTCGGAGGAGCCGATGCCAACCAGAAAGGGTTGGGTGACACAATTCCAGCTAGATTCGTTCGTAAATCTGCCATGCTGAATCCCTCCTGATTCTGTAGTGACCCTGTAATAACCACTCATTCAAGCCGACGCTTCTTGCCCCTTCACGAGCTGCTTATAGATTGCATAGGCGGTTAACTTACCTTGCTGAGCCGCCGACACAACCATCGCTTCGCCCTGTCCATCACCGAAGATGACATCTCCGGCTGCGAACACTTTGGGGTTTGAAGTTAAACCCGTAGTTGAATCAACTAGCGTTACGATACCCCGCGAATGTGCAAGTCCAAACTGCTCTATGAGCGCAATATGCTTCGTTTGTCCAATCGCTTTGATAACCGCATCTACTTCTATGACGAATTCGGAGTCCGCAATAGCGACGGGACGTTTGCGTCCGCCATCTGACTCAGCAAGCGCCATCCGTACACATTCGAGGCCTACGACGTTGCCCTGTTCATCCCCGAGGATCTGTTTCGGTGCCGTAAGCCACTGAAAAGCAACGCCATCGAGTTTAGCGAACTCGTATTCGAAATCATACGCTGTCATTTCCGTTTGTGTCCGTCTGTATACGATTTGGACATGTTCCGCTCCTAGTCTAACCGAACAGGTCGCGGCATCAATGGCCGTATTCCCTGCACCAATCACGGCCACTCGTTTCCCAACAAGAGATTCATCGAGATCAGGAGCGATTTTCGTCGACTCTACGAAATCAATTGCATCATACACTCCCGTCAACTCTTCGCCAGCAATACCAAGCATAGGTACTTTGGACATGCCAATGGCTAATACGACAGCGTCGTAATCCTCCAGCAGCTCCGCAGCGCTCACTTCTACACCTACGCGCGTGTTCATGCGAAAATCGACGCCAAGCTGTCGTACTTGTTCAACCTCCCAAAGCGAGATTTCCTGCGGAAGCCGGAACGACACGATGCCGTAAGTATCCAAGCCTCCCGCTTGCTCCTTTGCTTCGAACACTGTTACCTTAAAGCCGAAGCGGGCTAGCTCACGCGCTGCCGAGAGTCCAGCAGGTCCGCCTCCCACGATCGCAACCGTTTTGCCATTACTTGCGCCTGCTTTAAAGAAAATCTGTTCATTCTTGATCGCCCAATCCGTCGCGTAACGCTGTAATTGACCAATCAAGATAGGCTTGGACGAATGATTAAGTACACAAGCCCCTTCACACAATTCCTCTGTGGGACATACCCTCGAACACGAAGCACCGACCGGATTGGCATCCATAATCGTGCGAGCTGAGCCTTTGAGATTGCCAGAGGCAATCTTTTTAATAAAAGAAGGGATATCAATGCCTGTCGGACAGGCGTTTATGCAAGGAGCGTCATAACAGAACAAGCAGCGATTGGACTCTTCGATCGCCTCTTTGGGCTTCATTCCCGCCTTCACTTCGGCAAAATTACGCTTCAAATCCGTTAGCGAAATAAATGTCGAACTCATCTTCGCTCCTCCTCCCCATTTAAAGTTGCGTGATTTGATCATACGTTTCTGGCCTGCGGTCCCGGTAAAACTGCCAAACATTACGAACCTCACGAATCAGCGATTTGTCTAGGTCTCCAATGATCACTTCATCTTGATCCCGACTGCCGATCGCAACAATTGCCCCGCGCGGATCCACCAAGTACGATTGTCCGTAGAATTCTCCCATGTTCCAAGGTGCTTCCGTTCCCACACGATTAATGGCGGCAACATAATACCCATTGGCCACAGCATGCGCAGGCTGCTCAAGCTTCCATAAGTACTCTGATGTGCCAGCAACAGTAGCTGATGGATTAAACACAATCTCCGCACCACCAAGCCCAAGGGCTCTAGCGCCTTCAGGAAAATGACGATCATAACAAATGTAGACGCCTACCTTGGCATAAGCGGTATCAAAGACGGGATAGCCGAGATTTCCTGGCTTGAAATAATACTTTTCCCAGAAGCCGCAGGAACCACCGCCCGCTCCAACATGAGGGATATGATGCTTCCGGTATTTCCCCAAATACGCACCGTCGGCATCAATAACAGCTGCCGTATTGTAATAGGAGGCTATGCCATCGCGCTCATAAATAGGAAGGATAATCACGACGCCAAGCTCTTGGGCCAGCTCTCTAAAAAGCTTCGTCGTCGGCCCATTCGGAATTTCCTCGGCCGCATCGTACCACTTCGTCGTTTGCTCCGCACAAAAATACGGACCGTAGAAAATCTCCTGTAAGCATATCAGTTGCGCTCCTTGCGCTGCGGCTTGGCGTACCAAACCAAGGTGCTTCTGTATGGCTCGCTCTTTATGTTCGGCAATTGGTGCATCGCCATGCACGTCATGAGAAGCTTGGATGAGTCCGATTTTGACGATACTCATGCTCGTATGCCTCCTCTGTCGAGTGCAATACGCCTAGCGGTACGGTATAGCAACTCAGTTCCTAAAGTGATATCCTCAGGACTAGCATATTCCTTGGGATTGTGACTAATGCCCTCGAGGCACCTTACAAAAATCATGCCGTAGTCACACACATAAGACATCGTCAGCGAATCATGAAAAGGACCGCTCATAAGCTCCGGCGGCTTCATCCCCAGCAGACCCGCTTCCTTATGAAGCGTATCTTTGATCCAAGTTGCACAATAACGAGGCTCGCTATTCGTATCTTCTCGAATGGTGTAGGTGAGACCGTGCTCATCGGCTACGTTCTTGATGCAACTGCGAAGTTCCGCTTCGAGTGCATCACGACGATGGATATCGATGTCGCGTAAATCAACCGTGAAGCTGACCTTCTCAGGGATGATGTTCCGTGAATCCGGAAACACCGTAAGGGAGCCGACTGTTCCTACTGTTGGTGCACCTGATTCCTGACGTACTAGTTCGTTTAGAGCGACGATAATTTTGGCACTGCCAAGCAGCGCATCATGACGCATCGACATCGGTACAGAACCTGCATGTCCTGCGAATCCAATCATTTCCACAGTGAGCCACAATGGTCCTGAGATCCCTGTCACGATACCAATGGGTTCATTCATCGACTCCAACACAGGACCTTGTTCGATATGCAGTTCGAGAAATGCCCCAATTCGGCCTTCTTGACATGTATATCCCTCGAAATCCGCTGGGTCACAGCCGAATTCTAGTAGAGCTTCACGGCGGGAGACGCCGTTTTTATCCGTTCGGTCCAATTCATCGGCTTCCAGTTTACCCGTCATTCCCCTTACCCCGAACAACCCCTTGTTGAAGCGACAGCCCTCTTCATCACAGAAAGCAACCACTTCAATATTGCACGCGGGTTTCATGCCTTCTTCGACCATCGTTTGCACCGCTTCTATAGCGCCAAGGACGCCAATTGCCCCGTCGAACCTTCCCCCATAGGGCTGCGAATCGACATGTGAACCGAGCATGAGCACAGGAGCTTGCGGATCACTCCCGCGCCAAACGCCAATTAGATTAGCAAAGGGATCGATATAAGCCTCCATCCCAGCTTCTTCCATCCAAGATTTCACCAGCTCTATGCCTGCTCGATCTTCCTTCGAAAGGGCAAGTCTGCAGACGCCCGTTTCACCGATCTTGCCGATTAGCGCAAGTTCATCGATATGCTGTTGGAGACGTTCTGCATTAATTCGGAACTCTGGAATTGTCGACAAGTCAGATCATCCTTTCACAGTTACTTCACCAAACACGGAAAGTAAGGTTTCGATGATAAAAGTCACATCGTCGTCCGTTGACGATAACGGAGGACTCAGCGTAATAATGTTGGCATAACCAGGGACGGTATCCCCATTTTTCCCGACGAGCAGCCCTTTGCTTTTGCAAGCCACGATAATACTTGTTACCCGTTCAACTGAAGCGGGAATCTTGGATACACGATCCTCCACGAGCTCAATGCCCATTGCTGATCCGAAAATGCGTATCTCCCCCACATGAGGATGATGCTGTAGAGGCTCTAAACCAGCTCGAAATGCTTTACCAATCTCAGATGAACGTTCGACGAGTCCCTCCTTCTCAATAATCGCTAGATTCGTCAAGGCTACCTGACATGAAACGGGGTTCCCACCAAACGTATTGACATGTCGAAAGTGGCTCGTGGCTTCTATTTCTTTGAAAGAATCGTATAATTCAACGGATACTGCCGTTGCAGATAGCGGTGAATAGGCACTTGTTAAACCTTTGGCCATCGTGACGATATCTGGACGCACCTTATAATTCTGATGGCCGAAGGGCTTGCCCGATCGCCCAAATCCGCATATCACTTCATCTACGATGAGCAGTACATTGTACTTATCACAAATTTTCCTAACCATTGGTAAATAATCATCTGAAGGAACAATCATTCCTCCGCCTGTAATGACCGGCTCTAGAATGACACCAGCAACAGAATCTGCGCCTTCCCACACGATGGCATCTTCGATCGCTTTGGCACATTGTAAGCTGCAGCTCTCTTTCTTCTGCCCAAAAGGACAACGATAACAATAAGGCGGAGGCACATGCTGGAAGCCAACTCCGAGTGGTTCATATTTCAATTTGCGCTGAGCTTGACCCGTTGCACCTAAAGCGCCCATGGAATTCCCATGATAGGCTCGATGACGTGAGATAAACTTATGTTTGCTAGGCTTACCATTCTGATGATGGTATTGACGAGCTATTTTAAAAGCAACTTCATTGGCATCTGATCCTGAATTGGAATAAAAAATGCGATACTCCCCATTAAGCCATTCATTTAATTTCGCCGCCAATTCAATAGCAGGAATGTGGGATTGTACTAGCGTTGCATAGGCGAGTTTCATCATCTGCTCCGCAGCTGCTTCCGCAATCTCTCTCCTGCCGTGCCCCACATTCACACACCATAAGCCTGACATCCCATCCAGATAGCGATTACCATCAATATCCTTCACCCAGCTGCCTTCTCCGGAAGCGATGATCATCGGATTCTCATTATGTGCCGACATATGATGCCAGACATATTTACGATCTTTCTCGAGCAGCGACTCTTTATTCAATGGATCAACGTCTCCTTGAGCACTCATACGTAGTCCCCTCCAGTTGGCTGATTCTCTTACTATATTTCTATGTTTGCAAATAGGATGTCATCCCTAGCTCTTGATATCATTTTTCATTTAGTAGAATGCATGACGCTTTGTTTAAAAGTTAATCGTCTGAGGGTTCATTTTCCTCATTCATAGACTTTTGAATCACTGTGGTTAATTCCTGAAAGAGGGGCGATTCTCGGGTTTGCAAAGTACGATCACTACCTAAGGGAACTTGGTGAATCGCATGTACGCGACCTGGATTTGCGGATAAAACGATGATTCGATCTGAGAGGAATACAGCCTCTGTAAGGCTGCGAGTAACGAAAACGATGGTTTTGTTCATTTTCTTCTTCATTTCAAGGACATCTAGCTGTAATTTGTCCTTCGTAAATTCATCTAATGTGGAGAAAGGTTCATCCATGAATAAGATGGGAGGATCGAGGGATAACGCACGGGCCATAGCGACTCGAATCTGCATGCCCAGACTGAGCTGCCAGGGATAATAATCTTTAAACTTTACAAGGCCTAAAGTATCAATGAGCTGGTCGACTTGTTCGCGATACATTTGACGTGTTTGTTCAAGAACTTCTAGTGGCAGCTCGATATTCTCACGTACGGTTCGCCATTCAAATAAGTTAGGTGTTCGAAAAATAATGCCGAACTTACGACGTAACCGCACCTCTTTGGGGTGTTCCTTTCGTACCGTAATCTGACCACTAGACGGCTGAAGGAGATCTGCCATAAGACGAAGTAATGTAGATTTACCACAACCGGATGGCCCTAATAAGGTAACGAATTCATGCTGCTTTACATCAAAGGTAATGTTCTGAAGGGCCGTGATCTGCCTCCCTTTTTTACCGAACACCATACCGACGCCTTCTAACGAAATTTCCACTTTCTGACGGAAAAAGTCTGAATTCATCGGGTTCCTCCCTCTATCCATGTACACTTACGTTATCTATCTGTGAGTATTAATAACCCTATATGTTATATTATATAAGGATTTTATTCATTTTCATTATACATTCTGTTCCTAAATTAGCAGTTGGATTTGACATTGTGTAAAGTCGGTTACTGATTTCAATTAGATGAATCACATTTTTGTTTCCATTCGCTTTAAATGTAGTTACATAATTAATGTTATGTAAACAATTTATTGATGTATATTGGATATCCATATTTTGCTCATATTCTCTATTTCTTCATTTTGATAGAATGTGTTAGTACACATATCAGACATCAAGGAGGAAAACAGTGAGAAAACTGATTCTAACAACGGTTGTCGCGACTAGTCTTATGTTCGGTGGAATTGCGCAAGCAGCACCATCAAGTTCTTACATAGCCACGGATTCCGATACGTTCTGGTCTATTTCACAGAAGTTTAATGTGTCGCTGTCTGAGCTAATTGCAAGTAATCCGAAAGTCGATTCGCAAAACATTTATGAAGGCGTTATCATTTCTATTCCTACCAAAGTTTCGCAGAAACAAAGCTGGGAAGTGAAAGCCGATGCGATCATTGCATCAGGGATGAAGCAGCTTGGCGTCCCTTATGTTTTTGGTGGCAGTACGCCAAATGTTGCTTTTGATTGCTCTGGATTTGTTCAATATTTGTTTAATCTGCATGGATTTAACTTGCTTCATTCCGCAGCCTTACAAAGCCAATTAGGTACACCTGTGGAGAAAAGTAATCTGCGAAAAGGCGACCTCGTTTTCCTACAAGGCACCTATACAACAGGCGTTTCCCATGTAGGTATTTATCTAGGCAATAACCAAATGCTTCAAGCCGGTACAATGGGAACAAGAGAAGTAAAAATCAGTACGCTATTCGGTACGCCATACTATGATGAGCATTACTGGGGAGCACGTCGCCTCATCAACTAAGGATGAGAAATAGCCGCGGTTGCTGCCGACGGCTTTTCTCCCTTTTTAGCTAAGAACTGACTGTGGGCTCAATGATTGTAAGTGTGTTATTGAATGTATCGAGATCAGCTAGCGCTCCAACCGGAATCGCAGCTTTATAAAAGCCGTGGGCAGTGCTTAAGTTCGTAAGAAGCGGCTTTCCTAACGGAGCGATTAATCCAACAATTAAATCCTGGTATGTTGTAGAATAGGAAACTGAACAATTCGTGCATTGCCCCATGACGATACCAACACAATCACGGAATTTTCCGGCCATAATGAGTTGCGTCAGATAGCGATACACCGCATTCGATGGTTCATGTGTCTCTTCAAGGAAGATGATCTTCCCCTTTGTATTCACTTCAAAAGGCGTCCCCAAAGTCCCTACGAACGATGTGAGGTTACCGCCAACGATTGGCCCTCTTACAACTCCTTTTACCAAGCTAGTTAGTGGCATATCAGGAGGATTCTGAATGACTCTCGGACTCATAAGTGTCGATGTCGCGGTATAAAATTGGTCGAAATTATATGCAGGTGTACTCGTTTTAAAATCAATCAGCAACAGGCTTTGAAAGGTTATTAAATTAGCAAATTGATACAGCACATTTAATAAAATCGTAATATCACTGTACCCTGTGACGATTTTTGGATTGCGATTAATGAGTGGATAATCCAAGTTGGGCAAAATATCTTTAACTCCGGTTCCCCCTCTTGTGGGCAGAATCATCTTCACATTCGGATTCGAAAACATATCCATCAGGTCATCTGCTCGCTGCTGAGCTGTAGCCGCAACGATCCCTCCATACGCATAAGCGTATTTCCCCACAACTACGTTGAAACCCATATTGTCAAGCGTCTGGAGCCTAGCATCTATCGTGCTTGCGTCCAGTGGACTTCCTAACGTCACAATGCCAATGGTATCTCCACTTTGCAATATGGGGGGTCGTATTGCCATACGTCAGCCTCCTAGCCAGAAAATCATCTAGAAATGGAAAGTCTCTCCTTTGCCTTATATGCATGATTTTAGTCATTTATGACACTTAAATCCCCATACCTACAGGAATGAACGCCGATACCCGATTCATCGCATCCTGCTTTTGTTTATCTCCTACGTGCGTATAGATTTGCGTCGTTTGAATGCTCGCATGTCCGAGCAGCTCCTGCAGCGTTCGGATATCCGTCCCAGCTAATACTTGCATCGTGGCAAATGTATGCCGCAGCTTATGACTCGAGAACGACTTGCCCTGCAACTCGATGTACTGTCCCTTCAATTGGCCGAAATGCTTCTCGGCAATCGTTTGAATCATTCGGATACTGATTCGCCGACCGAATTGTGAGACAAAGAAAGGCTGCTCCGCCCCACTCCTCGCTTCCATACGCTCTTCAAGTGCCCGTTGAAGTACCTGAACAATCTCATTCGGAAGCGGGATTACGCGCCACTTGCGCCCTTTTCCGAGAACCATTAATGAATTCGTGCCCCGATTGAAATCGGAGATATTCAGACGGTGAAGCTCACTGACCCGCAATCCTGCATAGCTCATTAATAGAAACATCGCAACATTCCTAATCTGATATTTCCCTTCGATGGATTGCAAAAATACAGAAAGCAACTCCTCGCTCAAAAAAGTCGGAACTGGATTCTTCTCAACCTTCGATTTCTTCACAGTACTCGAGGGATTATGAATCACGATCTGCAGCTCCACTAGCGCTGCAAAAAAAGTGCGGATCGACGAGAGGTACCGATTCCTCGCCGCATCCCCTGCCCCGCCCTGACGCATCTTCGTCAGGAAGCGCATAATATCAATCGCAGCAATGGCTGGTAATTCCTTCTCACCGAGACTTGCGAGAAATAAACGAACATCCCCAAGGTAAGCTTGCTGCGTTCGTTTTGTAAACCCCTGGTCCTTCATCCAGGAGTCAAAAAGCTCCAAATACTCGTCATCAAACGTTAAACTAGTGTCCATGCTGTTAATCTCCGTCCGTTACAAGCTAAATTGCGTTAAATATAGATTTAGTGCAATTTTTTTGATGAAAAAATCGCTTATTCTTCACACTCTGAGCCCCATTCTAACACTGGCCTTTAGAGTTAAAGAATAAGCGTATTGTTCGAATAATTTCAGAAGCACATCATCTTAATCCCGTGGATACTCCACTTTCATAATATCCATGAACGGCACCTTATCCAGCTCGCCATTGCAATCCATATGTACTCTGCCCGTACGTGAATCCATTGTCGCGATTGTGCCTCGAACGGTTTCTTCGCGTCCCCAAACAGTTAACACAATCTCGGAGTTCTCCATCTTCGCTTCCGACAACTGGTTCCCGATCTCCTCTAGTACGAACTCGTCACGTGTTGGCCGTTTCGCTACTTTTGCTTTTGCCATCCCCTATTCTCCTCCATGTTCCGTCAGTTGGACGGCGTAATAATTTCTTTCACGCGACCAACTTGGCCATCTGTGAGTCTTACTTTTATACCATGAGGATGAGTGGGTGAGTTCGTCAATAAATCCTTCACTATCCCGCGTGTAAGTTTCCCGCTTCGCTGGTCTTGCTTTAATACGATATTCACTTCTTTACCGGGCATAACATCTTTACGATTTTGTCCATTCATGCTGCTTATGTCGCCTGCTTTCATGCCATATTGTGATTTATTATACCATAGTTTCTCCGTCTACCCCATCTCGATAAACAATTTATCCAAGCGGGAATCCTAAGATTCCACACCTCTCCTAACAGTCTTCTCCACTGTTGCATCGCTTTTTTTAGAAAAATACGGAATTAATAAGACACTTGAGAAACTAAAGACCATTACAGCCTTGAAGACGAATCCATCAAAGTCTTGAATACCGAGGATTAACGCTAATAGGAACATGCGCGAAATCACCAAGATAAGCTCCCGCCATACCATAACTCTCGTTTGATGAATGGGTTCTAATTGATAAGTCATTACAAACTGTCGTGAGCTCCATATCGTAGCGAAGAAAAACAATCCGATCGTCGTTAAGATGTTGGACAAAATCAAAATCAGAGGTGTTGGGAATAAAGCTAGCAAAAATCCTGCTGCCGCTGCCCCCATGCCAAACGTTAACCATTTGTTATCACTGATCTGACGCGTACGACTGAAGCGACGATATACGAATACACAACCAATCGTGAAGGATGTGTACATAATTTGCAGCAAGGCAATGTTGAGCTTATCTTGCGTGACTGAGAATGTAAAGATCAATGAGAAGATCCCCTGAAACTGAATGAAAAATCCGCCTGCAACCAGCGAAGGAATCATCCATTTCAACTGGGGAGTCGAGAATACTTGACCCAAGCGAAACTTGCGAAACACGGGTTCATTCGCTTCTTTTAATGAGATAAGAGGAACAAAATAGGATGTGAATATCATCAGTCCGATGAAGATGAACATAACGAAGAAGGATGCGGTAAATCCCATCCACTTAATAATCACTGCGAATAGCAACGGATTAATGAAAGAAATCAATTGACCAATTACACTTATCGCGGAAAAAAACGCAGAAAATTCCTTCCCTTTTCCAAAAAGGGAGATCCCCATATTTTGTGCAGAGCCATAAAGACCGTTCGTAATGCCCACTGGAATTGCAATCAAAGTAATATAAAGCATTTTCGGTTCAAAATGGACCCATGATAGTAGAATAAAAGTGACGCCTGCCCCAATGGCTGCAACCCGCATAACCGACCCAATCGTGAACTTGGATAACAGATTCGCGCCAAACATGAAGGCAGCTCCCCAAGCTAGAAACATGATCAAATTAAACCAAGCTACGTCGAAGATTTGATTCCCTTTTTCCCAAATGAACAGATTAATAAAGATACCCATGTAGTTAAAAATAATACCAGAGCTGGCGCTCATCAGTAATAATCGTTTAAGCGCGGTTGTCATATCATGTTGTGCTCTCTTTCTAAACGAATTTTTGGTAAAATGGTTATGGATGCATGAAGGCTCCTTAATAATGAAAATTAATGAATATTTCTGCATTTTAACTTCAACATCATACCACGGAGTTTGCTCGGAAGGAATGTATGTTATGCCTAGATTCATGGACAATACAATAAGTCCCTATCCACTTAGAATTATTACTTTACCTATCGATGCCAGTAAATTAAAGCTGCAATCTCTTCGTATTCGTCATGTTGGCCATTTGCCAGGTCGGATTATGTATCGGGAAGATGCCAAGTTCGAGAGTTTCGCTATTGTCTATATAGCAGGAGGCAAGGGGACTTACCGTGTCAATGACGGGCCGGTGCAGAAAGTCGAAAGTGGAAGCCTCTTCTTCTTTCGTCCGAATCAAGTCTATCAATATGGCCCAGATCCGGGCGGATACTGGGATGAATATTACTTCACGCTTGAAGGTAGCCGTGTACAGGAATGGCAGAACAGTTGGCTCACTGAAATCGACCAAGTGAAGCAGGTTGGCTACGAGGACACGACTCAGCTTAATCGGATCGAACGCATTTTCATCGGGATGGAAAGCGGCATTCCTTCAAATATAGATCGGGCTGCACTGCTTGTAGAGTCCCTCTTATTTGAATTTATTCAACGTGCAGAAGCCACCACGGAGACGACAAAGACGCAGCAATTCATCAATCTCATTGATGAGCTCAGTCATTCATTATATCAACCCTTTGACGCGCAAAGTATCGCGAAGCGACACCATATCTCCCTTTCTACCCTTCGTAGAATCGTTAGCGAATATTCCGGTTATCCACTAAATACCTATATGCATAGAATGAAAATGGCGGAAGCCAAAAATGTTTTGTTGAACACGACAATGTCCGTCAAGGAAATTGCTGCTACATTAGGGTACAATGATGTCTTCTACTTTTCACGTATATTCAAGAAATATGTAGGTGTATCCCCGCTTATTTTTCGAAATACGATGCACACGTAGTGTCAAAATTTATGACAACCTTGCACGACTTGTCACATCGCTGCATATGATAGATTGAAAGCAAATCTTCGTATGTGGAGGTGAATCAGACATGGCACTTACACTATCGGGTTTAATGCTTTATACTATGTGGCTTGTCTTAGGGGTCATGGGTCTTAGCTTTGTAGTAGATTTGTTCAAATCGTTCTCAGCAGGAACTTTTTCCAGCGCTACGGTTACATCCTACTTGAAAGACCTATTGTATTTTGTTTTCCCTCTATTCTTGCTTTCCAACATGATGCCGCTCGATCATACCGATTACATTATCAAAATCGCTTACTACATCGGTGCGCTTGGCGTTATCTACAACTATGTTGGCGGCTATTTCAAAAAGTAAAACTGCAATCGCATTCACAGCTGCTGAGACCCTCAGCAGCTTTTTTAATGCAAAAAAAGCTGTTCACCCATGGTAAACAGCTTCTTATCTCATCAACGATGCCAACTAAAATCGAGGTAAATTCGATAAATTATTGCTAGGATCTCCGTCTGGATACGAACGCAAGGTTTTTTCGCCTTTTCGATTCACACCTGTATTGGCATCCTCAATTAAATCGGCCTCCGTCATCTCAATCGCCGTCTGAACATCCACCACTTGACCATTCTGAAATTTAACAGACTCTATACTCCCATCCTCATAATGCACGGCTTGAATCATCGCTTTATTGGGATCTATCGTATGGGGACCACTTTGACGTCGCGGCATATCGTTTCCTCCTTCGTTAGCATGTAAAACCCCACAGAAGTGGGGCTACCTGCCTGCTATGACTGAATTGACTCGCTTTGTGATTTCATTTCTTGCTTCAGTTCTTCCGTCTTTTGCTGCGCTTGCTTGATTTGCGTTTGGAGATCCTCTACTTGCTGTTCAGCTTCTGAGAGTGCCGCAGCGGTAGCCTGCGAATAGATTTGTTGTGCAACTTGCAATGTTTGTTCCGCTGCTTGCTCTGCTTTTTGGGCAACATCCTTAATTTGCGCTAAACCAAGTTCCTTTTGTTGTTGCGGCATGGTAATACCCCCAGCTGATGTTTTGCATACCCAATTAATGTAGGCAATGGAGTCCAATTTTATTCGGGCAAAAGATAAGCATGTGTAGATAACTGAGCCGCTAATAGGTTGGTCGGAATTACAAACTCAGGCCCCCCCATATAACCAGGCGTCACTTCATATTTCTGAAAAACAATGACAAGCTTGCCTTCTTTATTCAAGTAAAAGCTTTGATCTTTTTTAATGGACGTAAAGTTAAACTTCACCTCATTCGGAACACCTTCTACCCAATACACTTTGGAAGGATCATCCTTCATCTGTTGTTTCATTTGGGCTTTAATATAGTCACTAATCACCTGAATGTAGCCATCATCCTTAAATAAGCTCGGCAAAGTGATTAACAACTGATTTTTCTTATCAATCGTGTCATATTGGAAAACAGTTGACGATGAAGCGGCTGTATTGACAACATACCTCCCCACCGAGAAGATCTGATCATTGTCCGTTTTTACGATATAACCACTATCTACGCCGAGATGTCCCTCTAATCCACTAGCTTTCATCTGAGCAATGTCATTCATGAAATTCGTGTAGAGTTTTTTACTCTCTTCCAAATACTTGGCATTTAAGGATTCTTCTAACGTCTTGTTCTCCAGATTTGTTATGATGGGAACTTCTACATTCGCTTTGTTTGCACCGTCATCGTAATGATATTCACGAAAGGTCAGCACTTTAATTAATTTGCCTACGACAGGTATGTCAGATAAGGATTGTGCCATGGCTGGACTCGTATTAAGACCCGCTACGAAAATGATAGCCGCAGCAGTGATAGCTACTGGAAGCCACTTCAGATTGGTTTTAGGCTTTTTTCTATGTTGGTTAATGGCTTGATTGACAATAAAATCGAGTTCGTCAGGGATTGGAATCTCCATATAGGTTTGTTTCATCTTCTCTAGCTTCTCGTCCATGGTTAGTTTACCTCCACAAGCTTATCATCGTTCATTTTTATTCGTAAAAGCTTAAGTGCTTGGTAGAGCCGCGTCTTGATCGTACTCGAGTTTTCTTTTAGCACATCCGCGATTTCATCGATCTTCAAATCCTCGAAATATCGAAGCGTAATCACACTGCGATACATCGTTGGTAGATCATCCAGCGCCCGCTCCAAATCTATATTCGTATAGGCATCTTCACTGCCGGGTGTCAAAGCTTCCATGGATATATCATCCATAACGGTTAGCTTCTTATGTTTACGCAAGAAATCAAGCGAGGTATTCACGACGATTCGATAAAACCAGCTCTTGATTGCCGCTTGGCTTTTCAAAGCATCAGACCCAGCCAATGCCTTTTGAATTGCCTCTTGCACAATATCAAGGGCATCTTCTTGATTTTTCACATAGCTGTAGGCAAGCCGATACACATTCTCTTTATGTTCAGTTATACAGGCAATTAACTCGTTTTCTAGCTTCCTATTCTTAGTCATGTCGTTGATGACGCTCCTTTTACCGCGCAGTTAATCGTGTTGTAGCTAAGACGTCTCAGGGTCTAAAATAGTTTGATTCCTATCTCTACCAATTTCGAGAATGCACTGGTATACTAACAGCAAGACGCTTATGAGGTGAACCGCTATGAATATAATTAAAGTTAAAGACCGTCATGAGTTAGATCGTCGCGTACCTTCCATGCCGTGGTATATTGAGAAATTCATTAATTACAAACTACCTGATCTCTCCCCATCATCCCTGCTCGAATATGTTCGCGATTATGAAATATTCCTATCTTGGCTTCTCGCGGAGGGGTTAAGTACAGCAACTGCCATGAATCAAGTCCCTCTCGAGGACTTAGAACGATTACATATGGACAGCGTTAATAATTTTCGCATGTTCCTTGCTACTCGTAAAGCACAAGCTAATGGTAAAACAACGATCAACCGCAAGCTATCTGCGCTTCGATCCTTGTTTCATTATTTGAGTCAAATTGCTGAGGATGATAACTTCTACCCGCTCCTGAAGCGCAATGTGATGGCTAAGGTAGAGATTAAGCGTGCACACAAGGCAAAAGACAGCGCGGCGAAGCTGGAAGGCAAGCTGTTGCAGGAGGAAGAAATTGCGGAGTTCATTGCTTATTTGAAGGAAGGTTATGGACACGATGTCGCAACCAATAAACAAGCACTTTATGCATATGAATTAAACAAAGTAAGGGATGCCTGTATCGTAACGCTTATTCTAAATTCGGGGCTTCGTGTTTCCGAGGTATTTAACTTGAATGTCGATGATATTGATATGAAATTGAAGCTCGTCCACGTGTACCGCAAAGGTAAAAATGACGACACTTTCAAAACACCGGTCTATTTTAGACTTGATGCCATACAAACCATTACGGATTACTTGGCTATTCGCTCTTCGCGCTACAAGCCAGCCAAAAAAGAAAAAGCCCTCTTCATTGCCATGGCCAATGGCAAAAAAGAGGGCGAACGTATGACGAAACGAGCGATTCAAGAACTTGTCATTAAATATGCGAAAAGATTTGGGAAGCCGTATCTATCTGTACATAAACTGCGGCACTCCTTCGCAACGGATTATTACTTACAGAACGACTTGTACAAAACACAAGAGCAGCTCGGCCATGCTTCCCCTGAGACCACGCAAATCTATGCGCATCTCACGGATCGTACGATGTCTGAAGCGATTGACAAGCGCGCGGAATCTTAATCGCCTGCTGGTTCGAAAGTTCGAACCACTTCATACATGCCGGGTTCAAATGTAGCAATCGTCATAGCTTCTTGTAGATACGGAAGCGGCTTAGGATCATTTCGCATAGCTTGGTAAGCTTCCGCACTTTTCCACTGTGCATACATAGTTACTTTCGTGCCATCCACACTTCGATGAAGACTGCTAGAGATAAATTCAGGAGCATATCGGACTGAAACGTCTGTTGCTCTGGTAAGTAACTCAATGAGACGTTCTTGATTAGCAGGTTCAACCGTAAATACATTAATGAGGGTAACCATTTCTGAATTCATAGTAATATGTGTCATGTTAGTAAGATCTCCGTTTCATATTTATAAAAACTTATCCAAGCGGATAAGTTTTTTTGCTTATCTTTGGGCTAAGGCTAACTTTTTATACACGTTTAAGATAGGGATGAATGCACAGGAGCAAGCTTATTCGTCAAGCTCGTTATACATTTGTGATACGGCTGGATCCAAATCTCTTTGCTCAAAATCAGCAGAACGGCTTAACTTTTCCCAACGCTTCGTTTCGGCTAACTTGCCTGCGTCTACCGCGTTTGCGATATCCACGGCATCACTTCCGAGCAACAAGCGAAGCGGTGGATGATCTTCATTTACCATCGTAATAATCGCTTGCGCCGCTTTATCCGGATCGCCATTCTCTTTCCCCGTTCTATCGCGCAAATGTTTCAGAAGTCCACCGACTGTTTGACGATAAGCTTCACTTGGTTCGATATGCTGCATCGAAGAGCCTGCCCAATCGGTGCGGAAGCCGCCCGGTTCAATCAATGTGACCTTAAGTCCCAGCGGTGCCACTTCTTTAGACAATACCTCGGAGAAGCCCTCTACTGCCCACTTGGCTGTTTGATAAGCACCAAGACCTGGCGCGCCTGTTCGGCCACCAATCGAGGAGAACTGAACGATATGACCGAAACCTTGTTCTCTCAACATAGGTAGCGCGGCTTTCGTTACGTTGATCACGCCCCACAGGTTCGTTTCGATCTGTGCACGGAAATCCTCCATCGACGTTTCTTCAATAGAAGAAATATTCCCGTAACCCGCATTATTAACAAGGACATCTAACCGTCCGAAAGTTTCAAAAGCTGTATGAATAGCTGCTTCAGCCTGATCATATCGATTCACATCCAACTGCACGATCCTTACCTGATCTCCGTAACGTGCAGATAGATCAGCTAATTGTTCGGTACTGCGAGCCGTCGCGACGAGTTGGTCACCTTTAGCAAGCACAGCCTCTGCAAGACTGCGTCCAAAACCTCGTGAACTTCCTGTAATCAACCATACTTTCGACATATCATGTTCCTCCTTCAGATGTGTTTGGAATGTTTATTCCATGGTTAGTATATCTCCGAAGAACTCTTACGTCAAGATGTTTTGGAATAATTATTCCAACATTATTTCCCCAAAATAATAAACTCATTTTTAAAATCCCTTATTTTATTAAGTTATTATAGATAACGGGAGATATATCTCTTCTATCTGCAAGAAATTCTGGAATATTTATTCCGATATCTCAATAAAAAAACAGCCTTTGTGACCACGATTCGCAGTCGTTCAAATGGCTGTTTCTATACTAGCAGCGCTTTCCAAGATGACTCTAGAACTTGTTGAATCTGGATTTCATCCAATGGATATTTCTGTACATAATATCCTTTCAGGATGGATGAAATAATACCGTGAATCAGTTGATGGGATAAGTGAGATTCCATCTCCCTAAAAATCCCTTGCTTCTGCCCTTCAACAATAACTGACAGAACAACTTCCCGGGAATTGTCGCCATCATCCATGTTACGTAACTCATGCGAAATATAAGGAGAAAAAGAAAAACTGTCAATAAACAGAAACTCCTTGGGAAAATCGATACCGAACTGAAGTCGATTCAACTGAAGTCGCTTAAAGCGCTCATAAAGACTTGCTTCGGGTGTGAATCCCTGCACGAGGTATTCGCCCAAATGCATCCGCGCCTCTTTATAGACCGCATTAACGATCTCTTCCTTGTTAGCAAAATAGTTGTAAATGGTGCCAGACCCTACATTTGCTCTCTTAAATATCTTAGAGAAGGTAACTGCCTGTAAACCCTCTTCATGTATTAAGTCGAGCGTGGCAGCCATAATATCCTGTTTCTTACTCATCCATTCCACCTCTTGACACTAACATAGTACGAGCTAGAGGCAGATGTCAAGTATACCTAGGAAATAAGCAACTGGCCACACACGCTCAGCGTTGAACCATTATCCAGCCATATTGTTGACGGAATGTACGGTATCAAAGACAGAGATATGATCTACTTTACCTGTGGATTTGGGAATAATAAATTTAAGCTGAAATGCTTTGGAAGCTGTATAGATATAAATGGTATCATCCCCATTTAATTTGATATCAGCCGGTTTCCCTAATGCTTGTTCAATCTGACTTAATGTCAATGTACGCAACTGCGGATCATTGGAGCGAATATCGATAATTTGACTTCCCTTATTAAACCCAATGACAGCATTTTTCTTCGAGTATGTTGCGTAAATCCCACTACCCGCTGATTCTGTCTTATCTGCTTTCCCCCACGATTTCTCCACCTCGTCAGTAAGTCCAGTTGTAGCAGCAAACGGGATGCCGCTAACTTTTCCAGATTTGGCAAGTTCAAGCATATCTTTCAATTGTTTCGAAACCGTAGTGGTTGTCGATGAAGGTGCTGGTGTAGTAGAAGGACTCACAGATGGACTCGCAGTTGGGCTTGCCACAGAACTCGGTGTAGGCGTTGCAGATGGGCTCGATGACGCACTAGCACTAGGAGTTGGTGTTGAACTTGCCGCTGGTTCTTGTGTTGAAGTACATGCTGTTAACAGGATCATCGTTGATAGAAGCATTGTATATATGGTTGTTTTCTTATTATTTTTTTTCATCTTGATCTCCTCTTTTCTTTTTACTTACTTTTTTTACTTACCTTACGGATATATGACGATCTAATTACTAAAAAGGTTGCTTAGCATATTTATGAAATAAAATAAACCATAAGGAAAAATCCCTTATGGTTTATTCTCTTCTGTATTTGACTTTATATGAGAAAACCAATAAATTATTTCAGAACTTGTTCAATCGCAGCCAATTCCTCAGGAGAAAACGCGAGATTCTTGAGTGCAGCAACATTCTCCTCAATTTGCGACACGCGGCTGGCACCAATTAATGCGGATGTGACGCGCTCACCGCGTAGTACCCAAGCAAGCGACATCTGCGCCAAGCTTTGTCCACGAGAGCTAGCCAATTCATTCAGTTGAATAATTTGATTCAGCTTTTCTTCCGTAATGTCTTTTTCTTTTAAGAATTGGCTTTTCCCGCCAGCTCTCGAATCCGCTGGAATCCCGTTCAAATACTTACTGGTGAGCAATCCTTGTGCAAGTGGGCAGAATGCGATACTCCCTGCGCCGAAGTCATCTAAGACATCCTGCAAGCCATCCTCGATCCAGCGATTCATCATGCTGTAAGCGGGTTGATGAATAAGTAGCGGAGTACCCAAACCTTTGAGTATCGAAGCTGCTTCTTTGGTTTGTTCGGCTGAATAGTTGGAAAGGCCAACATAGAGCGCTTTACCTTGACGCACGATTAAATCCAGCGCCGCCATTGTCTCTTCGAACGGTGTGTTTGGATCTGGACGGTGAGAGTAGAAAATATCTACATAGTCTAGGCCCATTCTTTTTAAACTTTGATCTAAACTAGACACCATGTTCTTCTTGGAGCCCCACTCACCATAAGGGCCTTCCCACATGTAGTAGCCTGATTTGGTCGAGATGATAAGCTCGTCACGGTAGGCACTCAGGTCACTCTTAAGTACACGCCCCATGAGCTCCTCTGCGGAACCTGGCGGCGGTCCATAGTTATTGGCTAAGTCAAAGTGTGTAATCCCTAAATCAAATGAACGAAGCAGCATCGCTCGTCCGTTCTCATGCAAATCTAATCCCCCAAAATTGTGCCACATACCGAGAGAAATAGCGGGTAACTTAAGCCCTGATTTCCCCGTACGATTATATTTCATTTCTGCATACCGCGTTGAACTTGCTTGATAAACCATGATTGTCCTCCTTCACATTCTAAGAAAATCCTTTTTAGCAAATAAATGATATTGTCACTAAAGTTTTCGCAAATAGCTCGTATCCTATGTACTAGTATAGTTGAAGGCTATCAACAAAAAAAGAACTGAAAAAAACGTGTCTTACTCACCTTCAGGTTAGTAGGACACGTGAAATAGACTACATCTGATCAAAACGTAACAAATCCTTATGCATTTGAAGCCATTTGGTCTTCTCATATGTATTGCGAATAATATCTACCAGTACGCCCTGTGGATCCACGCCATCTAAGTAACGACCTAGAAAATGAATGAACACATCAAGCCTGCGAAGTTCGATTAACAAGGGTAATATACTGATTTCATCTTGTGATAATTGAACAAACTGGCGATAACCTTCATAGAAAGCTTTACTATTAGCATGAAGCTTTTCTTCTGGAATCGTGGGATCAATGAGATCGGATAAACATACGGCAAGTTCCATGACTCGTACATCGACCGTTACAAATTCAAAATCTAGAATCGCCACAAAACGCCCTTCATCATCCACTAGCATGTTGGAACCATTAATATCCCCATGAACGAGCTGATGCGGCAGCTGCCGAATCGTTGGAATTGCTGAATATAAAGCCATATAGCGATTAATTATATAAGCAAGTTCCTCCTGCTGGGCTAAGAACGGCTCCGGCGGATGCTGCGCAAAAGCGCGGATCGCATCTGGCTTGCAGCTAGGATGAATATGTTCAATTTCATAATAAGGAGCATACTCCGGTTTATCCGCAATTGCTATGTTAGCTAAGGCAGCGGATAGTTGGCCTGCTGCTTTCCCCATTTCTTTCAGTTGACTCAAACCAATTTCGATTGGATTACTACCTGCTGTAAAAGTAAATAAAGCCGCGAGCTTTCCGTCATCATCCCCAAGTGTCACAACTGTCCCACCCGTAGGAAGCTCTAATGGCATCGGAATGTCGAAAGGAAGCTCGTCTTTCCTTTTAGCTAATTGAAGTAATACACGATGTTCAAAGTTAATTTTGTTACGGTCTCGATGTGTTTCATACAATCGCAGGACATACGTGCAGCCCTCTACTTCAACGAAACGTGTCGTATTATTCATTCCACCTGCACCAACACGCAACGTCCATGTTTGGTTTGGAAACCAATTAGCGGGAAGTAAAGCTAATTGATCTTCTTGTTCGATAACTCGCATAATGCTCAGTCTCAGCTCCTCTTCTTATACTTGATTGTCACCTTCAACCGCGAACTCAAAATCCTCAACATCAAAAGCCTCTACGGGAATGGCAAACTCCACTAATCGCTCAATAAAGTCAAATTGATCTGTCAGCAGCTCAGCCTGCTCCTTGATAGCTGTCAAAATTAATTCTGTTTCAATAGGGTCAAATTGATCCCCGTAAGCTTCGTTATCAATCGCAAAAACAATTTGCAAAGTCACATGCTCATTAATCGGTAACGGTGGACTTTTGCCCCATGGCATAGACAATGCTTTCTCTATCTTTTTCTTATTAAAAGATTCTTCAAAGAAGGCTATAAGCTCGCCAATCATTTGTTTGACGAATCCATCATCTTCTAGTTCTAGCATAATAGGTTCGGGACTACTATGCAGCTCGTAAAGTTCTTGAATGGTCGTATAAGGTATTAAATAAGTCACAGGCTTTGATGGCAGCATGAGCTGGCCATGCACGGCTAACATCACTGCTTCGATTATAAACGTTTTGCTCATGGAATTCCCCCCTAATGCTACAATCATTCAGCAATACTTCGCTAAGTAACCGCGGAAACCCTTCTTTCTAAAATGGCATGCATAGGCTCTATACAGGGTGAATAAAACCGTCAACTCCTCGATCGCGTTGACCATGGAGCTAACGGTTGTATGCACGCTCTATAAACTGCCATCGATCACCTCATGGTCCTCGTAAGCTGGACGGTGCGGCTTCTTCGAGTGTCGATTCGCATAAGCAGAAGCTACATAGCAATCCGGTTTAATAACGGGGACCATCCCGACAGATTCCACGCGTCTTACCATTTCTTGGACGAATTTCGCCGTCCGATTTCTATTCTCGTCATCTCCCGCATCGATATGTATGAACATATCGAATGTCGCACCTTGATAGAGATGAGGAAGAACAATATTTTCCATATCTTGTCGTTTTTTTTCGTCAAAGTACATCGCAATTTCCTCACTCAGACTAGTCTCCATGGAAAGCTTTTCTTTAATTGAGTATAGCGCCCTAGGTACAATTACTTGACGATAACACGCCCACGCTCCTTTCCCTAGCCGCTGGATCACTACACCGGTAATGAATTTTGTATGACCTGTGTGCACCTGACAATCCGTACCAATGATAAATTTATAAGTGGCTACGGGATCAAGTCGCATGAAATGTAAAATACGCTCGTGCACGGTATCCAGGTTAAGTCCTCTTTCCGTTGTGTTCCTAAATTCCAGGGGATGGTTCGTCGTCGAAGGTTTCAAAGATAAGGCTCTCCTTTTCTCCATAGCATCAAGGATAGAAATAAAGCTTATACTTTTCACACAATATGCAAAAGGCGGATGCTCAAGGCAAGCACCCGCCTCTTTCTATAGTATATGGCATACTTTGCTTGTTCGAACCATCAACTTATTTTAAAACACTGCCGCCATACAAAAATCGATAATCCCACTGTTTACCCGCGATCGTATCTACACGAACACCGCCGGATTCAACGGAATACGTATGAAGCATTTGCCCATTGCCTAAATAGAAGCCAACATGAGTAATCGGCTCCGTTAAGACATTGATCCCATCGTAATCCGATGCTTTGGACCCTTTATAGCTGCTAAAGAATAGAAGGTCTCCTCTTTTCAGCTTGGTCCAATCCTTCACGATAGGGCCTTCCGAACGAACGTACATCCCTTGAGAAGCGGAATCACTCGGCAAGGACAAACGAAGCGCGTCCCAGAACATCGTCTGAACAAAATCTGAGCAATCGAATGTCGATGGATCGTTGCGAGGTGAACCGAATTCATAAGGTGTTCCTAAGTAGACTTGTCCAGCATCAATGACAGCTTCGATTTCAGCCGCAACGGGCATATTCGGTTTAATAACCGAGAAATCCGCAGTTATGTATTTGGCGCTTGTACTTACATAACCACTAATGCCATCAGCATCAATGACTTTGTACCAACTATCATTCACTTTATCCGTGACAAGTACGTCTTCACCTTTGGCAAGCATTCGAATAACTTTGGAACCAGAACTTGCCTCCGAAGAAGGTAATGTACGGAAATTTACGCCATAATTGATTTGTGCGTTGCTTACAATCGTTATGTATTTGCTATTCGTTGATACGTAACCACTTACACCTTGTGCATCCTTCACTTGAAACCAATTCGCTGTTGTATACTCGGTTACCGTTACGATTTCATTCGTCTTCAACATGCGCAGCACTTTGCTCGAAGTGCTTGGTTGGTCTCGAAAGCTTACACCTGCTACGATCTGACCTTTCGTTTCTACGCCATCTGCAGCCTGTGCAGCTTTAGGTAATAACGCCATGAAAGCTATCATACATACCGCAATAACCATCGTCCACTTTCTCATTGTCTTTCCCTCCACTGGGTATGATGTTAAAATTTTCTTTCGTACCCTTATTATAGTTTGAGGGGGTTAAATGCGAATATAGGTGGATGGTAGCGATTATTGTCAGGGGAGGCGAGGCGACAAGCCTATTGACACCTAGGTTTAAATTTCCAGTTTTCGCACTTCTGGCTTTCGCGTTATGCCTGACCAAAATAGCTGCCAAACGGAAGAGTTTTTTAACTTAACATTACTTATTTTCATCTCGCTCTCTTCCCATTCAATCACTTGCCAACTATCTGGATCTTTGACGGCTTGAGATTCCAAATAGGCGTAGGCTTGCTCTTTCGCTTCCTCTTGCTCTGTCCAGAATTTCACGCCATAATAAGCTAGTCCATAATGGTTAACAAGCGTTGTTGTATAGATTTGTTCGGTTTCTTTCTGCTGTAATACATAGGGCATTCTTCTTCTCCTCCTCGTAAAAAGGCACATTCACCACGAGGGGAATGTGCCTTCGTTTGTATGCGTGCTTCGTAATGTACGGTTACTCCGTCTTACAAATACGCATTCTCATGCTTCGCTTTCAGCATATTCCAACGACGCTCCACTTCCGTCTCGAACGATTTCAGCGAGCCTTCATATTCTGGTTTCGTTAGATGTTTCGTTTTGCCCATCGTTTTCAACCAGTCCGAAAGTGGAATCTTCTTACTCTTATCTTCGGGATTGTAAGTGATCGACGTTACCCCATGTTCAACCTCATACAGCGGGAAGAAACAGGAATCAACTGCAGCACCGACAATATTAGAGCCCTCTTGGTCATCTGACAGCCAGTTTAATGGACAAGCAATAAGGATTTTGCCATACACCAATCCCTCATTCTGTGCGTACCACTGCGCCTTCGCAGCTTTCTTCACCAGATCCTGTGGATAGGCTTCAGAACCTGTAAAGACATACGGGATGTGCGTTGCGGCCATGATTTGTGCAGTATCCTTATGATGGAATACCTTACCTCCCTGATGCTTCCCGACATTGGATGTAGATGTCCGATGGCCCATTGGCGTTGAATACGACAACTGTGCACCTGTGTTCATGTAGCCTTCATTATCGTATTCCAGGATAATCATTTTATGATTACGAAGAGCAGCACCAATCGCTGGGCCCATTCCGATATCCATCCCGCCGTCACCCGTAATCATGACGAACGTGAAATCGTCTTTTAACCCCAAATGATCAAGTTCTCCGCGCCGCTTCCGCTCCCAGAACATCTCTACAACGCCTGACAAGGTGGCTGCGCCGTTCTGGAACAAATTATGGATATACGTAGCTTTATGAGCTGAATATGGATACCCTGTCGTCACAACCATCGCACAGCCTGTGTGGAAAATGGAAACAATATCGCCTTCGATCCCTTTGAAGAACAATTCCAATCCTGAGAAAATACCACATCCTGGACATGCGCCATGCCCTGGAGCAATTCGTTTAGGCTTTTTCGTTAGGGAACGCAGTGGTGGAATACGAACATTTAACTTCCTCGTGCTCTCATCTTGTGTGACCGTGATCAGACCAGTATTCAAATCTTCATACTTCATTGGTGTCAATACCCGCTTCGGTGCTTTCGAGGGATCTCCAGGCGTATGCCCGTAATAGTCAAAAGGCACTTCAACCTTGCCGCTTTCCATCGCGTCAATGGCGAATTGGAACAGATTATGCCCATCCTCGGCATAAAAGTCTTTGCCACCTAAGCCATAGATTCGGCTTATGACAAGCGTGTCTCTGTTCCCATGGGTGAACAGCGCCGCTTTAATTTCATTGACCATGTTGCCGCCATGCCCGCCGTAGGAATCCGCGCGATCGCCAACCGTGATCGCTTTCACGTTCGCCAGCGCCTCAGCAATTTGCTTGGCTGGGAAAGGACGGATCAGATTGGGCGCAATCGATCCTGCTTTAATGCCCTTCTCGCGGAGCTGGTCGACGACATCCTTGATGATTTCGGAAGCCGAATTCATCAGGAATACCGCGACTTCCGCGTCCTCCATCCGATATAGTTCAAGTATCGGATAGTCACGACCTGTCAATTCGGCGTACTCCTGCCGAATACGGTCATAGACACTTTCGGCGTTATACATCGCCATCGACTGTTGATAACAGTTATTAATGTAATCCGGCTCATTCATATAGGGTCCGACGGTAATCGGGTTATTACGATCCAAGGTATCTGGGAAGCCCTGTGGCTTCTCACCTACGAATGCCTGCACATCAGCCCGATGTGCAAAGGTTTGTACTCTGCGCTTTTGGTGTGAGGTGAAATAACCATCTGAAGCTACCATAACAGGTAGGCGCACCTCAGGATCTTCGGCTAATTTGAGCGCCATAATATTCATATCATATACAGCTTGCGGGTCACGACACATGATAATTGGCCAACCCGTATTCAAAGCATAATAAAGATCAGAATGATCGCCGTGAATATTCAGCGGCCCGGAAACAGACCGGCAAACCAAGTTCATAACCATTGGAAAACGTGTTCCGGATTGTACCGGCATTTGTTCCAACATGTACAAATAACCGTTGGCGCTTGTCGCGTTAAATACGCGTCCGCCAGCAGTTGATGCCCCATAACATATACCTGCTGAGCCATGCTCACCGTCGGCAGGAATTAACACAATGTCATGCTGTCCATTGGACTTCATGAGATCTAGAAACTGAGCTACTTCCGTGGATGGTGATATCGGAAAGTATCCCATGACATGATAATTAATTTGATGTGCTGCATAGGCAGCCATCTCATTCCCTGATTCATACACGATGCGCTGTTCGACTTTGGCTACCCCTAATTCCTGCTTAATATCAATGGACATGCGTGTAGTTCCACCCTTCTCCCATAAATACTCTCTAAGAGTTTATAGCTAGATTGAAACGATGAGGCATGCGATTTAGATCAGCATAACCATCTTCTTCACGCTCACTAGAGAGCGCATCGGTTGGACAAGCCTGTACACATTTAAGACAACCTTTACAATACTGATAGTCTATGCCTTGCAGGAACATTTGGGGACGACCTTTTTTGTCAGGGAGCTCATCCCATACGAAACAAAAATCAGGACACACATTATCGCAAGAAGCGCAGTGAATACATTTATCTTCATGAAAATGCGGCATCATCCCTGCACGGGATATGCTTAAATCTTTCAATATACTATTACCAGGATTCGTAACCACACCACCGATAGGCTGCGTAGCGAAGCCCAAGACTGGGGTATCATACCGGACAAAATCTGGCATGGACTCCCCTTCTGGAAGCGCATACGTTTGGAAAACCACTTCGTTGAAGCCTCGATCGAAAGTCCGCAAAGCTGGAGCGACAGCAAGTGGGTATTTCTTCTCAAGAGACTTTCGTATTACACCTCGCATGACATCCGGATCAAGGAAATCACATAATCTGAACATAGCACCCAACATCGCCATGTTAACGCGGTTTTTCTCTTCAAGTGAAATGCCAATTGCATCAATTACTGCAATCGTACCCCCGCGAAGTTTCATCTTCTCTTTCAGTTCATCAGGTGTTTTGGTTGAATTTACTAACACGGTACTATCCTCATAGATGCCACTGATAACGTTTACAGTTTTGGAAAGTGATTCATGAAAAACACCTACAACATGCGGTCGTTCAACGGGCGATGTATCCCGAATCTTCGTATCCATGTCACAAAATCGAATATGTGCTTTTACTGCAGAACCTTTCTTCTCAGACCCGTAGGACGAGAAACTGACACCGTTCAAACCAACGCCAACGACTCCTGCTTCTGCCAGCATCTTACCTGCTAGATTCGCGCCTAGACCGCCGATGGATTCCAGTCTTATCTCGAAAAAGCCGAGATCGTTCAATTTAGGTAAAGTTACCATGCTTGGTCTCCTTTCAAAAATGAACCGCATATAGAGTGAATAGTGTGAATAATAAATCTACTATTATTGTAACAAGAAATGGCTGGTAATCAACCTTTTTTTAAAACAGCCATTTAAAGCAAATAATCAATGATCAGTCCGCACTTTCCCAAATAAAAACTAAACGATTCCCGTTCTACTTCAATGTCATTCTCCCCTGCCTCACAATCCTCACAAACGTCTACATAATCGTCTTCAATCGGATTAAACACAACACCGCACACCTGTGAGCACAACCGCATTCACATCTCTCCTCGGCTTCAAATCCTTCAAATTTGTAAACGCTTGCAAGCTATGTTTTCTTTATTATACAGCGCTTTATACGTCAATGACTATAAGTCTTTATCAAATCTTTAGCATTCCAAACAGGGCAATTTACTTGATTCAATTTGCATTTGTGAGATAATGTAGAAACAATTACCTAATTGTCGATATATGGAAAGGATGCTTGTACTTGCTTCATTTCATCATTGCCAATGAGCTTCATAATCTCTTCTACATCTTGAGCGCTTCCTTCATACACCTTATTATTGCACCTCATTTCATGCACAAGGAACGGCAGTTAACTCTCTTTTTCGCATGCATACTAGGCATCTTTATATTCTTATACTGGAACTTTGCGGACATTGATCCTCTGATCTACTCGCTACAACTAGTACCTGTCTGTTTGCTCTTTGTTACATTAAGCGTCGGCATCGTACCAGCGATCATGACCTGGATTGTTTTTAATATGGGTTGCATGTTCGTACTCAATTATTATTGGGAACCCGCTTTGCTAAGCAGCACATTTTTACTCATTCTCGGCTTTCTAGTTCGAAATCGAGTAACTCAAGCTTCATTGCTAATAAAACTAACGTATGCAACTGCCATTCTTCTCGTGTATGAACTCTTATATGCGCCCCTCGCACCCTATGTCTTAGCTCCTATTTCCTTATATGCTAGCTATGTCATCGGTTGTGCTTTCATCTCGCTATGGATTATGATCGCTATACTTTATTTTATTAACAAATATGAAATGCAGCGCAATCGTATCACTCATTTAGATAAAAATCGCATGCTCGCAGAGTTGTCTGCTACCGTCTCACATGAAATCCGCAATCCCTTGACTTCTACGCGTGGTTTTCTTCAATTACTACTGAGATCAGACCTATCAAATACCGATCGCAGACGTTATGTTGACTATGCTTTAACCGGCGTGGACCAAGCCATAAGCCTGCTAACAGATTTCCTCAACTTTGCAAAGCCATCACTTGATTTACAGGAACAACTTGATATTAAAGAAGAGCTAGAACACACTATTCGGTTTATTACACCATACGCCATTGACTTTAAAATTACGATAGATATCTCGCATGATTGCGAAGCACCTCTTTACATTCTTGGTGAGTCTCAGAAGCTTCGTCAATGCTTACTCAATCTCGTCAAGAATGCAATTGAAGCTATGCCCAATGGCGGCAGGCTGTCATTACGAACATGTAAACATCCCAGTGCTGTGCAGATCTCGATTGAAGACACGGGAGTCGGTATGACGGATAAGCAATTAAACGCCTTGGGCAAGCCTTACTATACGACTAAGGAGCATGGGACTGGTCTTGGACTTGTCGTCGTCATCAGCTTAATCAAGAAAATGAATGGCAAAATTTCTTTCTCTAGCAGTCTCAACCGTGGAACACAATGTTCGATTGTTTTCCAGCAATACTAACCCATGTCAAAAAAAGCAAGCTAGACAAGAGTTCGCTCTTATCTAGCTTGCTTTTTTATGATGATTACGTCACTCTGTTACCAACTTCTCTTTCTCCACGATAAAAGCAAGCAAACGACTGCAGCTTTCCTCTACCATCTCATATACTTCTTGAAACTTCCCCGTATAGTAGGGATCCGGTACATCGGACGTCATCGGTTTATTCCTGGAGAACTCTAATAGTTTATGTATAGCTGCGTGCTTAGCATCTCCCACTAACTCAGGAGCAAATGAAGCCAGATTCACGACATTACTCTCATCCATCGCAATGATATAAGTGAATTGATGGAAATCATCTGAGTGTACCTGCCTAGCTTGTAGACCCTCATAACTGATCTCATGAGCGTCAAGAATATCGCGTGTACCTTGATGTGGTGGATGACCAATATGCCAATCTCCAGTGCCCGCTGAATCAATGGAGATGACATCCTCAAGTCCCGCTTCTTTCACTTGATGACGAAACACGGCTTCCGCCATTGGCGAACGGCAAATATTGCCCAAACAAACGAATAACACCTTAATCATATTTGACCAAAAACAAGCATTTTTTCGTTCAATGTGAGTGGTCGAGCTGGAATATCTAATACGATTCGACCTTCCGATACACCCCAGATTCGAGTTGCGAATCGCTCAGCGAGTTCAACCTTATGCAGTGTTGCGATAACCGTCATGTTCCGGTCTTTGCACAACGACTTCAAATCTTGCAAAATGTACTCTGTAGACTTCGGATCAAGTCCAGATACCGGCTCATCGGCCACGAGCACCTTAGGGCCAAGAATTAATGCTTTTGCAATGGCAACACGTTGCTGCTCTCCACCGCTAAGCTGACCAACTTTCTTTTCTCCTTTATCCAGCAGACCAACTTTTTCCAAAAATTCCATACTATCGATTTTCTCATTTCTCGACGATAAGCCTGTAACCATCCGAAGTGGGGCTTGATACACCCTCCCCATCAACACATTCTTGACAGCGCTTTTATTCCGATTTAGAAAAGGTTTCTCTTCGAGGTAAGCGAAATCCTTACCTAATTTAAACCGGTCCCATGGACCTGGTTTCGTAATATCATTCGAATTATAGATAAGCTGACCGCTTGTCCATTTCTCTTGATGACTAATACAACGAAGAAGCGTTGTCTTCCCGCTGCCGCTGCTGCCGATTACGGCAATAAACTCACCTGCATCCACTTGAAAACTCACTTGCGATAGGACCTGATTGTCCGGAGGAAATACTTTACTTAAATTTCGAACTGTCAGCATGACAACTCTCCTTCACGTAAGTCCATATAATTTCTATTCTTTTGAAAAAAATCGCCACTCAAGTAAGCCGTTGCTGTGCTCGTTGATGGCGATTTCTTACCTTCTACATGGCAAACTTAGTCACAAGAAGTCGGAGCTTCTGCCGCGCCTGCTTCAACATTAATTTTATCCGAAATCGTGTCTCTGACGACAGACATAACGAGTTGAAGCAAATAGTTAATATCCTCTTGCGTTTGTTTAAACTCATTAACAATCGGAATGCCATCTAATTCATCTTGAAGAACTTCGATTTCATTCTCGATTTTTTCCACCATTTTCTTGTTTTGGAACGTTTCGAAAGCAACAATCTCTTTTTGCTTTTTCTTAATCGCACTGATTAGCCCTTGGATATCCGGATTTGTTGCGATTTGCTTTTCCGCTTTTTGATAGAACTGAACTTCATTAGAAGTTGTCAGTAAAGCCGCTAATTCCTTCGCTTTTGCCAAAATATCTTCACGAACGATCATTTCTGTATTCGTAAACTCCTCGACTTCAAATGCATGAGGCTGATTATCATTATGTGCATGATCACATTGGGACATTTCTTAACACGCTCCTATTATCCTGATCGAAATTTTTAGACGGACATTTGAAGAGGCTTTGGTACAATTTCACCTTTCAAAATCCACGTTTGTGCATGAGTCACTTTCACATCAATGATTTGACCAATTAAGGACGGATCTCCTGTGAAATGGATAAGCTTATTTGTTCTAGTACGACCGGCAAGCACATCGGTATTGGTTTTGCTCTCACCTTCAACCAAGACTTCCACGGTTTGATTTAACAAGCGCTCATTACTTTCCTTGCTTAATTTATTAACCAGCTCATTCAGACGGTACAATCGTTGTTTCTTCACTTCCATGGGAACGTTATCTTCCATTTCAGCTGCTGGTGTACCTACGCGAGGCGAATAAATGAACGTAAACGCAAAATCAAAGCCAACTTCCTCGTACAATGTCATCGTATCCTCGAATTGCTCATCCGTCTCACCAGGGAAACCAACGATAATATCCGTAGTTAACACGACATCTGGCATTGTCGCTTTAATTTTACCTGCAAGCTGCAAGTAATGATCTCGCGAATACTTCCTGCTCATCCGTTTCAACACTTCCGTATTTCCCGCCTGTACAGGTAAATGGATATGCTCAACGAGATTGCCTCGTTTGCCAAGCACCTCAATCAAGCGGTCATCGAAATCGCGCGGATGCGATGTCGTGAAACGAATACGTGGAACATCAATCTTACGAATATCGTCCATTAAATCAGCGAAAGTGTACGTTATATCTTCAAAGTCTTTGCCATAAGCATTGACATTCTGTCCAAGTAGCGTAATTTCCTGAAAGCCTTGACGAGCCAAATCCCTGACTTCTGCCAAAACATCCTGCGGTCTACGGCTCCGCTCTTTACCACGTGTATATGGAACAATACAGTACGTACAGAACTTATCACAACCGTACATAATGTTAACCCAAGCACGGATACCTTCCCGTTTTTTGGGGAGATTTTCAACGATATCGCCTTCTTTGGACCATACTTCTACAACCATTTCTTTATCGAAATAGGCATCCTTCAAAAGGCTTGGCAAACGATGAATATTATGTGTGCCGAAAATCATATCAACAAAAGCATGTTTTTGCATGATACGATTAACAACCGATTCTTCTTGCGACATACATCCGCATACCCCAAGAATCAAACCTGGCTTCTGTGCTTTCAATGTTTTCAAATGTCCAAGCTCACCGAACACTTTATCCTCGGCATTTTCCCGAATCGCACATGTATTAAGTAAAATGACATCTGCTTGCTGCTTGTCTTCTGTGGCTGTATAGCCCATTTGTTCGAAAAGACCCTTCATCACTTCGGTGTCATGCTCATTCATTTGACAACCATAAGTAGTGATCAGATAAAATTTATCCGCTCCAAACTGCTGCATATCTTCCGGAATTGCGAAATCGTAATGAACCTGAATGTCCTCTTTACCACGTTGCTTCTCATCCTTATAATTGGGTGCAGAATTGATTTGGATATTCCGACCTTTAATTCGATACGTAGTTTTACCCTCTTCTTGGCTTAACACTTTCGCATCCGAGAAGTCAAAGTATTTGGAGTAATCCTTAACCTTGTCGGATTTTAAGTCCGATGTATTTTGGTTCTCCTTTGACATGATGAACTCACTTCCCTTTATCTATAAATATAGCTCTTAATTGTATTAACCCAATATCAAATTATAGCACAAAAGCTACCTGTATATCCATATGGGTTCCATAACACGCAGAATAGAAAAACCTCCTCAATAGAGGAGGCATTAAAATGGATTATCCATACGTATATTGTTGCTTAATAATACTCGTCATCTCTTTAGCGGGAACCGGTCGACTAAATAAGTAGCCTTGCGCTTCATTGCATTCACGCTGTGATAAAAATTGCAGCTGTTCCTTCGTCTCTACACCTTCTGCAATTACCTTCAAATCCAAATTATGTGCCATTGAAATAATGGTATGTACGAGTGCAGCATCTTTGATGTCATCAAACATATTACGGGTAAACGATTGATCGATCTTCAAGCTGTCGATAGGGAAAAGCTTCAAATAATTCAAGGAAGAATACCCCGTACCAAAATCATCAATCGATAAAAAGATACCCATTAATTTAAGTTCGTGCATCGTTTCTATCGCATACTTGGAATCTTGAATGATACTTTCCGTTAGCTCTAGTTCTAGGTATTCGGGATCAAGTCCAGAAACTGCTAACGCTTTACTCACGATATCGATCAAATTACTTTGTTTAAATTGCCTTGATGAGATGTTAACAGCCATACGGAGAGGAGTAAAACCTTGCTCCTGCCATTCTTTATTTTGACGACAAGCCTCATTGAGCACCCATTCACCAATTGGTATGATTAATCCCGTTTCTTCAGCCAAAGGGATAAATTCTGTGGGTGAAATAGGACCCCACTCTGGATGTTGCCATCGAATTAGTGCTTCCACACCGATAATCTTGCCCGAATTTACGTCAATTTGCGGCTGGTAATACACATTAAACTCATTTCGCTCCAAAGCTTTGCGGAGTCCGATTTCCATCTGCATTTTTTTGGTCACAGTCTCGTTCATTTCTGGTGTGTAAAACTGGAAGTTATTCTTACCATGTTCTTTCACCCGATACATCGCTGTATCTGCATTCTTAATTAATGTCTCAATATCTCCACCATCCGATGGATATAAGCTAATTCCGATTGAAGGAGTAACAAATAATTCATGCTCAAGGATGTTAAACGATTCTGAGAAAATACGAACCATTTTGGTCGCATTCTTTATCATTTCATCTGTGGTCGTGTTCGCCCAAAGAACAATAAATTCATCGCCACCCTGCCGCGAAACCGTATCTCCTTTACCGATGCTAGCCTCAAATCGTTTCGCTACATCAATCAGTAATTTATCGCCCATGGCATGACCGAGTGTGTCATTAATATACTTAAATCGATCCAGATCAATAAACATAATACCAATGATTTGTTGATTCTCATAAGCTTGATCTAAGGCAAGTTCAAGACGGTCATTCAATAATAGACGATTCGGTAGACCCGTTAGGGGATCTCGATAAACCATCTGATTGATTTTCTCTTCGGTTCTTTTTCTTTCTGAAATATCTCGAATGATACAGCTGAAATACGTGCTGCCTTCTTCTTTCCAAACAGCAAGAGAAAGCTCAACTGGCAGCTCCGATTGATCTTTTCTTAACCCTTGCAATTCATGCGTTCTCCCCAGCTCATTGGGATCTTGCGTAGTTAGAAGCTTCTCCAACCGTTCTTGATGAATAGCTAAGTAGCGATTCGGAAAAATAGTTCGCAGCTTTTCACCAATAAGCTCCCCTTCCTCGTAACCAAAAATAAGGGATGCTCCTTTATTCCATGAAATGATTGTTCCTTTGTCATCCGCCAAAATAATGGCATCATGAGCTGATTCTACGACAGAGCGAAATCTTTTTTCCGACATCAATAGTTGAGACTCAAAACGTTTATCAATAAACGTACTGATAAAGGCTAGCCCAAGAATGAACAAAACACCAAAGCCTATAAGATACGCTAATAAGGACGTATTGAATGTAAGATCTGTAACTGTATGTGCATGTTCATGCTTGAAAGTTGCAGCCGCCATCCCTGTATAGTGCATACCACAAATTGCAACGCCCATCACCAAGGAACTTCCTAATTTTTTTAATAGGATTCGCGGGGAACTTGCATTCTGCTTAATAGAGAAAAGTAACAGAAGTGCTACCAGTGAAACAACGTAGGCAATAATAGCAGAAAGCACCCATAAAAAGGGATTATAGACAATTGTAGCGCCCATTACCATGGCTTCCATGCCAATATAATGCATAGAAACAATGCCAGTAGCAATGAATGTTGCACCGATAAACACGTGTGATTTGTGCATAATAGGCCGGCTGATAATGTGTAGCGCTAACCAAGATGCAAATAACGCGGGTATTATCGAATAAATGACGGTAGACAGTTGATAGGTGACAGCTATTGGCAAATGAAATGCTAACATGGCAACAAAATGCATCGACCAAATGCCCATGCCCATGGCAAAAGCTCCACCAGCTAACCAAGCTTGTCTCGCAGAACCTTTGGCCTTATGAATTCGAATGCCAAGATCCAACGCAGCAAATGATGCTAAAATGGCGATAAGAATTGAGAAGATGACGAGTGGAACGTGATACGTACTAGAGATTGTTTCCAAGAAAGTGTCTCCTAACTATAGGCAATAGTAATGACAAACCACAGGAGTCATAGGTTCTGTAGAAAACTATCTTACCATGATTTACATACAGCCACTATATCTTTCGTCGAAAAAACTCGAAATCATGCAATTCTTACATCAGAACGTAATTTTCAAGGAAAAAATGCAAACAAAAAACATCCTTATACATTGTCTGTCATAAGGATGTTTGTATATTGGCTTAATTCATATAATTAATCTGACTAATAATTAATCACGTTAATTTTTAAAGAAGAAGTTCTGCTTCATCTCCTGTTTTAACGCCAGCTGCATTGCCTTCATCCGTATCTATATGCATATCCAATGCAAATTGGTCCGATACACGTGCAATCACATCTTCAAAAATCAAGGGACGTTCACCACTTAATTTCACTCGAAGGAGCTGTTTATCCTGAATCCCCCACTGCTTCGCATCGGAAGTATGGAAATGGATATGTCTTGCAGCTACGATAACGCCCTTCTCTAAAGTAACTTCGCCTTTGGGGCCAATTACTCGCAAGCCAGGTGTATCATCAATTTGCCCGGATTCACGTACCGGTGGATGAATCCCTAAGGAGAATGCATCTGTGCGTGAAACTTCAATTTGTGTTTGTGGACGTACGGGACCTAGAATCCTAACTTTATCGAATTGTCCTTTAGGACCTACAATAGCAACCGTTTCTTGCGCCGCGTACTGCCCTGGCTGTGAAAGATCTTTGAATACAGAAAGCTCATATCCTTCGCCAAAGAGTGTTGCTAAATCCGTTTTGGACAAGTGTATGTGTCTTGCTGAAACTCCAATAGGAATTATGGGCATGGTCTAAACTTCCTCTCATCACGTCATAAATTTCAGTATTGCCGCTCAACAAAAAAGACATACGGAATTTCACCGTATGCCTTCGTCGGAAATTGTTTATTTGAACTCAGTAAGCAATTTACTGAAGTCAGCTTCGGAAAGCTTAAGATCTTGTTTCGAAAGACCTTCTTTTGCAAATAAAGGAAGAGAATCTTCATAACTCTTCTTCTCTTTGTTTTGGTAGATGATACCTGTAAGCATGGAGTTAGTTTCCATGATTTTCGTCATCGCCATAACACGGTTCGTGTAATCATAGTCTGGAATTTCGTCCAAATCTACGATGTTCTCTTTGAACCAGTCATAGGTGTTTACTTTGTTGAAAGTTACACATGGACTGAATACGTTGATCAAAGAGAAACCTTTGTGGTTCAAACCAGCTTCGATAACAGCAGTTAACTGTTTTAAGTTACTGGAAAAGGATTGAGCTACGAAGGAAGCACCAGCTGCCATTGCGATTTCTAGTGGTGAGATCGCAGACTCGACAGTTCCTGATGGAACAGATTTCGTTTTGAAACCTTCCGCACTACGCGGGGATGCTTGACCTTTTGTCAAACCGTAGATTTGGTTATCCATTACAATGTAAGTAACATCAATGTTACGACGAATAGCATGAACAGTGTGCCCCATACCAATTGCAAAGCCGTCTCCGTCTCCACCAGAAGCGATTACTGTCAAATCACGGTTAGCCATTTTTACGCCTTGTGCGATTGGTAGTGATCTTCCGTGAATACCATGGAATCCGTATGCATTGATGTAACCGGAGATACGTCCAGAACAACCAATACCTGAAACGATAGCTAAGTTTTCTGGTTCCAAACCAACGTTAGCGGACGCACGTTGAATTGCTGCTTGTACGGAGAAATCTCCGCAACCTGGACACCAGTTAGGCTTTACATTGTTACGAAAGTCTTTTAATGTTGCCATGCTAAAGTCAACTCCTTACATTTTTGTTCAATTTCTGCTGGTAAGAAAGGATTACCGTTATATTTAAGTACGTTCTTGATTTTATCTGCGTGGCCAACATGCAATTTAATTTGATCAGCCAATTGACCTGTAGCGTTGTTCTCTACTACGATAACTTGCTTCGCTTTTTCAATAAGCGGACGCAGTTGTTCAGCAGGGAACGGGTGAATCAAACGTACAGTTGCATGATTCGTTTTGATGCCTTCCAAATCAACGCGACGTCTAGCTTCGTCAATTGTTCCACCTGTTGAACCCATACCAATAATAAGAAGGTCTGGATTTTCGTGAGGAGCATCAGCTTTAATCGCATCTGTCACTTGAATGTGTTTCAACTTCTCAAGACGCTTATCCATCATACGTTGGCGGTTCTCAGTGCTTTCAGAAGGACGACCCGTTTGGTCATGCTCTACACCTGTAACATGGTGAATACCGTTTTTAACGCCTGGGATCACACGAGGTGATACACCATTCTCAGTGAATTCATAACGTTTGAACAGTTGGTTAGGTTCTTGTTCAGGAGCTTCAGTAACTAGTGCTCCGCGGTCAATGACAATGCGATTATAATCTAACATTTCTGCGGATTGCTTACCTAGCGATAGTTGAAGATCTGTCATAAGAATAACTGGAACTTGATATTTCTCAGCAAGGTTGAAAGCTTCAATTGTATCGTAGAAACACTCTTCAATCGTACTTGGGGAAAGAACGATTTTCGGGATCTCACCGTGAGTTCCGTAAACCATTGCGTTCAAGTCAGATTGTTCTTGTTTCGTTGGAAGTCCTGTACTTGGACCACCACGTTGCGTATCAATGATAACAACGGGCTGTTCGGTCATACCGGCAAGACCAATTGCTTCCATCATCAAGGAAAGTCCAGGACCTGCAGATGCAGTCAATGCACGAGCGCCAGCGTAGTTAGCACCAATTGCCATAGTTACTGCAGCAATTTCATCTTCGGTTTGAATAACTGTACCACCCATTTTAGGAAGTACTTTTTGCAAGTATTCCATAACTTCGGATGCTGGTGTAATTGGGTAAGCAGGCATGAAGCGGCAACCTGCAGCAACAGCTCCAAGTGCCATCGCATCATTACCGATCATGAACAATTTTTGTTGTCCGTCAGCAGGTTCAAGTTGGAAGTCAGCGATTGGGCCGCCAGCAAGTTCTAGTACGGATTCCGCACCTTTACGAACTGCCTCAATGTTCTTCTCAACAACAGCTGCGCCTTTACGGCCAAACTCTTCTTCAACAGCTTTATTAAACACGTCAATCGGCAGGCCAAGTAGAGCCCATGAAGCGCCTGACGCGGCCATGTTCTTAAATAGGGACGTTCCTAATTCCTCTGCGATTGCAGTAATCGGCACTGGGAACAATCTAGCTTTGATTCCTTCAGGTAAAACAGGGTTAAATTTAGCATCCGCAACGATAACACCATTGTCGCGAAGTTCGTGTGCGTTGAAATCGATACTTTCTTGGTCAAAAGCAACAAGAATATCTAAATCGTCTGAAATTGCGCGAATCGGTTTGGTGCTGATGCGAATCTTGTTATTTGTATGTCCCCCCTTAATCCGTGAAGAGAAATGACGGTACCCATACAAATAGTAACCGAGACGGTTCAATGCAGTAGAGAAAATGCGGTCTGTACTTTCGACCCCTTCACCCTGCTGACCTCCGATTTTCCAAGATAACTGACTAATCACCGTACGTCCACTCCTTTTGATTGTAGCTGCGTGAAGAAAATTTGATAAGCTGATTGTTTAGTAATTTAAGATGTTCAATAAAAAAATTCTTTCACTTGTCATCCAAATTCTATGCCTTTACAGAGTAAATTGCAAGAGGTTTCAGCGTTTCTAAAAGATAGAGTTTTTAGATTGTATCCATATCAATATTAGATCGATTCTTAATTATTCATTTCGGAAGGTTACGTAACATGAAATTCCGCCAATTTCCATACAAAAACGCCTCCAACTGCGACTCCGTATAGTTTTTACACAAAGCTTCTATAATATTTCCGTAATCTCCAACATGTCTTAAATCTTTTACCCACTGTTCGATTCCATCAAAATCAGAGCCAAACCCGATATGGGACTCCCCGCCTAATGCACAGATATGATCAATATGTTTCAGTATCGAAGAAATCTGCACTGTCGATTTGGCGTTATCCAGAAAGTAAGGAACGAACGTTATACCCATCAAACCTTTACATTGTATGATAGTTTTGATTTGATCATCTGATAAATTTCTTGGATGAGGACATAGTTGATAAGCGTTTGAGTGTGAAGCTATAAACGGTTTCTTGTACAACTCAACGAGCTCCCAGAATCCTGCAACGGAAAGATGGGACACATCGACTATTATACCCATACTTTCGATTTCTTTTAACATGAGCTTCCCTTTTTTTGTAAATCCACCTTTTCGTTGCTCCATGATGCCGTCAGCTGCCCAATTCGCGTAGTTCCATGTGACTCCAGCACAGCGAACGCCTAAATGATAAAGAATACGTAAGTATGTAAAATTGCCAGCGAGTGCATCCATCCCTTCTAATGTCAAGACGGCACCTATCTCCTCGGTCTGTTCGATAGCTAACCAATCTGAAGCGGATTGGATGAATCTCATTTGAGGATGGCTTGTCACCTTCTGATGAAAGATATCTATCATTTGTAAGACATGTTCAAAACTTGGGTTAGGGATGGATTCTGAGAGATAGATCGCAAAAAATTGCACCTTTACACCAGCCTTCTGCAACTTCGGAAAGCTTACATCTAGCTCTAACACATCCTGATTAAAGTCAAGCTTCGTTTGCTGATATAATTTTGTTAATGCATCACAATGTCCATCTACAATTTTCATCCTATTATCGCCTCTCCACATCAAAATTAAGTATCTAGACAGCACAAAAACCTCTATACAGAGGTTTCATAGGTACTGTGATAACATTTCGTTTGAACTGGTTGTCAGTCATGAAAGTCAACACTTATACAGTTGCCTTACCGTCTACCGAGGCTCGACAATCAATTTAATAGCTGTCCGGTCCTCCCCATCAATAACGATATCCGTGAAGGCTGGTACACATATTAAGTCGACTCCACTAGGCGCCACAAATCCTCTTGCGATAGCTACTGCTTTGATGGCTTGGTTCAATGCGCCTGCACCTATCGCTTGAAGCTCAGCGGCTCCACGCTCACGCAATACGCCTGCCAATGCACCTGCTACGGAGTTTGGATTGGATTTTGCTGAAACTTTTAACACATCCATGAATAGTACCTCCTCGGAAATGATGGATAGCTTCCAATACCCATCTTATTCGCAAGGTTGACTAAACATGCTACTTCCCCCATTATTACTGATGCCACATTCCAGCTAGTAATTAGTCCATGAATACTTGATCTTCATCATAGCGAATCAAATTAATGCCCTTCGCCAGTCCTGTCTGATCGTTTAATTCAATGACAACTGCATGGAAATGCCATTTCCCCTCATCCGTAATGAAACGAACGGGAAGCTGTGTTTTGAACTTCTGGAGCACAGCATTACGTTCTACCCCAAGAATGCCATCACGAGGCCCTACCATCCCCACATCCGTCACATAAGCTGTTCCTTGAGGTAATACTCGGTTATCATTCGTTTGTACGTGTGTATGCGTCCCTACGACCGCAGACACTTTGCCATCCAAATGCCATCCCATAGCGATTTTTTCCGAAGTCGCTTCCGCGTGAAAATCGACAAATACAAATTTATGTTTTTTCTTATCGCCTTCCAAAATTTCATCCACTTTGCGGAATGGACAATCAATAGGTGGCAAGAATGTTCGTCCTTGTAAATTAATAATAAGTAGTTCTTGATCCTTCACTTTGATTACAGTATGCCCCTTACCAGGAGTCCCTGGCGGGAAGTTCGCAGGGCGAACCATTTTATCGTCTCTATCAATAAAATCGAAGATTTCCTTTTGATCCCATGTGTGATTTCCCATTGTAATCGCCTGAATGCCCATTTCATATATTTCTTTGGCAATGGCTGCTGTAATTCCTTTGCCCGCGGCAGCATTCTCCCCGTTAGCAATGAACACCGCATGGGGATGTAATTGCTTTAATCTTGGCATGATATTTTTCAATGCTTTTCTTCCAACAGAACCTACGATGTCACCGATAAATACAATTTTCATAACGTAAAACTAGCTCCTTTATATGACCGAATACATCCAAGTTTAAGTTACCTTAATGATGATCTCTATTCGGCCTTGAAAATAAGGAAAAGTGGCTATAATAGCCACTTTTCGCATCTGATTCTTATTTAGCGTATTCAACTGCTCTTGTCTCACGAATGACCGTAACCTTAATATGTCCTGGATAATCGAGTTCACCCTCGATTTTCTTCGTAATATCACGGGCTAAACGGAACGCTTCAGTGTCATCCACTTTCTCTGGCTGCACCATGACACGAACTTCGCGACCTGCTTGAATGGCGTATGATTTCTCAACACCTTCAAATGATTCTGAAATCTCTTCCAGCTTCTCAAGACGCTTGATATACGTTTCTAGCGTTTCTCTACGAGCACCTGGTCTCGCTGCTGACAATGCGTCTGCAGCCCCGACTAACATAGCAATAACAGAGGTTGCCTCCACGTCACCGTGATGTGAAGCGATACTGTTAATAACGATTGGATGCTCTTTGTATTTCTTGCCAATCTCAACACCGATTTCGACGTGAGACCCTTCAACTTCATGGTCTAATGCTTTACCAATGTCATGAAGCAGCCCGGCACGTTTCGCCAAAGTTACGTCTACCCCGAGCTCTCCGGCCATTAAACCAGCCAGATACGCTACTTCCATGGAATGTTTCAACACGTTTTGTCCGTAACTTGTTCTGAACTTCAGGCGCCCCAAAATTTTGATCAAGTCAGGATGCAATCCGTGTACCCCAACCTCAAACGTCGCTTGCTCCCCATATTCGCGGATACGTTCGTCCACTTCTTTGCGGGACTTCTCTACCATCTCTTCGATACGTGCAGGATGAATACGTCCATCCGCCACAAGTTTCTCAAGTGATGTGCGAGCAATTTCACGACGGATTGGGTCAAATCCTGATAAGATTACTGCTTCAGGTGTATCATCAATAATGAGATCAATACCAGTCAATGTTTCCAAAGCACGGATATTTCTACCTTCACGACCGATAATACGGCCTTTCATTTCTTCATTCGGCAACGAGACAACGGATACCGTAGTCTCAGCTACGTGATCTGCAGCACAACGCTGAATAGCAAGTGTGATGATCTCACGTGCTTTCTTATCGCCCTCTTCTTTGGCTTGTTGTTCGATCTCTTTGATAAGTTGTGCTGTTTCATGGCGAACTTCTTGCTCTACATTTGTAAGAATAATACTCTTCGCTTCTTCCATTGTAAGACCAGAAATTCGTTCCAATTCGGAAACTTGGCTTTTATACAACTGATCAATTTGGGTTTGTGTATCCTCGATTCGCTTCTCTTTGTTGGCTACTAACTCTTCTTTACGCTCGAGAGACTCTAATTTTTTATCCAGCGATTCCTCTTTTTGCAACAATCGTCTTTCTTGTCGTTGAATTTCATTCCGACGTTCACGAATGTCTTTTTCAGCTTCGGACCTTAGTTTGTGGACTTCGTCCTTTGCTTCCAGAACCGTTTCTTTTTTCAGTGCTTCTGCTTCCTTTTTGGCAGATTCTCTTATCTGCTCAGCGGCTGTTTCAGCACTGGAAATTTTCGCTTCTGCAAGAGATTTACGGATAAAATAACCAATCCCTAAGCATGCAGCTCCAACAACGAGAATGATCGCGATCCAGATGGCAGTCATCTTGTTCACCTCCTCGTTGGTTTCTCCAAGGTGTTAGCCTGGGGTACCTTCGGTTTTTTAATCCGATTCAATTGTTTGACTAGTCATACATACCCTTCCTCATGCAAGAGTATGGCTTTTAAATGAATGCGCACAGTGCGTTAGGGCACTATAGTGCTAATAATCCATAATCAACAGCGTAAAAATTGGCGGTTTTTACAGCTGCTCTCTCAAAATCAATGAAATTAGTATGATTTTGAATACATTATGAAAATATACACTGTTATTTTATCTTTTGTCGAAGAAGCTTGTCAAGCGAATGTCCAAGAGTTGATTATTTAGACCCAAAATCCACCAAATGATTAATTAATGTCATTAAGTAATGATTGAATTAATTAATGCCATTAACCTTCATGAAACTCATCTTCTATATAATCCAATTCCTTATCATCTGTTTCATTGCTGATCAACCCCAAAACCTTTGTAACTATAGAACCCGTATAGCCCCTTCGCATTAGAAATGCGCCAGTCTTACGCTTTCTATCCATCAAATTACCTGAGGTTTGCTTCCATTTCGTCCTCGCTATTTTTAGAGCCCCTTCGTACTCATCTTCTGGATTAATGGACTCCATCGTACTTTTAACGACATCTTGATGAATTCCTTTTCGTTGCAGTTCTTGTCGAATTAAATTACGCCCTTTACGTTGAGCAACCACTCGGTTATCTGTCCACATCTTTGCGAATTCTTCGTCATTGATGTATTTATTTTCAATAAGTTTGTCACTCGCCCATTCAATAATAGACACTTCAAAACCCTTTTCTTTCAATTTGCGTTTTACCTCTGAGAGGGAATGCGGACGTCTGCCAACCATATGGAGTGCTTTCACATAGGCCAAATTTCGCTCTTCATCTAAAATAATGGCTTCTATCGCCTGCTGATAGAGGGATTCACCTTTGTTCAAGCGGTGCTTAATCAAAATATCTTCATGAACAGAAAAAGCGTATTCCTCATTCAGATAAATATTATAACGATGTCTACCTTGTTTTTGTTTTTCGACCTTCGTGATCACCTGTAATTCTTCCTCTTCGATCTTCATATCAACAATCTCCCAAATGGAGAAAAAGCACCCCAACACAAGGTTAAGGTGCTTCTTCAATCCTATATTTCAAACCTATTCAAAAGCTGTTTCCAACTCATCTTCTTCTTCGTCATCCGTGTTCGGACCAACTACTTTAATCAAGTTGCTGTTTTCTCTAATTCTCAGTTCAATCGTTTCCGAGATCGCTTTGTTATCTTTCAAGAATTGCTTCGCGTTCTCACGACCTTGACCAAGACGTTCGCCTTCATATGAATACCAAGCGCCGCTCTTATTTACGATATCTAGTTCTGTCCCGATATCAATAATACTGCCTTCACGTGAGATACCTTCGCCGTACATGATATCCACTTCGGCTTGCTTAAATGGAGGAGCTACTTTATTCTTAACGACCTTAATTCTTGTACGGTTACCCACCATGTCATTGCCTTGTTTGATCGTTTCAATACGACGAACATCCAAACGAACGGATGAGTAGAATTTCAATGCACGACCACCCGGAGTTGTCTCAGGGTTACCGAACATAACGCCAACTTTTTCACGCAATTGGTTGATGAAAATCGCAATAACCTTAGATTTATTGATGGCACCAGAAAGTTTACGAAGTGCTTGTGACATCAAGCGTGCTTGAAGACCTACGTGAGAATCCCCCATGTCGCCTTCAATCTCCGCTTTAGGTACTAGTGCTGCAACGGAGTCAATAACAATAATATCTACCGCGCCGCTTCGAACCAGTGCTTCAGCGATCTCAAGTGCTTGCTCCCCTGTATCTGGCTGGGAAAGAAGTAACTCATCTATATTAATACCAAGCTTGCTTGCATAGGAAGGATCCAACGCATGTTCTGCATCGATAAAGGCAGCTTGTCCACCTACTTTTTGTACTTCTGCAATTGCATGTAGAGCTACCGTTGTTTTACCTGATGACTCTGGTCCGTATACTTCAATAATTCTACCACGTGGGAATCCACCTATTCCAAGTGCGATATCTAGGGCAAGCGCGCCTGAAGAGATCGTTTCAACTTGCATATGCGTTGATTCTCCAAGCTTCATGATGGAGCCTTTTCCGAACTGTTTCTCAATTTGACGTAATGCGTTATCAAGTGCGGCACGACGATCTGACAAAACGACCACTTCCTTCTATCATTATAGGTATATGATAACTTGTTTTGGCATGTTTGCCAAGCATTTTTTCGAACATACATTCGTTTTTTTTGCGAACAAACAAAAAACCGTAACAAAGTTATCGCTTTGCTACGGTTCTTCCGTCAACTAAATCTAATTATAGAGGATTTCTAGTTTTCTTTCAACTGTTTCCATAATTGATAGAGAGCACGCTTAGCGGCTCTTTGTTTGATAAACTCGCGATTTCCAGACAATTGGAGAGTAAAGACTTCTGTCTTCGCATCCTTTTGAGCCAATCCAACATAGACAAGACCTACTGGCTTCCCTTCAGACGGACTAGGACCCGCCACACCGGTCACCGAGATGCCAAAGTCACTACCAGTCCTAACAAGCAGTTGTTCGGCTAAAACGACTGCTGTTTCGCTGCTGACAGCTCCTGGAGCGCCTTCCCCCTCCAAAACTTCCATCGGAACATCGAGTAGTTTATGTTTTAAAGCATTTGAATACACGATAATACCGCCTAAGAAAGATGTTGAGCTGCCTGGCACCGCGGTGATGAGATCACTAAGCAACCCCCCCGTACAACTCTCGGCTACTGCCAATGTTTGCTTACTCTCTGCTAGTAACTGCAAAACAATAGTTTCAATGGGAACGTCCTGATCCGCATAAAGATATTCACCTAGTCGACGTTTAATTTCTTCCTCAGTCGCTTTTAACTTCTCCTCGCCTTCAGCAGCGGAATGTGCACGCGTCGTTAAACGAATCGTGACTTCCCCTTCTTTGGCATAGGGAGCAATTGTAGGGTCTGACTGGGCTTGAATCAAATCCAAAAGTTGATGCTCTAGGTTTGACTCCCCGATTCCTGCGAACTTCAGCATTTTAGAATACAACGGCACTTCATCAGTCATTAAACTTTGCAGCCAAGGCACCGCATAATTCGTAAACATTGGTTTCATTTCCTTAGGAGGTCCAGGTAATAGCACGAAATGTGTTCCATTGAAGGTAAGGGCATTACCAACTGCCAATCCTGTATCATTTTGCAAAGGGTCACTGCCTTCAAGCATAAGGGCTTGTCGACGATTGCTTTCTACCATATGTATCCCTCTTGAAGTAAACATTGCAGTGATAGCATCCATTGATGGCTCGTGAAGCACCAATTTCCGCCCTGTAAATGACGCGAGTACATCCTTGGTTAAATCATCTTGCGTTGGCCCTAAACCACCTGTACATATCACCACATCAGCTCGTGATGCAGCTAGTTGAAGGCTTGCCAACAAACGCTGCTCATTATCCCCAACAACGGTTTGAAAATAAATATCAATCCCTCGTGCCGCACATTCTCTGGATAAGAACTGCGCATTCGTATTCACGATTTGTCCAAGAAGTAACTCTGTTCCTACTGCAATGATTTCAGCTTTCATCGACTGGAGCCTCCTTAAATTGAGAAAACCTCTAACATAATCACTCGTTTCCGAACGACCGCATGTAGAGGTAATTTGTATTATGATTTTTCTGAAAAATCGATGACATGTTTATTTTTGACGAAATATTCCACACCTGAATAAACAGTAATAATTGCTGCAGCCCAACTCGCTATTACATCAAAGGGAAAGTCTAGAAACGTAAATGGAAAATTATTAATTAGCAGTGCAATGATGGCTGTAATCTGAGCCGCCGTCTTCGCCTTACCCCATTTGCTGGCCGCCATGACAGTACCCTCTAAGAGGGCAATTTGACGAAGTCCAGTTACTGCCCATTCTCTGCTAATAATGACAATAACAATCCATGCATCAACTTTATCCATTTCTACTAATGAAACAAGTACAGCGGTAACAAGCAGCTTGTCTGCCAAAGGATCCAGCAATTTGCCCAAATTCGTGACAAGATTACGTTTCCTAGCAATGTAACCATCTAAGCTATCTGTACTCGCAGCAATAATAAAAATTAAAGCAGCAATAATTTGATTATACGTTATGCTAAACTCCTCTATCCGTATCTGAGGAAATTTTACCTTAATCAACAAAAAGAACATGATAATAGGTACTAATAAAATTCTCGCTACGGTGATGCGGTTAGCTAAGTTCATGCAATTACCTCCCCGGATAAGTCAAACTCATAGGAGTGGGTAATACGAACCTTCGCAAGTTCACCAATATTCAATTTCGCATTCGATACGAATACTTCACCATCAATTTCAGGCGCATCAAATTGCGAACGACCGATGTAAACGTCACTTCTACCATCGTATCTTTCGATAAGTACGTCAATTTCTTGACCAATTCGGCGACCGCCACGGATATTAGAAATTTCACGTTGAATTTCCATAATCGCATTAGCACGGTATTCTTTCACATCATCCGGCACTTGATCCGGCAGTCTTGCTGCTGGTGTATCATCTTCCTTGGAGTAAGCAAATACACCTAGACGATCGAACTGAACATCGCGTACGAATTGTTTCAAGTTCTCAAAATCTTGTTCAGTTTCACCCGGGAAACCAACAATTAATGACGTACGTAATGCAACATCCGGAATAGATTCACGAATTTTACGAACGAGTTCGCGTGTATCCTTCTGACGACCTGGTCTGCGCATACGTTTAAGAATAGAATCTTCACTATGTTGTAGAGGCATATCAATGTACTTGCACACTTTTGGATTCGTTGCCATCACTTCAATCAGTTCATCGCTGAAGAAACCTGGATATGCATAGTGCAGACGCACCCACTCGATACCTTCAACTTCACTTACTTTGTTCAACAAAGTAGGAAGCATAAAGCTATCGTACAAATCTGTCCCATAATTCGTAGAATCTTGTGCAATTAAGCTGATTTCTTTCACGCCTTGTGAGGCTAAATTCGCTACTTCTGCAACAATAGATTCGATACTTCTACTTTTGAAAGCACCGCGCATGATTGGAATCGAGCAGAACGTACATGCGTTATCGCAGCCTTCCGCAATTTTCACGTAGGCCGTATAACGAGGTGTTGTCATCAATCTAGGAAGATCAGCGTCATAGTTAAATACCGGATTCCCTACTAGAACCGGTTTCTTCCCTCTGAGCGCTTCATCTACAATGTGATTAATTTTATCAAAATCGCCCGTACCCACAATGCCATCAATCTCAGGCATTTCTTCCATCAACTGCTTCTTGTATCGTTGTGTTAAACAGCCCGAAACGATAAGCGCCTTAAGATTCGCTGTTTGCTTCAGCTCTGCCATATCCAAAATTGTATTTACGGATTCTTCCTTCGCCGCATCAATGAACCCGCAAGTGTTCACGATAATGACTGTAGCATCTTCCTTATTATCAACAAGGTGAAAACCACGGCCATGAATTAAACCTGACATAATCTCGGAATCGACTAGATTCTTCTCGCATCCGAGAGTTACTACTTTAACCTTTTCTGTCATGAAAGAAACAACCTCCAATAGTCCTAAAAAACACTCCCTACCAGTATAATACAAGCCTAATGGGGTGTCAAAATGTAAAAACCCCCTGCATCCAGAGGGTTTTCCGTACATGAACCTTATTTTCCAGCTTATTTCATATTCACAAACTGCAAATCTAAGGGAATATCTGCTTTCCGAAGTAAAGCAATAACAGCCTGTAAATCGTCACGACTCTTGCCAGTTACGCGGATTTGATCACCTTGAATTTGAGTTTTCACCTTCAATTTGGAATCACGAATCAATATGTTAATTTTCTTAGAATTCTCTTGATCGACGCCTTGCTTCATGCTGATTTTCTGTCTGACCGTTTGACCAGCGGCTGGCTCCACTTTGGAATACTCTAGATTCTTGATTGAGATTCCGCGCTTCGTCATTTTGGCATGCATAATATCGAGGACGTTCTGAAGCTTAAACTCATCATCCGAAGTGACAACAAGCTGATCTTTGTCTAATTTAATACTGCTTTTACTGCCTTTAAAGTCAAAACGGGTTAACATCTCTTTCTCCGCTTGTTGAATCGCATTATTTAGTTCTTGCATATCTACTTTGGATACAATATCAAACGAACTCTCTGAACTCATCTACATCCCAACATCCCTTCCATCAAATTACATTAGCATTATAGCAAGAACACATAAAAAAGGAAATATCCAGCCGCCAATGGCTTTGAATATTTCCCTTACTAGCTATTTTAATTACCCGGGAAAGCGCAGGAACTGCCAAATTGCTAGCTTTTTTGCAAATTCAGTTGAACCCGCTTCGGATTCGGCGTATCTCCAACAGGAACGAGTGTGCCATTGACCATGAGCTGCAACGCGCTAGCTGCGCCAACATTCAAGTAAGCTGAACTTGCCAAATCAAATGTATCCGTATCGCCAGTGTTATACAGCTTCTGCCGCAGCAAAGCTCCCTTTTCACCCTCAGGCGTTAAAGCATTTACAGCGATCCAACAAGATCCAGTGATCTTAAATTCGATCTTTAAATTACCCGTTCCAGAAATGATGTAATTATCTACACCCTTTTCCGTAGCGCTGAATTTCACTTGAACTGCAGGTGTTGGTGTTGGAGCTGGTGTAGGCGTTGGCGTTGCGATAGCCGTTGCTTTGCCATCCCCCGTTGCATTCATAGATGTGCTCGGCGAAGGATTCGTCGAATCTGTAATGCGTGGCGATTGCGTTTGGGCTGGCTTCTCATCCGCTGGCGTTCCCTTATAATTCTTGTACGTATAGTAGTAAACGATCCCGAAAATTAGCAAAATAAAACAGACAAACATAAGGCTGGATGCCCAGCGGCTCATCTTTTCTGTATTACGAACACTCGATCTATTCTTACGAATCGCTTCGACAACAGGCTTCTCAATCGTAGGGGCTGGAAGCGTCGACTGATACATATTCAGAACTTCATTCGGATCAAGTCCTAGAGCTTCCGCATAGCTTTTGATAAAAGCTCTCACATAAAAGCTTCCAGGCAATACCTTGTAGTTTCCTTCTTCTATCGCTTCAAGATAGCGTTTGCGGATCTTGGTTACTTCCTGAAGATCATCCAGCGATATCTTTTTTTCCAGACGTGTTTTGCGCAAAATATAGCCTAAGTCAGACATATGGTCACCTCCCCGACGGAATTATGAATCCTGTTATTGACGTTTGAAATGCTAAAAAGGTTCGGACGTGTACGTAAATGAATCATAGTTAATTTCTTCATCCGGGCTATTCCGAAGCTCAATAATATAATCAAAGTGATTATAGGTGTATTCCGATTCACGAATAAAGATGTCTGGATGCTCAATAACCTTTGTTGAAGGGAGACCCATAATTTCTTGCAAGAGGCTGTAATGCTTTTCATTGGAACGAATCGTCGAAACAATCCCATCAATGATATAAACATTGTTTGGGGCCATTTCATCCTCGGAAAGCTGGCTGCGAACTGTTTGTCTTAGGAGTGTGGAAGATACGAAGGTCCAACGCTTATTCGCACATACACTGCCGGCGATAATTGACTCCGTTTTACCAACACGAGGCATACCACGCAGTCCTACAACTTGATTACCCTCTCGCTTAAAGATCTCACCAAGAAAATCAACTAACAAGCCTAACTCGTCTCGCGTAAACCGAAAAGTCTTACGATCATCGGAATCGCGTTCAATGTATCTGCCATGACGAACAGCTAGTATGTCAACTAATTTAGGGGGTCTCAAAGCAGTAATAGTAATATTATCTACTTTTCTCAACATTTTACCCATTAAATCAATTTTTTCTTCATCATTCGTTTGCAACAACATACCACGTGTACGATCTTCAACCCCATTAATCGTTACGATGTTAATATCCAGCATCCCCATTAATGAAGCTATATCTCCTAATAACCCAGGACGGTTCTTGTGAATCTTATACTCCATATACCATTCTTTAACGTCCAATTCTTCCACCTCATCATCATCTCTGTCACACATATCTGTAAATAAACTGCTTAGTTTATGTCCATCTTATTAATTTCTACAAATTCCGCCATTTTCCTTCTCTTCATCCACACATGTCAGACATTATTTCATTTTTAGTTCTTTTAGCTCTTGCGCGTTATAGGTTTGTACTCCTTTTTGCCAAGCATGTGTTTTCATCATCGCTAATCGGTTATCCAGCACTTGTTGCCAGTTGAGATCAGCCGTCAGCGCACCCGTATAGTCCAATACCGATACACCTAAATTTTTGGCTCTCTGAAGCTGAGCTTCCTCAACAGGACTGTAAAAGACTACCCAAGTTGCATGATGTTGATGAACTTGAAGAGTCAATTGCTGAAACCATTGCGTGTTGTTTAGAAACACAATGTGGTCCGCCTCTTCGGAAGGCGCCCATACAGATGGGATCGGACGATCAGGTTGCGTCACCCATTCGATAACCGTATTTTGAAAAATGAGATTCTGTATGGCATTGTTCTTCAACGTTTCCATCTGTTGCGGATCCAATTGGAGCACAGCAGCTTGCTCATTCACCGCACCTGCAGTGCCTCCTGCGAACGGCTGACTTTGCAAAAGTGTCCATTTGCTTGCTGAAAGACCTAATGCCATCGTTTCATTGGCTGAAGGGAACAGCTCGTTTCCAACCACATATATGTAATCATATGATTTCGTTTTCAACTTTGAAACCACATTTTCATCCAGCGCATTCAAATCTTTCACCCAATCATAAGCGATTGAATTCGCATCTCGCCAGCTCTTGAGGGCTTGACCTATAGCTTCTTTCGCGGTCGGCGTTAACCCTGCACTTGATAGCATGAGAACAGACATTTTCTGATCTAGAAGCTCTTGTTTAATGGTGGGAATTCCGCGATTTCCGCAACTTGCGAGTAAAGATGATAGCAAGAGTAAAATTAGTATAAGTCGTTTTTTGTGCATAAAGTAATAATTCCTTTCCAGCTTATAAAGCATGCAAAAGCCTCCGAAAGAGGAGGCTTTCACATCATACCCTATTGAATTGTAAAACGGTTATTAGCCTTTGTCTACTAATTTTACCATGAGGCGAGCAAGAGTATGCTTTTCCTGTTCATCCCCAGCATCCCACAACTCTTTGAGAACTCGTTCTTGCTCATTTTGAGGATCAACCTTGTCTGCCAAGAACTCCCCAATTTGAAAAGCCAGCTTGGAGATGGTTTCATCACTCATCCCTGCATGTCCAGCCTGACTCACGCGTTCAGCCAAAAACTCTTTCCATTTGTCGAACACCTTAAGTACAGTAGCCATTGTAAGAAGCCTCCTTTGAGTTATGAGAAATGGTCATTACATACGTAATATGCGCTTCTCAACACCGATTTATGCGTGGGCTTCATTGCCATGGATACCTGACCTTAAGTAAGCCAGCCTCCATTGGGTGAGATAATTTGACCTGTAATATACCCAGATTCAGGTAAGGCTAAGAAATACACGAGAGAGGCTACCTCATGCGGTGACGCAAGCCGTCCAACAGGAATTTCGTTGGTAATTGCATCGAGTTCATCAGCCTGGAAACCAGCCATCATATCGGTCTGGACAGCCCCAGGTGCTACGGCATTCACCGTAACACCGGATGGAGCTAGTTCTTTGGCCAATGCTTTAGTAAAGGCATTAAGCCCACCCTTGGCTGTTGAATATAAGACCTCACAAGACGCACCTGAGATTCCCCATATCGAGGAAACATTGATGATTCTCCCATACTTTTGTAGCACCATTGCTGCCATAAATGCTTGTGTACAAAGGAAAGAACCTTTCAGATTAACATTCATGACGCGATCCCAATCCTCTTCCGTCACATCGGAGAGCATCCCATAATGAGAGATCCCTGCATTATTCACGATGATGTCCGGAATCATATTCATCTGAGTGAGCTTATCTTTCATTTTAAGAATTTGCTCATGGGATTGAATATCCGCCGATACGGTTAACACAGTTGCTCCTTGCTTCATACACGATCGAGCAATTTCATTTGCAGCCTCATGTGAATCACGATAATGAATCACAATCTGCATGCCTACCGCGGCAAATCGTTGCGCAATCGCAGCACCGATTCCCCTACTTGCCCCGGTAATTAATACGGTTTGTTCACTAAATGGTTTTGCAAACGTCACGTTGTTTCACGACTCTGTACAATAGAAACTGCGAGCTTACTCCAATCAAAGTGCTCACGGAATCGACGATTCACATCATCAAGAGTTAGCTGCTCATAAACCGGCAAGATATCAAAAAGATCGATCCCTTTAAAACGATACTTGGTATATTCATTGGCAATGGATTCAGGGGAATTCATCATTCGTAGGAAGCTGCCAATCTTTTTCTTCCGACTGCGTTCGAAGGTAACCTCATCAAGTCCGTTCGCTTTTCTTTTTTCAACCTCTTCACGGATTCTGGTAATTAATTGTTCTGGATCCTTCGTATCGCCGCCAACAATGGAAAAAGCGTAACCATCACTACAGTTGTATTCATGGCCGAAATTATCTGAAATGAGCTGATCATCGTAAAGCGTTTGGTACATTTCCGAGCTCGAGCTAAATAAAATATCTAACATTAATTTCGTTGTCAGTTCTCGTACTAACAGAGGTTTACCTGTCACTGCTGGGGCCGCTTCTTTGAAGCCCATTAAGCATTTTGGCAGCGAAACTGGAAGTAAAATAAGCCTGCGGGATTCCTTGACCTCGACCGGTTCTTCAGGGAAGAACCTTTGGATCTCGCCTTGTGGCGGAAAGGTTTTGGCAGCTTGATTCTCTCTGACTAAGGTAATAACCTCTTGCGGGTCAACGCCTCCTACAACGAACAGACTCATGTTGCTCGGATGATAGAACGTGTTGTAACACTCATATAAGGTTTCTTTGGTAATTTCGGCGATAGATGCAACGGTTCCCGCGATATCAATGTGAATGGGATGCTTTGAGTATAAGGATTCAATTAATCCGTAATAGCTTCTCCAGTCCGCATTGTCCTCGTACATCTTAATTTCTTGCCCAATAATCCCTTTTTCCTTTTCAACATTCTCGTCTGTAAAATAAGGATTTTGCACAAAATTAATTAATGTCGTTAAATTTTCCAAATAGCGGTCTGTCGATGAAAATAAATAAGCCGTCCGATCAAAGCTTGTAAATGCATTGGCTGATGCACCATTGGTTGCAAACGTTGCAAAAATGTCTCCCTCGGGTTCCTCGAACATTTTGTGCTCTAAGAAATGCGCAATACCATCCGGTACTCGCACTTCATCTTTACCTTGAACTTGAAAATGGTTATCAATAGAGCCATATTGCGTTGTAAATGTTGCATACGTTTTTTGGAAACCTTCTTTGGGTAACACGAACACATGCAGCCCATTATCAAGCTTTTCATGATAAATGGTTTCACCGAGATGTGGATATGGAATACTCTGCATGGTCTACTCCCCCTTCTGATCCCGTAAAAAGTATATCGTGTCCAATTGAACTCGTTTAGCCGCTTCTGCAATTGCTGGAATGTCGACTTGTTCGACAGCTGAGATCAAGCCTGCGACTGTACGCTCTTTGCCAGACAAAATCGCATTAAAATCAAAGGAAATCAACTCGAAGGCGGAATCTTGAATCTCCCGTAATTGATTGGAAATCATTGCTCTCGTTTGACTCCATTCAATATCGGTAATTTCTCCTTGTTCCATCGCTTTCAATTGTTTGCGTATGATATCAACGGCTTTTTCATAATTGGCCATCTCAATACCCGACTGAATTGTTAAAATGCCTTTATGCCCATCAAAACGGGAAGAAGCATAATAAGCAAGACTCGCTTTCTCACGAACATTGGTAAATAGTTTGGAATGTGGATACCCGCCAAGCACACCGTTATACATAAGTGCAACAGGATATTGTTTATCACTGTACGAAATGTTCGTGCGCAGCCCCATGTTCAACTTACCTTGATTAACGTCCAATCGTTCAACAATCGTCTTCACATCACCTGTCACGCCGCGCGGTGCCGAGGTTACATAGCCAACATCCGCATTTCGCTCGATTGCGAACGATTGCTTCACGATTTCTTCTACTTCGCTTAGCGTTGTGTTACCAACGACATAAATGTCCATTGGTGAGGTTTGAAGCCATTCTTTATATTGTTCGTATAGCTGCTTCGCATTCATACCGTCGAGATCTTCAATTTTACCTAAAGGATGAAGTCGGTAAGGCTCACCGCTGCACATTTCTTCCATACAACGCTCGGCCGCATAACGGATCTTATCATTGATGACGGATTCAATTCGTTTCCGAAGTGTCTGCTTCTCGGCATCTACATATTTATTACGAAAATGCTGATCTTCTAATGCAGGGCGCGTTAATGTCTCTCCCACAAATTCCAGTCCTTGCTTCAACAAGGAATGAGCTGATTTGACGAAGCGATCATTGATAATATCCATTCGTAATTGAACAATTTGATAGTCACCGCGTTTATAGATATCAAAACCAAACCCTGCACCGTATAAATCATCTAAATACTCCCGAAATTGCTTCGTTTCAGGACGTAGTTCTGTCCCTCTGCGAAGGATAAAAGGTGTTACTGCGGTACTTGTGACCGTCTCCTCATCTAGTTGACGTCCTATGTATACAGAAATAGCAAATGTTTTGAAACGGTCTGTCGGCAAAACATGCATTCGGATATGCTTCCAACTACTTCGCTCAAATTGAGTAGGCTTCAAAGGTCAGTCTCCCTTCTATGTCCGTGTAATAAATCCATTATATTCCTATACGAAGAGGAGAAGCAACCAATGCCGGTCCCTTCTCCTTGTCCAACTTTAAATTACACACAGAAAATGTGTTTACCGATTTTTTTAATTTGCTTTCGAGTCCAAATCCACTTGGACGTTGCGGTTTCCGGATTAAAATAATAGATACAACCCCCTGTAGGGTCTAGGCCATTCAACGCATCTTTTACGGCTTTTTTGGATGATTCATTCGGTGTTAACCATATTTGACCATCGGCTACGGCTGTGAAAGCACCAGGTTGGAAAATAACACCAGAGACGGTATTCGGGAAACTTGCCGATTTCACTCGGTTCAAGATGACGGCCGCAACCGCAACTTGCCCGATGAATGGCTCACCCCGCGCTTCACCATGGACGGCATTCGCCATTAGATTGATATCTTGCTCGGAATATCCAAGGTTATTGGATGGCGTTAAATTAGCTGGTTGTGAATCGGTACCTGCGGTTCCCTTATTGTTAGCACCTTGGTTAGCGTTGTTCCCTGTCTCAGCCGCTGTTGGCTTCCAGCTTTTCGTCGCTTCCCACAACTTCAATTTCGTTTTCGGGCCAACAATCCCGTCTACCTTCATGCCAAATTCACCTTGGAATCGCTTCACGGCTGTTAATGTCTTGTACCCGTAATCACCGTCGACGCCGCCACTATAAAATCCTATAAACTTCAATCTGCCTTGTAGTTCATAAACATCTGAACCCGTTGCACCATACCGCACTTCATTTTTACTAAAAGTTTCTTCCGTCGGTGGATGCAATCTGCCCTTCAATTGAAAAGCTACCACCAAGACAAAGACGATACAAAATGTAATGACAATTAGTCGTTTATTCATTCCCCTACTCATCCTCACTTTTCAAATTACAGCCTTTTCTTGCTTATTATGAGAAAGCGAGTCAATGATTATACAAATAAAAACACTCTCCATTGGAGAGTGCTTGTCTTAGACGGATTAAGAACTAATCCGATTATGATGATATTGTTCTAGCGAGATGAGTACTTCACGCGGTTTACTGCCTTCATAAGGGCCAACAACCCCTTTGGCTTCCATAGCGTCGACCAATCTGGCTGCACGTGTGTAACCGACTCTCATGCGCCGTTGTAGCAAGGAAACCGAAGCTTGCTTCGCTTCCAACACTATTTGTACAGCTTGATCGTAGAGCTCGTCCTCAAATTCATTCTGTTGCTCTGGCATTTCCTCAACTTGAGGAACGAGTTCCTCACGATAATTGGCTTGCTCTTGCGTTCGTACGAAGCCAACAACCTGTTCAACTTCACCATCCGAAAGGAATGCACCTTGGATACGTACCGGTTTTGAAGCTCCTACAGGTAAATAAAGCATATCCCCGCGCCCTAATAACTTCTCCGCTCCTACCATATCCAGAATCGTCCGTGAGTCTACTTGCGACGATACACCGAAAGCGATACGGGAAGGAATGTTCGCTTTAATAACACCTGTAATTACGTCAACAGACGGCCGTTGTGTCGCAATAATCAAATGAATTCCAGCTGCCCGGGCCATCTGAGCAAGACGACAAATTGAATCTTCCACATCATTGGCAGCTACCATCATGAGATCTGCTAACTCATCGACAATAATGACATAGTAAGGCAACGGAGCAGCTGTTCCACTTTCGACTAGCATCGCATTGTAGCCTTCAATATTCCGTGTACCACTTTTGGAGAATAACTCATACCTCTTCTCCATCTCGACAACGATTTTCTTGAGTGCTAGGGATGCACGCCGCGGATCCGTAACAACAGGCGCTAGTAGATGCGGAATGCCATTATAGACATTCAACTCAACCATCTTCGGATCGATCATGAGGAATTTCACTTCATTTGGTTTAGCTTTGTACAGAATGCTAGTGATAATCCCGTTGATACATACAGATTTACCAGAACCAGTAGCACCCGCAACGAGTAAATGTGGCATTCTAGCCAAATTACCTACAATCGGCTGTCCAGAGATATCTCGTCCAAGCACTACGGATAAACGTGAGCTAGATTCTTGAAAAGCAGATGTTTCCATGACTTCACGCATAGTAACAATAGATACTTCTAAGTTCGGCACCTCGATACCAATTGCTGATTTTCCTGGTATTGGTGCTTCCATTCGAATATCCTTGGCTGCAAGTGCTAACGCGATATCATCGGTTAACGACACAATTCTACTAACCTTCACACCAACATCCGGTTGGATTTCATATCGGGTTACTGCAGGCCCTCGAACGACTTCAAGCACCTTCGCTCGAACGCCAAAGCTTTCTAATGTGGCTTCAAGTTTCCTGGCATTTGCCTTATAGTCCGCCATCTCACTTCCCTTACCTAAAGCAGGTCTGGCTAGTAAGTCAAGCGATGGTATATCATATGGCCGAGATGCAATAACAGGGGTTTCCTCTTGAAATTCAAGCGTAATCGGTTCATTCTCATCGCCTTCAACATTATTCGCTGCCGAGGAAGTCGGAACGTTAGGTGTCAAGGGAGCTGGAGTTGCTGAAGGTCTTACAGCTTGTTGAGCCTCCTGAATAACTTGTTCTTGAAAATCACGAATAATCGGTGCACCTGGTTGTTCACCAGTATTATGTATCGGTTCAGCTGTTTGTTGAACCGTATTCGAGTAGACAACTTCTTCCTCGCTCACTTCGTCCTCTGAACTTGACAATGGATCTTCAATATCGTCTTGTTCTCTAGCAGCTGCTTTCTTACGGCTCTCTTTGATCGGACGCAAGAGTTCCATAAACAATGGTGATTTCTTCGCCTTCTTCACAGGTTGGAAAACCTCTTCGTCAAACTCATCATCAACAGGAACATAAGCCGGTTTCTTCGCTTTACTTGGTGGTGCTCCTGCTGTAGCGGTTTGCGGTTGACGTCCTTCTCGGTCTTGCAACCATTCTTTCATTCTGTCTTTAAAGTTTTGACCAACATTACTGAAACGGCCCTTCACGATGTTACCTAAATCCACATAAGAAACACCTGTCGCGAGAATAAAACCCATTACAAAAAGCATATATTGGATCAATCTAGCACCAAGGTAATCAAACAAGAAGTACAGTATACTGTATAAAAATGCGCCTATCATTCCTCCACCAATGCCATGTTCTAGTGAAGCCCTACCTGCTTCCGTTGGGTGCAGTCCATCTAACATGGCCGACCAAGTCGAAGAAATGACTTTACCTGATGTGAAATCATTGTTAGGGTACAACTGAGCGAATAAATCGATATGATTCTTGATTAATAATCCAAGAATAAATAACAAAATGCCCGCTTTCTTGGGAGTAATCATTTGCGGCCAAGCACGTTTAATCATCGCATACAATGCCACATAAATGAAAATGAGTGGGATGAGCGAATACCAAGTCCCCACAAAAAAACGAAACAAATAAATCAAAGAATTCCCCACATGACCTTGGTGTGCAAGGGCAATCACTGAGAAAATCAAGATGAGGATTCCATATAGCTCAAATAATAAGCTTGTCTTAACAGCCTTCGTTTTTTTCCTGCGTTTTGCCAAGATTGTCACCCCCAAGTCCACATTATACCATATTTGACTCGAGGGATGATACGGGAACAGAACCTACCTATTTGAAATAGCTTCAATTTGCGGTCGATAAGAAATGAGAGTGCCTGGTGCATATTGCTCATTCAAATAGTCTTGTGGATTGCAGCTATATAGCCTTACAATACGCGCTTGATACCCGCTTAATGGCTCAATTTGCATCATAAAGCCATCCTGCTCAATATCTAAAAATTGAGGCGTATACGTATCGAAGCCTTCGAATATGACTTCCATTGGTATAACTGAATAATGGATCATTGAACAAGTCCCCCGGAGTTCGCGGCTTTCTTAGCTTCAATCCGGCTGTTCAACTCCCTTATTGCATCACCTATACCTCCCACTTGATTGATTAAACCATACTTAACGGCATCAATCCCAATTACCGTTGTACCAATATCTCTCGTGAGTTCCCCTGTCTTAAACATGAGCTCTTTAAATTTCTCTTCCGTAACATTGGAATGTTTCGTAACAAATCTAACAACACGCTCTTGCATTTTATCTAAATATTCAAAGGTTTGTGGCACACCGATCACCAAACCATTCATTCGAATTGGATGAATCGTCATGGTCGCTGTTTCCGCGATGATCGAATAGTCTGCAGATACGGCAATTGGAACACCTATGCTATGTCCGCCACCCAAGACCAATGCAATCGTAGGTTTCGATAAAGTCGCGATCATTTCAGCGATAGCTAATCCTGCTTCCACATCGCCACCTACAGTGTTCAATATGATCATTACGCCTTCGATTTTAGAATTTTGCTCGGCAGCTACGAGTTGTGGAATAAGGTGTTCATATTTGGTCGTTTTATTCTGAGGTGGTAATACAATATGCCCTTCTACCTGCCCGATTATCGTTAGACAAAATATATTGGATTCACCAGAAACCGTATTCGTTTGTCCTAATTGTTGGATATTTTCGAGAACCACATTTTTCTTGACTTCCTCTGTTCCCGGTTCTTGTTCCTGTTCTTTCGAGCCTGGTGCTGATGCCACTTCATAATCCCCTTTCAAATTATGCTACACATACAAGATGTTCAAGATCTCCCATAGTATGAATAAACTTGTATGCTTTCATGCATGCGTCACTTTGCAGCAACAAGAAAAAGCTCCCTCCAATTGGAGAGAGCTTTACTATTTGCATAGGCTCAAGTGACTTGTTCGAGTACCTAAACTTCCATAATGATAGGAAGAATCATTGGTCTTCTTCTGGTTTGTTCATATAAAAAGCGTCCGAGAACATCTTTCACGTTTGTTTTTAAAGATGCCCATTCATTTACATTTTCATTCATAAGTTTTGTTAACGTATTTGTTACGATACGATTGGCTTCTTCGAGAAGTCCTTCGGATTCACGAACATAAACAAATCCGCGTGAAATAATATCCGGGCCAGACAAAATTTTGCCATCTTGTTTACTTAATGTAACCACGACAACTAAAATCCCATCTTGCGACAGTAATTTACGGTCACGCAATACGATGTTGCCTACATCCCCTACACCGAGTCCATCAATTAGGATATTGCCGCTTTGAACTTTAGATCCTTTGCGTGCAGCACCATTTTGAATTTCAACGGTATCACCAATATCGCACATAAAAATATCTTCTTTAGGAATGCCGACAGATTCGGCAAGAATAGCATGTTGACGCAGCATGCGATATTCGCCATGAATTGGAATAAAGTATTTAGGCTTCATCAGGTTCAGCATCAGCTTTAATTCTTCCTGACTTCCGTGACCTGACACGTGAACACCTGTTACGGATCCCGGTCCGTAAATTACGTGGGCACCAATGCGCATAAGCTCATCGACCGTTCTGCCAACGTAACGCTCATTTCCTGGAATCGGAGTTGCCGCAATAATAACCGTATCCCCTGGTAAAATATCAATTTTACGATGGGTGGAACGTGCCATTCTTGTTAGTGCAGACATCGGTTCGCCTTGGCTACCTGTAGAAAGGATAACGACACGGTCAGCTGCAAGTTTATTAACTTCCTCTGGCTCAATCAACATGCCGTCTGGAATGTGCAGATAACCTAATTCGCTAGCGATCGATACAACGTTAACCATACTGCGACCAATAACTGTCACTTTGCGATTCGTTGCTGCCGCTGCATCAAACACCTGTTGAACACGGTGAATATTGGATGCAAAAGTCGCAATAACAACTCTTTGCTTCGCTTTACGAAACACTTCTTCAATCTCAATCCCTACGCCGCGCTCAGAGCCCGTGTAGCCAGGACGTTCTGCATTCGTACTGTCTGAAAGTAAGGCAAGTACGCCTTTCTTTCCGATCTCAGCCATACGATGCAAATCTGCATATTGTTCATTAACAGGCGTTTGATCAAACTTGAAATCTCCCGTATGGACAACAACACCTTCTGGCGTATCAAGTGCGACACCCACAGAATCCGGAATACTATGATTGGTTTTAAAGAAAGTTGCCGTAAGAACGCCCAGTGGAAGGACAGATTCCGAATTGATTAGAATTCGATTTGTCGTTCCGAGCAAGTTAGCTTCCTTCAGCTTAGCTTCGATAAGTCCCATCGTTAACTTCGTAGCATAGAGGGGAACGTTAAGGTGTTTAAGCACGTAAGGTAAGCCACCGATGTGATCCTCATGGCCATGAGTGATGATGATGCCGCGTACTTTATCCCGATTCTCTGTTAAGTACCCGATATCTGGTATGACAATGTCAATCCCGAGCATGTCCTCCTCAGGAAATTTCAAACCACTGTCAATGACAATAATATCGTTCGCATACTGAACGCAATACATATTTTTTCCGATTTCGCCCACGCCGCCAAGAGCGAAGATCAAAAGTTTATCAATATTTTTTTTGGACAAGAATATACCTCCTTCATAGATTGGACGACGAATTTTAAATGAAAAAACCGAACTAGTCACTTGCAACCATTATACATGAAAAAAAACAGCAAATACAAGTCAATACTGAATACGTTTAGATTTCCCAAAAAAAGAAAACCGATGCCGGAAGCACCGATTCATTAGGCATGATCATACAAAAAGTGATTGAATGAATTGTCCTTCTTGCTCGGATACACGAACTAACGGAAGTCGCACGCCACCTGTTTCAATACCTTTGAGTGCAAGAGCATGCTTAATTGGAGCAGGACTCGGTGCACAGAAAATGCCAGTGAATACAGGATGAAGCTTACGATGAAGCTCAGCAGCTTGCTGGATATTGCCTTCTAGATAATACTTTATCATAGTTTGCATTTCTTTTCCAATCACATGACTCGCAACGCTGATAATTCCTTCACAACCAATAGCCAATGCAGGCAATGTGTTGCTATCATCACCGCTGTACACGAGGAAATTAGGAGCAGCATGCGTAAGTATACGTGTCATTTGGTCCGTATTCGAGCAATCTTTCGTTGCCACGATATTCGGGATTTGGGAAAGTCGAATCGTAGTGTCCGCATCCAGATTCACACCTGCTCGGCCAGGCACATTGTAAAGCACAATAGGAGTCTTCACAGCTTCAGCGACAGCTTTGAAGTGCTGATACAACCCTTCCTGTGACGGACGATTGTAGTAAGGCGTAACAAGAAGCAGCGCATCCACGCCTAGTTGTTCAACTTTGCGCGAAAAAGCGATCGTATGTGCTGTATCATTGCTTCCAGTACCTGCAATTATTTTGCAGCGTCCCGCTGCTGCACGAACGGATAGTTCAATGAGTCGCAGCTTTTCATCTTCCGACAGCGTAGGTGACTCCCCTGTCGTCCCACAGATCACAAGACCGTCTGAATGTTGTTCTTCAATTAAATAATTAATTAATGGCTCTACTTGATCCCAGTTGACCTGTAATTGCTCGTCAAATGGTGTAACCATTGCCGTGACTACTCTTCCAAAACTCACTGGTACGCCTCCTGACTTTCTCAAAATTATTTAAATAAATGAAATTTACGATGAAGGGCTCGAACCGATTTGATCATATCGACACCTTGAACAAGCACCCAAATGGTGGTGTTCGAATCCGCAGATTGCAGAATCCGAATATCCTCCACAGTTAACGCTTCAACAATGTGCGCCATAATGCCTGGTACACCATTCATTCCGCCACCAATCACGGAAACCTTCGCACAACCACTCGTAAACTTGGGCTCGTAGCCTTGCGTTTTAAGTAAATGAACTGCACGTTCAGCTTCGTGATCAAAGACTGTATATACAACGCCTGAGGGGTTCACATTAATAAAATCAACACTAATCTGATGCTGCGCCATCGTTTTGAATACACGAAGTTGAAGATCAAATTCGCCATCAACAGCTGCAACCTGAATCTGTGTAATATTCGTGAAATGAGCTATCCCCGTAACAAAGCGATCTTTAACATGGTTACTATCTGCTAAAGTGGTATCGGTTGCAGTAACTAGCGTTCCTTCTTCTTTAGTGAAGGTGGACCTCACACGAATAGGGATATTCGCTTGCATGGCAACTTCCACTGCTCGAGGATGAATGACTTTCGCACCGTTATGAGCCATGTTGCATATCTCACTAAAGCTTACGCGCTGTAGAGGCTTCGCATCATCAACAATTCTTGGATCCGCTGTCAAAATACCATTAACATCCGTGAAGATATCAACAATCTCTGCCTTTAAAGCAGCGCCAAGTGCTGTTGCTGATGTATCACTGCCACCGCGGCCTAATGTTGTTAGCTCATCCTGACTCGTTTTTCCTTGGAAACCTGTGACAATCACAACCTGGTCTTGCTCTAATAATTCAAGGATCCGATTGGGCTTCATCGCGATAATCTGAGCATTACCATGGTTTTCATTCGTAATAAGACCTGCTTGCCCACCCGTCAAAACGGTAGAACGGATTCCTGTTTTGTTCAATAAACTACACAAAAGCACTGCAGAAATTAATTCTCCGCAGCCCATCAACATATCGAGTTCCCTCGCCGGCAGCCCTTCTCCATTCTTACGAACAAGATCTAAGAGCGTGTCAGTCGCATAAGGTTCCCCTTTTCTTCCCATCGCAGATACAACAACAACTAGTTTATAATGTTGAATTAGTGCGTCTTGAATATGTCCAATAACGTGTTCTCTAGCTTGTGCGGTGGAAAGCGAAGTACCTCCAAATTTTTGGACTAGAATTCGCATGAGTTTCCCCCATTTTCACTGCTACAAGTTAGCAGTAGGCTGATTATTATTGCTCTATAGCAATATATTCAGCAATTTGTACCGCATTCCAAGCAGCACCTTTTAACAAATTATCTGAAACAATCCACATGTTAAGCGCTTTGGGGTTACTCAAATCCCGGCGCACACGCCCTACAAAAGTTTCGAGCTTGCCTGCTGCGTCTGTAGCCAGCGGGTACTGTTGCTCTGCTGGATTGTCAACAAGCACAATACCTGGTGCATTCGCAAGCAGTGTCTTCACTTCTTCAATATCAAAATCTTCTTTCAATTCTACATAAACGGATTCCGAATGCCCGTAAACAACAGGAATACGCACGCATGTGGCGGTAACTTCAATAGACTCATCGCCCATAATTTTCTTTGTTTCAAGAATCATTTTCATTTCTTCATTCGTAAATCCATTTTCAAGGAATTTATCGATTTGCGGGATAGCATTGAAAGCAATTTGATGCTTGACTGGTAAGGAGCCTACAGGTAAAATGTCCGGATTTGCCGGATTACCTGACAATACTTCTTGGGATTGTCTAAGCATTTCGTTAATTGCTTTTGCGCCAGCACCAGATACCGCTTGGTACGTAGAAACAATAATACGCGAAATTCCATAGCGGTCATAAAGCGGCTTCAACGCTGCCACCATTTGGATCGTGGAACAGTTTGGATTCGCAATAATCCCTTTATGTTCATTGATTTTATCTACATTTACTTCAGGAACTACGAGTGGCGTCTCTGGGTCCATCCGGTAAGCACTTGTATTATCAATACAAATAGCACCCGCTTCAACTGCATGTGGAGCCAACGCTTTGGTGACATCGCCACCAGCGCTGAATAGAGCAATATCTACGCCTTGAAAGCTTTCAGGTGTTGCTTCTTGCACAACGATTTCTTGACCTTTAAAAGACAACTTTACGCCCGCAGACCGAGCGGAGGAAAGTAATTTCAATTCCTTGATGGGGAAATTCCGTGCTTCTAATAGACGGATGATTTGCTCGCCTACAGCGCCAGTAGCGCCTACGACTGCAACATTGAAAAGTTTCTGGTTGGACATATGCTGGTCTCTCCCCCTCAAGTTGTCATCTATCCGTTAGTATTGAAATCTCTCAATAATCATCGGCTGCAACTGTTTGCCTTCAAGCGCAGCTTCACAAGCTTCCATAATCAGATCCATTCGAGCCACCAACGAATTTGGTTTTGCTCCAGGAGCATCTTGACCATAAGGTACAAAATAAATATTTTTCGTAATCAACAGCTTCGCAATATTCATTGCATTTAAACCCAAACCATCATTCGTTGAAATCGCTAATACGAGCGGTCTCAAGTTTCTCATTTGTGCTTTGGCTGCCATAAGAACTGGACTTTCTGTCATGGCATTTGCTAGTTTACTAGTGGTATTACCGGTACAAGGCGCTATCACCATGACATCCAATAACTTAGATGGACCTAACGGTTCAGCATCTACGATAGTAGATATGATTTCTTGCCCTGTAATATCCTTTAGCATTTGCTGCCAATCAGCTGATTTGCCAAAACGTGTGTCGGTCGTCATAACCGTATTCGATACGATCGGAATAACCCGAGCACCCGCATCTACAAATCTCTTAATTTGAGGCATAACCTCTTCAAGTGTACAGTGAGAACCGGTTAATGCATAACCGACTGTTTTCCCTTGCCAATTCATTCCACATCGCTCCTGTCTTTGAAGTCTTCCTCGATCAGCTGACTTAACGTGTTAGCCATAATTCGGCCAGCTGTTTTGGGGGCGACGATTCCAGGTAAACCGGGCGCTAGCATCGCTTTAATACCTCTCTTCTCGGCAAAACGAAAATCCGTTCCGCCAGGCCTTGAAGCTAAATCGATAATAAGCGCGCGATGTGGGATATTGGTAATAACTTGCGCTGTGACTATCATAGTCGGAATTGTGTTAAAAAGCAAGTCAATATTCCCCACTTCCGGGTACAGATCCTTCGTATAAAAAGGCTGAAAACCCATCTCCCACGCCCTTGCATAGTGCTCAGGCTTCCTGACGCCAACCTTGACGGTTGCCCCTAATCCCTGCAATGTTTTGGCCATTGTAAACCCTGTTCGACCAAAACCCAAAACCATACACATAGATCCATGAATTGTAATATCGGTGTTCTGGATGGCCATCATCAGCGCACCCTCTGCAGTTGGAATCGAGTTATAAATGGCAATATCATCACGATCTAAAAGTTCTACAAGTTCAATGCCATGTGCCGAAACGAGCTTCTTCAAATAGCTTTTAGCCATACCTGTGTACACTTTGGCATGCTTAGGCAAAGCAGAAATATGCTCATCCGTCAGAATCATTTCCTCGCTGGAGAAAATCGATTCCACTTGTCCTGTCTCATCCGTACCTACAACTGGCAAAATAAGTGCATCCACATGCCCAAACAATTCCGGATCTAATTTCACATTCGTAACGCCATGAAATTGCCTTCCGAGATTGTCAAATCCGAGTAAAATAACGGTAGCGTCTAGCTCAGTAAATTTCTGAATTACTTCAAGTTGCCGGGCGTCTCCCCCCATAATAGCAACCGAAATCCCAGTAAGCATTCTTGCTTACACCCCTTCCTCGGTCCGTTTCGATACGTTATAGTATGCGTTCGCCTAAGGATGGGTGACTTCCGTCTTTATGTCCTCTGAAAACAAGAAAGAACCCCTTCCAAGGAAGAGGTTCTTCTTATTCTTGCTATTTATGTAACAGTCTTAACGCCCTGTATGGCCGAAACCACCAGACCCACGCACTGTTTCAGATAACTCGCTAACTTCGTTCATTTGAATTTGGGGCACACGCTGGAATACCATTTGAGCGATACGTTCATTGCGATTAATGACAAAGGGCTCCTGACCATGATTAATCAGTAACACCTTCACCTCACCGCGATAATCAGCATCAATGGTTCCCGGCGAATTGAGTGTTGTTATGCCATGTTTATACGCTAACCCGCTTCTCGGGCGAATCTGAGCTTCAAGCTCAGAAGGCATGCTGAGAGCGAAGCCAGTCGGAATCAATTGGCGCTCACCAGGTGCAAGCACAACGGGTTCTTTTACCGCCGCGTGCAAATCATACCCGCTTGCCGCTTCGGACATTTTTTGAGGTAAGAGAATATCCTCTTGACCTTCGATACGTTTCACTTGCACTTCAAAATCAAAGAGAGACAAGCTGATCCCTCCTGAAGCCGCTGATGACATCATCCGCATTCCCAACCATCGACAATGCAAATGGTGTGGAGAACAACGTTTTCGTCAATTGACGAATATGGTCCATATTCACACTTTCAATGCGCTGGATCATTTCATCTAGACTGTAGTGCTTACCTGTCATCAATTCATTTTTACCAAAACGGTTCATCCGGCTGCTCGTGCTTTCCAAACTAAGAATGAGGCTGCCTTTCAACTGCTCTTTCCCCTTCTTCAGTTCAGAATCCGTCATACCATTCACAGCAATATCATGTAGCAGTTCCATAGTTACTTTCAATACTTCTTCTGTCTGTTTAGGCGCCGTCCCTGTATAAATCGTAAACATCCCACTATCGATATGAGAAGAATGATACGAATAAACGGAGTAGGCTAAGCCACGTTTCTCCCGAATTTCTTGAAATAATCTGGAACTCATGCCGCCACCAATGGCATTATTCAATAGGACCATCGGATACAAATTATCCTCTTGAAGCGACAAACCAGGCAGTGACAAACAAATATGATTTTGTTCCGTTTTCTTCGCATGGAAAATCAATTCGCTAAGGAAATCTGGTGCGTCATAACTAGTTTCAACACCTGATTGTGAGAAACCGCCGAAATGCTTTTCAATTAATTCCTTCACACTGTCATCAATGTTTCCAGCTATACTTAACACAGTGTTCTCTGTATTGTAATTTTGTTTGAGATAGGAACGAAGATCGTCTGACTTCATTTGAGACAGATTATCTTGTGTTCCCAGAATCGTATAGCCCAAAGCATGAGTGCCGTAGGAAGCCTTTGCTAACAAGTCATGAACGAGATCATCCGGCGTATCTTCATACATAGAAATTTCTTCATAAATCACGTTCTTCTCTTTCTCTAACTCACCCTCATCAAAGGTTGAATTAAAAAACATATCTGACAGTACATCCATCGCTAATGGCAGATGTTCATCCAATACTTTCGCATAGTAGCAGGTATACTCTTTGGACGTGAACGCATTTACATTTCCGCCAATACCATCAAAAATCTCTGCGATATCTTTCGCCGAGTGACGCTCCGTGCCTTTGAACAACATATGTTCGATAAAATGTGAAATACCATTATTCGTCTGCGACTCGTTACGCGAGCCTGTTTTCACCCATATTCCGAAAGTGACTGACCGAAATGTGGGGATTTGTTCCATGACGACTCTTAAGCCATTATGTAAGCGATATTTGATCACCAAGGTTCCTCCTCGAAATGGTACACCTAAAAGTCCAATTCTCCTATTATACTTCCTCAGTCTAACAAAAATGTACCTTATACTCAAATTAGCGTCAGGTAAACCTGACTATTTCATGATTTGTCCTTGTCCTGTAATCCTTTTTGAGGAAAGTAAGTCAGAAACTGTGCCAACAGCTAGGCCTTTTTTCTTTATCAGGCTAATCATACCTGGTAACGCATCCCGCGACGATACGGTAGGATGCATCAGAATGAGAGTGCCGGGTTCAACATTGGTCGATAACCGTTCGAGGATACGTGTAGCTCCTGGGTTCTTCCAATCAATCGTATCAAAAGTCCACAGCACCGTCTGCAGCTTGAATTCAGAAGCTACCTGAACAGTTTCTTGATTGAAATAACCTGAAGGTGGAGCAAATAAGGTATTTTTAACACCGAGTTGCTTCAAGAGATCTTCCGTTTTCGAAATTTCTTCTACTGCTTTGCTCCGCGAAATCGTACGCATGTCCTTATGCGAGTATGCATGGTTTGATATCTCGTGGCCTTCACTCTGAATGCGTTTCGCCATCTCTGTATTCTTCTTTAACCAAGAGCCATCAAAGAAGAACGTCGCATGAACATTTTCTTTGCGCAGCGAATCTAACATGCTTGGCAGAAACTCATTGCCCCATGCGACATTAATCATAAATGAAACCATTGGTTTCTTAGGATTGCCTTTATACACCGGATTAGGTGCAAGATCACCTAATTGTATACTTGGCTCTACTTCCTTCATTACATAATTAATTTGATTTGGTGTCAATTGATGCTCTGCTAACTTCAGTGTCTCTTCGATATCCACCTCAATCCCATTATAACCAGGGATCGCTTTCCACACCGAATCTACTTTTGCATTAATGGGTGCGATTTTACGATTCTCTGCTTCTTTGCTTATCGTTTCTAATAAAGTAGATTTATTAACTGATGCGACAACTGGACGTACTTCCTCTGTTGCCATATTGTTCTTAGTAATCAAACGTGTTTGATTCTCTTTTACACTTACTATATAGGTTCCAACACTTGGGATCGAATTCACACTTATTAGAACCATAGCAAAAAAACTCCCAAGCCATAGCCATTTTTTGTGGAGCATACACAGGTCCCCTTTCTTCATCTCCTGATTGTATGAAGATGGGGACAAGAGTAGAACCCCTGCCTGTCCTCGGTTCAATGAAAAGCAAAAAAGAGACAGATAGATCTGACTCTTTATCCTGAACTTATGAATGAAACGTCCTCTGACGAATCTCTAGCTTTGTGCAGAGACCTGTGAAGTTAACGTTGCTTTGCGCGAAAGATTAACTCTTCCTTGTTGATCAATTTCTGTCACTTTAACCGTAATTTGATCGCCGACATTCACAACATCTTCAACTTTCGCAACACGCTCAGTCGAAATTTGTGAAATGTGCACTAGACCTTCTTTACCAGGTAGAATCTCTACGAATGCGCCGAATTTCTCTACGCGTTTCACAGTACCTAGGTAAGTTTCACCGACGATAACTTCACGAACAATCCCTTCAATAATGGAACGAGCTTTCTCGTTCATTTCTTGATTGGACGATGCGATGAATACGCGGCCGTCTTGCTCAATGTCGATTTTCACGCCAGTTTCCTCAATAATTTTGTTGATGATTTTACCGCCAGCTCCAATAACATCACGGATTTTGTCCGGGTTAATGTTCATAGTAAGGATTTTAGGCGCATATTGAGATAGCGATTTGTTTGGTGTAGAGATACGGGATACCATTTTGCCTAAAATGTGCAAACGGCCTTCTTTGGCTTGTTGTAACGATTGTTGCAAGATGTTACGGTCGATGCCATCGATTTTGATATCCATTTGTAGTGCTGTGATACCTTCTGCTGTACCTGCAACTTTAAAGTCCATATCGCCTAAGTGATCTTCCATTCCTTGAATATCGGACAAGATGGAGAAATGATCGCCGTCTTTGATAAGACCCATTGCGATACCTGCTACTGGAGCTTTAATTGGTACACCTGCATCCATAAGGGCAAGTACACTTGCACAAATACTCGCTTGAGAAGTTGAACCATTCGATTCCAGCACTTCTGATACGAGACGAATTGTGTAAGGGAACTCTACTTCGTTCGGGATGATTGGCTCGATAGCTCGCTCACCTAAGGCACCATGTCCAATTTCACGACGGCCTGGAGGACGCAAAGGTCTAGCTTCCCCAACGCTGAACGGTGGGAAGTTGTAGTGATGCATGAAACGTTTCGTTTCAGTCAAATCCAAACCATCCAAAATTTGAACATCACCTAATGCACCTAATGTACAAATACTAAGTGCTTGAGTTTGTCCACGTGTAAATAATCCAGAGCCGTGTGTACGCGGCAATAGGTTTACATCGCACTCGATTGGACGAATCTCTTCAGGTTTACGTCCATCCGGTCTTACTTTATCATGCGTGATTAAGCGACGAACTTCCTCTTTCACGATATCATAAAGCGTTTCTTTTACGTCACCCAAAAGACCTGGTGTTTCTACATACAACTCAGTGAAATGTGCAACTGCATCTGCATTGACAACATCGATAGCTTCTTGTCTAGCATGCTTTTCAGCAATTTTGATCGCATCGACTAATCTCGCTTGAGCAAATTCACGCACCGCGCTATTCACTTCCGCATCGACTGCATGAAGTTTAACTTCCATTTTTGGTTTACCAACTTGCTCAACCAAATCTTCAATCGTTGCAACAATCTTACGGATTTCGTCGTGACCGAACATAATCGCTTCAAGCACAACTTCTTCTGAAACTTCTTTCGCGCCTGCTTCAACCATCATAATCGCATCTTTGGTTCCAGCAACAGTTAGGTGAAGATCGCTCTTCTCTGCTACTTCGCCCGTAGGATTAATTACGAATTGCCCATCAACACGACCAACAATTACGCCTCCAACAGGTCCGTTAAAAGGAACATCGGAAATAGCAAGTGCTGCGGATGTACCGATCATAGCTGCCATCTCTGGCGGACATTCTTGATCAACGCTCATCACGATAGACACGATTTGAACATCATTACGAAAACCTTCTGGGAAAAGAGGACGAATTGGACGGTCAGTCAAACGACTTGCAAGAATAGCTTTCTCACTTGGACGTCCTTCACGCTTAATAAATCCTCCAGGAATTTTACCAACCGCGTATAATCTTTCTTCATAATTCACTGTTAACGGAAAGAAATCTAAATCTTTCGGTCCGCTGGAAGCCGTTACTGTGCTAAGCACAACCGTATCGCCATAACGAACAGTTACTGCTGCATTGGCTTGTTTGGCTAGTCGGCCTGTTTCAAGAATGAACGGCTTACCGCCAAGTTCCATTTGTACCCTTGTCTCCATAAAATCCTCCTAAGGCATGGTTTAAATTTGAAAATATGTGTTGATAAACATGTACAGAAATCAATCATAAAATCCAGAGACCAATCCGAATCTACTCCGTATGTATGTAAAATAGACAAGCTTTGGAGTTATCCTCTATTTCTGCGTTATGTCTAGTATTTCCTTCTTTTCCCGTTTTAAAAATACAAGAAAAAGCAACCTTTTGCTGCTCTCTGCCAGAGCTTTATCAAGCCTAGCAAAGGAGCAACAGGTTGCTTCTCATTGTCGGTTTTATCGACGCAAACCAAGCTTTGCAATCAAAGCACTATAGCGGCTTACATCTTTGTTTTTAACATATGCTAGCAACTTACGACGTTGTCCAACCATTTTAAGCAAGCCACGACGGGAGTGGTGATCTTTCTTGTGTGTACGAAGGTGGTCTGTAAGGTTAACAATGTTTTCTGTAAGGATTGCTACTTGTACCTCAGGTGAACCTGTGTCGGTATCGTGTACTTTGTGTGTTTGAATCAGTTGCGTTTTGCGCTCTTGCGTAATTGCCATGATCAATTCATCTCCTAAATTCTCGTATAGTATCCCCGCTAGCCTAGAAAGCGCCGATGAAAACGTCAATCCAAGCTAAGGTTCATGCCAAATGAACACGTCCATTCGACAACGTTATTCAGTATATCACAATTGACTGGTAGAAGTAAATGTAAGATTACGCCTCTAAGGTCAATTTACGTTTCGCTTCTGCTGCATCAAGTTTTATTTGAGCAACCAAATCTTCTAATGAAGTGAATTTACGCTCTGGTCGAAGAAAAGCAATAAGCTCAACCATAACGGTTTCTCCATATATTTGCTCGGAAAATTCAAATAAATGCGCCTCAAACGATGGTTTGAGTTCCCCTGTCTCGAATGTTGGTTTCACACCAATATTCATGACTCCTTGATAAACTTCCCCACGAACGGTTGCTTTAATCGCATAAACACCGTTGACAGGACTGACATACGGCTCTTCCAATTGGAGATTAGCTGTAGGAAATCCTAGCGTTCTCCCTCTTTTTGCACCATCAACTACTGTTCCACTTAGACTATAAGGACGTCCTAACAGCCTTGTTACGGTGTCCATTTCGCCGAGTTTCAAAGCTTCTCGAATACGTGTACTGCTTACTTTTTCACCATTCATATGAAAAGGTCTCACCACTTCAACAGAGAATTTACCGTGACTCAACTCGCAGAGTGAATCCGGCGTACCTTTACCCTGGAAACCAAAAGTAAAGTCAAAACCACAAATGACGCTATCTACACCAAGCCGGTCTAGGACTTGATCCACGAATTGTTCAGGGGATAATCGCATGAGCGATGCATCAAACGTTACGATGTAAGCATGATTGATGCCCATACTTTCAAAGATCTCCATCTTCTTCTTCGTGGGAGTCAATGACTCCACATATTTATCTTGCCCCATTACCGCTCTAGGATGAGGATAGAAGGTCATGATCGCCGAATTTAGTCCAAGATTCTTGGCCGTAAGCATAGCCCGTCCTATTACCTCTTGGTGTCCTAAATGTACACCATCAAAGTCACCTATAGCCACCACTTGTTTGCCTACAATCTGGGCCAACCGATCCGAATCCATCGGATATGATATTGGTATTATTTGCATATAAGTTCGTTCACCTACCCATTTCAACCCGTCCCGCGACGATATGATTAAAGAAAAACTTTGGCCGGGACCAAGACATGGCTAGTGCTTTCCCATTCAAACAGACCCAAAAATCGTTCATCTGGTGAATAGGCCCGAAATATGGTTTGAGATGCATCTGCATGAGCCACTCGATTCGCAGCTAGAGCTATTTTCTTTCCTTGTAATGAATGAACTGTTTCTTGATCAGTAAGCGCAATAGAGGGAATATGTGAGATGGCGATGTCCATCGGAATCATATGTTGCTGCAAAGAGCCGTCTTCTTTCATTTGAACAATTTGCTCAAAGGTTAAACACTGTTCTTTACGGATGTTTCCTGTTGACGTGCGTATCAAACTTTCCATTACTGCGGGGTATCCGAGTGCTTTGCCAATATCAACACACAGCGTTCGGATGTAAGTACCTTTGGAGCACACGGCACGAAAACGAATTTCCGGATGCTTCTGATCCAAGTTAATCGCTAAAATTTCTAGTTCATAGATCGTGGCTTTCCTTGCTTTTCGTTCAACTTCCTTACCTTCTCTGGCCAATTCGTAAAGACGTTTCCCATCTATTTTGACCGCAGAGAACATGGGAGGAATTTGCTCGATATCTCCTACGAAGGATGCAAGCACTTCTCGTACTTGATGCTCTTCAAGTGAAACATGAGAAACTTCTTCTATGACTTCGCCCGTCATATCTTCGGTATCCGTAGATAAACCAATACGTAAAACCGCTTCATATTCCTTAGGCAGCTCTTGAATATACTCAACCATGCGTGTCGCTCGACCAATGCATAGTGGCAGAACACCTATTACTTGCGGATCAAGTGTACCCGTATGACCAATTCTTTTAATACTAAGAATTCTTCTTACTTTGGCGACAACATCATGAGATGTAAAGCCCGCAGGTTTCCAAACAGGCAAAATACCTTCTAACGTCATTTCAGCTTGTCTCCTACTTCCTGAACCATTCTAGCAATTGCTTCATCTAGCGTACCATGAATGGTACATCCTGAAGCCCTAACATGTCCTCCACCACCAAGTGATTGAGCGATAGCAGCAACATCGACTAATCCAGAAGAGCGTAGGCTTACTTTGATGACACCTGCTGCCTTCTCTTTAATCAACATGCCCACTTCGACACCCTCCACATTACGTGGATAATTCACCAATCCATCCAAATCATCGCTAGAAGCACCTGTTAACTCTAGGTCTTCAAGCGAGACAGCGAGCCAAGCCAATTTCCGATCATAAGCAAAGGAAAGTGTGGACAGTGCTTTCTGAAGCAGAACAATTTGCGCATACGTCATTCGTTCAAGCACATGCTCAGCAATTTCAGCACCCTTGACTCCTAACTCCAACATAGAAGCCCCAATCTTCATAACCTCGGATGAGGTGTTTGAATATCGGAAGCCACCCGTATCCGTTAACAAGCCCGTATAGATGCATTCTCCGAACAAAATGTCTGGTTGCAGCTTCATATGTAACGCTAAATCAAACAGAATCTGAACGGTAGCCGCGGCGTCATGCTTAATTAGATGACAGGAACCAAATTCATCATTGGTAGGATGATGATCAATATTGAGCAGGTTTACCTGCTCATCAAAAAGAGTGCTGATCCTACCCATTCTGGAGAAATCAGCACAATCAACACTTATGATGGTTTGGTAAAGTCGATTGGGTGCCTGTTCACTATAATCAAGTATTTGCTTACTACCTGCTAAATAAGAAAATTTGGAGGGCATTGCGCCCTCATTGATCATAGTGAATGACTTCCCAAGCTGTCTTAAAATCCAACCCGTTGCATACGTTGAACTGGCTGCATCTCCATCCGGCTGGATGTGAGATACAACCAAGAAATCATCATGCTGCTCGATAAATGCAGCTGCTGCTGCCAGCTGCTGACAGTATTCGGTGGCATGGTTCATTCCGATGTTCATACGTTTGTATTTCCTTCCTGATTGAGCTTATACAACAACTGGTCAATATGACTACCATAGTCAATAGAAGCATCAAATTTGAACTGAAGCTCTGGAACTTTACGCAAACGAATTCGCTTGCCCAGTTCAGAACGAATATATCCTGAAGCTACAGAAAGCGCCTTAAGCGTAGCAGCTTTCTCTTCTTCAGTTCCCATCACGCTTAAATAAACGCGCGCCAGGGACAAATCATTCGTCACTTCAACACCTGTAACGGTCATGAAACCAATACGAGGATCTTTCAGCTCTGCTTGAATGATCTGACTTAACTCTTTCTTAATTTGTTCGCCAACTCGACCTACACGAACTCTAGCCATTTATAATCACCTCTCAACGGACTCCATGATAAAGGCTTCAATGATGTCGCCCTCTTTAATATCATGATAACGCTCAAGAGATATACCACATTCATAGCCTTGTGCAACTTCTTTTTGATCATCCTTGAATCGTTTCAAGGAATCAATTTTGCCTTCATGAACCACAATTCCGCTACGAACCAAACGAGTTTGTGCATTACGGGCAATTTTACCTGAAGTTACGTAACATCCTGCAATCGTTCCTGAACCTGTAATTTTGAACACATTACGAACTTCAGCTTGACCAAGAACAACCTCTTTAAATATTGGATCCAACATGCCTTTCATAGCTTGCTCGATCTCTTCAATTACGTTGTAAATGATGTTATGCAGACGGATATCTACTTTCTCTTGATCAGCTGTTGCTTTCGCAGCTGGTTCAGGACGAACGTTAAATCCGATGATAATCGCATTGGAAGCAGAAGCCAGAATGATATCCGATTCTGTTACAGCACCTACGCCGTTATGAAGAATCTTAACGCGAACACCCTCAACTTCAATCTTCTCAAGAGAGCTTTTCAGTGCTTCTACAGAACCTTGAACGTCACCCTTGATGATAACATTCAGATCTTTCACTTCACCATCTTTAATATGTTTAAAGAGATCTTCAAGTGTTACACGTGAATTAGCCGTCATCTCAGATTGACGAAGTGCGATCGCACGACGGTCCGCGATGTCTCTTGCTTTTCGCTCATCTTCGTAAGCTAGGAACGGATCCCCTGCTTGTGGAACTTCAGTCAGACCTGTAATTTCTACCGGCGTTGAAGGACCTGCTTCTTTTAAACGTTTACCTTTGTCATTAACAATTGCACGTACACGACCGAAGCAAACACCGGCAACGAAGCTATCTCCAACTTTCAAAGTACCATGTTGAATCAGAATTCGAGCCACAGGGCCTCTTCCTTTATCCAACTCAGCTTCAATAACAGTCGCTCTAGCACGCTTGTTAGGGTTCGCTTTGTACTCTTGTACTTCAGCAACCAACAAGATCATTTCAAGTAGGTTTTCTAGACCAATACGTTGTTTTGCGGAAATTTCGCAGAAAATCGTATCGCCGCCCCACTCTTCCGGCACTAACTCGTAAGCCGTAAGAGCTTGCTTGATTTGATCCGGATTCGCGCCTTCTTTATCAATCTTGTTAACAGCAACAATGATCGGTACGCCAGCAGCTTTAGCATGACTAATCGCTTCTACCGTTTGAGGCATTACACCGTCATCTGCCGCAACAACGATAATTGTAATATCCGTAACTTGAGCACCGCGGGCACGCATTGTAGTAAACGCTTCGTGACCTGGTGTATCCAAGAACGTAATTTTCTTATGATTAACTTCAACTTGATAAGCACCGATATGTTGCGTGATTCCGCCTGCTTCGCCTTCCGTAACACTTGTTTTACGAATAGCATCAAGCAATGTTGTTTTACCATGGTCAACGTGCCCCATAATAGTAACAACTGGTGGACGCTCAAGCAAGTCCGCCTCGTCATCGATTTCTTCGAAGGTTTCGAAGTTATCTTCTTCGACTTTAATCTTGATTTCAACTTCAACACCAAATTCAGTCGCGATCAATTGGATCGTTTCCAAATCAAGCTCTTGGTTGATTGTCGCCATTGTTCCAAGGAATAAAAGTTTCTTAATCACTTCAGAAGCGTCCTTGTGAAGCAATTTGGCAGTTTCACCAACCGTCATATTGCCACGAACGATGATCTTCTTAGGTGTGTTATCCACTTTTTCTTTCTTAACCATATCTTGTTGGTAACGACCTCTGTTGTTGCCGCGTTGGTTGCCTCTGTTGTTGCCGCCAGGACCGCGATTACCACCAGATCTGTTATCATCAAAACGTTTTGGCGTTGGTTTGGATTTCTTCGTTGTGATAACGCCAGCTTTAGCTGCTGCATCATCCAACTCAGCCGCTGTAGCCCCAACATGGAATTGCGGTTTCGCTTCTTGAACAACCGGTCTTCCACTTTGGTTATTGTTGCGGTTCTCGAATGGTTTGGACTGGCGATTAGGACCAGCACTACGATTTGGACTGGATTGCGGACGTCCGCTATTCGCACTTTGCCCACTGCTTGCACCAGGACCGCCTGCGCCTTGACTAGGACGTGAACCAGCATAGTTACTATTCGAACGTGGTGCTCCGCCTTGACCTTGGCCTTGGCTGCTGTAGCCTTGGCTAGCTGGACGAGAACTATTGTATCCGCCACTGTTGCTTCCACCCGCTGGACGTTGTCCGCCTGGGTTAGAACCTTGGTAACCACCTGTGCGCTGTCCACCTTGGCTGGAACCTTGACCTGCAGGACGGGAACCGTTTGGATTAGAACCTTGGTAGCCTGTGTGTTGTCCGCCTTGGCTGGAACCTTGACCGCTAGGGCGTCCGCCATTTGGGTTAGAACCTTGATAGCCCGTGCGTTGTCCGCCTTGGCTATTATTAGGACGATTTCCTTGATAGTTGCTTCCTTGACCACTTGGGCGAGACTGTGGTAGGCGACTTGACGTATTTTGTGTAGACTGACCTTGTTGAGGAGTCGTTGCTCCAGTTGATGTAGTCGGTTGACTAGTGGATTGTTGCTCATTAGTAACTGGCTTAGCTGCCGGAGTTACTGCACCTTTATTCTCTTGTGCTGGAGCCTGCGATGCAGGATTCTGATTCGTCGTAGATGAACTCACATTTCCTCCGTCCGTAGCTGCTCGTTTGGCAGCCGCATTTGCTTTGATATCTCTAAAAAACTTTTCCACACTGCTAACTGCATCATTCTCCATAACACTCATATGGTTGTTAACAGGTATATTTAATCGTTTGAGAATGGTGATAATTTCTTTGCTGCTCATATTGAGCTGTTTCGCGTATTCGTACACGCGTGTCTTGTCTTTATTATCTTGTTTATTGGTCAATATGTTTCACCTCCGCAGGATTTTCTTGACTCTTCTGCAGCATCTGCGCGAAGCCTCCGTCCAATACACCTATGGTGACACGCATTTCTTTCCCAATGCTGCGGCCCAATTCATACTTCGTACCGACTTCCATGAGTTTAACCCCATAAAATAGGCATTTATCTTGAAATTTCTTACGTGTATTAGCTGAAGCGTCTTCTGACATGATTACAAGCTTGGCCTCACCTGCGCGAATGGCTTTGAAAACACCTTCATCACCCGTTACGAGTTTCCCGGCTCTCATCGCTAAACCCAATTGTGAATAAAATTTAGGATTCATCTTCAGATTCCTCCTCTTTCGAAGAAAGGAATTCATCTTCTACACGAATGAAATCTTGTTCCAGTTGGTCATAAATGTCTGCGCCTACTGCATGCTTCAGAGCTCTATCCAGGGCTTTGCTTTTCTTTGCCAATTTAAAACAAGAAACTTTACCGCACAGGTAGGCACCGCGCCCAGACTTCTTCCCCTTGAGATCAATGAGAATGTCATCTTCAGGCGTTTTGACGACGCGGATCAAGTCCCTCTTCGGCATCATTTCCTGACAGGCAACGCATTTTCTCAGAGGGATTTTTCTCTGCTTCATTCCGATCACCCCTTGTTTCCTAACAACAACTTAATCGATGCTAATCGAATCTTGGTGCATCTCTTCCGAGTAAGTTTTCACTCTACCAAATTCTTGTTCTGCTTGTGTTTCGCTCTTGATATCGATTTTCCAACCAGTCAACTTGGCAGCTAGACGGGCATTCTGCCCTTTGATTCCAATTGCCAATGAAAGTTGATAATCAGGTACAATGACTCGCGCCATTTTTTCATTTTCATGAATTTGAACTTCAAGCACCTTAGAAGGACTTAGCGCATTCGCTACGTACTCTTCCACGCTCTCCATCCAACGAACGATATCGATTTTCTCTCCGCGCAATTCCGTTACGATAGTTTGAACACGCAAACCTTTGGGACCTACGCAAGAACCGACAGGATCTACCTCAGGATTACGGGAATGAACAGCAATCTTCGAACGGAAGCCTGCTTCACGTGCTACGGAACGAATCTCAACGACGCCATCAAAAATCTCAGGAACTTCAAGCTCAAATAGACGCTTCAACAAACCAGGATGAGTTCTTGATAAAATAATTTGAGGACCCTTTGTTGTGTTCTCAACCTTCGTAATATATGCTTTAATGCGATCACCTTGTTTGAACTTATCCGTTGGCATAAGCTCTGTAAGTGGAAGAACTGCTTCTACTTTACCCAAGTCAACATAAATATTACGTTGATCTTGACGTTGTAGGATACCTGTTACGATATCTTCTTCTTTATCGATAAAAGCATTATAAATTAAGCCACGCTCGGCTTCGCGGATTCGTTGCGTTACGACCTGTTTAGCCGTTTGTGCTGCAATACGTCCAAAATCACGAGGCGTTACTTCAATTTCAACAATATCGTCCAATTGGTAGTTCGGATTAATTTCACGCGATGCATGAACAGAAATTTCCAATCTTGGATCCAATACTTCCTCTGTAACGGTCTTCCGTGCATAAACTTTGATAAGACCCGTATGTCGATTGATATCTACACGCACATTCTGTGCTGTGTTGAAATTACGTTTATAACTTGAAATCATCGCCGCTTCAATAGCATCAATGAGTAGCTCCTTGGAGATACCCTTCTCTCGTTCAATTTCCGACAGCGCTTCAATAAAATCCGTGTTCATTTGAACTGAGTCCCCCCCTTCAATAAGTAACGATTTCTAAAATACGATAGCGAGACGTGCGCTAGCTACTTTAGAAACCGGAATGCTGATTTTCTTTTTACCAATCTCAATCACGAGAACTTCCTCGTCATAAGACTGCAACAACCCTTCAAATTCCTTAGAACCGTCGATAGGCTCATACGTGGTAACAAATACGTGACTATTTACGGCTTTATAATAATCTTGAGTTTTCTTGAGCGGACGTTCCGCTCCAGGTGAAGAAACTTCCAAGAAATAAGCATCAGTTATCGGATCTTTCTCATCCAATTGAACACTTAAAAATTCACTGATGCGGCCGCAATCATCTATATCAATTCCGCCTTCTTTGTCAGCATAAACACGAAGGAACCAATTGCTGCCTTCTTTGACATATTCAATATCCACGATTTCAAACCCATTTTGTTCAACAAAATCCTTCAGCATGTCCTCAATGATGGATTTGATTTGCTCTTGTGTAGCCACAGATATGTGTACCTCCTAAATTGACTTCTCCTTGTCGTATCCGGAAAAGTCCTATATCAAAATGTAAAGAGTGGGTTTCCCCACTCTTTAATCACAAGATGATATCCTCATTATTGCCAATAAAAATTATACCATAACCAATCTTTGCATTACAATAGCAAACTTGTTAATCATTTTCACTTGACAGCTTATTATTAAAACAAAGAAAGTTGATTAGATTCAGGCATTCCACGGAAACATCCCATGGAAGTCAGCAGCTCAATGACAGTTTTGGATGCCTTGGATTTATTCTGAAAGTCCTCTACGGAGAGGAAGTCTCCTTCTTCTTTGGCGGCTGCAATATTTTTCGCTGCATTTTCACCAATACCAGACATTGCTGCAAAAGGTGGAATTAACGACGTCCCATCAATGATGAATTTTGTCGCATCCGAACGATAAATATCAATAGGTTTGAAACTAAAACCCCGCGATGTCATTTCTAACGCCATTTCAAGAATGGAAACCATGGCTTTCTCTTTCGGTAGCGCTTGAAAACCTTTCGCTTCAATCTCAACTAATACTTTAAGAATTGCGTCATATCCTTGGCATAATAATTCCAGATCAAAATCCGCTGCACGCACACTAAAGTAAGTCGCATAGTAAGCTATCGGGTGATACACTTTGAAGTAAGCAGTACGAACGGCAGAGATAACGTAAGCCGCAGCATGCGCTTTTGGAAACATATACTCAATCCGTTCGCAGGATTCAATATACCATGCTGGCACATTACATCGTTTCATCTCATCTTTCCATTCGTCTGTGAGGCCTTTCCCTTTACGCACACTCTCCGTAATTTTAAATGCAAGACCTGCATCCATCCCCGCTTTATAGATCAAATAGAGCATGATATCATCCCGACAGCCAATAACCGTCTTAATGTTACAAATCCCTTTTTTGATCAATTCCTGAGCGTTCCCCAACCAAACACCCGTTCCATGTGATAAACCGGATATTTGCAATAGATCGGCAAAAGAAGAAGGTTGCGTTTCTTGAAGCATTTGACGAACGAATTTCGTTCCCATCTCAGGAACGCCATACGTTGCGACAGGAGAACGAATCTGATCTGGTCTAACACCTAACGCTTCTGTAGAATTGAAAATACTCATCGCTTTGGCATCATTCATAGGAATCGTTGTTGGATCGATGCCAGTCAAATCTTGAAGCATCCTCATCATTGTCGGATCGTCGTGTCCCAGAATATCTAATTTTAGCAAGTTCGCATCGAAGGCATGATAGTCAAAATGAGTCGTCATCCATTCCGAATTTTTATCATCGGCAGGGAATTGAACCGGTGTGATATCATCGACTTCAATGTAATCTGGCACAACAACAATACCACCTGGATGCTGACCTGTGCTCCTTTTTACCCCAGTACAACCTGAAGCCAGTCGAGCAATCTCCGCACCGCGCCACTTCTGACCTTGTTCTTCTTCGTACTTTTTAACGAAACCGAACGCCGTTTTCTCCGCGACAGTACCGATCGTCCCTGCACGGAACACATTCTTAGGGCCAAAGATTTCCTTCGTGAAGTTATGTGCCACCGGTTGGTACACACCAGAGAAGTTCAAGTCGATATCGGGAACCTTGTCCCCTTTAAAACCAAGGAACGTCTCAAACGGAATGTCATGACCGTCACCTTTTAAATTGCCGCCGCAGGAAGGGCATTCTTTATTCGGTAGATCGAAACCACTCGGGACACTTCCGTCTAGGAACCACTCGCTATGCCTGCAGGAAAGACAGATATAGTGCGGCGGTAATGGATTAACCTCGGAAATACCTAACATCATCGCGACGACGGAAGAACCAACGGATCCCCGGGATCCTACGAGATAGCCGTCTGCATTCGACTTTTTAACAAGACGTTCTGAAATCAAATAGTTGGCCGAGAAACCGAATTTAATGATCGGAACAAGTTCTTTCTCCAGACGCGCAATGATAACTTCAGGAAGCTCTTCGCCATACATACCTTTGGCCGTGTCATAACAGGTTGTACGAATCTCTTCGTCAGCACCTTCGATAATTGGTGTAAATAACTTGTCTGGGAAAAGCTCAATGGATTCGAAGCGATCCGCCAGTTCATTTGTACTCCGAACCACTACTTCCATGGCCTTTTCCTGACCTAAAAAGCTAAACTCTTGCAGCATCTCTTTGGTCGTACGCAAATGCGCATCCGGTTTCTTCACCGCTTTAAGCGGGCTAAATCCTGTGATTCCGTTGATTGTAATGTCACGGCACACTTTCTCCCGTGGGTTCAAGTAATGTACGTTGCCTGTCGCAATGACGGGTTTTCCTGTTTTATAGCCAATCTCACAAACACGTCTTACCGCATTCTCTAGATCTTCTACAGAACCAACCAAACCTTTTTCAACAAGATGCATATTGTAGCTAACCGGTTGAATTTCGAGAATATCATAGAACTCCGAGACCTGTTCGGCTTCCTCAATCGTTTTGTTAAGAACAGCCTCGAAAAATTCTCCTTTTTCACAGCCTGAAGTCACAAGGAGTCCCTCTCGGTGTTCAACTAATACACTTTTGGGAATTGTAGCAGCTTTCTGTAAATAGGTTGTGTGCGACATGGAAATAAGCTTAAATAAATTTTTCTTCCCTACAGGGTTGAGCGCATAGATACAACAATGAAAAGGCCGTTGATTAGAGAGATCTTTCCCCACGTAATCATTGAGTTTGGCTAAGCTCATAATTTGACGATCATTAGCCTCATTAATTAAATGATAAAGTACATGCCCCAGCGCAATCGAGTCATCGATCGCACGGTGATGATTATCAAGTCCCACTTTAAATTTATCTGATAACGTATTTAAACGATGGTTCTTCATGGATGGGAACAGAAATCTTGCCAGCTCCAACGTATCCAGGACTGAGTTAGTTACTTCAGGCAAATTCATACGTTTTAAATTGGCTTGGAGAAAGCCCATATCAAATCGCGCATTATGTGCGACAAGTACGCAATCTCCAATAAACTCTACAAATTTGGGCAGCTCATCCTCGATATCTGGGGCATCCTTGACCATGTCATCATTGATATTCGTTAATTGCTGAATGTTATAAGGAATCTTCTCATGCGGATTGATAAATGTGGCGAAACGATCAATTTCTTTGCCATCTTGCATTTTCACACCGGCAAGCTCGATAATTCGATTATTAATGACCGATAGCCCCGTTGTCTCCACGTCAAAAATAACATAGGTCGATTGTTTCAAGTCAATATCTCGCCCATTCATAACAATTGGCACAGAATCATTGACTACATTCGCTTCGACACCGTAAATGACTTTGATACCGTGCTTTTTGGCTGCTTTACCGGCATCAGGAAAACATTGAATATTGCTATGATCGGTGACAGCGATGGCTTTATGACCCCATTTGGCTGCCAATTTCACATATTGATCAATTGGAGTAAGAGCGTCCATCGTACTCATCGTCGTATGCAAATGAAACTCAACGCGCTTCTCGGCAGCATCATCCATACGATCCCTAGGAGCCATTACTTCATATAGATCATTGGGAATCATAACAAGTTCGGGAATTTGCATAAAACGATCATATTCAACTTTCCCGCGCGCACGAATCCAAGTACCATTCGCTAGAAGACTCATGATCCTAACATCTTCTTTGGTTTTCGCAAAAACTTTCATAGCGAGTGAATCACTAAAGTCCGTGATGTTAAACGTAAACAATGTGTTGCCATTTCTCAGTTCTTTGACATCCAGTCCAAATACAGTACCTTGAACCGCGATTTTCTTCTCTTCTTCTTGAATATCTTTCAGTGGCGTCGGTACTTCCTTAATATCAATACCCATAACAAGTTTCACTTCGCCTTCAGGCAAGGAGGGTTCTTCTTCCTCCATGTCGATGGACATCATGATTTCTTGAGTAAAAGATTTCTCACCCTGCTCACGCTGTTTGGCGAATTTCTCATATTCCGCTTCGATTTCTGAAGAATCGCTCATCGCATATTTCACGGTTAGCTCGGTTTGAAAAAAGTTATGGAAAAAGTTCCGAATAAACATATCTATGTTTTTCTTCTTAGCAAGTTCAAGACCAATAGCATCTAGCATGATCAATGATAATGTATGTCCTTGGACATCAAACTTGGATTTGGACATCCAGCCATTTACAGAGGGCACTTCACGCTGCAACCATTCCATAAATAAACTCCAGTACTCATCAACGAGTACAGCTGGTTCTGCCTGTTCAAACTTCCAAATAAACCGAATTTTCGCGATTTGTGCAAATTTTTCTTGAATCATTTTACAAAACGAACGATAAATGTTCAGAGGCACAAGGTCATTTTTCACCAAATAAAATGTCCAGTCGCGGTTCTTTCGACTAATTTCTACTTGATCAATGTAGCCTTCTGTAAAATATGACCGTACAACATCGGCTGGAATCTCGGCTTGCTGCATCAAAAGCTCAAAGCGATTCCGTTTATCAGCCAAATTACTCATGAACAGCCTCCCCATAAAACATACCAAGGGCAATGGAGACAGACCTCCATATGCCCTTGATTGTAATTAATTAATAGCTTCGACCAAAAACAACTGTATGTTTAGAAGCTTCACCACATACAACGCAAGTTGATTTCGTTTCGGATGGATTGAACGGGATATTACGGCTTGTTGCTCCTGTTTCCTCTTTCACTTGCGATTCGCAAGCGTCAGATCCACACCAGCCAGCCAAGGCAAATCCACGTTTCGTTTCCAAGAAAGTCTTAAATTCGTCGATCGTATCCACCGCGATGTAATGCTCGTCACGGAATTGCTTCGCTTTATCATACATCTGCTGATGAATCTCAGCAAGTAAATTTTGAACTTCTTGGACGAAATCAGCTTGTTGAACGATTTTCTTTTCTCCGCTAACGCGAGATACGAGAACAACTACACCGTTCTCCATGTCACGAGGACCAAGCTCAACACGGATAGGCACACCGCGCATTTCGTACTCATTGAATTTCCAACCAGGACTTTGATCAGCACGATCATCCACTTTGACACGAACGCCTGCTTTCTTCAAATCAGCAAACAGCTCGTCCACACGACCGATAACCTGTTCGCGTGTTTTTGGCGGACCGATTGGGATCATGATTACTTGGGTAGGTGCAACCTTCGGTGGCAATACCAAACCGCGGTCGTCCCCGTGAACCATAATGAGTGCTCCAATTAAACGGGTACTTACTCCCCACGAAGTTGTGTGAGCAAATTGGTGCTGATTCTCACGATCCAAGAATTTAATATCGAAAGCAACAGCAAATTTATTGCCAAGGTAATGGGATGTACCCGCTTGGACGGCTTTACCGTCTTTCATCATCGCTTCAATAGAGAATGTATCAATCGCACCAGCAAATCTCTCAGATGGCGTTTTTTGACCCACAATGACAGGAATAGCTAGGAACTCTTCGGCAAATTGACGATACACGTCCAGCATTTGCATCGTCTCGCGGCGCGCATCCTGCTCATCTTCATGAGCGGTATGCCCTTCTTGCCACAAGAATTCCGTTGTACGAAGGAATGGTAATGTCCGTTTTTCCCAACGAACCACGTTCGCCCACTGGTTAATCAACAGCGGCAGATCACGGTAGGAGTTAATCCACTCCGAGTACATATGACCGATCATTGTTTCAGAGGTTGGACGAATAGCCAAACGCTCCTCTAACTTCTCACCACCTGCTTCTGTCACCCAAGGAAGTTCTGGATTAAAGCCCTCAACATGCTCTTTTTCCTTTTGGAAAAAGCTTTCTGGAATAAATAGCGGGAAGTACGCGTTGCGGTGACCTGTTTCTTTAAATTTGCTATCCAGTTCACGCTGAATATTTTCCCAAATTTCATAACCATCCGGTTTAAAAACGATACATCCGCGTACCGGGGAGTAACTCATTAAATCTGCTTTCTTAATAACATCTATATACCATCTGGAGAAATCTTCTCCTTGCGGTGTAATTTCTTTGACAAATTGCTTTTCGTTTGACATAAACCCTCCCACAGATTAGGACTAACCCTTAATCAATCGTAAAATATCATTGTACGTGACAGCAACCATTAGCAGCATCAACAACGCAAAACCAACAAAGTGAACCATACTCTCTCGATTCGGATCAATTGGTTTACCGCGCAATGCTTCTAAGCCCATAAATAGCAGACGACTTCCGTCTAGCGCAGGGATTGGTAAAAGATTAAAAATACCAAGATATAAACTTAAAGTTGCAGCCCAAGCAATTAAGGAGCTCAGTCCCATTTTGGCAAATTGCGCAGATACCTGTGCTGTTCGAACGGGACCACCCAAATCATCCAATTTAAACTGGAGCATCACAAGCTTTTGCAACCCCGTTACAATACCAATAGTCGTTCCAACAACGGAATCATAAGTACCTGTGAACACTTCACCAAGGGTAGCGCTTCTACGATCTCCGCTAATTACTACACCTAGCTTGCCAGCTCCATCTTCCATTTCAGGCGTAACTTGAAGCGTAAGTGGGTTACCAGCACGATCAACGACCCACGTCATCGTTTTCCCAGCGGATGACTGAATGGCTGACACCATTTTATTACGGTCATCGCCAATGGGTTGTTTATCAATAGACATGATAATGTCACCTTTTAGCAGACCCGCTTTTTCACCTGCTTTACCAGCAAGAACGGAATCCAGTTTCACATTCGTGAAAACGCCTGACATGATCACTACGATGAAAAACAAAACTATAGCTAAGATGAAGTTCATGACGGGCCCCATAACAATTGCCAAGGCACGTTTCCCTACTGATTTGGAACCAAATTGACGATCATAAGGAGCAATTTGGGTTTCCGTTCCCTTCGTGACCATCATCGCTTGAGGATCAACAGGATAAGTCACTTTCTCACCATCAACATCAATGGATAATCGAAGTGATTTATCTAAATCAATATGTTCCACAACCCCCATGATTACATTTGAGCGTCGATCCAACTGATCCAGATATAAGAAAGAAACTTGGTTTTGCTTATTTAATTTGATAGCAACCGTTTGTCCAGGGTTCACTTGAACAATTTCTGGATCTTCCCCTGCCATACGAACAAATCCACCAATAGGTAGTATTCGCAGCGTATAACGGGTCTCCCCTTTTTTATATGAAAAAATCTTAGGCCCGAAACCAATTGCAAATTCACGAACCAAAATACCTGCACGTTTTGCAAAGTAAAAATGACCCCATTCATGAATCGTAACAAGAACGAAAAACAACAAAATAACCTTTAATCCAACTTCAATGGCCGACAAGTCGTATTTCCTCCCTCGGGTTTTCTTCAGAAAACTATCCTATGTAACAATGACCACATGCTTTCGCTTATTGGGACGTTCTATAAGCAGCAACTTCAGATCAGCTGTTCTTGTTCTTAGATTACCACTATTGAACAGCTGAATACAAGCTATGCCTGCTCAGGTCATTATACGAACTCAGAGAAATAATTAGACTTTGATTACCAACCTAGTGTTGGAAATTAAAAAGAAGAGCTGAGCCATGCAAGCTGACCTAGCTCTTCCTGAGATTTAGAAGCGGATAGATGCGGCAAATGCTCTAGCCCATTGATCTTGTTCATGAATCAACTCAATTGTCGGGTTAGCATGTGGCTCATGTTTGTACAGCGCAGCTTCAATAATATCTTCAATTTGTAAAAATGAGATGTCACCCTTCAGAAAACGAGCCACTGCAATCTCATTGGCAGCATTATAAACCGTAGGGGTGACACCACCTTGTTTACCACTTTCAAATGCCATACGAAGGCACGGGAAACGTGTATAATCCATTTCACGGAAATGTAGCTTTCCAATCGCTGCTAAGTCCAATCTGGAAGTAGGTGTCGGATAACGATCCGGATAGGTTAAAGCGTACTGAATAGGAACTCTCATATCTGGGTTACCTAACTGAGCGATAACACTATGATCAACAAATTCAATGTAGGAGTGAATCACACTTTCCGGATGTAGGATAACTTTAATATCCTCATAGGACAATCCGAAGAGCCAATGTGCTTCCATCACTTCAAGACCTTTGTTCACCATCGTTGCAGAATCAATAGTGATTTTGGCACCCATAGACCAATTCGGATGCTTGAGTGCATCCGCCACAGTTACACCCACTAACTGTTCCCGTGTACGATCTCGAAAGGAACCCCCAGAAGCTGTAATCGTGATTTGAGCGATTTGGGATCGCTTCTCCCCATTTAAACATTGAAAAATAGCAGAATGCTCACTATCAATCGGTAATAAGGCAACTCCCTTACGAGCAACAGCTTCCGTTACAATATGTCCAGCACTAACAAGAGTCTCCTTGTTGGCTAGACCAATATCTTTACCTGCTTCGATTGCAGCTAACGTAGGTTTTAACCCTTGACTGCCAACAAGTGCACTTACAAGTAACTCCGCATCCGTGGAAGCGGCAACCTCTAGTAAACCTTCTTCCCCATATAAAACTTTGATACCAGAAGGAATTTGACCAGCTACCTCTTCTGCAAGAGCCTTTGTCGCAACAGATACAAGCTTTGGACGAAACTGTTTGGCTTGTTCTATGACCAGTTCACCATTATAACCGGCTGAAATAGCTTCGACTTGAAACATTTCAGGCGAATGCTGCACGATATCTAAGGTTTGAGTCCCTATCGAGCCTGTTGAACCCAAGATGGCGATTTTTTTCATAAGTTTCAACCCCGTTTATGAGAATTAGTTAGGAATCAAGTCGAGCAGATAGATAAACGGAAAAACAATTAACCAACTATCCATCCGATCGAGTACACCGCCATGTCCTGGCAGCAATGTCCCTGTGTCTTTAATTCCTTTTACACGTTTATACGCGGATTGAATTAAATCACCGATTTGCCCTACTACCGCGATCACAAATCCCAATAATAGTGCTTTCCCTACACTTAATAGTTCTGGCGAGTACCATGCGAATCCTAATGCCAAAATCATTGCGATAATAACCCCACCGATGGCGCCTTCAATCGACTTTTTAGGACTAATTTGAGGCCACAAAGGGTGTTTACCTAATTTGGAACCGACAAAATATGCACCAGCATCCGATGCCCAAATACAGACGAAAACCATAATCGTCCAAAATAAGCCATTTTCCGCCAAACGTGCTTCAATCATATAGTTAAAACCAAATCCAATGTATACGACACCTAGCAAAATCACTGAAACTTGGTCAATCGTGATTTTGTTTTTAGAGGCTACTGTAATAAAAAGTAAGACGAACATGGCAAACCAGGTGATTGCAGTAAAAGAAAAAGTAAATGTTATCCCTAACAATCCCCAAGGAATTGTCAAACAAAGTAGCGCTACGAGACCCGCGGCAGCTGTTAGTTTATAAGGCATATACCCATTCATTTGTAAATACTCACGATATCCAATAATTGAAACGAGTACAATTAAGCCTGCATACCACAAATCACCAAGTACTAGAAGTGTAATAAATGCAAGACCAGCTATAACACCTGTAATAATCCTTTGTTTCAAGTAGAATCCCCCTAGATGAACAACGTTTATCTCTAAGCCATCCATTTTTAGTGACAAAACGATTACACAATCAACTGTTAAATACCACCGTATCTTCTTGCACGACGCTGATATTCAGCAATGGCTTGCATAAATAAGTCCTCCGTGAATTCTGGCCAATAGGCATCTGTAAACCATAATTCCGAATAAGCTAATTGCCAAAGCAAAAAGTTGCTTAGTCGCAATTCTCCACTCGTTCGAATCAATAAATCGGGATCAGGCAAATCGGAAGTTAACATGTAAGATGAAAAAATCGATTCATCCAACTCATCTGACTTCAAGCTTCCGTTTTCCAAATCCCTCATCATATCTTGAACGCCCGCGATGATTTCCTTACGTCCGCCATAATTTAAAGCAAAATTCAAAATAAGACCTGTGTTATCTTTCGTCCGCTCGATTGCCCCTTCTATCGCTTTCAGCGTATAGTCAGGTAATCCTTCTTTCCAACCCGTCATGCGAATGCGCACATTGTTTTGAATTAACTCTTCAATTTCCAAAGGGAAGAACTCTTGTGGCAGCTTCATCAGAAACTCTACTTCATCTTTCGGGCGTTTCCAATTCTCTGTAGAGAAAGCGTACATGGTCAAAACTTTAACCCCAATATCATTGGCTGCCATAGTAATTTTCTTTACGTTCTTCATGCCGGAATGATGTCCTGCTACACGAGGCAAACCTCTTTGTTTAGCCCAGCGGCCATTTCCATCCATAATAATCGCAACGTGCGCTGGTACTTTGTCCAGCTCTATTTCAGGGGCTGCCGAAGTCACAGTCTTTCGCGTTTGGTTTAACCACTTCTTAAATAGCTTGAGCACAATTGTTCCTCCCAACTAGGGAAAGATGAAAAACCCCCAGCGAATGAATACCCGGGGGCATATCTATCTTATACTTCCATGATTTCTTTTTCTTTAGCAGCCAAAACTTTTTCAACTTCAGCTACGAATTTATCAGTAAATTTCTGAATGTCCTCTTGATGCTTACGGGACTCATCCTCAGAAATGCCTGCTTTCTCAAGCTTTTTAATTTCGTCGTTCGCATCACGGCGAATATTACGAATAGCAATTTTGGCTTCTTCGCCAAATTTTTTCGTCATTTTCACCAAGTCATTACGACGCTCTTCTGTTAATGCAGGAATAACAATCCGAATAACGATCCCGTCATTCGATGGCGTTAAACCTAAATCAGATTTCATAATTGCCTTCTCAATAGAAGACATGGAGCTTTTATCCCAAGGTTGAATAAGAAGGGTACGTGAATCTGGTGTTGTTAAGTTAGCTAATTGATTAACAGGCGTCATTGCCCCATAGTATTCAACTTGAATACGGTCTAATAATGATGGCGTAGCACGTCCCGCACGAAGGGATGTTAAATCTCTTCTTAGCGCTCCAATCGCTTTGTCCATCCGATCTTCTGCATTCTTCTTCACTGATTGCGGCATGGTTTATACGCTCCCTTTAACTGTAGTCCCGATTTTATCGCCAAGGACCACTCGTTTGATATTCCCTTTTTCCGTGATGTTAAACACAACTAACGGAATGTTGTTATCCATACAAAGGGAAGATGCAGTGGAGTCCATGACACCAAGATTATTACTAATTACTTCCATATAGGTTAACGTTTCGAATTTCTTCGCTGTTGGATCTTTGAATGGATCTGCTGAGTAAACGCCATCCACTTTATTTTTAGCCATAAGAATAACTTCAGCTTCAATCTCGGCTGCTCTCAGGGCTGCTGTTGTGTCCGTCGAGAAGTAAGGATTACCTGTCCCCGCGGCGAAAATAACGACTCTACCCTTTTCGAGATGGCGCATAGCTCTCCTACGTATGTAAGGTTCAGCGACTTGTTGCATAGTAATGGAGGACTGGACTCTAGTGGGAACCTCAATGTTTTCCAAAGCATCTTGCAAAGCAAGTGAGTTCATGACCGTTGCTAGCATACCCATGTAGTCTGCTGTTGCACGATCCATTCCTTTCTCACTACCCGCGATTCCACGCCAAATATTTCCACCGCCAACAACGATAGCTACCTCGACATTTAATTCTACAACATCCTTTACTTGTTGAGCAATAGATGTAATCACTTCTGAATCAATGCCATATCCTTGCTGTCCGGCTAAAGCTTCGCCGCTCAATTTAAGCACTATTCTTTTATAAAAAGGTTGACCCAACTTGTATGACCTCCGTTCATGCATACTTCCATGTCTTTAAGGGCTAAAAAAGAAGGAACACCAAGTGTTCCAACTTTTTTAAATGCCTATTATAGTTTAACTTGGGACATAACTTCTTCCGCAAAGTTTTCTTGTTTCTTCTCAAGACCTTCACCAAGACCGAAACGAACGAAACGACGAATGGAGATGTTCTCGCCGATAGCCGCGATTTTCTCATTCAACAATTGATCGATTGTTTTGTCTGGATCTTTAATGAATGCTTGCTCCATTAAGCAGAACTCTTCGTAGTATTTACCAATACGGCCTTCAACCATTTTGTCGATAATTTTTTCTGGTTTGCCTTCGTTCAGAGCTTGGTTACGAAGAATTTCTTTTTCTTTTTCCAAAGCTTCTGTTGGTACTTCTTCACGACGAACATATGAAGGGTTTGCTGCTGCGATGTGCATAGCAATGTCTCTGCAGAACGTTCTGAATTGCTCTGTTTTACCAACGAAGTCAGTTTCACAGTTGATCTCAACAAGAACCCCAACTTTACCACCAGCGTGAATGTAAGATTCTACAGCGCCTTCTGTAGCAATACGTCCAGCTTTGTTAGCTGCTGCAGAAAGACCTTTTTCACGAAGAAGTTCACCTGCTTTTGTGATATCGCCGTTTGCTTCTTCAAGTGCTTTCTTGCAATCTAACATCCCTGCACCTGTTTTTTCACGTAATTCTTTTACTTGTGCTGCTGTAACTGCCATGGAAGAAACCTCCTGAGATTTAGTTATTGTCTATATGTAACACTAGTGTATTCTCTAAAAAAAGGGTGGTGACAGGCTGTTACACCTTCCAACCACCCTTTTCACATTGCTATAATTTAAGCTGTTGTTTGCTCGCCTTGGTGTGCTTCGATAACGGCATCAGCAATTTTCGCTGTTAACAATTTAACTGCGCGGATTGCATCATCGTTACCAGGAATCACGTAATCGATTTCGTCTGGATCACAGTTTGTATCTACGATACCAACGATTGGGATACCCAATTTACGAGCTTCTGCTACAGCAATACGCTCTTTACGAGGATCGATAATGAAAAGTGCACTTGGCAAACCTTTCATGTTCTTGATTCCGCCTAGGAATTTCTCAAGACGCTCTTTCTCTTTGCGAAGAATGATAACTTCTTTCTTAGGTAGAACTTCGAAAGTGCCATCCTCTTCCCATCTTTCAAGAGTTTTCAAGCGATCGATACGTTTTTGAATAGTTTGGAAGTTAGTTAATGTACCACCCAACCAACGTTGGTTGATGAAGTACATGCCACAACGTTCTGCTTCTTCAGCAACGGAATCTTGTGCTTGTTTTTTAGTTCCTACGAAAAGGATTGTACCATTGTCTTCGGATACGGATTTAACAAAGTTGTAAGCTTCCTCAACTTTTTTAACCGTTTTTTGAAGATCGATGATGTAAATACCGTTTCTTTCAGTAAAAATGTACTTGTCCATTTTCGGGTTCCAACGACGTGTTTGGTGACCGAAATGTACGCCAGCTTCTAAAAGCTGTTTCATGGAGATAACTGCCATCCCCAATCCCTCCTCTTAAATGGTTTATTTGGTATCCGCCGCCCCTCGCATCTTTGCATAAAACCTACCGAAGTAAGCACCATTATGCAAATTGACGGGCGTGAGTTTTTAACACCGTGAATAAATATACCACAACTGAAAACAAGGTGCAACCTTTAATCCTGAAAGTCATTCTTCCCTAGAATTGGCAAGTTTATGTGTTTGAAAACAAAAAAAGATCTTCAGTAAAAAGATCCTTTTGCCAAATATCTTATTGAGCAGTAATCAAATTTGTTACAAGTGCCTGCATGTCCAAATTACCAACAAACTCATGGAAACCTACTTGAATCTTGCTGTTGCCACCTTGCTTATTAAGCTCCGCTATAAATGCTTTACGATCTGTAATTATGCCTGAGCGAATCATTAATTCAGCTACAGCTGTTGCATCCAAGTTGGGCTGTACATAAAGAATGATTTTTGATGAAACAGGTGGCTGCGAAGTACTAGGCTGATCTTGCGGCTTTGCAGCTGCTAGCTTATCAGTTTCCTCTTTGAGTTTCTTCTGAACTATATCATCTAATTCCACTTGGGTGTACAACTTTATATTTTTCTCGTGTACTTGATAATATTTGGAGGCTTCCACTTTAAGCTTCTGAGGGTCCATCTCCTCCAAAGATATACCACTTCCAGACTGACTCGGACTGCTTGGTCGTAGCAACATAACTTGAAGAAGAATAGCACCTACAATTATACCCATTCCAATGCCTGAAACCAACGCTCTATTTTTAAACACGTGTCCGTTCCTCCTGTCTCGAAAGCTGCAGGATCAAACTGACCTCGCCTTTATTCATATTAAGTTTCTTGGCAATAGCTTCTACACTTTTCCCTTGATCATGCAAGGTAAATAATTCAGCATATCGACTTTTCATGCTTAAACCTTCATAAACGACTTCCTCAGGCATCTCTTCTGGAGCTACAGTGAGAACGTCCGTTTGGTTGGGACTCTGGTAATCTGGCTTATTAAAAGAAGTTAACAATTCATCTGCAGTCGATAAGGGTTGTTGATTAACATGAAACGTAGTTAGCTCTTTGGACAGCTCCTGTTTTTGTCTCTCCAGGGATTCCAACCGACCTGCCAATTTAGCAAGTTCAATTTCATAGTCCTGTTTTGTTTTTGAAAATAGATCAAGCATGGTTTGATTTTGTTCTTCCATTTCAGCTGCGAAGTGTTCGATTGTATCTTCGATTTCTTGTACAACCGTAGCTTTTGCAGAAGCAGTTGTCGTTTGATCCCTCGGAATAAACCTTGCGTAAACAATCAGTACAAGGCCCAGAAGGATGACATATAACACCGGTTGCATAACCATAAGGTTCACCTTTTTCTATAGCAAGTTAGAGCGACAAGTCAATACGATGACCTTTATAAGGATGCATAGGCTGTTGTTCCGTATCCTTAGATAGACTCTCTAATGGCCTTCTTGTCTTACTTTTACCTAATTGCGCTTTCTTTTGTTCACGACGATCCATAATATCAGCACGTCCACCCTCTTCGAGTTTGCTAGTACGCCCTCGATCACGTTCCGTTGTTTGGGTGGCTTGATTTTCTAAAATCGTCTCATCCTGACGCGGCTTCTGCATCAATTGATTTTGTTTAATACCCGCCTCATCATTTTTGTGTACAGCGAATTGTAAATCGATGGCATTAAAACTCATCGTTTACTCCCTCCTCACTTACACGTTTGGACTCATAGATATATCCCCATCGCTTAATCGGAATATGACGCGGCTCGTAGGGTCCTTAATAAATTTCGTATAACGACCAATTACGATTTTCGTACCACCATATATAGTAGAAACAACTTGAACCTTGGCATTTTCAGAGTCTTCAAGTGATTTCTCAATTTCTAAAATGCGATCCTTCAAAGTGATTTGTTCGTCCAAAGCTTGCTTCTTTGTGTTATTGAGTTTAATACGCATAGCTAATTTATCAGGGCTTAACTGACCAGCAGCAGCCAATTGATCCAATAAAGAAAGCGCTTTACTTGTTTTCTCCATGTTTTCACCCAATGCCCTAAGGTTATTACGTAATTGGATCATTTCATTACGTAATTCAGGCAATACACCTACCTCAATTACTGTACTCGTTGACATGGAATTACCAATGGTTCTAGCAGTCACTCGTTCGCCCGCTTGAATAGTCCCACCTACGATTAACCCCTTTGCCCCCACACAATTCACGCATTTGCCTGCTCTCACTATCGAGTGCATAATACTCTGTGAAACGTTCAAATCACCAGAAACTTCAATCGTTGCATCTTGAATGAAAGAACTTTTTACATTTTTGCCAGCTTTGATGAATGCTTTATTTTGCCCAACAATACCAGCCGAAATTTCTATCGAACCTTCAGCTTCCAACTCCGCGGCTTCAACGCCACCTGTAACACGGATATCTCCAGCCGCGCGAATTTTGAATCCTGGCAGCACATTGCCTCTTACAACAACCGTACCAATAAAATCAATATTACCGATATTAAAATCAACATCCCCATTGATTTCGTAAACAGGGAAAACATTAATTTTGTCTCGGTCGGTTCTTACCACCATTCCGTCGATCGTTGCATAAAGCCCTAATTGCTCTGCATCCATTACAACATTTTTGCCGACTTTAAATCTTGCTTCTTTTCCAGCTTTGGCAAAAAGCGTTTCCCCAGTGACAGCACGTCCAGGCGACCCAGCTGTTGCTGTAAATCGTTGACCAATTAATTGACCCTTTTTTACGTTATGAATTGCTATAACTTCTTTATAATTGACCCGGCCGTCTTCCAGCTCCATAGGTTTTTTTTCATTGTCATCAAAGTCAAATGTTAACTTAATGTAACCATTCTGACCTTCAACAGGTTTCGTTCCAGATGCAATTAAAGTCTTCTTTAAATAAAAGGATTTTGGGTTTGCCGCTATTTCTGCAAGCACAACCTGATTCACACCGTGAATAATACGATTTTTTTGAACGATGTCTAATAATTGGCCAACTGAGACTTTAAACGAATCTTCTGTATTACTTAAGGAGAGATGAGCGGATAGTTTGTCATCAGACACAGTAATACTAATGAAGAAATCCAAAGGCATGTTCCCTTCACTCACGGACATACCACCTTTCCATGCATTCAGATTAAGTTTAATTATTTTGAAAAAGTTGATTCTTAAATCGCCCAAGCACACCTTTAAGTCTTAAGATAGCTTTCGAATGTAGTTGAGAAATACGGGATGGTGACAAACACATAACTTCTGCTATTTCACTTAACGATAATTCTTCAAAATAAAATAAAGAGACAACTGTTCGTTCTTTTTCTGTCAATCGGTCTATTGCTTTCGCCAATGATTCCTTCAGATAAAACTCATTTACTTGTGCTTCTGGATTCTTGGCTTTCTCATCAACTATGAGAGATAATCTAGTTTCTGACTCTTCTTCTCGAATGGGATCATCAATCGAACAAATGGTAGTGATGGAAATATCCTGAAGCATTTGCTGAAAATCCTGTTCACTGATTTCCAAATAAGAGCTGATCTCACTATCTGTAACAGATCGTAGATGTTGCTGTTCGAGCTTTTGATAAGCCTCTTCTACCTTTTTAGCCTTTTCTCTCACAGATCTTGGAACCCAATCACCTTGACGTAAACCATCAATTATTGATCCGCGAATTCTCCATGAAGCATAGGTTTCAAATTGTAACCCACGAGCATAATCAAACTTCTCTATGGCATCAATCAATCCCATAGCTCCAAAGCTGGATAAGTCGTCTTTGGAAACACTTTTAGGAAGGCCGATAGCTAATCTACCTGAAACATACTCAACTAATGGTAAATAGTTCTCAATAAGTTCTTGTCTCGCTGCTACAAGCCCTTGTTCCTTCCACTGTTTCCACAATTCAATATTGGCTAGCTGAACTTGCTTTTGATCAATCATGATTTCTGATTCACATCCTTAATCTTCAGACATTCGCCTCAAGGCACCCGCCAGTTGTTCAGGGTCCAAATTATTCTTGGTGACTAGCTTAGGTGGATTCAATGGTGAAAATTGCATCTCAAAAGAATGTTCATCTTTGGAAATATTCGCGTGGTTCGACTTCATTAGTTGACGTGTTTCCTCATCCTCATCAGGCGTAAGTAGATCTAAGTTTTGACCAACGGTGGATGAGGAATTATCGTGTGATGCGTCCTCAAGTGATGAAACAGATCCAATCAATAACCCTAAGACCCATCTAAATCCGAAAGTTACAACAAATAATATAAGAAAACTATACCCACTTTTAATGCAGGATGATAGAAATAAATTAGTACTGATCGATAAAACAAATGTAAAAATACCAGCTAATAGGGCGACAACGAAATTTATTCGTATAGTTCCAATCATCATTAAATTTCCTTTACTCCTAATTGAACACTTCGGATTAGTAGAATCCCCGTCGCACTAAAAAACTCAATCGTGCGGCCATAATTAGCTCCTGTATCCTCAGCCAGAATTGGAATTTTGTAACGATTCAACATTTCTTTACAAGATTCTACATTCCGCGGCCCGATTCTCATCGTATCATTATTTCCAGCAAATGCAAACATTTGAGCGCCGCCAGCTAGCTTTGCTTCTAGCTTGCTTATGCTTGCTCCTAGCTTTTCCATTCTTGTGATAAGCTCAGGAATTGCCGTATCTGCATACTTAGCAATGTTCAATGAACCTTCTCTTGCTATTTCGGAGGAAGGCAGCATGACATGTGCCATTCCTGCCACTTTGGATCGGCTGTCATATAGAGTTACCCCTACACATGAACCTAAACCTGTTGTCTTCAAAACACCCGTTTGATGAGCAACATTCAAGTCAGCCATTCCTACTTTAATTAAGTGTTCTAGCGTCATGGAGAGACTACCCCTAATGCCGAAAAGATTTTACCAAACGATTCCGGATCAGGGATTAAGAAAAAGTGCCCTTGCACTTCATTGTCCCCTTCCAAGAATTTAGTTTCAATGAGGAGAGCCTGGTCCCCCATTTGACCAAATTGCAATAAACCATAGCTTAATATTGCACCAGCCATGTCGATCGCCAGCGCTGGAACCGTCGGCTGCATATTTAAATTCGTAAAGTCAGCAAGTGAGGATAAATAAGAGCCAGCAAGTATATTTCCAATCTCATTCAGTGCTGATAATTCTAACTCGGAATACTCTTCTTGATCTGATATGGATAAACCAACCAAATCGTGAAGCATATTTTTAGCAGCGTCTAAATCCAGAATGAAGAACATGTTGCCGGGAGCATCTCCTTCTACACGCAAGAAGATCGCTAATACGACAGTCTCGGCTCCACCGACACTTTCGCAAATTTCTTCGAAAGGCAGCATTCTTACTTTGGGAACCAACATATCAATCGGCTTATTCATTAAGGTAGAAAGCGCAGTTGCAGCATGCCCCGCGCCAATATTCCCTACTTCCTTAAGCACATCTAATTGGAAATCCTCTAATTGGCTGAAAACGTCCACGATTTATTCCTCAAATCTTTCTAGCTGCTGAATTTCACTACGATTCAATACTTGCTCTAGGTTAAGTAGAACTAGCAATCTGTTTTCGCCAACCCGTGCAATACCATCTAAGTATTTCGCTTTAATTCCACCAACAACTTCTGGCGGTGTATTAATATTATCTGTATCGACATCGATTACGTCATTTGCAGAGTCAACAATCAACCCTACTTCGAATTCAGCTGCAGACACGATAATAATACGAGTTGCATCTGTGCTAGTAACCTCTTCAAGTCCAAATCTAGCACGCAGATCAATAATTGGAATAACTACCCCACGCAAGTTAATCACACCTTTAATAAATTCCGGTGCTTTCGGTACACGAGTCATTGGCTGCATTCTTTCAATCGTTCTTACCTTTTCTACTTCAACACCATACTCTTCTGATCCAAGTGCGAAGACAATTACCTTTTTTTCTTCTCCCATTTTGAAATCCTCCTTATCGAATATGGTTTATTTAATCAATGCATTAGGGTCGATGATCAATGCAACTTGTCCATCCCCAAGAATGGTTGCTCCTGAAATTGCGAATATCCCCGTTAGGTATTTACCTAGTGTTTTTAATACGATTTCTTGCTGTCCAATAAATTCATCCACCATAAGTGCTACTTGTTTATCGCCCTTACGAACAACGACGATTTCTGTTTCTTCTTCCAAATCCTCATTGAAATCAGGAACCTGGAATAAAGAACTTACGGACACTAATGGAATGACTGTTTTACGGTAATCAATCATTTTAGTGCCTTGAATGTTACGAATCTGCGATTTCTGTATTGCTGAAGTTTCAACAATGGATGACAACGGAATCGCATATTTCTCACTCCCTAAACGTACAAGCATTGCCGAAATAATAGATAGGGTCAATGGCAATTGTACAGAGAATTTACTTCCAAAGCCTGGCTTCGAATCTACTTGAACATGTCCGCCTAACATCTGAATTTTCGTTTTCACGACGTCAAGACCAACGCCACGACCAGAAATATCAGAGATTTTTTCAGCTGTACTGAAACCAGATGCGAATAACAAATTGTACACTTCATGATCTGAAAGCTTAGCAGCTTGTTCGGCAGTAACGAGACCGTTCTTCAAAGCCGTTTTCAAAACTTTCTCACGATAAATCCCTTTACCATCTTCTTCGATCTCGATAAAGACATGGTTACCGCTATGGAAGGCACGAAGTTGAATCGTTCCTTGTTCTGGTTTTCCGACAGCCACACGCTCACTGATGGATTCGATCCCATGATCGACTGCATTCCGCAATAAATGGACTAACGGGTCGCCAATTTCATCAATAACCGTACGGTCGAGTTCAGTATCAGCTCCAGTAATCACAAGATCCACTTTTTTATCCAAAGATTTAGCTAAATCTCTGATCATACGTGGGAATCTATTGAATACAGAATCTACCGGAACCATGCGGAGCTTCAAAACGATATTTTGCAAATCACTGCTTACACGTGACATGTGTTCAACAGTTTCTGTTAGATCATTTCGTTTTACTTCACTTGCTAACTGCTCTAGACGAACTCGATCAATCAGTAGCTCACTAAATAGATTCATTAAGGTATCCAGACGCTCAATATCTACACGAATCGTCCGACTTGCTACGGGAGCCCCACCTGCTGCTGGTTTAGCTGCCGCTGTTGCTACAGGCTCCGCCGCTTTGATTTCTGCTGCATTCGACGTAGGCAAGGTAGCAGCAACTGCTGCTGCAATTTCTTGATGCGCTGTTTCGATTTCTGCAATCGGTCGTGACAATTCAGCAAGAGATTCAGTATCTACCGTAATAATCACACAAGATGCAATCTCAGATACATTTAAAATCTCTTTCTCTAGTGTTGCTTGATCAACTTTGGATATAAAGTAAAGTGAGAACGAGTGATCGAACTTCTCTTGCTCGATTTCTTGCACGGTTGGGGTCGATTTAATAATCTCACCCATTTTTTCCATAGCATCGAATACCATATAGGCACGAGCAGCTTTTAAAACACAATTTTCATTAACACTAACTTCTATGTAAAAAACTAGAAAACCAGATTCGATCGACTGTTGAAGAATCGAATATTGAAATTCATCCACTTCAATACCTTTTGCTGGTTCTTTGACTACAGCTGCTGAAGAAGGAGCTACCTCTTTTTTGTAGTCACCTGTCACGATAGATCTCAAGGATACAACGATAGGACTTACGTCCGCTTTACCAGTCCCACCTTGAATAATATCCTCTACCATGGACTCCAAAGAGTCTAAACTTTTAAAAATACAATCAAATATGTATGAGTCCATTTCAATTTTGCTATTACGAACAAGATCAAGCACATTTTCCATCTCATGAGTAAGTGCTGCGATGTCCTCGAAGCCCATTGTTGCAGACATCCCTTTTAACGTATGAGCTGAACGAAAAATATTATGTACGATACTTATGTCTTTCGGATTGCTTTCTAAATTTAAAAGATTTTCATTTAATGATTGCAAATGCTCTTTTGATTCATCGATAAACATCGATAGATATTGACTAAGTTCCACTACTACACACCTCCAATAGAATCATCCAGTACCCTATAATTGTTTTAATTCATTTCATTCTGTACACACATAGATAAACGAGTTGCAATATCTTGTTGAGGCAACACATACATTGCAGCTTGGTTTTCTACAGCCGCTCTCGGCATACCATACACGACGCAAGTTTCTTCGGATTCGGCAATTGTTGTTGCTGCACCTGATTGCTTCAGCGCAAGCATCCCTTTCGCCCCATCACTGCCCATTCCCGTCATTAAAACGACATGTCGTTTTAATTCACTCATATTCAGTAAAGATTCAAACATCACATCTACAGATGGTCGGTGGCCAGAAACAGGTTCTTCTTTGGTTAATCGAATTTTGTAAGTGCGATTTGATTCTTTATAGGCCACCATATGCCATCCACCAGGAGCAACGTATGCTGTAGCTGTTTGGAGGACTTCACCGTCCGCGGCTTCAACAACCCTTATTTGAGAAATATCATTTAAGCGTTGAGCAAGTGATTTAGTGAAATTAGGTGGCATATGTTGAACAATTAAAATTGGAGCTGGAAATCCTGCAGGAATATTGGAGATGACTTGATGTAAGGCACGCGGTCCACCAGTAGAAGTGCCTATGGCAACTACATGATTAAAATGTGTTGTACTCGAGCTTGCAGCGACAACTGAATCAGATTGATTTAGCGTTTCTTTAATCATCTTTGATCTTAAAGATAAGGGATTCACATTTGCGAGTGGTGCCTGTACACGAACTGGAAGAGTGCCACTCATTCTCGATCGGACCGCAACTTGCAGTTTTTCATGTAGCAATAGCTTAACTTTATACAAATCCAGCGAGATGGATCCCGATGGCTTTCGAATAAAGTCAACCGCCCCCAATTCCAATGCTCTAATTGTTTCAGAAGCGCCTTCTTGTGTTAATGAGCTTAACATGATAACAGGGGTTGGTTGTTCTTCCATGATGTTTTTAAGCGCATCCAACCCGTTCATGACAGGCATTTCTATATCCATTGTCACAGCATCAGGTCGAAGCAGCTTAACTTGTTCGATCGCTTCTTGACCATTTTTGGCAGTACCTATGACCTTGAATTGCGGATGTTCGGTTATTAAATCACTAACAATTTTTCGCATAAAGACGGAGTCATCTACGACAAGAATGTTATATATTGCCATGCTGCATCACTCCTCTATCTGCTTATTCGACATAATTTTCAGAATTCCTATTTTAAAAGTTTCAACATTTTATTTAAAAAGCTCTTGACACCGATTGAAGGTATTTCGATTTCACGATATCCTTTAACGTAGTTATCTGTTAGTGTTTTGAGACTTGAGGTTGCATTAGAATTAGGGTAAGCAATTGTAAAAGGAATTTGTCTCTTCACTGCTTTGGAAACTACAGGATCATCGTCTACAAAGCCTAATGTTGGAATTTGAATATTTAAGAACTGCTTAGCTACTAAAGCTATCTTATCCGCAGTTTGTTTGCCTTCTTTAGCATCTGTGACTCGGTTAATTACCAATTTGAAAGATACATGATGGCCCATCGAATTCACCATTTTGATGATCGCATAAGCATCCGTGATTGATGTTGGCTCAGGCGTTGTAACAACAATGGCTTCTTCAGCCGCAAGTATGAACTTCAGCGTTTCTTTGGAAAGTCCCGCACCTGTATCGAAAATGATGAAATCAACATAACCATTCAATTGCATAACTTGCTCAGCAAAATAATTTAACTCTTCCTCACTTAAGCGTAATAAGTCATTAAATCCAGAACCACCGGCAATAAACTGTATGTCGTTTGATCCCTTTTGAATGATTTCCCATATCGTTTTTTCTTTCTTAAGCAAATGATACAAGCTATATGTTGAAGATACCCCCATTAATACGTCAATGTTCGCGAGTCCAATGTCTGCATCAAATACAAGTACTTTATAACCTAAAGACTGCAGACGCAAAGCGAAATTTAGCGTAAAATTGGATTTACCTACCCCACCTTTTCCACTGGTCACGGTAATGATTCTGGTTGTTCTTGTGCCTTTGTCGCCCTGTGTCTGAACCAAGTTCCGTAACCCTTCTGCTTGATCCTTCATGTTCTAGGTTCCTCCAATAACAAATCAATGATTTGCCACTCGTTCATTTCCGCAATATCATCGGGTACACTTTGCCCTGTTGTCACATACGAAAGCTTGAGAGAAAACTCGTGAACAACATTTAGAATGGCTCCATACGAATCGGTTTCGTCCATTTTGGTAAATAGCACTTTATCCAATTTGAATTTACTGAAATTATTCGTTATAGCACGTAAATCGCGATATTTAGTCGTTAAACTTAAAACTAGAATAGTTTCACTATTTCCTTGTGTTTTGAGTAATGCATTCAATTCTGAAACATACATTTCATTCCGGAAATTACGCCCTGCTGTATCCATGAAAATGATGTCGCATTCTGCTAAATTCTGAAATGCTTTCGTCAAGTCCTGCGGTGAAAATACAACCTCAAGTGGTACATTTAATATAGTTGCATAAGTTTTCAACTGCTCAATTGCTGCAATTCGGTATGTGTCAGAAGTAATAAACCCCACTTTACGCTGATACTTCAATACTTGTTCTGCAGCTAGCTTAGCAATCGTTGTTGTTTTACCTACACCAGTCGGTCCAACGAAATGAACAACGCGCGTTTGTGCGGAAATATGTTTACTATGGTCTGTTTGAAAAATCTCACCTAGTTTCGAGCGAACAAGCTGATGAGCGGCTTCTTCTGTGACAGGCTCATCAGCTAATTGAAAGTCTGCCATAACCTCATCCATAATTTGACGAACCAGATCTGGGTTCACTTCTTGGTCGTATAACCTTTGTTCTAACTTTTGTAAAGCTTCTGGAAGCTTTCCTTCATCAGTCACTGCTGTAAGCTTCTTCATCATTTCTTTCATTTGTTTGAGTTCATCCATTAATTGCTCATCTTTCATAGAAGCTCTTGCTGATGAATGTACAGATGAAGGAGAGTAAGCTTGCTGTTGAGTAGGATTCATCACTTTCTCTGGAGCAGCTACTGGATTCAAAGTAACTGGTTCATTCTGTAATGATTTTGGAGCTAACACATCAGGTACATCTGGGAAATCAGATTGATGTGTACTGGTTTTATTCTGAGCCATCGGATTGTTTACTTTGGATTGAGTTAACGGCTGCGGTGCCAATCTTTGTGGAGCAGGTGTTGGTTTCGGATTCGCTGCATCAATAGCCGCGATCACTTCAATCTTTTTCTTACCAAACATACCAAGAAAACCGCCTGTACGAATTTCCTTGGTATTTAGGATTACAGCATCTTTGCCAAGATCCGTACGAATCTTTTGTAAAGCGTCTGGCATGGAATCGACAACATATCTTTTTACTCTCATAAATTGACTACCCCCATGCTTTGGATTTCGACGCTTGGCTCTAATTCACTATAAGAAAGAACAGGTATATCTTGTAGTGTTCTCTCTAGGAGCTGTCTTACGTACATTCGAATCGTAGGTGATGTTAAAATGACTGGCTGTTGCCCAGATTGTATTAATTTTGTAACTTGTTCAGTCACACGATGATAAATAATTTGTGAGGAAGAAGGATCTAATGCCAAGTAACTTCCTTGATCGGATTGCTGCACAGACTCAGCAATTTTCTTCTCAACAGATGGACCCACTGTAATCACTTTCAGTGAATCTCCTTGTGAAGTAAACTGTTGCGTAATTTGACGCGATAGTGATTGTCTCACGTATTCAGTTAGAATTTCTGGATCTTTCGTATACGTACCATAATCCGCGAGTGTTTCTAGAATCGTGACCAGGTCACGTACAGATATTTTTTCTCGGAGAAGCTTAGCTAACACTTTCTGTATATCTCCAACAGTTAGCACGGATGGAATGAGATCATCAACAAGCGCAGGAAAGGATTCTCTAACATTGTCAACAAGTGCCTTCGTTTCTTGACGGCCAAGGAGTTCATGAATGTGTTTCTTAATAATTTCAGTTAAATGCGTTGCTACTACAGAAGGTGGATCTACGACTGTGTAACCAGACAGTTCAGCCTTCTCTTTATTCATTTCATCAATCCATATTGCTGGTAGGCCAAACGCTGGCTCTGTTGTTTCAATTCCTGAAATGGAATCATCATCAAAACCAGGACTCATAGCTAGATAGTGATTTAAGAGTAGTTCGCCACGAGAAACTGTATTGCCTTTAATTTTGATGATATACTCATTTGGTCTTAATTGAATGTTATCGCGAATTCGAATAACCGGAACAACTACACCTAGCTCTAATGCGCATTGACGACGTATTAGAATGATTCGATCTAATAAATCGCCACCTTGTTGTGTATCCGCAAGTGGAATAAGTCCATAACCGAACTCAAATTCAATCGGATCAACTTGGAGCAAGGATATAACGCTCTCTGGACTCCGAACTTCCTCAATCTGTTGTTCTTCAACCAATTGTTCTTCTTTAATAGCTTCACGTTCCAAATTCTTTTGCATTTTGAAACCAGCATAAACGAGTAAACCTGCTACCGGATACGTTGTAAACCAATGAATAGGTGTAAATGTACCTAGTACAACGAGTGTACCTGCAACAATGAACAATAACTTTGGCTGAGCCGTTAACTGTTTTGTTATATCATGCCCTAAGTTTCCTTCAGAAGATGCTCGAGTGACAATAATACCCGCTGCAGTAGATATAAGAAGCGCGGGGATCTGACTTACCAATCCATCACCAATCGTTAAGATCGAGAACGTATGCAGTGCCTCTGCGAAATCCATTCCCTTCATCGTCATCCCAATAATAAAGCCACCAATTAAATTGATAACGAGGATGATGATACCAGCAATCGCATCACCTTTTACAAATTTACTGGCACCATCCATGGCACCATAGAAATCTGCTTCGCGTTCAATTTTTTGACGTCTTTCTCTTGCTTGCACTTCATTAATCATACCCGCATTCAAATCAGCATCAATACTCATCTGCTTACCTGGCATTGCATCCAAAGTAAATCTAGCTGCTACCTCGGCCACGCGCTCAGAACCTTTGGTAATAACAATGAATTGAACCAAGACAAGGATGAGAAACACGACGAATCCCACAACGATATTGCCCTGTGCTACGAATGAACCAAAAGTTCTGACCACGTCGCCTGCTTCAGCATGAGCTAAGATATTACGAGTTGTTGACACGTTTAATGCCAATCGAAATAGAGTTGTAATCAACAGCAAAGATGGGAAAATTGAGAACTGAAGCGCTTCTTGCGTATTCATGGCAACTAAGATAATCATTAATGCAATTGAAATATTAATAATAAGTAAAAAGTCCAGCAAAGGGATAGGAATCGGTACAATCATCATCAACACGATGCCAATAATACCGAGTAGAACTAATAAATCCTTTATTTTCATCAGATTGCACCTCCCTCTACATTAATTCGTCTTACCCTTCATCTTATATACATACGCTAGTACTTCTGCTACAGCTTGGAATAAATCTGCTGGAATGGCATCCCCAATTTCCACCTGTGCAAAAATCGCTCGAGCAAGCGGTTTATTTTCCATTGTCATCACGCCATTCTGTTTGGCGATTTCTTTAATTTTCAAAGCAACATAGTCTGCACCTTTTGCAATTACTGTCGGAGCCTGCATATTATTGGCATCATACTTCAAAGCAACTGCGAAGTGAGTTGGGTTGGTAATGATAACATCAGCCTTGGGAACTTCCTGCATCATTCGTTGCATGGCCATTTGACGTTGTTTAGCACGGATCTTCCCTTTGATGAGAGGATCGCCTTCACTTTTCTTATACTCATCTTTAATATCTTGTTTGGACATTTTCAGACTTTTCTCATGTTCATATCTTTGATAAATGAAATCAAAAATAGCTAAAATGATAAGAATGGCTCCGATTTTTAAGCCTAAGCTTAGGGTAATCGAGGCAACGAAAGAGAAGGTATTCTCCAAAGGTGCATGTCCTAACCCCAACAGCCTTGCTTTATGTGCCATTAAAGTGGTAAAGACCGCGTAGCCGATGATCAACATTTTCAATGTCGACTTTACAAATTCCATAATGGTTCGCATCGAAAAAATCCGTTTAAAACCACTAATAGGATTTAATTTTTCAAATTTCATCATCAAGGGTTCGCCGATGAACATAAAACCAATTTGAGCATAGTTGCCTATAAAAGCGATAAGTAAAACCAGGATACAAATTGGCGCTATAATGGTCAAACCTTGTACTGTTAAATCCGCGAATAACATTTTTACATTTCCCATGGTTATATCCATGGTTAGTTGATTCTCATAAACGTTCCGAAAGATATGAATAAGCCTACCTTTCATAAAAGAACCAAACATCAATAATGTCACGAATGAAAAAAGTAAAATAAAAGCCGCGGGCAATTCCATGCTTTTAGCAACTTGCCCCTTTTTTCTGGCATCCTGTCTCTTTTTGGCAGTAGCAGGTTCCGTCTTTTCCCCAGCAAACCATTGTAAATCTAGCTGTATTCGAAGTTGTTGGGACACGGCTTTCCTCCTACTTAGGTGTTGTCTGCGTCGGACCGCTCATAATTTGAAGCATCTTCTCTAATTGGTCGAAAATAGTTCCAAACAGATGCTGAAATTGTGAAATTAACTCAGGAAAAATAATGACAAGCAAGACAAAGCCTAGAATCATTTTAAGCGGCGCACCAATTACAAAAACATTGAATTGCGGAGCAACCCTTGTCAAAAGTCCCAAACCTAAATCAGCTAAAAATAAGGCTGCAACGATAGGAGCTGCAAGTTGAAAAGACAAATAAAACATTCTAGAAAGTGATTTTAATAGAAAATCAGAAATTTGCCCATCGTAAATATGACTAAATAATGCGTTATCTATTGGAACCCATTTGTAACTGTCGATGATGGCTCTAATCAAGTAATGATGACCATCGAAAGACAGAAACAACAAGACGGCAATCATATATTTCAAGTTACCGATCAACGGTGTTGAAGCACCTGTTAATGGATCGATAATGCTTGCCATACTAATACCAATTTGCATATCCATGAACGAACCAGCAGCTTGAACGACAGTGAAAAAAAGATACACAAGAAATCCTAGTAAAACACCGATTAACATTTCACGAATAATGAGCAACAAGTAAATACCATCAATAGGTATGGTCTTACCCAAGGCCATTGGAGCAAAAATAATCAGAGAAATAAAGACAGAGAGTCCCACCTTAAACATCATCGGCACATTTCTGGATGATAGTATGGGAACCACGACAAAAAATGAGGTAATTCGACAAAAAATAAGCAGAAAAATGGGGATTGATTGAATAATTGCTGACATTCCACTCACAACCTAACCAACGAATTTGTAAAGATTGTTGAGTAGATTAAATGTGAAATCAACGAGTGTATTCATAATCCAAGATCCAAAAATAAGAATTGAAAACAATACAGCAACGATTTTTGGAACAAAAGCAAGAGTTTGCTCTTGAATCTGAGTCGTTGCTTGAAAAATACTAATGGCCAGACCAACGATTAACCCTATAAGCAGCATTGGCGCACTAGCTTTAAGTACGGTGTAAACAGCTTCACCAGCAATTCGTATTACAAATTCCGAACCCATCTAGATTCCCTCCGATATCTTGGTCTTTAACCGTAGCTTAGAAGTAACGATCTCACCACAAGATACCAACCATCTACAAGAATAAAAAGTAGGATTTTAAATGGGAGTGAAATCATCACGGGCGGGAGCATCATCATCCCCATAGCCATCAATGTACTGGATACAACCATATCTATTACCAAAAACGGAATAAATATCATGAATCCCATCTGAAAGGCTGATTTTAATTCACTAATCGCATAAGCAGGTACTAATGAAGTAAGTGGAATGTCCTCTACCCCCGTAGGGGCTTTAGCTTTAGAATAGTCAAGGAACAGTTTCAAATCCTTCTGGCGCGTATGTTTAAACATAAATTTCTTCATTGGCAAAGATGCAGCTTGAAATGCCTGTGTTTGATTAATGTCACCTTTTAAATACGGCTGAAGTGCTGTTTGATTAACTTCTCCTAAAGTTGGAGACATAATAAAAAAGGTTAAAAACAGAGCAAGTCCGATTAAAACCTGATTAGGTGGCATTTGTTGAGTTCCTAATGACGTTCGAACGAAACCCAGTACAATCACAATTCTCGTGAAGCTAGTCATTAAAATAAGAAATGATGGAGCCAAACTTAACACGGTAAGCATTAACAGGAGTGTTACCGTATTCGATGATCCTCCAGTCGCCGTGCTTGTTCCGATATTAACATTCAAACCGGGAATCGGATTTGTAATATCCGTTTCAGCAGCTGAGGCAGTTAAAGATAATAAGAAAACCGAAATCACAACAAGCAACAGTACGCCAACTAATTTATTTCGTTTCATTCTTCATTCAACCGATCTTTTTGTTTTTGATCAGACAACCATTCTTCTACATTTTTATTACGGTCCGTTACGCGCTGCAATTTGTCATGAAATACTTGTTGGAACGAAGCAGTAATCTCTACTTCCTCTTCCACATCGTTCTTTTTTAATGGCAATTTATTGATCCATTTGCTTAGAGTACCCAAGCCTAAACGATCGTCCTGAGATGTTTGTAAGAGATCTGAAATATAGGCTACTTCATCGGCGTCGACGATTTTATCCAATAGCTGAATATTCTCACCAACACCAACTACGAAGAGCGAGTGGCCGATCTCAACAATTTGAATTGATTTGTTTTGTCCTAAGGGAACCCCGCCTAGAGAGCGTATTGAGTTCCCGAACAAAGTGCCTTTATTTTTCTTCGCCACATATCTCATCAGTACATAAAAAAGAATGATAATAAATACGAGGACTGCAATGACCTTAACAACCATGAGAAAGGAACTCATCGAATCCATTGAACCAGGGTAGTCAACCCCGGTTATGTCCTGATTCTGTTCAGTTTCCGCATGGATGAGATTGTTTGTATAAAACAATGCGAACATACTAAGTATGCTGAAGTAAAGTTTATTCGATTGAAATCTTTTCATAAGAACAACCCTTTCGGTTTATGTAAGACTCAACCGAATTCGTACGGTTTAACCAAGAGTCTTTTTGATAGCTTCGATTACACGGTCAGCTTGGAATGGTTTTACAATGAAGTCTTTAGCTCCTGCTTGAATAGCATCGATAACCATAGCTTGTTGACCCATCGCAGAACACATAATGACTTTAGCGTTTGGCTCAATTTTTTTAATTTCTTTCAATGCTTGAATACCATCCATTTCAGGCATTGTGATATCCATTGTAATTAGATCAGGCTTCAGTTCTTTATATTTTTCGATAGCTTGCGCTCCATCATTCGCCTCACCGCATACTTCATACCCATTTTTTGATAAAATATCTCGAATCATCATTCTCATAAAAGCTGCATCATCCACAATTAGAATACGGTTAGCCATTGAAAATATCCCCCTAAAATTAAATTATTGTAATTTTTGAATTCGTTCCCATTGATTAACAATGTCAGTTACGCGAACCCCAAAATTCTCATCGATGACGACGACTTCACCTTTGGCAATCAGTTTATTATTCACCAATATATCGACCGGTTCACCAGCAAGTTTGTCCAACTCAATGATCGACCCCTGAGACAGTTCTAAGATATCCTTTATCACCTTATTGGTTCTGCCTAACTCTACCGTTACCTTAAGGGGAATATCCAGAAGTAAATTCAGGTTCGTATCATCTGCTTGCGAGTAAGTACCTGATTGTAAATTACCAAACTGAACAGGTTGAACATTCACATTACGATTGGGTATACCACCTATCGCAGCTGGAGGTTGCTGATACATCGGTTGTTGTGGTTGATACATCGGCTGTCCCATAGGAGGCTGCTGATACATCGGCTGTTCATACACTGGTTGTTGGTAAACAGGTTGCTCATACACAGGTGCAGGTTGTGATCTTGGTGCTTCTTGCACAGGAATAGCTACTACTGGTGCTGCTTGCGCAGCTTCCATGGCTGATTCAGTTTCACCACTACCCATTAGTATGGATACCATTTCTTTGGCGAAAGGAACAGGAAGTAACTGCATAATATTGGAATCAATTAAACTCCCAATGGTGAGTCGGAACGATATCCTTATAAATACGTCCTCATCAGGCAGTTTTCCTTCTCCTTTCGACAAATTTAATATGTCGATTCCTGGTGGAGAGATATTGACAAATCGATTAAAGATGGTAGACATCGAAGTTGCTGATGAACCCATCATCTGATTCATGGCCTCTTGTACGGCGCTGATATGAATTTCACTTAGATTTTCATCGCCTCCTGTACCGTCCCCACCCATCATGAGATCAGCAATAACTTGCGCGTCTTTTGTTTGAATGACTAGCAAATTGATTCCATCAAAGCCATCTACATAATTCACATGAACAGCAACATGAGGTCTAGGAAACTGTTCTTCCAATTCTTCTTTTCCAATAACTGACACCTTAGGTGTCGTAATTTCTACTTTCTTTCCTAGCAGTGTCGATAGCGCTGTCGCCGCGCTGCCAAAGGTAATATTTCCAATTTCCCCAAGTGCATCTTGTTCCAAAGGGGATAAAAAATCTTCAACTTGCGGAGGCCCATGAAATGAAGGGACAGAACTTTCTTCAGATGATTGTCTCAATAAAGCATCGATCTCTTCCTGTGACAAATAGTCTCTGTTATTCATCATATTCTTCTTCTCCTTCATTCACGATTTCTGTAATTTGTACAGCCATCTTCCCTTTTACGGTACCAGGGCTTCCGAGATATTTCAGCTTCTCGCCAACCTTGACTTGAAGCGAATCTTCGACGGATTTATGCAGGGGAATTACATCGCCTATCGTCAACCCTAAGAAATCTCGAATTGAAATTTCAGACGATCCCAACTCTGCAATGAGAGGTAGCTTGGTTTTCTCCAAGCGAGATTGAAGTGCTTCCACTTCTTCAGGTGCTCTCGTCTTCTTCTGGGAAACAAACCAGTGGTGTACAGAAAGTCGAGGCATGATTGGTTCAATAACAACATGAGGAATACATAAGTTGATCATTCCTGTAGTTTCCCCGATTTTGGTGCTCAGCGATATTAATGCAATCGTTTCATTAGGAGAAACAATTTGCATAAACTGCGGATTCGTCTCTAGCGCCTCTAAACGAGGTTGAATATCAATTACATTTTTCCAGGCTTCTTGTAAACTATCGAATGCTCTACTAAAAATACGCTCCATGACTATCGTTTCAATCTCTGTTAATGCATTGATTTTGGTTGGCGTTGTACCTGCTCCACCTAATAATCGATCTAACATAGCAAACGCGACATTGGGATGAACCTCAAGTACCATTCGACCCTCTAAAGGCTCTGCTTCAAAGATGTTCAAAATGGTCATTTTTGGGATCGAACGAATAAATTCATCATAAGGCAATTGTTCAACCTGGACTACACTGATTTGTACGAATGTACGCAGCTGTGCTGAGAAATACGTCGTTAAAAATCGCGCAAAATTTTCATGAATCCGGGTTAAGCTACGAATATGATCTTTAGAAAAGCGTACTGCTCGCTTAAAATCATAAGCCCTTACCTTCTTCTGAGTATCCTCCTTCTTTAGTTCATCTGCATCCATTTCACCAGAAGACAAAGCAGCCAACAAGGCATCGATCTCATTTTGCGATAAAACATCAACCATTCGAGTCACCTCCTCTAAGCAAAATCATTGACGAGTTATTGTAGCACTTTATCAGTTATCCAAATTTGTTTAATTTTACCTTCATGCATTAACTCGTTTAGTTTATTCATAATTGAGGAAGTTAAACTATCTGACCCTTTACTTCCATCGATTTGTTCCTTCGTCATATCTCCCAAGATTTTGACGATTGTACCTTTAACAGCTGAATCCAGCAAGCTATCAAACTCCGATTTAGCTTTAGAATTTTCCATCTCAAATGCAAAACTGATTTTAATAAAATTCTGGCCGCCTGATAAATTAGTCAAAACATCCTTAATGATTGATGTGTTAGCCTTCACCGTTTCAGCGGAAGCAGGTTTCGAAGGCTTTACGCTTGCAGCAGCTTCCTGAGCCTTAACGGCTGGATCTGATGATTGATTGTTCTTCTCCATAAAATTCCACAGTACAAACGCAGCAGTGAGAATTAAGGTGATAGCAATAAGAATGGAAACAATGAGTATAAATATTTTGTTCTTGAACACTTACGAACCCTCCGTATCCCTGGACTGTATTGTCGCTCGTACGGATCCAATTTCTTGCATATAGGTCCGCACTAAGCTTACCACAACCTCTGCCTTTTCGAGAACTGTGATTTTCTTGCCTGTTGTCAAAGTAATCATCGTATCCGGAGTTTCTTCGATAAGTTCTATCAATATGGCATTCAAGATAAGCGGTTTACCATTTAAACGAGTGAGAGAAATCATTATTCTCCTCCTGAATCAGGGTAAGGGGAGCTCGGCTCCCCTTCTTATTCATTCAACTAATCATTAATTCTTAAGATTTACAACCTCTTGAAGAATTTGATCTGAAGTTGTGATAATTCTGGAATTAGCTTGGAAACCACGTTGAGCAATAATCATCTCTGTAAATTCACCAGTTAAGTCTACATTGGACATTTCTAGTTGGCCGGAGATAATAGATCCAACCCCTGTCTCTGGATCACCAGGTATTCCAACTTCAATTTCTTCACCATCTCCAAGAGCATTCCCGGTTACTTGATACAAGTTACCACCGATTTTTTCAAGCCCTGCAGGGTTAGTTATTCTTACAACGCCTACTACTTGCCCAGTATTAATGGTTTCGCCATCCGTATTAACACCAATAATCTCGCCATTTTGAGCAATAGAGAATGATACAATCTCATCTGGGATGATGATAGGTCCTGCTCCTCCTGCCCCCATGACATGAAGTCCCTCTGAATTTACTAGGTTTCTAGTTGGATCCACTGTGAAGTTACCTGCTCTTGTCAAATAAGGCGCATCGACTTGTTCTGTTGTTCCAACTGCGAAGAAGCCATCACCATTTATCCGTAAATCCGTTGGAACATTTGTTGTCATTGCACTACCTGGCGTATGTACGGTATCAATTGCAGCCAAACTAACACCTAATCCAACTTGCTGAGCATTCACACCACCACGATTCTCATCAGGTGCGCTGACGCCTGAAATAGTTTGGCTCAGTATGTCTTTAAACATAACACGGCTACCTTTAAATCCGATGGTATTCACGTTAGCGATATTATTTCCAATAACATCTAGCTTCGTTTGAAAACCACGCATACCTGAAACGCCTGAGTATAAGGATCTTAACATGAAATTGGCCTCCTAGATCGGATAAAAGTATTGAAATATTGAGTTGCTTCTTTCGTTCCACAACTCTAGGCTTCCTGTGAGGTCGAGCCTATCATACTTACGAAATTATCATTGCACTATCGATTTGGGTAAACACATGATCATTCATCGCTTGACCATCTAAGGCAGTTACAACGGTACGATTAGGTACATTTACGATATATCCATTCCCACCTAAAATCAGTAGCGCATCTTTCGCACCTTTGGTAGCCGCTTTATCAATAGCTTGGTTCATTTTTTCAATTTGCTCAGGTTTGAGTTGAATGCCGCGTTCTTTTAGCCTAACTTCAGCATGATGACTAAACCGTACAAATTGATCTTGGAAAATCTTCTGAAAGGAGGAGTTTCCGGCAGGTATTGCTTGCTGCGTTGGAGTTCTTCTCGTTGAACTGGGAGAAACCACATTAGGGTAAAGTTGACCTATGGAAATTCTCTCTGTCATGGAGTTTCTCCAGCATTCTCAATTTTCTTTAACTTATCAAGGGCAACTTCTACACCATTTACAGAGGCGAATTGATTACCGTCTTTAAAAGTTATGGAATCCACTACGCCAGATAATTCGGTTATTTCACCTGCCGCGTCTGTTCCAGTCCAGGAGATCGATTTACCTATTAATCCTGAAACGAAACCTAGAGACTGTCTCATCAATTTCATTTCCCCAGCCATATTGGTCAATTGCTCAACAGATGTAAATTGCGCCATTTGAGCGATAAACTCTTTATCCTGCAAAGGCTGCGTCGGATCTTGATTTTGAAGCTGAGTAATCAAGATTTTCAAAAAATCATCTTTACCCAGAGTCGTTGTATCCTTCTCCTTGCTTTTTGCAGCAGTACCTTTATTAATCAAATCAGTTACATTACCTACAAGTGGGGTTGTAGCCATATGTTCACCTCCAGCATCTTCATTCATTGCACCTTTTAAGCAATAACATCGAAGGAATTACCGTTAGTATTCTTACGAAGCTGTGCTAACTGATCAATGTCTTCTTTAAAATCGACCGCATCCATTTCAATCTCACCTGAACGATTCTTCGGTTGACGTTGTTGTGATTGATTAAATGACTGAGGCTGTCGTTGTTCTTGGAACATGCTAGATGACATATTTTGACTTTGAGTAACTTCTAGCTTCTCTACTTGTAGACCTTGGGTTAGTAGAGCTTGACGTAATTGCGGTAACTGACTTTCGAGCATTTGTTTGCCAGCCAATGTATCTGCAGCGAACTGTGCAAAAAGTTGTCCCTCGTGCATTGAAATCTTCACATCTACATGTCCTAAATTCTTAGGAAACAAAGAAAGTTTAGCCTCAGAAAACCCTTCTGAAATTGTAATTTTCATGTTTTTCAGTACATGTGTCGTCATTTCTTCAGTGAAATTAGCAGCTGTTAACGTTGACACTGGTGCCTTCTCGACGGTTACCGTTACTTGCTGTGCTTTCTGCAAATCACCGATCGTCACAACAGTACTCGTTGTTGTACTAGTTTCGATAGGTAGATCAACAAGCGGTTGAGCTGGTGTTTCAGTAACGTTAGTCGTCTGTTCTAAGACAGCTACCGGAACATGCTTGACAGCAAATTTCTCTGGCCTCGACAATAACGTTTGCAACTGATCAGCAAGGCTTTCGACATCAGACTGACTAGCTTCCTTATTGTCTATGTACTTGCTTGATGGGATGCGACCATCAGATTTAGTTTGATCCTTGGAGCCAACTACAAGTATTCCAGTTAACTTACTAGCTTTTGACAATCCATTTAAAATATCTGGAAGTATGGGTTGAACCGCATTTGTAAGTTCCGAATTTAAATAATTAAGAATTGGATTGTCAGGCTGCTGCTTCGATAAAGCTGACAGCGTTAATAACGTTTTCTGCGCTTTCAAACTCGGAGATTCACTAATTGGTTGTTGTCCACTAGCAAGAAATCCATTTGTAAGTAAGTTTGGCGTATTGCTTAGTGAAGCTAACAAGTCATCTGCATCTTCGAACCACTTTTTCACTTTAGGATTTTGCAATAATTCATCAGCAAGAGCAGGATTACTATTCATCGCATCTAAGAGTAGTTCGGAAAGCTTGCTATCTTGAGTTGACAGCGTAACTTCTTGATCCACAGCAGCTTGAATTGGCATTACCAACGTTTGAAGCATCTGCATCATCATGCTCATTGAAAGGTCAGTCTCAGAAGTTTGTAGATCAACAATAGCTGCACTCTCTTGGGAGGTTTGATCAGAAAGTAATGCTGAGAACGTATCTGTCGCAGCACTTCCATTTGAAGTCCCTTTAGCTGCAGATGTTGAGTTAACTGTTCCTGATTGTGCAACAGGTATTGAATTTATTTGTACACCCATTTTTTTCACCTCCCTTCCTCAACTTCATTCTGAATTAAGGAGTAAGTTTTGCAGCTATCGACGCAGCAGTTTCCTTATTAGCATCGGATAGAGCGGACATTACTTTTGAGCGAGATGCATTATCCATGCCACTAATAATGGATAAAACTTTGGCAGGATTTGTTTTGTTCATTTCTAACAGCACGTTAGCTGCGCTTTTGGGAACCATATTGGCAAAAGTTTGACCAAGATCCGAAGTACTCATGCTAGTTGCTGTCTTGGTATCCTTCGTGTTATTCGTTGCTAATCTTTCTTGTAATGCCGCTATTTCTTTGTCGCGAACTGGTACAACATCCTTTAAACCCATCGACGCAGCAGCTGCCTTAGCTGCATCCATTTTCTCAAGAATCGCTCCGCGGTTGTCTGACTTCATCATCGACAGGACAAGCACCATTTCACTAGGAGTCATTGCCTCAAAGATTGGCGCAGCTTTACTAGGTGTCATTTTGGCGTACATATTAGCAAGTTGTGTAATTTGATTTGCGTATTCTTCTTCCGTTTGTGTCTTATCCTTGAGTTTTTCTTCAAGCTCAGCAACCTTCGCAACAGCTTCCTTCAAAGAAGCATCTTTATGCTCCGTCGTTGAATCTGCCTTTTGTAAGGCACTCGTCAATTCATTAACACGCGCATTCAGCTTGGTAATTTCATCCTCTTTTAGCTTTACGCTTTGCTCAGAGGTCGTAACTTTACCTTCAGCTGTTAGCGGAGCTGACTCTTTGGGTGCTGGGACTATTAATCCAATGACAGGCGTATTGTGCAATGCTTTTTGAATACTACTTTTGATGTCATAATCAAAAATGGAAAGCAGCACGAAGAGTAGAACCGCCGTAAACACAAAGGGGATGACAAACCAAATTAAAAATCGCTCCAGTGCACTATACGATGCACCCTCTACGCTTGTATCGGCCATCTCTTCGTCCCTCCTTTTCTACCTTAATACGATGCACGTCTGAATCGATTGGTTGCCATTTCATCAAGAGCATCCTGCTCTTTTTTGGCTATCATTATTTGAAATTTGTTTTGTGCTTTTTCTCTTGCCTTAGTCCAAACCTTCTCATCTATCATTTTTACTGATAAATGTTCCTGCTTTTCAGATACGATATGCTTTGCTTGTTTAACATCTTGATGCTTACGAGCGATCTGATTGTCTACATGGTTCATGTAACTCTGCATCATAAGCATGTTTGAAATTGTTACTGAGTGACTGGTTGCTTGAATCATCTCATTGTGTAAGTTTTCTTTTTGCTCAACCAATCCATTTAAGCTCGATTCTTCGTTTCGTAATTGTCCCATTGCCTCAGATAAAATCCATTCCGCTTGTGTTCTTTCATTATTCTTCAAATCGACAATTTGCTGGAAAGAATACCGAAAACTCATCTAGGACCCTCATCCCTTATAAAATTCTTGGATTAATCGTTCTTGAGCTTCTTCATAAGTTAGCTTTTCACTAGTTCGCTGCTTCGTAAAATTCCAGATAGCCTCAATATTTTCCATAGCATTATCGATATTTGGATTAGATCCAGTTTGATACGCCCCTATATTGATAAGATCTTCCGAATCTTTATATATAGAAAGAAGACGTTTCAATTGATCGGCAGCTTCCATATGTTCGGAAGGAACGATTTCTTTCATTACACGGCTCACACTCGATAGCACATCGATAGCAGGGTAATGACCTTTATTCGCAATACTACGATCGAGGACGATATGACCATCCAAGATTCCTCGTACCGCATCTGCTATTGGCTCATTCATGTCATCACCATCAACAAGCACTGTGTAAAATGCCGTAATGGAACCCTTTGCTCCCGTACCTGAGCGCTCCAATAGTCTTGGCAACATGGCGAAAACAGATGGTGTGTATCCACGTGTAGCTGGTGGTTCACCAACTGCTAGTCCAACCTCGCGTTGCGCCATTGCAAAACGTGTAACGGAGTCCATCATCATCATGACATTTAATCCACGATCTCTAAAGTACTCAGCAATACTAGTTGCAATCATTGCACCTTTAATCCGGATTAGCGCTGGTTGGTCTGAAGTTGCTACTATAACAACTGAACGTGCCAAACCTTCTGGACCAAGATCTCGTTCAATGAAATCCAAGACCTCTCGACCACGTTCTCCAATGAGAGCAATGACATTGACATCAGCGGACGTATTTCGGGCAATCATACCCATTAATGTACTTTTCCCGACACCAGAACCTGCGAAAATACCTACACGCTGGCCTTTACCAATTGTCAATAGTCCATCTATACAACGAACACCTACAGAAATTGGATTAAGCACACGTGGTCGTGTAAGTGGGTTACTCGGTGCATTATTAGTAGAATATTGTGCCATTCTAGAAGGTAGATAAGAACCATCTAATGGTTGTCCTAAACCATCTAGAACTTTGCCCAATAACTCATGTCCAACCTGAACTGTTAATGGTTTACCTGTGCCAACAACATCACAACCAGGACCAATTGCGTCGAGATTACCTAGCGGCATTAGAATCACTTTGTTACTTCGGAAACCAACGACTTCCGCTTTTAACGGTTTATTCGATTTATGCGGATAGATATAACAAAGATCACCAATACTGACATCAGGTCCCTCTGATTCAACAGTAAGTCCAATAACTTGCGTTACTTTGCCGTTTACTCGAATGGGATCAATCGTTTGTAAAACCTCTTTGTATTTATCTGCCTTCGGGATGGATGTCCGTGCCATTAAGATTCCTCGCTTTGTATGGCCAATTGCTGCAGAGCTGACTTAATTTCTTTCAGCTGCGTATCAATTCTCGCATCGATACTTCCATAAGAAGAGCGAATGACACATCCTTGATCTTGCACGGATGAGTCTGGGATTATTTCGAGTTCGGCCTGTGAATCGATCGAAGTGATCAATTCTTCTCTTGCATCTTGGATGTAGGAGAATTGCGATGGAGCTACACATAAGGTTATAATTCCTTTTTCACGTCTACGTGATAGTACTTTTTGTATGAGTTCTATCACCCATTCAGGTTCAAGCGTTAACTGTCGAAGAATTATCTTCTCTGCAATTGATGTACTTAATTCAATTAGAAACGGCTCTGATTCTTGTATAATTTGTCGCTTCAGCTTATACGATTGTTCGAGAATAGAACTCGCTTCAACAAGCATTTCATTATATTGTTTGCGGAGCGCTTCCTCTGCCTGAGCAGCCCCTTCTCGATAGCCTTCTTCAAATCCTGCTTGCTTCGATACGTTGATTAGCTCTTCATCTTCAACTCGCTTGCTTTCCCACCACTCTGCAATATCTAACTCTGTTTGTTGACGTATCAACGCACACTCGCGCTTAGCCTCTTCAATTTGTTCACTTGCAAAGGCTTCAGCATCTTTCAAAATTTGATTCTTTAAGGAAGTAGCATCTTTAATCTCCAAATGCATTTCCTCTGTCCAGCCATCATCAATTGCAGTTGGCGCATCAGGTTTTGGAAGAGATAGCGTTTCAACAATCTTTTTATCTTCAATGGGATAATAAGCAAAAGATTTAATGACATTAGACAATAATATCATCTCCTCCACCACGAGCGATGATGATTTCACCCGACTCTTCTAGACGGCGAATCGTTCCAACGATACGGGTTTGCGCTTCTTCTACATCTCGCAAACGGACAGGTCCCATAAATTCCATTTCATCTTTAAATGTCTCAGCCATACGCTTGGACATGTTTTTAAATAGCACATCACGGACTTCTTCACTCGCAACTTTAAGCGCAAGCTGTAAATCAGCATTTTCAATATCGCGTATAATTCGTTGAATCGAACGATTGTCGATATTGACAATATCCTCGAATACAAACATCCGCTTTTTGATTTCTTCGGCAAGTTCTGGATCTTGAATTTCTAAAGAGTCGAGAATTGTACGTTCCGTACCACGGTCAACACCATTCAATATCTGAACAATTGAAGCAATACCGCCAGCATTTGTATAATCTTGTGTAACAGTAGATGACAACTTCTGCTCCAATACACGTTCAACCTGGGAAATAACTTCAGGCGAAGTACTGTCCATAAGCGCGATCCGTTTTGCAACATCAGCCTGCTTCTCCTGAGGGAGTGATGACAAGATAATGGATGCTTGTTCTGCTTGTAAATAGGACAAGACGAGTGCAATTGTTTGAGAATTCTCATTTTGAATGAAATTGAGAATTTGAGCAGGATCTGCTTTTCTTGCAAAGTCAAATGGTCTTACTTGAAGTGTAGCGGTTAAGCGATTAATAATATCAAGCGCTTTTTGAGAACCAAGTGCTTTCTCCAAAATATCTTTTGCGTAGGCAATACCGCCTTGGGAAATAAATTCCTGGGCCAGACAAATTTGGTGAAATTCAGCAAGAATCGATTCTTTTTCTATAGTATCTACTTTACGTACATTAGCGATCTCAAGCGTTAATTGTTCAATTTCTTCTTCACGTAAATGTTTGAAGATTTGTGCAGATACCTCAGGGCCTAAACTGATCAAAAGAATAGCTGCCTTTTGTCGTCCGGTCAACCCTTGTAAAGCGGCTCTGGCCATATACAAGTGCACCTCTATTCATCAACTAACCAAGTACGCAACAGATTAACGAATTCTTCTGGCCGTTTTCTCGCAAGCATTTCGAGCTGCTTACGTACTTGATTGTCATTTGTTACATTTTCGATATCAATTGTTGGAAGCTCTGCCTTTTGGGCCTCGCCACTCATTGCTTGATCCAGTAATTGTTGTGCGTTTTTCTTACGTCTTCTCATTGCTAGTCCGATAAACGTACCAACAGCTAGTGCAGCTAATGCTAATGCACCATACGTCAGGTATGTAGATGTCTTAGTCGCGCTTGCATCCGAAGTTCTAGCAAAAGAATGTGGAAATACATAAACTTTTTTCCTTAATTCTTCGTCAGTATATGTAACCTTATTATCTGCAAGTGCAGTTCTGACAATATTGGCGAGTGCATCTCGAATGGCATCAGTCGTCTGTGACGTCAACGAGTTCGGATCATCTCTTACTGGTGGCTCAATCCCAACATTAATGCTTACATCCTTTACTACATAAGGTGTTGCAATAATGTCATTCGTGATACGATCCACTTCATAATTGACCGTCTTACTGTTTTCTTCCGAATTGGACTTCCCTGCTGCAGATGCTCCCGGATAGCCCGGAACATCCGTTTCGCCAGTTCCAGGAACGCCTCCTGTATCCGCACCATTATTCTGATAAGACTTGCTTGCTTCCTGCAAAGAAATTTCCAAGCCTTTTTGATCAACTTGATTTGGTGCGCGGACAAGCTGTTCCTTCGTTTTCTTCTGATCAAAATTCATAGTTGTAAACACGCTAACCGTAATTTTATCTCGTCCAAACATTGTACTAAGCATGGAATTGATGTTTTTCTGCAAATCGTTTCTGAATTGCGTGTTTATGTCCGTGTTACTTCCCAGTTGGGAACTATTTGAATCTCCACTGAACTTGTACGTAAGTAAGTTCTGGTCAGAGATCGTTATGTTCTCAATAGGAAGATTTTTAATGCTGTGAGATACTAAATTATAAATGGTATCCACTTTAGGTTGATCCAATGAATATCCCTGCTTAACTTGCAGGACAACTGACGCAGTTGCTTTCTCTGCTTGTTGTTGCAAGAATGGACCTTCTTCTGGAAGTGAGATATTTACCTTGGAGCTAGAAATGGCTTGGTTTGAATTGATGAGCTGTTGAAGTTCTCCTTGAATTGCACTTAAGTATTTGACTTTAAATTCGTTATCTGTAATTCCGAATGAACTGCTTCCGCTAAAAGCTTCAAAACCTAAGGAACCATTTTTATTTAATCCTTGCGATTCCACAGCAAGCTTTACATTAGCAACTTCACTTGTCGGTACTTCAATACTTTTACCGTCCGCACTCAAATGATATGGTATTTTGGCTGTATCCAGATATGATTTGATATTCGCAGCATCACTTGGCTGTAATTCTGTATATGCCAATGAATACTCTGTCTTCGACATATTAAAACTTATAATGGCAGCAGTCAAAATTAGTAAGAACACAGTTGCTATGAAAATAATTTTCGTCGTTCGATTATAACGATTCCAGTACTGCTTCACCTTTTCCCAGTACTGGAGCAGGTTCTCGTTCACTCTGTCACCTCATTGACCCAAATTTAGCAGCATCTCTATACTACAGCTGCATTCTCATGATTTCTTGGTACGCCTCAAGCACTTTATTTCTGACTTGAACGGTAAGTTCGAGCCCTAATGAAGCTTTCTCAGAGGCAATTGTCAATTGATGAACATCTGAAAGTTCTCCTTTAATGAAGCTTTCGTTCAATTGATCGACTTGCTTTTGTTGAACAGTTAGATTAGTCATGGCATCATTCAGGAATGAACCAAATTTCTTGCCAAGATCATCCGCACCATCACCCGTATTATCCTTCGGAGTAACGGAACTCATTATATTTAACGGACTATAATTAATTTTATCAATCATCCTGCAACCTCCTATCTACCGATTTCCAGTGCTTTGCTAATCATTGATTTACTCGCATTTAATGCCGTAACATTGGCTTCATATGAACGCGTTGCCGAGATCATGTCGACCATTTCTTTGGCAATGTCAACGTTCGGCATATAAACAAATCCATTCGTATCCGCATCTGGATGTGAAGGGTTATACACTTGTTTTAATGGTGAGTTATCTTCAAAAATTTTATTCACTCGCACCCCTTCGCCCGTGCCATCTGCCATTGCTGAATTTAGCTTTTGAGCGAAACTTGGCTGCGATTTCGTCTCGAATGAAACTAACTTCCTCGTATAAGGCACCCACTTGCCGTCCACAAACCTTGCTCGCGTTGTATCCGCATTGGCGATATTGGATGACACTACATCCATACGCAGCCGTTGTGCAGTCAATGCAGATGCACTGATGTCAAATCCGTTTGTAAGTCTCATCGTTTATTACCTGCCTCCAATGACCGCTCGAATTTTTTTGAAGTCGCTGTTCATCTGCTGAATCATCGTGTTGTATTTCAGTTGGTTTTTTGCCATCAATGCCATTTCGTAATCCATATCTACATTGTTAAGGTTGGTGTTAATTGCTGTCGAATTATCTGATTTAATCTCAGCATTTGGTAATTTTGTTGATTTTCCAATAACAAAATGCCTTGGGTCTGTTCGAAAACCATCTATTGAGGGGGTACCCGCATTCATTTGTCCTTGTAAGAGTTCTTCAAATGCAACATCGGAACGTTTAAAGTTAGGAGTATCCACATTGGCAATGTTATTCGCTACCACTTTTTGTCTTAGCGTCGATGCATCCAGCGATCGCTCCATCATATTCCAACTAGGCTTGTCTAATAAAGACATAAACGATTCCCCTTCACTCTAAAATAATCAGATACTACTTCAACATCGTGAGAATTTAATCCTTTTTATTTCGACATTATTCTCATTTCCCGATACAAAATAGTTCTATATGTAGAAAAATGTAAACCTTTGACTGATAACTCTATCATCTAAGATATTAGGTTAAGTTACAATAAGAAAAAAGCCCTATCTTTTTACAAGATAGGGCCTTCCTATTTTTACAACTTAGACTTCATCTGTTCAATGCTCTGCATTAATTGTTCATTTAGAATACGGATATAAGTGCCTTTCATACCAAGTGATCGCGTTTCAATGACGCCAGCACTTTCAAGTTTACGTAGGGCATTTACAATAACTGAACGTGTTATACCTACTCGATCAGCAATTTTACTCGCCACTAACAAGCCTTCTTTACCATCTAACTCTTCGAAAATATGTTCGACAGCTTCCATCTCACTGAAAGATAATGAGCCAATAGCAACTTGAACAACTGCTTTACTGCGGGCTTCTTCTTCAATTTCTTCCGCACGTTCTCTTAATATCTCCATTGCAATTACGGTTGAACCATATTCAGCCAGCACCAGATCATCATCAATAAAGTGCCCTTCGCTTCGACTCAAGATTAATGTCCCTAACCGATCTCCCCCGCCAATAATAGGCACTAAAGTCGTATGAGTTGCAGGAAACATATCTTTCATTTGATCCGTGTAATAGAAATACGGGCTATCAGGCTCCGATGTGGAGGAAGTCTCCTCGATTTTAAGTAACAAATTATTCGATTCAATAGGAAATCTGCGTTCAATTAGAATCGTTTGATTCATTTCAGGCGAAACAGGATCATTTGTTACCGCATAACCTAAGATTTTCCCCTTACGACTCACAACATAAATATTTGCAATAACTACATCTCGAAGAACTTCTGCCATATCCATAAAGCTAACCGCATTACCCGCTTCTTTTTGGAGTAATCGATTCAGCCTTCTTGTTTTATTTAATAAACTCATGTAACTGCCTCCTACTAACTGCAACCTGCTTGGTTCTTATAAAATATACTGACTTAAATCTCGATTCTGAACAATGCTGCTCAGCTTCTCGCGGACATAAGCCGGATTGATAACAATAGACTCTAATGTGATTTCCGGTGCTTCATATGATAGATCTTCCAACAATTTTTCTAAAATTGTATGTAAACGACGAGCTCCGATGTTTTCTGTTTGTTGATTAACTTCTACAGCAATACGAGCGATTTCATGAATAGCTTCCTCCGCAAACTCAACAGTTATACCTTCTGTTTGCAATAAAGCTGTATATTGTTTAGTTAAAGCATTTTTAGGCTCCGTCAATATCGAAACAAAGTCTTCTAACGTTAAATCGCTTAATTCCACTCGAATGGGGAATCTGCCTTGCAACTCTGGAATGAGATCCGAAGGTTTAGCAATATGGAAAGCTCCGGCGCCAATGAATAAGACATAGTCAGTTTTGACAGGGCCATACTTCGTCACAACCGTAGAACCTTCAACAATTGGCAAAATATCTCTTTGAACACCTTCGCGCGAAATATCCGGCCCGCTACCGCCGCGGCTGTTACTTGCTATTTTATCTATCTCATCGATAAAAATAATGCCACTTTGTTCCGCCCGGTTAATTGATTCCTGGATCACGTCATCCATATCAATTAATTTCTGAGCTTCTTCTTGTGTTAGAACTTTTCTCGCTTCTTTCACAAGTAATCTGCGTTTTTTTGTCTTTTTGGGTAGGAGACTACCGAACATTTCTTGCATATTCATGCCTGCTTGCTCGTTGCCTTGACCACCTAACATATCTAACATAGAAGGCGCAGTGTCTTCTACTTCAATTTCGACATGATCACTTTCTAATTTACCATTGGATAATTGCTCGGCGACTTGAGCTCTTTTAGAAGCCAGATTAGAATCAGGCGGCGTCTCTTCTTGCTCATCTTTATTTTGCCCGCCAAACAACATCTCAAGCGGGTTACGCTGCGTTTTCGCGCGGGTTGGACTTGGCGCTAGTAAAGAAACTAATCGCTCATTAGCAAGCTTCTCTGCACGATCCTTGACCTTCTCCATACGTTCAGCCTTGACCATACGAACAGCCGTTTCAACCAAGTCACGTACCATGGATTCGACATCACGTCCCACATAGCCTACTTCGGTGAATTTCGTTGCCTCCACTTTAATAAAAGGGGCTCCAACCAACTTTGCAAGTCTGCGTGCGATTTCTGTCTTGCCCACTCCAGTTGGTCCAATCATAAGGATGTTTTTGGGAACAATTTCATCTCTCATGCTTTCATCGACTAGATTTCTCCGGTAACGATTTCTCAAAGCAATTGCAACGGATTTCTTCGCTTTCTTTTGACCCACAATGTATCGATCTAATTCATGGACAATTTGTTTAGGTGTTAGAGAGCTGTTTGCCATATGTGGTACCCCCTTAAATGTAGGCTAAAGCCAATTGATCAATGATGAGCGCGTGCTCATTAACTTAGAAACAAACGTCCTAGTCTATTCAATTTCTTCTACAATAATATTATGGTTGGTAAACACACATATTTCAGCTGCTGTCGTCAAAGCCGCGTGAGCAATTTCCTTCGCACTTAGCTGAGGTGCATGCCGATGAAGTGCTCTACCTGCTGATAAGGCAAAACTCCCACCTGAACCAATAGCCAAAATGCCATCATCGGGTTCAATGACTTCTCCATTGCCTGAAAGCAGTAGTAATCCAGAAGCATCCATGACAATCATCATAGCTTCAAGTCTTCGTAAGACACGATCTTGGCGCCAATCTTTGGTCAGTTCTACAGCAGCCCGCTGAAGGTTACCATGATGTTCTTCCAGCTTTCCTTCAAACTTTTCAAACAGTGTGATCGCATCAGCTACGGAACCAGCAAAACCAGCAATGACTTTCCCTCTATGTAAACGCCGTACTTTTTTGGCCGTGCTTTTCATGATCATACTATTGCCAAATGTCACTTGACCGTCGCCAGCAATAGCTCCCTTACCTTGATGACGGATCGCAAATATCGTTGTCGCATGAAACGTAGCTTGATTGGGTTCCATTTCAATTCACCCCTCTATAAGTATCGTACCCGTTATGAAGATCTCACCATGCTATGAGTCGCAAAATGAGAGAAACCTCTAGCGAGGTCTGAAAGTTAAGAAGACCGCATCTAGAGGTAAATGTATGATCAAACCAATGAAAAATGCAATAAAACATTAATTTATAGTAACATATCGGATCATCCGATTACAACTTATTCAACAACTGTTTTCACAAAATTCTGAATACTCTCCAATGCACGATTGGCCAGCATTTCATATTTTTCCTTTTTGTTACGAATCCGCTCTGGTAATGCAGGAAGCAATCCAAAGTTCGCATTCATCGGCTGGAAATGCTTGGAATCCGCTGTCGTGATGTACTGTGCCATGCTGCCTAAGGTCGTTTCAGCCGGCAAGACTATGCAAGCTTCACCTTTTGCCATTCGACCAGCATTAAGACCAGCTATTAAACCAGAGGCAGCCGATTCTACATACCCCTCTACGCCAGTCATTTGACCTGCGAAGAAAAGATTCTCGCGACGTTTGTATTGATAAGTTGGTTCAAGCAGCTTAGGCGAGTTAATGAATGTATTGCGATGCATAACCCCATAGCGAACGAATTCCGCTTGTTCTAGACCAGGGATCAGCTGAAGCACACGCTTCTGTTCTCCCCATTTTAAATGCGTTTGGAAACCTACTAAATTATACAAAGTACCAGCAGCATTATCTTGACGAAGCTGTACAACAGCATGAGGCATTTTACCCGTATGCGGGTTAATTAAACCTACTGGCTTCATCGGTCCGAATAGCACCGTTTGTTTGCCGCGTTTCGCCATAACTTCCAAAGGCATACAGCCTTCGAAATAAATTTCTTTCTCGAATTCCTTTAATTCTGCGACTTCAGCTGTAATTAGCGCCTCGTAGAATACATTGAATTCTTCCTCCGTCATCGGACAATTCAGGTATGCGGCTTCTCCTTTATCATAACGCGAAGCTAAATATACCTTATTCATATCGATGGAGTCTTTCTCTACAATCGGTGCAGCAGCATCATAGAAGTACAGATACTCTTCGCCCATTAATGCTTTTAGCTCCGCTGCTAAATCAGGAGAAGTTAGTGGCCCTGTAGCCACAACCGTAATACCCTCAGGAAGCGTCTGAAGCTCTTCATTGCGTACCTCAATTAAGGGGTGATTGCGCAAAGTATTCGTCACTGATTGTGAAAATCCATCGCGATCAACTGCTAAGGCGCCCCCAGCAGGCACTGCATGCTCGTCAGCGCAAGCTAGAATAAGAGAGTCCATTCGTCTCATTTCTTCTTTTAGAACACCAACTGCATTCGTTAAACCGTTAGAGCGTAGTGAGTTACTACAGACAAGCTCAGCAAATTGATCCGTGATGTGAGCTGGCGTTTTTCGTTTATTACGCATTTCATATAAAGTAACAGGCACGCCTTGACGGGCTATTTGCCACGCAGCTTCACTGCCTGCCAATCCTGCGCCGATGACTGTTACTCTTTGATTTTCTGGCAAAATCAGACACCTCAATCTTTCATATCATCTGTGTGATCGGAATCTTCAACTGCCTCTTCCTTATGATCACATTGTGTACATTGTATCATAACGCCATTTTTGCTCCGCTTCTCTATCATCATAGAACTGCAAACAGGGCATGGCCGATTGACGGGTTTATCCCAAGAAACGAAATCACAGGTTGGATATTGATCACAACCGTAGAATACGCGCCCCTTTTTACTTCTACGTTCTACAATTTTCCCAGTGTGACAAGTCGGGCAAGTAACACCGATGTCTTTAATGATGGGTTTCGTATTCCGACAATCCGGGAAACCGGAGCATGCAAGGAATTTACCGAAACGTCCCATTTTATAAACGAGATGCTTGCCACATTTTTCACAAATCTCATCAGAAACTTCATCTTGAATCTCAATTTCTTTCATTTCTTCTTCAGCAAATTCTAAGCGCTTTTCAAAGGAAGTATAGAAGCTATCCAGAACTCTTACCCAATCCTCTTTCCCTTCTTCGACAAAGTCCAACTCTTCTTCCATATGAGCGGTAAACTCGATATCTAGAATTTCCGGGAAAAACTCTTGCATTAATTGGATAACAAGCTCACCTAGCTCCGTTGGTACGAATTTCTTCTCTTCGATCGCCACGTAACCACGTTTCTGGATCGTTTCTAATGTGGGAGCGTAAGTACTTGGACGCCCGATTCCCATTTCCTCAAGTGCACGAACTAAACGTGCTTCCGTATACCTTGGTGGTGGTTGCGTAAAATGTTGCTTCGGCTCTACACTTTGTTTCGGCAATGAATCTCCTTTGGACAGAGGAGGAAGCAATTTATCTTCTTCTGTCGTTCCGTCATCATTGCTTTCTACGTACACTTTCATGAACCCAGCGAATTTCATCTTAGATCCGTTCGCTCTAAATATGGTCTCTCCTGCGTTTAAATCAATCGTCATCGTATCCAAGATTGCGGACGCCATTTGGCTTGCAACAAAGCGATCCCACACTAGCTTGTACAATCGGTACTGATCTTTACTCAAGAACGCTTTCATTTGATCAGGTTCACGAAGTACGGAAGTTGGTCGAATCCCCTCGTGCGCATCTTGTGCATTCGCATTTTTCTTCAAATATTGACGAGGTGTCTCAGGATAAAAAGTTGGTCCATATTTCGTCATAATAAAGTCTTTGGCTTCTTCTTGGGCAATTGGAGAAATCCGCGTAGAATCCGTACGCATATACGTAATTAAACCAACGGTACCTTCCTTACCTAAATCGATACCTTCATATAATTGCTGCGCCACTGACATTGTCTTGGATGCACGGAAATTAAGTTTTCGCGCTGCCTCTTGTTGCAAGGAGCTTGTAATAAAAGGAGGGGAAGGATTACGCTGGCGCTCTTTCTCTTTCACTTCTTTTACTGTAAACGGATCGTTACCCATTGCAGCAAGTATCAAATCAACATCTTGTTGCGAATTCAGTTCTTTTTTCTCACCATTATGACTATGATACTTAGCTTCAAACACAGTTTTGCCTGCATCAAGAACGGCTGTAATTGACCAGTACTCTTCTGGTTCAAAAGCTTTTATTTCATTTTCACGGTCTTGAATCAATTTCACCGCGACGGATTGTACACGACCTGCTGACAGTCCTTTCTTCACTTTTTTCCAAAGTAATGGACTGATTTTGTAACCAACAAGACGATCTAGTATTCGGCGCGCCTGCTGAGCATTCACTAAATCTTGATTGATGCGGCGAGGTGTTTTAAATGCATCCTTAACCGCTTCCTTCGTTATCTCATTAAAGACAACACGACAAAGCTCTTCTGGACCAACATCGAGGTAGTGTGCTAAATGCCATGCAATAGCTTCCCCTTCGCGATCCGGATCCGCCGCTAGATATATTTTTTTCACTTTTTTACTTGCGTCTTTGAGTTCTTTAAGGATAGAACCCTTTCCACGAATCGTTATGTATTTAGGCTCAAAGTTACGGTCGACTTCTACGCCAATTTGGCTTTTCGGAAGGTCGCGAATATGACCCATCGATGCTTTCACGATGAACTTACTACCTAAATATTTGCCGATGGTTTTGGCTTTTGCTGGTGACTCTACAATGACTAACGAATCTGCCATGGTTCGTCCTTCCTCCCCTCTTGGTTTCAAGGTAAAGTTTACTTGGCGAGAAGCAAAACTTCGTGATTAGCCTATGCTCGAATGTATGTTGAACCCGGAAGCTGTTTAATCGCCTTTTTCAATAGTAAAGATAACAGAACTGCATGCAAATGTCCAAACGTAAATTGACTGTCTTCTAATAAAGTGTCTATTGAGATTGGTTCATCCGTCAACTTTCGAACAATTTCGACTTCATCATCAGTGAGTTCGAAGCTCGGTTTATGCTGTAAGGCTACATTTATTTCATCCACATTTATCATGTGTTTATACTCTTCGACAATTTCCTCAACACACGTGACTAATTTCGCGCCATCCTTCAAAAGTTTGTGTACACCACTGCTTTGGCGTGAGTGTATGGGCCCCGGAACCGCAAAAACATCACGTGAAGCATCTAATGCAAACTCAACTGTGATCAGTGACCCGCTATCTTTCGCAGCCTCAACAACGGTAACTCCCATTGATAATCCAGCAATAATACGATTTCGCTGCGGAAACATGCCCGGGTGCATGCTGGTGCCAATTGGGTATTCTGAAATAATGACGCCTTGCTGCTCGATATTGCGATATAACAGCGCATTTTCTCGTGGATAGATCACATTAATCGCACATCCAAGCACTGCTACCGTCTTCGCCTTACCTTGAAGTGCCCCTATATGAGCTTTGCTATCTATGCCTCTCGCTAATCCACTGACGATACCAAAACCTGCTCTGGAAAGTGAAGCTGCCCACTCTTCTGCGATTTTCTTCCCATAAAGCGTTGGCGTTCGCGTTCCTACAATCCCAAGTAATCGACCGTTTAAATATGACGGATCACCTTTCACATATAGCACCCAAGGTGGCTGAGCAATTTCCTTCAGGTTCGACGGATAATCCTCATCGTAAAGAGTCATTACTCGAATGGATTGACTTCTATATAAGTGTAACTTTTGTTCAATAAAGTCAGGGGTTAATCGTGTCGCAATTAGTTCTGCGATAGCCGAACGTATTCCACAAGAAGCAATTTCACTTGCAGATCGTCCAATCAATGCACGTGGCTCAGAAAATCGATTTAAAAGCTGGTGTATAGTTTTCCACCCAACTCCCTCAAGCTCGTGCAAGCCAATTAAACAGTTGCGATTATCCATTAGTATATACACTCCTTCCATGAATGACAAATCTATGCATCTAAATAGAAATAAAAAAACCTCCCAATTCCCAATTAAGGGAAATGGAAGGTTGCTTACCTTCGTGAAACGAAGCTTATTTTTTAGTGATAACTTTATCAAGCATACCTTTTTCTTCAAGTACGCTAACAAGAGTTGAACCCATTTCGGATGGTGTAGCCGCTACGCGGATACCGCATCTTTCCATTGTTGCAACTTTCTCTGCAGCTGTACCTTTACCACCGGAAATGATGGCACCAGCATGGCCCATACGTTTTCCTGGAGGCGCCGTTTTACCACCGATAAAACCAACGACAGGTTTCGTCATGTTCGCCGCTACCCACTCCGCTGCTTCTTCTTCAGCCGTTCCGCCGATTTCACCGATCATGATAACCGCGTACGTATCTGGATCTTCGTTAAAACGTTTAAGGATGTCGATGAACTCGGATCCTTTAACTGGGTCTCCACCGATACCAACTGCGGAGGATTGTCCAATTCCGCGCGTTGTCAATTGGTGAACAGCTTCGTAAGTCAATGTTCCGGAACGGGAAACAACACCTACGTGACCTGGCGTATGGATGTATCCTGGCATAATACCGATTTTGCACTCGCCTGGTGTAATAACACCTGGGCAGTTTGGTCCGATAAGAACGGTATTTTTACCTTCTAGGTAACGCTTAACGCGTACCATGTCAAGGACTGGAATACCTTCTGTGATACAGATAACCAATTCAAGTTCAGCTTCAATCGCTTCGATGATGGATTCTGCAGCAAATGCTGGTGGTACATAAATAACGGATGCTGTTGCACCTGTTGCTTTTTTCGCTTCTACAACTGTGTTGTAAACAGGCAGCTTAACAAGCTCGCCATTTTCCAACGTAATATCTACAGTAGTGCCGCCTTTACCAGGAGTTACGCCACCCACCATTTGCGTGCCGTAATCAAGACCGCCTTTGGTATGAAACAAACCCGTAGCGCCGGTAATCCCTTGAGTAATGACTTTTGTATCTTTATTGACCAAAATACTCATGATCGATTGTTCACATCCTTATCTATTATTAAAACCGCTCTGGTTTATTACTTTACTAGTGCAACGATTTTTTGCGCACCGTCAGCCATGGAATCAGCAGCAACGATGTTCAAGCCGGATTCGTTAAGAAGCTTTTTACCAAGCTCAACATTCGTACCTTCAAGACGTACTACAAGCGGACGGGAAAGTCCTAGCTCTCTAGCTGCAGCGATAACGCCCTCAGCGATAACGTCACAACGCATAATACCACCGAAAATGTTAACAAAAATCCCTTTAACTTGCTCGTCAGAAAGGATGATTTTGAAAGCTTCAGTAACTTTCTCTTTCGTAGCACCGCCCCCTACGTCAAGGAAGTTAGCAGGGTCTCCGCCGTAGTGCTTGATAATGTCCATAGTGGCCATAGCAAGTCCAGCGCCGTTAACCATACAACCGATGTTGCCATCAAGTGCGATGTAGCTAAGGTCATATTTGGAAGCTTCGATTTCTTTTGCATCTTCTTCTTCAAGGTCACGAAGTTCAACGATGTCTTTGTGACGGAAAAGAGCGTTAGAATCGAAGTTTAATTTCGCATCAAGTGCCATAACGTCACCAGAACCAGTAACAACCAATGGGTTGATTTCTGCAATGGAAGCGTCTTTCTCAACGAATGCTTTGTAAAGAGCAAGCATGAACTTAACTGCTTTGTTTACAAGCTCATTCGGGATGTTGATAGCATAAGCAAGTCTACGTGCTTGGAAGGATTGAAGACCGATTGCTGGGTCAACCACTTCTTTGAAAATTTTCTCTGGAGAGTGCTCTGCTACTTCTTCAATCTCCGTACCGCCCTCTTCGGAAGCCATTAATACAACGCTACCTGTTGCACGGTCAACAACAACACCTACGTAATATTCTTTCTTAATGTCACAGCCTTCTTCGATCAAAAGGCGTTTAACTTCTTTACCTTCTGGACCTGTTTGGTGAGTGACAAGCACTTTACCTAGAATTTCGCTAGCATATGTACGAACTTCATCAAGGTTTTTAGCAACCTTAACGCCGCCTGCTTTACCGCGACCACCGGCATGAATTTGTGCCTTTACTACAACAACGGAAGTTCCAAGTTCTTTCGCTGCTTCAACTGCCTCATCAACAGTAAAAGCAACCTTTCCGTTAGGAACGCTGACTCCGTACTGTCTCAGGACTTCTTTGCCTTGATACTCATGGATATTCATTTCCTAAATCCTCCTATCAGTATGGACTTTCTATACGTGCTATACAGGGAAAAGTGTAATTTCCAATTGACGTTGTGCACGAGAAACTATCTTGCTACCGGAATTAGTATCACACTTCTTCGCAAGCCCTAACCATTGTAACACATTATTTTCGACAGTTTCTTTATTTTTTTCATGAAGCCCTTCAAATTTTCCTTTCACAGTGAAAAACTTTCCCTATCACTTCACAAAATAAAAAAACGTATTTTCCATTATCTGAAAAATACGTCGAACTTCAACTTAACTAAAAAAACGAAGTTGGTGGCATATTGACCCGTGGTTCACGCTCAGCTTGTTTAATAAACCGCATTTCATTCGCAGAGAAATTACAGATTAAGCACTGAATGGTAGGCTCTGGCTCCGGTATGACACCTGGATCATGAAATTCGGTAATATTCCCGGACAGTGCATCTTTTAGAAATGACTGTGAATAGCTCGTAATAACGTTAAATTTAATACGATTTGACCGACAATTGGGACAAAAATATGGTTTTTCCTGCATATCATCACCTCATCATCCAGTATGTGCATGTCGAACATTTTTAAAACGTAAATATCTCTCGACACGATTTGCTTAAATTTACCATTTGCGATTATAATAAAAGAAATGAATAAGGATCAATAAGGAAGCACCTTTTATCCAAGTCGAGCTCAGTTCTTGCAACTGTGAATTCTATGGAGAAGAAGGTGTTTTTATGTATGGCAAAGTCATGAGCGCTTGTTTACAAGGCATTGAAGGACGGACGATCGAAGTAGAGGTCGATATATCAAGTGGCTTACCTCAAATAAATTTGGTAGGGTTACCCGACTCTGCGATTCGTGAATCCGTGGAACGCGTACGATCATCAATTAAAAATGGTGGTTTCACCTTCCCTATGGACCGGATTACTGTGAATCTTGCGCCAGCTGACTTACGAAAGGAAGGGTCATCGTTCGATCTTGCGATTGCTGTTGGTATTCTCATAACGACAGGCCAAGTGCATGTTGAAAGCTATGCAACCACACTATTTTTAGGCGAACTTGCGCTAGATGGCTCTCTTCGTCCTATTCCCGGGGTCCTTTCTATGGTACATGCGGCTAAAAAGGCAGGGATTAAGCGTGTATTCCTATCAATGGCGAATGCACAAGAAGCTACCCTTATTGAGGGAGTTGAGGTTTGTGTGCTAACAAATCTCTCTGACCTCAAGAAAACAAACATATGTTCGATTGGCGAATTTATTTATCAAAGTGGAGACCATGACGCTAACGCCTTTTCTAACTCATTCAATAATTCCCTTGATTATGTTGAAGATTACGCTGACGTTAACGGACAGCACCAGGTGAAGCGAGCCATGATGATCGCTGCCGCAGGGATGCATAATTTGCTGCTTCTTGGTCCTCCAGGCACTGGAAAAACGATGCTTATCAAACGACTGCCCACCATTCTTCCTCCATTAACTGACCGGGAAGCGCTCGAAGTTACGAAGATTTACAGTGCATCTGGTAAGTTAACCGATCGTTCCACACTGATGCGAGCAAGATCGTTCCGTGCCCCCCACCACTCTATCTCAGCTGCCGGCCTAGTTGGCGGAGGAACCATTCCTAAACCTGGTGAGGTGAGTTTATCTCATCGAGGGATTCTTTTTCTGGACGAGTTGCCAGAGTTTACACGGAATGCCCTTGAAGTGCTCAGACAACCTCTCGAAGATCGCTATGTCATGATCGCGAGAGCTAGGGCGGTGTATACGTTTCCTTCTCATTTTATTTTGGCTGCTGCTATGAATCCTTGCCCCTGCGGCTATTATGGAGCTGAAACAGAAGCTAATGCTTGTATCTGCAGTCCCTCCAAAATCGTCCAATACCGCTCCAAAATTTCAGGTCCTCTTCTAGATCGAATCGATCTCCACGTTGAAGTCCCAAAACCTAGCTACGCCCAACTAAAAGACAATGTTACTAATCTATCATCTCGCGAAATGCGTGATCAGGTGATGCAGGCTCATATCAGACAGCAACAGCGTTACGCAGGAACAGATATCCAGCATAATAATGAATTAAGCGGTAGATTGATGCGAGAAATTTGTCGATTAACGCCCGATGGAGATCAACTATTGCGTAATTCATTTGAGGCATTGGGATTAAGTGCACGCGCACACGATCGAATTTTGCGACTTGCTCTTACGATTTCAGATCTAGATGGCAGTGATCACATTCTCCCTTCCCATCTTGCGGAAGCCATCCAATATCGAAATTTAGATAAACACCAGCGCATGGATGAGATCGTGATCTAGGTTCCATTTATGGTGACATTATTGAGCATGAAAAGCCCTTTGACAAATCATGGTTTACATGATGGTCAAAAGGCTGCTTGGATATGTATGATTCTCGGATCCGGGTCACTATCCGACATTTCAACTGTGACAACATCGAATTGAATGGATTGCTCATATTTGTGATAGCGATGCATGTAAAATTGTGCGATCTCGCGAACCTTTGCCTGCTTGCGGAAATCCACGGATTCTGCGGCTGTTCCGAAGCGATTTGATGGACGTCTCGTTCGTACCTCAACAAAAATAAGCTTGTTCGACTTCTCTGCAATGATATCGATCTCACCCGAACGACAGCGCCAGTTCCGCTCGAGAATCCGATACTCCTGTCGGACGAGATAATTGAAAGCGAGCTCTTCACCTTGTTTACCCAGCATTTTACGATCATCTTTAGGTAACTTGCTCATTCATCCATGCCTCGCGAGGGTCTCATCCGTTGATCGGATCGATAAATAAAACTAAGCACTTCCGCTACTAATTGATAAAGCTCTGGTGGTATTTCTTGATCAAGATCAAGTTTAGACAGCACCTCTACGAGCGATTTATCTTCTTGAATGGGAACGCCGCTTTCTTTCGCTTTTTGCAAAATAGCTTCAGCCATGTGCCCTTTCCCTTTGGCAACTAGGGTTGGGGCTTTCTGTGCTTCTGGTGAATAGCGAAGCGCTACCGCTTTCTTTATTGGAGTAAACTTGGTTTCGTCAGGCTTATTATTAGGAGGGCTCATGCGCGAACATCAACCCCTTTGTAGGTTCTAGGTTGATACAGCTCCCTTAAATCTACGCGTCCATCTAAGGAGCCTAGTTTCGTCGCGTCTTCTTTACCTTCTTGCATGTCAAGCGGCTTGGGATATGGCGAACATTTTAATGAGATAAACTGGTACCCCACACCGTTCATAGCTGCTGCAATTTCTTCCTTCGACGCTTCCATTAATTCAGCTAGAGCTGGATGGTCATTGTGAATGTTCAATGAAACAATTTTGTTCACAACATGAACATCCAATAAGGTATTTCCCATCACCTTCATTTGTAAATCAAATAAAAGCCTACAGTTGCTCGCATCTACTTCGCCACGACTGCCTTTGCGGGATTGAATATGAATGGCTGCTGTTTGCTGACCCGAATTGTCCAGGAAGGGAACGAACATGGTCATTTGCGTAAACATAGCGTTCTTGTCATTCGTCAGCATTAACTGCTGCCCTGTAATTTGACTGACCGCTTGCTGGGCAGCTTCTTTCAGTGGCGCAGGCGTTTCAGCAGATGTTGTGAGCTGAAGTAATAAGCTTTTCAGTGTCTCCGCAGTTGCTGGTTTTCCCGCTTCTCCTTTTTGATCAAACGTGTTGACCCCATTCTGCACAAACATATCCGCAGCGGCCTGTTGGCGTGCAGGCATTGGAACGCCACGCTCGTCCAGCTTGGCGGCAACTTGCGATTCATGCTCAACGCCAACGGCTTTGAGCATCTTGCTGATCCAGTTTGTCTCTGGATCAGCATTCTCGAGAGGCGCAATAACTTGCGCCTCTCGAGGGGCCAGCCCACCCTCCTGCTTCGCAGGGAGGGCTGGCACAGGCGCTGGCGAACCCGCTTGCAGCGGTTCGCCTTGCTTGACAGGCGCCGCGCCAGCAGCCGGCGCCACAGGCTCTTCGCCCGCTGCTAGCGCGGCGGGCACGGGGCTCCCTGCAGCGGCCGCAGGCACGCTGCCACGCGGCGCAGCCGCGATAGTGCCACCAGCCTGCGCAGCTGCTGGTGTGCTAGGAGCCTGCGGCGGCGCAGCCGCAGGCTCATCCGTCGCGGAGGCTGGCGCAGCCGGCTCCGCAGGACGAACAGCTGCGGCCGTAGCGCGCAGCTCCTTGAGCAGCGACACAACCTGCTTGGCGGTATCCGACGCGGGGTGTGTCGGGTCTTGCTCAAGCAGCGCAGTTGCTTGCTGCTCGAGCTTTTCTAACACCTGGCCCGCCGGAGGGCCGCTTGTTACTTGCTTAAGTGCATCCACGGTCGTCGGAGTAAGCGGTAACCCCTTCTTCGAAACAAGTATAGCCGCTTGCAGCCACTCTTCTTTATTCGTACCCTGTGGCATTTGACTCATCACAACCTCAAATGCTTTTACATTTTCCTTCGACACAGGAATGCCTTCCTGCTGTAATTGCTGAACCATTTGACGATTGGTTGCTGTATTCTTTACATCAAAGGCTTTAAGCAGATCTCCTAATGAATCATCGGCAATCCATACATCAGAAGCAACAAGTGGCTTCAGTATGATTTGTCCGGCTTTTGATTCTGGCTGAACCTGCAACATCGTAACATCACCTTGTTTAAGAGGTGTTTCCAATTTGGCACGCACTTGCGTGCCGCCTATATTAAGTAGTGCTTCCTGATCACTAAGGAGCTGAAGCACGACACCTTTAATAATTTGTCCAACCTTTAATTCGAGAATCTTTGGATCAGCTGCTGTTAAATCCCCAACCAAATTTCGAATTAATCCACTTATATTCAAACAGGTCACCTCAAATCTGATTACACGTATGTATATTATCGGCCTCAGATGCCTTTTTCGTTACATCTTAATGTTTAGATAAAGTCGAATAATAGCTGTTTGTTGTGCACTTCGTTCTCTTGCGCTTCAAGCTGCGCCATAATTTTACGAATAAATAATTTCCTATGTAGCGGTGTAGGTCCGTATTTCAAAAGCATCTCTCTATGGTGTTTCGTCGCATATCCTTTATGTACAGCGATTCCGTAAGTTGGATATAACTCATCCCATTCCACACACATACGATCTCTCGTTACTTTGGCGATGATGGATGCAGCAGCAATGGATTGACTTAGCGCATCTCCGTGTATAATCGCTTGTTGAGGAAGGTCAATCGCCACATTCTCTGCGTCTACGAGTAAATAGTCCGGCTTGAAAGCTAATTTTTTAACAGCTTTTTTCATCGCAAGTCTTGAAGCTTGTTTTATATTAAAAGCCTCAATGCCGTCGACATCTACAATGCCAATCCCAACCGAAATCGCTTCTTCCATAATCTGATCATAAAGCACTTCACGTTTCTTTTCTGATAATTTCTTAGAGTCATTGATCCCCTCAAGCACATGTCCCATTGGGAGAATAACGGCTGCCGCCACCACATCTCCAAAGAGACACCCACGACCAACCTCATCAATACCTGCAATCGCCGTGAAACCCTGTTCCCATATGTCTTTCTCGTAATCTAGCACGTGCCTCTCCCCTTTTCCATTCCTTCATTATATAGGATCGACACTTCGTCAAGCCACACCCATTTATTGCTACGTTTTTCCTAAAAAAAAGAAAACCCAAGGCTTGGCCCCAGGTTCTTCCTGATTCTACTTTATTAAAATGGTCTTTCCAAGGAAATTCGGCCCATCTTACCTGCTCTGAGATCACGAATAATAATGAGGGAAGCTTTATCTAGATCCACCTTGCCCCCACTTACTATGGCACCGCGCTTACGCCCGATCGCCTCCATGACTTTAACCATTTCCTGAATATTATCCATATCTTCTGGCAGCTCCTGAACACCGAAGCGTTCTTGGATGCCAGCACCATAATGCTCCACCATATATTTAATGGTAAACAATGCCACATCATCTAAATGCAGAAGTTCTTCCTTGATGGCCCCTGTTGCAGCCAAACGCATGCCAACCATCTGATCTTCGAATTTAGGCCACAAAATCCCCGGCGTATCCAGCAGATCCATTTCAGTGCCAACCTTAATCCATTGCTGACCTTTGGTCACACCAGGTTTATCTCCCGTTGCAGCGATTTTCTTACCAGCCAACTGGTTGATCAAAGTGGACTTCCCTACGTTCGGAATTCCTACAATGAGCGCTCTGATCGCACGGGGATTAATCCCTTTGCGCAGCATCGTCTCAATTTTATGAACCCAAAGCTGCTTGACTCGAGGCAAAATCTCCTTCACGTGCGTTCCGTTGGCAGCGTCTATCGGCAAGGCAGGCAATCCTTGATCTGCAAAGTACTTCACCCATTCAGCTGTTACTTGTGGATCAGCAAGATCATTCTTGTTAAGCAATACGAGACGTGGCTTGCCTTTCAAAATCTCATCAACCATCGGGTTCCGGCTGGATAGCGGGATGCGGGCATCCAAGAGCTCAATCACAACGTCAATCAGTTTTAGCTTTTCTTCAATCTGTCTGCGAGCCTTGGTCATGTGACCGGGAAACCATTGAATGGTCATTTCTCTTCACCTCAAAAATGTATGAAACTAATTTTCTTCACCGGCCAGAAAATCACTTCTGCGCGGCCTACGATTTTATTGTAAGGTACGAAACCAACACTTTTCGTACGACTATCTTTGGAATTTGGTCGATTGTCACCCATGGCAAAAATCTCACCCTCAGGGACTTTCGTTTCAGGGAAATCCAGTAATGTATTGTACGGATGTCCTTCTTTCACTGCTTGATCAATTGCTTCTTGAATATACGGTTGAGCCAATTCTTCTCCGTTAATGTACACCTTGTCTCCTGTAACCTTCACGGTTTCTCCTGGAAGTGCAATGACACGCTTAATATAATCCTTGCCCTCAGGTGCATGGAATACGATGACTTCGCCACGCTTCGGATCACGAATATCGTACACAATTTTATTGACGATCAATCGCTCACCCGTAAAGAAATTCGGATGCATCGAATCTCCATCAACAATAAATGGGGAGAAGAGGAACCAACGAATAATAATAACAAGTACTCCTGCAATTACTAGCGCTTTAATCCATTCCCACGTTTCACTTTTTGTTTGCGCGGTCTTTGCTGGTGCAGCATTGATCGGCTGATTAGGTTGCATTTGATCGTTATGTTCCATCACTGACGGCCTCTCTTCCAGTTTTGGTATGATCTCTATTATGTCCTATTATGTACAGAAAAAATGAAAAGGAGACTTGACTGAACAAGCCCCCCATTTTACTATCGAATTTCTTTAATTCTTGCTGCTTTACCACGAAGACCACGCAGATAATAAAGTTTCGCACGACGAACTTTACCACGGCGAGCCACTTCAATCTTGTCAATCTTCGGAGAATGGAATGGGAAAGTTCTTTCCACACCCACACCGTAAGAAATTTTACGAACTGTAAACGTTTCGCTGATTCCACCGCCGTGGCGTTTGATAACAACACCTTCGAACAGCTGAATACGCTCACGTGTACCCTCGATAACTTTTACGTGTACTTTAAGTGTGTCTCCTGGACGGAAATTAGGAATATCCGTACGGAGTTGCTCTTTCGTAATCTCTTGAATAAGATTCATAGTTGACTCCCTCCTTCCACACAGGTGTTCATTCCGCTAATAGTTAGTAAATCTAAGTTGTTATGCGTAGAGGACCACCAGACTCGAACTGTTGAAAAAATCACAACAGAATATATAATATCATAGTCCCAGGATTAATTCAATAGAGAAGTTTCCGAGAACTTATTTCTCTTGTTCTTGCTTCTGCTGTTTCCATTCAGCAGCCCAGACCTTTTCCTCTTTGGACAAAACACGACCCTCAAGTAAATCGGGCCGACGTTCCAACGTGCGGATGAGTGATTCTTTATTCCGCCATTTCTTCACATTGGCGTGATGGCCTGACAGTAGCATTTCAGGCACTTCCCATTCTCTGAACTTGGCAGGACGCGTATAGTGAGGATATTCCAGCAATCCCGTCGAGAAAGAATCTGTCACCGCAGACATTTCATTCCCCAGCACACCAGGCAAAAGCCTCACTACGCTGTCTATAATGACCATAGCGGGCAATTCACCACCGGTTAGCACATAATCACCAACGGAGAGCTCGTCCGTCACCAGGTACTGCCTAATCCGTTCATCATAGCCCTCATAATGACCACAAATAAATACAAGATGCTCTTCACCAGCTAGTTCTTCCGCTTTCTTCTGGCTGAAAGTCTCACCCTGTGGGCATAACAGGATGACCCGCGGCTTCACAGCCACTCCTTCAGCGGTTTGATGCGTAGGCAAAGCTTCGACGGCACCAAAAATCGGTTCTGGCTTCAGCACCATGCCCCCGCCGCCACCGTAGGGGTAATCATCAACTGTATTGTGCTTGTTCGTGGAATACTCACGGAAATTAACCGTTCCCAGAGAAACGATTCCCTTATCACGTGCTTTTCCCAGAATACTAGAAGAAAATACACCTTCAAACATTTCAGGGAACAAGGTTAAGACATCTATTTTCATTCCAGTAACCCTTCCATCAGATGAATCCGAATCGTTTTATTAGGAATATCAACTTTTAGAATGACATCATCGATCACAGGAAGTAATAGCTGCTTACCCTTAGGCAAAGAAACTACCCAGACGTCATTTGCTCCTGGTGTTAGTATTTCAGAGATCAGTCCCAGCTCTTGCTCATCTTCTGTAACGACTTTACATCCGATGATTTCGTGATAGTAATACTCTCCCTCCTCGAGCGGCTTTTGATTCTTAGCCTCAATTTTAAGCAGGGAGCCTTTAAATTTCTCAACATCATTGATATTCGAGAATTGACTGAACAAGACAATAAATACATTCTTATGTAAGCGGGACGTTTTCACCGTCACCGGCGTTTGCTTATTTTGAGAGTCTACAATGATTAATGAATTTCCCACATCGAATCGCTCTGGAAAATCTGTTTCAGGCACGATTTTTAGCTCTCCACGAATCCCGTGGCTATTTACGACTTTCCCAACCGTCACTAATTTCTCCGTCATATGTGCTTGCCCAACCTCCACATTAAAATACCTTCATCTCTATATGCGAAAAAAGGCTAGGAATTGAATCCTAACCTCATTTCTTATGAAACGATTTCTACGGCTACCCGCTTCGTTTCTTTCACAGCTGCCGACGTGACAACTGTACGGAGCGATTTCGCAATCTTGCCTTGCTTGCCAATCACTTTACCGACATCGTCGGGATGAACAGAAAGCCTGTACTCGATCTTGTCCTCTTTCTCCACCACAGCGACACGTACCTCTTCCGGATGATCGACAAGAGCCTTAGCAATAACGGTGATAAGATCCTTCATGAACCCACCCTCCGAAAGATAACAGATATGCTGCCGCATGCTGCGGCACCATCAGTTGATGAACTGTCGAGGAAGACCCTCAAATTGGTTGCACCAATTTCGAGGCTTCCATAACAATGTCCTAGGTTAGGACATTGTTATTCCAGGACGATTACTTCTGTAATTTCAGCTCGTGAAACTTAGTCATCAAACCTGCTTTTGAGAACAGGCTGCGAACTGTATCGGACGGTTGAGCGCCAGTTTGAAGCCATTTAAGCGCTTTTTCCTCATCAAGAACCACAGCTGCTGGTTCAGCAATTGGATTATAAGTACCGATTTCTTCGATAAAACGACCATCACGCGGGGAACGGGAATCCGAAACCACCACACGGTAGAAAGGAGCTTTATGAGCGCCTACACGTTTAAGACGAATACGTACTGCCATTGAAAAATCACCTCCTACTTAGAATAAACACCATTATTTAAAAGGGAAATTTAAATCCCTTGCCTAACTTCTTCATGCCTTTGGCACCTTTGGGCCCCATCATGCCTGAGAATTGCTTCATCATTTTGCGCATATCATCGAACTGCTTGATGAAACGATTGACTTCTTGCACCGTATTTCCGCTTCCCGCTGCAATCCGTTTGCGACGATTCGCATTCAGCAGCTCAGGCTTGCGCTTCTCTTCGGTGGTCATGGATTTCACAATAGCTTCTACACGAGCCATTTGCTTTTCGTCAACCTTCATATCCTTCATGCCTTTAATCTTGTTCGCACCAGGCAGCATATCAAGAATCTGGTCAAGCGGCCCCATTTTCTTCACTTGCTCCATCTGCTCAATGAAATCCTCGAAGGTGAATTCGGCGTTGCGCATTTTGCGCTCCATCTCTTTCGCCTTATCCATATCGATGCCAGCTTGCGCCTTCTCAATTAAGGAGAGCATATCGCCCATGCCGAGAATTCTTGATGCCATACGGTCAGGATAAAATGGCTCTAATGCATCCATTTTCTCGCCGCTAGCAACGAACTTGATCGGACAACCGGTCACCGCTTTGACGGATAACGCAGCACCACCGCGCGTATCTCCATCTAGTTTGGTTAACACAACGCCTGATAATTCAAGCTGTTGATGGAAGCTTTCTGCAACATTGACTGCATCTTGCCCTGTCATCGCATCGACAACTAACAAAATCTCATCTGGACTCGTAGCTTCACGAACATTCTTGAGCTCGTCCATGAGGTTTTCATCAATATGCAAGCGACCTGCTGTATCGATAATCACATAGTCATTGCCGTTGTCCTTCGCATGTTGAAGACCCGCTTTGGCAATCTCGACAGGGTTCACTTTATCACCAAGTGAGAAAACCGGAACCTTCAGTTGTTCACCGAGCACTTCCAACTGCTTAATTGCCGCAGGACGATAAATATCACACGCAACAAGAAGCGGTCTGTGGTTCTGTTTCATCAACATTTTAGCTAATTTACCTGAGGTCGTTGTTTTACCAGCCCCTTGCAAACCAGCCATCATAATAACCGTTGGCGGTCGATTCGAACGCGCTAACTTACTTTGTGTACCACCCATAAGGGCTGTAAGCTCTTTGTTTACGATATCGATAACAACCATGCCTGGCGTAAAAGATTTCAGAACTTCTTGTCCGATCGCTTGCTCTTTCACCTTCGCGATAAAATCTTTCACAACTTTAAAGTTAACGTCCGCTTCAAGCAGTGCCAATCGTACCTCGCGAAGCGCTTCGCCTACATCTTCTTCCGTCAGCTTACCTTTGCTTCTCAGCTTGCCGAACACATTCTGCAATCGGTTTGCTAATCCTTCAAATGCCATGCGCTTCACCTCCTGCTTCTAAACTAAGGTTTTAATCCATGCCTACTATTGTATCAAAAAGCTCTGTCACTTTCCTCTTTAGCGCTGGATCACAATCACTCAATCCAACATCTAAATCTTGACGCAGCTTCATGCGTTGTTCGTGCTTATGTAACAGCTTTAACTTACTCTCATATTCCTGCAGTGTCAATTCCGCACGTTTGATATGCTCATAGACCGCTTGGCGGCTGATCGTAAAGTTCTCAGCGATCTCCCCGAGGGAGTAATCATCATGGAAATACAGTTCAAGAAATGTTCGCTGTTTATCGGTCAACAATGCTTCATAGAAATCAAACAGCAGGTTAATGCGATTCGTTTTCTCCAACATAGGATCGACAGTCATAATCTACCTCCGTAAAGGTTGCACACTTGACACCAGCACAACAGAACCTATCATACTGAATTCCAAGATGATTGTCAAGCATTATACCTTGTCAGTATTTTCGCCTATCCATTTACCAAATAGCGCATGCACAAACTGCTCGGAATCGAACGCTTGGAGATCATCCATTTTCTCACCAAGCCCCACAAATTTAACCGGCAGAGAGAGTTCTTGACGGATGGCGACAACGATTCCACCCTTAGCTGTTCCATCCAATTTGGACAGTACTAAGCCTGTTAAACCTGTTTTATCACCAAAAAGCTTCGCTTGGCTAAGCGCGTTCTGTCCTGTTGTTGCATCTAGAACAAGAATAACTTCGTGGGGAGCATCCGGTACTTCGCGTTGAATCACACGATAGATTTTGTTAAGTTCCTCCATCAAGTTCACTTTGTTTTGCAATCGGCCCGCTGTATCGCATAAGAGAATGTCTACACCGCGCGTTTTGGCTGCTTGTACAGCATCATACATCACCGCGGCAGGATCTGCACCAGATTGTTGCTTAATCACATCAACACCTACGCGCTCACCCCAAGTTTCAAGCTGCTCAATGGCTCCAGCACGGAACGTATCGCCTGCGGCCATCAACACCTTCTTCCCTTGCGATTTGAACATGTGAGCCATTTTGCCAATCGTCGTCGTCTTCCCTACACCGTTAACGCCAACGAACAGGATTACGGTTAAACCATTGGGATTGATGTTCAGTCCTGCATCCGCATCCCCTTTTAGCAACTCAATTAGTTTTTCCGAAAGAATCGGTTGCAGTTCAGCCGGATCTTCAATTTTACGTTTTTTAACCTCAGCACGAAGCTCATCAATCAATTTCAGAACCGTATTCACGCCAACGTCAGCGCCAATTAGAATTTCTTCCAACTCTTCGTAAAAATCTTCATCAATTTTCTTGCGGCGGCTAAATAAATCATCGACACGATTCACGAACGCATCACGCGTTTTCGTTAAACCTTCCTTAAATTTATTGGTTACTGCCTCAGCTTTACCTGAAATACTTTCTTTCAATCGTTTAAAAAAGCTCATAGTTCCTCCTGTTTAACTCCTATAATTTCACGCTATGATGCTGTCATTGTCGCTTCCTCATCCTCTAATCGAACAGAAACGAGCTTGGACACGCCGCCTTCTTGCATGGTAACGCCATACAACACGTCCGCTTCTTCCATCGTTCCCTTACGGTGAGTCACCACAATAAACTGCGTCATTTCCGAGAACTCGCGTAAATACTCAGCAAATCGAGATACGTTGGCCTCGTCTAATGCGGCTTCTACCTCATCCAGTACGCAGAATGGCACTGGTTTCACGCGGATAATCGAGAACAACAACGCAATTGCTGTCAACGCACGCTCACCACCTGAAAGCAGTTGAAGATTTTGCAGCTTTTTGCCTGGTGGCTGTGCCACAATTTCAATACCTGTGTCGAGCATGTTCTCAGGTTCAGACAGAATTAAATCTGCGCGTCCGCCCCCGAACAGCTTAGCAAAGACGACCCCGAAATGAGAGCGAATCGCATCAAAGGTTGTTTTGAATCGCTTGGACATCTCTAGATCCATTTCACGAATAACCTGATACAACGTTGTCTTCGCTTCGATCAAATCATCCTTTTGCGAGCTCAAGAACTCAAAGCGTTCCGATACACGCGCATACTCTTCGATCGCACCTAGGTTCACATCGCCTAACGAAGCAATCTCGCGTTTCAGCTCACGCACTCTACTTTGTGTACCTTGAATATCCTCAGGCACTGGGTAGCGCATTTTGGCCAGCTCATAGCTAAGCTCATATTCTTCGGCAAGCTTTTTGAGCAGATTTTCAAGCTCTACATCTAGGCGAGTCACTCGAACTTCCGTCTGATGGAGATTCTCTTCCACTTGTTTCAGCTGAATACGCTGCGTTCGCGTTTCATTTTCGCCGTGTTCGAGTTTTTGTAACCAGTCTGTACGCTCTGCACGTTTGAAATCTATACTTTCGGAGCATTGCTGCTTCTTCAGCTTCAAATCATTTAACAGCTCAATCTGCCCTACAGTTTCTTGATCAAGTGTTGCCATATCGCTTTCTAATTGGGTTAATAGACCGCGGTTGACTTCAATTTCACGTTCCACTTCGCTCAGATCCTGCTGCAAGCGTCTTTGTTGATCCTGAAGAGACTGCTTCTCTTGTGAAGTTGAAGCTACCTTGACTTTCAAATCCGTCAACTGGCTTTGAAGTTCTTCTTTCTCCGATTCACTCGCTTTTCGAGAACTCTCAGCATCCCTAATCGCTTGTTGCAAGGAGGCTTCCTCTTCTTGCAGCTGAGCGAGTGCAGCTTCACTTTCAACTTTTTTACGGCTAAATTCCGTTCGCTCCTCCAGCAGGGCTCCTCTGTCTTGACTATCCAGCGTAAGCTGTTCTTCTACTGTACGACTTTCGGATTCCAGCGGATTCAATTCCGCGCGAATTTGTTGTTCCGTGATACGTTGCCCCTCACCTAATTGTCGAAGCTGTTCAACCTTTAACATTTCATCGGTAATATCACGCTTCAAGGAGCTGGATTGACTGCGCAAACCACTGAGTTGTCCCTCAGATGTTGCAATCTCAGCATCAAGCTCTTCGATTTGACGCTGACGACCTAACAAATTCGTCGACTTCTTCTGCAAGCTTCCGCCCGTCATAGAACCACCCGGGTTGACAACGTCACCTTCCAGCGTCACAACGCGATAGCGATATTGCGCTTTGGCAGCGATATGGTTAGCATCTTCTAGACTCTCAGCTACAACTACATTCCCTAGTAAACTGGAGAATATATTCGTATACGTCGAATCGAAAGAGACGAGGTCAACTGCAATCCCAACAAAGCCCTTCGACGATTTCAACGTCTGACTTTCATGATCAGAAGTCGAACGTCCGCGAATAACATTCATCGGCAGGAAGGTAGCTCGTCCCATTTGGCGACGTTTCAAGAAAGCAATCGCTTCCCTACCGTCTGCCTCTGTTTCTACAACGATATTTTGGAGCGCACCGCCTAGCGCAGTCTCGATAGCTGTCTCGACGTTGGCAGGCACTTTAACAAGTTCAGCAACCGCACCGCGAATGCCTCGCAAGTCTTTGCGAGATTTCGCTTTAAGCACTTCCTTAACACCTTGCTGAAAGCCGTCGTAATCATTAGCCATTTCTTTCATAGTATCGCGGCGGGAAATTAATGCATCGAGCTTTTGCTCCCATTTTCGTACCATAGCTTGAGCTTCATCCAGCAACCCTTGCTTACTCTTCAAGGCTTGGGTTAGTTGAACATATTCTTGTCGAGCTCGCTCTATCTCTCCTACCGTTTCTTCCAACTTGACTGAAAGCTCTTGTTTGCGACGCAAGATACTCTCACGTTGATCCGCCCACTTCTGTCGCTCTTCATCGAGTCTGTCCAAACGACGTCCGATACTTTCGATTTGCTGCTCTGCGTATCGAATTTCATTGCGTGACTGTGCCATACGGTTGAGCGTTTCCAGCAATTCACCCTTCAACTGATCCTCAGGAGAAGAACTGATACCTCCACTTACCCCTTGTAAGCGCTGTTCTTCCGCTGTTAGCTTGGCTTGGAATTCGAATAATTGCGCGCCAATTTGAATAATTCTCTCACGCTGCTCGCTCAATTCCGCTTCTTTGTCTAATTTACGCTGCTCCTGCATCGCAATAGACGTAGCTAGCTGCTGGTGATTCGTCACGTAGTTCTTTTTCCGTTCCTTTAGAACCTCACCGTGACCCTCGCATTTCTCGAATTCTTCACTAAGACCAAGCAAACTTTCTTGGAGCGTTTCTAGTTCTTCTTCTAGTCTGCGCGTTTCCCAACGATGCTTTTCCAAATGTGCATCATGCTGATTAACAATCGTAGAGAGCTCCGTTTGCTCTTTGGTCAATTTCTCGAGCAGCTGCGTTGCGTCATTCCATGCGACATAGATCTGATCAATCTGATGTACATACATGGAGATTTCACTGCTCTTGAGCGTTTCCTTCAGCTCTTTAAACCGAATCGCCTTCTCTGCCTGATCACGCAACGGTTCAACTTGATCCTCAAGTTCAGAGACTAAATCGTGGATCCGCAGCAAATTCTGCTCGGTATCATTCAATTTCTTTTCCGCTTCGCGCTTACGCGCTTTATATTTAACAATCCCCGAAGCTTCTTCAAAGATGCCTCGACGATCTTCGGATTTCGTACTTAGGATTTCCTCAATACGTCCTTGTCCAATAATCGAATACGCTTCTTTCCCGATACCCGTGTCCATGAACAACTCCGTGATATCCTTCAAGCGACAAGGTTGTTTGTTAATCAGATATTCACTATCGCCATTGCGATGTACTCTTCGCGTCACGGTAACTTCATTAAAATCCAAGGGAAGCGACTGTGATGAATTATCTAATGTTAACGAGACTTCACCATAATTCACAGCACGACGTGCATCACTACCTGCGAAAATAACATCTTCCATTTTACCGCCACGCAAAGACTTCGCGCTTTGTTCCCCTAACACCCACCGGATTCCGTCCGAGATATTACTCTTTCCACTCCCGTTAGGACCTACAACCGCGGTAATGCCTCGCACAAATTCGAGTTCCGTCCGGTCCGCGAATGATTTAAACCCGGATAATTCGATCCGTTTCAAAAACATGGTCTCACCTCAGAAATTATTGTAACATATCGCCTATGAAAATAAGAGAAAAATACAAAAAAGGCAGCAGGAGCTGCCTCTTCTGGTTTTTCCACTATCGTTGTACAGTTACGTTTAACTTGGACAGTGCGCCAGCAGCAGCCTGCTGTTCCGCCTCTTTCTTTGAACGACCAGCACCGGTTCCCAGAAGCTCGCTTTCCATATGCACTTCGGCAACGAACTCGCGCTCGTGAGCAGGACCCCGTTCATTCACAATCCGGTATTCCAACGAACCCATATTATGATGTTGGGTATGCTCTTGCAATTGTGTCTTGTAATCAATCACAAGCAGCTTGCCTTCACTGGATATTTTGGCGAATACATGCTTCTGAAGAAACGCTTTAACGGTATCCAAACCTTGGTCTAGATATAGCGCGCCAACGAAGGATTCAAACACATCTGCCAGCAATGCCGGCCGTGATCGCCCTCCTGTTAACTCTTCCCCTTTACCTAGTAAGACAAAGGCTCCGAAATCCAAATCTTCGGCAAATGTTACGAGCGAAGGCTCGCAGACAATGGATGCCCTTAGCTTCGTCAATTCACCCTCTGAACGCCCAGGATAAGATTCATATAAAAATTCCGAAACTGTTAATTCAAGTACGGCATCTCCAAGAAACTCAAGTCGTTCATTGTCTTTATGTCCAGCGATTCGGTGTTCATTCACATAAGAGGAATGCGTGAAAGCCTGCTTCAACAGCTCTGACTTCCGAAATGAGACGCCTATCTGCTTTTGTAAATCCTTAATATCACGGTTCACGCCTTACCTCACCACCCGGAGAAAATGATATTCCGTTATCTTTCGTCGCAGGCATGGGAATTATGCTTGAAATTTCTTCAAAATGATCGTGGCATTATGTCCACCGAACCCGAAGGAGTTCGACATCGCAATATCAACGCTCGCTTCACGCGCTTTATTTGGTACATAATCCAAGTCGCACTCAGGATCTTGATTGTCCAAGTTAATTGTTGGAGCAATAAGACTGTTCGCAATTGTTAATCCACAAATAACAGCTTCCACACCGCCAGCAGCGCCGAGTAAATGTCCCGTCATGGACTTCGTTGAGCTAACAGCAACTTTATACGCATGCTCGCCTAACGCTTTCTTGATCGCAATCGTTTCTGATTTATCGCCAACAGGTGTTGAAGTACCATGTGCATTAATGTACGAAATCGCATCTGGTGCAATACCTGCATCCTTGATCGCTTTCACCATGCAACGTGCAGCACCATCTGGATCTGGATCTGTCATATGATACGCGTCACCGCTCATACCATAGCCAATTACCTCAGCATAGATACGTGCGCCACGTTTCTGAGCATGCTCCAGTGACTCCAGAATGAGCACACCTGCACCTTCCCCCATGACAAAGCCATCGCGATTTGTATCAAATGGACGACTTGCCAAATGCGGCTCTTCATTACGTGTTGACATTGCTCGCAATGCACAAAAGCCAGCTACACCGATCGGTGTAATCGTCGCTTCAGCCCCACCGCAAATCATAACGTCTGCATCGCCACGTTGAATCATTTTGAAAGAGTCACCAATGGAATGTGTGCCTGTCGCACAAGCTGTTACAGCTGTGGAGTTTGGCCCTTTTGCTCCTGTGACCATCGATACATGACCAGATGCCATGTTTGCAATCATCATTGGAATGAAGAAAGGTGAAACCCGTTTAGGACCTTTCTCTAGCAAAATGCGATGCTGCTCTTCCCATGTGTTCAATCCGCCAATCCCTGATCCTACGGATACGCCAACACGTTCTGGATCAGCATCTTCGTTCACGTTCAGGTTCGCATCCTTAAGTGCATTGAGCGCACCGGCAACTGCGAATTGAACGAAACGGTCCATTCGACGGGATTCTTTACGATCCACATAATCTTCAATGTTGAAATCTTTGATTTCAGCGGCAATCCGTGTTGGGTATTCGCTTACATCAAAATTTTCAATCATACCTACGCCAGATTTACCAGAAGTCAGGTTCCCCCAGAATGTGTCTAAGTCTTGACCAAGGGCAGTAACTACGCCCATACCTGTAATTACAACTCTGTTCATTTGTACCACCTTCTATGTAGTCATTCATTTTTTTTATTATTGCCAGGAATGGAGAGAAGTCCCGTCTTTATTAGAAACGGGACTCTGTAGACTATTACGTATGAGATTTTATGTAATTCGTAACTTCTCCTACTGTCGTAATCTTCTCAGCATCTTCATCTGAAATTTCTAAATCGAACTCATCTTCTAATTCCATTACTAATTCAACTACATCGAGAGAATCAGCACCTAGGTCTTCTTTGAAAGATGCTTCGAGGGTGACTTCAGCTTCATCAACCCCTAGACGATCGACTACAATTCGTTTAACACGATCCAATACGTCGGACATCCGGTTCACCTCCTCATTTGGTATTATACGAGAATCTTTAACAGATTGCCAGTAGACAATTTTGAGATTCTCATTTTTAGAAACTTACATGTACATTCCGCCATCTACATGGAGTGTTTGCCCTGTCATGTAGGAGGCATCGTCAGAAGCCAAGAAGCGAACAACCTTCGCAATTTCCTCTGGCTGCCCAAGGCGCTCCAGCGGGATTTGCTTCAGCATGTGTTCACGCATCTCAGCAGACAATTTGTCTGTCATATCGGTTTCAATAAAGCCTGGCGCAACAGCATTCACGGTAATGCCACGCGAGGATAGCTCTCTCGCAGTCGCTTTCGTTAAGCCGATTACACCTGCTTTTGCTGCTACATAGTTAGCTTGACCCGGATTACCAAGTACACCAACTACAGAAGATATATTGATAATTCGACCGAAACGCTGCTTCATCATTGGACGCGTGACCGCTTTGACACAGTTGAACACGCCTTTGAGATTCGTAGCGATTACTTGATCGAATTCTTCTTCTTTCATTCGCATGATTAAATTGTCTCTTGTTATGCCCGCATTATTCACGAGAATATCAATTTTGCCAAAAACTTCTAGCGTTTGCTTTACAAGATCATCAGATTCTTGATAGCTGCTCACATCGGCACGCAATTTAATCGCTTTACGACCCATCGCTTCAATTGCAGCTACAACTTCACTAGCAGCGGCTTCGCTCCCAGCGTAGTTCACCACAACATCCGCACCGTGTTCAGCCAAATGCAAAGCAATCGCACGCCCAATACCACGTGATGCACCAGTAACTAATGCTACTTTACCCGTTAACATGCGTGTGTACCTCCTGCGTATACTTTTCCAATGCTTCAAGGCTGCCAATCGACACGGTTTTCACCGTTTTGTCGACCTTTTTGATCAAGCCGGCAAGCACCGTTCCTGAGCCAAGCTCAATGAACGTATCCACGCCTTCGCTGATCAGGTACGAGATCGTGTCTTCCCATAATACAGGGGAATACACCTGCTCCACCAGCAAGCCGCGAATATCGCTCGGCTGGGTCACAGGACGCGCCGTAACGTTGGCGACAACGGGCACGGCTGCATCTTTCATCTCGATGGACGCGAGCACCTCTGCGAGGCGCTCCGAAGCTGGCTTCATGAGGGAGGAGTGAAACGGTCCGCTCACCTCAAGCGGGATGGCACGCTTCGCGCCAGCCTCTTTGCAGCGTTCGACAACCGCTGCAACGCCTTCTTTACTGCCCGACACGACGATCTGTCCCGGGCAGTTCACATTGGCGAGCTCCACGACGGAGCCGCCGCTGGTGATTGCCGTGCAAAGCTCCGTCAGCGCTCCGCGCTCGGCTCCCAGCACGGCTGCCATGGCACCCAGGCCGCCAGGGACGGCCTGCTCCATGAACTCACCGCGGGCCCGCACAGTGCGGACCGCGTCTTCAAACGCGAGCACGCCGGCTGCGACGAGCGCGCTGTACTCGCCCAGACTATGTCCTGCGACATAGTCTGGCGTGACGCCAGCAGCCTTGAACGCTTCCAGACAAGCGATGCTTGTCGTGAGCAGCGCGGGCTGCGTGTGGTACGTGATCTTCAGTTGGTCCTCTGGACCTTCGAAGATCAGATCAGACAAAGAGAAACCTAGCGCTTCATTCGCGCGGTCGAAATAGTCCTTGGCAGCTGGCAGCGCGCCATATAGGTCAGCTCCCATACCAACGGATTGAGAGCCTTGGCCCGGAAATACAAATGCTATTTTACCCATACGAGAAAAGGATCCCCTTCCACGATATATTCAGTCATTTTTTTTACATTAAAATAAGTTCATCTAGCTGCTTACCAAACTAAAGCTGTTGCACCCCAAGTGAGTCCGCCGCCAAAGCCTACCAAGATAAGTCGGTCACCTTCGTGTAATCTCCCTTGCTCGGATGCTTCTGCTAAGGCTACCGGAATGGAGGCAGCTGACATGTTACCGTACTTGTCCAAGTTAATCATACATTTGTCTTCAGACAATTCCAAGCGGTTCAATGAGGATTGAATAATACGCATGTTGGCTTGGTGTGGGACGAGCAGATCGATATCTGTTTTTTCCCAACCTGCTTTACGTAAAGCTTCATCCGCAGCATTCCCCATAATACGAACTGCAAATTTGAAAACCTCAGCACCCGCCATGTAGATGTAGTGTAAACGCTGGTCCAACGAGTTCTGTGATGCCGGATTACGGGAACCGCCGCCTTCAATTTTCAGAAGAGGACCTCCCGTACCATCAGCGCCTAATTCAAAGGATTTGAAGCCACGTTCCTCAGGCACTTCCCCAATCACAACAGCGCCAGCACCGTCTCCAAATAAAATGCAGGTATTGCGGTCCGTGTAATCGGTAATTTTGGACAAGCAATCTGCCCCAATGACAAGTGCGTATTTATATGTACCAGTGGCAATGAAATTAGCGGCGTTCGCTAGCCCATAGACAAAGCCTGAGCACGCTGCTGACAAGTCGAACGCTGCTGCTTTTTTAGCACCAAGTTTCTCTTGAAGAATACATGCCGTAGATGGAAATGACATATCTGGTGTAATGGTCGCAACGATGATTAGATCGAGTTGATCTGCAGTGATTCCAGCATTCGACATAGCCACCAAAGAAGCTTCATAGCACAGATCCGACGTAGCTTGTCCATCTGCCGCGATTCTTCTCTCACGTATGCCTGTCCGAGATACGATCCACTCATCGTTCGTTTCAACCATTGTTTCTAATTCTTGATTCGTTAAAATACGCTCTGGTACATATTTACCCGTTCCGAGTACCCCAACTGGTATTAAGTTCATGTTGTTATATCTCGCTTCCCGCGGCTAATTTCGGCAGATATGGTGCCGACCAAATCATTTTGTAACGCTATTCTAGCTTGACGAACGGCATTCTTAATGGCATTTGCATCTGAGGAACCATGACTTTTAAGTACGAGTCCATCAATACCCAAGAATGGTGCTGCGCCATGTTCATTATAGTCCAGCTTCTTACGGAATTGTGTCAACCCCGGCTTCAACACGGCTGCTGCCAGCTTGCTGAATATGGATTTCGTAAATTCCTGCTTTAAAGCTGAGAAAATGGCGGACGCAGCGCCCTCCAATGTTTTCAACATAATATTTCCAGCAAATCCATCGCAAACGATGACGTCGCATTGCGCGCGCAACACCTGCGAGGACTCGACATTCCCCACAAAATGAATCGGAGCTTGTTCCAGTAAAGGATATGCTGTTTTGGTTAATTCATTCCCTTTGGTCGATTCCGTCCCTACATTCAACAATCCTACACGAGGTTTGTCAACACCATGTACTTTGGAACGATAAATACTGCCCATAATCGCATATTGGATCAATTGCTCAGGCGTTGCATCCATGTTGGCTCCTAAGTCTAATGCAAGCACACCATGGCCATCCATCGTTGGAATCATGGGTGCTAATGCTGGACGTTCAATCCCTGGAATTCTTCCTACTATAAGCAAGCCTGTCGTCATCAGCGCTCCCGTATTGCCTGCAGAAATCATGGCTTCGGCTTCTTTCTCTCGAACCAATCGTCCTGCTACAACCATGGATGCATCCTTCTTGCGACGAACCGCTTTTACGGGCTCATCCTCGGCTTCAATGACTTCTTCCGCATGGTGGATCGTTAGGTTATCCGGCCTCTCTGTGAGGTGCGCTTCTATCGCAGTACGGTTCCCGACTAGAATGATGTGTACGTCCTTCCACTCTTTGGCCGCTGCGAGAGCACCCTCAACTACGATCTTAGGCGCATGATCTCCACCCATTGCATCAATCGCGATCCGCATGGAGCTTGTCCTCCCTATCTAGATGTTGCTCTTTCTTCGAATGAAAGATGACAAAGTTGCCTCGAAACACGGTCTCTTCACCCACATAAGTGAATACCTCTACACGTGCTTTCCCTTTAGAAACAGATCGCACGTAAGCTTTGGCGACACACTTCTCTCCCAGCTTCACTGAGCGCACGAATTTGATATCCGCCGAAGCCGTTAACGCAATCGGATCGTCAATGACAGCAACAGCCAACGAGTTGGCCTGTGAGAAGATGTGATGACCTCGGGCAATCTTGGTTCTGGAAAAAATATGATCTTCTTTAATTTCAAAAATCGATATACCGCTCTGATCCAGCTGTAAATCTATGACTTCCCCAATGACTTCATCAATGGGAAGTGAACGCACAGGATCATACGTTTTGACGGCCATATGCTTCATGCGTTCCCGCAGTTCAGGAATACCGAGCTCTAATCGATCCAAGCGGACAGTTTGGATACTGACCCCAAACGTTCGCATCAATTCCTCATCCGTCATAAAAGGGTTCGCTTCAATGGCTTGCAGCAGCCCCTGCTGCCTTTGTCGTTTTGGAAGGCGTTCGATGGTAAGCACCACCTTATCTCGTGAGATCTCATCTTATTACCAGATACTAAACTGTAGTATATTAAATTTAGAACCAAAAAGAAAGCAAAAAAAATAGCACCTCACCTAGGATGAAGTACTATGCCTTTTATTATGCTTTTACGATCTCTCTGCTTTTGTATGTTCCGCAAGATTTACAAACGTGATGCGCAAGTTTAAGCTCAGCACATTGTTCACATTTCACCATGCCTGGAACTTCCAATTTGAAGTGCGTACGGCGCTTGTCGCGACGAGTTTTGGACGTTCTTCGTTGAGGTACTGCCATTTCAAAACACCTCCTTATTCGAATTTCATTCTTTGTTAAAAAAGTCCGCGAGACCTGCAAGCCTAGGATCTATTTTCTCCGTCTTACAGCCGCAATCCTGTTCATTGCGGTTCTCTCCACACACTGGACAGAGACCTTTGCACGCGTCGTCACATAATGGTATGTACGGTAAACCGACCACTACATTCTCTACAACGTAAGGCTCCAAATCGACTTTATCCCCAACCACCAGATGAATATCCTCGTCAAGCTCAGGATCTTCTTCTTCCGGCTTTTGCATGAAAACTTCCTTAAAAGGAAGCTTAATTGTTTGGTTCGTGTGCGTTAAGCATCGGGAACAGCTTAACTCCAAGTCTAGCGTTAACGTACCGTTAACTTTAACTACTCCTTCTTCATACTTTGCATGAAGATTTGCATGAACAGGTCCATGGTTGAATATGTCTTGACGCCCCTCAAAAGGTTCTGTCAAATTCATAATTTCACTCATGGGTACCGATTGTCCTTGCAGAGATAGCTCTCTAAATCGAATTTGCATGATATCACCCCAAACAAACAAAGATTATTATATCCATTATGCATACCATTTGTCAATTGATATTCCATTACTTTTGCTAGATATGACTTATTTCGGAGGCAGTGCTGCTAGATATTTCAAAGCTTCTTCCATCGTTCCAATTTCTACAATTTTCATCTTCGTATTAATTTGCTTCGCTCTTTTGACCGCATCCGAATAGTTCTCGATCTTGGTTCCGTCTTTGTACGTCATGTTTTTGGGAGCAAAGAAAATATCCGCTTTCTCTCGATCCGCAGCAATAATCTTGTGCTCAATTCCGCCAATTGGCCCTACGGTGCCGTCTGCTTCTATCGTTCCCGTGCCTGCGATACGGTAACCCTTCGTAATATCCTCGGGCACAAGTTGATTGAATATTTCCAATGAAAACATTAGACCAGCTGAAGGCCCGCCAATATCACCAGCCTTAATCGATACTTGTTGATCTTCCTGATCCGCTTTCACCGACTGCATGCCTGCTGGTACAACACCAATTCCTGCCCGCGCCACTGTCTCCCCCTCTTGAAGCGGCAGAGCTCCCAGCGTCAATGTCGTCTGCAATTCCGTCTTCTTTCTCTCATACGTAATAGTGATGCTGTCTCCAGCTTTTTTGCCTGCGAGAGAGTCTAGCAGATCCTGCGCCACCTTCACTTCTTTGTCCCCAGCTTTTAAAAGCACATCCCCTGGCTTAAGCACTTTCTCCCCTGATAACCCAGGGACGGTTTGTAGAACCATGACACCCTCATGATCAATGTGAAAAGGAACTTTAGCCTCGGTATACGCGGCTTGAATGGCACTGGCCTGTGAGGTTAACATGACATATTCCTGACGCTGTGAATACTCTTGTTCGGACTCTCCCTGTTTGAGCACTGCCTTCTTGGGCTGAATTTCCTCATAAGGATGAACGAGTCCCACCAAATAATTCACCACATTCGCATCAGCCACGCGAACGGTCGTGAGCATGAGCGTCCCTTTTTCAGAGCCCGTGCTTTTGGCAATCGATACCATGGGTTTAATTTCTTCAGCGGTGCCCGGCATAAACACAAAAAACGGCAGCCGCACAAAAAATAGCAAATATACAATGATAATACCTACTAAGGCAGATATTAAGTAGCGTCTTGTCGCTGAGCTTCGCGGATATCGATATGAATCATTCGACCATGTACGTATGCTCTCTTCTTCCCTATCCATACAGGTTCCCCTTTCCTGTTGCTTTCTCTTGATGTTTGACCGATCTCGTCACGTTTGAAAGCTTGGTCTAATCGCCTGTCTTCTTGCGTACAATGAAGCATGTTCGATGGACGAGGTGAGGCTATGCCGAATGCAAGATTTCATGCCAAAATCACAACACTAGTGCTGGGAGCTTTGGCGGGACTGGTCGTTATATCTGTTATTCTATTTCCTGACAAAGCTTTTCAGTCTTCTCTCGAAGGGCTGACCATTTGGTGGAAGCTCGTCTTTCCTGCATTAATGCCTTTCCTTATTATGACCGAGCTCTTAATCGGCTTTGGTATCATTCAAGGTACCGGCGTTCTTCTAGAACCGCTGATGCGCGTCATTTTTCGCCTACCTGGTATTAGTGGTTGGGCACTGGCATCCGGCTTTGTTGTAGGATTTCCAGCAGGAGCTAGAATTACTGCATCGCTGCGCGAAAAAAACCTGTTAACGCGCACGGAGACAGAGCGCTTAACAGCCCTCTCCCATTTGTGCAGTCCGTTATTCCTGATCATGGTTATCGGTATCGGGTTCCTTCATAACGCCAAACTAGGCATTCTACTTGCCATTGTTCACTACATTTCCGCGATCATAACGGGATTCTTAATGCGACATAGCAAGCCAGCAATCGCTCCTGTTGAAGTGAACACAATAGGACTTAAACAGAAGAACAAAGGTTCTATTTGGAAATCAGCCCTGTTGTCCATGCGCCAAGCCTATTGGGAAGATGGCCGTACGTTCGGTAAACTGCTCGGAGATGCAGTAACCTCCGCTGTTCATACACTGATGCTGATTGGCGGCTACATGATGATATTTTCGGTGCTTATTAACGTCATCTCTATCACGCATGTTGCCGATATGCTTCGTCCTGTCATTCAATTTCTGCTCAGTTTTATGGGTGTTTACACAGATATAACTCCACAATGGATCGATGGGTTGATGGAAATTCATCTTGGTTCTTATGCATTTAGCGAGGCAGGCAATCTCCCTCTTCTGCCGCAAATGGCGCTCCTTAGCGCATTCCTCGGCTGGGGAGGCTTATCCGCCCACGCACAGGTTGCTGGCTTTCATCAAAAAACCGATGCCCGTTATCTATTCTTTTTGCAATCCCGCGCACTACATGCCGTACTTGCTTTATTCACAACGATTCTACTGTGGAAACCATTGCAATTACTCTTATTAGACACAGAACCGAGCTTTTTACGGTTAGACTTAGCAACTAGTGCAGCTGCGCCACCCTTTCCGCTGAACGGCGAATCGGCATGGGGCCTATGGGGACCAATGCTAACGTTATTCCTTTTTATGTTCACCTGCATGCTGCTCATTTCATTTGGTCTACGCCTCTTTCAAAAGGAAAGCGGTGAATTAACCAAACTTTAACCCGAAATTCCTTTGGACCTCAATTTAGGTCTGAGGGAATTTTTTGCGTAACTCCTCTTCCACTTCTGCTGGCACTAGATCTTCTACCGGTCCATGAAACTTAGCGATTTCCTTCACGATACTTGAACTCAAATAAGAAAACTGAGGCTTGGATGTCATAAAGAACGTCTCTACATCGGGATTTAGCTTATGATTCGTTGATGCCATTTGCAATTCATATTCAAAATCAGAAACAGCCCGAAGTCCGCGAACGATCAATCTGACATTGCGTTGTTTCATATAATTGACCATCAGATCCCGAAAACCATCAATCTCCACATTAGGAAGATCTGCCGTTACTTTCCGCAGCAATTCCATTCTCTCTTCCAGGGTGAATAAAGCATTCTTGGACGTGTTGTTCAGCACCGCTACAATTAGTTTATCAAATACTTTCGCTGCTCTATGTATAATGTCAAGATGTCCATAAGTTACCGGGTCAAAGCTTCCTGGATATACCGCAACTGTAATACCATGTTCTTGCCTCATCATGCTGTTCATCTCCTTCAATTGCTATCTAATTGCTGACTTCTATGGATGCTGCATCGCGTTTAAATATGGTCACAGCCGTATCTCCATAGTCTGCTCTACGTAACTGTTTAAATCCACCTATGGTTTCTTGTAAGATATCCTTGGCATCGTGCTCAACAACAATTGTAGCATCAGCCTCCACTATGGCCTGTTCTTCCATCGTTGTCATTAGCTCCGCGATCCCTTTCATCCGATAGGGAGGATCTAGAAATACAAGCTGGAACTGCTCGGCCCGCTTCGCAAGCACCTTCAGTGCTCTCGCCGCATCCGTACGGTAGATCTCCACTTGATCCTTCAATCTCGCTGCTTCCACATTGGATTGAATCGTGTCGATGCTCTTCTTCTCGATATCAATAAATACCGCCTTATCCATACCGCGGCTTAGCGCTTCAATCCCTAGCCCGCCTGTTCCGGCGAATAGATCAAGCACCTGCCCTCCGTCGAAATAAGGTCCGATCATACTGAAGATCGCTTCCTTCACCTTGTCTGTTGTTGGTCGTGTACTTGTACCGGGTACAGCCTTTAACGACCTGCCTTTGGCCGTGCCTGAAATCACTCTCATCTGTGCTTTTCCCTTCCATGCTGGTTCATTCTTTTGCTATCGTACCACAAGCACTAATCTGACACAAAAATTTTATCCCTACGATGTATAAATTTACCGTAAATCGGTCATGCTTGAACTATCGACATCAGAGAATGTCGTAGACAACCGCGGAGAAGGCTTACGTTTCCCCATAAGCTCTTCATCCGGTTTCTCCTCTCCCATGAGACGGCCTTGCAAAAGGCCGTCGTTATTATTTTATAGGACAGTTTCAAAAAAACGTTGATATATCACAACAATTAAATCTGTACTCTACCAATTGAAGATGAACTGGAGATAGCCCGAGCCGCGGCACAGGCTGCTGTAGAGGTTTATTGGCAGGGGTTGAATAAAAAGAAATAAACGACACCTGCAGTGGTGTCGTTTATTTCTTTTTATACATTAATCCTCTTGAAGATACTCTAAAGAATAATGTTTCATTTCATCCATAGCCATTCTAAATAACTTTTTTCTTTCATTGTAGTCATATGGTATTACTGATTCAGATCCAATATATTTATTTAACAATTTTGAAAAATCATCCAGCTTCAATGATTTATTCTCAATTTCCTGTAAATTGTAATACTCAATAATTAGTTCCGCGCAATCTAGATCCTCATTTATTGATTTGAAATCAATCTCACTTGTTGGCGGTTCTCCAAATACAATTGATGTCCACACTTCATTCTGGAATTCAAGAATAGAATTCATTTTAAAATCATATCTAATTCTTCTTTTTTTATCAGCAAAAAGGAAATCATATTTATCTGTTTTAATAATTACTCTCTTTGAGTGGGATTTAAATTGTTTATCGAGATGCATATTTTCTTTATATATGACATTTTTTAAATCTAACATTGTTTCAATAGGATTATTAATTATCGAAAATGAAGTAAGATAGTCTGGTAAAATTATTTCTTCTTTATCTACACTAACCCAAATCTTGGTGAGACATTTTGTTTTTAGTCTATTAATAAAAAACGAATGCGGTAAGTAGAATCCTTCTTTAGAAAAAATAAGTGTCCCTTCACCCCAGTCTCTTTCAGAATAACCAGATTCAGTTAAAAATGGATGTCTTAATTCAAATGTCGAATGCTGTTTATAATTTTCTCTAATTGTTATGGGCTCTTTTACTTGTAATAATTCAAAAATTATACCTTTACATATTTCAGAAAATAATTGTTTTTCAATTAACAACTCTCCAGTTACTTCGTTTCTACTTAAAGATAGTGGGAGAATTCCATTTGTGTCTATTATAGAAACACAAGGGACGTATCTGCGATAATGACTAGGGTAATTGTAACTTTCTGAAAATCTATATCCTGATGGAATAAGTATTCCATTGCAGAGTAGTTGGTAATTACTTTCAGCATCAAATTTCCATTTAACTTCTTCAAAATTATTCTCTTCCAATGTGTGCCAATCCTTGAATTTTTCCACAGAAATTTTTTCTAATGCTCGAATTTCCCAATCTTCTGGAATAGAAATACAAATTTCGGGCTTTTCAAATATATACCATTGATGCCAGTCCGGTACTTGCCCGTAGGTGCTTCTGTTTGTATTCCAATATGCATTCCAACTTCTATATTGCTCGTTATTTTTTTTTAATAAATTCCAAGTGATTTCATTAAGTTTAATTCTAATACTTGTACCTATATTACATTGAGTCTTAACTACTTCAATTTGGCTATCTGTTAGTCTAGCTGAGAAATGAAAGCCATGCTCTGAATCTATATTTTTTGATGAAACTGATATCTCATCCCCTAATAAAAATGCCGCTAAAACCCCAACACCAAACCTCCCCGTTCTAGTGACTTTAGTTTTCCCTGTAGAATCACTAAACATCTTTAACCATTCTGGGCTCTTTCTAAAAGTTGCTCCAGCTTTAAAAAAATAATTTATTAATGTTCCTTTCGTCATCCCTATTCCATTATCTATAATTGAAAAAAAATATTCATTATTTGCTTCGTAAAAAGATATATGTATCTTCGCTGAATATGCATCTTCTCCGATAACATTCACAGATCTAGTACTGTATAAATAATCATGTTCTTTGCATGCATCAACAGAGTTTTGTATCAACTCACGTATTCCATATGAAGGATCATTTCCATAAAGAGGAGCAATTAATAATTTTAATAGATCAGGATCTGAATCAAAAGTTATCTTCTCAGGAATATATTTTAATGTTTCTATAAACTTCTTATCAAAAATATTTGAATGAATTCGTCTAAGCCTAATCTTTAATTGATTTAAGCCTTCAAACCTACCATAAACCTCTCCTAAGATTGCCCAACATTTATCGAATTCATCTTGGATACCATCTAGTAAATTTTTCAACTCCAAATAAACTTCACTTGATGCAGGTTTTGCCTGAACATAATATGTATCAGGATCTTGATGATTTGTATGACAGTGTTTAATTGAATCATGCATTTTCCATTGTAATTTAGAGAATGGACTTGAAAACTCTCTTACTTGTGTGGCTTTCTCAGGTGCTCTATCGGAAGTCATATCTAAATAATCAGCAAGCCTTATTATTGTCATTAAAAAAACTATTTTTATGCTGTACGGCTCACGAATTTCATAATACTTATCGTTAATATATTGGAATGTACTACGAATATTCATTCCATGACTTCGAGCTAATGTACCAATTAAATCAACTATATCAGGTTCACAATTATTAATTAGCGGTATCCGTTTCCCATTTGGTCCAGGAAAACCAAAAACTGCAATCTCATGTGCTAATCTTGGATGGTTTCTTCTTAAGAATTCCCCGTAAAGTCTTCTGTGATTATCATTGAGAAATTCTTTTTCTCTTGGAGGTATATCAACAGCTACTATTTTCCCATATACATTTATCAGCTTTTTTTCATTCCATCTCTTAGCTTCCGATAAATAAATCTCCCACTCTTCTGCCCAAGTATTCCTATCAAATTCACTTATTCTTCTATTCTCAGCAAAAAGCGTTTGCAAACCCTCATGATTTATATGCATTCCTAAATCATGTAGAAGAATAGATAGAATAAGCGCTAAGATATCCTTTGGGCCTAATGAACTAACAGTATGATCATCTGAATTAATTAGCCACTCCGAAACTTTTAATACTTTTTCAAAATGATCTATGTCGTGCTTTGTATATTCAGAGAAAAACTCAAATTTACTTTCTTTTATTAATGGTTCTATGTTCGAAATAGATGAATAAAGAATTCCACTTATCGCATCATCTTTTAAAACAATATTCTTATAAAGCTCTGGAATTTGCATTATTTGCCCTCTTGTCTATTAGATTGGTTATAACTTTTCATAATTTTACCACACCATATTCGACCTGAATATACATTTTCTGTATCTTCGGACTAGGGACCATGGTATAATAATGGAATATATTTCTATATTCAGATGCTATATTTCGGGATTTATAATGAACTGATATCGAACTCTTCGCGGTTGCGCTTTCACAAACATATAGTTGTAATGTATGATTTCCACATAATGACATGATAGCTAAAGAAAAAAGCGCCTAGGCTAACGTATTAGTTGCGCTATCCTTGGCGTTTCTTAGTTTACTTAGTAATTCAACATTAATTGTATATATATATCCTAAGACCTAGAATAATGGTAATATTATACTACTAAATCGTTTTTAGAAGATTCACCAGACCATGTTCGGTACTAAAAAATATTAAAAAGGAATGAGGACACCCTTTTTACATGGACCTTTTAAAATTTATTCCGTATTCTAAGTTAACTTTTATTATTGCGATAATTATATTTATCGTATTTGCAGTAGATTTTTTCAAGGCAACTAGTGTCGATAAATTGTTAGAAAATAGTAAATTGAGAAACACTAGAATACTATTGAGAGAAATTTTTTTGTTTTTTATTTTAAGTATTTTAGCGTTTGCGATGTACCCAAATATTTCATTTCTTAGTTTTGAAACTTTGTTCTATTTTTTTATTGTAACATTTATCTTAAATTTAAATTCTTTCTATTCTCCTACCGGGAGAGTACAGCTATTTATTAATAAATGGTTCATAAAATGCTTTAAAAAAATAAAACTATACTCACTATTTATTTCTTTAATACACTCAATTTTAATTATTATATCTTATATCATTTTTTTGAAATCAACTGTGTCTTTGATTAATCAAACGTACTCTTTAAATCAAAATTATTCATTTTTTGTGATGATAGAATTATATAAATACAAAGCAACTTTATTTTATTTTTTCACTATTATGTTTATCTTGTTTTATTGTGTTCTTAGAGCTTATCTATCGCCTGCTTTTTCAAATATCAGGAAAATTTCACAAACTACAGAACGTGTAAATATAAGACTATCTAGTGGAATTGAGTTACGGAACTTATACATCTTCAATTCATCAAATGTGAAATTTCTTGTTTTGGCTGACACACCTGAGATTACTAAGTCGACTAAAAAGTACTCGGTTCATAGAGATAAAATTGATTATATTGAAATTACTAATTCAAACGACCATTTTAAAATCTTGTAATTAGGTAATTCATGATTTTTTCCGCAATAAAATTGTTTCATTATTTACATGGGATGCACAATAAAAAAACTAAATAAATTTTAAACACCACATATCAGGAACAAATATTTACATTTTCAAATAATTTCGGAGGTGTTAAGTGAGTATGTTCAAAGAATTATTATCGCATAACGTTATTGTTCAGCTGGTCGTCCATTAGCTCGGATTAGCGCTTTCCCGTAACCTTATTTAAAGTAGTTGCATCATTTAATGTCTTTTGGGGCAGCAACTTTTTGATATATTCGGCTAATAAACTGAACTAAAAAATCCTCTAAGCTATGGCTTCAAAAATAACAGAAATAGGACTCCTGACAGTTCAGGAATCCTAAGAACTTTTGCTCATTTGCCTCGTCCACTTCTCATGAGTTTGATTAATCTCACCCGTTCCGATCGATCTATCTTAAGATCACGAATTGCCACCCTCAATCCATACTTGTTAGCATATTCAACGAATATCTGATCTTCATTCAATACTTCGTATCCAATAATTCCAAATGGTTGATTTGTCAACGCATCATGTAAGAGAATTTTATCCGCACTCATATCACCAATTAACCCCTCAACGTTAATCTAGATTCTTTCACTGCTTTTTAATTTTCATGTACTTTAAATCAACATCGGGGTTTAAGAGCGACAAATAAATAAGAATGCATGCGAAAAGTAAACGCTTTACTCTGATACCGACATTGTAGCATATTTAGATGAAGATTTTAACTGGTCATTTATTTTTACTGCCATCGTTGTCAGCAACAAAATAAAATAGCACCCACATAAATGTGAGTGCCTCATTCGTACAGTATTAGTAGCTTCATCGCATGAAACTATGTTTCCAGTCACTTCTCCCACCATACGTCGCTTTTCTTTCATTACATCTTAACCGCGGTTTTCGCGGAATTTTTATCTGGCAAAACTTCATGCTTAAGCTGCAGCTGATGAATAATTACATTTGTGTTGTTCAAGTTTTTTTGTGCCATACGTGTAGCATTAAGCAGACTGATAGGAAATTGTTTCTCGAATTCAGGCAAACTAATTCCATTAAGTTTGAAAGATAGCAAATTCTTTGTTTGTTGGACATTGCTAAATGCGGCACCCTCACTCTTAATAATAGATAGAAGATCATCCGAGTTACTCACGGTTTGAATAAGTTGATGTGCCATTTGGATGGCCTCATTGTATTGTTTCGTTAAATCGTCAAAATCCACATTCAGTTGATTCGCAAACTCACTGCCATTCGTTAAATTAGCATAGAGCTGAATTTGTTGTGAGAAGGTTAGTAATGCCGTATCTGTATCCTTTAGCCATTGATAGGCATGCAGCAAGCGTTCATATTCTATTTTTGCAGGATCTACTTGCACTGTCGCTGCTGGAGATTGCGGCATTGTCACATTGACACTATATGTACTGGGATTCCAAGTTACGAGTACCCCAAGTTGTCGCAACATAGACAGGGGAACTACGGTGTGATCTTTATAAATCATGGCAGGTAGTTCATCGACTTTCAACACTTGTCCATTAGATGTTACTTGTACGATGGGATTCCCTTCGAAATCTCCATTAACAGTGGCAGCGCCAGCAACTCCGAAAGGGATAGAGAGCATTAATAAAAATAGAATAAACTTTTTCATTGTTCACCTCGTTAGGAAATTGTACTCTTTAGGACTAGTTTGTCGAACCATCGTTGAATTTGGCTATATAGTTACATTCCACACTTAGAGCATACTCTCCTTCTGCTAGGCTTGATCCCCTCTTCCATTTTATGCTATAATCAAAACAAGAACATACATTCCCTATATTTGACAATCCTACAGCCAGAAAAGAAGGTCAGCCATGAAAGATCAACCTGTATTTGAGAATCTGCGTGACAAATATGCCGATGAAGACCGCGCTAAGCTTGTCATGCTACAGTTGCGAACATTGATGGGCCAGAAGCAGAAGAAGAAATGGTACCAGAAATGGAAAAGTCCGACGAAAACAAAGCCGACGAGTTGGAATGATTAGAAGGTACGTCTAGCTTATTTTGCCTTGAAAACAATATAGAGGCTCCCCTTCGTAGGTCATCTACGTGGAGAGCCTCTTCATTTTTTAACGGTTTCTTTTGCGTGTATAATATAAAATGCCTAAGTAATGCGCCCCTGTGAATAAGGTTAGTATCCCAAAGAATATCAGGAATCCACCATTCCGGTCACGGAAAAACATTTGTACAACGAATAAGGCAAGGGAAATTTCGGTCCAAAGTAGCGTTCTTTTTTTGAGCTGTGTCAAATCCGCTGTCGATTTACTTATTTTGCGAAGATTCATGTAAGTCAGACCAGCAAGTACGATAATACCAATGACGATTACGAGAATATAGCTTACATTGTCTGACATATGGCTGTGACTCCCCCTAATTCTAGTAGATATTATATCTAAGATACATGGATTGGGACGGAATGTCTATTGAATTTGTCATTTGCAAGCAGGTACCTCACTATTCTCGTGGAACATATCCTGACATTTGTCTTCTAATCTTAAGCGAGGTGCCCACATCATGTCTGCCCTACTATTTAAACCATTAGAAACGTCCGATATTCCCTTTATGATGGAAATTTATAATCACTTCGTTCTTCAAACAACTTACTCTTTCCACACCGAGCCTGTTAAGCTGTCCGAATTCACTGAAAGTGTCATCCACGCCAACCCGCGATATCAGACCTATGTCATTATGCAAAATGAGATGCCACAAGGCTATGTGCAAATAATGCCACATAAAAAGAAGCAAGCCTATGATACGACCGGTGAAGTGACGATCTATCTTCATCCTACTTATGTCGGTAAAGGCACAGGTTCTGCCTCTATTCAATATATCGAAACTTTCGCCAAAGAGCGCGGCTTTCACTCGCTAATAGCGACGGTTTGTGCGGATAATTCCGCTAGCATTCACATGTTCACCCGTAATGGCTACCAGCAATGTGCGTACTATCGTGAGGTCGGTTTCAAATGGGGACAATTCCACGATATCGTTACGTTTCAGAAAATCATCTCATAAATAATTTCACTTCGTGCAGCGCCCATCTTGACGAGAGTATTTCTACTTTTACTATTTCCGTTATTTGCACGGGATAACATTGCTCTCCCTAACAAAACCTAGAGCATAGTCATAAAGCTCGGAGGGGATTGCCATGACCAAACGGCTTTGGTCCTTTAGCATCGTTTGCCTGCTTGTAACTAGCTGCGGTGCGCCTTTTTCAAAGCCTTTTCCAGATCAGAGCTCGGCCCATCACGCCTCTCCACATGTCACCCAGACATCCACTGAGGCTAGCAAGGACTTCGAGGAGTCCCATTTCGTTACAGGTTCAGTTGCAAATACTGCAAATCCTAAGAAGCGGATTAGTGCGCTGCTACCCGTAAGCACGCCCTCCGCTTCTACGGTACCGTCCGCATCAGCAACGCCTTCACAAGCACCACGTTCCACAGTAACGCCGAGCTCGAAACCTAAGATCAGTTCGAGAAAGCCAGCAACACAAACCGAAGCATCCAAAAGACCTTCCGTACCTGTTCAGAAAAACCAAGGGCAAATCCGTATTGCTCAAAAAAAACTAACGCTCTCGCAACTCGTTGTTAAATACCCAGAAACATTCAAGCTCCGCGGCTCCAGTCAAGAGAAGAAAATCGCTTTAACTTTTGACGATGGACCTGATACGCGGTTTACACCAAAAGTGCTAGATGCCTTGAAAGCGAATCAAGTGAAGGCAACTTTTTTTGTACTAGGTTCTATGGCTACAATCCATCCCGATATCATTAAACGAATCGCAAATGAAGGCCATGTCATTGGCAATCATTCGTACAGTCATGAAAATCTGCCTAAGCTCTCTGTGGATAAATTTCAAAATCAAATTGAGCGCACCGAACATGTGTTGCAGGGCCTCATTGGTTACTCACCTCGATTGATCCGTCCTCCTTACGGGGCAATCAATGAGGAACAAGTGAAATGGATGGCTGAGCATCACTATTTAATTGTGAACTGGAATGTCGACTCTCTCGATTGGAAATCCTTGAGTTCCGATCAAGTCCTTCACAATATCATGCAGCAGACCAAGCCTGGCTCCATTATTCTTCAGCATTCTGGAGGGGCTGACAGTCAAGATTTATCAGGGACGGTACAAGCTATTGGTCCGTTAATAAGCAAACTTAAAGCTTCGGGCTACACGTTCGTCACAGTCCCTGAGCTGCTCCACGTTACCAAAAGCAGATAGCTTCTAAACCAAAAAAAGCAGCCTCGCTAGGTATACTCCCGCGGACTGCTTTTTTTCGATGCGCATGTAGCGCCAACCTACTCGCTCACCTGAGCGGCAGGCATGGCTGATTTACAATCCGCACAATAGCCAAATATTTCAAACCGATGGCTTTGAATCTCAAAGCTTTCCGGCAAATCCTGCACAAGCTTCATTGGACAGAACTCAAAGGTCACAGTCTTCTCACAGCTGACACAAATCATGTGATGATGATGGTGTGACAAGCAGCTCGCTTTGAACTTCAAGCCATCCGCCAAATGAAATTGCTCCAGAACACCCATCTCGCTCAACAAGCGGAGATTACGATACACCGTATCGAAGCTTATGCCTGGATATTTCATTTTCATATGTTCATAAACATCCTTCGGCGATAAATAACTACCCGATTCTGCAAATAGGGTCGCTAAGCTTCTGCGCTGCTCTGTAATTCGCCAGCCCTTCTGCGACATCGCTCTTAGCATCTCATCGATCGTATCCGTATGCTTACTCACGTGCATTACCCCTCTGTGTTGAAGTTCTTCTATTATAGTGCAGCAAATAGACCACTTGCGTCAAGTGTAGAACGATGACGAAATCTGTCCCGCGAAAAAATCCTCAACCTATTGTTGAGGATTTCCTTGCTCCTGCTCGTTATTTTGCCCTGAATCAGGCATAGCTTCTAATCTCAGCAATTCCGCCCGAATCGCATCCTTGGCGAAGTTTTCCCCAATGAAGACAGCCACGTCTGGCACGTCGCCTTTCGGCGTTATTTTTACAAAATCCATTTCTCTGTACGCATATTGGAATAAGAATCGGCTAGATGTATCCGAGAAGCTTAGAATCCCTTTGGCACGATACACTTCCTGTGGAAGTTTACTGACGAATTCTTCAAATGCGTTGCTATCTACGGCCCGTTCAAAAAAGTGTGTATACGCCATCACATGGTTATGGGAATGGTGATGCTCGTGGCTGTGCGGCTGCGCCTCGTCATTGGTATCAACTTGCTCTGCTGCCCTGCCAGACTCCCCCGTGTGCATATCTTCAATGAGCTTGATATCGATCTGACTAAATACGGTATAGTGCATTTCCGCATACGGATTCCATTCCCGTACAAGATCATGGACTTCTTGAAGCGTCGATTCTTGCAGCAGGTCCGTCTTGTTGAGCAAGAGCAAGTTCGCACAACGAATTTGATCCCGCATAAGCCGAAAGGTTTTGCCGCGACTTGTACGGTTTAACTCGAGCAGCTGCGGTGCATCCACAACTGTAATAATGGCTGAAAGCTCGATCGGAAGCAGAAGCGAAGCATCTGTTATCTCATCAATGACCTCCATGGGATTCGCTATCCCCGTCGATTCGACAAAAATCAAATCTGGCTGCTCCCCCGTCACTAATTCATTCAATGCGGCGCCAAGATCGCCGCGACTCGAACAGCATATGCATCCGCCGAGCAGCTCAGACATAGGTACCTCATTGGCTATTAACTGTCCGTCCAAGTTTACTTCGCCAATTTCATTCATAATCACAGCAGGCTTGCGCCCCGCTTCGGTGAAATAATCGATGGCCTTGGTGAGTAAGGTCGTTTTACCACTCCCCAGAAATCCAGATAAGACATATACGTGAACTCGGTTGTTCGACATTCGTGCTGTTCTCCTCCACTCTTTCGGGCGAATTACACCCCTTACTGCTCTGTCTGCACTTCAAATTTCGTGGCTAAGATCGGCCATTTCCCAACAATGCCAGCTAAAAAGGGGAAAAGTCTCGCCCATAACAAACTAGTATCTGGATCCGCAGGCTTCAATGGAAGCTCGATGCGCTCGTAGAGGATTCTTGCTCCCTCTCGGACAAGCTCAAGCGCCAAATCTTCAGGCTCATCTTCAGCTATAGCAGCCAATCGCGGCAGGTAGTACTGTGTAATCGATTCTGATAAACGATGCTCCGCTAAATTGTCAGAAGCCATCACTTGGCCCATGCCTAGACTTACTAGACGTGCCGTTTCCTCTTCAAAAGCGTGAGGAATGCAGTAGATTTCCAGCGCCAATGCAGCTAGATAGGCTTCTCTAACCAATTCATCTTCCTTCGCCATCGTTAACACGGGAGGAGACAAGTAAGCTAGTATTGCCGGCTGTAGGGTATCCCAGCTATTTTCTATACTTTTCATGGTAAGCTGCATCATCGCTGCCGCCAGCTCCACAGGGGTAATTTGTTTCTTCTCTAACTCTTGCATTCGTGTTAATCCTCTTCTCTATCGTTACTTGTAAAATGAATAATCAGTTCAATAATTTCAGATTGACTGCCTAATCGTATTGGCGGCCCCCAAGTGCCGAAGCCCGAAGACACAATGGCATGGAGATTTCCTTTACGCAGATAGCCCCAATCTAGTTCAAAAATCCGCCTAGTGAATAGATGATTCGGCGTTATTTGACCACGATGCGTATGTCCTGACAGATTCACATCGATACCTGCTGCCGCTGCTACATCTAACTGGTATGGTTGATGGTCCATGACAATAATCGGCTGCGCAAGATCGATCCCCTCGATCAAGGAGACTAAGGGCTTACGTCCTCCAGCCGCATGTTCCGCTGCTTTATCTTTACGCCCCACGAGATATAGGCGTTCTTCAATATGAACAACTTCATCCATCAGCACGCGAATGCCGATTTGTTCCATTTGTTCCACAAAAGCTGGAATATGCCCGCCATGGTATTCATGGTTGCCAAGCACGGCATACACGCCTAACGGCGCCTGCAGCTCTTGCATGGTTTGTCCCATTTGATACCGAATAAAAGGTTTAATATCATCATCTATGACGTCGCCAGGCAGCAAAATTAAATCAGGCTTCATCGCTTTCACCTGCTTAACCAGCTTGCGTAAATGACGATTGCCGACGATGGCGCCCAAATGAATGTCCGAGGCCACTGCAACCCGAAGTTCTTTCCAATCTCCCGCTTGCTTCGAAATCGTAATCTCATGCTTGCGTACAACCGGCGTGCGTGCATTATAGGAGCCCCACAGCAGAAGTGCCAGCACAACAACAACGTCAATCCATCCCAAAATCGGCACATAGGTCGCTGACGAAACAGAAGCGAAATGAAGCACAGCAATCACCAAGTCAGTCAACGGTAGAAGGAGCACACCGAATTGGATGAGAGCAAACCAGTAGGAACCGATGATTTTAAATAGCCTAGATACACTTGAAGGCAGTACTCGCGATCCAAACCACGCTATTAAATAAGATAAAGCGACTAGCCAAAACACAATCCAATACAACCCAGGGTGAAACGAAGTACCCCCTACATGCGATAGAAAAACCTTCAGGTGCCAGCCAATATAGCCGTTAATCCCCACTACAATCGCGAGTATAAGTATAACTCTTAGTACCATACCATTTCTCATGTTTCTTGACGCTCCTCTTTTCTACTACCCCTACCTTTTAAATCAAAAGACTTATCGGCTCTATGCATAGCTCATCATCATTGCGCACATTCCCCACGCGATTAGATACCGGGTACGCCATCATTAACTCTGAAGGATAGGGTTGCAACAAGGGACGCAGCTGCTCCACATTCTTCACACCCCGATCTAACCACACAGCTTCCTTCTCCCGTGGCAAAATGACCGGCATCCGGTCATGAATATCCTTCATCATCTCGTTGGACTCGGTCGTGATGACCGTACACGTCGAGATGCGGTTGCCGTCCGGCGACGTCCATGTGTCGTACAGCCCCGCCATGCTGAAAAGCTCTCTGCTGCGCAGCATAATACGCATCGGCTGCTTATGCTTGCCGGTTCCTTTCCAGTCATAGAAAGAATCTGCTGGGATGAGACAGCGTTTACGCTCAAATGGCTTGCGGAAGGCAGGCTTGTCCGCCAAGGTTTCTGAGCGCGCATTGAGCATTTGATAGCCGATCTTCTCTTCTTTAGCCCATTCAGGAATGAGTCCCCAGCGCAGCTCACCTAACTTATTTCGCTGCCCATCATGGATAATAGCCATGACCTGTTGTCCGGGCGCAACATTATACTTGGGGCTATATCTTGGCATAAAAGTATCGTACATATCGTAACGCAGCATCAATTCCTCTAACGTTACAGTAATCGTGTAGCGTCCGCACATAGGTGTACATCCTTCTCCTTCACACGGTTATCCAATTCTCCTCTCTCCATTATGGAAAAAAGATAGGCTTACGTCAATTCGTACAGCCCGAAGAACCATTCTTCTTCAGGCTGTACCGCATGAGGCTTAGCGATAGCTAGGCAGCTTCATGATTTTTTGTTCTTTTCGATCTCCAACACACTCACACGCGGATCCGTGCCATAAATCGTTGTAACTAAACTGTCGGCATATCGGCCGATTCTCGCACCAATTTCAGCACGCATGTAGTCTCTCGTCATCGTAAATCGATCCTCATGCTCACGGCACCGATACCGGTAACGGATCATCTGATCGTCTTTCTCCTCTTCAGCAACGTGCATGTCATTCTCCAGCATATGGCGCTTTACTTTGGCTAAGTCGGCGTGCATGTTTTTGGCCAGCACCTGAGCTACCTTTGAATAGAGTGCTCTTAGCATCTCCGAGGAACGCTCTACTTCACGCGCCCTTCGCAAAACAATCGTATGCATATGCGGCAGCAGAACCGATTCTTTCATAATACCAATGTCATCTGCTGTCGGGCGTTTTGTGGGTAGCGGTTTGTCATGACGTTGGTTTTGAAAAGCTTCTCGATGCTGAGGAAGCATCATGCGACTGGATTCCCACAACCCGTTATTCTGCAGTTTTTTGCTCATTTATAGTGGCCTCCAATTTTGAGCGAACGCGTCTTTGCTTGACCCGCTGCCGTCAGAGAAGACGCACGAACAATCGCCGCATTACCGAACCGATCTTTAATACTATCCGTCACTTTCTCCAGTTCACGCGCCTTGACTTGATCTTCAAAAAGAGTGAGCTGATACGTCTCATCATCCACGAACTGGCTCAGCATCACGCCAGCACGACGAACAGGCATCGTGTCCCAAAATTTATAGAAAAGCTGCTTCACAGCTTGAAAAACGGTACCCGTATGATTCGTTGGGTCCGGCATCTTCATCTGGCGTGAGAAGCCTGTCGGCGCATCAAAGGGGCTACACATACAGCTGACAGTCACAATAGAGGCCATATACCCTTTACGTCGACAGTCACGGCAGACCTCCTCCGTCAATTCCATCAGTATCGTATTCACCTCTGACGATTCCGCATAGTCCCTCGGCAACGTCATCATATGGCCGATCGACTTGGGTGGCGTATCGAACGTCCCTGGCGTAACCGGACTGTCATCCAAACCATTTGCCGTCCGCCACATGACCTCCGCATGAATATCCGACTGCTTGCCGAAGCGCGCGCGAAATTTCTGCTTCAGCTGCGGCAGTGGTGTTCGTGCCACCTCACCAATCGTGTACATACCTAACTTGGCAAAATGCGCCGTCATCCGCGAGCCAACACCAAACATTTTGCTGACAGGTTGCTCCCACAGGTGCTCCTCGATAGCAGACGGAAGCAGCGTGAAGATGCCGTTCTTATTCTTTTTAGCCCAAATATCCGTCGCTATTTTCGCTAAAATTTTATTAGAGCTGATGCCTACGCGAACTTTAACCCCAGTTTGTTCGAACACCTTATACTGCAAATTTCTCGCTATCTGCTCTGCATCTCCAAAGAGTGGCAGGCTCCCTGTAACATCAAGGAACTGCTCGTCGATACTGAAAATTTCAACAAGGTCCGTAAATTCCTGATAAATTTCGGTTATTTGCAACGAAATATTAATATAATGCTGCATCCGTGGCCGCATGACAATCAGCTCAGGGCACTTCTTCAGCGCTTCGCCCAACCGTTCGGCTGTCGTTACACCATATTCTTTGGCAACAGGGCAGGCGGCTAATATAATACCTGATCTTAACGCAGGGTCTCCTGCAACAGCAACCGGCTTATTCTCTAGACCTGGATGATCGGCCTTCTCTACACTTGCGTAGAAGCTCTGACAATCGGCCAGGAAGATCGTTCGTTCCCCACCCTTGTTCCCCTTGCTCATCGCAATTCCCCCCGCATATTCATCAGCATAGTCATAAGCTCAGCCTTGACCAAACTACGAAGCATCGTGAAATGATGAATGTAACCTCGAACTTTGTATTCAACTTGGATCCCTAAAGCATTCATTTCCGTGTGGATTACCTTAATCTCACGCTGCTTCATCTTGCTCTTCAACTGTTGTAATTCTGGATAAATCCCCATCTCAACCTCTCTGAGATAGAAAAGAATGTGATTATAAACGATTTTATCTTTATAAACCTTAAGCTCCTCCATATCTCTTGCGAGCATATCAAGCAAAATCGGTAACAGTGTGTATTCCTTAATCATTTGAACATCCTCTTCTGTCTCTACTCTTGATGTACTACTCATGTCCTCACCACCATATGCGAACATATATTCGTTTTTTCATATTATATACCGAACACGTATTCGTTATGCAAGTGGTTTTTAAAAAATGTGCGAATCACTACGGACATGTGCGTCATATTAAATATTCGGCAATCAGGCAGATGTCCAAGCGTCAGGGTAATTGCCTGCATTAAATAGTTTAGAAACAAAGAAACGGAGGAGGTTTTCTTAACTATGGCATGTGATAATTCCGCAGCTGCGCTAACTTGCTGTTCAGAGAAAAATTTCGTTCAGGATAAAGTATGTGCACCATGGACGGGCACAGTAGTTGCCACGGATGTAGACATTGTCGTTTACACGAATAATATTAATCCCAACCTCATTGGCACAGGATATGTGAAATTTGACACCGGACCTGCCGCTATAACGTTAGATGTATTGAACAGCGCTGGGGCTTCCATCTTAACGGCTCCCGTTTCCATTGCACCTGGAACAAGTCTGGCTTTTACTTACCAACGCTTCGCCACTATACAGATAACACTGGATGGCACAGACGCGGGTTTATATCAGGGCGAATTTTGTATCACAACTCGTTATTCGATTCAATAATGCCATTTGACACCTAAAGGAGGTACTCATTATGTGCTCTTGTAGTAACACAGCTCTTAGTTGTTGTTCAGACAAAACCTACGTGCAGGATAAAGTATGTACGAATTGGTTGATGACCGCAGCAGGTACAACCATTGTTTATACGGATAATATGGCAACTCTGATTAGCGGTACTGGATATATCAAAAATGAAACGGGGACCGCTGCCATTACGGTTGCCTTTCTCCGTTCAGCTGCTCCCGTCATGACCGCTATCACGGTACCAGCAGGAGGCAGCTCCTCATTTACAGTTGGGCGGTTCGATACGATTACGATTACAACAACAGCAGCGGCAAGTGGAGAATTTTGTATAACCGTACGATACAGTATGTAAAATATACCGCAACATGTAAGGTGGTTTTTCACTTAACCGTGAGATACCACCTTATTCATGATCGCAGCAGGAATGATCAGATTGGATTTGGATAGTCGTGGAGATGACGTACTTGCCTTCTACATACCCCATTTCATCCCCCAGCGAAGAAATGCTAATTGCTTTGACACTTTGGCCTATAAAATTAATGGTACTACCCGGAGGAATACTCAGCCTTTTGTTATCGACGTCATCGGTTTCAATGTCAACCTCTAGTGCCTGGGTGCTGCTCGAGCTCGAATATATGCTGATCTGAGCCACTTCAATCTTAGAATCCACATCCATCTCCCATATCCGAAATCCGGGCTGATTGCCTTGAAGAAGTATATTTCCGCAGCATTCTTTATTGATCGTTGTCACCGAGGCTGGTGGAGGTGGAGGATGGCAATGGTGGTGCTTGGGCGGTGGACAAGGTCTCACCATTGACTTATATAGTTTTGGATTTGAGCTCCACTCAGGCTTTGACTTATTGGTTGGAAAGCGGCTGCGAGAAGAAGGTAGAACGGGATGTGTGATACTCGTCATCGATTGACGATAAGACCGCTTTTTCTGCTTTGGCCTGCTAACTCTCCCTTTGTTTAAGGATAAGCAAGAAGACGATGTCTTGTGAACGATAGTCAGCTCTACAACCTTTTTCCTCGCGCTGCGCTTCTTCTTGATCATCGCCTCCTCCTCCCTCAAAATGCCAATTCCTAGTGCATACTTATATTAGATGAATGTTCCCCCTTAATGGTTATACATGTTTTCGATTTATTTCAATATGTGAGACTAGGCAATCTGGTGTATCGACCAGACTACGCCAGCCGCAGCATTGCCTATATTAATCGTAATTGCTAATCCCGCAGCATTATAGAATAAACCAACAACATCACCTGCCGTCAATATAACATCCCCAGCCAACGTAATTTCACCGGTTCCCAATACCGCGCGCAAAGTTAAGACTAATACTACGTTAACATTTAAAATAGGTAGATAACCGCTCACCAAATTGAAGGCAGAAGGAGATGTTCGCTGCACGGCAAAAAAAGGATTGACCCCAGCACCTATACTCACGCTGACAGCTGCAGTTGTAGCGTAGTTAATCGTTGCTAGAATCGTGTATCTTCCTGTTGTCGGCGCCGTGAAGTTGCCTGTCACAGCGTTAAAATTCGCACTTCCATAATACGGACTAGTCGTTGACCAATTCGTAAGCTGTGTACTTGTTGCAATGGATAACGTAGACAGGAATGCCGAAAATCCATTCGTCGCAAAATTCGGTCCAGTCGCACCGGTTGGGCCAGTTGGGCCGGTTGCTCCAGTTGGCCCTGTTGGCCCGGTTGCCCCAGTTGGACCTGTTGCTCCGGTTGCTCCAGTTGGACCAGTTGCTCCAGTCGCTCCGGTTGCCCCAGTTGGACCTGTTGCTCCGGTTGCTCCTGTTGCTCCTGTTGCTCCTGTTGCTCCTGTTGCTCCTGTTGCTCCTGTTGCTCCGGTTGCTCCTGTTGCTCCTGTTGCTCCGGTTGGGCCAGTTGCTCCGGTTGCCCCGGTTGTCCCAGTCGCTCCGGTTGCTCCAGTCGCTCCGGTTGGCCCGGTTGGGCCAGTTACTCCTGTTGCTCCGGTTGCCCCAGTTGGGCCAGTTGGACCTGTCGCTCCAGTTTCACCCGTTGGGCCGGTTGCCCCAGTCGCTCCGGTTGGGCCAGTTGGGCCAGTTGGACATACACACGGAATGCCGCCGCAGCTTAAAGGAACTGAACATGAACATTTTTTTTGAAATTCATCCTCACCTGCAGGACCGCAATAATTCACAAATCATACCCTCCCTAAGACAAGAACCTTTCTTGCTTCAAACAACTTATTACTAATAAATGAAATTCTGCTTAATATGCTTGTACTCATGTCACCCCTCGGATAAAATGTATCCTCACGAAAAAAGGCCTTCTGAGTTGAGTTTACCCAGAGGCCTTTCGCATCTATTTAATTTACACGCAGCTTACTCGCAAAAACGCCACAATAGAGCATCTCACACTCTACATGTGGCGTTTTCATCATATACCTATCGAAATATAGACCATAATTTAATTAAATGAAACGTGTTATTCGGATCAATCTTTTGCGCCAGGATAAACGTTAAAATCTGATTTGTCTGGCTTCCGCTCAGCTTCTCGCCAAAAATGCCCGCGGCAAGACCGATTAATCGTGTAACCTTCGCTGCATTTTGCAAATCTGCCTTTGTCACGCCTTGGAGCAGCATTTTGATGCGTTCTTTGACCTCAGGATTTTTCATTTTGAACTTTACACGCTCCACGAGCGCAGGATCGATGCCATATTGCTGATAACTCATCCCCGCACCTCCGATACCCGACATGCTCCTATCTATATGAGTGAATACAGGTAAACTTGACTGCGTAATCTGTCTAGGAGCAAACTTCTATCGACAAGCAGCAGAAAAAGACGAAAAAACAGCCACCGTTCCCGGCAGCTGTTCCTTCATTTCATTTTACATATACACGGCTATGAGGATGACACAGATACAATTCAAAGCAATTAGGAGCGGAAAACCAACGACAAACGAAGTGTGCTTCGTCTTATGCCGCCACATTCGCATGCCCAGCCAACCACCAATCGCGCCACCAAACGCAGCGAGTAAAAAAAGTCGTTTCTCCGGCACACGGCGCCCGCCCTTTTTGGCTTGTCCTTTATCATGACCCATCTCAATAAACGTAATGATATTCATAACTAATAAATAAACGAGGAAATAAGTCACTGGCGGCACACCTTCGTTTCCATAAAATAGCGCTGCTACTCCTATCTTAAAAGGGAACACGCCACGGGTCAACCTTTGGGAGTCTTTGTCTCTTTAGCTCTCTTAGGCACCTGCCTACTAATCTAGCACTTCACTGTCAAAAATATGAGCCCGCTCCAAATACGCCCTGAGCGGCATGAACGAAGCTCCCGTCCAGAAGGTCGAGTCGCCGACCAGCTCGGCCGCATCATCTCGCGCCTGCTCCATGATTTCGAAATCCGCCATCATATCGGCGATTCGGAACTCCGGCAGCCCGCTCTGCTTCGTGCCGAAGAAATCCCCCGGCCCGCGCAGCTCGAGGTCGCGCCGCGCAATCTCGAAGCCGTCAGTCGTCTCCGTCATCGCCTTCATGCGCTCCTTGCCGACCTCCGTCTTCGGGTCGGCGATGAGCACACAGAAGGACTGGTGCTCGCCCCGCCCGACCCGGCCGCGCAGCTGGTGCAGCTGCGACAGGCCGAAACGGTCGGCGTCGTAGATCACCATCAGCGTGGCGTTCGGCACGTCCACGCCAACCTCGATCACCGTAGTCGACACGAGCGCCTCCACGGTGCCTTCCTTAAACGCGCGCATAATCGCTTCCTTCTCCTGCGCGCTCATGCGCCCGTGCAGCAGACCGATCCGCATCTGCGGAAAATGCTGCTGCAGCTGAATGTGGACGTCGACCGCATTCTGGATGTCCAGCTTGTCCGACTCCTCGATGAGCGGACAAATGATATACGCCTGCCGGCCTGCGGCCACCTCGCGCTGAATAAAACCGAGCACACGCTCCAGCATCGCATGCTGAACCGCATAGGTCTTGATCGGCTTCCGCCCCTTCGGCAGCTCACGCAGCGTCGACACGTCCATGTCGCCGAACGCCGTAATCGCCAGCGTGCGCGGAATCGGCGTCGCCGTCATCGTCAGTACGTCCGGATTCATCCCTTTGCGCCGCAGGATGCTGCGTTGGTTCACCCCGAAGCGATGCTGCTCGTCCGTCACAACCAGCCCCAGCTGGCGGAAATAGACATCCTCTTGAATCAGCGCATGCGTCCCGACCAGCACGTGGATTAACCCCATCTGCAAAGAGGCCAGCAGATCGCGCCGCTGGCGGTCTGTGGAGCTTCCGGTCAGCAAAGCGACCTGCAGCCCATAAGGCTCGAACAACGTGCTGAGCGAGCGATTATGCTGCTCAGCGAGAATCTCCGTCGGCACCATCAGCGCGCCTTGGTAGCCGGCCGTCACCGTCGCGTATAACCCGATAGCCGCGACGATCGTTTTCCCCGCACCGACATCGCCCTGCAGCAGTCGGTTCATCGCGTAAGGCTCCTGCATGTCGTGCAGGAGCTCACCGACGACCTTCTTCTGCGACTCCGTCAGCTGGAAGGGGAGCGCGCGCACGAAGGCGCGGACAGCAGGCAGATCGACCCCCTGCTTCAACCCATCTGTGCGGCTGCGCGTCACAGCCCGATAAGCCTGGAGCTTGAGCTGGAACAGGAACAGCTCCTCATACACCATGCGCCTGCGCGCCTGCTTGCCCTCTTCCACACCACTCGGGGTGTGGATAATGGCCAGCGCCTTGCTGCGCGACATAAACCCGTACCTGTCGGTGATGCTCGCCGGCAGCACTTCACGGATCATCGCGCTGTACTGCGTCAGCGCCTGCCCGATAATCTTACGCATCCACTTCTGCGTAATCGTGCCTGCAACAACCGAGTATACCGGCTGAATGGTACCGGTATTCGAATCCCCTTGTCCGGGGAACTCCGAATCGGACACACTCATTTGCCGCCGCTTGGCATCCCATTTACCAGTCAGGGTAATCTCCTGCTGCGGTCGCAAGCGATCTTTCAAAAAATGGCGGTTGAACCACACCGCCGTCAGCAAGAAGTCATCGACCATCACCTTGCACGATAGACGAGATTTACCACTGTAGCGCTGCAGCACCGGCTCCCCGATAATATAGCCCTTGACGGTGACACGATCACCATCCTTCACACTGGCTAGGTCACGAACGGTGTAATCCTCATACCGAAACGGAACATACTCCAGCAAATCCATAACCGTAAAAACGCCCATGGCGTTTAGCTCAAGTGCTTTTTGAGCGCCAACTCCATGGACTTCACGTACTTGACATTGATTTAAATCCATCTCTTACACCGTACTCACGAAGGCTGCAATCGTACCTGGCCCAGCATGTGCACCAATAACAGGACCTAGGGTAATATAATCCGCGTGCTCCACAGCAAACCGTTGCATAATGGCCTCCCGCAGCCCCTCCGCACCTTCCAAATTATTAGCATGAGCGATATGCAATGTATGAATCGTCTTATCCGACACATCTGCGGCTAACAGATCAAGTATGCGCGCTATCGCTTTCTTGTTACCACGTACTTTATCAACAACGGTCACTTCACCCGCACTGTCCAAAGTCAAAATCGGCTTAATGTTTAATAAGGAACCCAGCAGCGCCGACGCTTTCCCAATCCGTCCGCCCTTTTGAAGGAACTCCAACGTATCAACAAGAAAATAAATGTAAAAGTTCGCTCTCATCTCTTGCACAAGCGCTGTAATTTCAGCGACGCTCTTCCCAGCTTGCGCAGCTTCCGCTGCAGCCACCACGAGTGCCCCTATCCCATAGGAAGCAGAGCAGGAATCAACAAGGTGAACCTTACCGACCTGATCTCCCTCTAATAGCGTAGAAGCCAGTTCCGCCGTCCTGTACGTTCCACTCAACACAGAAGACAAGTGAATAGAAATCACCTCGGTATTGGGCTCTTCCAGCAAGCCTTGATAGACAGCCAGAAACTCACCAGGTGACGGCGTTGACGTTGTTGGAAAGTGAGAGGACGACGTCAGCTTCCGATAAAAATCCTCGGACTGCAGCGTCACTGTATCCAGATACTGTTCCTCGCCAAAATTAATTTTGAGCGGCACCATCTCAATATTCAACGCTTCTCTGACAGCCAATGGAATATCGGCCGTGCTATCCGTTACAATGCGAATGTTTGTCACAGGGCTCACTCCAATCACGAATTTAAACTACCAGCTTGTATGCTCTTACTCAACCGAAAATAGGTAGGCATACAAGGGTTGTCCACCAGGATGAAGCTCAATTTCCATATCCGGATACATCGCCTGAATAAAAGCTTCCAGCTCTTCCGTGCCTTCTTCCGTAGCATCTTCGCCCGTCAGAATCGTCACAATTTCACTGCCTTCATCAATCATGGCCTCAAGCAGCTTCTTGCACGCGTCCATCAAGCTTGGCTGTGAAGAGACAATACGTCCATCTTGGATACCGATGAAATGACCTTGCTTAATATCCATACCATCCATGTTCGTATCACGCACGGCATAGGTGACCTGACCCGATTTCACACGTCGCAGTGATTCACTCATTGCATCCGTATTCGTCTTGGCATCTGCCTTCTCTTGGAAAGCCAAAATAGCTGCAAGCCCTTGCGGAATGGATTTGGATGGGATAACAATAAGGGTTTTATTATCGACCAGCTCCACCGCTTGCTGCGCGGCCAAAATAATGTTCGAGTTATTCGGAAGCACATAAATGGTGTCCGCCTCAATGCTGTTCACAGCGTTCACGATATCTTCTGTACTCGGATTCATCGTTTGTCCGCCTGAAAGCACGACATCAACGCCAACACTGGATAAAATATCGGTAATCCCATCGCCGAGTGCGACAGCAACAAAGCCATAAGGCTTCTTAGGAGCAGGCGCGGCAACAGCCGTCGTGGAAGAAATAGCTGCCGGAGCATCATACCCATGCGTCACATCTTCTAATATATGTGAATGCTGATCACGCATATTTTCGATTTTGATACGGCTTAAAGCACCGTAATTCATCGCTTGATTCATAACTTCGCCTGGATATTCCGCGTGAATATGCACCTTCACAAGCTCTTCATCAGCAACGACAAGGAGCGAATCTCCCAGCTTGCTAAGCTGCTCACGAAACGTACCTTCATCAAACGTAAAACCCTTGACCTTGCCAGGAGCAATCGTCAGCATAAATTCCGTACAATAGCCGAATTCGATGTCTTCAGTGGCCATATGAGCCTGCGCTGGCAAATGAGCATGTACTTCTTTGGCTAAGTTCATGCCAGGAAGAAGAGACACTTCACTTAAGTTGGTATCCATTGTAGCAAAATCTTCATCTACTTGTACCAAACCACCGTTTAGCGCTGTAACAAATCCTTCGTAGACGCACACAAGCCCTTGGCCCCCTGCATCCACAACGCCGACTTGCTTCAGAATCGCCAGCTGATCCGGTGTTTTAGCCAGTGCTTCCTTCGCCCTGCCCAACACCTCGTTCATCAGATCCAATAAGTCGCTGCTGCGACGGTATTGAACAGCGAACTTTGCTGCTTCCTTCGATACCGTTAAAATCGTACCTTCAACCGGCTTTACAACAGCCTTATAAGCTGTTTCTACACCTTGTTGTAAGGCAGCCGCGAATTGCTGACCATTCACATGTTCGAAATCATGCACATGCTTCGCGAAACCGCGGAACAACTGCGACAAAATCACACCAGAATTGCCTCTTGCGCCCATCAGTAACCCTTTGGACAATGCATCAGCTGCTTTCCCAATATGAGAAGATGGCTTCTTCTTCAGTTCCTCACAACCTGCTGTGAGTGTTAAATTCATGTTGGTGCCAGTATCTCCATCGGGTACAGGGAAAACGTTCAATCCATTAACCTTATCTACATTCCTGCGAAGGTTATCCGCACCCGCCAAGACCATGGCAGTGAAGTCATTTCCATTTATTGAAATAAAGCGCTTACTCAAAGTGATTCCCCTTCCTGATTTTCGGGCTATTATTTGGCTACTCGAACGCCTTGAACAAAGATGTTCACATCGTCCACTTGCAACCCTACAACGTCATTCAAAATATATTTGACTTTCGTTTGGACATTCCCTGCCACTACGGATATTTTGGTTCCATAGCTGACAATAATATAAAGATCAATTTCTAGTCGCCCGTTCTCTCTACGAACTTCTACACCGCGGCTCAAGTTATCTCGACCTAATAGTTCAGCTATGCCATCCTTCAATTGCTTTCTTGTTGCCATGCCTACAAGCCCATAGCAATCTAATGCAGCAGATCCGGCCAGAGTTGAAATCACTTCATTGGTAATATACACTTTTCCATACTCGGTTGTGAGTTCAATCGGCATTATGTAACAACTCCTTCAAGTTTCACTTTAGCAAGACTAATCTTCATTGTACTATAACATACTTCATAAATAAACGGCAAAAATGCGGTTAATTCGTTGACTCGGCTCCTTTTGCTATGCTATTATGTTTAAGTGTGTTTTTGCTGGAAGCATTACGTATCACAAGATTTAATTTGAGGAATACTGTCATGTCAAGCTTAGGCTTGCCACCCAGGCTTCTTTGTATACTGCCGAAGGAGGTGTCAAACATGTCCCGCAAATGTTTCATTACAGGTAAAAGTCCTAGTTCAGGAAATCACGTGTCCCACGCTAACAATAAAAACAAGCGTACTTGGGGAGTTAACGTTCAAAAGGTTCGCATCCTCGTTGATGGTAAACCGAAACGGGTTTACGTAAGTACTCGTGCGTTGAAATCCGGAAAAGTGGCTCGCGTTTAATTCGTAGCCGCGGATACTTAACTTACTTATGTGAATGACAAAAAGCACCTTAATCGGTGCTTTTTTTGCATTCTGGGGAGAATGATGTAAGTATAGGCACAGCTTAGTTTTTGCTAAACGTATTAAGTACGGCTTTCACAAATCCTCCCAAAAATCTCGGCAGTTTGATTGTGTAGAATTTCATTCTCTACCCCTCCTTAGAGTTTTCGCCAGACAACTGGCTTCGCCAGCTCTCTAGCTTCTTGAGCAAACGCTTCGCGGGCGTGCATGACTGCTCCTTAACATCATTACAACAGTGTATGCCCAGAGCGGAGAAAACGTGACATCTATTTTTACTTCCTCCCACAATTCAGTTGCTTCCAGAAAGCAAAAAAAGCTACAAGAGCACTTCGCTCTTGTAACTATATGTATGCGGGCTATGGAGCAGTTATGCCCACCTGGGTATACAGTGCAACAATTAAACTGAAAAGGAAATAGAAGAATACCGAGACGACGATAAACCATACACGGAAGCTAATTTGATCAAATCGACGGAAGAACCGCATCCCTACGTAGAGCGCGCCAAGCGAGAAAATGTACTTCACAAAATCGTCAATATGTGAAAAGCACGTCAGTAATACCGCACAAAGCACACTGTACATCATTAACCAGAGAAATCGCATTGTCCTTCGTCCCCTTAGCCCCGTATTCGTCTAATGGCCTCAGTGCGGTCCTGCTGCCCGAATACGGCATTGCCGGCTACTAAGACGTCAGCCCCCGCCTCTATGACCTGTCGTGCCGTTAACTCATTGATACCGCCGTCTACTTCAATATGAAGCCCTGTGAGACCCTTCGCATTCGCCTGCTCACGCAGCGCGCGAATTTTGGTCAACATCCCTGGGATGAATGCTTGTCCGCCAAAGCCTGGGTTCACTGTCATAATAAGTACAAGATCCAACTGCTCATCAAGTACATGCTCAATGAGCGAGATGGGTGTAGCAGGATTCAGGACAACACCTGCTTGAATACCGCTTTGCTTAATCAAGTCAAGTGTCCGATGAAGATGTGTACACGCTTCTACATGCACGGAAATCAGATCCGCGCCTGCTTTCACAAAATCAGGAATGTAACGATCCGGATTTTCAATCATCAGATGAACATCAAGCGGCAGCTTCGTAACTGGACGAATCGCGTCAACAACCAATGGACCAATCGTAATATTGGGCACGAAATGGCCATCCATGACATCGACATGAATCCAATCCGCTCCGCCCTGCTCAACAGCTTTAATCTCGTCGCCAAGCTTGGCAAAATCAGCAGACAAAATAGAAGGTGCTACATATACCATTACGTCTAATACCTCCTCTTCCGTTCCTTGATTTCAGTTAAAAATAGCAAGTAGTGATCATAACGAGAAGCCGCAATCGTACCTTCCGCGACGCCGTCCCGTACTTTACAGTCCGGTTCATGCAAGTGCAAGCAGCCTCTAAAGCGGCAGCCTTCTGCCACAGCGGCGAACTCCCTAAAACAGCTAGATAGGCCCTCAGCTTCGACTTCCATGAAGTCAAGCTGGCTGAATCCTGGCGTATCGGCAACAAGACCGCCATTAGCGAGCGGTAGCAGCTCCACATGACGTGTGGTATGCTTTCCTCTTCCTAATCGCTGCGAAATGGCATTCGTTTCCAGATCAAGACCACTAATCATTTTATTCAACAAAGAAGATTTACCTACGCCGGATTGCCCCGCGAATACACTAACTTTGCCATCTAGATGCTGCAGAATCGCTTCCACACCCTCTTCTAGTCGGGAGCTCGTCGTAACGAAAGGATACCCGATGCCCTCATAGAGCTTCGTTATCCGCTCAAATTCCGCCGATGTCATCTCTTTGGCATGCGTGGGATCGTTATCCGACACCGTCAGCAAATCGCTTTTGGTAAAGCATAGAAGCACATCAATCCCCGTATTCTCGATATGCACCAGAAACTTATCCAGCAGTTGTGTATTTAGAATGGGCTCTGTCACCGAAAAAACGAGCACAACCACATTCACATTCGCTATCGGCGGTCGAATGAGCTCTGAAGAGCGAGGAAGGATTTCTGTAACTGTCCCCTCCCCATTCTCTGTAGCCTCATACACGACACGATCTCCAACAAGCGGCGTTATATTTCTATTCTTGAACACGCCTCTTCCACGACAGGTTACCGTATTGCCCTCCAGTAATGGAACCCCTTCAGGCAATACATAATAGTAACCGCTAAGCGCTTTGACAATAAGTCCTTGCGGCATTAATTGGCCCCTCCAGCAGGTGGTTTCGAAGCTGTTCCACCAGTTTGACCTTGACCATTCCCACCAACGGGTATAGCAGGTCCGGTATTTTGTGTCTTCGGAGTCGGGGATGGACTAGGCGATACCGGTTTCCCATTTTTTTGATCCAAATAATCTTGATAGGTGCGTGTGATTGAGTTAACCAAGCTGTCTCCTTCTTTGATCAAGATTACGGCCTTTTTGTCGGGAGAAACAATAACTTTGACATCCAAATTTTGCGGCTTTGAGACTTTTTCAGTCAAGTATTCGAAATTCTCATACTGGGCATCGCTCACAATAATTTTGAACACGGAATCCTTGCCTTCTGTTGTCGGCTTCACAGGTACGCTAACCGTGAGTTGACCAGCTTCCTCTGGCAAACCATCACTAATGACGAGTGAAACATCCCCGCCGATGGAGGCTTCCTCATCTTTTTTATAAGGAAACTGAGCGATTACTTTTCCTTTAGCTACTTTGTAGCTCTTTTCACGAGTAATCCCATTGACCGGGAGCTTCAGACCCAGCTTCGTAATCTGTGCCTTCGCTTCTGCTTCCGCCATGCCAACTAAGTCAGGCATTTTAACCGTTTCCTTCGCTTTGCTCACCGTAAGGATAATCGCGGCTTTTTCCAGTTCAAACTCCTCACCAGGAGCTGGTGACTGCTTAAGAATCAGATCCGGCGCATTGTCGGATGTTTCCGGTTTGATCGTAATTTGCTCATCCTTAATACCCAGTCCCTGCAGCTTTAACTTAACATCGCCTAGGGTTTGCCCCGCATAATTGTCCATTTTGAATTTCGGTATGCCTTTACTTACGTAAAGTATGACCTTCGTACCGACATTCAGTCTTAACCCGCTTGGATCTTGACGAATGACCGTATCCTTGGGCAGTTTGCTATCCTCGTCATATTCGACCGTCCAGCCTAATTTGGCAACCGTTAGTTCAGCTTGCGCTTGTGTCAGTAACTTGTTCTCGACATTCGGCACATCAACAGTCTCAATGGCGAACATTCCTTTCACATAACCAACCATATACCACATGGCGCCTAACACAATTAGTAAAACAGCAATCCAGATGAGCGGCTTAATCCAGCCTTTCCCCTTTGAAGGGGCTGGCTCTTCTCGCCAAGCTGGCTTATCTGGTTCATCATCGTCGTCATCATCGAATTGAGCTAGCTGATCAGCGCGAATGGCTGGCATAACCAGCGTACGCTCTTCATCCATGCCATAAGCATCCCAGAAAGCAACCTTCGCTTCATTCCGACGATCTGGAGCCAAGCACGTATCGAGATCCGCCATCATCAGCTTCGCAGATTGGTACCGTTCTTCCGGCTTTTTGCGCATAGCCTTGAGTATAATATTCTCTACACTTTGCGGAATCAACGGATTCACCTTACGCGGCTCTTCCACATCTTCCTGCAAATGTTTCAAGGCAACGGAAATCGGACTTTCCCCAAGAAAAGGAAGTCGACCGGTCAGCATTTGATACATCACAATGCCAAGCGAATACAGATCGGACTTCTCCCCCGTATTCGTGCCTTTCGCATGCTCAGGCGAGAAATAGTGAACAGAACCGACAACAGATCCGGTTTGTGTAATGGTAGAGGAAGTAGCGGCTCTAGCGATACCGAAATCCGTCACCTTCACTCGGCCGTTTTTGCCAATTAGAATATTGTGCGGCTTGATATCACGGTGAATAATTTCGTTATGGTGGGCATGATCAAGGGCATCCGCAATTTGACTTGCGTAATGAACAGCATCTTCCACCTGTAATGGCGCCTTTTCCTTAATCAAATCATTCAGCGTCTTGCCTTCGATGTATTCCATCACGATGTAATGGACATCTTCTTCTTGCCCAACGTCATAAATACTGACAACATTAGGATGAGAGAGGGAAGCGGCTGCTTGAGCTTCTCTGCGGAAGCGACGAATGAATTCTTCATCGTGTACATATTGCGAACGCAGTACTTTGACAGCTACTTTGCGATTCAAAAGCAAATCATGCCCTTTGTAGACCAAAGCCATGCCGCCTCCGCCAATACGCTCTAAGATCTCATAGCGGCCTCCAAGCTTTCTACCGATCAATTCCCATCACCCCTTTTTCCGTCCGAATCCTGATCATGTGCAATTAAAAGGACCGTTACATTATCATCTCCGCCTTCGCGAAGTGCGCGCTGGATCAGCGCCTCTGCCGCATCTTCCAATTGCTCATTTTCCCGAACAATCCGCAAGATATCCGCATCATCGACCAACCCGCTCAACCCATCCGAACAAATGAGAATAACGTCGTCTGGACGCCACGTGTACTCGTACAGGTCCACTTCCACACTAGGCTCCGTGCCCAATGCGCGTGTAATCCAATTGCGTCTTGGATGATGATCCGCTTCTTCCATCGTCAGCTGCCCATTCTTAACAAGCTCGTAAACCAAGGAATGATCTTCCGTCAATTGTGTGATCGATTCCCCAGTCAACTTATACGCACGACTATCCCCGATATGTCCGATAATAAGAAGCTCCTGTGAAGCAATAATGGCAACGACCGTCGTTCCCATGCCATGGTACTTTTCTTGATCCGACGCAAAAGCATAAATCTCCTCGTTCGCCTTCTCAATCGCTTCCCTCAATATTTGCTTACAGGACTCCACCGACATTCCCCAATGGATGGATTGCAATTGCGCTCCAATCGTGTCAATGGCCATTTGACTGGCAATATCACCAGCTTGATGCCCCCCCATCCCATCCGCAACAATAGCCAAAGATAGACCATTGAGTTGATGGTGGATGGCAGCACGGTCCTCATTGACTTGACGGACTTTCCCTATATCGGTACGACTTACCATCTTCATCCGGCTCTCACCTCATTTAGTGCTCTCCATATGCTTAGCTCGCAATTGTCCGCAGGCAGCCGCAATATCACTACCTTGTTCACGGCGTATGGTGGCATTAATTTTGCCCTTCTCGAGAATACGTTGGAAGGTAAAAATATCATCTCTCGGTGTACGCTTGAAATCACGTTCAGCCACAAAGTTGACAGGAATCAGATTCACGTGGCTAAGCGGCATATCTTTGAGAATAAGCGCCAGCTCTTCCGCATGCTCAGGCTGGTCATTCACTTCCCCCATAAGGGCATATTCAAACGTAATCCGTCTGCCTGTTTTGGCAATGTAATACTTGCAAGCTTCAACGAGATCCACAAAAGGAAATCTGCGGTTAACCGGCATCAGCTTCGATCTTAGTTCATCATTCGGTGCATGGATCGAAATGGCCAAATTCACCTGCAAATTCTCGTCAGCGAACCTGTAAATATTCGGCACGATTCCGCTTGTGGAAACCGTGATATGACGCTGGCCGATGTTAAGTCCCTTCGGATGTATCATGACACGCAGGAAGTTCATCGTGGCTTCATAGTTCTCAAACGGCTCGCCGATGCCCATGATGACAATGGAAGAAATCCGTTCCCCTGTTTCATCGAGCAATTTCTGAGCTTTGACGACCTGAGCGACGATCTCACCTGGTCGCAAATCACGTTTCAAACCGCCTAAAGTAGAGGCGCAAAACGTACAACCAACGCGACAACCGACTTGTGTCGTCACGCAGATGCTGTTGCCATAGTTATGCTTCATGACAACCGTTTCAATGGCGTTCTTATCTTCAAGCTCGAACAAAAACTTGACCGTGCCGTCTTGAGATTGATATTTCGTAATCTCCGATAGGGTCACGAAGTCAAAATTTGCCTTCAACTTGTCGCGAAGCGTCTTCGGCAGATTCGACATCTCATCGAAGCTGAACACGCGTTTAATATATAACCAGTCAAAAATTTGACCGGCACGGAACGAGGACTCGCCGTTTTCTTTTACCCAGCTTTGCCATTCATCCCAATTCAAATCATATACAAATGGTTTCTCTTTCACGTACGGCTTCAAATTCACATTTATCACAACCTGTTGTTATTTCGTCTATTTAAAGTATTTTAACACAAAGCAGAAACGAACACACGTCCCTGTCCGTTACACGTCACGTTTACGCAGTCGAGCGATAAAAAAACCGTCCGAATGGAACTGCTGCGGCAAAATTTGCACCATGCCAGACGCAGCCATCTTCGGGTCAATCTCCGTGAAAACTTCCGCTGGCAGCGGAGCTAACTCGAACTCGCTATGCTCGGCAAGAAAGCGCTCGACCATGCCTTCATTCTCAGCCTGTTCAATCGTGCACGTGCTATACACAAGCACGCCGCCTGGTTTAAGCAAGCGATGTACACGACTTAGAATCGCATATTGCGTTTCACAGATCGCCTCGATCTCCGTCTCCTGCTTTGCCCACTTGAGGTCTGGCTTGCGGCGTATAACCCCAAGGCCAGAGCAAGGTGCATCCAGGAGTATGCGGTCGAAGGACTCCGCCGCAAAATGCTCGTCCAGCTTCGCAGCATCCATCACGAGCGTCTGAATCGACGATAGTCCCAGACGCTCCGCTTGATCTGCGATTAATTTTTGCTTGTGCTCATGCAGATCACAAGCCCAAATCTGACCCACATCGTCCATCTTCTCGGCGATGTGGGCGGTCTTGCCGCCAGGGGCGGCGCAGCAGTCCAGCACCTTCATGCCTGGACGCGGGTCAAGAGCCTCGGCGACGAGCATCGAGCTCTCGTCTTGAATCGAGAAGTCCCCTTGCTGGAAGCCGGGGACTAACGCCATGTTCCCGGCCCCCTGCACAAGAATGCCGGCCGGGGCCAGCTCTGACGCTTCCGCGCTGAGGCCGCTAGCTTGGAGCTGCTCCAGCAGCTCCAAGCGGCTGCGCCGCCTCGCGTTCGCGCGAATGCTCACGTGCGGCGGCTCGTTGTTCGCCGCACAGATCTGTTCCGTCAGCTCCGGGCCGAGCTGACGAATCCACCGGCGCACGAGCCATTCCGGATGGGAATGGCTCAGTGCGATGCGCTTCACGTCGCCGAGCGCAGCCGGCAGCGTGAGCTCGTCCTTGCTGCGGATGATCGCCCGCAGCACGCCGTTGACCATGCCCGAGATGCCCTGGTGGCCTCGGCGCTTCGCGATATTGACCGCTTCGCTCACGACCGCATGGTCAGGGATGCGGTCCAAGTACTGCAGCTGATAGAAGCTCAGCCGCAGCAAGCACCTTACCCAGGGCTCCAGCTTCGCGAGCCCTTTGCTGACGAATCGCTCTAAGAAGAAGTCGATCGTATTCTGACGCCCGATCGTGCCATACACGAGCTCGGTAGCAAGACCCGCATCAGCCCGCTCCAGCGCATGCTTTTGCAGAACTTGATTAAGCAGCAGATTACTATAAGACTGATTCTCTTCAACTCGAATAAGTACGTCCAGTGCCGCATCACGGGCAGAACGCTTAACAGCGCTGCTCTTCGCAGCGCCCGAGGATGATTTTGGCGCAGAGGGCTTGCGCGCGCCCTGCGAATTCGTTGCGTTTTGTGGACGACTTGGTTTGTTTGTAGACAAAATCAAATACCTCATTTTTTTCGTGACTTTACAACTTGTATGGCATCTATAATCAGTTCACAAAATAACGTGATGAAAACACCTTATTTACTCGTTTGGTAGAGAATGCGTAAGAATAACGTGATCGCATAGCGTAATTTCAACTTAATCAGCCCGATTCCGCTCATTTTGACCGAAATAACGTTATTTCATAACGCTATATTTACTTAGAACATGCATATAGAGCTAATAGCGTTATCGCAGCCCCTTATTTGAAATCAAATGTGACCGAACACTACTTTACGCGTTCCCCAGTACGGTACCCACAGGAATTTGCGCTCCGCGAATGAATTCCGATACAGGCATCGCCTTTTTGCCAGCAGGTTGAATCTCCGTTAGCCACAATGTGCCTGCTCCCGTCATGACCTCAATCCCTTGCTCGCTGCAGCTAAGCACGGTTCCTGGCGCTGCGCCAGACTGCTCCTTGCCTGTTTGCGTCGGCTTCAAGCTCGCCCATACCTTCAACACTTCCCCATTCCAATAGGTATACGCACCAGGAAAAGGGTTTAAACCTCTAATATGATTCCACAGCTCCGTTGCTGAACGTGACCAGTCCAGAAGTTCATCTTCCCTGCGAATATTAGGGGAATAGATCGCATCAGCCTCATTCTGAGGAACAGCTTCGATCCGACCGGCCAGTAAATCTGGCAGCGTCCGCTTTAGCAAATCAGCCCCAGCTATACTCAGTTTGTCAAACAACATCCCTGTCGTATCCGTATCCTCAATCGGAAGTTCAACACGAGAGATCATATCTCCCGTATCCAATCCAACCGCCATATACATGATGGTAACGCCTGTTTCGGCCTCACCTCGCATCACAGCATGATGAATCGGCGCTCCTCCCCGATATTTCGGAAGCAGCGATGCATGAATATTAATGCAGCCATACTTAGGCAAATCTAATACCGATTTCGGTAAAATTTGACCATAAGCCGCTGTTACGATTAAATCTGGCGCAAGCTGGCGAAGCTGCTCTACGGAATCCGCCTCACGCAGCTTCACGGGTTGAAGAACCGGGATGCCATGCTTCTCGGCCTCTACCTTCACTGGTGTAGGCGTAAGGACGCGTTTGCGTCCTTTCGGCCGATCCGGCTGCGTGACAACAGTTGTCACGTTATAGCCTTCCTCCAAGAGTACACGCAAGGAGGGAACTGCGAAATCCGGCGTACCCATGAAAATAATATTCACGCTTCTTCTTCCTCTTCTTCATCAGCTGTATACGTTTTGACCGCAAGATCCGTAAACAATACGCCATTTAAGTGATCAATCTCATGGAAAATACAACGAGCTAGCAGCTCTGTGCCCGTAACTTCAATCGGATTGCCATGACGATCTTGCCCTTTCGCCGTTACGTTCAACGCACGAAGCACATCGCCACGAAGACCAGGAATACTCAAACAGCCTTCTGGCCCCATTTGCTCACCGCTGGATACGACGATCTCTGGGTTCACCATTTCGATCAAACCGCCATGCTCTTCGCCGCAATCCATGACGATTACACGCTTCAGAATACCGATCTGTGGAGCAGCAAGACCAACGCCTTCCGCTTCATACATCGTATCTGCCATATCATCAAGCAATTTATGCAGATTGGAATTAAATTTCGTAACTGTGATCGCTTTCTCGCGCAGCACAGGATCTGGATCTTTAACAATAATACGAATAGCCATGAATGTGCACCTACCTTTAAGTCGTCTCGATTAGGGGGTTCTTACATCAAATATTGCGGGTCAACATCCACGCTTATTAGCAGCTTTTCTTTGGCTGAGCGCTCCTCAAACCAAGCTACTGTCTTCCCAACGATTTCTGCAGCTCTATCTTCCCCACGATATTTTACCACGCATTGGAATCGATATCTATCTTTGATTCGGGAAATAGGCGAGGCCACAGGTCCTAACACGTCAAAATGAAAAGATGAATCCATCGTTACCGCATCCGCAAACAAGTCTACCTGCTGCCTCGTATACGGAAGAGCGATCTCTTTCAACCGTGTAACAAAGGCTTCCGCCATGCGCACCAAGAGGGGGACTTGTTCGTGTGAGAACGTAATTAAAATCAGTCTTTGATAAGGCGGATACCCCAAATTTGCCCGAATATCCATTTCATGATTGGCAAAAGCGATATAGTCATGATGACTTGCATATTGCACACTGTAATGGTCAGGAGTGTACGTTTGCACAAACACTTCCCCTTGCTTCTCATGCCGTCCCGCTCGACCTGCAACTTGTGTTAACAGCTGGAACGTCCTCTCAGCGGAGCGAAAATCAGGTATATTCAGCACGGTATCCGCCGCGATAACCCCAACTAAGGTAACATCGGGGAAATCCAACCCTTTTGCCACCATCTGCGTCCCCAAAAGAACATCCGCCTGTTTCTCACGAAACATCGTCAATAATTTCTCATGCGAGCCCTTTTCAGTCGTCGTATCCACATCCATGCGAATGACCCTAATACCAGGAAATATCTTGCTCAGTTCTTCCTCGACACGCTGCGTCCCGGTCCCAAAATGGCGAATATGCTCGGACTGACAACTCGGACACTCCTTCACTTCACGCTCTGCATAACCGCAATAATGACAACGCAGCGCATGTGAGCTTTGGTGATACGTTAATGAAATGTCGCAATGCGGACACTGCGAAACGAAACCGCACGTTCGGCACATCACAAATGTCGCATACCCGCGTCGATTCAGCAGCAATACCGTCTGTTCTTTCTTGTGTAACCGTTCTTCGATCGCTTTATACAAAGATCTGCTAAACATTGACCGATTGCCGGTTTTCAGCTCCTCCCGCATATCCACAATCGTCACAGGCGGCATAGGTCTGCTCGCAACACGCTCTTTCATGGTCAGCAATGTAAAAGGAGGTTTAGGGCGATCTCTCCGGCGTCTCGTTTTCTCTATACTCTCCAGAGATGGTGTAGCGGAGCCAAGTACCACAACCGCATCTTGCTGCTTCGCCCTTTGAACAGCCACATCACGGGTATGATATTTGGGACTCTCTTCTTGTTTATACGAGGATTCATGCTCTTCATCTATAATAATTAAGCCAATATTCGTAAAAGGAGCAAAAATCGCCGAGCGTGCGCCGATGACGACTTTCACCTGCTTGCGGGTAATTTTACGCCACTCATCATATCGCTCGCCGTTCGATAAGCGGCTATGCAGAACAGCAACAAGGTCGCCGAATCTCCCTTTAAAACGCTCGACCATCTGTGGCGTCAATGAAATTTCCGGCACAAGAACAATCGCTTCCTTATCCATATCCAAGCATTGCTGGATGGATTGTAAGTATACCTCTGTCTTGCCGCTTCCCGTCACCCCGTGGAGCAGAAACACTTCATGGCGATCTTCTGCCACCGCATCGCGGATAGGCGCAAACACGCCGCTCTGCTCCTCTGTCAGGGTGAGCGGCTTCGTCCTTGTGAAAGCGCGCCCGCTGTACGGGTCGCGCATCACTTCCACTTCGCGCAGCTCGATCCAGCCGCGATCCGCCAAACTTTTGACCGTGCTCGCTCCGACCTCAATCGTTTCCATCAGCTCCGTCAAGCGAATAGCGTGCGGGTGTTCGATCAAATATCGCAGTACATCCTTCTGCTTGTTCGCTCTGGCCGGAAGTTCGGCAAGCGCCTCTTCCAAGCCACGACCACCTGCAGGTGGAAATACGGTTAGCGCCTTTTTGGCATTCATCCTGTCCTTCACTAGCTGAACTTCCGTAAGCCTGCCCGATGACAACAGTTCTTTGATCAGAGCGCCTTCCTTTGAAAACCGCTCCAACAACACGTCCATGGAAACCGATTCCTTACTCTTCACAAAGCTAATAATAGCTTCAATATCCGGCATATCGAGAAGAGATTGATCCTCAGATTCATCCCCTACGATAATGACACGTTCATATTTCGCTTTAAGTGCCGCAGGAAGCATAGCCTGCAGAGCCGTTACTTCATGACACATATACATGCGACTGATCCAACGTCCAAGACTGACAAGTTCACTTGTCAGAGGTGGAACCAGATCCAATACATTTTGAATCGGCTTGATGCGCTTTGCGTCTACTTCCGTTTCCTCTTGCAGTTCGACCACAAACCCTTGCAGAACGCGTGGTCCAAAAGGTACACCTACTCGGCTGCCGACTTCGACCCACTTACGCAGAGTTGGCGGCACTTCATAGTCGAACGCCCGATTCGTTTGCTTAGCTGGGACATCGACAATGACTTTGGCGTACATCAGGATTCCCCCGCAGTCGCAGCCATTCGTTCTGCAGCAAGCTCAAGCAGTTTACGTGCAACATCCCATTTGCTTTGAATCGGAAGCGCTTGTACCAGCCCATTCTGATCGTAGAAGCGAACGACATTCGTATCCCCGCCAAAGCCTGCGCCTTCTTGAGACACATCGTTACCTACGATAAGGTCACAATTTTTGCGCTTCAGCTTGTCCATCGCATGCTCATCCAAGCGTTCTGTTTCCGCAGCAAACCCAATGACGAACTGTTTCGCTGTTTTCAGTGTACCAATTTCCTGCAAAATATCCGGATTCTTCACCAGCTCCAGCGTGAAAGAATCTGCCTTCTTTTTGATTTTCTGCTCGGCAACCACTGCCGGACGATAATCGGCTACAGCCGCTGCTTTAATAATGAGCTGGCTTTCCCCCAGCCTGCTTAACACTGCTTCGCGCATATCCAGCGCAGACTGCACAGGAACAAGCTGAACACCTTCAGGTACGGCTAGGGCCGACGGCCCTGACACTAGGGTTACTTTTGCCCCCATGCGTACCGCTTCTTCCGCAATGGCATAGCCCATTTTGCCTGAAGAATCATTAGTCAAATAACGAACCGGATCCAGACGTTCGACCGTGCCTCCGGCCGTCACTAGGACGCGTTTGCCCGTTAAGAGCCCCGCCTCCCCTTGAAAATGACGCTCAACCGCTGCAAAAATCTCTTCCGGCTCAGCAAGACGCCCTTTGCCCACATACCCACAGGCAAGCTGCCCCTCGCCAGGCTCGATAAAACGAACACCGCGGCGACGCAACGTCTCCATGTTCGTCTGTACAGCTGGATTCGCGTACATATGCACATTCATCGCCGGCGCCACCCAGATCGGTGCCATAGTCGCAAGCAATGTCGTGCTTAGCATGTCATCACCCAGCCCTAAGGCGAGCTTGCCGATCGTATTGGCCGTAGCTGGCGCGATCAGCACGAGATCTGCGCTGTCCGCCAAATTAATATGAGACACAACTGAAGGATCCTTCTCATCGAAGGTATCGACAAACACATGATGCCGCGACAGGGTTTGAAACGTTAACGGCGCAACGAATTGCACCGCGGAGCGTGTCATAATAACCCTCACAACAGCCCCAGCTTGTGTTAATTTACTCGTTAATGCCGCGGCCTTATACGCCGCAATGCCTCCACAGACACCGAGTACAATCGTTTTACCCTGCAAAACACCCATGGGAATCCCCTTTCGAAATACCAAATGAGAAAAAAATAACAACCACAAGGGTTGTTGGGTAAGGCGGTTTATTTCTTCGCGTATTTCTCGTTCTCGTTTGTGTTGATTTTCTCATAACCGATGTAATTACCGTAAAGCTCTTCTAACGCTAGACCAACATGTTTGTGAGCCTTCTGACCTTTTAAATCGGATTTTGCACCATCACGCAGGGATCTAGCTCTTTTGGAAGCAGCTACAACCAGGGAGTACTTGCTGTCCACGATATCAAGCAGTTTATCAATTGAAGGGTATAACATTCAATTCACCTCATCCATCCATTGTACGATTTTGGGAAACATACGATCTTTTTTGCAATGTTCAGCCGATAAAATGGCTTGAATCTTAGCACACGCGGTATCCACATGATCATTCACAATGGCATAATCATAGTGTTCCATTAAACGAATCTCATCGATGGCCACTGACATCCGGCTGCGAATGACTTCGTCCGTTTCCGTGCCTCGTGTAACGATACGATTCTCTAGCTCATCCAGAGAAGGCGGCAGCAAGAAAATAAAAACACCTTCGTCAAACTTCTGTTTGACCTGAAGTGCACCCTGCACCTCAATCTCCAAAATAACATCGTGACCTGAACGCAGTGTTTCTTCAACAAAACGTCTTGGCGTTCCGTAGAAGTTCCCTACATATTCAGCCCATTCCAGCACTTCATCGGTTTCAATCAACTGCTGAAACTGCTCACGCGTTTTGAAAAAATAGTTAACGCCATCTACTTCACCTTGTCTAGGAGAACGTGTCGTAGCTGATACCGAATAGACAATATCCGGAGCAACTTTACGCAGCGCCGCACAAACGGTGCCCTTGCCGACACCAGAAGGGCCGGATAAAACAATCAGAATACCTCTCTCACGCTCAAGAGTGTTCGTATTACTCGTCATGATCATCGTCCTTATTCGAAAGTCTATGCGCTACCGTCTCTGGTTGTACTGCCGACAAAATCACATGATCGCTGTCCGTGATAATAACGGCACGGGTTCTTCTACCATATGTAGCGTCAATCAGCATGTGACGATCACGCGCTTCTTGAATGATTCTCTTGATCGGAGCTGATTCTGGACTCACGATCGAGATAATGCGGTTCGCCGATACGATGTTGCCGAACCCAATATTGATTAATTTGATAGCCATCTAGGACTTCCTCCTCGCGAAGCGCATGCAAGCTTCACTCGATATTCTGTATTTGTTCCCGCATTTTCTCAAGCTCTGCTTTCATCGCAATCACTCTCGCCGTAGGCTCGGAATGATTGGACTTGGATCCAATCGTGTTCACTTCTCGATTCATTTCTTGAATCAAGAAGTCCAGCTTTCGGCCCACAGGCTCTTTGTCTACCAGCAATGATTCACATTGCCCGAAATGACTCTTCAGACGAGTTAATTCCTCATCCACGTTAGAACGATCTGCGAAGAGCGCAATCTCAGTCGCTAAGCGCTGCTCATCCACAGGTATTCCATCGAGAACGAGGGTTTGAATACGAATGGTCATCTTCGTCGCATACTCCTGAACCACTTGAGGAGCTAACGTTTCTAATTCCAGATGAATTCGCTTCATCTCGGCTAGCCGTTCACGAATATCCTGCTCTAAGTTTTCACCTTCGCGGTGTCTCATCACAGATAACTGCGTGACAGCCTCCTGCAAACAGGCGCATAGCTCCTGTTCGATCTCGTCATCAAGCTCTTGACGTACATCTTTCATTTGAATCAGCTCAGGAAGTCTCAATAAATCAATGAGTTCTACCTGACCCGTAATCCCATACCGCTGCTTCAACTGCTCGGCCGCTTCCAGATAAGCATCTGCCAAAGCATAATTAACCGTTACGTTCTTCGGGGAAGCCGCTTCACGTTCTGCTGTGATAAAAACGTCTACACGTCCTCGCTTCACAGCATGCAATACCGTTTTCTTCAAAGCGTCCTCAAAAGCTGCCCATTCCTTAGGCAAACGAATAGACACTTCACTATACCTATGATTGACCGATTTCACATCGATAAACACGTTGTATCCCGCAAAAGAACGATTCGCTTGTCCGAACCCGGTCATACTGCAAATCATTCTAATCACATCCATTACCCTATTTTAATTCATTTTGAAAGTGGGTACAAGTGGAAATCATGCCTTTTCGACTTTTCCCACACGTAGTTCGTCAGATCTACGCACATTTCATAGGCCAGAAAAGGAGTCATCAGATAAATACCATTAAAGTATTGCATCGCCGTATCCAGCAATTCTTTAGCAATTTCAACACCCATGGCACGACCTTCTGGACCTTTCAAGCCATCCATCCGTGCTCTAACCTCGTCCGATAACCGAATACCTGGAACCTCATTGTGCAGATACTCGGCATTGCCACCACTAGCAAGCGGGGCGATACCGATGAAAATAGGAATCTGCAAATGCTTGGTCGCTTCATAAATATCTGCAATGAGCTTCGCATCGTACACGGGCTGCGTCATGATATAATCTGCGCCTGCCTCAATCTTGCGCTCCAAGCGCTGAACGGCTTTATCCAAATGCTTCACATTCGGGTTGAATGCCGCACCAACGACGAAGTTAGCCTTCTGCTTCAACGGTTTACCGGAGAAGGCTATGCCTTCGTTGAGCTGTTTGATCATTCGAATAATTTCGAATGAAGTCAGATCGTACACAGAGCTGGACCCCGGGAGATCGCCAAACTTGGCGGGATCGCCGGTCACGGCCAGCACGTGGTCTATGCCCAGCGCGTGCAAGCCCATGAGATGGGACTGTGTCCCAATCATGTTGCGATCCCGACACGCGATGTGAATGAGCGGACGCGCGCCCAAACGCTCCTGCACGAGGTAGCCGAGGGCCAGGTTGCTCATGCGCGTCACGGCAAGGGAATTGTCGGCCATCGTAATGGCGTCGACATGCGCATCTTGCAGGGCTTTCGACCCCTGCATGAACTTCTCAATGTCGAGATCCTTCGGAGGATCGAGCTCGACAATGACGGTTTTGCGCTGCTTCACGATGTCCAGCAGCGAAGGGATGCCTGCCGGCGGCGCAGGCTTCGCCGGTGCCGGCTCGAGCACAATCGCCGCAGCTCCCGAAGGGATTGTGCCAGGCGCAGCCGGCACGTAGCCCTGCAGCGCCTTCGCCACAGCAGCGATGTGCTCCGGCGTTGTGCCGCAGCAGCCGCCAATGATGCGCGCGCCTAGATCAGCGAAGCGCAACGCGCTTTCGGCGAAGTACTTCGGCGTCGCTGCATACGTATAATGCCCGTCTACATAGTCGGGCAAACCTGCGTTTGGAAACGCCGAGAATGGAATGCCAGGAATCGGCGCGATTTTCTCCATCGAGCGGAGAATTCCGTTCGGACCGACGCGGCAGTTAAAGCCAATCACGTCAGCCCCTTCATCACGCAGCCGCAGGAAAGCTTCTTGCAACGGTACGCCGTCTTGCGTACTGCCTGTACCTTCATTCGCAAACTGGCAGATCACAGGAAGTCCGCTCATACTGCGGATAATCCGCAAGGCTAGCTGCAACTCTTCTAAATCATAAAAGGTCTCCAGCAATAACCCATCCACGGGTGAGTCTAACAAAATGCTGATTTGCTCTCGAAGCGACTCCTCCACGTCGGAAGTCCGTACGTTTTTGCGCTTGCCAGCACGAATAGAGCCGATAGCCCCCACGACATAAGCGTCGTCACCTACCGCATTCCGAGCCAATTCAACACCAGCACGGTTGATGGCTTCAACGTCGCCTTCCAACCCATATTTCGACAATTTCTCCCGATTCGCCGAAAACGTATTCGTTTCAATAAGACGAGCACCTGCCTCGAAATAACGGCGGTGCACGTCAGCGACCGTTTCAGGTCTAAGCAAATTCAATTCTTCATATGAAATGCCGACGGGAAATCCCATCTGATATAAGTATGTCCCCATTGCGCCGTCACCGGTCAAAATCTCCCGTTGCAGCGCGGTACGAAGATCCAATTTCATGCGTCATTTCCCCTATCTATCCGACATGTAAAAGCCTATATTCTTATAGTTTGCCTGCAAATACTTCTTCTGCAGGTCCCGTCATATAGACGTGATTATCCGCTTCCAGCCACTCGATGAACAAGTCTCCACCTTTAAGTGAAACCGTCGCCTCACGATCCGACAAACCATTCAGCACTGAGGAAACTAGCGTAGCACACGCGCCCGTTCCGCAAGCTAGCGTTGGCCCAGCGCCTCGCTCCCAAACCCGCATATCCGTATAAGCACGGTCACGAACGGTCGCGAATTCGACATTTATTTTACGCGGAAACATCGGATGTGCTTCAAGCTTCGGCCCCCATGTAGCGAGGTCAAAATTCACTGCATCCTCAACATAAATGACGCAATGCGGGTTCCCCATGGACACTGCCGTGAAACGAAACGATCTGCCATCTACTTCAATCGGGTAATCGATCACCGCGTTGGCATCTACCGTCGTTGGCACTTGAAGTCCTTGAAGAATGGGCTCTCCCATGTCCACACGAGCGGTCACAACTTTACCATCTTGCACGTGCACTTGAACTTTCTGTACACCAGCACCAATGGTTTCAATCGTAATTTCTGTTGCATCAATCAACTTATGGTCGTACACATATTTGGAAACACAGCGGATCGCGTTGCCACATTGTTCGGCTTCTGACCCATCTGAGTTAATAATGCGCATTTGAAAATCTGCTTTTTCGGAAGGAAGAATAAAGACGACGCCGTCAGCACCGATGCTAAAAAATCGATTACACAGCTGAATAGCCAGCTGGTCAGCCCCGGCAGGCAGCTCTTTCTCTCCGGCTACGACGATAAAGTCATTGCCAAGTCCATGCATTTTCGTAAAATTCATGTCAAGCACCCCTATGTGCGGTTTAGCCATTATCATAGCGTAAAATCGCTGGTATGCATAGCCCTACCCCCTCAAAGCACGGTCATAGTCGCGAAATCGCCACATCTTGCATTACAAGAAAAAAGCCGCCTCACGGCAGCTTCTTTCACTTTCCTTATCTAAAACTCGGCTTCGAAGATTTACTGTACACAGAAGCGCTTGAACCTCTCGATCCTCTGGAGCCTTTGTTGCGTTTTGGCGACAATACACTGCCCAAGCCCATAAAGAACGTCGGTATACCCGCTGCGATAAGAACGAGAATCCAGTCCTTCCAGCCCAGTGGAACGGTTTTGAAGATCGGTTGCAACGCATCCACATACATAACGCCGAGCATAAGAATGAGCGATGATAATACAGCAAGCACTAAGTACTTATTTTGCAGCGGATTGCGGTGGAAAATGGAACGTGAGCTGCGACAATCAAACACATGGATGAGCTGCGCCATAACTAGGGTAGCAAACGCGACGCTTTGCGCTTTCAATAACGTATCTGCATCGGATGGATTCACACGTAAGATGAGCCAGAAGGCACCTAGTGTACAAACCCCAATGAGTATACCTCGGGAAATAATTTTCCAGCCTAAGCGTCTTGCAAAAATACTTTCCTTCGCTGAACGCGGCTTATGCTGCATTAAGTCTTTCTCTGCCTGATCTACACCAAGCGCCATGGCAGGCAGACCATCGGTGACCAAGTTTACCCACAAAATCTGAATGGGCACGAGCGGGAGCGGAAGTCCCGCCATCATGGCGATAAACATCGTCATAATCTCCCCTACGTTGGATGCCAGCAAATAACGAATGAATTTACGGATATTTTCATAAATACTGCGTCCCTCTTCAATCGCTGCAACGATGGTTGAGAAATTATCATCGCTAAGAATTAAAGATGAGGCCTCTTTCGATACATCCGTGCCCGTAATCCCCATTGCAATCCCGATATCCGCTGCTTTAATCGCTGGTGCATCGTTGACCCCATCACCTGTCATAGCAACAACGTGCCCATTACGTTGCAACGATTTAACGATTCTAAGCTTATGCTCTGGGGATACCCTCGCATAGACGTAAGTATCGTTGACTTTGGCATCGAGTTCATCATCCGAAAGCTGGCCGATCTGCTGACCGCTCATGCTTACACCGTTGCTTGGAATCATACCCAACTGCTTCGCAATAGCTTCAGCTGTTGTTTGATGATCACCTGTAATCATAACCGTCTTAATGCCAGCTTTACGGCATTTGGAGATCGCATCACGCACTTCCTTACGCGGAGGATCAATCATACCGGTTAAACCTACGAAGACTAAGCCATTTTCGACATCCTCATGATCCTCAAACCGATCACTCGCTTTAAGTTCTTTATAAGCAATACCCAACACACGCAGTGCTGATTTGGCCATGCCTTCGTTCGCTGAGATGACCTTTTGCTTCAAGGTAGAGGTGAATGGTATGACTTTGCCCTCCCACAGAATGTAGCTGCAATGCTGCAGCAATACATCCGGTGCCCCTTTCGTACAAGCCATACGGCCATTTTCAGAGGACACGAGAACGGACATCCGTTTACGCTCCGAGTCGAAAGGGAATTCAGCAATTCTTTTATATTTTTCACGGAGCGAACCTTGGGTAATTCCGCTCTTGGCACTCAGAACGACTAATGCTCCTTCGGTTGGATCCCCTTTGATATTCCAAATGGAAGTAGAACCCTCTGCGCCCTCTTTCCCTTTTTTTCGCTTCGTTTCCTGCTTCTCTTCAATTAAGGTTGCGTTATTACAAAGAGCTGACACATGAAGTAGCTTCGAGAGGGAAGGATGCTTATGCACATCGGTATGCTGGCCACTTAACAGAATGTTGCCAACCGGCGCATAACCGTCTCCCGTTACCTCTAGCACATCACCGCCGACCCACAAATGAGTGACTGTCATTTTGTTCTGCGTTAGCGTTCCTGTTTTATCTGAGCATATGACGGAAGCACAACCTAATGTTTCAACGGAAGGGAGCTTTCTAACGATAGCTTTGCGCTTAATCATTCGTTGTACACCTAGAGCCAATGCAATCGTTACAATCGCAGGGAGCCCCTCAGGGATAGCCGCAACGGCTAAGCTGACGCCAGCCAAGAACATGGCATATGGTGGTTGTCCATGCATAATACCTGCTACTACAACAAGAATAGTCAACGCAATAGCGACGATAATTAAAATTTTACCCAGCTGTTCTAAACGGTGCTGCAGAGGCGTTTCCATGGATTCGGTATTTTGAATCAGGTCAGCAATTTTCCCCATTTCCGTGCCCATCCCGATTCGAACAACAACTGCTTTCGCTGTGCCACGAGAAACCATCGTCCCCATGAAGCCCAGATTACGCTGATCCCCCAGCGGTACTTCATCATGAGGAATAGAAGCAATCGTTTTACTAACAGCAATGGACTCCCCGGTTAAGGCCGACTCCTCGATATAGACACCATTGGTCTCTAGAAAACGCACATCCGCCGGGACTCTGTCTCCGCTCTCAAGGAATACAATATCACCAGGAACCAGATCACGAGCAGGAATTTGATGTACAGCCCCTTCTCTCCAAACATTCGCATTAGGTGCAGACAGCTCTTTCAGTGCACGAAGTGAGCGTTCCGCTCGAAATTCTTGGGTAAAACCCAGAATCCCATTCATCACAATAATGACGACAATCGTAATCGCATCTAAATATTCACCTAGCAAGCCGGATATTAGAGTCGCCCCCAATAGGACCAGCACCATGAAATCTTTAAATTGATTTAAGAGCAGTGTAATTGGTGATACACGCTGCCCCTCTGAGAGCTCGTTTCGCCCTACCTCAGCCTGACGCTTCCAAGCTTCTTCCCAGGGCAATCCTTGCTGTATATCCACCTGCTGCAATTGCAAGACATCCTCCGAGTTCAACTGGTACCACTTATTCTGACTCATCCGCCCTTCTCCCTCCCACATCCACTTGATCTTGTCTCACGCTTATACGTATTTGTATTCAGACAAGCAGGAAAATATCCCTGAAATCATCTTTCCTTCCCAGAGCCCCTTAAGTTTTTGTGAAAAGTATGGCATCATAGAGATTAGCAACGTTGTCAGCCAACGAACTGGTTGCGAAATACAGTCGCGAAAGACAACTAGCCCCAAAGAATGGAGTTGTATGCATCATGGCTTTAGACGGACTCGTCCTTCATGCAATTGTTCACGAGCTTCAAATGTATGTAGGAGGCCGAATTAATAAAATTCATCAACCGAGCGAAAATGATATTGTCCTGCAAATTCGCACCCAACGGCAGAACGTGAAACTGCTGCTTTCTGCTAACCCTACCTATCCACGCGTTCAAACAACAGAGCAAATATCTATAAATCCAATGGATGCCCCCATGTTCTGCATGCTTCTTCGCAAATATTGCGAGAGCGGGGTCATTGAAGCCGTAGAGCAGATTGGCATGGAACGGGTCATTCGTTTCCAAATTCGTCATCGTGACGAACTAGGTGATGTCTCCCTCAAGCATATTATTGTGGAAATCATGGGGCGCCATAGCAATATTATCCTCCTCGACCCTGAAACAGACACGATACTCGATGGTATTCATCATGTTACACCAGCTATTAGCTCTTATCGTGTTGTCATGCCAGGCAGCAAGTATGTGGCACCGCCGGAGCAGGACAAGCACAATCCACTAGAAGTGGATGCTGAAGCTTTTGAACAATCGCTAGCAAACACGCAATCGCACGAGGAAGATGCAGCGCCAATCCAACCCGAGCAGCAATTGGTTGCTGCATTCAGCGGGCTTAGCCCCTTGATTGCCAAAGAAATTGTGTACCGCAGCAAGCAACGAAACGTGACAGCTGAAACATCCGCACTATGGCAATCATTCAGCGAAATCATGACGGCCACACGCGAGAATCGTTACGAACCGGTTATTGTGGAACAAGCATCGAACGGCAAGCTGAGCTTTGCGATGACGCCGCTCACGCATATCGTAGGTACCACGAAATCCTATCCAACGCCAAGTGCGTGTTTGGAACAATTTTATGGCGACAAGGCCGAACGAGATACAGTTAAACAGCGTGTATCCGACCTATTGAAGTTTTTACAGAATGAAGTCAATAAAAATGTAAAAAAACTGGAAAAGCTCCAAGATACGATTGAAGACTCCAAAGATGCGGATAAATTCCGAATCCTAGGCGAGCTATTAACCGCTTCGCTTCATACGATTAAGAAGGGTGACAAGTCCGTCCAAGCCATCAATTACTATGAGGAAGATCAGGCGATGATCACCATCACCCTAGACCCCCTCCTTGGACCTGCGGAGAACGCACAGCGCTATTTTAAAAAATATACGAAATTGAAAAACAGCACGGCTATCGTAGAGGAACAAATCACTCAAACGCATCAAGAAATTACTTACCTCACCACGCTGCTCCAACAATTGGGTGTCGCCTCATTGCCGGATATAGAAGAAATTCGCGATGAACTTATGGAGCAAGGCTATGTGCGTGACCGCAATAAGAAGCAGCGTAAGAAAAAGAAAAAAGATAAACCCGCTTTAGCCTGCTACGAATCGAGCGAGGGCGTGCCTATCTATGTGGGGAAAAACAATACGCAGAACGAATATCTGACGAACCGCCTGGCATCATCCATGGATACCTGGCTGCACACAAAGGATATACCTGGCTCCCACGTCGTCATACGCGGCGAATTCAGCGACACCACCTTGCTTGAAGCAGCGCAGCTAGCTGCCTACTTCAGTCAAGCCAAAAATTCCAGTCAAGTTCCTGTGGATTACACAACGATTAAGCATGTTCATAAACCAAACGGCTCGAAGCCCGGCTTTGTCATTTATGTGAATCAAAAAACGCTGTATGTAACACCGGAAGAAGAAGAGATCAAGCAATTGAAAGTGACAATTAAATAGACATGCCAAAAAACCTATCGGGATTCTACATCTCGATAGGTTTTCATGTCATGTAGAGGCTGAAACTACTCCCATTGCTTAACTAATGCAAGTAGATAGGCCCTAACTTGCTCTTGCAGATCGGGACGCTGTAAGGCGAGCTCAATCGTCGCTTCAATATACCCCAGCTTGTCCCCCACATCATACCGCTTCGCTTGCATGAGATATGCAGCCATCTGCTGCTCTTTATTCAATACGCGCAAAGCGTCTGTTAATTGAATTTCACCGCCGCGGCCTGGCTCTTGCTTCTCCAGTATGCCGAAAATTTCAGGCATAATGATATAACGACCGATTACCGCTAAATTCGATGGTGCTTGATCACGATCAGGTTTCTCTACCAGATCCTCAATCAAGCGATAATGTGCACGGCTCGACGCGGGAGAAATAATGCCGTACTTGCTAACATCCGCCCAAGGTACTTCTTGAACCGCAATGACGGAGGTTTCTGTTTGCTCATAAATATCCATCATCTGTTTAAGACCTGGCGGAGAAGATTGAAGAATATCATCCCCCAGCAGAACAGCGAACGGCTCATCTCCGATAAATTTGCGCGCACAAAGAATAGCATGGCCTAAGCCAAGCGGCTGTTTCTGACGGATATAGTGTACATCCGCAAGATTGGATACCGACTTCACAATCTCCAGCAGTTGGGTGCTTCCCTTTTCTTCAAGCATCATCTCTAACTCGACCGACTTGTCAAAATGATCTTCAATTGCACGCTTGTTACGCCCGGTGACAATGATAATATCCTCAATACCGGAATCAATCGCTTCTTCGACAATATATTGAATCGCTGGTTTATCCACAATAGGCAGCATTTCCTTGGGCTGCGCTTTGGTTGCAGGCAAGAAGCGAGTCCCTAATCCTGCCGCCGGTATAATAGCTTTGCGAATTTTCTTCATGCACGTTCCCCCTTCAAAGATTGTAAACGCTCCACGACATCCATGCCAATGCGTTTAGAACCGATTGCTGCATGGAACGCAACACCGCCGCGTACACCATGAAAATCAGATCCCGCGGTCATCAACAGCCCCTTACGCTCAGCAAGGATCTTATATCTTTCCTCATCTACAGGTGAATGATCAGCATGATACACTTCAATGCCGTCTATACCTTGCGTAGTAATGGCCTCAACCAGAGCATCATCCTGATAGAGACCTGGGTGTGCAAGCACCGCAGAGCCGCCAGCCTCGTGAATCCAAGTAATCGCCGTTGCAGGTTCTATTCGAGGTGGATTAGCGTACGCAGCAGCCCCTGTAGCCAAATAGCGATCGAAAGCTTCCGTAATCGTACTTACATAGCCTTTATTCAAAAGGACAGCAGCAATATGTGGCCGCCCTACCGTGTCCCCTTTGCGTTTTACATTTGCTACTTCTTTCAGGACTTCATCCATCGTAATTTCAATGCCCAATTCCTGTAACCGCGCAATAATCATCTCGTTACGAATATCTCTCGTATCCCGTAGAGAGGACAATCTCTGTAAAAATCGTTCATCCTCAATGTTCATGTAGTAACCGAGAATGTGAATATCTTGGCCATTCGCAACCGTTGAGATTTCAACGCCAGGGACTACGACAATGCCCAGTTCTAAACCTGCCTCTAGCGCTTCCGCAACCCCCGAAATGGTGTCATGATCGGTAATCGCAATTGCACTTAGACCTGCGTCTATAGCCATTTGAACGTTCGCTCTTGGCGATTGCGTCCCATCTGAAGCCGTTGTATGTGAGTGTAAGTCTGCTTCCCTTCGATTCTCCATGATATCCCCCACTGTTATAGAAACCGACTTAAATCTTCTTGTCGCAAAAAGGTCATGAAGCTTACTGCTGAAATTGGCAGCAAGGTCGAGTTTAGATAGATCGCATAAAAGCTGCGCTCAAATGTAATATTCTCGATTTTCTTCACCTTAAAGAGTCCTAGCGTTACCTCATGCTTGACCGAAGATTGCGATAAAATAGATATACCCAACCCCGCTTCAACAGCGGATTTAATTGCTCCCGTGCTTCCTAGTTCCATGACAATCTTCATCGTGGAACAATCCATGTTGCATCGCGCAAACTCTTCCTCCATAACCCTTCTCGTACCAGAGCCTTGTTCACGCAAAACAAAAGGATACTTCAACAACTCCTCCAGGGTAACCAACGGGGCATCCGCCAGCGGATGGTCCGAAGGAACGATGAGACGCAGTTCGTCGCTTAGAATCGGTTCTGTATGGACATCTGGATGATGGATTGGTGCCTCAACAAGACCGAAATTGAGTTGGTGACTAAGCACCTCATCCAGGATCTGCGCTGTGTTCATCACTTTCATCGAGACGGAAATGTTCGGATAGTCCTTGCTGAAGGGGCCTAGGAGGCGAGGCAGTATATATTCCCCCATCGTCAAACTAGCACCTAATTGAAGCCGTCCTTCAATCATCATTGTAAACTTGGACATGGCAACGTCCGTGTCACGAATCAGCTCAATGCTATTTTTGGCGAAAGGCAGCAGTGCTCGTCCCGCCTCGGATAATTCAATCTTCTTCGTGCTGCGATGAAAGAGCTTTACGCCGAAGTAATCTTCAAGAGATTGTACCTGCATGGTTACTGCAGGCTGGGTCATATGTAACGCACCGGCTGCATGTGAGAAACTGCCTTTTTCCGCTACGGTATAGAAAATATGTAATTGATGAAAGTTAAGTGCCATGGAATACCGCCTCTCTTAGCTCCATTATATGAAATCGAACCCGTGCAGTCCATCAAGAACGCCAAAAAAGAGTATGTCCACCTAGACATACTCTGATGAATTCCATGATTAGCGACGTTTGCGGCTATTCTTAATCAATGTCATACGACGAGAGTGCCTCAACCAGGAATAGTATGATTTTAAATCACGCAGCTCCATGGTCTCTGACATTTTTCCTAGAAAGGTAACGATAATCATTTTGTGTAAGGGATTGCCAACAAGATCTGTCTCGTGCTCCAGATGTGAGAATTCGGCCACAACTACTAAATCATCATCAATCAGATATACGTCTTCTTCATTCCGATAATAAGGCACCATGCTATCATTTTTAAGCTTCTCCCAAAGAAAAGCGCAAATTTCCTCTAGTGAATTGTTATCGCTTGAAATGCGATCACTCCATCTTAGCTTAGCATGATTCGTGATCACGATATCCGCTACTTTCTTATCGCCCAGCTGTACGAAGAATGGTTCGTAAGTACTCCATCGCCCCATCACCTTATCTTTCATGATCACATCCCCTTTCCTAATTCAAATGGGACCCAATACCTACTCCCAGAAGCTTTGTAAGTTATATTTTACTACATTATAACTTTTTTTCCCATGGAAGAATATATAAAATTATTAATAAGTATTTATGAAGTCAGCAAACTATGCCTAATTTTCGGAAAATTGAGAAAACTTACTGAGATGACACACCAACTTGAATGGCAAGGGTTTCAAATAACCAAAAAAAAAGAAAAAAGCTTCTCGCGAAGCTTTCATTTTGCACTGCAGCCTCAAAGCGTGTAAAATCTAGTTTTGTCAGGCACGTCACTACTATATTCCGTTTTAATTTCATTACGGTATGATTTCTCTACCTTCTTCACGTAAGGCAGCTTGAGCAGGCTGCGTGTGGTTTCTTCCAATTTGCTCGCATGTATATAAAGAACTGCATAATTCATTTTCTTGGATATGTAATGAAGGGAACCGAACCGCTCCAAATTTCTGGCGGCTTTAATATCGTTCACCCAAATGATTAATCCGCTTCGCTCAATCATCATGATTGCAACCTCTTTTCAATAATCCTAGTATGGAGTGATCTCACAACATGAAGCCATCAGACACTATTGTCCGCGTGTCTCGCGGACATATAACGGAAAGCATACATCGCATCCACCTCGCTGTCGTGGACACCCAAGGAACGCTCCTGCACGGTGCAGGCGATCCACAGCTACTCACCTTCGCCCGTTCAACGGCGAAGCTCATTCAAGCGCTGCCGGTCATAGAATCCGGCGCTGCTGATCATTTCGGCCTGACTGAAGCCGAAATTGCCCTTATCTGTGCTTCCCACAATGGGGAAGCCGAGCACGTGAGCACGGCCCGAGGCATACTGGGCAAGCTCGGGTATCACGCTAAGCACCTGCAATGCGGTGCGCACGAGCCGTACCACGCAGCAACTGCACAGGCGATGCGCGAACGGGGAGAATCCCCGTCAACCTTGCATAACAATTGCTCGGGCAAACATTCGGGTATGCTATCCCTTAACAGCCATCTGGGTGCTTCACCAGATACGTACATGAGTCCAGAGCATCCTGTTCAAGTCCTCATGTTAGATGCTGTGAGCGCCATGTCAGATGTGCCGAAGGAGCAGATCGAACTAGGTATTGACGGCTGCGGCGTCCCCGTGTTCGGCATGCCGATCAACCGTCTCGCCCTTGCTTTTGCCCGTTTGGGCAGCCCTGAAGGGCTATCTGAGGGGCGTGCAAACGCTTGCCAGAGAATTGTCGAGGCTGTGCGAAAATATCCTCAATTCCTCGCAGGAAGCGACCGCTTCGATACGCGATTAATCGAGGTAACCAAAGGACGAATCATTGGTAAAATGGGCGCCGAAGGCATCTTCGCTCTCTCCATACCTGAGCTGGCAATCGGCTTCGTCTTAAAAGTGGAAGACGGAAATATTCGTGCTCTGTATCCCGCGGTCATCGAAGCGCTGAAGCAGCTTCACTATCTCTCCGAAGCCGAAGTCAGCGAGCTCGCGACATTCCATACGCCTGCTGTCCACAATTGGCAAGGAACCGAGGTCGGACGCATCCGACCTGATTTCCGCCTGTAGATGAGTGTTAACCGCAATTCCCGCTGCAGCTTCCACCGGAGCTGCAGCCTTTTCCCGTTGGCAGCGGGTTGTTACTCGGAACTTTAATCGAATCCGATACAGCATGAGCGATCGTCGTGGAAACTGTAAACAACAAGTCGTCCAAACGATCTTCAGCTTCTTTATATTTACGGACAGCTTCCACGGCATGCAGCTTCTCCTGTACGTCATTCACAGCAGCTAATGCTTCGTGATAACTTGGGTGGTAATGACCAAAACGCTCGCATTCCTCAAAAGCATCTTTCTTTCTAGCAAAAACAGCTTGCAAATCTTTAACTTCCTTGCTGTTCTCAACGGCGGTCTTCCAATATAAATAATCTGCAACTTCCGCAGAAGAATTAATCATATCCCCCATATCGTAGGCCTGCATAAGGATAGCCGACATATCGAGTGTTTCTGTTTCCATTGTTTGTAACATTACGACAACCCCATCCTTCCTCGCGAAAAAGTCTATAACACTTCTATCATATCACAGTTCGCCAAGAGTTTCTTCCTTTTCTCTCACACCTCCATCGTTGATTCCTGGCAATATCAGCTTCATCTCGTTCCAATCCTCGCTAGCCCAAGCAATCTCCTGATATTCTTCCCAACCTTCTAGAATCCAACCTGTCCGATCTTCTCGCAGCATACGAGGGATAATGAAGCAATCGCGCCCCTCTTTTCTCAACTGCAGCACACTCTTCCATTCGATGGCTTTACGAATCATATCCTTCCGTGTAGAAGCATGATAGTCGCGAAGCTCCTTGATCCAGCTAACAGGGATCTGCTGTATATCTGGATAATGTTCCTCCGGCTGGGGCAAATAAGGATCAATTTCATATAATTGAATCGTATCTCGCGAGTAGCAAAGGCCTGCGGCAGGCTCCGACAAGGAGGGAAACACGTCATCCTTTTCCACAGACATATTCGCAATTTGATTAGGATGAAAGCCCATTGCTTCCAAACACTTGGTCACATCTTTTACATGCTCACGTGAAATAATAAAATGAGAGTCACCAATGCGCTCACCGAGCAACATACGGCACTTTTCATTCCGAATCAGTGCTTCCGCCACTTCCACAGATTGACAGCGAAGCAGCGTAACCTCTTGCATATAGAGCTTATCCTTTTGCTCTTCCCACTGTTCTAAAGTAATAATCACTTGTTCAGGAATTTCATAGTAAGCATTGTCTTTCAATAATTGAATCACTTCAGCGCTCTTCAGTCCATGGTCTAACGCCCGTCGAAAGCTTTCCTTGGTCAAACGATAGGTACGTACAACATCGGAGTTCAGGAGGTCACTGAACATCGCAATTCGCCATTCCAGGTAAAGGGACGCGTCTGGAGGTAGAAGTACTTCAAAATCGGGCTGAACGTAGAGCGTTGGGGTCGGGTTACTTTTGAGTGACGACTCTCTGTCTAAACCTTGATTGGCATCGGCAATGCGCTGAGGGTTGATGAGCCATTTGAACCACAGATCCTCTCCCTGATCCTGCGCCAATTCAATAAAACGAAAAGAGGCTAATGGCTTCATCCAAACCGTCAGTACATCCTCTTGCAGCGAGGTCTCGTCCATTGTTTTTCGGGAGATTGAACAACAAGCCAAAATGGCTTGGGTTAGTTCATTCATACTATACCACTGCTGAGAAGTGCACCTCTCCATGAAGGCAATTCCATGCTCTAACCAAACGGGTGCGGGAATTAAGGCCTGCCGCCAAATGTGATACAACTGCAATTGCTGTTGTTCATATGTGCCTTGCAGCCACGCCTCAAAGTTTCGCTGATGAATCAGGAAACTGTTACCCCATTCATTTTTGTAAACAAACCCCATCTGTAACGCCAATTCCAGCATCAACGCGGCAGGCTCGTCATAAACGTCTGTAAAGGCATACGTAAGTCCAGACATCGTGATTATTCTTTTGGGCAGACTCACATGTTCAGTAAGCTTGTGAATTAACTTCTTATGTAAGGTTCCTTTATTCGTAAGGGGAAGTGCATTCTGCCGCGTACAACTGACCATGAAAAGAAACAATTGCTGTGCTAACCCTCTAGGATTTATTTGGCGGCTTTCTTCTTCCTCAATGCCTCCCACATATTCGCCAATCTCCCCTAAACTTAGAGGTTCAAGTTGACTTTCTGACCCTTTAAAGGGATTTATTGATATAGGGAATAGAACCTGTTGCCACACAGCAAAGGCATCTTCTGGTAACATGAGCAGCTGGTCTCCCCATGACTTACGAAAAGCAACAATGACCCCATATCGACGGAGCCCCCACAAACCTAAGCTTATTTGCGCTCCAGCCATTTGGAGCACCGCTTCTTTTTCCAACCGCTCCTTCGTAAAAGGCTGACAGCCAAATGTTGACAACACAAGACGCAGCGTGCGCTTCTCATCCCATGTAAGCTCACTAGAAAGTTCGCGTAAATGAGCAGGTGACGTCAATACCTCACCTAATGTTGAATTCGTTGTTGAAAATGCCGCGCACCACGGTTGTCTTATGATGACTTCTCTTAAGGAGCCCGGCATTTTCCTTTCCACGTGCTCATACTTCATTTTCTATGCCTACCTCCACGCTTAGCTCTTGATCCCAGCTTGAGATCTCATATTGATAGCCCTGCTCCACAAGAAATAACTGTCTCTTCATGGCAAAATCCTGCTCCTTCGTGTCTGTGCTTACGAGTGAATAGAAGACGGCAGTATTTTCTCCATTCCGTTTCGGCCGCAGGATACGACCGAGTCTCTGAGCTTCTTCCTGTCTCGAGCCATAACTTCCTGAAACTTGAATGGCAATCGCTGCATCGGGGAGATCAACAGCGAAATTCGCTACTTTAGAGACAATGAGCAGCGGAAGCTGCCCCTTTTTGAATCGCTCATAGAGCTCCTCACGCCGTTCGTGAGGGATGCTTCCACAGATCATAGGTGCACCTGTATGAACGGCAATCTGTTCGAGTTGATCAATATACTGACCGATAATTAGCGTCGGCTCATCTGGATGAAGCTTCAACAAATGATCAATAACATCCAGCTTCGCTGTATTCTCCCCAGCAATTCGGAACTGGTGCCTAGCTTCAGAGGCAGAATAACGATCACGGTCCTGAATAGAAAGTGGTACGCGCACTTCTTGGCAGGTAACCTTCGCAAGCCATCCCATCGTTTCAAGTTGCTTCCACGCCATGTCATACTTCTTAGGCCCGACCAAAGAAAAGACATCACCTTCTAAGCCATCTTCTCTGATTAGGGTAGCTGTTAAGCCGAGCCTACGTGTCGCTTGTATCTCCGCAGTCGCTCGAAAAACAGGGGCAGGCAGAAGGTGAACCTCATCATAAATAATGAGGCCCCACTCCCTTTCGCTAAATAGCCGCAAATGTGAGAAATCAGCCTCCTTGCTCCCGCGATGCGTTAGAATTTGATAGGTAGCAATGGTGACTGGTCTAATCTCTTTCGTCGTGCCATTATACTCACCGACTTGATCGCTCGTTAGCCCGGTTTTACTTAAAATTTCTCTTTTCCATTGCTTCACAGAAGTCACATTGGATGTAAGGATGAGTGTAGCACAGCTTGCTTTCGCCATTGCCGCAATCCCGACCACCGTTTTTCCCGCTCCGCAAGGAAGCACTAGAACACCACTCCCACCGTGACCCACCTGTTGAAAAGCATCTACAGCTTGCTTTTGATAATCACGCAGCTGGAACGGCTCCTCCATCTGATCATCATCTCGCCAAGGAATCTTCAAAAATTCGCCGCTGCGGTATGAGGCCAAATCCTCTACTGGATAGCCGAGTTTCATCAGTTCTTGCTTCAGAATCCCCCGATAGCTCGGTGAAATAGCAATAGCCCGTTCACCTCGGGTATCCTGCAGATATTGTTGCAAGGAATCATAGGCACATATTTCTTTAAATACGACAGTATCCTCGCTGACTAAGAAAAGTTCCTTCCCCACATGCAACATGCGTAAAAGGCCGTACCGTTTTGTATATTTTCGAATCGTGCTAAGAACAGATGAGGGTACACCGAATTTGGCATAGAGCTGCAAGCAGGTTGTCATCTCTTCCAACCCCATTCCGGCTGCAGCCGCATTCCACAACGATAACGGTGTAACCCGATAAGTGTGAAGATGCTCAGGGCTTTTCACGAGATCAGCAAAGCGAGCCAGTTTACTCTGGAGCTTTTCAAAATCAGGATGATTCGTTTCCAGGAGGATTGATAAATCACTCTGAACGATCAGAGGTCTTGATGGATCCATTGTCATCGCGTATTCCCTCCTTTTTCCTTAGTATGAAGGGAAAGCACTAGATTTAAACATGATCGCCATGTTCTATCCACGATCTACCGTGACGACGGAAACACAAAAAGGGCAGCTAGCGAATTTACCGCTAACTACCCGAATGTTAGATTGCAAAACTACTCCACACGAACCGCTTGCGCTTGGGCAAGTAAACACAATTCAGCCGCTTTAAACGTATGCGCTTGTGTCATTGCATTTTCCGTACGATGTATGCAGTCCAAAATTAACTGACCAAAGAATGGAAACCCTACTTGTCCATGCAGACTGTAGTGCTTCTCTCCTTGTTGGTTGACCAGATACAGCTGATCCCCTTGCGGATCACGAGCAATATCAATATATTTACGCATTTCGATGTAACCCTCAGTACCCAGGATTAATGTACGACCATCTCCCCATGTCCCTAGGCCATTAGGTGTCAGCCAGTCTACACGGAAATAGTTCGTTGCCCCATTGTCTCCAATAAGTGTTGCATCTCCGAAATCCTCAAGCTCTGGATAATCCTTCGCATGATAATTAGCTACCTTACTGCTAACCACTTTTGCATCCTTACAGCCCGAATAGTAAAGGAATTGCTCAATCTGATGGCTGCCAATGTCAGCTAGAATACCGCCATATTTGTCCTTCTCGAAAAACCAATCGGGACGGCTTGGTGCATTCAAGCGGTGAGGTCCAAGACCGATGACTTGAACAACACGCCCAATTGCGCCCTCTTCAATCAGTTGGCCTGCGAAAACAGCACTTTCCACATGCAGTCGCTCGCTGTAGTACACCGCATATTTACGGCCAGTTGCTTCTACAACCGCTTTCGCAGCTGCAAGCTGATCAAGTGAAGTGAATGGTGTTTTATCTGTAAAATAGTCTTTGCCATGCTCCATCGCACGAATGCCTAGCGGACCACGCTCACTAGGAACTGCTGCCGCAGCGATCAGCTTCACTTCAGGGTCATGAAAGATTTCTTCTTCGGAAGCCGCTGCTTTCGCTTGAGGAAACTTTTCAATGAACGCAGCAACTTTAGCTGGGTCTTGATCATATACCCATTTCAGTTCCGCACCTGCTTCTAGAAGTCCATTGGTCATGCCATAGATATGGCCATGATCCAATGCGATAGCGGCGAAGGTAAACTCCCCTTTTTGAACGACAAGGTTCGGCTTCCCTTTTGGTGCATAATTCATGCCATCATTCTTTTGCATTTCGAATTTCCCCCATGAGATTAGACGTCAAGTGTTTTAAAGGAGCCAGACTCTTTATTGTTTTTGGAATTTTTGATTCGATCTTGAAGATGCTGTTCAAAAAGATCTTCATCGATCGGCAAATCAACCCAGTTATCTGTGAACGTTGATAGCATGATTGCATTGGAAATCATTAGGCCTTTAATGCCTTCTGCCCCTGGAGCAATCAATGGTGTTCCATGAAGAATCGCATCAACAAAATTCTGTGTAATGCCCATGTGACCCGTTTCTTTGCCCTCAACCGGAATTTCACATTTCCAGCACTCTGGTGAACCAAATCCACCTTTGTACGTTTCGTTAAATTCTCTTTCGGAAACACGTAAACGCCAGAACGTCAATTTACCGTCTTCGATGACGATTTTACCGCGGTCACCGGACAATTCGAAACGGTTAGTCCCTGGAGCTTCGCCTGTCGTAGTTACGAACAGTCCAGTAGCACCATTTTCGTATTCAACAAAAGCAGTTACATCATCTTCAACTTCGATATTGCGGTGTTTCCCGAAATAACAGAAAGCGCGAACGCGTTTTGGCATCATGTCAATCGTCCACTGCCAAAGATCTAATTGATGCGGATCCTGATTAATGAGAACGCCGCCGCCTTCACCAGCCCATGTTGCACGCCAGCCGCCTGAATCGTAATAGCTCTGTGATCTATACCAGTTGGTAATAATCCAGTTCGTTCTGCGAATTTCACCTAGCTCGCCAGAAGAAACCAAATCTTTTAGTTTTGTATATAGAGGATTTGTACGTTGATTATACATCATACTGAAAACTTTACCTGAAGCTTCAGCAGCTTCGTTCATTTGACGAACTTGTTTCGTATACACACCTGCCGGCTTTTCACAAATAACGTGTAAGCCTGCTTGGAAAGCGCGCACAGCTGTTTCAGGGTGATCATAGTGAGGCGTTGCGATCAAAACACCATCAATCAAGCCGGAAGCTAGAAAATCGTCAAGATTGTCAAATAATTGAACACCTTCACCTAGATTTTCCTTCGCCCACTGTAGACGGTCTGCTCGTGGTTCACAAATAGCGGTAAGTACGCCGCCCTTCACTTCATTTTTCACCAAATATTTGGCATGTCCAGTTCCCATGTTCCCCAGACCAACGATACCAATCCTTACTTTTTCCACTGTACGTCACCTTTTTCTTGTCAGATTCACAATTAATAAGCACGTTTTCACTTTAGCATATTTAGCGAGAGGCATCTTGTCGCAGATTGACTACCTTATTGCGAACTTTGACAGTTAAATGCACTAGGCGCAATTTTACTGTTCGGAAGCGGGAAGTTGAATGTTAACCGAGGTTCCCACGCCAAGCTTACTCTGATACGAGATACAACCATGATGCTCCTCAATAATGGTAAAACTCACCATCATTCCAAGTCCTGTCCCTTTTTCCTTCGTCGTGTAGAAGGGCTCGCCAATTCGTGGCAGTCGATCCTCTGAGATACCTTGGCCTTGATCGACGAAAGTTAATATGACATCATTTCCTTGCTTTAGGGAGGTAATCGTCAAAATGCCGCCTAAAGGCATTGCTTCAATTGCATTTTTGATAACATTCACAAATACTTGCTTAATTTGATTCCGCTCACAGTTAACCGTCGTAAGCGTCGAATCTCCACTCAAAATAATTTCCACATTATTCATAATGGCTTCTGTATTTAATAATTGAATGACTTCTTCCAGAATAAGGAATGGATCATGAGGCATATAGGCCACCGCTTGCGGCTTTGCAAGAATTAAGAGCTCACCAAGTATCAGCTCAATGCGATTAAACTCTTCTTGCATAATATGATAATACCGCATCTTGCTCTCTTCGCTCGCGTGACACATCAGTTTCACAAAGCCTTTAAGCGCTGTTAACGGGTTGCGAATCTCATGTGCGATGCCAGCCGCCAGTTGACCAGCAACATGCAGCTTTTCTGTTTTACGGAGCAGCTCCTCGGTTTGTTTCTGGACCGTAATATCCTGCACTGTTCCGAATAAACACAGCGCTCTCCCCCACTCGTCATATGTCGTTCTTGCTAACGTGTGTAGAATGCGCTCTTCCTCACGTACCACAACCCGATAAACGAGATCCAACGATCCTTTAACTAACGCATTTTTAATTGCTGCCTTCGCGTTTGACTGGTCATCAGGATGTATGCTGTCAATGAGAACTTCCATAGGCATTTGTTTAACCGCATTGTGACAACCAAATAACGCCGTCAATTCGTCTGATAAATACACCATATTATGGATGACGTCCCACTCGTAATGCCCTAAGCCTGCAATTTCTTGCGCAATTTCCAATTTCGCTTTACTTTGGATAAGCTCATTTTCGATTTGTTTGTGCGTTGTAATATCATGAATCAGTCCACGAACTGCTATCCGGCCACCGTCCAAGATGACCCGCTCGATTTGAGAACGTAGATGTCGAACTTCCCCATTTTGACGTGTAATTCTATATTCGGTATCTGACACACCACTTAGGACAGCTTGTTTCGTAGCAAGCCATACCTTCTCACGGTCATCCTGCTGAATAAGCTCAATTGCCTTACTCAAATCAATCCGTACAGCCGGTTGAAGACCATGGATGCGAAACATTTCGTCCGACCATAAAATTGTATCCTCTTCCAGATCTCGTTCGAAGCTGCCGAATTGTCCTAACCGCTGAGCTTGCAAGAAGCGCTCTTCACCAATCTTTCGTTCGGAGATATCGCGCCAAATGCCCAGGTTCTGAGTGCGTTTCCCCTTTTCATCCAGCAACCACTTGGAATTTTTCTCAAACCACACGTACCAACCCTTCTTATGAAGGAATCGACAGGATATGGTTCCCTGATCACTCGACATTTCTTTATCTTCTGTCATAAAAATCTTCTTCAACCCATCAAGATCCTCCGGATGGCAGAAGGACAGCAAATTAGCCCCATACATATCCTCAAGTTCATAACCTAGCAAACCTTTTATCGAGACGGAAACATAAAGCAGCGTGCCGTCAGTGGCAGTCAACGTTATAAGATCTTGCACATAGTCTGTATATTTTTGATACAGATTATTTTCAATCGCTTCATGGTTTTCAAGCATTTCAGTTTTTCGAATGATAACATGTAAGTTGTCACCTACAGGATACGCATTTACATGAATCCATTGATTGGAGAGCTTTACATATTCCTTAAAGACGACTTCCTCTCCTGATCTGCGGGCTTGATGAAAATGGCTATACGTGGCGTGCCTAATGACAGCTGGGAACTCTGTCCACGCCATTTTACCTATAAGATCCTCAGGCGATCGATTTAAAACGCTAGCGCCATACTGATTTGCGTATATATAATGCCAGTTTGAATCTAGGATGATAAATCCTATGGAAGCGTTTTCTTCGAGCATGTTCATCTTTCGTATACGTTCCCCCTTCACCCTTTTACGTCTATTATTATCGCTTACTCAGACGCACCTCGTAAAGAAGGAAAAAAGCAGCCTCACTCAGAAATGAGGGAGACTGCTTACGAAATTACTAGTCATTCTTAATGACTACCAACCAGTGTACGTTCTTGAGAGATTCGGCTTAGCGCTTCCCCAGCTTCGTCTTCGAAGCTGCCGCGAACAGCCAAATCGCCAATGGCCACGATGCCGATAAGCTCACCCTGCTCGACAACTGGCAACCGCCTAATTTGATGCTGAGCCATAATTTTCGCAGCTTCATCTACGGATGTTTGAGAGTCAACGGTAATCATGTTTTTGGTCATTACCGTTTCCACAGCGGTCGATCCCGAATGCTTCTCCGCATATCCTCGAACAACAAGGTCCCGGTCCGTCACTCCGCCTATAAACTGCTTTCCATCGAGAACCGCAACAAATCCAATATCATGCTGCTTCATTTTCAAAGCAATCTCGAATACATTATCCAGCAGGGTAACCGTCACGCAATCCTTACTCATAATGTCCTTTACGGTCTTATTAGGCAATTTCCTCATCCTCCTTGGTGTCATGTCATGCAACAAATGATTGCTACATTAGCATTCACCAAGGTTCCGGAGGCATTCATGCCATATAATCCAAGGCCATGGACAGCAATAAATTCGCCGCGTTCAGCATGGATTTTTCATCAATGTCGAACTTAGGATGATGGTGTGGATAGACGATTCCCGCCTCCACATTACCAGCGCCTACAAACATAAAGCATCCTGGCTTCTCTTGCAAATAATAGGAAAAGTCTTCTCCGGCCATAATAAGTGGAGACTCATGTACGTTCTCTTCACCAAATAAGGCTGTGCCTACTTGAAAGAAACGTGCTGCTTCATTGGCATCATTGATCACTGTTGGATAGCCGAGTTTATATTCCAATTCATACGTCGCTTGAGACATCTCACAAGTCGACTTCACAATTCGCTCAATGCGTGTTCTCACATCTTGTCTTAACTCTGGATTGAAAGTCCGCACGGTTCCATTGAGTACGCTCGTCTCTGCAATAACATTGAAGCTTGTCCCTCCATGGAACGAGCCAATACTAACAACACAAGGTTCAACAGGGTCTACTTGCCGACTTACAATGGATTGCATGTTAACAACTAGCTGTGAGGCAACATACACACTATCGATCGTTTGATGAGGTAATCCACCGTGTCCGCCTTTACCCTGTACTCGGATGGTGAATTCGTCTGGTGCTGCCATAAAAGCCCCTGATCGCGTGTAGACATGTCCGACTGGGAATGGCGTCCATAGATGGACGCCGAACACGGCATCCACACCATCCAAGGCGCCTGCTTTAATCATGGAATCAGCACCGCCAGGAGAAATTTCTTCAGCATGCTGGAACAGAAAAACTAAATTCCCTTTAAGCTCCGCTCGATGCAGACTAGCTACTTTGGCTATACCCAGCAACGTTGAGGTGTGTGCATCATGTCCACAGGCATGCATAATCCCATTCTTAGTTGATGTATAGTCACATTTTTTCTCATCCTGAATCGGAAGAGCGTCCATATCAGCACGAAGGGCAACCGTCGGTCCCTCTCCGCCGCCGCGGAGCAAACCAACAACACCATTCCCACCAACACCTGTACGGACTTCAATGTCCCAGCTCAGCAAATGTTTAGTAACAAACTCAGCCGTCTGGTACTCATGGTAGGAAAGCTCAGGATTCCGATGCAAATAACGCCTCCAGCCCACCATTTCTTCATATATGGCTTGGAGATCTTCCTGAAATTGATTCATAAGATACACCCACCTCCCGTTTTCGATCGCTTACTATTAGCTAAAAAATGATCTATTGAACCTATTCTATCAAATATTAACCCTGGTTTCATCTTTAAAGTGACATCAAATATTAGAATTTAGACATGGCATTCGACTTGCACAACCTTTTGAAACATACTATCATGAGAAAAGAATGCATACGTACACTATGGAGGCGTTAAAATTGATTATTGAAGCAACTGGCTTAAAAGGCCTAAAAAGCGATTTGGCTCACTTGGACGAAGTAACAACTAAACTTGGTTTCGTGCGCTGGCAATGGGAATACACTCGTGCTACTTACGATTTTAAAATGGAAGATAAAGCAAGCAAAGCAGTCTACTTCTTACGTGTTAATGCACGCGTTGAAACTGGCAAGCTAGAATCCCCTTATGCTGTATTATATCTAGAAGAAGCTTACATAGGCAAAGAAACATTCCCACATGGTTTGGACTACGATTCACCAATCCCGGAGAATGTGCTCAAAATCTCCAAACAAAAATTAGACCAACTGCAACAATTATTAGCAGACTAGGCGAGGAATCAGCATGAATCCACCTCGAAGAGGAACGCCGGATTTTCTGCTGCTTTTATTAACCTTTGTATTGGTCTGCTTTGGATTGGTCATGGTGTTCAGCGCAAGTTCAATGACAAGTGCCTATCGGTGGGACGACCCTTGGTTCTTTACGCGCAAGCAAATTGTAGCTGTTGGGATCGGCACGATCGGGATGTTATTTTGCATGAATATTCATTATTCGAAGTTGAAAAAGCTCGTCATCCCAGCTTTCTTCTTCATTGTACTCGGCTTAATTTTCGTTGTCTTTACAAGTAAAGCGAATGGCGCGAGCAGCTGGTACTCGCTCGGCAAATACGGGATACAACCAACGGAGTTTGCCAAATTAATTGTCATTATGTATCTCGCTTCACTGATAAGTAATAAAGAAGAGAAATTCAGAAGTTTTAGCAAAGGGTTGCTCCCTGCTCTCGTGATCGTAGGTTTTGTGTGCGGCTTGATCCTCTTACAGCCCGATTTCGGTTCCTGTATGATCCTCTTGACGTGTTCAGCCATTGTCATTATGGTGGGAGGGTCGAACCTCAAGCATGTTTTTTATCTAGGTATCCTTATGTCGATTGTTCTTGGGATTGCCGTTCTCTTATACCTAGTATTAGGTGACACGGACTCTAACTTCAGGCTCAATCGTATCACATCATTCTTGGATCCTTTCGCTGATCCGCAAGGCTCAGGCCTGCAAGTTGTGCAATCCTTGTATGCTTTCGGACATGGGGGATTGACAGGGGCTGGTTTCGGACAAGGTATTCAAAAACTTCACTATTTACCGGAAGCACATAACGATTTCATCTTTGCTATTATTGGCGAGGAGCTCGGATTCATTGGCAGCTCACTCTTCCTTCTCGTCTATCTAATCTTTATTTGGAGAGGGATTCTAATTGCTGTACGTTGTCCAGACATGTTTGGGATGTTAACGGGTGTAGGGATCATGGTTATGTTCGCCATACAAGCCTTTATTAATATCGGCGGTGTGACGAATACGATTCCACTCACAGGTGTGACGCTGCCCTTCATCTCAGCAGGCGGCTCCTCGATGATGGTCTCACTCATCAGTATGGGCGTAATCCTTGGAATATCGCGTGAGCAATCCTTCAAAGAATTACCATCTGCACAAAAAACGCAGAAAACACATAAAAAAAGACCCTTATCGACATGATATAACGTCGATTGGGTCTTTTTTTACAACGTGCGTAAGAATAAGGTTGCGACAACCGTTTCATAGCACTCATTTAACTCGAAGCTGATCTTCTATTTCTTCTTCCGTAAAGGCAACGCCTTCCACCTTCACATTCACTTCCACCACATTTAGACCTGTCATATTTTCAACGGCTTCCCGCACGTTTTCTTGAAGGTCCCTGCAAACATCCTGAATCCGAGAACCATATTTTACGATCACTCGTAGATCGATCGCTGCTTCTACTTGTCCTACCTCAACAGAAACGCCGCGCTGCACATTTTTACCGCTTAGACGCTTAGCTAGGCCTTCTGAGATACCACCTGACATGCCCGCAATGCCTGCTGTTTCCAAGGCTGCTAGCCCTGCGATTGTCGATACTACGTCATCAGAAATTCGAATTAAGCCAGTTTGATTGTCTTCGGACATACGGATCACTCCCTAAACTTGGTATAAATCTATTGTAATAAGAACAAAAGCTTAAAGCAAGAACTGCCTGAATGTATCCATTTTAATTTACTTTATTAACCAAAGTAGTTATATTAAAAGAAGTCAAAAAGTTCCAATATCTATGAGTCGGAGGGTTCCCATTGAAAGGAAAATTGTTCTACATAGGTTTGTTAGTATCATTCCTTGCTGCGGGTATAGCGCATTACGCGCATTTAGATACAACCTGGCAATTCGTTATTGCTTGTGTGGCTATCGTATTCGTGGCTGGATTCTTAGGGAGAGCGACAGAAAGTGTAGCTCACTATGCAGGAGACCGTATGGGCGGCTTCCTTAATGCAACTTTCGGAAACGCAGCTGAGCTCATTATCGCCTTCTTCTTAGTGAAGGATGGGTTATTTGAAGTTGTGAAAGCCAGTTTAACCGGTGCCATCATCGGGAACTTATTGCTTGTACTTGGACTCAGCCTATTCGCAGGCGGATTAAAGTACAAAGAGCAATCTTTTAACGTTAAACTAGCGTCACATAACTCCTCACTGATGATTCTCGGTGTTGTCGCACTCTTCATTCCCGCGTTATTTGCCCGAGGCTTGACTACGGATGAAACATCCTCCATGAGTATGATTGTAGCGATTATCCTAATTGTAGCTTATCTGCTCTGGCTGTACTTCTCCATGGTCACTCACAAAAGTGTACTTTCAGATGAAGCTATCGAACATGGTGAAGCCGCATGGTCCAAAGGTACTTCGATTGTGTTCCTCATCTTGGCGACGGCCATGGTAGCCTTTACAAGTGAATGGCTAGTTGGAACCATTGAAGAAGTGAAAGATAAATTCGGTCTATCCGACCTGTTTGTCGGTGCCTTCTTAATTGCCATAATCGGGAACGCCGCTGAGCATAGTGCTGCTGTGATGATGGCAATGAAAAATAAAATGGGTGCAGCTGTAGAAATTGCGATTGGGAGCTCGTTACAAATTGCCCTATTCGTCGCACCCGTGTTAATCCTGCTCAGCTTCTTCATCAGTGGTACGCCAATGAACATTGTCTTTACTACCTACGAGATCGCTGCGATCGGCGTCGCCGTCTTTATCACGAAATCCATTACACAAGATGGATCTACGAACTGGTATGAAGGACTTCTCCTCATGTTCGTCTATATTATCCTTGGTGTTGTATTCTTCCTCGTATAATTTGTAATCAGACAACAAAAAAAGTAACCCCTCGGGGTTACTTTTTATTGTTCAACGCTTCATACAGTTGCGCAAGATTACGTTCAAGCTTATTGAGAATTTGTTTGCCTGGCAACTCGGAGATTAACCCCGCGCGAATAGCAAAATCAATTTCCCTCGATAGTCCGTACATTTGCGTATCTAATACCTCTTCGTAAAGTGGACATTGACGCGTCGTCAAGTTTTCCATCTGTACTTCGATCAGCTTTTCGATTTTATCTGCATCTTCTTGAAGAAGATTAAGCGCCTTTTGATTCATATCCAGCAATAAATCAGATGAAGACATTCCCAACTTCCCCCTATACGCAAAGTCATCCGTCCTTATATGATCTATATTAAGCGAAATTGCCGTAATATACAAGAGAAGGTACCCTCAGAGATTCTGAGAATACCTTCTCTTTTGAAGAAAATTAATCTTGAACGACGTTTACACCTAAATTATGCTTAGCAAATACATCCGCCATAGCTGTTTTCGCTTCATCAGCATCTGGTCCATGAACATGAAGATCATAGTTGCTGGAGCTAAGTAGCGTAGTAAACAAGCCAAGAATACTTTTTACATCGATATACTTATTGTCGTATTGAAGAACGATGGATGATCTGAATTTATTAGCTGTTTGGGAAATCTCAACAATTGCTGCATTATTAGCGCTTGGCATATTTCATTCCTCCATTATAGTCGCATATGAGTTGGTCGTCTTACTTCCTCTATGATAACTTGGAATAGGAAGGGAAAGCAACTACAAAATTTCCTGCATTCTCCATGTAAGCCCTTTATTTCGTCTTCGGCGCTAGCGCTTTCTTCACACTATTTCCAAGAATTAATAGGAGAACTAGTATGCCCAACAATAAGAGCAGTCTCCCTTTATACTTCTGAAAATGAAATAAATCGTGCGCGATCATCGATTCTAAGAAAACAATTGGGAACTTCCCTAATAAAGTACCCCAAAGAAAATCACGAAATTTCATTCGCGTTAAACCCGCGGAGAAATTAACACCAGAAGAAGGCAATATCGGAATCAGACGCCCAATCAAGACATAGAAGAAGCCGTGTCTTTCCATTCGCTTACTGAATTGTGTAACCAACGGAAACCGCTCTAATTTCTTTTCTACCCAAGCATGTCCATAATAGCGAGCAAAATAAAAAGAAGCAATCGCACCTAAGCACGACATCACATAATTCACTAAAAACCCCATTTTGATCCCAAATATGGCAACGTTAGTACCCGCTACAAGAACGAACGGAATAAACGGAAAGAACGTTTGGAAGAAAATTAAGCTCATCCCAATTATTTTGCCAGGCCAGCCAAAGTCCCTTAAATGTCCAGACAATTCACGCAAGTTACTATGTGCAAGTTTGATGCCTACAGGATTATAGAAGAAGAAATAAATCAAGCCAACGAGCACAATAAAAATACAAATAATCAGTCCTGTACGTTTACTTTTAAATGCCGACAAAATTCGACCATCCTCCCTTAGACCAAATCATTGTAACATGTTACAACAGGTTCAGGAAGAGCAAACAAATGATCGTCATTCTACCCTTCACCTAGCTGCGCTAAAAAGAAAAATGCTCGTCCGAAGACAAGCATTGTAAGCGTCAACCGATTTGAATTTGATTGCGGCCGTTGTGCTTAGCCTGATAAAGTGCCATATCTGCTCGGTAAAAGAGAGATTCTACACTGATCTTATCTTCTTCCCAATTCCAATCCGAAACCCCGCAGGACACCGACACTTGAGGTTGCGTCTCTTCCATTACACGTCTACGAATACGCTCAGCAATCCGAATTGCCTGATCTTTAGATACTTGAGGCAAATAGACAGCCAGCTCTTCTCCGCCCCATCTCGCCGCGATATCCATCTCTCGTATACTCGACTTAATGATCTGACTGACATGAATGAGGATCTTATCACCAATTTGATGGCCATATGTGTCATTTACCTTCTTGAAGTTATCAACATCAACGATGATGAGTGATCCGCAGAAATCTTTCTTTTGCATCAAATTCGCTTGTTCATCCAAATAATGTCGAGCATGCAGCCCTGTCAAATTATCCGTAATCACCATACGCTTCACTTCGGCATGTAAGGAGGCGTTCGTCATCGCTAGCCCAATATGGCTGGATAACACCTGCAAAAGCTTATAATTATCGTACGAGAAAAAATTAGGCAAACGATGCACAACAAGGATTACTCCTTCAACGTTACCGTTTACAAGGATAGGAGAACCAATAAGTGAGCGCGAATTCGTGCGCTGCATCAAGCTTGAGCTTACCTTATCATTACTCCAATAGTCCGAAATAATAATCGGTTCCTTTGACGAATAAATGAGCCCTGAGAAACCTTGATCAAGCGTAAATGTCTCATGGAACATGGCAGGTAAGTTAGTGGCTTGAACAACGAGTTGGTCACTATCTTTGGAGTTTTGAAGAATACAACTATAATCAGCATCAAAGATGCTTAAAATTTCACTTGAAGCTGAATTGAAAATTTCATTTAGACGTAAACTTTGATTAAGTTGTTTTGTAATTTCATTAATGAGGCGAAGTTCGTTGATCATAAGATTCGACTGTTCGTATAGCTTCGCATTCTCAAAAGCGGTGCCCGCCGAGTCTGCCAACAGCGATATGAATTGCAAATCCGACGTATCGATCAATTGATCTGTGAACTCCATGTACAAAACGCCATACACGCCTTGTTTCCCCGACAATGGTGCCGCGATATTGCCTGAACCCGAAGCGCTGCCGCTTGTGGATGGTTCAAAAATGACTTGGCCCTCCATGAACGCCCGTGTTCGAATATCCGACTCTGTCCGTTGAAAATTTAAGGGTTTGACGGATACATTCGTAGAGTCATTATCCTGGGATAGGAGTAAATCAACACGCGTATTAGGATATACCCGACCCATGCAATCAATTACTTCAGTCAATACGGAGTGTACGTCATTCTTCGCAAGGAGCTTCTTCGAAGCTTCGAACAGAACCACGTGCTTCTTGGCTTCCAATTCCTTCATATGGTGAAGACTATTTAAACGATCGTATTGTCTACGTTCCTCTACATACAGTAAGGAACTTTGAAAAGAAAGTGCTAGACTATATAACAATTGTGTCAAATTTTCCATATTTAGAAGAGATTGGGTAAAAAGACCTAAATAGAAATGAATTTTCCTATAATTATCCAATACAGGTGTAACCGCAATAAAATGACCCGCAAGCTCGCCTATGTGACAGTCATCACCAGCTGACAACTGTAAATGACCTGCACTTTCACACCGAGCAAGTGGATTATCTCCACGAACTTCAGCACGCCAAGAAGTACCTGGCTGCAGATAGTTAACCATTGAAGGCATATCATTCGAGCACGAGTCGACCACGCAGAGCTGCTCATTTACGCATAACAGCGCCGTTTGCGAAGGAAGCATGATTGGACCGAACTGTTGATACCAGTTCTCAAATGCTTGATGTAAGTTGAAGGTTACCTGCAAACCCTCGTTAGAAAAGTTGCCAGAAAGTATAAAGCCTTGCCGAAGAAAAACATCAAAATGTTCTGCTCGACTATGCTTTTGTATACTGCGAAGTTCACTCATAGGCTCTCCTTCACTCACTAACAATAGTCCTCAAGTACCAAATTAAAACTGACTTTCTTCTATCATACTATTTTTTTTCATCTATTGCACGATATTTTCCTCTCTTTGGGATGATGAGAGACTTGACACTTGCCCCTGTTTTTAATAAAATTAGAAGTCGAGTAACACCATGATTTCGGTGAATGCCCAATGTGTCACCCTCACTGCTTTTGCTCCTGACAAGACAGCGGCTGAACTCTCTTGACAGGGAATCACATTATGATTCATTAGCAAAATCGGGCACATGACTTCACCCTGACATCTAGATGCTATTACTAAACTAATTGTCATGAGAAGGAGTTTTCCCTAAATGTCACGTTATACAGGACCTAAATTTAAACTAAGCCGCCGCGTTGGTATTTCCTTGAGCGGTAACGGAAAAGACTTGAAACGCCCATTCCCTCCAGGTCAACATGGCCCAGGACAACGTAAAAAAATGAGCGGTTACGGTGTACAATTGAACGAAAAGCAAAAACTTCGTCATATGTACGGTTTGAACGAAAAACAATTCCGCAACCTTTTCGACAAAGCTTCCAAGCTTAAAGGTATTGCCGGTGAAAACTTCATGGTATTGCTTGAAAGCCGCCTAGACAACTTAGTTTACCGTCTTGGTCTTTCCAATTCCCGTGCAGGTGCACGTCAACTCGTTGCTCATGGTCACGTAACTGTGAACGGCAAAAAAGTTGACATCGCTTCTTACATCGTATCCACTGGTGATGTAATTTCACTTCGTGAAAGAAGCAAAGGCCTTTCCACAGTGAAAGAAGCTCTTGCTAACCGTAACTACCTTCCTACTTACCTTGAGTTTAACGACGCAGGTCTAGAAGGTAAATACATCCGTTTACCAGAACGTTCCGAGCTTCCACAAGAAATTGACGAGAAACAAATCGTCGAGTTCTACAGCCGTTAATAAAAGCAACCCCCTTAGGGATTTCCCTAAGGGGGTTATTTTGTTGCCTGAACTTAAGCAAATTTCACAAGGAAGTAATTCTTTTTACCGCGGCGAATAATGAGATAAGAATCACCAAGTCGACCCAGTTGCTGCGTAGTCGCTTCAAGATCCGTCACCTTCACACCATTCACCGTAACAGCTCCACTTTCAATGTCTTGACGTGATTGGCGCTTGGACGGCGAAGCACCTACAGAAATGAGAAGGTCAATCAACGCAACATCTTCTTGCTCTAGCGTCGTTGAAGGTACATCCTTGAAAGCCTCTTCGATTTCTTTGCGCGATAGCGCTTGGATATCACCACTGAACAAAGCTGCTGTAATGTTAAGTGCACTCTCCAGCGCTTCTCCGCCATGTACCAACTTCGTAACTTCTCGTGCCAGCACTTTCTGAGCTTCTCTCTTCCCTGGCTCCGCTGCCACTTCAGCTTCAAGTCGTTCAATTTCTTCCTGGGATTCAAATGTAAAATACTTCAGGAACCGGATAACATCATTGTCCGCTGTCCCCAACCAAAATTGGTAGAACTGGTATGGTGATGTTTTGTTAGCATCCAGCCAAATAGCTCCGCCTTCTGTTTTACCAAACTTCTGCCCATCACTTTTCGTAACTAATGGCAAAGTCACACCGAAAGCACGACGATCACTTGATTTCCCAATTAGCTCAAGCCCTGCCGTAATATTCCCCCATTGGTCACTTCCACCAATTTGCACGGAACAATTTTTCGTTTCATTTAATTTCAAGAAATCATAGGATTGAAGGATCATGTAACTGAATTCTGTGAACGAAATCCCTTTCGTGATACGCGAGTCCACCGAATCCTTCGCCAACATGTAATTCACAGTAAAGTTCTTCCCTACATCTCGCAGGAATTCAATCACGTTCAAAGAACCTAACCAATCGTAATTGTTTACCAGTTCCGCACTATTTTCAATGTCCGTTGAGAAATCAAGGAAACGTGACAGTTGATCTTTAATACTTTGCGACCACGCTTCAACAACCTCAGGCCCATTCAAAGTACGCTCATTGGCTTTACCACTCGGATCACCAATAAGTCCTGTTCCACCACCAACCAACGCCAATGGAACATGCCCAGCAAGCTGGAAGCGTCTCAAGGTCAAAATCGGAAGCAAACTGCCGATATGCAAACTATCCGCTGTTGGATCAAAACCGCAATAGAGGACAACACGTTCTTCGCTTAGCTTTTTGTCCAAACCTTCTCTGTCTGTAATTTGATGCAGCAACCCGCGAAACTCTAAATCCTTCAGAATACTCATGTAAAACCATCCTTTGTTATAAAATGAAAAACAAAAAAAGCCTTCTAATCCCAAAGGGACGAGAAGACTTGACTCGCGGTACCACCCTAATTAAAATAGCAGCTGCGTACTTCTATGACATAAGTCGTAGACACGATGTGCTATTTTCACTCAACAACCGATAACGAGGTTTAATCGGTAAATACTACTTGTGCAGGCACATTCCTGCAGGTTCCCATTTACTGCTCAAGACCGTAATTCACTAACCTGCAGGTACCGATTCACACCAACCACCGGCTCTCTGAAAGCATCCACAAGCTACCTACTGCTGATCCATCGACGCATTTGTTCTTGTTATAACACAGGATTCCGATGCTTGTCAAACCTAGAACCGAAGCTTTCTCCCTTCAGCATTACCGCAAAAGGTGCAATTATGGTATACTATTAGGGTTCATGTAAGGAGGATATTGGAACTTATGCGCAATTTTTTCGCGAAATGGAATCGCCCCTGGGTTAGAACAACGTTAAAAGTAACAGGTATTACCTTAAAATGGGCCATCATCTGTGTCTTTTTGGCTGGCTTGTTAGGTGGATCCGCCGCTTTCGGATATGTCAGTGCACTTGTCAAGAAAGATCCTGTTCGTAGCGAAGAAGCGATCCGTCAGCAAATGCAAGAAAATGCGATCACGGGATTCGCCTATTTCAATGATGATGCTGTCATTGGCCAATTACGAACAGAAGAAGATCGTCGTCTTGCACAACTTGCCGATATCCCGCAAAACCTGCTAGACGCAGTCCTCGCCATTGAGGACAAGGATTTCTACAACCATCGCGGTATCGATTTTCGCGGACTCTACCGCGCGGTCACGCAAAAACTTCTTAATGAAGATGTGCAAACCGGTGGAAGTACAATCACGCAACAGCTAGCTAGACGTGTTTTCCTTACACTAGATCGCGATGACGGCCGTAAAGCAAGAGAGCTGCTGCTTGCACTTCGGATGGAACGCATCATGTCGAAGGACGAAATTTTACTTGCTTATCTCAACAAAATCCCTTATGGCAATGGAGCGACTGGCTATAACCTATATGGCATTAAAGCCGCTGCCAAAGGTCTGTTCAACATCGATGACTTAAACAAATTAAATATTGCACAAGCTGCTTATTTAGCAGGATTACCACAATCTCCATCGCAATACTCAGCATTTACAAGTAAGCCAACCTTCGATGAAGAAGGCTTCAAAAAAGCCGTGATACGCCAGCAACTCGTATTGAAACGAATGATGGAAGAAAACAAAATTACGAATGATCAATATCAAGATGCCTTGAAATTTGATCTCAAAGCTTCCATGCCCGCAGCAGCACAGAAGGCCTATACAACCTACCCTTATCTGATGATCGAGACCGAACAGGAAGCAGCCGAAATCTTATTGAAGATTCAACATCCTGAACTTGATTCGAAGACGAACCAAGCCGCATATAATGAAGCACTCAAAAACATACATACACAACTATTGCGCGGCGGGTATCAGATCTACACCACCATTGACAAAACAATCTATGACTCCATGCATGAAATTTCGAGCAATGATAAGAATTTCGCGCCAACGGATGAGAAAAAAGGCGGCATCGAACAAGTCGGCGCCATCATGCTCGATTCCAAAACCGGAGCCATTAAGGGCATGATTGAAGGCCGCGATTTCTTTGACGAGCAGCTGAATCATGCGACACAAGCCTATAGACAGCCTGGATCTACGATGAAGCCAATTGCGGCTTACATCCCTGCTCTCGAGAAAGGTGTCCTGCAGCCAGCTACGATTGTGGATGATATTCCTATTATTTTAAAAGATGGCGTGAAAGGCTTCCATTTACCAGAGAACTGGGATCATAAGTTCCATGGACTGATGACAGCTAGAAGAGCCTTGAATCAATCCTATAACATTCCAGCCATTGATGTGTTTCTTAATAAAGTGGGAATTACACAAGCATGGGACTTCGCTAAAAAGCTCGGTATTACTTCGTTAACCAAAGAAGACAATGCCGCACAGACAGGGGTTATTGGCGGTTTAAGTCGCGGGACCTCGGTCAAAGAATTAGCAGGTGCTTATGCCTCCATTCCGAACAAAGGCGTGTTCAACGCCCCGTACTTAATTCGTGAAATCAAAGATTCGAATGGCAAGACAATTTACGCACATGAACAGAAGCCGCAAACGGTATACTCACCGCAAAGTGCTTATCTCATTACAGATATGATGAAAACGGTCATCAGTAACGCTAGCCAAGGTACGGCTACTGATCTTATGAAAAAGTTTAAATCGTATGGCAAAATTGAAATCTCAGGAAAAACAGGTTCCACACAAGATGATGCCGATGCTTGGTTCATGGGCTTTACCCCTGATGTCACAGTCGGTGTCTGGATTGGGTATGATCAGCCGATTAATAAGCTATCATCCAAAACAGGGCAAACCAATCACGCCAAAGATATCTGGGCTCTCATTTTGAACAAAACCATCGAACAAAAACCAGAGTTATTCCCGAACAAAACGTTTGCAAAGCCTGATGGCATCGTTTCGGCAACGGTCTCCAGCTTATCTGGCATGCTGCCTAGTGAATTAACTACCGGCTCAGAGCATCTGGTCACCGATATTTTCAACAAAAAGTATTTGCCTACTCAAACAGATAATGTGATGGTTAAAATGAAAATCACATCGCTAAATGGGCTCAATTATGTCGCTCAAGAAACGACACCTGCTGATTTCGTATCAGAGAAAGTTGTGATTAAGCGCCAAAAATCGATCACGCAATTGTTAAAAGAAATCGAAGATGCGATGCAAAAGCTTCCCGAGAAAAGCAGAAAGCCTATCGATTTCTATAAGCCAACTGATTATGACGTAGATGCTCCTTCCGAAGTCGATCCAAGGGTTGACGACGGGAAAGTACCTCCTGCACCTCAGAACGTTGTGACAGTCAAATCCGGTGACACAGCGACAATTACGTTCCAACCTAACGCAGATGCAGATATCGTAGGTTATCGTATTTATCGTTCGGATAATCAAGGTAAGTTCCAGCTCATGGGTGGTAAAGTCGTGTTCGCTGGTGGTGAGGCGAAGTTTGTAGATCAACTTCAAACTGCTGCAATTACAGGATACTACGTGACAGCTATGGATGTAGCTGGCAAAGAGTCGCCACCAAGCCGTTCCTCTTATACGGACGGAAGCACCCTCGATTCCTTAATCCTTCCTGGAGTCGATAGCAATGGCAATCCTTTGAAAGATCTATCCTCGCCTTCGCCAGGACCAACGAATGGCGGAGCAGGCACAAGCACGGGCAAACCAACAGCTAAGGATGCTCCTGCTGCCCCAACGGGCATTAAGGCCAAGGCTGAAGAAGCTTCACTCGTCCTGACCTGGAAAGCCAATGAGGCCAAAGACAAGGTCAAACAATATGTCGTGTATTTTAGCGATAAAGAAAAAGGTACGTTCACGAAGCTAGGCACGGTTGAAAACGGCACTGAATTTCATTACTACGCAGCTGCTTTCAATGGGTTTTACAAAGTAACAGCCATTAATGAAGCTGGAGAATCTAAATTCTCAGCTACCATCGCTTATAACAAATAGCAAAAGAAGAACTTGACAGCCGTCAGGTTCTTCTTTTTTTCGCGTACACAAAAAGCTTCCTCCGAACCAAACTAGGCACGGAGGAAGCTTCCAATAAAACAAATTAATCTTCAATCGTTGACAGGTCACCTGTCGGTAGGTTTAACTCCCACGCTTTAAGAACACGACGCATGATTTTTCCACTGCGTGTTTTTGGAAGTTTGTCTTTGAATTCAATCTCGCGTGGTGCAGCATGCGCTGATAGGCCTTCCTTCACGAACTTAGAAATTTCTGCTTTTAGTTCGTCGGAAGGAACAAAACCTTCACGCAATGCGATAAATGCTTTAATGATTTCCCCACGCATAGGGTCTGGCTTCCCAATAACCCCTGCTTCTGCTACCGCTGGATGCTCAACAAGCTTACTTTCTACTTCGAATGGACCCACACGTTCGCCGGCTGTGTTAATAACGTCATCAACACGACCTTGGAACCAGAAGTAACCATCCTCGTCTTGATAAGCGGAGTCTCCAGAAACGTACCAGCCTGTCAAACGGAAATACTCTTCGTATTTGGCAGGATTGTTCCAAATTTTACGCATCATTGAAGGCCAAGATGTTTTGATAGCAAGGTTCCCCATCCGATTAGGAGGCAGAACGTTACCCGCATCATCAATAATAGCTGCATCAACACCTGGAATTGGACGTCCCATGGAACCTGGTTTAATCGTCATGGACGGATAATTACAGATTAACTGACCGCCTGTCTCTGTCATCCACCACGTATCGTGAATACGTTGGTTGTAGACCTTCATTCCCCATCTGACTACTTCTGGATTCAATGGCTCACCAACGCTCAATACGTGGCGAAGCGCTGACAAATCGTACGCAGCCGAAACATCGTCACCAGCCCCCATCAACATACGGAAAGCCGTTGGCGCACTGTACCAAACCGTTACTTTATATTTCTGAAGTGTATTGTACCAGTCCTGTGGACTGAAACGTCCTCCACGAATCACATTCGTTGCGCCGTTCAACCATGGGGCAAAAATGCCATAGGAAGTTCCTGTTACCCAACCTGGATCAGCCGTACACCAGTAGATATCATCTTCTTTAAGATCAAGAACAATTTGACCTGTATAATAGTGCTGAAGCATGGCATTTTGAACGTGGAATACGCCTTTCGGCTTTCCTGTCGATCCAGATGTATAATGAATAATTAAGCCATCTTCACGGTCCAACCATTCAATTTCAAGTTCTGTTGAAGCACTTGCCATTTCTTTATGATAATCAACTTGTCCTTCGCCAAGCTCAATGTTTTCCCCAACAAGGATTACATGCTTCAAATGAGGAAGCTCATCGTAAGGCACTCGTGAAAGTTGGCTAGGAGTCGTGATAATAGCAACAGCTTCGCTGTCTGCCAAACGATCTCTAACCGCGGTTTCCATGAACGCTTCAAAAAGCGGTCCAACTACAGCGCCTACTTTTAGCGATCCAAGTAAAGAATAATACAGTTCAGGTGTCCGCGGCATGAAAATGAACACTCTCTCGCCTTTGCCGATACCTAGATTTCTCAGGACATTACCAAATTGATTCGATCTCTCTTTCATTTGACCAAATGTAATGGCCTCGTCACGCGTGCTGTCGCTGTAATACAGGGCAATTTTATCCTTCTTCGCGCCTTCCGCATGGCGGTCAATGGCTTCATATGCCATATTCACTTTGCCTGTTTCGTACCAGGAAAAGTTTTTCTCGATGTCTGCCCAATTAAATGTCGCATGTGTTTCTTCGTAATTAGCCATGTTTGGATTAAGGGATACTGATTTAATGAGTTCATCTTTAGTTTGATCCATAAACGTAAAACCCTCCTCACGAAATAAACCGCTTTCACTTTACTGATGAATTCGAGCAAAATGTGATCGATTTTTGACATGTTCTATTATAACACACTCAGAATATTTCGCCTATGTTTAAGTTTTGCTATGATTTCAAACAAAAGTTTGGTATAAAAATACTATGAAACCTAGTAAAGGAAACGCCCATCATGCTGTTTTTTAGAAGGAGAGCCAAGGTTATGCAGCATATCAAAATTTATCACTCACAAAGCTTGCGCAGTGCTCCCGATCAACCTGAAATTATTATTGAGGGCCCCGTTCCACCTGAAAAACTGCAGGAACTTATCATGCACGAGAAGCTCGATGCTTTCCGTCGTCCCAAAGAACAGCTCGAAGCCCTTATTGAGATAGCCGGATTACCAGAAGGGCGGATCATTCTAGCAAGGGACGGATCTACGATTGTTGGTTACGTCACTTTCCATTATGCAGATGAAATTGAGCGATGGTCGCAAGGAAACATGAAAGATCTCATTGAACTCGGCGCCATTGAGGTTGCGGATGATTATAGATCGATTGGTTTAGGTAAAAAGATGATCCAACTCGCTTTTGAAGGCGAGCAAATGGAAAATGTCATCTGCTTCACAACAGAATATTATTGGCATTGGGATTTGGAAACGAGTAAATTAACAGTTTGGGAATATCGTCAAATGATGGAGAAGCTTATGAAAAGCGTCGATATGATTTGGTTCGCTACTGATGATCCTGAAATATGCTCACATCCCGCCAACTGTCTCATGGTTAGAATCGGGAAACAAGTACCGATCTCCTCGATCGAGCAATTCGATCGGGTGCGGTTTCAGCAGCGTTTTATGTATTAACTCAAGGAGATGTAAACAGCAGCAGTACTTCAAACGAAATTGTTAACCAATTCGGGGGAATTTGGAAAATGAATATGAAGTTTACGCATCCTGTGTTTATCTATGATGATCAAGAAATTCAGTACAAATTTAATGATACGCATCCCTTCAATCAGGACCGTCTCATTATGACAGTTGATCTGCTGCGTAAGTCTGGCGCGCTTCCAGACAATGCGGTACTCACGTCTCGCTCAGCGACGGATGCAGAACTCTTGCGGGTGCATTCAGCTACTTATATCGAGGCAGTGAAAGCACTAAGTGATCCTGCTCCAGAAGAACGATGGGTCCGGGAGGCAACTCGCTTTGGGCTCGACACCGACGATACACCATACTTCCCACAAATGCATGACATTACAGCAAAGGTCGTAGGCGGTTCTATCCTGGCTGTAGACCTCGTGATGTCTGGCCAAGCACCACATGCCTTACACTTAGGCGGCGGCCTCCATCACGCCCTGCAGAGCAAAGGTGCGGGCTTCTGCGTCTATAACGACGCATCTGCGGCAATCGCTTACGCCAAAGAGAAGTACGGCGCTAAGGTGCTCTACATCGACACGGACGTGCATCACGGCGATGGTGTGCAGTGGAGTTTCTACGCCGATCCACAGGTCGGCACGCTGTCCATTCATGAGACGGGGAAATATTTATTCCCCGGCACAGGGGCTGTGAATGAGCGCGGAGAAGGCGACGCCTTCGGGACTAGCGTGAACATCCCGGTGGAGCCCTACACCGAGGATGATTCCTGGCTGGAATGCTTCAGCGAGGTGTTGACCGAGCTGATCGCCCGCTTCCAGCCGGACGTCATTATCTCTCAGCATGGCTGCGATGCCCATGCTTTCGACCCGCTCGCGCATGTGCATTGCTCGATGCGCGTGTACAAGGCCATGCCCGAGCTTATCCATCGACTTGCGCACCAGTGGTGCGAAGGTCGGTGGGTCGCGCTCGGCGGCGGTGGGTACGACATCTGGCGTGTCGTACCGCGCGCTTGGAGCCTGCTCTGGCTCGTCATGAGCGAGCAGGCGGTCTTGAGTCAGCTGGAGGCGGAGCCCCAGCTGAGGCTGCCCCAGGCGTGGCTGGACGCCTGGCAGGGTAAGAGCCCCGTCCCACTCGTGGAGACGTGGCTCGACCCGGTTGAAGCCTGGGCGCCGATTCCAAGGCGCCAGGTGATCACCGAAAAGAATCGGCAAACGAAAGAATTAGCCATGATGTATTTGAAATAACACGTATATCATGAGCAACGGATGCTCCGTCCTCAGAAGCTAAAAAAAGATGCGCATACGCATCTTTTTTTGCTAAAGAAGTCACGGTCTATTAGGAAAGATGCGAATATGCATCTTGTTCCACCGCATTTATCCTTTTTAAGGGATTTCGGTAAAAAAGGATGTATTTTCGCAGTAATTCTTCGATAATCGCTCTAATCTCTTTGAAAAAGATGTATGTTTGCAGTTCTCTGCTCCTATCGAAATGCTTGAAAAAAAGCTCAGAACCCGCCATTCGGCGTTGCTCTGAGCTTTTTTCACTTACGGGAACTTACAGCTGCTTTACCATATCTTCAACCATTTTATACGAATTCTCCGAGGCAATCACCGTAAATTCCGCGAAATTCACATGTGCAGAGCCATCCGCTTTATCAGACATGGAGCGTAATACGACATATGGAATGCTGTTCATGGCACATACTTGAGCAACGGATGAACCTTCCATCTCGACACAAACCCCATTCAATTCTTGATAGAGGCTAGCAACAACATCTCTGCTTGCAATGAATTGATCACCGGAAAGCACTCTTCCTAGCTTCACTTTGCCTGCAAACAATTTCTCGCCAGATGCAACAGCAAGATCTACTAGCCTGCGATCAGCTGCATATACGGAATTCTCTGCATAAGGAATGACACCACGTGGAAATCCAAGTGCTGTTACGTCCATATCATGCTGAACGCATTCGGTCGAAATAACAAGATCTCCGATTTGCAAGTCAGGATCAAGCGCACCAGCTACGCCAGTAAAAATCACCGCCTCAACACCAAACTGGTCAATCAGGATTTGCGTAGTAACCGCAGCATTTACTTTACCCACACCTGTGCGACATACGACGACATTTTTGCCAAAATAAGAACCTTCACGGAACGTAATGCCGGCTTTCACCGTTTCTTTGATATCTGTCATGTGAGCAACGAGCAGCTCAATTTCTTCATTCATTGCGCCAATTAGGGCGATTTTATTCCAAGTCATATGTGTATCCTCTCTCTCTTCTACATGAGAAAACCTCTACCGCGCTGCTTCCAGAGTGGAAGCACACGATTAGAGGTTCATTTTTCATTTAAGCTTTAACCGAATGACGGTTAATAATTTCATGCGGCAAAATAACTTGCATATTATCTGTTGATTCTTTATTCATCAATTTGGTCAAAAGACGCATCGACACAGCTCCGATATCATACATCGGTTGAGCTACCGTCGTCAATGTCGGTCTTACCATGGATGCCATACGGATGTTATCCACACTGATTACGGCAATATCTTCAGGAACACGAAGACCATTATCTTGAATGGTATGTATGGCACCAATGGCCATTTCATCTGTTGCCGAGAAAATCGCGGAAGGTTTTGGCGAAAGTTCCAGGAAGTAGTTCACCGCATCCACGCTTGACTCATATCGATAATTACCAATGCGTACATACTCATCTCGCAATGGGATGCCAGCCGTTTCAAGTGCACGCTTATAGCCTTGATATCTAGCGAAACCATTCGCAGGATCCTGCAGCGTTCCTGAAATCATAGCAATGTCACGATGTCCTGCTTCAATCAGCACGTTCACAGCATCAAATGCTGCCGCCTCATGATCGATATCAACGGAAGCCATCGCTTGGTTCTCGTCCTTCGTTCCACATAGTACAACTGGTACAGACGAAGTGCGGAAAGCTTGAATATGCTCTTCCGTAACAACACCGCCCATGAAGAGCAGTCCGTCTACTTGTTTTTCGAGCAACGTATTGATAACACGAATTTCTTTCTCTTTCTTCTTGTCCGCATTACACAAAATAATATTGTAATGGTACATATTCGCAATATCCTCAATACCACGCGCTACTTCAGCAAAAATGGAATTGGAGATATCGGGAATTACTACACCGACAGTTGTTGTCTTCTTGCTTGCTAGACCTCTTGCTACCGCATTTGGGCGGTAACCTAATCGTTCAATGGCTTCAAAAACCTTCTTACGGGTTTGCGGCTTCACGTTGGGGTTATTGTTGACGACCCGAGAAACGGTTGCCATGGAAACGCCTGCTTCTCTCGCTACATCATAAATGGTTACGGTCACGGTTGCTCTCTCCACTCCACAAAGTATTCTGCGAACCTAGTATATTATCGTTATGATACGACAAATTAATCCATCTTGCAATGCAAAATGAAAATGCTTTGAAAAAAATTTCATTTTATTTTCAAAAGAGACACAAATAGAATAAAAGCCAACCTCGAATCGAGATTGGCCGCCATTTTTTAAGTAGAAATTGCGCTTTGAGTGATTTGTGATAACCGTTTACGAATTTCATCAGCCCAAGGTTCGTCGCCTAGCGATTGAGCTAGCAACAGGATGTCCAATAGCTCATTAATTCGTTCCTCAACAATTTTCTCCATCGAATCATTCATACGCTCTTTTTCTGTTACCTTCAATAGCAGAAAGGCAATCTCCGATACTTCATGAAAGAAGAATTGTTGCTTTTCTGGTTTACTTCCCAATCTGCCGATCAGACCGGTCAGTTCAGGTTTAACATGAGGCACAACCTCACTCCGTCCACAGGCCTCACAGGAATAGATAGGAACATTCTCAATATCTACTTTACTTTGATAAATAACCGTGCGCAGACGAAGGTTCATCGTGCGTCCGCACTTACAATACTTTTGCATTCTAACACTCCTTCACTGACAGGCGGCATGTACATTAGTTGCTTGTACTAAGTTATTCTACGATGCCTTCAGATTTCCTTCTGAATATCGCATAGTAGTTTTTGCCACCTTTGGAAACGGAGTCTTACTTTGCTTGTTGTTTACTGTAAGCGATAACTTCTTCTACGAAACGTTTAGAAAACGCTGGAAGATCTGGTGGTCTACGCCCAGAAATGATATTGCGATCAACAACCACTTCTTCATCGACCCATGTTGCGCTGGCATTTTCAATATCATCGCGAATTCCTGGTGTTGACGTCATTGTATAGCCATTCACGATTTTCGCTGAAATTAATACCCAGCCTGCATGACAAATTTGCGCAATAGGCTTCACATCCGCGTGAAACTCCTGTGTCAATCGAAGTACATCCGCATACCGACGAAGTTTATCAGGCGCCCAACCGCCTGGTACGTAAAGTCCGATGTAATCGGAAGATTTCACTTCATCGAAAGCATAATCCGTCGTAATTGGCACACCATATTTCCCGTGGTATACCGTTTTGGCTTTTGGACCAACGATATCTACAATGGCTCCTGCTTCGCGCAAACGATAGACCGGGTACCACATTTCTAAATCTTCAAATTCTTCATCTACAAACGCAAGCACCTTCAGGCCCGCTAGTTCCATACTAATTACCTCCTACAATAGATTCGGTTTGTTCGATTTGTTCGGTTTGAGCAAGTAGCTCTAAGATTTCGTCACTGGTTTTGCATACTAAAATGCGATCCACTAATGCTTTACATGTCGCGGCATCACTGGAAAGCAAGCGGTGCTTAACCTGTAAGAGCGTCTGGACGGATATGCTGAGCTCTTCAATACCAAGACCTAGCCAAATCGGCAACGCTCGAATATCTCCTGCCATTTCTCCGCACACGCCTACAGGAATGCCAACACGTTTGCCTGCATCGATCACTGATTTGAGTAATCGAATAACGGCCGGATGATAAGGATTATATAAGTGCGCGATATTCTCGTTCATTCGATCGACTGCCAAAACATATTGAACTAAATCATTCGTACCGATACTCATGAAATTCACTTCACTTGCAAGCACATCCGCAATAATCGCAGCAGCAGGCACTTCAATTGTAAGACCAACCTCAATATTAGGATTAAAAGGCACACCAAGCGAACTTAATTCCAACTTTGCTCTTTCTAAGTGCGCTTTCGCTTGACGCACCTCTTCAATGGACGTCACCATCGGATACATGATCTTCACATTGCCATAATAACTAGCTCGTAAGATCGCTCTTAGCTGCGTCATGAAGAGATCTGTTCGATCCAGCGAGATTCGAATCGCCCGATAGCCCAGGAATGGATTATCCTCTTTGGCAAGCGGCATGTAGTCAAGCTTCTTATCGCCGCCAATATCCAGTGTTCGAATTACAATAGGACGACCTTTCAGTGACATCGCGGCGTGACGATAGACTTCAAATTGTTCATCTTCACTAGGCAACGAATCCCGATCCATGTATAGGTATTCTGTTCGGAACAGCCCTACACCGGAAGCACCATTTCGCAGCACTTGATCAATTTCCATGACCGAATTAATATTCGCATGTAAATGAACTAAGCTTTTATCCAATGTCAGCGGAGCCACATCCGCAATTTCTTGCAAACTTTCTTTGAAATCCAGCCAGTTTTTCTTCCTGGCCTGATAACGCTCGATGGTGAGCTTATCCGGATTAATGTACAAAGTCCCTTCTTGCCCATCAATAATTAGAAAGTCACCATTTTGAATAGGACGAAGCAGCTTCCCTTCTAGCCCTAGTACATAAGGAACAGACATGGCTCTCGCCATGATGGAAACATGCGAATGCGTGCCACCTAGAATAGTCAGAAGTCCTAATACATTCGTTGGATCCAGGTGCGCAAGCTGGGAAGGTGTAAGCTCCTTCGCAACTAAAATGTAGGGATGATCAATTGGCGGCACTGTTGTGCTCGTATCTCCTAATAAATGCTTCAGCAGACGATTACCTACATCTTTAATATCCAGTGCACGTTCTTTCATGTATTCATCATCAATCAGATTAAACATACCTACGAATTTATCGATGACTTCTTTCACCGCAACTTCTGCGGCTTTGTACTGCAATTCAATAATCCCTTGAATCTCATTCATAAAAATAGGATCTTCCAAGATCGCCAAATGCGCATCAAAAATATAGGCTTGTTCTTGCCCAACAACCTCTTTGATCTCTTGCTTGATTAGCTCTAACTCATCCTTGGAATGGCGAATCCCATCGTATAATCGCTCGAATTCATAAGCTAAATCCGTCACATCAATCATTTTCTCTGGAAAATCCCATTCCCACGTAGGAATTACAAAAGCCTGCCCCATCGCGATTCCCGAAGACGCACCTACACCTCTAATCATCCGTTTGTCCCCCCCTCGGATTTAGTTGGCTTAAGGACTACGGACATAACAGAGCCTTGGCCTTTCTTAACTGGTTTAAACGGAGCAAAGCTCCACGATTTCACAATATCTGGATTCGTAATAATCATCGGTGTGGCCAAGGAAGAAGCGAATTTCTTCACTTTGTTATAATTGAATTTGACCAACAGTTGCCCTGCTTCCACACGATCGCCTTCCTTCACCACCGCATTAAAGCACTTACCAGGCAAGCTGGATGTATCGATACCGATATGCAGCAGAACTTCCAGTCCTTCTTCCGTCAAAATACCTAGCGCATGCATCGTCGGGTAAATATGCATGATGGTACCTGCAACCGGAGAAACCAACTCTCCTTTTTCAGGAATAAAAGCAACACCATTTCCGACTAGTCGCGAGGCAAAGATGCGATCTGGTACTTCTTCAATCGGGATCATACGTCCCTGCATAGGGGAAGTAAACAAGACGACATGAATATCTTTGCGCAGTACTTTCATAATTTCTTCACGTATAAGCTCTGAAAATGTTCCAAACACGACTTGAACATTGCCTCCTCCAAGACGTATGACGCCTGCTGCTCCTAAGTGTCGTAATGCCGTGATGTCCATCAGACGATCATTGACAAGTGTCAGTCGCAATCGGGTAATACAGGCCTCAATCTTCTTAATATTGTCTTTCCCACCAAGTGCCTGCAAAATTAACGGAGAACGATAAGGAATGTCTCCTGCCCACTCTTCTAAAGAAGAACCTTCTTCCCTGCCGGGTGTAGGTATACGGAACTTCTGTATCGCCCATCGAAATAAGAAATAATAAAGTAAACCGTACACTAGCCCAATCGGAATCAACAATAAGCCATTCGTAGACAAATGCAGATTAATAATGTAGTCAATCGCCCCAGCTGAATAAGAAAACCCGTGGTGGATATTCAACTCATAGGCAATCCACATAGCAACCCCCGAAAGGATGGCATGGATAACAAATAAATATGGAGCCACAAAAAGAAAGGCAAATTCGATCGGCTCTGTTACACCCGTTAAGAAGGAAGCCAACGCAGCTGTTAGGAATGTAGCCTTGATTTTCGGCTTCAAATCCTCCCTAGCTTCTCCGATGATCGCGAATGCAATGGCAGGCAAGGCAAACATCATGATCGGATACAAACCTGCCATATACATGCCTGCCGTCGGATCACCTGCAAAATATCGCGGTAAATCACCGTAGGCATATTGGCCATTCGGCGTTTCATAAGCACCCACCTGAAACCAAAAAAAGTTATTTAAAATATGATGCAAACCAGAGGGCACCAACAGACGATGCGCAATGCCATAAATAAAAGCACCAAAGCCGCCTAACCCCAGTAATCCACTTGATATTTTACCCATTAATGTCTCTAAATAAGGTCCAATCCCGATCATTATATAAGAGACGATGAGCGTTGCGAGTCCCATAACGAGCGGAACCATACGGGGTCCACCGAAAAATTGTATGTACTCTGGAAGCTTAATTTCTTTGCAGCGATGATAGATGATTGCGGCCAGTAAGCCGATCAAGATCCCGCCAGAAACGCCTAATTGAAACTGCGTACCCAGCCCATGCTCGATAAGTCGGGTAAACATAAAATACCCTAGCATCGCAGATAGACCAGCAATTCCGGCACTTTCTGTTAAGCCCAATGCCACACCCACAGCGAAGATAATAGGTATATAATCAAAGATTGTATTTCCAGCCAATGACAGCATATCCCCAAAACTTGAAGCATGTATGACATCCCAAGGTAAATCCCCTAGACAAAGCAGCACAGCAGCAATAGGAAGCGCAATGGTAGGCAGCATTAAGGAGCGGCCAAGCTGTTGTAAGTTCCCCATCCAGTTCAAACGAATGCTAACCTCCTAAAAGTTTTCGTCAGAAAACTGACTTCGCAAGCATCTTCCATGAATAAATTCAAAAGAGTATCTCCCTCTTAATCATAAGATTCTCTTATCAAATCGTAAAGCTTGTTCGTCCTTTTGTCAAAAAAAATAAGCAAATCATGGGTTCCTACTAGCTTTTTCAACATAGTAAACGCAAAAGTTGACTATGTCCCCTGAAAGCTGTCATACTTTACCTGTACCCTATTTCAAGATCCAAGGAGGAAACACACTTATGTCTTACGATGTTATTATTATTGGAGCTGGACCTACTGGTGCAAGTGCCGCACTTTTCACTTCAAAGGCTGGCAAGAAGACGCTCGTGATCGACAATGAGCAAAGCGTTACGAAGCGTGCATGGATCGAGAATCACTATGGTGTAGAGGCCATTGCCGGACCTGATTTAGTTGAAATCGGTAAAAAGCAAGCCGCTAAATTTGGAACCGAATTCGTCACTGGACAAGCAACGCAGCTTGTTAAAAGCGATGATGGTTTCCAAGTCTCCACGGAAAACGGCACTTATGCAGGGAAACATGTCATTCTAGCAACTGGCTTATCCGTTGAGCTAGCTGAAGCAGCAGGAATCACTACAAAAGCCGGAACAGAACCTCGTATCAAATCCATCGTTGATTGCGATGCACAAGGGAACACAAGCCTAAAAGGTGTATGGGCAGCGGGAACGACAGCTGGTGTCAGCATGCATACCATTATTACGGCAGGTGACGGCGCTAAAGTCGCTATCAACGTCATCAGTGAGCTTAATGGCGCTCGTTATGTTGATCACGACGTTCTGAAAGCTTAATTTCCATTGATAAGAAAACCGCTAATCGATTGCCTTCTCAGGCGTATCAATTAGCGGTTTATTTGGTTTATAAAGCTTGCCTTAATTGTTACGTGGATTCAAAATGGCATCTTCCACTTTGATACAACGATCCATTATGACTTCTAAGCCTGCCTCACTAGCAATACGTGCAGCTTCTTCGTTTATGATTTCTAATTGCAGCCAAAATACTTTTGCGCCAATCTTAACAGCTTCTTCGGCCACAGGCACGACTGTTTCGGCACGACGGAACACATTTACGATATCCACAGGTTCTGGGATGTCAGATAAAGAGGCGTAACATTTTTCACCAAGAATTTCTTCAGCATTCGGATTGACGGGGATAATCCGATAGCCGCGGCTTTGCATAGCTGCTGCTACCATATAGGACGTGCGATCTGGTTTATCCGATAAGCCAACTACAGCAATGTTCCCTGCATTAGCAAGTATTTCTTTGATGTGTTCCCTGGACGGATTCTCAAATGTCATATCCAACACTCTCCTATTTATTCAAGTAAGTTAGACCTTGTTTACCCATGGCAGACCATGTCTCCACAAACTGGGCTTTGTTTACTTGTATTTGCTTCTTACCATTCAATGGATCATTCAAGTATACATTGGACTCATCGAATCCAACAAGAACAACAGCGTGCTCCGAGTATGTCGTCTTTAGTGGACCGATCGGGGTATCCCAAGTGACCCATTTGTACGGTAGATTGTAATCAATCGTCGTCCAGACAATAACCGGAATACCATGCGCCACTTGCTGCTCGTATAGCTCAAAAGGTTCCCCCGTTATATTTATAGCTTGAGGGATATACGTTTTCAAAAGAGGGAACAATCCTGCAGCATAAATGCCGAAACCTCTCTTCTTGCGGGTTACATCACCAACGAAGCCGCTATTGGGATTGCCCCAATACGTGATGTTACCATTGGCATCCAGTGTGGCTGGCGTGGAATCCCTTGGCATTTCGGCGACTAACTCCATCTTCGTTTTGTTCACGCCATAGAACTGTAGCAGCATCGTGAGGCTGGTGATCTCACAACCAGCCGGCAGCTCTGGCAGCTGACCAAGGATAGGAACATCCAGCATCGCTGATTTCGCTTGTTCAACAGCGGGCGACGGTGATGGCTTCACAGTGGCCTTAACCGTAGCGGCGGGCTTATCAACTGCTAAGACTACTGGGCCAGACGCGAATAAGGCTGGTTCTTTCCCGGTTGCCTTCGCATAGAGCAGGACAGCAAATACACTGCTTGCAAATGTAAGACCAGCTACGAGAAATAATCCAAACGTCACCTTCAATCCTTGCCAAATAATCCTCATGCTGACTCACCCATTCATTGTAATTGAGATTCTAGGACTCACTCACAAGCTCAACCTGTGCGCCAATCGAGCGCAAGTGATCGAAGTATTGTGGGTACGACTTAGCCACGTGGTGGGCATCCCGAATCGTTAATCCCTTCTCAGAGCGAAGACCTACCACCGTTAATGCCATGATGACCCGGTGATCGAAATGCGCATTAATTTCCACGCCGCCTTCAACACCTTGTGGCTTCCCATGAACAATAATTTCACTCTGACGTTCTTCTACATCAGCTCCAGCTTTACGGAGCTCATTCAAGTAATCTGTGATACGATCACACTCTTTATACCGCAAGTTCTCAACATTGTAGAACCGCGATGTACCTTCTGCAAACACAGCCGCAGCAACCATAGCAAGAACTGCATCTGTGAAATGATCGCCATCGAATTCTCCAGCAACTAGGCGCTGATTTCCACGAACATGTACAACGCCATTGTCGTGTGTTAGATCTACGCCCATAGCCTTCAGAACATCGACACACGCTTTCTCGCCTTGCTTGCTATTCTCTTCTAGACGAAGCACACGAACATCCGAGTTTGTCACTGCAGCAGCAGCAAGAATCGCTGCAGAGCCTGGGTAGTCACCTTGGATGACGTATTCTTTGGCTTCATAGGATTGTCTGCCGGGTATACGATAGTGCATCAAATCTTCACTTGCATGTACGACAATACCTGCTTGCGCCAAAACTTCAAGCGTTTGACCCACAATAATTTTGGACTTCAAATCATGCAAAACTTCAATTTCAGTATCTTCTTCAAGTAACGGCGTCATGAACAAGAGGGAGCTCAAAAACTGTGAACTCACATTTCCAGAAACAGTGATTTTGCCACCGCGAGGTTGTCCCCCTTTAATAGTTATCGGCAAACGACCGTTATTATGTAGTACTTCTATACCCATTTGTTGCAAAGTATCGATTAAATCATCATGAGGACGTTTCCCCAACGATTCCGGATACGTATTTACGAATGTTACTTCCGGACAAAAAGCAGCGGTAGACATCAAAAAGCGAAGCACAGCTCCAGCATTACCAACATTCAATTCAGACACATGCTTAGGGTTCTTACCAAAGCCTGTGATGACAATTTTCTCATCATCTTCTTCTATAATCGCTCCCAAATCACGTACGCAGCGTCTCATCGCATCACTGTCTTCACTATGAGCTGGGTAATAAATTGTGCTTGTCCCATTCGCGAGTGCACCGATAAGCAAGTAGCGTGTAGTATAGTTTTTGGAGGATAATGCATTAATTTCCCCTTGGAGATGGGAAGTTGGTTTTACGATGGCTTTCATGTCGTTTGTTAACTCCTTCGCAAGTAGTTTTATATGTATATCCAGCAGAATGAATGCAAAGAAAACACGCTTCAGCAGGATGATAGAGATCAAATATTTATTGACAGTGTATCATACGAAATGTAACTTGGAAACCTTCTCCCCTTACAGGCTGCTCGCGAAAAAGCTAGATAAAGTAACGCTTCGTTTGACATCTCGGCGTTAAATTTCTATCATACTAAGTAGGGAGATTTCTTCCGTAAATACGAACATGGAGGCGCATCATGGATACGATTCTACCATCCGAAGTCAAAGCAAGACTTGCACAAGGTGTACATTTAATACTTATCGACGTTCGCGAAGATGAAGAAGTAGCAGAAGGTATGATTCAAGGCGCTATACATATTCCATTAGCCCAATTACCAGAGCGCCTTAGCGAGATTCCACAAGCAGATGAAGTCATTCTCGTATGTCGCAGTGGAAATCGCAGCGGACGCGCACTTGGATATTTAGAAGCCAATGGCTATAAAGGACTTAAGAACATGTCCGGCGGCATGTTGGAATGGGAAGACTAAGCTGTAGAGCTTGTCTTCTCCTTTTAATGGCGACCGGCATGTTGAATGATCAGATCAACAATTTCATCCTCTGATAGTTCTGTTGTATTAATGGACGCATGCGCAAAATCATAGGCATGTTTTCTTTGTTCCATAAGTGTGTGTACACGTTCCTCCAAATTACCTTGCAGCAAAGGGCGATTCGTATCTGCACTAACTCGCTCTATAATCGTTGCTGCTGTTGCTTCCAAGGCAACGACAAAGCCATGCTGAAGCATGCAATCTCTATTGGATGCCGCTAATACAGCCCCTCCACCAGTTGCTACAACTTGCCCTTCACTATCTAAAATCCGTGCCAACGTCTCTGTCTCTAAAGCACGAAAATGAGCTTCGCCATGATTGCGAAATAATTCAGGAATACTGGTCTGTTGAATTTCTTCTAACACAGTGTCAGAATCACAAAAACTCCATCCTAAACGCTCTGCTAGCTTCCTACCTACCGTTGATTTCCCTGTCCCCATGAATCCAACAAGTACAATATTTCTAACTGTCACACTAATCCCCTTTTCCCATGAGCTAGTCATACAAACTTTCCCAACATCATACCATAGCTCTTTCAGCATGAATACAATCCATCTAAAAATCATATAGTAGTGTGAATAAATTCTAGCACAAACAGTTAAGATTGGAGAGAGACCACGCCGATAAGGAGAGATGGAGCTTTGAACCCAACTGTTCTGAACACGAACCACACGATTGCCTTTACGAATCGCACACAGCGCAAACTAGAGCAGATTTTGCACCCAAGCTATACGTTATGCAAAGAGGATGTCGTCTGGATTCTAGAATTTATTAAGAAAAAAGTGGCTGAAGAAGACCCGCTTGTGCAAGGTCTTACTCAACCACGATTATTAAGAAATTTCCGTTATTTCGCCGAGGTTTCTCTCATGCTCATCCACCGCCGCAATGGCTTCGATCAAGACGCTGACCGATTGAAGATGTGGCTTCGAGAAGCTGCCTACGGCTTACAAGAAGAGGCTTAACGACTACTCGTTACCCATCCAGTTGAAGTGGAAAGATCCTTCTTTGTCCACACGTTGGAACGTATGAGCACCGAAGTAGTCACGTTGCGCTTGCAACAGGTTAGCCGGCAATCTTTCTGTGCGGTAGCTGTCATAGTAAGCAAGTGCAGATGCGAAGGAAGGAACTGCGATACCGCGAGTAACCGCCTCTGCTACCACTTTTCTCCATGAACCTTGGTAGTTATCCACTACGTCTGTGAAGTAAGAATCCAACAATAGGTTTTTCAATTCAGGATTGCGATCATACGCATCCTTGATATTTTGAAGGAAACGAGCACGGATAATACAACCGCCACGGAAGATCATAGCGATGCTGCCGTATTTCAAATCCCATTTATATTCTTCGGAAGCTGCTCTCATTTGAGCAAAGCCTTGAGCGTAAGAACAAATTTTGCTGGCGTAAAGAGCTTGACGAACAGCCTCGATAAACGCTTTGCGATCGCCTGTAAATGCTGGAGCATCAGGTCCTTTGAGTACTTTGCTTGCTGCTACGCGCTCTTCCTTCATCGCGGAGATGAAACGGGAGAATACGGATTCTGTGATGATGGAAAGCGGCACGCCAAGGTCCAGAGCACTTTGACTGGTCCATTTTCCTGTTCCCTTTTGACCAGCGGAATCTAGAATCACGTCAACCATTGGTTTGCCTGTTTCAGCATCGTATTTCGTAAAGATATCACGCGTGATTTCGATTAGGTAGCTATCTAGCTCCCCATTGTTCCACTCTGTGAAAATCTCATGAAGTTCTTCTGTGCTAACGTTAAGTACATCTTTCAGCAATTGGTAAGCTTCACAAATCAACTGCATATCTCCGTACTCGATGCCGTTGTGCACCATTTTCACATAGTGACCTGCACCATCTGGTCCGATATACGTACAGCAAGCATCTTCGCCAACTTTAGCAGAAATTGCTGTTAGAATAGGTTCTACCAATTTATAAGCGTCTTCTTGTCCACCTGGCATGATCGCAGGTCCTTTAAGTGCGCCTTCTTCACCGCCTGAAACACCTGTTCCAACGAAACGAATGCCATGAGCTTCAAGCTCTTTGTTACGACGTTGTGTGTCAGGGAAGAAAGCATTTCCGCCATCGATCAAGATATCGCCTTTATCCAAATGCGGAAGCAATTGGTTAATTGTGTCGTCTGTAGGTCCGCCAGCTTTGACCATGATCAAAATCTTGCGCGGCACTTCAAGGGATTGAACAAATTCTTCGACCGTGTATGTACCAACTAGTTGTTTCCCTGGTGCTTCTTGAAGAAGCTCCTTCGTTTTCTCAGCAGAACGGTTGAATACGGATACCGTAAAGCCTCTGCTTTCAATGTTTAATGCTAAGTTTTTCCCCATAACTGCTAAACCTACTACACCTATTTGTTGCTTAGACATGTCTCTCATACACCCTTCCGATATATAAATGTTTAAATCGTCATCGCGCCAAAACCGCCGTCTACTCTCAAAACTGTTCCTGTCACAAAGCTTGAAGCTTTCTCTGAAGCCAGGTACACCGCAGCACCTTGAAGCTCTGCAGCTTCACCAAATCGATTCATTGGCGTATGACGCATAATGGATTCGATACGCTCAGGCGACAAAATCTTACGATTCTGCTCTGCTGGGAAAAAGCCAGGAATAATAGCATTCACGCGCACGCGACTTGGAGCAAACTCACGAGCTAGGTTCTGTGTGATGTTATTCACAGCTGCTTTGGAAGCGGAGTAAGTGAACACACGGGAAAGTGGTGGATCCGAGGAAACGGATGAAATATTGATAATGCTTCCGCCTTCACCTCGTTCAACCATGTATTTCCCGAACACTTGGCAGGCTATCACGACACTTTTCAAATTGACCTCCATAATAGAATCCCATTCTTCCATGGAAATGTCAAAGAAAGGCGTCGCACTATTTTTACCTGGACAATTCATAAGAATATCCGCACTGCCCGACCAAGCAACAACATCTTGGAGAACTTGCTCTACATCCTCACGTTTAGTTGCATCCGCTTGAAACGACTTCGCTTCTCCGCCAATTGCTGCAATACTCTCACGAACCTCTTCGCATTTCTCTTGATTGCGCCCGACGATCGCGACTTTAGCACCATGTCCAGCTAGAGCAAGAGCCATGGAACCACCAAGTGTACTATTACCGCCAATAATTACTGCTGTTTTCCCAGAAAGATCGAATAAGTTCATTGTCGTCATCCTCTCGAATACTAGTGATTTGTCTCTAATAAATTATAGTTGAGGACTCCGTAGGTGCTGACTTTGAAAAGCGGTGATCGCGTCGAATTGATCTTTTAACTGATGATATACGCTCGTATAAATAGATGTCAATTGTTGATATATGCGATAATCGTTTTCATTCACCTCGTGAGCCTTGCCTACACGAATCCATTTGTGTGCATGTGATAAATCTTCAATTTCGCCCATCGCTAGTAGACCTAGTAAGGCAGCACCGATTCCTGAACTCTCAATAGAGTCCGGAACGGTAACGGCGGTCCCAAGCATATCGGTCATCATCTGACGCCAAAACTCTGAACGAGCGAAACCGCCAGAAGCGCGAATCACCGTAGCAGGTCCCATCATCCGTTCCAACGAAGTGGCAACGGCTTGAATGGAAAACATGACACCCTCAAGGGCTGCACGAATCATATGCTTCTTCTGGTGGCTGAGTGAAAGACCGAAATACACACCGCGTGCATTGGCATTCCAATAAGGAGCTCGTTCACCCGACAGTAACGGCAAGAAGAGTAACCCATCGGAGCCGGCTCCGACCTCGGCAGCAAGTGCTGTCAAATGGTCGTAAGGATCCATGCCCATTCGGCGTGCTTCCTCTGCTTCTGCTGTCGCAATCTGATCTCTTACCCAGCGGAAGACAATACCCCCGTTATTAATGGGACCACCCACGACCCAGAAATTTTCGGTTAATGCGTAACAGAATAATTTCCCTTCAGGATCTGTTTGAGGTTTACTAACAACACTCCGAACAGCACCGCTCGTACCGATCGTAACAGCGACTACGCCAGGCTCAAACGCGCCCACGCCAAGGTTGGCAAGGACACCATCCGATGCACCAACAATAAAAGGTGTATCCGTGGACAAGCCCATTGTTGCTGCATCCGCTTGGCTTAATCCTTCAACGCGATGCGTCGTCGGAACTAGTTTGGATAACTGCTTAGGCGTTACTCCTGCGTAATCCAATGCACCTGCATCCCAATCTAATTGCTCTAAATTGAATAAGCCAGTAGCACTTGCCAGTGAATGGTCGATGAGATAATCACCAAACAATTTCGCAAACACATACTCTTTAATTCCGATAAATTTATGTGTGTTTCGAACAAGCTCTGGTTCATAGTGGCTAAACCACTTTAGCTTCAAAAGCGGCGACATCGGGTGAATTGGTGTACCTGTTCTCGCATAAATCTGTTGTCCGAGTCCGCTGAGCTTCAACTCCTCAGCATATTGACTGCTGCGATTGTCAGCCCAAGTAATGCATTGCGTAAGTGGATTATTATGCTCATCAACAGCAATTAGCGAATGCATTGCGGAACTAAATGACACGCAAAGTACTTGATCAGGCTTGACGCCTTGCTTGCGAACGACTGCGCCGATCCCTTGCACCACAGCATCAAATATTTGATCTGGATCCTGCTCTGCGCGATCAGATGCAGGTGTAAATAACGGATACTCGATGGAATGAGAGGCAAGAACGCGCCCATCCCGATCGATGACAAGCGTTTTGGTACTCGTTGTTCCAATATCGGCTGCTATGATATATGGCTTCTGACTTTCCGTCATGGGCTAATATTCCCCTCTGCATCAAATGATAGCTCAAATGGCTCCGATAAAATCTCGATATCTGGATGTTGACGAGCAGCATCAAGGAGATTAACTGAAATTTCAATTTCACCTAGGTGCAATGTATCTTGAATGCGAACAAGTTTGCAGGTCGTGTAATCTAAGATGTTACACGTTTTGACAGCCGCTTTAATTGCGTAGAAATCATTCTCTAATGTCGTTGCAATTTTCGTAGGCGCACATACCGTTGAAGTCAAACCATTGGCATACGTGAACTCCAGGTTTGTTTTATCTACAAGGCGTTGCGTCGTAAAATCAGCTGTACCTACGCCGTTGGCATTCCCTTTTGTTTCATGGGTCAAATCAAGGACTACCATCTTCGACACCTCTGGGCCACCATGTGCATACGGTGTAGGATAACGCCCAGTTACGTTTGGATCCATGCCATCACCGCTGATGTTTTTACCGATATAATCAATAACAAGGACATCGATTTCATCAAATAGAATTTTGGGCAAGCGGGACTTCGCTTCGACAAGTAAAACTTCCTCGCGAGCCTCGATCTCCGCGGCTGGCAGGACTTCGACCTGACATGTTTCATCGTAAGCATTCTCAACGAGCGCAACACCGAAAACGATCGGCAACTTCTCAATCATGAGATTCGCCATCGCTGGCACGTTCTCAGCCATATACTTAAAGCCTAGCTGATGACAAGCTTCAGCGCCCTTCTGCTTACCCAGACCAATCGCGATCATCTTCATGATGCCGCTCTCAATACGTCCACGGAATGCCGTATGCGGCTTCACACGATTAATAACGACAATGGCATCTGCCTCTGAAGCAATGCGATCTACGTAAACCGGCAAACCGTTCGGCAGTTGATCGATTTTGACGACGTCCATCGAAGAACGAATTGGTGCTCCCATTGTTTCTTCCGTTATCCCAAAGTGCTGCAGTACCTCAGTCTGACCTTCTGCGGTTGCTCCGCCGTGACTGCCCATACAAGGTACGATGAATGGATGCGCGCCTCTAGCCTTAATCGCATCCAAAGTTGTTTTCGTGAAACCAGCGATATTGGCAATACCTCTGCTTCCTACAGCAACTGCAACTTGTTGACCGGGAAGGATGCTCGGCATAACGCCACTGCTTTCCAGCTTATCGGCAAGTTCCTGCAAAGGATTCTCCAAAATTGTGCGATCAAATTTCTGGCGAATCTTGACCATTTGCGGAATCGGAATATCTTGTAACAGCTCTCTTAGAATACTCATCGACTTCTCCCACTTTCTTAGTCTTGTAATGGTTGCACGGACTCACGAATAATCAGTTCCGTTCGCAAAAGCACTTGCTCTGTGGCATGCAATTTGTTCTCTATATTACCTAAGAGACGCAATGCGCCTTCTTTGCTAATTTGTTCAATGGGTCTTCGTACAGTCGTCAAGGACGGCGTAACATACCCTGCGAAAACCGTATCGTCAAAGCCAACTACGGATATGTCTTTAGGGACTTGTAAACCCGCTTCAAATACAGCTTTAATGGCACCTAACGCCATCTCATCATTACAGCAAAATACAGCTGTCGGCTTCTCATTCAGACTCAGAAACTGCTGCATCGCTTTATGACCGCTTTCAAGATCATACAATCCTGGCAAGCGATAGGCTGCTGGAACCGAGATCCCGTAATGAGCCATAGCTCGTTCAAAACCATCTTTCCGATTTTGTGCGGATTTGAATCCTTTACGTCCTTCAATTAGTGCAATTTTCTTATGTCCTTGCTTCACAAGGTAAGCGCCTGCATGAAAAGCACCTTGCTCCTCATCGGACAACACATTCAGTACACCAGCGGTGTCCACAGGGCGATTCAGCACAACCAAGGGAATCCCCTTTTGTGCAATGTGTTCAATAATCGGTTGATCGTCATCACTTTGACTAACAATGATGATGCCGTCGAAGCTTTTCTTCGTAATGGAATGAAAGCTCGTGTAATCATCAATTCCCTTGACGATCAGCTGATAGCGATCTCTTATCACGGAGTTAACCCCACGAATAGCTTCGTAAAAGAATCCTGCGGAAGTACCATTGCTTAGTGTGGTGAAAAATAGCCCCAAGTTATACGAGCGATCCAAAACTAAGCTCTTCGCATTATAATTCGGCGTGTAATCCAGTTGATTAGCGATGATGCGAATGCGCTCCTTGGTCTCCTCTTGGATGAGCGGACTGTTGTTCAGCGCTCTGGAAACGGTGGTATGCGATACACCTGCGAGCTTCGCAATATCCTTAATCGTTACGCTCATGCCATCACCTCTATCTGAAGCATATCACATCTATGCACACGTTAACAATACTCTTTTTATAGGGCAAAAAAACTCCCTTCTCCAGGAGTCTTTCACTTATTTTTTGTATATTTCATCTCGAATATCCCCCTCTAAACACACAAAAGAGAGTCCCGTATACGTTCATACAGGCTCTCTTTCATCCCAGCACACTATTCATTCTCACATCTCCAATAGAAGCATTTCTTGTCTCAGCTCGATCAATTTCGCTTTACTTTCCATCGCGGCTTTGGTATCCCCAGACGCGATTGCATCTTGCAGCGTAGCTAATTCATAATCAAGCTCCATTCGCAAAATAGGGATGCGTTCATCCGTCCTCTTCGATCTTAGTGCTTGCATGACTTCTTCTACGGTCACAGCAGGCTCCTTCTGATACAGCACCTTATGTTCAATTCCGCTAATCTCTACCATGCGGATGATCTCTCCGAACATAATATTCTCAATGAGAATTTGCCGATCCTTAAATCTTTTAACTACTGCATGACCGCGTGTATCCCCGATCAGCTTCTCCATCATTTCAGCGAGTTTCTCATCCTTAAATGAATAATTGCCAACAATCTTATACTTCTCGCCAATCCGTTCAAATTTCAGCTTAATCAGCTTGCGGCCTGTTCGAATAGAAATGATAAACTGCAGTTCACTTTCATTCCAATAGAGTGAGTATCCTTCTTGAATGAGCGCTTTAATGAAGTTCCGGATTAGCCGGCGATCAAATCGTAACTCTAGGTTGCAATACTCCACTTCATGACTCTTACTCACGGCAATCCCCTCCATAATTGGTGCATAATCATTTATTTAAATATTCAGACAACTTGTGTTCTTACAGTTATCTTATTATGAATTCTATGTTTTAGCAACTTGGATTATGGATATTTTTTTAAAAGAAAGCGTACAAAAAAAGCCGATGCCTGTTTGCCATCAGCTACAGTCCATGAATCGGCCAGTCTATAATTAATTCATTAATTAATGCCAACCCCAGAAAAATCCATCGCGCTCCCAGGCTGCTCTTCCAGCATGCAATTTCTTGAAGATTTTTTTAACCTCTTTGGAAATGGCTTGATTACCATTCTCGTTCACATAAATAAAGGATTCCCCAAAATTGTTAAGAATATAGTCAACAGCATCTTTTTGATACAAAATACCTGCCGATTTCAATTCATTCAGCATCCACTCTGCAATTTCATTCTCTTTCATCCTCTAACCATTCTCCTTTTCAATCCTTGTCCATCTCATTATTATACCATAAATACATGTAAAATCCGCACCTGACTAGGGACACCAGCACAATCATTCAAGTTGCCTCTTTTAGCCCATGCCATAAGGCTCCCTGCTCCATATGCTATGTCGAAAGTCAATGACAGGTCTTAGAAAGAGAGGGTGAATCAAATGGGTTATGGCGTAGCAGGTGTTGGTGGAGTTGGTTGTGGCGGCGGTTATGGATCTTCTGCAGCAATCTTGGTTCTTTTCATCTTGTTGGTTATTATCACTAGCGCTTTTGTAATCTAATCTTCTCCAGATAAGAAAAGGCAGCCCCTCTGCATTCATTTGCGGGAGCTGCCTTTTTTATAACTATCCTCGTTTACTTCCCAGCCTCAATGTCTTCTTTTGAAGAACTTCCAACGAAATAAAGAATTTTATTATTCCATCCTGTTGATTGGGTCAAGGTAAGTTTAGTTCGATAGAAATGACCATTATCATTGGTCAAATAGCTATATGTATTTTCTTCAGGTAATTTATCGATGATGATCGGATTTGAAGCTATGATAACGCCATTAATCGGTAAGTATTGAAAATCATTTACATATTTCCTTAATTCCTCGAGTTTGAGCGGATCCTTCTCTTCGGTTATCACGATGGTTTCGTAATTCGTATAGGAGATTTGCGGTGGTTCGTTCCCCCATACATTTTTCAATTCGGCCTCACTTACGTACAGTTGACCAGTAAATTTATCTTTCGCCTTACGCAAGCCATCTGTGCGGATCCCCATTCGCTCCACATCAATTAAGCGGTAATACGCTTGATCTGTATTATTTATTAGCATGGGATAGGTAGCCCCACGGTAATCCATATATTGCGCATAGGGAAATTGCAGCTTAATGTCCAGGTAATTCGTTGCCGTTCCCTCCGCAGGTTGATTGGCATTCACACGTGGATTAATAAAGATTGTTTTCGTACTTTCCTCCCAATTAACAATAGCACCCAAATGACCGCCTAATTCTTTGACTGGCAAATAACTCGAATTATTATAGATTAATGGCGGATTCGCTAACTGAACGGCTTGTCCATTCACAACAACCTTATAATCACTTCTCAGATACGCATCGACACGCTGAAGCACATCCTGTGCGTATACACCTGCCCCAAAGCAAGTTCCCATCAACGTTCCGATGATTGTTATTTTTGACCACTTCGGCATTTTCTTCATAAAATTTCTTCCTCCTGTACCTTCCGTGCTTGTAACTATAACTTTCGACAAATGTCTAATTTTCCCTGCTTATTTCGACAATATCGATCTTAGGACCTATACGCAAACATCGAAGAAACTTGCGATTTATTGCGAGAAGTAGAAAATTACTTTAGAATAGTTGAAAAATAGGATTGAAATGAGGACCATATACCATGAGTTTTACTGGATTTACACAACATGATTTTGATACCTTTGCTATTGACGGCTTAGATGGGCGTATGGCTGCCATTCGCGAACGGATTCAACCTAAATTCAAAGCGTTAGGCGACAAATTAGCTGCTGACTTATCCGTTCAATCTGGAACTGAGATGTACCTACATATTGCCAAACATTTACGACGTACAATCAATCCGCCAGTCGACACTTGGATGGCGATTTGCCCTTATAAACGTGGCTATAAGCAAGTCCCCCATTTCCAAGTTGGACTTTTCGATGATCGTGTATTCATCTGGCTTGCCCTTATCTATGAACTACCGAACAAAGGAAACATTGCGACAACGTACATGAACAATTTGAAAAAAATTCAGGCTGAAATCCCGAAAGACTTCCTGATCTCTTTTGACCATATGAAAAAAGATACAACACCTGTGTCTTCCCTCGACACCACGGGTTGGAATGACGCACTTATCCGATTCCGTGATGTCAAAAAGGCGGAGCTGCTTATCGGTCGCAATCTCAGCTTCAATGATCCTGTATTAGCGAATCCTGCTGCATTGGAACAACTGATTGAGGAAACCTTCCAGCAGCTGCTTCCTTTGTACAAGCTTGCCGTAGACACGCCATCGCTCTAATTTCATGAAAAATTTATGTTAAATTAAGGTTGATTTCAACTAAAACGAGGCTTTCCTGCGCAGACTAATCCTGTAATTCCCAATCACACAGGAAGGAGGCCTCGAAACCATTGGAAACAACGAAACTTAGAAAGCTTCTCATCAGCTCGATCGCACTCTCCTGCATCTTAGGTGGAAGCCTAACTGCCCTCGCGCAGAATCCTGATTTGGACGAACAGCCTACCGTAGGGTGGCAACAAGCTGATGAGAAGGGACAAGGCGGACATCATAAACGGAAATGGCCGATTATTGAAGAATCAGCCACTGTTATTGGTGTAGACAAAGAAGTTCTCTTCAAATCGCTGAAGAGCGGTAAAAGCATTGTTGAAGTCGCAGCCGAAAAAGGCATCTCGGAAGCTGATCTAACAGCAAAACTCCAACAACTGCGGACAACGAAGATCGAAACAGCCGTGAAAGACGGCAAGCTAACTGCTGACCAAGGCGATCACATGAAGCAAAAGCTTGGCGAACATCTCAAGTTCATCCTCAACGAGAAGAACTTGCTGGCTCACCACCCTGCGGGTCACGGTAAACACAAATTCGGTCTAAAACCCGATACTGAAAAACTCGCACAATCACTCGGCATGAGTAAAGACGAGCTTCGCACACAACTGCATGCAGGGAAGTCGTTAACTGAAATTGCCCAAGCAAAAGGTATTTCCAAAGACAAGCTAGTGGTATCCATTAAGGATCAATTAACCCCTTCCATCGAGAAATGGGTAGATCATAAAATGGAACCGAAGGCGAAGAAGTAACGATGTGGCATTACAAGAGGGGCATTCATTTGAATGTCTCTTTTTTATTTTTTTAGAAAAATGAGTGATTACTCACTTCTCAATCTCATACATATGACGTATGATAAGTCTAGATTCAATAATGAGTGATTACTCACTTTTAAAATCAGAAAGAGGTGCAAGCTATGACGTCCAACACATCGATTCACGTGCAAGGGGTCAGTAAACAATTTGGTGATAAAACCGTGCTGAAAGACATTACGCTTGCTGTACCTAGCGCAAAGATATTCGGTCTGCTAGGTCCATCCGGCTCGGGTAAGACGACTCTCGTTCGCATGATTGCAGGCATTGAAGCCCCTACAACCGGTCAGGTGCACGTACTTGGCCAAAAGATGCCACAGCTTGCGATGCTCTCTCAGATCGGCTACATGGCACAATCAGACGCCTTATACACCGAATTAACTGCGTACGAGAACCTGGCATTCTTCGCAGCCTTGTATGGACTCCAAGGAGCCAAATGCAAGCAGCGGATTCAGGCCGTCATGGAACTCGTTGATTTAACTGACCACTTGAAGAAGCAAGTTAGCAATTATTCAGGAGGAATGAAACGGCGTTTATCATTGGCCATCTCCTTGCTGCATGAACCCAGCATTCTCATTCTCGATGAGCCTACAGTCGGAATAGATCCTGTCTTGCGCAAATCCATTTGGCAGGAACTGACCAATCTGAGCCTTAAGGGAACCACCATTCTTCTGACGACACATGTCATGGATGAAGCAGACAAATGCCATCAGCTTGGCATGATTCGTGATGGTCAACTCACCGCAATGGGTACACCAGAGGAGTTAAAGAGTGCAACCTCCTCCTCCACGATTGAAGAAGCATTCCTAGTTTATGGAGGTGCTGAAGCATGAGAATTCGAGCCATAGTCATTCGTATCCTTCGCCAATTTTTTCATGATAAACGCACGCTAATGATGATGCTTATTGCTCCCATGCTCATCTTGTTTATGATGTCGTTAGTTTTCAATGGCAATACCTATACCCCTAAACTCGGAGCCGTCAATGTCCCTGCCCCGCTCATTCAGAAATTACAAGATTTGAATGCCGAGGTCACGGTATACACCGCCGAGGAGGCTCAAACGAAGCTAGAAAATGTACAATTAGATGCAGTACTGGTGATGAACGGAACCACACCGCAATTGACCTTAGAAGGTAGTGATCCAAGTAAAAACAAAGCTGTCCTCTTCTTATTGCAAAAGGCGTTACAAAGTGCTGCCCCCGCAGGCACTGCACCTGCTCAGACACCTGCCATCACATATTTACACGGCGCGGCTGATATGGCTGCTTTTGATAATTTCGGACCAGTACTCATTGGGTTTTTCGTCTTCTTTTTCGTATTCCTGCTTTCGGGGGTTTCTTTCCTCAGAGAACGGACGGGAGGTACTTTGGAACGCTTACTTGCAACGCCGCTTCGCCGTTGGGAGATCGTCGTTGGCTACATCCTCGGCTTCGGGATCTTCACTACTTTGCAAGCAACGCTCATTGCTTGGTTCGCAACGAGTGTCCTTGGTCTGATGATGGTCGGCTCCTTCTGGTATGTCCTTCTAATAACATTATTGCTTGCGTTAGCCGCCTTATCCTTAGGTACACTCATTTCTGCATTCGCCAACAATGAATTCCAAATGATTCAGTTCATCCCTCTCATCATTGTTCCGCAAGTATTCTTCTCTGGATTGTTCAGCTTGGATACGATGTCGGTTTATCTTCGGTGGATCGGTCATTTGATGCCGCTATATTACGGAGCTGACGCCTTGCGAAATATAATGATTCGCGGCGCTGGTTGGGATCGCATCTGGCTTGATGTGCTCGTATTAGCGGCATTTACAATCGTCTTTATGTTCTTGAATATTGTGGCATTGAAGAAGCATCGTAAGTTATAATGGATGGATGTCAAGGAAGGGATAAAGAGGTGAATGCAATGTCCGAAATCGAGCCATGGTTAACTGAGCTGCTGCGTCTGAACGACGAAGAAGAGAAAATGACCGATAAACAGATAAAGATTGTTCAGGCCGCTGTGGAGATTTTCTCTGAGAAAGGTTTTGCAGGCTCCTCTACGAGTGAGATTGCGCAGAAAGCTGGCGTAGCCGAGGGGACGATATTCCGTCATTACAAAACGAAAAAGGAGCTCCTCCTTTCGATCGTAGCACCCATGATGACCAAACTCATTGCTCCGTTTGCTGTCAAAGATTTTACTAAGGTATTGGAAGCTGATTACCCCAGTGTGGAGACCTTCTTACGCGCGGTTACTTTGAACCGCTTGGAATTTGCTCGCAAGCATTTCCCCATTATTAAAATCTTTATTCACGAGATCCCTTTTCACAACGAGCTGCGGGAACAATTTAAAGAGAAGGTTGCCGTTCAAGTGTTGGAAAAGGCTTATAAAGCCATACGACATTTTCAAGAGCAAGGTCAGATCATAGACCTCCCTCCTCCCGCAGCCTTACGGATGATTATTTCTACCATTATGGGGTTTCTGATCACCCGTTTTCTGCTAATTCCAGATGGCGATTGGCAGGAAGAGAAAGAAGTTGACTACACGATCAATTTCATCTTGTACGGCTTAACGCCTCGTCCATAAGTCGTAACAAAAAAAGCTGCACATCCTTCTCCTTCTGGAGAAATGGATGTGCAGCTTTTTACGTTATGCTAAGCCGCTCGTTGCGCGGAAGTTTGGCGATCAACCAAAATGAAGCGCTGCAGCAGCAAGATCGCAGCTAGGCAGAGCACGCCGCCGATGATGAACGGCAGCGAGTGCGCGATCGCGAACACCGCTCCGCCAAGCAATGGGCCTGCGATGCGGCCCAAGCTGTCCATGGAGGAGCTGAGTCCTGTCGCGACGCCTTGTCCAACCTTCGTGCGCTGCGTAATCAGCGACGTCACACACGGTCTGATCAGCGCATTCCCTGCGCCGAAGACCGATAAGTAAATCGCAGCGGTTACGACGCTGCTGGAGTACAGCAGCAGGAAGAAGCCAGCTGCTGAAAGCAATAAACCGATGCCGATGACGAACTGTTCGGCACCTTGTTTCACTAGGCGGCGTACGACGCCTCCTTGGATCAAAGCCCCGACGATGCCGCTGGCGAGGAACATCATGCCAATGTCAAAGGGCGTAGCGCCGATTTTGTCCATTTGATAATACTGCAGCGTGGCTTCAAGTCCTGCCAACGTGAACGAGACGAAAAACGATAGCACGTACAAATATTTCGAAGCTCCATCGAAAGCGCTCCAACGCGAAGGCGCTTTTTCTATCGAGGATCTGCGCTTGTCCGCTGTTAGGGATTCTTTAAGAATCGCTGCAGCAAGTAAGAATGAAGCAAAGGATATCGCAGCGGCTACGAAGAATGGCGTGTACGTTCCCCATTTGCTAACAATTCCGCCTACTGCGGGTCCAAAGATAAAACCTAGGCCAATGGACATTCCGACCATGCCCATGCCCTTCGTTCGATTCTCTGCGGTTGTAATATCCGCAACATAAGCGACAGCACATGCCGTAGCTGCTCCTGAGAATAAACCGCCTAGGATACGGGATACGTACATAATCCATAATTCATCATTAGCAAAGCCGAAAATCAAGAAACTAATACTAAATCCCAGAAGTCCGATTAGGATAATCGGTCTACGACCGATGCGATCCGATAGGCCTCCCCATATGGGAGACATCAAGAAGGAAGCGGCGGAATACACCGACAATAGTAAGGCGTTATGAAACTTCGCTCCTGCTCCATTCACTACTTCGGGCAACACAGGAATGATAATTCCGAATCCGATAAAGATCGTCATCAGCAACAACATGATGATTCCAATCTGTTTATTCATGATGCGTTAAGCCTCCAAACCAATTCTTTTTCCTTATCGTACCATACCTTTTTTGGGGATGGAAATGAACATTTGAAGAACAAGTAGACCGATAAGCACAAATCCACTTGTCAGGAATGGCGCGTGATACCCGTATACATCCCAGAGCTTCCCAGAAACAATGGGGCCAACAATCATTCCGAACCCTTCAATCGTGAGGAAAAACCCCCAGACTGCCCCCCTTTTCTCTGGTGGAATCGCTGAAGCAATTAACGCATTCCACGAAGGGATAATAAACGCATAGCCCACGCCAAGTATCACGACCAAGATATACAGCAGCCCCATTGATTTCACAAATGTAAAGAGCAGCAGCGATGCTGCACTAAGTGAAAACCCGATGAACAGGAACGGGCGAATTCCCAGACGGTCCACCATTTTCCCCATGGGAACCAGACACAGCACCGTAACCGCTCCTCCAGCAACCAAAAAGAGGCTGTATTGAAAAGAAGACAGCAGCAAGACTTCCTTGGCATAGAGCGTTAGAATCGGCGTTAATATGCCAAGTGCAAATGTTTGTGCGAACATAGCTGGAAACATCAGCGGACTCACGGACATCGACTTCCGAACTTCGCTTAAATAGGTAGAAACACTCTGCAACCAATTGCGCCTTTTCATTGGCTGAGATTGCGAGTGAACATTGACACTCTCCTTTTCTCCACCACTTTTGACTATACTCCCCTTTTCTTTACGTGGAAGCATAAGCGCAACGAGCACAACTACCGTCATGCAGCCGATTAACAATCGGAAAGCAAACGTATAACTATCTTCACCAACGAAAAAATTAATCACAACAGGACCTAGTCCTACCCCTGACAGCCAAGCCATATACACGACACTCATGATTGTTGCTTTTCCCTCATCACCTGCTACCTCTGTCGTTCCCGTAATGACACAAGGCCACAAAGGAGCTGTCCCAAAGCCAAGCAGCGCACACCCGACTATCATCCACAGGTATTGTGTTGTAATCGCCATAATGATAACCGATAGGAACGTCAGCAATACCCCTGTTAGCATCGTCACACGATAACCTAGCCGATCGATAATCCACCCAACAGGTGTACGTAATACATTATCGCCAATATATTGAGCAGCTAATGTCCATCCGATCACAAATGCAGAAGCTCCTAACGCTGTTGTCATATATACCGGCAAAATGGTTAAAAGCAATGCGCCCTTTACAAATTCGACAACAAACATAATAATTAACAGTTCCATCACAAATGGGGAAAACAACCGGTTTTTCCGCCATTTTTGCAGCCAAATCATCCGATTTCTCCTTTATTTTGCCTATTTATTCATCATAGTGTTAGTTTGACCCCATTTTGTGCAAACTATTTTGAAAAAATTAACTTGCATCAAATCTCTAGTTTGATATACTCATTTTGTTTGTTGCAACTATAGCACAAGCAATCCACGATAGAAGGGAAGCGATAATCAGGTGGATCATACCCGTACACCCCTGTTCTCTGCATTGCTAGCGCATGCGGAAAGAAATCCTATTCAGTTTCATATTCCTGGCCATAAAAAAGGAGTCGGCATGGACCCGGAGTTTCGTGCTTTCATTGGCGACAACGCCCTTTCCATCGATCTCATCAATATAGCACCGCTAGATGATCTCCACCAACCAATGGGGGTCATTGAAGAAGCCCAGAAACTGGCTGCACATGCGTTTGGCGCGGATCATACATTCTTCTCTGTACAAGGGACCAGTGGCGCCATTATGACGATGATCATGACAGTCTGTTCCGAGGGGGATAAAATTATCGTTCCTCGGAATGTTCATAAATCCGTCCTAGCCGCGATTATTTTCGTTGGCGCTAAACCCGTCTTTATCCAACCTGCACGTGATAAAAATCTGGGAATTGACCACGGCATCCCTACCCGCTCCGTTCGTCGAGCACTTGAGAAGCATCCTGATGCGAAAGCCGTGCTTGTCATCAACCCTACGTATTATGGCGTATGTACGAACCTCAAAGAAATCGTCGATCTGGTTCATAGCTACAACATGCCAGTACTTGTTGATGAAGCGCATGGTGTGCTCATCCATTTCCACGAAAAGCTGCCGATGTCTGCTATGGAAGCTGGCGCTGATATGGCGGCTACGAGTGTACATAAGCTTGGCGGTTCCATGACGCAAAGTTCGGTCCTCAATGTCAAAGGAAATCGTGTCAATCCGAAACGTATTCAGACGATTATCTCGATGCTGACTACGACGTCGACTTCGTACATTTTACTCGGCTCCTTGGATACATCTCGTCGCCATCTCGCTTTGAATGGACGTGAGATGGCTGAACGCACAATTGAGCTTGCTCACTATGCGAGAAAGCAAATCAACGAGATCCCTAACCTGTACTGCTTCGGCGAAGAAATTCTCGGGGATGAAGCTACTTATGCCTATGATCCTACCAAAATCTGCGTTCACGTCCGTAAGCTAGGCATCACGGGCTTTGAAGTAGAGAACTGGCTGCGTGATCACTACAATATCGAAGTCGAGATGAGTGACATGTACAACATCCTCTGTCTCTTCACACCAGGAGATACGCCAGAGAATGTGGAAATCTTGCTAACAGCGTTACGAGAACTATCCCACATCAATGATGATGTTGTAGAAGTTAAAGAAGTTGTCATCAAGGTTCCGGCGATACCGCAATTAACGTTAACACCGCGTGACGCTTTCTACGGAGAAACGGAAATTCTGCCGTTTAAAGACTCCGCTGATCGAATTATTGCTGAGTTCATTTATGTATACCCGCCTGGCATTCCTATTTTGCTCCCTGGCGAAGTCATCACACAAGAATTAATCGACTATATTGTTGAGCATGTGGAAGTTGGATTACCTGTCAAAGGACCTGAGGATCGTAGTGTCCAACAAGTGAAAGTCATCGTAGAAACACAAGCTATCTTCTAGTAGTTTCACCCGTAGGGATATATTGTAAAACCGTTTACATGATGCTATGATATGGGTGATGTTTTGCGAATGAGGTGATCAAGGAATGGCTCAAAGCGCTTATATTAAATTCGTAACAGGATCGGCTGTTGCCTCACTTACCTTGGATGAAATCAAGGACAAGCTGTTGCATTATCGCGATCAACTCAGCCAAACAGCCAAACAACTTGGTTGGGAGTATGATGAAGCCGGATTCCCTTATACGATTGAGACGAAACCGGAAGGCGAAGGCAAATGGTTTTATCTGAAAGGCACCAACGCTTTATATCATACGATCGTCGTTGGGGTCGGTTCTGAACAAAACCAAGAGCAAGAACGCCAGTTCGTACAATTCGTATTACCTGACAATGCCACACATGGTGACAAGAGCAAAGGCAATGAATTCTGCAAATATTTGGGCAAACTTCTGAAAGCTGAACTTCATCTATTTAACGGTAGAATCATGTATTTCAATCCTAGAAAATGAATCAACACAAACAGAAACCCCCTAACAGATCACTCTGCTAGGGGGTTCTTATGTATAGCTCTTATTCTTCGCCTTCTTGAGCCACGATTTCATTGTAAATCGTTACGACACGTTCCCACTCTTCTTCATCTTCAATGTTGACAAGGAATGCATCTTCGTCCTCTTCTTCAACACGGAAAATGACACCGTCTGCTTCAGGATCATTTCGATCTAGTAGAACAGCGTAAGCTTGCTCCTGAGATTGGAAGGTATATACCATGACCATTTCATGTTCTACACCGTTCTCGTCCGTTACGATAAAAACGTCTTCCCCTTGCTCGTCGTGATCGTGGTCACAGTCCGGGCCGTGCACATGATCATGCTTCTCATCGCTCACAGGCAGAACCTCATTTCATAAAGTAATAAGTTACTTGAATATCCTAACATTTTCGTTATAAGAGGTCAAACCAGTTCATTACCACATGGCTTATTCCGCTTGAATTTGTTTCTCCGAAACAACCGTATAATCGGCGCTGCCACTTTGCTGCATCGCAAATTTCACGACATATGTACCTGATTCCGAAAATGACACGCCATATAAAGGTACTTTTAACCAAAACGATTCTTTGGAATCTGCAATTGATTTCTCAATTGGTGTGATCACATTGCGTCCACTAGGAGAAACAACGGACACGCGAACCGAATTAATGCTCGTTTTCAAATTGTCCACCTGCGTGAATACGGTAAAGTTCACTTCATCTCCGCGTGCTACAACGCTGAAAGGGATAATAGACGAATCTTTACGAACTTCCGATGTAAAAAACATATGTACATTGGGCTTGAATAAGTAGGCCGTTTTACTTGCATCGTCCCACTTCAGTAATGCCTGTAAAGCATCGCTCATTGCACGTAAAGGCAAAACTGTCTTGCCATCTACAATAAGTGGTGGTACTTCTGAATCTGGGAATTCCTTCGTTTCATTGTTTACGACCAATCTAGCGATATTAAATCCTTTATATTCCCCCCATATCGAAGAGGCTACCACCGCAGCCGTACTTAAAACAAAAAACATCACCATCAACATAAAAATGCGCTGAACTTTCATCACTCTTAGCCTCCAACCTCGTTAGTCATCTGTTTGTCTGCATCATTATACGCCGTTGGTTTAGAAGAGTTGCGATGAATTTAACTTTTTGCAATAAATTTTAGAACACGCTGCACATACACATCTGCTTCCAACTGATAGGAGCCAACATGCCCCCCACGTTCTGTTAGCCATATCTCAAATTGTTCCGGATGCCGCTCATACATTTCTACACTATTGGTATAAGGGATAGCTTGATCAGCTTTACTGTGGATGAACAAAATTGGCCTTGGTGCAATCCGATCAACAGCAGCTAACGCATCAACTGCATAAGGATTTACACCTATTATTTTTGGCAAAATAAATAGAATCAGTGGCGTAAAAGGTATCCGAGGCAACTTAGACCATACAGGCAGATTTTCCTTTAGATAAGGAATTAATTGACCAAACGCACTGTCTGTAATGACGCCAGCCACCGCTTTCTCTTCAGCAGCCGCTAATAGGGATGAAGTTCCTCCCATTGAGAATCCTAGTAATATAATCTTCGTCGGATGACTAGTTGAGGACTTCACCCAATCAATGGCACCAAGAATGTCTTCCTTTTCTAGGAATCCTATTGTTGTTGTATTCCCTTCTGAGCGCCCTGAATTTCGAAAATCGTACATGAGAACATGGTGACCTGCCTGCACCAGCTGCTGAGCTAATGATAGTGCGGGTAGTCCCTTTTCCAGCCTTGTGCCCGCATAGCCATGAGACATAATTACCGTCGTTGCCATGGACGTGGATGGCGCGTTAGGCGACTTCAAGTACCAGCCATCTAACAGCACTCCTGCTGTTCGACTTGGGAACGTCACATCCACGTGTTCAAGCTGATAATTCTTTGGCGTGTCATCGACTAATTTCCGCTCTGGGTGCGTTAACTGCCAACCAACATAGGTCGAAATCCCAACTAAACAAAACAAAATAAGCAAAAAAAGGATACATGCTACTAACCAATTCATTATGAAATCAACACCTTCTTATTCGATACTTTAAGCTTGCTGAATCTTTATTTCAACATAAGTGGTTGAAAGTCGGCAACCTCCATGATACATTAGAAAAAGATGGAATTTGTCGAAAAATGGAGGCAGCTGAATGAGTTTGCAAATTCAAATGTTGGGAACCGGCAGTGCCTTTTCCAAATTATATTACAATACAAGTGCATTAGTCCGATCAGCGGATGCCCATATATTAATTGATTGCGGGCCTACAACGCCTAAATCACTTCATGAACTCGGTATAGAGCTCGATCAAATCGATGGTATTCTCATATCACATATTCATGCTGACCATGTAGGCGGGCTTGAAGAAGTTGCTTTTCGTTTATTCTATCAATATAACCGCAAGCGCGTAAAACTTTATGTGACGGAAGCATTAGCAGATACGCTTTGGGAGAACAGTCTTAAAGGTGGTCTCTATAATCCAGATGAAAGCTTTCATCAACTTCAGGATTACTTCGAAATCGTCTATCTCCAAGAACGACAGCCCTTTGCCGTTTCACCTGCGTTAACGCTCGAAATTATCCCAACACTACATATTGCTCATAAGCTCAACTATTCCATTTTTATTAATCACAGAACGTTTTATAGTGCAGATTTGCAATTTAATAAAGACTTGCTCCTTGATGAAGTTATAGATACAAGAGATTGTCACACCATTTTCCACGATTGTCAATTAAGTGGTCCGGGATATGTGCATACCACGTTAGATGACCTTCTTACATTACCCGACCCTATTCAAAAACTCATTTATTTAATGCATTACGACGATCACATGCCTGATTACATAGGCCATACAGGTCAGATGACCTTTATCCACAAACATGATATCATCCAAATCCCCGATTAGACGATCTGTTAATCTGAAGCCTTTGAGTGCTCCTTCTCAAGGCTTCTTTTCATACAAAAGTCCCTATTTTTCTCATTTTTTTTTGAGCAACAGCAGGGATTTTATGACAGGTATAGAAATTGTCACATGAGTAGGTGAACGGCGGAAATTCCAATCGGGAGCTGATACGGTGATTATTAATGGGGTTTATTATGTTTATGTACTATTATATGGCCTATATACAATTTATCTGCAGTCAGTATTGAACATCCCTTCATTCGTTCTAGCCATCATTCTTTTTGCTTTAGCTGTTCGCTTTGCCAATCTTCATCCTGCTATGCCTTGGGTTCAACTTCTCCTCATTGCTTCGCTTCATGCGCTTGGACAATCTAGTCTCTGCTATCCCTTATACTTATTAGCACTCTCACATCATGCTTACAAGGAAGAAGACAAGATCAAATCATGGGCCATGACTTTTGCTTCCATGATTACTTATGTGACTACGGTTAATTTCATTACCCATTCTGCCTCTCAAAGCACGATGTATGGATTCATGAGTATCCTTGACTTCTCTGCTGTTACTTGGCTTACAAGAACTGCCCATCTTCGTACTGGTAAAATGGATCGCAATCGCAACGAACGCCATCTACTAACGCAAAAAGACTCCCTTACTGGTCTTTATAATTATGAAGAATGTCATCGCAGACTCGAACAACAAATCAAGCATCATCAGCCCCTTGTACTGTTTCTTATAGACTGTACGGATCTAAAAGCAATGAATACCTCTGGCGGGTTCCAGGCAGGTAATTTCGTACTCAAGCAAATGGCGGATCTCATTCAAATTCTATTTAAAGATGCACTGTTCATAGCTCGATATGGCGGTGATGAATTTGCAGTGGTCATGCCTCTTCATAAAGATTTTCTGACTACCGCGTCGTATCAACAAAAGCTCGATTCTGAACTTCCCAAGCTGACTGGTATACAAAATACATATGGTATAGCGATATTTCCACAAGATGCTTTGACGAAAGATGATCTTATTTTGCACGCGGAGCATAACCTATTTATGAAGAAACGTGAATCTTGGTTAAAACGCGAGGAACAAATGCAACGCTCAGAGAAACTCCGTGTTGTCGGTGAACTTGCCTCTGGCATGGCACATGAAATTCGCAATCCCTTAACAACGGTGAAAGGTTTTTTGCAATTATCAAAAGCAAGCGATTACAACATTGAGAATTGGTATGGACTAATTATGGATGAGATTGATCGGATGAGTGATTTGACCGGTGAGTTTCTTCAATTCTCTAAGCCGCACCAAACCGTCTTTCAAAATCACTCGTTAAATGAATGCGTTCTCAAAGTCATTTCCCTTATTGAATCCGAAGCTACCAGCTCTGGACATGAGATTCATTTTCATGAAGCTGCCTATGGGGTTCATATGCTAATGGATCAAGATAAGATGATTCAACTCTTACTTAACATGATGAAAAATGCTTGCGAGGCGATGGAAGCAAACGGCTCTATCCACATGAAATTAAGCCGCGATCAGAAGAACGCGACTTTAATCATTGCGGATAATGGTCCTGGTATTCCGAGTGATCAGTTGGATAAGATTTTCCATCCATTCTTCACAACCAAGGAAACGGGTACAGGTCTAGGATTATCCATTTGCTATAAAATTGTACAGGATCATCATGGCACACTAGAAGTCGAAAGTGAGCTCGGGATTGGCACCCGATTTATTCTTACTTTCCCACTCGCGGCAGCAGTGACTACTGCACATGACAGTGTCTCTGTGAGTTAAAGTGTTTTTTTCATTCTGACATGAAGAATGCCAGCGTCGTAGAATGGCTCATCGGAAATCACTTGGTAACCTAACTGGCTATAAAAACCTTCTGCTTGGCATTGGGCGTCTAGAATGGCATATTTACAACCAAGCTCAAAGGCCTGTTGTTCCATAGCTAGAATAAGTTGTTTCCCTAATGAGCGTCCTCTGTAGTCCTTCAAGACAGCAACACGCTGTAGTTTGGCTGTTGCTTCTTGATATTCATACCATCTGGATGTAGCAATGGGTCTTGCATCGTCCATGATGAGTAAATGATGACAGGCTTCTGGGGACTCATCCTTCTCATCCATCTCCAAGTGTGCGGGTACTTGTTGTTCATCAACAAACACATTAAATCGCACAGCAAAACAAGCTTTCAATTGTTCCATTGTCGTAACACGAATCGTTTCCATGTGGGCTTCTTCCTCTCTAAGATCGTTTCTTGATCTTATCCCATTCCGGAAATGTTGTCCACATTTACAATGATCTCGGCTTTATTTTCTCTCCAGTAAATAACTGCATGTCCCGATGGCAAGCCCTAACAATGCGCCGGCCGCAACTTCACGTGGCAAATGACCTAATCGTTCTTTCAATGCCTTTCTTCTTCTGGCATGGTAGAGTCCGGGGTGCTCTCTAGCGATTCGTTCGACCTGCTCGTCTAAATCATTCACTTCCACTGCAATCTCGCCAGCTGATCTTCGAATGCCCATCGCATCATACATGACGACAGCCCCGAATACGGAGCTCACAGCAAAATCGATGGCTGAAAAGCCTCTTTTCATTCCGATATAGGTAGCTAATGCTGTAACACCGGAAGAATGGGAACTTGGCATTCCGCCTGTTTGAACCAATTGCGACCAGTCCCATTTTTTACTGAACACATAAGTTAATGGTAATTTGATGGCTTGAGCAGCGCCGATACCGACCAACGCTGTAGTTAATGCTCGATTCATTTCCGTTCACCTCACTACTAGCATCCAACACAGGTTTAGATTCTATGCGCAAAGTTTGTTATACTAGACACATTGATTCTTATGTAAGGAGTGTAACTGATGAACATCGCTTTTTTCCTTTTACCTAAATCCGAAGTTATTACCGCGACTCCACAAGCTACCCTTCGCCAAACACTGGAACGAATGGAGTATCATCGATATACGGCTGTCCCTATTCTTTCGGATGATGGCCATTATGTTGGAACTGTAACGGAAGGTGACCTCTTGTGGTTTCTTAAAAATTCCGAGCATATCGGCTTCGAGAATGCTCACCGGCATGTGCTCGACGAGGTTCCTCTTCGCGTTAAAAATAAACCCGTTCATATTCATGCAGAAATGATCGATCTCATTGATTTAGCAAAAGTACAAAACTTCGTACCTGTCGTGGATGATTCTGATAAATTTATTGGTATCGTGCGGCGGAGTGAAATCATTGAATATTGTGCTAAGCAAATGAATTTTAAAACTGAAGCTGTACAGCCCTAATTGATATACCTTTTCATAAAAAGCAAAAAGGCTGATTGATATCAGCCTTTTTGCTTTTTATTATGGGGGCGACGTTATTGCACTTGACCATTAGAGGAGGCTTTGGATGAGACAAATTCGCTTGCCCAGTCTACCATCCCGTTCATTAGCGTCAAAACCAGATTAACCGCATCTTTTTCCGTTAACGAGCCATTTGACTGACTGCTGACATACTGCGACGTCTTTTGCTCCAGCTTTACAACTAAATCTTTAATTTTCAAAAGCTCATTCGCTAAATCAGTTACTTGCTGGTTATTCGAGTTGCCTGCATTTCCTTGACCAGCTTTCGTTTGCTGTGATTGATCTTGATTATTATTTTGACCATTGCTTGTTTGCTGCCCCTGATCTTGATTTTGGCTTTGAGCTTGTGATTGATTTTGGCCATTATCTTGATCTTGACTTTGACCTTGACTTTGCGTACTATTCATTGCTGATCCCTGCTGTGTGTTATTCCCATTACTCGAAGAAGCCTGTTGATGCCCCTGCGTGTCTTGAGAGCCCTGGCTACTTGACATCAACATTTTCTTCACTGATTCTAATTCAATAAGTACCATATCGTTTTGTTTCGTTAATTCATCCATTTGGAGCTTGAGATCCTGTGTTTTGATCATGTTGTCGAAACCTTCCTTCCTTTATTTCACAGCACCGCAAGCAATCCGTTTACCCGAGTTGCCTGATGGATCCGTTTTTAAATCGTCAGCCTTCTCATGAATGACTAAGCTTGTCCCATCAGGCTTAAACAGCGAATTAGGCTTTCCTCTGTCTAGGACTACTACCTTTGTAACACCACTAAATCGTCCATTGCCTTGGGCATCCACAACGAGATTGGGCAGATCACCCGCATGTGCTCCTTTCGGATTTAAAAAGCCATGCTCCTTCTGATGGGGATTGAAATGACTACCTGCAGAATCAAACGTCGGCGCTTCACATATCGCTTTCTCATGAATGTGGAGACCATGAACACCGGGTGAAAGCCCACTAACCTGCACATCCATTTGTACACCGTCACTGACAGCGGTTAATTGCGCTGAACCAACAGATTGATTGTCGGCACCTATGAGCGTAACACGAACCGTCTCAGGGGGCGCAGTGGGTTCAGCAACTGACGTACTCCTGACGGTTTGGCAACCAGACAATAGCATTAGACCCAAGCTCGCTGTCACCATAATTTGCATTGATTTCATCGTGTACAATCCTCCTGTAAAACCACACATTGGTATATTCTACCCTTAGGATGCACAACTGCCCTTACTGATAACCGCGTGACAGCTATTAAATTTAAAAAAACTTCCGTTTCAACAAAGAAAATGCCTGCAATCTTTCGATCACAGGCATTTTCATCATCGTCCTTTAGGATTATAAAATCGTCATGAGCTTGGCAATAATTTGGAGGTTTTCTAATTTACGTTTGTAAAAGTTAAACTCAACTTTCGTATGTTCAACCGCATCTTCCATTTGTAATACCTGCTTCTGCAAGTCCTTCGTATGTGGCCATAATTCTGCTTGCCGTTGAAGCTCATTCTTCCCTGTTACGAGACCTTCACCAATGATTTCATACTCTTTTGTTAGAAGCATATGTTTAGCCCAATTCAATTCTGACACGGCATCCACATAAATCGCTTCCGCTTGTTTCAATAACTCTGGTACAAGTTGTAGCTCCAAAATTACATCCGACCGATTCATTCGGATTCCCCCTATGAGTTTTCCTAGAAACTCAGCATAGTAATTCAACAAATATTGTTGCTTAGGCTCAATTATATTCATAGAAAAATAAAACATGCACAATCGCTGAAAGCCGCGAAAACAGTGGTTTTCTCACCCTTATCCGACGCGTTTCGCATCGTATTTCGCCTATAAAGTGACAAATCAATCAATTCCACATTAAATCTGATAGTTAGGTGTCCAAGCTACTTGTATAACCTATTAGAAGTGCTACAATGTTACTATACGTATCAGAGGAGGTGACAAAAATGAGCCAAGAAGAAGAAGTAGTTTCACAAAATGAAGAAGAAATCTCTGCTGAATCCACTGAAGAAGTGGTGAGTCAAGAGGCTGAAGCTGAGGAAGTAATCGCTGAAGCGATTGAAGAAGCAGCTGCTGCAGAGGAACAAGCTGAAGAAGCTGAACAATCCGAAGAATAATGAAACCGTTATCATAACTGATCACATATCACCCTCAACTTAACCGTTGGGGGTTTATTGATTTTTATGACTAATTTTATATAGAAAATATTGGCATGAAAAATTTCTTCGTTTTTTTAAAATTTCGCGAATAAATATTCTGAACATTCAAATAATACTGGTGTACCATAAAAAAGGAGATGATTATGAATGGCTAGATCTAACACGTTAGTTGTCCAACAAGCAAAGGCAGCACTAGATCAAATGAAGTATGAAGTCGCTCAGGAAATTGGTGTTCCTCTCTCCCCTTCTGGTTACAACGGTAATTTGTTATCCCGTGATGCTGGCTCAATCGGTGGCACCATCACAAAAAGATTAGTGCAAATGGCTGAACAATCTTTAGGCGGCTACAAACGCTAATCCTTTGATGTAGGAGCAAGCTCAAAAAAAGACTGATTCACTCGATCCTCCTTAGAGTGAACCTCAGTCTTTTTTTCTATTCTCTGTGATTGTTCCCTGACTGATCTGACCTTACAAAAGAAAGAGCTGATCATTAATGATCAGCTCCTTCGTTATTTTCCTATATGACTTCCTTATTTCTTCTTAACTTCCTCTACAAATACGTCACTTGCATCTCGTGTACTTCCGAGCTCAAGAATCGTATATTTCTTCTCACCAATCATAATCACATCTTCCACTTCCGGAAGCGGATCCCCCAAATACACAGTTCCTAGATATACATTACTACTCTTCAAACGCAAATTCCAACGATGCTGTTGTTTCGTCATAACCTTAGTCCTCCCAAACTCTAATGATCTCAAGTTACCATAAATTCACGCAAGAAGAAAGCTATACTAGGAAACATCGGATAGATATGTTACATTTACTTCATAATCATTACCAGAAAGGCTGACAACGTGCAATGACAACTCTTGGTGTTACTGAAGAAGAGCGATCCCTTTTGCTCGGAAAAACCATCGATTCACCAACTGCAGAAAGCGATCCTACTGCTTTTCTTCCACGGTCCAAAAAGAAGAGAAAAGCTGATTCAAACTTTAAAAAACTCCTCTTTTTCTGGCGGAAGTAAGCTCTCCAACAATTGACAATCTCACGATTTCTTGGTATATTACTACCTGTATCCATAAACGACTTGTTAGCTCAGCTGGGAGAGCACTATCTTGACAGGGTAGGGGTCAGTGGTTCGAGCCCACTACAGGTCATATAACACAGAAAGCCGCAAACCCTTATGGGATGCGGCTTTTCTTTATTAGTACAGGTTGCTGAAACTTGTAGTACAGACAGCGTTTCGAAGGTCTTGTTGCAAATCTGTTGCAAATGAGCACAGCACTTATATCTAAGACTTCAAGATAGAGAGGGAATTCACATGAGCAATGGAGAAATTATTAAGCTTTATTTCACATCTAAGGAAGCCGCTGAGTATTTAAATTGTGAAATTGAAACTGTCCGTTTTTATTGTCGAAATAATTTGATATCACAACAAAAAAACAAAGGCAGATATTACGTCCCTAAGGAAGAACTAATACGACTTTATAATGCGGAATTTTCCCCAGAGGCTAAAAAACAAGCCAAAAATCGATTAATGGAAATTTTGAATGACTTGGTACCTCGTTAAGCCCTACAGACAAACTTCTAAATATATAAAAAACAGACTACTTTCGTGGTCTGTGAAATGCAGTCTATTTTCTTCCTTTTTGAAGAAGAAGTATCATGCCGTCATATGGGTTAAAGAAATGACCTCGTGTTATGGTTTTATACAATCCTTGTGGAATAGCTCCAAATATCACTAAGTATTTCGCAATATTATACAAAGAAACTTGTGCAACTACAAAAATCCCATTTCTATCGTAATCAATATTCAGAATGTGTCCAACCCTCTTTTTACCTAACTTGCCCTCATCTCCTAATATGTCATCACCACTCATACTGAAGTAAGGTCGATTAGGAATAACCCCATGTAAGATAAAATTTCTTATCTCATTAAAGTTTTTATCCATAACATATTCTGCACCTTCAAAATAACACAAATAATTAAAAGCAATTTTCGAAATAGCTCTTTGTAGATCAGTATCTATTTGGCGCTCAATTTCTACATCCAATTCTTGAATGAAATCGGAGTCTATAACTGTTGTTTTAAAATCGTATCCTTTTTGATTTAATATATGCTGCACCTCTTCTTGTGTACAGCCAAGTATTATTATAGAATTTTCATACTCTAATTTATACCCTAATGACTTTAGCTGCGATATAGTGGGTATATCAGGAAACAAGAAAAAATCAAAATTTTGTAAGTAATCTTTCTTGAATCCAATCTGCTTTAGCGGTTCGAGGCTAAGTTCATTTTTATCCTCGTTATAGCTTAGATATGAATATGCCCCCTTAAATTTACTCTCATTTAAACGAATTATTGATTTGCTCTTCTTCCCCATATTTTTAAATTCATTGGGTTCCTTCAAGTTAAGCTTGTATCTAGTGAATCCCTCAAATGTGTCTCTAGCAAGAAATGGTTCTAGATTGTCACCGAAAAATTTATTACATGAATCACATACTGAATTTTTTAATGTAAGATTATTTCTATATCTGCCAAACGATTGCGGCAAAACATGCTCTACTTTCTTGTAAGCATCTTTTGGTTTTTCTTCTAAACAATAAATACATTTATACATAATTCTCACCTCAAGAATGGCATATACGAAGTGTTCGACATCCAACTTATTGTTCCTCTTCTGAACGCATTGAAAACTCTTAGTTGGTGTTCAATAAATTAATCACCTATTGTCGATTTAATTCTGAAATCAAATTCAATTCCCAGTCATTCATTGTGATCAACGGAAGCTTATCATATTTGGCTAAAATATTTTCAATTTCCACCTTCGCCTTTACTGTTGCTTCATGTTTCAACCAAAATATTCTCCTAACATCATCGGCAGAAATGGGAATCGTCATTAACGTCTTTTCTGCGTTAGGCTTCTTGGTGATTTTTTCAAGTTCCGATATTCTTCTCAACAGTGTCATCTTGTGCTTTCCTTTGTTTTTTCTTCCAACTTCGTTATCCGCTCCTCTAATTCGCCATCCTTAAGGCTAGTCAAGGTGATATTCGCTAAATAGCCAAGCACCCTCGCACGTTTCTCTTTATCCATTGAATCCTCATGCCTGATTTCGTTAATCACTTCATTTAGTAACCGCCTAATATGCTGTGGCTTATGGATACGGATATTCTTTTCTGTGTCTGCCAAACTGACCCCTCCTTCGAGTTCCTTTGATTTTGTTAGCATCAACTAATTTTTTGATTGACAAAATACGTCTTTAAATGCTCTTCAATATTACAACTTAGATATATTCGAACAAGACAACTCCCCTATAAGCCCATTTAAAGCATTATGTATTTATCACCATAGTTAACCCTATTTCGTAACTAGTGGCCTAGAACAACCCATTTTACCCCTCTGGCGATGTGTTGTTGTGCTTTGTTATTACACCTTCGCTTGGTGAAGCCCTGTCAGATAGTGGGATGAAAGGAATCTCCCTTTCTTGGATGCCCTTTGAAGATGATGTTGAATGCCCCCTAAAATTCTCTATGGTATGGCTAAATATATAAAGGGGTAAAAAAGCTTTACTCAAAAATCAATATATATTTTCTCAAAAATCAGCACGTTAAATTCCTTGTACAGCAAGGCTTTATGTCACTTTTCGCACTGATTTTTCGAGTAAAAACTTTTGGCTCAAATGAGGCTGAAAACATCCAAAACCATCGTATTGAGTAAAATTTATTGACTCTTGCGAGTAAAGATTTTTCACCCTTAAATAATTAAAACTTCATTAATTTCCCTGCTTTCTCTCTCCATTGAGAGCTGAACTTATATATATTAGATTTCCTTGTAAACTTGTTGTGTTGCACATATTCAATAAATCCGTACCGTATTAATTCCTTTATGCATTTATGGAACGTGGGCTTTGACATGATTTTCTTTACACAATCGAATGGGAACGTCAATTCATCATCGTTTCTACCGTTGTATTTCCGTAACATTACCTGATAAACGTCCCTTGCGCTCGAACTCATGCCCCAATACAATTCTGTATCCATGAGGGAGTAATGATATCGGACGAATCCTTTGTCAGTTGCTCCAATCGCTTTTTGCCATGGCTTGAAGCCGTAGTCTTTCTTTTTTCCTTTTGTCATAATTCAGACCACTTTCCTCAATGAAGTTAAACGAGGGTGCGAGACTTACTCGCCACGCAGCCATGCTTCGAGAGCCTCCCTATGGAACAAGGTTCTTCTGCCTAACTTCACATGTGGCAATTGCCCTTCCCTTGTCCTTCTCCATACTTCCGATATTGAAATACCAAGCATTTTGGAAACCCCTCTAGCGTCCAACGCAATTCTTTGTGTTTCGTATTGTTGCATTGAATTCAACGCTCCTCTATTATTTTGTCAAATCGATTTGATTTTTAAGCTTGACTGCTATCGTACACTAGTGATAAGCTGTTGTCAAATCGATTTGATTCGGTGAACCTTGGAGGAGAGCGATGAGAGATGGTAACGTTCGGAGAATATTTGAAGAACCTAAGAGGAAAGCGCACACTGCGTGAGATTGAAGCAATTTCAGGAGTTAGTTACGAGCATGTAAGGCTATTGGAAAAAGGATTTAATCCTAAAACAGGCAAAGAAATCAAACCATCAGTGGAATTGTTGGAGAAATTAGCGACAGCCTATGGTGTTCACCCTGCTGTTTTGATGGATAAGGCAGGCTATATGAAGCGTATAACAGCATCAGAATTCCACGCTGTTAAATCCTTGTTAGATAAGACTTCGCCTCCTGCTGTTTATGTGTCGCTTGAACTGGACGGACTGTTCAATGATGATACGAAATTTACATTATATGGTGAGCCGCTAACTGTTGACGAGCGTCAGTACCTTTTGACTGCAATCGAATTGATATCGGAGAAGAGGAGAAATCATCACAATGGCTAACGTACAAAAAAGGGGTAACAGTTGGCTTTTAACTGTAAGCCTTGGAAGGGATGCAAACGGCAAATATCCCAAAAAGACAAAAACAGTTAGCTGCCGTACTAAAAGAGAAGCAGAGGCGGAATGGGCAAAGTTTTCGGAGGAAGTCCAAAATGGCAAATTCTTCGAGCCTATGCGAATGACGTTTGAACAATTCGCTGAGGATTGGCGTACGAAGTACGCAAAGGAGCATCTCGGAAAAGGCACGTTAGAAATGTACATGACGCATCTCAAAAACAGAGTTTTTCCTTCAATCGGTCATTTGCGGCTTGATAGTTTCAAAACATTTCATCTTGTAACACTTTTTGATGAGATCAAGACTGGGAAACGACTAGACGGTAAAGATGGCACAATATCGAGCGGTACAATTTCCTCTATTCACAAGGCAGTAAAGTCCATATTTAACCGTGCGACAGAATGGGGCTTAATTAAATCAAATCCAATGATCGGACTGAAAAAACCGAAGGTGGAAACATCAGAAGCAGACGCTTACAACAAAGAACAAACACAATTGTTACTCATGGCGCTTGAACATGAAGACCCTATGTGGCGAATGATTGTCTTGCTCGCATTTACAGGCGGACTGCGAAGAGGAGAATTGCTAGGGCTCGAATGGAAGCATGTTGATTTAGAAGCCGCTACAATTCATGTGAAACAGCAGGTTTCATTTACTAAAGAGGGTTACGAAATAAAGGAACTGAAAACACGTAAGTCCGTTCGAAAGTTATCTCTTCCCTCACACGTTATTGAGGAATTGCGGAAGTACAAAGTGCTTTGCAATAAAGAACGACTAGCAGCCGCTGACTTGTGGGCTGATGGAGAACACTTTTTCTTGTTCAGCGGTTGGAACGGCAAGCCGCTTAACCCATACAGTGTCAAAACATGGTGGGCGAGGTTCCATAAGCGTCACCCTAATATCGGACGCATTAAATTTCATGGACTACGTCATACTTCGGCTACATTACTTCTGAATGAAGGTGTCCATGCCAAAATAATTTCCGAGCGACTCGGTCACTCGAATATTCAAACAACATTAAACATCTATTCACATGTTCTAGCCGAAGCAGATCAGAAAGCGGCAAACTCATTTGATAGTCTGTTTTCGAAGCAAGGGTAAGCCGTCCATTTAGGGCGGTTTTTTTGTTGCAAATTCAGTTGCAAATCTGTTGCAAATCACATACAGCTCAACGCTTTTAACCACAACTCGCAAACATATAAACCCTTATAAATACTGAGTTTTTCCGCACTATAACAGCTTAGACAAAACTCATATACCTATCTTGACAGGGTAGGGGTCAGTGGTTCGAGCCCACTACAGGTCATATGAAGAAAGCCTTGTGTAGCAAGGTTTTTTTTGTTTTTCGCAACCAAATAATTACCACTTAATGATTGATTTATTCCCACTTCAAACGATTTCACTTTTTTCGAATATCCACAATTGTACTCCTCTTAAAATGAACTATCCAATCTAATCGAAAAATGTAGAAAGATATATGGTTCCTTTGACACTACCACATTTATCCATTTAAATATAAACTTTACGATAGGACGACTTGTACAAGGCGGACACCTTATTGGAAAGGTGGAGCTGCGAACATGGATATATTTCAATCTCTTTCAATCATGTTTGCTTTTGGGTTGTTTATACTCACATTGTTAACCTACATTGACAAGAGGAAATGATCTAGATTGGCACTAGGTTTGGTTTGAAACCATTCTAAGAATCCGCCAATTACAAGCCGCCGTACAAGTCGGATCATATCCATTGATCTGACTTTTTGCATTTGCAAAGATGTAACCACTATGAGTCCCGTTCAGTTCTAATAATACTTTCGATTGTAAACGGCTCAAAACCTGCTTTTAACAGAGCCAGCGGAAGCAGCGAAAGTCGCTTATCCAGGTCGGGGATTTGATCTCGAAAAGAGAAAGCAAACGAATTTATTGTAGATATAACAGAATTCGTTACCTAATTATTCATACTTCAACGAACATCGAAAAGAGCCCGTAAAGCTTATAGCTTCACGGGTTTTCTTTTCAGAGTCTATTTTTCAAAATCCCCCCACTACAACCCCAACATCCCCCGAATCGCTCGCTTCGTCTCAGCAATTGCTTCTCGTAAAGGCTGGGTCTCACCCTGAAAAGGATGAACACTTCCAAAAGTATGGTTCCCATCAGGAATCCTCACCCACGCGATATCGGTATGATTCGCAACTAACTGCTCAGAGCCACGAATCCCCCGCTCTCCATCCGCTGTGCCTTGTATGAGCGTGATTGGAAAAGTAGCTCCGCTGATTCTTCCAATAATATCAAACCTCTCTTGATTGAGCTCCATATCTTCTAAAATCACCAGATCAAGCGGCATCATCTGCTTGGTTCGCCCATTCATGGTGTAGGATCGTCCTGTGGCTCTCATCTCTGCCTTATTCTCTGGCGTGAGTAAATCAACATTCGAAGTACCATTCCAGCTAATCACACCATCAATTTCCTCTGGATGATCTAAAGCGTAGATCAGGCTCACTGCAGCTCCTCTGCTATGCCCTAGCAATAGGATCGGTTTCATTGTCCCTGCACGCTTATGTATTTCAGCAATGACGGCTTGGATGTCTTCAAGATCTTTAGAGTAGGTATCACCTGCGAATTTCTCAAGCTCAGTAAATTCCATTAACTGTTCACCCACACCATTATGGGAAAAATTCAACGCAACCACATCAACTGTTTCTGCTAGTTCATTCGCCACATGTGGGAACATCCCCCAGTTTTTAAATCCTTTATAACCGTGGCACAGGAGTAATGTCCCCTTACTTGATTCACTTTTAGCTCTATAAATATCGCCTCGCACGACCCGCTCATCTGCCATATGTAATTCAAATGGTACGCTTTTAGTTACTTCCATACAAATCTCCTTCCTTTCAATTAAATCCTTCTAGTTACTCGTTTAACCGTTTACTATTGTAATTTTATCATACATGAATTCGATCAAGGAACATGTTTCGTCTAGGATTCGTTTTTATAAAATCATACTAAAAAGTAAACACTTAACTATGGCAATCCTATACGATTAAGGAGGAAGCTCTCACATGTCTTCAGTCCGCTCTACACACCGGCATCGAACCTTACTTATCACCTTCCTTCTTGCGCTCCTATTGACGCAATCGGTTGGTCATAGCGCCTTAGCAAATGATAGCGCACCATTAAAAAACGAACCCGCTGCTGATTCCGACTCGATAGTATTACTTGTTGCATCATCACCCCGAGCTGCTTATCAGACGGAGGTAACGATTGAAGATAAATCGTTAAAACGTGCACTTGAAGCCAGCCTCAGCGGAGATCCCTATACGGAACCCATACTTCCAGATACAACGCTGCGCTACAACACGAAGAATCAAACTGTACAGTTGGGTGTAACCCCTTCTGGTGAGGTTATCGACTTGGCGGCAAGGCAAATCATCAAGCTGCCTAGTAAAGTACAGGAAACTCTCCAAGCACATGTACAAACGCTTCGCGCCAAGCACTATGGCGAACTGCTCACATGGGAGGAAGCAAGTCTCGTGCTTCCCAAATTCAGCTCTTTTTCCATCCTCGACGTGGAAAGCGGCCTTAGCTTCGACGGACAGCGTCGCGCGGGCTCCCACCATGCGGATGTGCAGCCGCTCACGAAAACCGACTCCGCGACGCTCAAAAGCATTTATGGCGGCCAATGGAGCTGGGACCGCCGCGCGGTCCTAGTGAAGCTGAACGGCCGCACGCTTGCCGCCTCCATGCATGGCATGCCGCATGGCGGTGATGGTATACCGGGAAATGACTTCAACGGTCATTTCTGCATTCACTTCCTCGGGAGCGTGACTCACGGCTCCCGCTCCGTTGACCCGGCGCACCAGGTCATGGTGCACCGAGCCGCAGGCTTACTGCTGGACTACGTCAGCAAGCTCTCGCCCTGGGCGCTGATCGACGTATGGATCAGCGCAGCACATCAAGGTGACCTGCAGCTGCTACAGGTCACCACAGGGCAAGAACAGGCCATGCATGTGCGAAGCATGCGACGCCTGTCCAAGTTCACGGAGCAGGATGTATCCCAGCTCCTGCAACTAGACACCGCGGTCGACGTGACGATGACCGCGGCTCGAGCTTCCGCGGTGTCGAGTCGCCGCGTTCTCTTTCATCTTGAACGTGCCTCCGTGCAAGATCGATGGTACATACGCAGTGCAGTCATCCAATGACGAAAGCCCGGCCAATTTGGAAGTTCCAAAACAGCCGGGCTTTTCTTTCTATTCTTTAGTTTTAATATTTCTTTTTCTTTCGCCTTCGATTCTATTCCAAACTTTGACCCGAAGCCTTCCGTAATTCATTCGCAAGTCGATGGAATTCATTCTGTGCAGGGACTGAGGATGTAGCCCCATACCCTGCTGAAAGGAATGGAATGATCGCATTAGCATCTTTCGCACTCATCGGATAGCTAGGAGGTTCGGGCGTAATGCGTGTATTCCACCAGCCTTCATTCCCGTAAGATTCATCATAATCAATCGCAATACCATTGGCCATGACATCATTGAGATATTGATAAATATGAATAAACGTCGATTTCTTCCCTGCACTCCAAGCATAGGTCTGCCAGAATCGTGAGCAAGCACCCGCAGCATAGACAGCCTCCATCACGGCATAAGAACCATAAACACCTGTCGTGTAAGCGGGTGTCGCCTCACTCGCTGCTTTAATATAAGCAATGACCGTTGGCATTTGGGCTGCAGATACGTCAAAATCAACGGCAAAATAAATACAACTCCCCGCCGGTTGGCCCACTTGTGCCGCAACTTGTAACGCGGTTGCTCCGTCTGCCAAACCAGCACTTCTCCCGCCTAACGCACGATTTGCAGTCGTCTCATACACGGAAACCAACTGTAAACCGGCTGCGCTAACGGCATCAGCCTCTGCTTTTTTTAATGCCTTCGCTCCACTTGGCACCAAATACCTGGCGACAAATTTGAATCCTTGTCCGACGAAAGCAGCCGCTCTTTGTGCCGTAAGCGGTGTTGAACAATCAAACCCTTTCGTCACTTGCAATCACCTACTTTCCAATTGGTATTCTTAGCATATGCCAAAAGAGCGACTCCCGACACTTACATGCAACTAACGTCCCATTTTCGGGCACGAAAAAAGGCTCCTCTCCATGGAGAAAAGCCCTTGCTTCAATCTGTTTATTTCTATCTGGCACCCTCTTTGTACGCTTCTATCCGTTAGTCCTCTTTCGTACCAAATCGGATTGCATTTCGTTCTTTCGCGCGCTGCGCTTCCACTTCACGATTACGGGGCTCTGCATGCGTCACCAGAGAGTCCATTAATTTCTGTGCAGCTTGCGCTACTTCATGAATGGCCAACTGGAATGCTGCCTCATTCGCTTTGGAAGGTTCTGTGAATCCTGAAATTTTGCGTATAAATTGCAAAGATGCAGCACGAATTTCATCCTCCGTTACTGCTGGTTCATAATTGAAAAGTGGCTTAATATTTCGGCACATAACTGACTCCTTCAAGGCTTTTCATCCAATATAATAGATGCTATGTATTTTTACAAGATTGCGCACAAGAAGAATTATATGGAAATCATAGCCATACGGGTTTATGATAGATAGGAGTATTCATAATAACTAGATACGGGTGAGTATATTGTTTCTTTATGACTACATTGTTAATCTATCTATTTTTTCGCTCTTTGTCAGCACGCCATTAGTGATACGTTCCTACATTAACCATCGGCCGCTAAAGCTGCTTCGCCTTTGGGTAGGCATTTATGGGGGACTTGTTTCGATTGTTCTCGTAATCCTAGCGGTCAAGCAAGAAGGATTTACTTACGACATCCGATATGCCCCTGTCATTCTTGTTTTTGCTTATCTGGGGCCAGTCCCAGGGTTAATTACTGGCTTCTTCTCGTTACTTGTAAGGCTGTATACGGGCGGAAATTGGACGCCAGCCATCGTAGGCTGGGCAATCATCATGGTTGCTTTCTCGCTCATACATGCCTATATCTCTCATCTTTCACCACTAAAAAAAAGCATTACGCTATTCGGTGCCTATATTGCACTCTATATATTCACTGTATTCACTTTCCATATTTTAACAGAGCAACCACTGTTTCATGGGCAATATCTCTTGTTTGTAATGTTAGGTGTCATCCTAGGAAGCCTACTCATTGAATCTAATGAGAGAGTCCGAAGAATGTTCACAGAGAAAAAACACATCGAGCAAACCCTAGAAGCTAGTGAATCTAAGTATCGACTCATCGCTGAGAATACATCGGACCTGATCATGATTATGGATAAAGATCTCTCCATCAGTTACTTTTCACCTTCCCATGAGACTGTACTGGGCTATAAGGAATTTGTATTGGAAGGTACAGAATTATGTAAGTTCGTACACCCTGATGATGTGTTGATGTTCCTGACTAGAATAAAAAACATGTTCGAACAATTCGAGTCGCACTCCATGGAATTTCGGTTTAAACACAATGAAGGTCATTGGATCGAATTTGAATCGCGCTGCATGCCAGTCAAAGCAGATTGTGGCAACATTGCCCATATCGTAATTATTAGCCGAGATATCTCCGAACGCAAGAAAGCGGAAGAGTTCCTTTTGCAGTCTGAGAAGCTATCCATCGTTGGGGAATTGGCCGCAGGTGTGGCACATGAAATTCGCAATCCCCTTACAACCATCAAAGGTTTTATTCAAATGTACAAAAAGGAAAATCCATCGATTAGGTATAATGATTTGCTCCTTAGTGAGCTAGAGCGTATTGAAACCATCACGAGTGAGCTGCTCTCCATGGCCAAACCCCAAGCTATTCAACTTATTTCAACGGATATAAAAGAATTGATTGTCTTTACGATCGAGTTTTTCTCTCCACAGGCTCTTTTGCGTAATATTGAAATCAAGCTTTTTTGCGAAGAATCCACTCTTCTGCTTACCTGTGAAAAAAATCAAATCAAACAAGTCTTTCTGAATATTTTAAAGAACGCTATCGAATCCATGCCTAATGGCGGTGAAATTCACATTAGCTTGCACAAAGATTCGGAGAATGAGTGCGTTATCATGTTTAAAGATCAGGGCAGTGGTATAGCCGAGGACATGCTTCCCCGTTTAGGTCAGCCCTTTTATAGTTTGAAAGAAAAAGGTACGGGGCTCGGTCTCATGATCAGTCATAAGATAATTAAGCAACACCATGGCCATATTACGTATCAAAGCAAGATAAATGAAGGAACCTTAATTGAAGTCAGACTGCCGTTGACTGTTGAATAACAACAAAGCCTGGGGATACGCATCCACAGGCTTTTTATATTTTAAACCATAAACCGATATCCCGATCCCCAAACCGTACCTATGTATTGAGGTTTCGATGGGATTTCCTCAATCTTTTCTCTAATTCTGGCAATATGAACCGTTACCGTAGAAGCGTCACTCATCGCATCCATTCTCCATATCCGCTCGAATAGCTCTTCTTTGCCAAATACTCGATTCGGGTATTGTACTAAAAATAGAAGCAGGTCAAACTCTTTTTGAGCAAGAACCACTTCATCACCGTTCACAAAAACTCTCCGGGCATCCTTTTGAAGTTCAAGTCCCCGAATTTGGATCGTTGTCCCTTCATTCCCTTTGCCAAATCGCTCTTTCATACGCTCAAACTTCTTAAGATGGGCACCTACACGTGCAACCAGCTCACCTGAGCTGAAAGGCTTTGTGATATAATCGTCCGCACCTAGACCTAAGCCGTTAACCTTGTAAATTTCCTCTGCTCTCGCAGATACCAACAGCACCGGAATATCATCCTGCTCACGGATCGTTCTCAGCACTTCAAACCCATCCATATCAGGCAGCATGATATCTAAGATAACAAGCTTAAACTCTTCCTCTTTGAGCGCTCTCAAACCAGCTGCCCCGTTATTCACCATCTTAACCGAGTAACCACTCAGTTCAAGGTAGTCCCTTTGTAGATTAGCAATACTTTGATCATCTTCAACAATTAAAATTCTGTTCATCATAACCTCCAAACCTATTTAGAACTTTTTCAGTGATATCATAATCCCGGTACCCTCACCCACCGTGCTTTTAGCCCATATTTTTCCATCGTGTCCTTCAACGATTTGCTTGGCGATCGCAAGACCCAAACCACTACCGCTCTTTCTTGATGGATCCACTTGATAAAATCTTTCAAAAATGAAGGGAAGCTTATCCTCCGGTATCCCGTTTCCATTATCCTTGATTTCAATAATAGCAGAAGTTCTAGTTTCCCTAAGGATAATGTCAATCTTGCCATTTTCTTTTCCAGCATAGGTCATGGCATTGTCAATAATGTTTTGCACGACCCTCTTTAATCGTTCACCATCAATTAATACTTTGACAGGCTCCTTGAGTTCATTCATTAAGGCAATCGACACATTTGCTTTTTCACATTCATATTTATGGTCTGCCACGCAATCCTCGAAATAACTGGCCAGATCACTCTTTTCAAAATGATACGGAAGCTGGTTTAAGTCGAGCTTAGAGTATAAAAGGAGATCATCAATCATCGCATTGACCAAAATTGCCTTGGAACGCGCTGTTTCGAGATACTCCTCCATTTTCTCAGGCGTCTTGGCTACCCCATCAATAATACCTTCAATATATCCTTTAATGGAAGTTACTGGCGTCTTTAAGTCATGAGAAATACTTGAAACAAGAAACTTCCGGTTATCATCATATTTTTGTTGTAAATGAACAGACTCCTTCAACTTAATCCGCATTAACTCCAAAGTTTGGCCCAATTCCCGAATCTCGCCTTCGCCATCTTCCGCAATCTCGCTGCTTAGATCGCCTTCCCTAATTTTGATCGCAGCATCCTTTAACCTGGAAATCGGAATAATTATCCCGCGGGAGAACTTATAGGAAATCCAAAAATTCATGAGCATAAAAACAACCGTGAAAAAGCTGACCGTAAAGATACCAAGCGACCAATATAAATTGGTCTTAATCTTGATTGGCGCAAGCAACAATAGAACACCTCTGTCGCCAGACGGGAGTTTGTAGTCCGTTCGATTAAACATATACATGCTGCCATCAAGCTCTAACTCATCACGATTAGACTCACTGGTCAGCATCAAGCTTTTCTCTATTTCAATCTTGTTAAAATTATGAGTGGTAAACAAAACCTCTCGATTCAGAATAATGATTGCACTCGCATCCAAAACGTTCACACGTTCAGACAACTCTTGTTGGTATTTCTTATCCAAAAGTTCCTCGAACTTAAAGGTCTGCGCTTCTCTTTTGATTTCACTGATGGCTGCCCGGACCTCGAACGTATGTTGAAATTCTTTTATACTGGCTTCGCGCCCAAAAACTTTCGCATACGCTGCAACAAAAATGATGACAGCCAGAATCGTCAATCCAATGGAGAGCAGCACGGCCAATGTATTCATCGTGAAAAAACGTTTCGTTAAGTGCATGTAGTTTCCTTTCTAGACGTCCTTCCTATATATCCTTCTTGTCAAACAAATAATAGCCCGTCGTAAATAACATGATACCACAACCGGACATGATTAGAATCTGACGGATGATTTTGAAGAAATTGATCGATTCAGAGATCCAGAGTGTATACCAATCAAACATCGACGTAATAAAAAAGCTCGAATACGATGAGAATACAATGCCAAGAAAATTAAATCCAATAAACACAAGGATAGCGAGGAAAAATACAGCCAGTCCACCCTGAATGAGGTTGGATAACAGTACGACGATCAGCGCAAACACAAATACAGGAAAAAAAGTTAAACCATAGGACACCATCACTTTAAAAATCCCAACCAAACTGGCAGACGAAGGGTTAAAAATAAACCCAGCTAGAAGCGAAAGCACCATAATAAACAATAAGTTACCAGCAATAAATAAGGCTAAATTCAATACCTTAGCGCTAAACACACCGAACCTGGAAACGGGTCTCAATAGGGTTATTTTCATCGTATTCGATGAAGATTCACCATTAAACATATCGATTGCCACAAAAACAGCAAATAGTGGTAATAACGTGTAAGAAATAAACGTGAGCACAGCAATAGGAAATTCTACACTCCCTACTACTCGTAATCCAAAGCCATGCTTAATCGTCGTGACAGCAATTTGACCGATCAGTACGGCAAGAATGGACAATATCGCGGCTGCCATTATTTTTTTCTTTTTGAGCAACTTCACGGTTTCATTGATAAATGCAGCCTTAAACCCTTCCATTCCTGTCCACCTCACTAACAAAATAATTCTCAAGCGATGAATAGAACGACAGAATATTTTGGGTATATTCGACATTCACCAGCTTGCCGCCATAAATAATACCAATTCTCGTACATGTTAATTCCACATCGTGAATCAAGTGACTTGAAATAAAGAAAGTCGTACCTTCCTGCGAGAGTTGTTTAATCAACTTCCTCATCTCTAGCATGCCTTCTACATCCAACCCATTTAGTGGCTCGTCCAAAATTAACAGTTTCGGTCTGGACAGAATCGCCGCCGCTATACCGAGTCTTTGTTTCATTCCGAGCGAAAACTTTTGGGATTTCTCATTTTTATATTTCAACATTCCCGTGATTTCAAGACATTCATCTATTCTTCGCTGATCAACACCTGGATAAAATCTTGCAAACAACTTTAAATTTTCATTCGCTGTCAAATAGGGGTATGACTCCGCTGTTTCAATAATACAGCCTACATATTTCATGGCATTGACATAATCTTCTGCTACACTCGCTCCGAAAATTTTCACATCGCCTCTGTCAGGCTTCATAAGACCTGTTATCATCTTCATAGCAGTGGTTTTCCCTGCGCCGTTAGGTCCCAGAAAACCGAAGATATCCCCTTGATCGACATCTAAGTTCAAATCGCTAATGCCCCGGCCATTCGTAAATGACTTGGTTAAGCCCGTTATTTCAATCGCCTTGACTGTCAATTCATCTCATCTCCCTAAAAATGCTCAGGAAGCCGCATAAGCAGCCTCCTGAGAATCATTCCTATTCAAATACGCGTCTAAATTCTCCATCATAGAATGGCTTCATGCTGTTGCTTTGTTTGTAATCATTTTTATCTCTAATTGCAAGATTCATATCAAAATAAATCTTACCTGGCTGGTTAGGATGTACCATTCCTTGTTTCTGTTCACCTTTTGAATCCGTGTAAGTAAACATAGGAGACGTCGCTAGGTTGTATTCAAAATTAAATGCATCCTTGTTTGGATACTCGCCCTCAAAACCAGGAATGACAGTTTCGGAATACGATCCAGAAATTTTATCGCCCTCTACGCTTGTGATTTTAACTGTTCTCTCACCAATTTTCGTGAATTTACCGTCTTTGTCCATAATAATATCGTTTTGATAGGTTCCCACATATTTAGTGCTGAACCCACTATTCTGACTAACCTTCTCAACCTTAGCCGTGCTAAGATCAGGCTTGTTAATCTTCGTACTGCCAATCTCAGACAGCTTTAGCATCACATTGAGGTTTAAGTCATGCTGAACCCCATTTTTATCTTTACCTGACAGCGTGATCTCACCCGTTAGATTTTCTAGATAGCCATTCTTACTTTCATTTGCCGTACCGATAACCTTTTTCACGAAAATATCGCTCTCTATAGCTGGTAAATCTCTTTCATTATCCAGCATTTGTTTAATACCGAAGGAGGATACGGCATTCACGAGTGCCGGCACTTGTGCCTCGGACAAACTTCCAGAAAACACTTTACCGCCGTCTGCTCCTTCTTCAACTTGTACATAATCTTTCAAGGAACCAACTACGGCATCGACGATTTTCTCTACCTCACTTGCACCTTTTTGATTAAAAGGGTTCTCGAAATCGGCAGGTCCTCTACGGTTTTGGTTCACATCTCCCGAATGATCAAATACATAATATGTATTCTCCAATTCGTTCTTGTCTATCGTTTGCTTCTTGTCGGAATACATATATCTGGAGGTCGTTTCACCTTTGGCGTTTTTCGTTACCTCTTTATTCTCTTTGACTTGGTTCGCCGTATCCATCTTCTGGAAATTTGAAGATTGGAGTAAAATTTGATCATTATCTTTCAACGTATACATCGTCTCAACCGTGTAGTTATTAAGACCCTTTTCCATCACAGAAGCCGTATTTTTCACTGAATCCTTCAATCGGTCATATCCAGATCCAAGCAGCGCATCAGCAAATGCCGTAGATACAAATAAACATGCTCCAACGGTAAAAGAAAGTACGGTAATTGATTTTTTACTAAGTTTCATCTCTTTTCTCCTTTATATAGAAATAATTTGCGGGAAACGTTTCCTTATTAGTTATTTTATAATACGCTTATTGAATCCATCTAAATGGATTATTAACAAAGTATTAACTCTTTTTATGTCATGGCGTAGCTGCCAAATTAAACATGTCAGGAGTATGGTGAATGATGAGTCAACTTGTAAAACTATCGAAAGCGAATGTCTTGGGTGCTGCCAATGGTGTCATGTTTATGACGTTCTTTGGTGCGCTCTGGTCATCTATTGGTATTGTTGGTTCCCATCAACTTGGAGCTCCATGGCCACTTATGCTTTCAGCTATCGTAACCCTTATCTTACTTAGTGGAGCCATTTCACTTTTTGTCAAATCGCGTAGTATACGTCATGCTGTAACACAGGAAGAAAAGGAAGATACGAAACGATTGAACCAAAAATTTGGTTTGGTTTTTGGGTTGGAAGGCGTTGCGATCTTTCTTGCAAGTGTCATTTGTAATACACTCGATCATTTTGAAGTCTTTTTCCCTATCATGGCGATGATTGTTGGCATTCATTTCTTTCCTTTAGCTTCCTTATTTCGAGAAAAATTTTATTATGGTACAGGTGCAGTACTCTGTTTACTAGGTATCATTTCTTTAAATATACCAATCGACGGTACGTTTGGCCATGTTTCTATAGTGCCCCGGTCTATTTTTATCGGCTTCGGCTCCTCTGTAACGCTCTGGGCGACAGGTCTGCGAATCTGGATGATGCTACTGAGTAAGCAAAAACAAGCCCCTCATTCCCATCAACATTGATGAGAACGAGAGGCTTGTAATTGTCTCTAAAATAAATAAAAACCCTTATCTACCAAGGGTTTCCGTACTATGGGCCCAGAGGGACTCGAACCCCCGACCAATCGGTTATGAGCCGACCGCTCTAACCAACTGAGCTATAGGCCCTAATGAAATTTGGTTGCGGGGGCAGGATTTGAACCTGCGGCCTTCGGGTTATGAGCCCGACGAGCTACCGAGCTGCTCCACCCCGCGTCATGTATGCCGCTCAACAGCGACAAAAATAAATATACACTAACGGAGATGTCTTAGTCAAGCGTTAATTTTATGCAGATGGAATTGGTTTACGTATTGTATCTGACGCCAAAGCGTCCTTTTTTCGACTTATACACTTCTACTTCTTGCGGGCATTCGTACCCATAGATCCACCAATCTTCTTCCATTCGTTTTGCCAAAACGCCTGCTTGAAACTTCGAATCGTATAATTTCGCCCAGTATATCCAGTTCATGCGTATCCCTCCATGGCTGTTAGATCGTTACATGTAGCTTATCCATAAAAAGGTTCTCTTATTAGCATGTAATGTGCAGACCTACTTTGGGATTTATAAAAACAACTATTTGACCATGTGATAAATAAAATGTGACGGTTTACAGGAATTGCAGGAATTTCCCTGCTTTTGGGGAAGTTAAGTGATGTAGACTATTTTGGCAAAAGAAAAAGGAGAAAACACCCATGATAGAATCAATCAAAAGTTACTTACAAATGCATAGGGATCAACACATAGAGGAACTCATGGCATTTTTGCGGATTCCAAGTGTAAGTGCAGTTGCCGAGCACCAACCGGATATTCAGAAATGCGCGGAGTGGACTGCACAATCTTTACAAAAAGCTGGACTCCAGAACATTGAAATCATTCCTACAAAAGGTCACCCTGTGGTTTATGCCGATTGGCTAAATGCGCCCGGTAAACCGACCGTTTTGATCTATGGACATTATGATGTACAGCCCGCTGAGCCATTAGAGTTGTGGGAAACACCTCCTTTTGAACCGATTATCCGTGATAATAAGTTGTTCGGTCGCGGAAGTACAGACGACAAAGGCCAACTCCTCCTCTATGTAAAAGTTGTTGAAGCCTTTCTACAAACACAAGGCTCTCTTCCGGTTAACGTGAAATTCTGCATCGAAGGTGAAGAGGAAATTGCAAGTAAGAATCTTCCAGCCTTCGTTGAAGAACATGCCGCCAAATTACAAGCCGATTCCATTGTACTTTCGGATACACAAATGCATGGCCCTGGCAAACCAGCTCTGATGTATGGGCTTCGCGGCTTAGCAGGATTCGAAATCACATTGGATGGTGCCAACAGTGATTTACATTCCGGACTTTTCGGCGGTGCGGTACAAAACCCAATTCACGCTTTGTCCAAGCTTCTCAGTTCTTTTCATGATGAGCATGGCCGTGTGGCTGTAAAAGGTTTTTATGACCGAGTCATTGCGCTTTCGGATAAAGAGCGAGAAGCGTTCAAGCTAGTTGAACCTGATGAGAACAAGGTTAAGTCGAATTTGAGCGTTACAGAACTCTATGGGGAGCAAGGCTTCTCTTTTTACGAACAAACGACCTCCCGACCTACGCTTGAAATCACATCCGTGAGCGGCGGCTTTCAGGGCGAGGGAATCAAACCTATCATCCCTAATCGTGCAACAGCCAAGATTGCCTGTCGCTTAGTCGCTGCACAGGTGCCAGAGGAAATTATGGATTTGGTCGAAACCCATATTCATGCCCAAACGCTTCCAGGTGTGACCCTCACATTAGATCGCCAATTGCGAGGAAATCCTTTCATTACACCTATCGATGAGCCTGTGATGGTAGCCGCAGCGGAAGCTTATCAAGAGACGTTTGGTGAATGGCCCGTATATACACGCAGCGGAGGATCAATTCCAATTGTCGAAGTGTTAGGACGTGTATTACATGCACCTGTGGTACTTATGGGGTTTGGGCTGCCAGGCGAAAATCTGCACGCTCCGAATGAGCATTTCCACCTCATGAATTGGGACAATGGGACAGAGACAATTAGTCGTTACTGGTTGAAGCTTGCGGGTTTGGCTGCAACTACAACAGAATCTAACTAACACTGATAAAGCCAGGGACAAAGGAGTAACGCTATGGGGAAGCCATTACACTTGCGTGATGCACAATTAGATGATTTAGAAGAAATCGTACGTATCTACAATTCTACGATTGCGGGACGTATGGTTACCGCAGATACAGAGCCTGTAACAACAGCTTCACGTGAGCACTGGTTTCATGAACACTCTGCTGACTTCCGCCCGCTATGGGTGCTTGAAAATGAGAAAGGCATCTGTGGCTGGCTGAGTTTTCAGTCCTTCTATGGGCGCCCTGCTTATAACGCAACAGCGGAAGTGAGCATTTACGTAGATGAAGCCTCGCGTGGTCAAGGGATCGGACGATACTTGATGGAACAAGCACTTGAAGCTAGTCCAAGGCTTGGGCTCAAATCCTTGCTAGGCTTTATTTTCGGGCACAATGAGCCAAGCCTCCAACTATTCCGCAAATTCGGCTTCACCAATTGGGCGCATTTGCCTGGTGTCGCTGAGTTAGATGGCGTTGAGCGGGATCTGATTATTTTGGGTAAACGCGTAGGATAGTCGGCGACTAGAATAAGAAACACGACTGCTCCGTCCTCGGAAAGTCAGAATCTAAAAAGGATGCGAATATACATCTTTTTCCACTAGAAAAGTCGTAGTCTTATAGCAAAGATGCAAATATGCATCTTCCTCCACCATATTTACCTTTTTATGGAATATAGGTAAAAAAGGATGTATTTTTGCAGTAATTCCTCGATAAACGGTCTATTCTCCTTAATAAAGATGTATTTTTGCAGTTCTCTGCACATAGCGAGAAGCTGAATGGGAACCCAAAACCCAAAACTTATAAATTCTGTAAACAAAATAAACGCCTACACCGTCCTTTCGGGGAAGGGAGCGTTTATGATTAGAAGCGCTACTCCTCCCTACCTGCGAAATGCGAAATCATTTCGGTGATATGGAGTTGTGGCGCTTTATTGCTGATCGTTTTTCCATCTATCCCTTCGTCACAATCGCCTCTACCTCGATCTCAATCAACAATTGTGGGTCAATCAGCGCCTTCACTTCGACCATCGTGGCCACTGGCTGCACATCGCGGAAATATTCCCCATGCGCCTTGCCGAACTCTTCCCATAACGAAATATCCGTTACGAACATCCGGGTTCGCACCACATCGGAAAGCTGACCACCTAACTCCTGCAACGCTTGTTCAATCGTTTGAAGAATGAATCGCGTTTGCTCATAGGGGTTGCCTACACCGACCACCTCGCCATCCTTCATCGCCGTTGTGCCTGCCACTTCAATTCGGTCACCTACACGAATGGCTCGGCAATAACCGACCACAGGTTCCCAAGGCGAGCCCGTAAACACTCTAGTTCGATTCATCTCTTGTGACGCCCCCTACATTATAAGTAAGCTGCTAATTTCGCTTGTAACCCCTCTGTCACTGGCAAAAGAGGTAACCGTAACGCGCCAGACGCGATGACGCCTTGTTGTTGAAGCAACCATTTGATTGGAGCTGGATTCGGCTCTTGAAATAGCAGACGAATCAGCGGTAACAACTCCGCAAATTCCCGATGACTCTGGGCATGTGCCCCCTCAACAAAGCTGCGGATAAAAGATACGAACTTCTCGGTCTCCACATTCGCTGACGCACTCATGACACCCTTGGCTCCAGCCTGTAACGCAGCATATAGCAAGGTGTCTTCGCCGCACAGAACTGGTTTTGAACCTAGTCTAGTCAACTCCGTGACAAGTCCAATGTTCGGTGTGCTATCCTTCATCCCAATGACACCATTGATATCCAGGATAGATCGCACGGTATCAAGCTCAAGTGTCACACCTGTGCGATGCGGCACTTCATACAAAATCACAGGTACACCAACCTCCGCTACCCGGCGAAAATGTTCTATAATCCCCTGCTGACTTGGCTTGTTATAATAAGGAACCACAACTAATACGGCTTCCGCACCTAGTTTGCCTGCTTCCTCTGTTTTTCGAACAGTTGAACGCGTATCATTCGTTCCTGTTCCTACAATGATAGGCACATCAGCATGTGCTGCTTCACGAGCGGCTTGTGCGGCAGCAAATAAAACACCCAACTCGTCTTGCGAAATGGTCGGTGATTCTCCTGTTGTCCCGTTGACGACCAACCCATCTATTTCATCTTGAAACAAGTTATACGACTGATTATAAAAGGATGCGGCATCCACTTCAAATTCTTCATCAAAGGGGGTAATGATGGGTACATAAATCCCCTGTAGGTTTTTTTCTTGTAGCAAAATAACCATCTCCCTGCATCGTTTGTTTGTACATTTACTTTAGCATGGAACTTAACATCACAGTTAGCTATAATAAATGATAGAACTCATCAAAAATATTGATAATAAAGGGAGGAAAATCATGGATCTGACCTATTTCCGCACCTTCCGGGAAGTTGCCCGCCGGAGAAGCTTTACACGTGCTGCTGAGGAATTGGGCTATGCGCAATCAAGCATTACGATGCAAATTCAAAAGCTGGAACGTGAATATGGTGTCCCTTTATTCGAAAGGTATGGCCGACAATTGCGCCTTACTCCTCCCGGTGAAAGCTTACTTGTGCTAACACAACAAATGCTGGAGCTCTATGATCAATCCAAAGAAATGATAGCCAATCAAGTCAGTGGAACGTTGACAATCGGGACGATTAACTCGTTAGCTGCGTATTATTTGCCTCCTTTTTTACATGAGCTGAAACAACTCTACCCTGGACTGAATATCCAACTTTTCCCTGACAGTGAATCCTCTATCCTCACCAAGGTTAAAGAAGGAGACTATGATATTGGACTTCTGTTGGATCAATATCCGGCAGACCCTGCACTCGCGTGTACACGTATCCGAGAAGAACAACTCGTGATTATTGCGCCTCTGGATCACCCTTTGGTGAAACAACCACAGATCGATCTTGCGGATCTTGGTCATACAGAATTTATCGTTACGGAACATGGTTGTATCTATCGTGGAAAGTTCGAACGGTTGCTGAAGGACAACGCCGTCGCTTTACAGATCGGCTTTGAGTTAGGCAATATCGAAACAATCAAACACTGTGTTATGAGCGGTTTAGGGCTCGCGTTATTACCCCATATCACCGTTGCGAGTGAACTAGCTAGCGGCACACTCGTAAAGCTCCCTTTTACCCATACACAGCTTTCTGTGGACTTACAGGTCATCCTTCATCCGAAAAAATGGATGTCACAGCCCCTGCACACATTCCTTCAATTGCTAACAAAAACACAACTATCGCAATAAACGCAAAAAAAAGAAGCTCTCCTTTGCGAAAAGGTAGAGCTTCTTCTAATTATAAGATTTGCACCCCAATGTGGTGCCGAATGTACGGTAACCTGCATGGTTTCGCCAAATCTTGTCGTCTGTTACAAGACCACTATAGTATAGAGGAATCCTACACCATTCGTCAAATCTCTTCACGGAAGCTTCAATTATACGCCGTAAGCGGATGGATTAACTCTCCATGAACGCAAGAGTTCCATATCTTCGGACTGGATTTTCCCTTTTTCCAAAGCGACCTCAAGCAAGGTTGAGTAGTTTGAAAGCGTATGAAGAGGCATTTCAGCCGCCGCGAACGCATCTGTCGCTTTATCCAGCTGATAGGAGAAAATCGCAAGCACACCGAGTGCCTCAGCTCCTGCATCTTTCACGGCAACAGCTGCTTTCAATGAGCTTCCACCTGTGGAGATCAGATCTTCGATCACGATGACCTTTTGACCTGGTTTCACAGAACCTTCGATCAAGTTCTCTTTGCCATGCCCTTTCGCTTTATCGCGAATGTAGATCATTGGCAGACCTAGCTTTTGAGCTACCCAAGCAGCGTGAGGGATACCAGCCGTAGCTGTTCCTGCAACAACCTCAGTCTCTGGGAACTTCTCTTTGATCAACTGGGCGAAGCCATCAGCAATCGCTTCGCGAATTCCTGGGTGGGACATCGTCAAACGGTTATCACAATAAATCGGTGATTTCAATCCCGATGTCCACGTAAAAGGTTGTTGCGGACGAAGCGCTACTGCTTCAATATCTAATAACGACGCTGCAATATGCTGCGCGATGGTTTCTAGCTTGCTCATACACGTTCACCGTTCCTTTCAAGGTTACAAAGCAAATGCCTACACGATTGATTCAATAATCGCTTCAATCGCTGCTCTCGGATCCGCTGCGCCTGTGATCGGACGCCCGATCACGACGTAGTCCGTCCCCTGCGCAAACGCCTCAGCCGGCGTCATGATGCGCGACTGGTCGCCTACGTCAGCCCCCGCCGGGCGGATGCCTGGCGTCACGGTGACGAAGCCGTCACCGCACGCCGCCTTAATCGCCGTCACCTCAAGCGGTGACGCGACGACCCCTTGGAGCCCCGCGGCTTGCGCCAAGCGGGCATACCGAATGACGGCCTGCTCGGTTGTACCGGCAAGGCCGATTTCGTCATTCAGCACCTGTTGCGAGGTGCTGGTCAATTGCGTCACGCCGATCACGATCGGGCGTGCTTGTCCCGAAACCACCGCCTTGTCGACCCCCTCCAAGGCGGCCTCCATCATGTACTTGCCTCCGGCTGCATGCACATTGAACACATCAACTCCTAGGCGCGTCACGCTCTCCGCGCCGCCCTTGACCGTGTTCGGAATGTCGTGCATCTTCACGTCGAGGAACACCTTATAGCCGCGATCCTTCAGACTCGCGACAAAGGTAGGACCTGCAGCATAAAACAGCTGCATTCCTACCTTTACATAACACGGAATGCCTTCGAGCTGCTTAAGCAGCCCTTCAGCACTTTCCGCGTTCGCGTAGTCCAAGGCGACCATAATGCGTCCGGTAACATCGTTGCGAGTTAACGTACTCATCTTTGGCACCGTCCTTTAGACATGTATTGGCATTGCACGTGAGGAGAAGTTAATTGCTTCAAGCATATTCACTAGCGCTCTAACAGTATCAAGGGATGTCATACACACAACACCGTTCTCTACTGCTTCACGACGAATACGGAAGCCGTCACGCTCAGGCGTTTTGCCCTTAGTCAACGTATTCACCACGAACTGAGCATCACCGCTGCGGATGAGGTCAAGAATGTTCGGTGAACCTTCGCTAAGCTTGTTAACAGTCGTTACTGGAAGTCCTGCTTGTGCAATGGCTTCTGCAGTTCCGCCTGTTGCAATGATTTTGTAGCCAAGACGGTAGAAACCTTTCAAGATTTCAATCGCTTCTTCTTTATCTTTATCCGCTACAGTTACCACGACGGAACCCGCAGCAGGAATCTTCATACCAGCACCGATAAGGCCTTTGTATAGGGCTTTGGCAAAATTAACATCACGACCCATAACCTCACCAGTGGACTTCATTTCAGGCCCGAGTGTTGTATCTACACGGCGAAGCTTCGCGAAGGAGAATACAGGCACTTTGACAGAAACGTATTTATCTTCTGGCCATAGACCACTTTGGTAACCCATATCAGCAAGCGATTGGCCCATGATTACGCGTGTTGCCACGTTCGCCATCGGGATGTTCGTTACTTTGCTCAAGAAAGGTACTGTTCTGGATGAACGTGGGTTAACCTCGATCACATACACTTGATCGTTATGAATAACGAACTGGATGTTCACAAGACCAACGACATTCAGCTCAAGACCGATTTTCGTCGTGATATCAATGATTTGTTGCTTAATCTCATCCGAGATGGATTGTGGTGGATATACCGCAATGGAGTCACCAGAGTGAACCCCTGCGCGTTCCACGTGTTCCATGATCCCTGGGATTAGAACCGTTTCTCTATCGCAAATCGCGTCAACCTCTACCTCTTTACCAAGCATGTAGCGGTCAATGAGAACCGGATGTTCTGGGTTAATTTTCACCGCATACTCCATGTAGCTCAAAAGCTCTTCATCCGAGTAGACGATTTCCATAGCACGTCCACCAAGTACGTAAGAAGGACGAACGATAACCGGATAACCAAATTTCGCTGCTGTACCTACCGCTTGATCAACAGAAGTTACTGTACCTCCTGGAGGCTGTGCAACTGAAATTTTGCTTAAAAGTGCTTCGAATTTCTTACGATCTTCCGCTGTATCGATACTTTCAAGATCAGAACCTAAGATGCGTACGCCAGCTTTGTGTAGTGGTGCTGCCAAGTTAATCGCAGTTTGTCCACCGAATTGTACGATAACACCGATAGGTTGCTCACGCTCGATAACGTTCATCACATCTTCGAAGAACAATGGCTCGAAGTACAAGCGATCGGATGTGTTGAAGTCCGTTGAAACTGTTTCTGGGTTGTTGTTGATAATAACCGCTTCGTAACCAGCTGCTTGAATCGCCCACACAGCGTGAACCGTGGAGTAATCGAACTCGATCCCTTGACCGATACGAATTGGACCCGATCCTAGAACAACAACTTTTTGCTTCGTCGTTTCAGTCACTTCATCTTCTTGCTCATATGTGGAGTAGTAGTAAGGCGTTGAAGCTTCAAACTCAGCTGCGCACGTATCTACCATTTTGTATACAGGCTTGATGTTATGTTGCAAACGGAATGCTCTTACATCTGCTTCTTTCGTGAAAGTCGAGCAACCAGCCAATGTACGAATTTCCGCAACAGCACGGTCTGTAAAGCCTTTACGCTTAATGTCGAAAATAAGTTCAGCCGTCAGATCACTACCTGAAATTTCAGCTTCAAAAGCGATCAAAGCGCCTACTTTATTCAAGAACCACCAGTCAATTTTCGTCAAATTTTGCAGTTGCTCCACGGTATATCCTCTGCGGAACGCTTCTGCTAGTAAGAACAGACGCTCATCATCTGGTTTTTGAAGACGAAGTTCTAATGTTTCTTTATCCAGCAAATCCGTTTCTTTCAAGAATAAGCGGTGAACGCCGATTTCAAGGGAGCGGACAGCTTTTTGAATGGACTCTTCGAAAGTACGACCAATCGCCATAACTTCCCCAGTCGCTTTCATTTGTGTACCTAGTTTACGGTTAGCCGCAGTAAATTTATCGAACGGCCAGCGTGGGATTTTGGATACGATGTAATCGAGTGCTGGTTCGAAGCAAGCATACGTTTGCCCAGTAACTGGGTTAACAAGCTCATCAAGCGTGTAACCAATTGCAATTTTTGCTGCCATTTTCGCAATCGGATAGCCCGTTGCTTTGGAAGCAAGCGCCGATGAACGGCTAACACGCGGGTTAACTTCGATGACGTAGTATTGGAAGCTATGTGGATCAAGCGCGTACTGTACGTTACAGCCGCCTTCAATGTTCAAGGCACGAATAATTTTCAAGGATGCGGAACGCAGCATTTGGTACTCACGGTCCGACAACGTTTGGCTAGGTGCTACTACGATACTATCGCCTGTATGTACGCCAACTGGATCAAAGTTCTCCATGTTACACACAACGATACAGTTATCGTTCGCATCACGCATTACTTCATACTCGACTTCTTTCATACCCGCGATACTGCGCTCTACAAGACACTGACCGATTGGGCTGTAACGAATCCCGGAAGCAACGATTTCCGTAAGTTCTTCCATCGTGTTACAGATACCGCCGCCTGTTCCACCTAGTGTGTAGGCAGGACGGATAATGATCGGGAAGCCGATTTCATTTGCAAAATCAACCGCTTGAGCCACTGTCGTTACGATAACGCTATCTGGTACCGGTTGCTCTAGTTCTCTCATCAAGTCTCTGAAAAGATCACGATCTTCCGCTTTTTCAATCGCTGTCAGCTGTGTTCCTAGAAGCTTCACGTTCTCGCTCTCAAGAACGCCTGCACGAGCTAGTTCAACTGCCATGTTCAGACCCGTTTGACCACCTAATGTTGGTAGCAAACCATCTGGACGCTCTTGGCGAATAATTTGTGTCACGAACTCCAACGTGATCGGCTCGATGTATACTTTATCAGCCATGTTCGTATCTGTCATGATCGTAGCTGGATTGCTGTTGATCAGGATAACTTCCATGCCTTCTTCTTTCAATGCTTGACAAGCTTGCGTACCCGCGTAGTCGAACTCTGCCGCTTGACCGATAACGATCGGACCGGAACCGATCACGAGAATCTTTTTGAGTGTATTGTTTTTAGGCATTTTGCAGTTCCTCCTTCACAGATGTCGATGCCGTGGAAGCATTCCACTGAGCAAGCATTTGCGCTTGGCGCGGCTGCTGTGGGTTATCTAGTTTGTGCTGACGAATCAGCGAGATGAAATCATCGAACAGGTAGCTGGAGTCGAATGGACCAGGAGCTGCCTCTGGGTGATATTGAACTGAGAATGCTGGGTACTGTTTATGGCGTAAGCCTTCGATCGTGCGATCGTTATTGTTAATGTGCGTCACTTCAAGGTTCGTTCCTTGAACGGAATCTTCCTTCACTGTGTAGCCATGGTTTTGCGATGTAATGTAACAACGTCCGGAGATCAAATCTTTAACCGGATGGTTACCGCCGCGGTGACCGAATTTCAATTTATCTGTATCAGCGCCGCAAGCTAGTGCGAACAATTGATGGCCTAAGCAAATTCCGAATAGTGGAATGTCGCCAAGCAAGCCTTTAATCATTTCAACTGCGTGTGGAACATCTTTGGGATCCCCAGGGCCGTTAGAAAGCAATACGCCGTCAGGTGCTAAGCGACGAATTTGTTCAGCTGTTGCGTTTTGTGGAACAACCACAACATCACAATCGCGCTTGCTTAGATCGCGGATAATGCCGCTTTTTGCTCCGAAGTCAACAAGTACAATACGCTCTTTGTGGCCAGGCGCACCGAACACGCTTTTCGTAGAAACACGGGAAACTTGATCCGTCATAAGCGGCGTGTTTTTCAACGTTACCATTAATTCCTCAACGGATTTATTGGACGTAGTGATGATGCTTTTCATAACGCCATAGTGACGAATTTTACGAGTCAACATGCGTGTGTCGATGCCGCTGATCCCTACGATGCCGTATTCTTTCAACAGGCTGCCAAGTGTGTACTGAGCTCTCCAGTTACTTGGGATTTCTTCATGCTCACGCACAACGAAACCATGGATGAATGGACGCACGGATTCGAAGTCATCGCGAATTACACCGTAGTTCCCTTGTAATGGATAGGTCATCGTTACGATTTGTCCACAGTATGAAGGATCCGAAAGTACCTCTTGATAACCTGTCATCCCTGTATTGAATACAACCTCGCCGACGGATTCACCTTCACTACCGAACGATTTTCCTGTAAAAAGAGTGCCGTCTTCCAGCAACAATCTTGCCTGCATGTTCTTTCAACTCCTTCGCTATTGTCAGGCGGTTCTCACGAACCGCAGATGTCATGCTTACGATAATACATGTCACGGACTTGCATAAACATAAATCTTCTTGTATAAATATACACGATTTTTCATTCATCGTATAGATGCTTCTCATGATTTGGGCTTTAAATTTAAGGCTATTTCTTGAACTTAGGAGTAAACAACTTTACCGGAAGCAATCGTGACAACCGGCCAACCTTGCAGCTCCCAACCGATGAATGGGGTGTTCTTGCTGCGGGAAACGATTTCTTCCTTGGCAACCGCGCGTGTTGTATCCAAATCAACGATCGTAATGTCAGCCGCGCTGCCCACTTCCAAAGTTCCGTACGGAATTCCGAATACATCAGCAGGTTTTTTCGTCATACGATCTACAAGGAACCCAAGTGTCCATTTGCCTGTAAGCACGAATTTTGTATAAAGCAAGGAGAATGCTGTTTCGAAACCTAAGATTCCGAATGGTGCCAACAACATGCCTTTCGCCTTCTCTTCTTCGGTATGCGGCGCATGGTCTGTTACGATAATGTCGATCGTGCCATCTTCTAACGCTTCGATAACAGCCTGTACATCACGTGGTGTACGAAGCGGCGGGTTCATTTTCCAGTTCGCGTCCATCCCTGGAATGTCTTCTTCGGAAAGAAGCAGATGATGCGGGCACACCTCTGCAGTAACCTTGATGCCGAACTGTTTCGCGTGACGGATCAATCGAACGGATTGCTCTGTGCTGACGTGACATACGTGGTAGTGTACCCCAGTTGCTTCAGCTAGCAACACATCGCGGCCAACATGAATCGCTTCGGATTCGTTCGGAATCCCTTTCAGGCCATGCTTAGTTGCGAATGTCCCTTCGTTTACCGGCGCTCCCACAACCAAAGTGTCATCTTCGCAGTGAGCGATAATCGGCATGCCAAGTGATGCAGCTAATGCCATCGCATCTTTCATCATTTGGGCGCTTTGAACGCCTACGCCATCATCGGTATAACCGATAACGCCTGCTTCTTTCAATGCTGCGAAGTCAGTTAGTTCACGGCCTAGCTCGTTTTTCGTGATCGTTCCGTAAGGAATGACACGAACGACGCCTTCTGTAGCCGCTTTGTCCAATATGTAGTTAACGGTGTCTACCGTATCAATAACCGGGCGTGTATTCGGCATACAAGCGATTGTTGTAAAACCACCTCTTGCAGCAGAACGAGTACCCGTAGCAATGTTTTCTTTATGTTCAAAGCCAGGCTCTCTCAAATGTACGTGCATATCAATGAATCCCGGTGATACAAGCTTACCTCCAGCATCAATGACTTCATGATGAGCTGTTTGTGGGGTCTCACCTGTCGTAGCATCTATAACCTGTGCGATTTTATCATTCTCTACTAAAATGTGTTTCTTCGTCTCTACATTATTAACATCAACGGTAAGTCCGTTCAGAATCCAAATTCCCATGTTGTGAAAATCCTCCTCAGGTTTTATGATAATGCTCGTTCGATAACGGCCATGCGAATCGGCACGCCGTGAGCAATTTGGGTGAAGATTTTAGACTTCTCATGTTCAACAAGCTCGTCATCCAATTCAACATTGCGATTAACAGGTGCAGGATGCATGATAATTGCATGTGGCGCCATACGGCTGGCACGTTCTACAGTTAACCCATATTGTGCGCGATATTCTTCGGCTGAGTTCAACAATCCTGTGTCATGGCGTTCTAACTGCACACGAAGCATCATAACGACGTCTGCTTTCAAAGCTTCTTCAAAGCTGACATATGGCGCGAACTCTGCCAGCTCGGGAGCCTGCATACTAGCAGGAGCACAGAACTGTACTTTGGCCCCTAAGGCGATCAAGCCCCAGAGGTTTGAGCGTGCTACGCGGCTGTGCAGGATGTCTCCGATGATGGAGACGGTCAAACCTTTGATCGCGCCGAACTGCTTGCGCATTGTATAGAAATCAAGCAGCGCTTGCGTTGGATGCTCGTTGTTGCCATCCCCTGCGTTGATGAGCGGGATTTTGATTTTCTCAGCGAGCTCTTGCAGCACGCCATTCGGCTTTAGTCGAATCACACCTGCGTCAATCCCCATGGATTCAAGCGTGCGGACGGTATCGTAGATGGACTCACCTTTTTGCACACTGGATTCAGCTGACGAGAAGTTCAGCACATCTGCACCTAAACGTTTTTGCGCTAGCTCGAAGGAGAACCGGGTTCTTGTACTATTTTCAAAAAATAAGTTGGACACGAATTTCCCATTGAATTGGTTATTTACTTTGTTAGGGCTTTGTTCCCAATAGGCTGCACGATCAAGAATGCTTGTGATCTCCTCTGCACTTACGCCTTTCAGTCCCAAGAAATGTCTAGTTGTATATGTACTCACGCTACTCACTCCTGTTTCCCCCTTTGGATAATAACTTCATCCTTATCATCAATTTCCGTTAACATCACTTCAATGCTCTCACTTTTGGACGTCGGTACATTCTTTCCTACATAATCAGGCCGAATCGGAAGCTCTCGATGCCCTCTATCCACAAGTACAGCCAGTTGAATCATTTGCGGCCTGCCTAAATCAATGAGCGCATCCATCGCTGCCCTTACCGTTCTTCCGGTATAGAGCACATCATCGAAAAGGATGATTTTGCGATCTTGGATTTGCATTTTGCCGCCTTCTTGCACATTCTCCACCGACCTGACTTTCACGCGATCATCGCGATACGACGTGATGTCAATCTCTCCTACTGGAATCGGTACGCCTTCAATTTCTAAAATCCGTTCTGCTACTCGCTTCGCTAAGTAAATGCCTCGGGTCCGAATACCAATCAAGGTACAATTCTCTACACCTTTATTCTTTTCCAGTATCTCGTGTGCAATCCGCGTAAGTGCTCTGCGAATTCCCATTTCATCAATAATGGTGTGTTCGGTGGTCTCATTCATCGATTTCGCCTCCTGGCAAAACTATCTTCGTCAGCATTCACATACGTTTTCTGGCGGTAAAACCAAAAAACTCCTTGCCCAATTCTTGGCAAGGAGTTTACGAGTGCATAAAGAGATAGAGCGGGGCTGTTGGATGCGCACATCCGTAAGCTTACTGAATACTCGATTCAGTATATCCCGACTTTTCTTATCGTTTTACCTTGCCAGCCTCTCTGGACTGTTTTTAAAGGCACATATGTAATTAAAAGAATTATGCCACTTTCGACATGATATGTCAATGTTTTTTTGGCAGATCACCTACATCATTCTTTGGGCAAGATTCGGACCATGTGTTATAATTTACATATAAAACTATCTTTATTTCCAACTATTTAGTATCGTTGTCGCCAAAAGGTTAAGGAGGAAACTATGTTCAAATTGTTTAGGTTTTTGAAACCCTACCGAGCATCAGTGGTTGTCATCATTACGTTGATGCTTCTGCAATCACTAGCTCAACTGTATTTGCCAACTCTTCTCTCCGACATTGTGGATGTCGGCGTTGTGAAGGGGGACGTTGGTTACATTATCCGATACGGCGCTTATATGCTTATCGTAGCCATGGGAGCGATGGCTTGTGTCATGGTAGCGAGTTATTTGCTCGCTAAGACAGCTACTGGCTTCGGGCGCGATTTACGGCGCAACCTCTTTACGCATGTTGAAAGCTTTTCGTTGCATGAATTTGATAAACTCGGAACTTCTTCCCTCATTACTAGAACGACGAATGATATTGCACAAGTTCAACAATTAATTGTCATGATGCGCATGTTCATCGGGGTTCCAACGATGCTCGTTGGCGGCGTCATTATGGCCTCTTACAAGGATACTCATCTCGCAACTGTGTTATATGCCGTCATTCCTATCCTCGTACTTGTCATTGCCGTAATTATGCGCAAAAGTCTCCCTCTCTTTAAAACCTTACAATTGAAAATCGATGGTATTAATCTTGTTTTGCGTGAGAATTTGACGGGGATTCGCGTAATCCGTGCTTTTAACCGCTCGAACCATGAGAAACTGAAATTCGAGAGTGCAAACAGTGATTTTACGCAAACTGCGATCAAAGTCAATACGATTATGGCGACAATGATGCCCATCATGATGCTCGTCTTCAATCTGGGGATCGTCGTCATCCTTTGGTATGGCGGGATTCGGATTGACAGCAACCAAATGCAAATTGGTGATTTGATGGCTTTCATACAATATGCGATGCAAATTATGTTCAGCATGTTCATGATGACCATGATCTTTATGATGATTCCTCGTGCATCCGCTTCTGCCGTGCGTATTAATGAAGTATTTCACATTCAGTCCAACATTCATAACGCAGCTAACGCCCAAACTTATCAAGATGATCAAACTATTGTTGCCTTTAATCAGGTGACTTTCAGTTATCCAGGGGCCGAACAGCCTGCCATTCAAGATATCTCCTTCCGTGCTAAACCTGGCGAAGTTACTGCGATTATTGGAGGCACTGGTTCAGGCAAAACGACACTCATCAACTTGTTACTGCGTTTCTATGATGTGGATTCCGGTTCGATTACGTTGAATGGTCTGGCGTTACCTTCTCTTTCATTGGAAAGCGTGCGGAATCGCATCGGCTATGTTCCACAGAAAGCTGTCCTCTTCTCGGGTACAGTTGCAGATAACCTGCGATTCGGCAACGATCAGGCAACCGATGAGGAACTGAACTCAGCTGCTTCTACAGCCCAAGCTACTGACTTTATCAGCGGCATGAAAGATAACTTCCAAGCCTCACTTGCACAAGGCGGCACCAACCTATCCGGTGGTCAGAAGCAACGGCTTGCCATTGGGCGGGCACTCGCACGTAAGCCAAGTATTTATGTGTTCGATGACAGTTTCTCCGCACTTGATTTCAAAACAGATGCCAAGCTTCGCGCCGCTCTCCAATCAGAAACCGCACGAGCAACCATGATCATCGTCGCACAGCGTGTGAGCACAATTATGGACGCGAACCAAATTATCGTTTTGGACGAAGGCAGAATCGCTGGAATCGGTACGCATACTGAACTTATGAGAACGTGCGAAGTCTATCAAGAAATTGTTGCTTCTCAGCTATCAGAGGAGGAAAGTGCATGAGTGAGAAACCCAAAGAACCACAGCGTCCCGCAGCTGGTATTAATCCAGGACATTTTGGCCGTGGCGGTATGGCTGGCATGGGAATGCCTGTTCAGAAAGCCAAGGATTTTAAAGGCACATTAAAGCGACTACTTGCGTATATGCAGCCATTTCGTGTTCGAATCTTTGGCGTACTGCTAGCTTCTATATTAAGCACAGTGTTTAGTATTGTTAGTCCCAAACTGATGGGAAATGCGACAACGATTCTCTTCGAAGGCTCTATGGCTAAGCTAAAAGGCGTCGCAGGTGCCGCCATTGATTTTGATGCTATTTTAAAAATTGTACTTACATTAGCTTTACTCTACATCTTCAGTTCCGTTCTTTTGTATATTCAGCAAAAGATCATGGTTGGCGTAACGCAACGTATCGTCTTCAACTTACGAAGAGATATCAGTGAGAAACTCACGCGTGTTCCGCTCTCCTTCTTTGATGCAAGAAGCCATGGCGACACGATGAGCCGAGCAACGAATGATGTGGATACGATTAGTTCCACAATGCAGCAAAGCTTAACACAGCTCATTACTTCCGTTGTTACATTACTCGGTATCATTATTATGATGCTGACGATCTCACCTTTGTTGACGCTCGCTACCATTATCACGCTGCCGCTCAGTATTTGGGGAACGAAAATGATCGCTTCCCGCTCCCAAAAATATTTCAAAGGGCAGCAACGCACATTAGGCGAGCTCAATGGACACGTTGAAGAAATGTATACAGGTCATGCGATCGTGAAAGCTTTTGGCCGGGAACGACATTCAGTCGAGAAGTTCAATGAGATTAATGATCGTTTGTATCATTCGGGTTGGAAAGCACAGTTTATCTCGGGGCTTATCTTTCCTCTGATGTCTTTTATCGGGAATATTGGTTATGTTCTCGTTAGTGTCATCGGTGGCATCATGGTTACACATAACGCTATTAAAATTGGGGATATCCTCGCGTTTATTCAATACTCTGGACAATTCGGCATGCCGATTACACAAGTGGCAAATATCGCGAATGTCATTCAATCTACAATCGCAGCGGCTGAGCGTATTTTCGAATTATTGGATGAAACAGAAGAAGTTTTGGAGAAAAAAGAGTCACAATTCGTACCAAAGGTGCATGGGCACGTTCAATTTGAAGATGTCTCTTTCGCTTACAAATCAGATACTACTCTTATTGAGCATATGAATATCGATGTAAAGCCAGGACAGACCGTAGCTATCGTAGGGCCAACGGGTGCAGGCAAAACAACCATCGTCAACTTGCTCATGCGCTTTTACGAATTAAAAAACGGCCGAATCTCGATTGATGGCGTGGATTCACGTGAGATGTCGCGAAGTCATCTTCGTGGATTATTCGGTATGGTGCTGCAGGATACTTGGCTCTTTAATGGTACGATTCGCGACAATATTGCCTACGGACGCCATGGTGTCACGGAAGATGAAATTGTTGAGGCAGCGCGTGCGGCATACGCAGATCATTTCATACGAACACTCCCGGATGGGTATGATACGATTTTGAATGAAGAAGCCTCCAATCTGTCCCATGGTCAAAAACAATTGCTTACTATTGCGCGTGCGATTCTAGCAGACCCAGCTATCTTGATTCTGGACGAAGCGACGAGCAGCGTGGATACGCGGACAGAAGTCTCTATCCAACGTGCAATGAATAATTTGATGGCGAATCGTACAAGTTTCGTCATTGCTCATCGGTTATCCACGATCCGAGAAGCTGATTTAATTCTTGTTATGAATCAAGGTCGTGTCATTGAACAAGGTACACATAGCGAGTTGCTTGAACTGCAAGGCTTCTATGCGGATCTCTATCAGAGTCAATTTGCACAAAAAGCTGTCTAAAACAGATTGGCTCAATCGCCTTCTTTCTGCTAATATAGGAGAGTCAATCATAAATTTGAAGGAGATGTCACCATGTCAGAAATGAATACCCTAGAAATTATCCAGTTTATTAAAGAAAGCAAAAAGAAAACTCCGGTGAAAGTATATGTAAAAGGAAATCTTGAAGGCCTTGAGTTCGGAGAAGGCAGCCAATCTTTCATTACTGGTGGTAGCGGCGTCGTTTTCGGAGAGTGGAGTGTTCTTCAACCGATTCTAGAAGCGAATAAAGATAAAGTTGTTGACTTCGTTGTTGAAAACGACCGTCGTAACTCTGCTATTCCAATGCTAGATTTGAAACACATCAATGCTCGTATCGAGCCAGGCGCAGTTATTCGCGATAAAGTACATATCGGCGATAACGCGATTATCATGATGGGTGCACTAATCAACATTGGCGCTTCCGTAGGTGATGGCACAATGATCGACATGAACGCAGTACTAGGCGGTCGTGCTCAAGTAGGTAAAATGTGTCACATCGGTGCTGGTGCCGTTGTAGCTGGCGTTATCGAGCCACCTTCTGCACAACCATGTGTGATCGAAGATGACGTTCTCGTAGGCGCTAACGCGGTTATCCTAGAAGGCGTACGCATCGGTAAAGGTTCTGTTGTTGCAGCGGGAGCTATCGTAACGCAAGATGTTGAAGAGTACACAGTTGTTGCTGGTGCACCTGCTCGTGTTATCAAAAAAGTAGACGACAAAACGAAATCCAAAACCGAAATTCTAGCAGACCTACGTACCCTATAAGGTAATCTAGATCCCATCTGGAGGAATCCTTATGCTTAGCCCTTTCGTAGAGCTGCGACGTCAGCTTCATCAAATCCCGGAGCCGGGATTCCAAGAATTCAAAACGCAACAACTCTTGCTCGAGCAATTGGCCAAGCTGCCGCAAGATCGTCTCACGATCCGCATATGGCGTACAGGTATTCTGGTCTATATCAAAGGCTTAAATCCATCTAAACGATTTGGTTATCGCGCAGATATGGATGGACTTCCGATTACGGAGGAGACTACTCTCCCCTTCCCTTCTCAGCATCCGGGCTATATGCACGCATGCGGGCATGATTTTCACATGTCCATTGGCATAGGGGTTGTCACGCATTTCACAGAAAATCCGATGCAGGATGATCTTGTCGTGCTTTTCCAACCGGCGGAAGAAGGTCCTGGCGGCGCGTTACCGATGTTGGCTGCAGAGGAGTTGCAAGATTGGATGCCTGACCAAATGGTCGCGCTCCATATTGCGCCTGAGTATCCTGTCGGTACGATCGCGGTCAGACCTGAAATCTTGTTCGCCAACACGTCAGAGTTGTTCATTGATCTGCTTGGTAAAGGTGGCCATGCGGCCTACCCACATCAAGCCAATGATATGATCATCGCGGCAACGCAGATGGTTGGGCAGCTTCAAACCATCGTATCTCGTAACGTGAATCCATTGGATTCCGCCGTGATTACAATTGGCAAAATGGAAGCTGGAACGAAGCAGAATATTATCGCGGAGAAGGCTCGCTTAGAGGGTACGATTCGCACTTTATCTGCTGCATCTATGAACAAGATCAAAGGTCGTATTGAAGCGGTCGCCGCGGGCATCGAAGCTTCCTTCGAATGCCAAGTCACCATTGACTGGGGCTCGAATTATCGCCAAGTGTATAACGATCCTGCTTTGACCGTAGAATTCATGGAATGGCTTCGTGGACGTGATAACATTACGTTGTTCGAATGTACAGAAGCCATGACTGGCGAAGACTTTGGATACTTTTTAGAGAAAATACCTGGCTTCATGTTCTGGTTAGGGGTAGATACACCTCATGGCTTGCATAATGCCAAACTTGATCCAGATGAGCGTGCCATTGATGTAGCCATTGATACGATCACGGCTTATCTGCGATATAAATCCAATTAATGAAAAGAACCTCTTATCCACTACTTATTTGTAGCTGGAGATGAGGTTTTTTTCATGTCAGATACAGAAGAACCCCGCAGCAACGCGCTGCGGGGTTCTAGCTCTTACGCAAAACATCTAATTCAATTTAAAGCGACTCAACACGCCATGCAGATCATCAGCTAATCTAGACAATGCAACGGAAGATGAAGTTATCTCTTCCATTGTCGCCAGTTGCTCTTCAGTCGAAGCTGCATTGTTCTGACAGAATGCCACAACTTGATCACTAGCAACGGATACCGTTTCTGCTAGTGCAACCACTTGTTTACTGGAAGCAGCAAGCTCCTCGGTGGTAATTGTCGTTTGCTTCACTTGGGAGAAGACAGCAGAAACCGTAGCTTCGATCGTGTGGAAGACTTCGTCCACCTGTGTTGTTTTCACCAGACCTGTACTCACTTTATTGGATACTGTATCCATTGAAACTACAGCATTGTTCGTTCTTAATACAATCTCTTCAATTAATTCAGCAATTTGAAGCGCAGATTGCCCCGATTGTTCCGCAAGTTTACGTACTTCCTGCGCAACGACAGCGAATCCTCTGCCATGTTCACCTGCCCGCGCTGCTTCAATGGAAGCGTTAAGCGCAAGCATGTTCGTGCGACTCGCCAAATCTTTGATCATATTAATAATCCCGCTGATTTGCTGGGACTGTTCACCAAGCGATTGAATGTTCGCAGACGCGTGCTGTACCGTTTCGTTGATTTCCTTCATCTCACTCAGAACGGAACTTACCGCGATAGCACCTTGTTTTGATGCATCAGCAGCCGATTGCGTGAGTCTAGACACTTCCACATTGCCTACTGTTACTTGCTCGATGCCAGCCGTCATCTGCTGGATAGCCTCAATCGCTTCTTCCATATGCTGTTGTTCTTTTTCTGCGCTTGCCGAAATAACTAATGTGGCCTCAACAATTTGCTCTGTCGCCTTCGTCGTTTGTTCGCTGCTTGCGCTGAGCTGTTCCGAAGATGCAGCCACTTGAACCGCCGTATCCATCGACTGTGAAAGAATCTGGCGCAGCTTGCTTACCATTTGGTTAAACGAAGTGGCTACCTCAGCTATTTCATCTCGAGAAGTAATAACAATTTCGCGGCTCAAATCACCGTCACCTTTGGCAATCTCCTGCATCTGTTGATGAATAGCACGAAGTGGACGAGTAATGGAACGAATGAGCACCAGCCCAATCACCACTGCAATAATGACCGCAGCTATGACGATCATAAGCATAAGCGTATTTTGACGCTCAGCTTCAGCTTTGCGGTCAACCTTGTCACTATGTATTTCATTTTCCAACTTCTGAAGGACCTCTATCGTTAGCGTATCAAGCTGATTACGGACGCCTCTTTCTTCATTGAAATGAAGCTTCATAGCACTATCTGCTTTCCCTGACTTTACAGCTGTAAGGACTTGCTGGCTTAAGCCAAAGTAATCTTCATAGAGCTTAATAATCGAATTTACTTGGTCGATATCATCAGAGTCAAGTGTCGGATATGATTTTATTTTAGTAAATAGCTCCCTTATCTGCTTATCTTTATCTGCCATTGCTATTGGAAATTGTTCGTCCTTATTCAACAAATAAGCACGCTCATCATTAGACCTGCCTGTAAGACTAAACTGTATCGTTCGTAAATCGTAATGAAAATCACCGTCCTGCAACATTTCCTCGTAAGAAGATGATGTTCTAGTCAAGTAGTTTGTCGTGAACAGAGATAGCGCAATTAACAAGATCACGATAACCGTAAAAGATAAAAATAGCTTTATGCGAATTTTCATGTTTATATCTCCCCTTCCCTCTTCTTAGAAGATCCCACTATTAATCGACATTATTCGAGCTTCGCATACACTTTTCGACATGATCGAACTCTTTACCTTCCTTTTTCAAGCTGGTTGTAAAATAAATAAAAAACGCACCTATCGATCCCCGATTAGGTGCGTTTTTTATTTATTAAAGCTTGCTCACGAACCGCTGCAACCGATCCAACGATTGCTCCAGCACTTCCTGTGCATAAGCGTATGAAATACGAATATACCCTTCGCCATAGGAAGTGAAGGCATCCCCCGGCACGACGGCGACATGTTCCTCCTGCAATAGTCGCATCGCGAACTCTTGTGAGGATAAACCGAACTTCGTGATGGAAGGGAACAAATAGAAGGCGCCATCCGGCTTTTCCAGCTCGAATCCCATTGCAATCAAGCGATCGTAGACATAATCCCTACGTGCTGCATAAGCTTCACGCATCGGAAGCGCGTCATCAATGCCTACTGTCAATGCTTCCAATGCCGCATATTGGCTCACAGAACTCGCACAGGTGACATTGTACTGGTGAACCTTCACCATGTGCGCAGTGAGGTACGCAGGAGCCATGGTAAAACCGATACGCCAGCCTGTCATGGCATGTGATTTGGACAAGCCGTTAATCACAATTGTCTTCTCACGCAAATTGCCAACTGTAGCAATAGAGTGGTGACGAACACCATAAACCAACTCACTATAGATTTCATCAGATAAAATAAAGAGCTCTCGATCGGCCAATAAGGCAGCCAAATCAGCGATTTCCTGTTCCGTAAGTACTTGACCTGTCGGATTCGATGGATAACATAGAATGACACAACGTGTCTTCTCTGTAAGATAAGGCTTCAACAGGTCCGCTGTTAGTTTCAAGCCATTCTCACGTGTATCCACATACACAGGTACTCCACCTGCTAGCTGAATTAACGGCTCATAACCAGGATAGATTGGAGCTGGAATGATGACCTCAGCACCTGGCGTTAGGATCGTTCGCAGCGTAATATCCACAGCTTGACTAGCACCGGCCGTCACGATAATCTCATCTGCTGCACGATAATCTTGGCCATATTTGACCTTGACGAAATTGGAGACAGCTTCTCTAAGCTCAATTAACCCAGGGTTTTGCGTGTAGACGGTTTTGTTCTGATCCAAAGCCCTTTGACCCGCTTCAATAATATGCCGCGGCGTCGGGAAGTCAGGCTGACCAATCGTTAACGTCAATGCACCAGGAATCGTGCTGACCAGATTGGAAATTTTGCGAATACCAGAAATTTGAATATCTTTAACTTGCGGGTTTACCAAATGCTCCAACATAAGTAGCTCTCCCCTCCATGAACAAGAACTATGTTGTCCGTATCGTTTGTATTAGATTTTCCATATCAGGTGGAATTGGCGCCTCAAACTGCATCCATTCACCCGTTCTCGGATGCTTAAACCCTAGAATTGCGGCATGTAATGCCTGGCCATCCATGAGCATGCCTTTACTTTTACCATACATTGGATCTCCAACCAGCGGATGCCCGATGAACTTCATGTGCACACGAATCTGATGTGTGCGGCCTGTTTCTAGCTTTAACTCAACTAATGTAAAGTCGCCAAACCGTTCGATAACGACGAAATGCGTTACCGCGGTCTTACTGTTTTTGTCCGTAACGGTGTACATCTTACGATCATGAGAATCACGACCAATAGGTGCATCAATCGTTCCTTGATCATGTTGAATATAGCCGTGTACTAAAGCAATATACTTACGGTTTACGGTATGGGCCTTTAATTGCTCAGCAAGACTTGCGTGAGCTTTATCATTTTTTGCTGACATAATGAGACCTGACGTATCTTTATCAATGCGATGCACGATACCTGGCCGCAGTTCGCCATTAATCCCTGATAAATCTTTGCAGTGATACATTAATGCATTCACCAATGTGCCCGAATAATGACCAGGCGCTGGATGAACGACGAGACCTCGCTGCTTGTTTATCACAATGACATCACTATCCTCGTAAACGACGTTCAGCGGGATATCCTCTGCAGCCAGTTCAACTCCTTGGGGCTCAGGAATGAGTAGAGCTATCACATCTTGCACCGATAATTTATAATTCGGCTTCACGACTTTCCCGTTTACCTTCACGTGACCGTCTTTCACCCATTGTTGGACAAGCGTTCTTGAAATATCTTCTTCCAACGCCTCTGTAATAAATTTATCGATCCGTTCGCCGCCAAATTGAGTTTCCACTGTCCATTCAATCGCGTCTTGCGACACGGTCTCAGGTGAGGTCTGGTTTGTGTTCATGTGTTGCTCCTTTTTTCTCTTTTCGTGATGCCAGCAGCGACTCAATAAAGATGAGGATAACCCCTACAACGATACAGGAATCCGCTACATTAAAAATCGGGAAGATATAGTCGACTTCTTTACCGAAGAAGTTGAAATCAAATGTAAATTGAAAGAAATCAACAACTTCTCCGAATAAAGCACGATCCACGAAATTACCAAAAGCTCCTCCTAGAAGCAAACATAATGCGAATGGTAGCAGCACTTTGTCTTCACGAATTGTCCGCTGCATGTACCAAATAATCCCGCAAAGAACGACAATCGTAATACTAATAAAGAACCAGCGCTGGTCTTGCAAAATGCCGAAGGCCGCACCACGATTACGATGGGATGTTATCATGAAAAAATCTCCAATGACGGGGCGTTCTTCGCCGAGTGGAACCTTTTTAACAATAATCCATTTCGTAACTTGATCAAGAATAAATGCGAGAAGCGCGTACAAGTAATATTTTAAATATTTCATCTAATTGTACCTCCTACAGGGTGAAAAGCTTGTCCATTCCTTATTTTCAAGGAATTACCTCACTAAAAAAAGCGGTCTATCGGCATCCTAAACGGTATGAATGAGCTGTTAGAAGGGAGCTATATGACCTATGAGCCATTTAACCGAAGAGCAATTAAACACATTATATGTACAACTATTGGAGGAAAAGGTTGCACTTGAAAAGCATTTTGCAAGTAATGATCAATTCGGACTCGCTAATTCTTTCTCAGATTCTATAGGCGAACTATCCATGTATGATAATCATCCCGGTGATATCGGTTCTGAAGTATTCGAACGCGCGAAAGATATTTCTCTTAATGAGCATGCCGAGATGCATTTACAGCAAGTCAATGAAGCTTTAGCACGTATGGAAAGCGGCCAATATGGCATTTGTATATTTAGCCACCAACCCATTCCCTATGAGCGTCTGCAAGCCATCCCTACTACATTATACAGCATCGAACATGTGCCCGATCCAGATCTATCTTTCCGTCGGCCTGTTGAAGAACAGATACTGTACCCACCATTCGGTCGTACAAGCTTCGACGAAAAGAACAACGAAACGGAATTCGATGGCGAAGACGCTTGGCAAATCGTTGAAAGCTGGGGAACCTCAAACACGCCGGCTTTCGCTGAAAGCAATCAAGTGGAAGACTACAACGACATGTACGTCGAGTCGGATGAGCTGGTTGGCTATGTAGAATCTTTCGAAAGCTTTGTGGCGACAGATCTATATGGTGAGCATGTTACCATTGTAAGAAGTAAAGCTTACAACGAATATATGCACAGTGATGAAGGTGATCCATTTCTTGAACCCGACAGAGCTACTAATTTAGACGAAGAGTAACGGAACGGATACTACCCTGATTAAAAACAGGACAAACGAGCTTCGCATTTCGCGTAAGCTCGTTTGGTTCCTCTACTCGTGATAATGAGCAGTCACAACATCATTACATCTGACACAAAGTGTTGGATGCTCTTTACTGTGCCCAACCTCTGGCGTCACTATCCAACAACGTTCACATTTCTCACCATCAGCAACAGCGATAGCAATGGCAACATCTTTGGACTGAAGAGCACCTTCTGGAGCTGCTGTGCCTGCTGGGTGCAAGTTAACAGCGGACACGATGAACAATTGATCCAATTGCTCAAATTGTGTTAGCAAAGCAAACATCGCTTCATTCGGATACAAATTCACTGCTGCTCCTAAAGAATTACCGATGACTTTCTCTTTACGCGCTTCTTCTAGCGCTTTAAGTACATCATCACGTACTTCCAAGAAGGAATTCCATTTATTTTCCAATTCCTCGTTATACACATTCGCATCTACTTCTGGCAACTCCGCAAGTTGAACACTACTTAGCTCAACACCAGGGATGTACTTCCAAACCTCATCTGCTGTATGTGGAAGAATAGGTGAGATTAGTTTTGTAATGGCAGTTAATGCTGCGTATAGCACGGTTTGTGAAGCTTTGCGTGCTGGATCTTCGGCTGCGTTCGCATAGAGACGATCTTTGATGATATCCAAATAGAAGGAGCTCATCTCCACCGCACAGAAGTGGTGAATCGTTTGGTACACGACATGGAACTCATACGCTTCGTATGCCTTGATAACCTTCTCGACCATGCGATTCAAACGAATCAATGCATAGCGATCAAGCTCGGATAAACTCGCAAGCGCAACGCGATCAGTAGCGGGATTGAACTGACTCAAATTCCCAAGTAAGAAGCGCATCGTATTACGGATTTTGCGATAAACCTCCGTCGTTTGATTCAAAATATTATCCGAAATCCGGTGATCCGATTGATAATCAACCGAAGATACCCAAAGTCGAAGAATATCCGCGCCTAGCTTACCGCAAACCACATTGGGGTCAATCGTGTTACCGATGGATTTGGACATCTTGCGGCCTTCACCATCTAGTGTAAATCCATGGCTCAGAATGCCTTTATACGGTGATTTCTCTCTCGTAGCCACACCAGTGATGAGGGAAGAGTTGAACCAGCCACGATATTGGTCAGAACCTTCAAGATAGAGATCCGCAGGCCATTGAAGCTCTGGGCGGGACTCAAGTACCGCGACATGACTGGAACCGGAATCAAACCATACGTCCATGATGTCTGTTTCTTTACGGAACTCGCCGTGACCACACTTAGAACATGTAGTCCCATGTGGAAGCAATTCCTTCTCTTCCTTGGTAAACCAAGCCTGAGAGCCTTCTTGCTCAAACAACTGGGCAACATGCTCGATCGTTTGCTCATTGACAAGCGGCTCGTTACAGCTGCGGCAGTAGAAAATCGGAATCGGTACACCCCATGCCCGCTGTCTAGAGATACACCAGTCTCCACGATCTGCGATCATGTTGTGCAAGCGAACTTCGCCCCACTCTGGCGTCCATTTTACTTGCTTAATTTCTTCCAGCATTTCAGCTCTGAACTTATCGATCGATGCGAACCATTGCTCCGTAGCCCGATAAATAACAGGCTTCTTCGTACGCCAATCGTGCGCGTATTGATGCTGAATATCAGCCGCTTTCAGCAGGAGACCTGACTCTTGCAGCTTCTCAATGATCAGCTTGCCGCCTTTTTCATAAAACAACCCTTCAAAGCCAGGTGCTTCAGCTGTAAAATGACCTTGATCGTCTACTGGACACAACACGCCAATGTTGTAACGTTGTCCGATCGCGAAGTCATCTTCCCCGTGTCCTGGGGCCGTGTGAACACAACCTGTACCCGCTTCTAATGTCACGTGCTCGCCAACCATAACGAGGGATTCACGATCGTAGAAAGGATGTTGGCATGTCACATACTCCAACTCACTGCCTTTGATAGTCGACAAGACTTCGTATTCACTCCAGCCAATTTCTTTCGCTGCTGTTGCAAGAAGTCCTTGTGCTAGCACGTACTTCTTCCCATTTGCTTGAACAACCGCATACTCAAATTCAGGATGTAAGGAAATCCCCAAGTTCGCAGGTAATGTCCAAGCTGTCGTTGTCCAAATCACGATAGCTGCATCTGCTGGAAGCTTGCCTTTGCCATCTTTCACAGGAAACGCTACGTAGATGGACGTTGACGTTTTCTCTTTGTACTCAATTTCGGCTTCAGCCAATGCGCTCTCAGAGGACGGGGACCAGTAAACAGGCTTCAACCCTTTGTAAACAAAGCCTTTTTGCACCATCGTTCCGAAAACACGAATTTGTTGTGCTTCATAACCAGGTTGTAGCGTGATATACGGGTTTTTCCAGTCTCCGCGAATACCTAGGCGTTGGAATTGACTCTTCTGCTTCTCAACCGATTGCAGTGCATACTCCCTGCAATATTCACGGAACTCAGGGACAGTCATCTTCTTGCGATCGACTTTACCGCTGTTCGTAATCACTTGCTCGATCGGTAAACCATGCGTATCCCAACCAGGTACGTACGGTGCGTCGAAGCCTTGCAATGTTTTGAAACGTACGATAATATCCTTCAGCACTTTGTTAAGTGCGTGACCGATATGAATATCTCCATTCGCATAGGGAGGCCCATCATGTAAAATGAACTTCGTTCTGCCCTTACGGCTTTCTTGTACTTTGGCATAAATGTCTTCGGATTCCCAATGCTCTTGCATTTTCGGTTCCGCTTGCGGTAAATTTCCTCTCATCGGAAACTCTGTTTGTAATAGATTTAATGTTTTGCCATAATCCATCCTAACCACTCCATCCCTACTTCAATCTGTCCAAACAAAAAAAGCCTCTCATCCCCAAAAAGGGACGAGAAACTCAAACTCGCGGTACCACCCTCGTTAAAAAGCAATATGAAACAACCACCCATTGGTAGTCGAACAGTGCTTCTTCACTCGATCATGTGTAACGGCATGACCCGTTTCTCCCTACTTCATTCAAGAGACGCTCCTGGGGGATATTCGGTACGCTGCAGAGATTAGGCTCACACCAAAACCCTAATTCGCTGACACTGCTCAAACGCCCTACTCGTTCCAGTCATAGCTTTATTGCGATACATTTAAATGGAGTATAACCAATCTGGCAAGCATAGTCAATATGAGAACTGCCTATACCCTATCGGTTACTCTTCCTTAGTTTCAAACTGCATACTTTGCCAGCCTTCTGTGTTCAATAATTCAAGTTGAGCTTCAAGTAACGTCCGGAAGCGTGTACGATAAATGGAAGCTTGTTTTTTGAGTTCTTCAATCTCAAGGGCCACTTTACGCGAGCGCGTCAAAGATTCATTGATAATCCGATCCGCATTTTTCTCCGCTTCTTTCAGAATTAACTGAGCTTCTTTCTTCGAATTGCTTCTGACTTCATCAGCAGCTTCTTGGGCTACGATAATTGTCTTGCTCAGAGATTCTTCAATATGTGTGAAATGATCCAAACGTTCTTGTAAGGCCATTGACTGATTCTGAAGATCCTTATTTTCACGAATGAGCGCTTCATAATCCTTGATGACTTGATCTAGGAATTCATTCACTTGATCTTCATCATATCCACGAAACGAGCGTGAAAACTCCTTATTATGTATATCTAGCGGTGTTAATGGCATCAGTGCCCCTCCTTAGCGTTTTGCGCAGCAAAACTGACTTCGTAAGTATAAGCTGAGCTTATCTGAAAGCTTAGCCTACACCCATGTCTATACAGTTCAGTTCGACAGAAAATTAGCAATTCCTGCAAAGTTCGTGGATAAATTATCCACGATCAAATAAACTTGCCTATCTTCACACGAATACGACCTTTTTTCGATACGCCTTCCACTTCAAGCACTTTAAATCTACCAAAACCCTGCAAGGAGATCATATCCCCCTCTTTCAGAGGCTTACTTGGATCTTCTTCCAGCTTCCAATTCACGCGGCAACGCCCTGCTTGGATTGGTACCAGCACTTTCGCTCGACTTAGCCGGAATACATCGCTTACAATCCCGTCCATTCGCATGGAAGCAACAGACAGATGCAGCTCCTCTAATTGTACTTGGGCTAGCTCTAACTTATCTAAAGAGAGCAATTCGGTTTGAACATGCACTCTATGTACTTGTGATAAATTCAAATGCAAATAGTCGGCTGCATCTTGGGTTACTAAGCAATGGCAGCCACCCTCTATAACATGAATATCGCCAACCTTGTCTCGCTTCATGCCGAGTCCAAGAATGGCGCCCATGTAATCTCCGTGTTCTAAAGTTAGAAATTTACCATCACCTGAGGATACCGCCAACACCGCCATAGCCATGTCTTCACCATCTAAACTGCGATAGTCAGGAGCAATCATAGCTCGTCTACGTTCAGCTGCTTCATAGCCGCCATCCAGTCGGCAATGTACATCCGGATGTCGGTTGACGAGTGAATGCAAGATGAAAGCTTGTCTGGGATCGAGGAAATCGGTTAACTTCACGGCATGCTGTTCGGCAGCTCGCTCCACCCAATCCCAGGCCTTATCAACAAAATGATGTTCGTCGGGATGAAAATGGCCATAGATATCTTTCGCCAAGACTAGAAAATCCCCACGATGAAATCAAGAACTGCAAAAATACCCATTACGACGAATTTCAATGCAATCAACGCCACGATTGGCGAGAGGTCAATGAAACCAATGCTTGGAATGATTTTGCGGAATGGGCTCAAATACGGTTCAACCAGCTTCGAGAGCAGTCCACCGACAAAACTGCCACGTGCGTTTGGAAACCAAGATAAGATCAAATAACCAATAATCATAAAATAATAAATTTCTGTCAAAACGCTTAATAAAGAGTAAACGGTATCCACCTTGTTTTCCACCTCTGTCTATGTGTTTGGGATATGCGTCTATTCCTCGCCCATCATCTCAGAGATGTGGCCATGAATATCTACGGAATCTGGTGTACAGAGAAAGATATTCGGTCCAAGCTTAGAGATAGACCCATTCAATGCGTAAACCGTACCACTCAAGAAATCTACGATTCGGATGGCTTGATCGCCACGAACACGTTGCAAATTAACGACAACGGCTCTACGTGCACGTAGATGGTCCGCAATGTCCTGTGTTTCCTCATATGTACGAGGTTCACTCAAGACAACGCGTGAATTCTTCTGTGAATGTATACTAACGACATTCGCCTTATTTTTATTACGTAATTCATATGGATTGGTTTCAGGTTCTTCTGTTGCTTCAACAATCCGTTCACGCTCTACAATTTCTTCCTCTTCTTGGAGTCCCAGAAAATTCATAAATCGGTTATACACACCCATCGTTGTTCCCTCCTAACGATTCATTAATCAGTTCTCTTTGCCGACCAACACTGTTCCTAACCGCACCCAGGTCGCGCCTTCTTCAACTGCCACATCAAAGTCACCTGACATACCCATCGATAACTCTGTCACTTCATAGGGGAAAGTATGCCGTTCATTCAATTGATCCCTTAACGTACGTAAGCCTCGAAAAACAGGCCTTGTTTCTTCAGCTTCTAACTCATAAGGGGCCATGGTCATCAGGCCACAAACACGAATATGCGTAAGCTTACTTACTTCCTCTGCAAATGGAAAGAAATCTTCGGGTGATACACCATACTTCGTTGCTTCACCAGAAATATTTACTTGCAAGAAACAATTGACTTCGATCCCTAATGCAGCAGCTTGCTTGTCCAGCTCTTTGGCAAGCGACATCCGATCCAAGGAATGAATATAGGCAAATTTACCGATAACATCTTTCACCTTATTCGTTTGGAGATGACCTAGAAAATGCCAAGTACCTCGCTCATGAAGGGCTTCCCACTTCGGCTTCACATCTTGCCAACGGTTCTCGCCAATATGCAGCAGCCCCGTGTTCAACACTTGTTCTGTCGTTTCTAAAGAGACATATTTGGTTACTGCAATGATGTTAACTTCATCTTCTTGACGGCCTGACTGCCGACATACATCTGCAATTCTAGCTTCAACTTCTAGTTTGCGTTCCAAAACGCTCATGATCTCTACACCTCAATTCAGGCACAACCTTGCCAGTTCTACTTAACGAAGACCAATCCAAGCGATCATTCGGCCAGTGGAACCCCCTTCTTTTCGATGAGAAAAGAAAAGATCGGTTCGGCAACTCGTACATAACTGAGTTACTTCGATATGGGACGACAAAATTCCTGCTTGCTCGATCAAATTTCGATTCAATTGTTGCAAATTCAACATATACTTACCATTACCCTTATCAGTAATAATAGCTTCTTGTTCCTCTTGCGGGATCTGTGCTTCTTCAAAAGCAAGCCATACGCGTGTTGCAACTGTTGCGTCAACCTCGTAACAGCAGGCGCCAATCGAAGGACCAATCGCTGCATAAATATCTGAGGGTTGACTACCAAAAGTATGTGTCATTAAGGATATTGTAGCCATGGAAATGTTTAACACAGTCCCTTTCCATCCGGCATGCGCAAGACCCACTACACGTTGTACAGGATCATAGAAATACAAGGGCACACAATCGGCAAATTGCGCACAAAGCACAATTCCGTTCTCCTTCGTTATAAAACCATCCTTCGCTTGTAAGGCGGTTGCTCGGCTTTCTCGCCCCATTCCTTGCTCTTCTAGTGTGACGATAGCGATGTCTTTCCCATGTACCTGCTCTGCATACGTAAATGACGTAAATGACTGCCCTAAGGCCGCTGCAACGCGTTCACGATTATGTATAACATCCAGGTCATTATCATTCACATGCAAGCCGAGATTCAACGTTGAAAATGGGGCCTGACTTACTCCTCCTAGGCGAGAACTGAACCCCGCAGTAATCTCTGGAAATGATGACATCCAAGGGGCTATAGGTAAAAGGACAGGGAGATCCTCAGTAGGCTGTAAGGTGGGCTGAACGACAAATGGTTCCAATTCCATTCTCCTCCATTCGGTCTTATCTCTCTCTACTTTAGCACACAAAATGAAAAGACACACGATGGCTGCGTTAGCTGCCGTTCTTGCTAAGCAGCCTCACCCCGTGTGCCTACCGTCAATTGCGGAACTGACGATTAAACTCATATACCCCTTCTGTGTCGTCCGTTTGACGATAGGGCCGAACGTCTTCTAGCTTCACGAGCACAACGTCAGCACCAATTTTTACGATATGCTTCCAAGGAATGATGACATCGGTTCCTGTTCCAAACAGTCCAAAAAATCGACTCTGATTGGGAACAACGATGGATTCAATGCGCCCCTGGCGGAGGTCAAGCTCCAAATCACTGATTTGACCAAGCTTTTTACCATCGACAATGTTAATTACGTCCTTCGTTTGGAAATCAGATATTTTCATGAGGCCTATCACCACATATCTCATTAGAATTTGTACTGATTTTTTATTAGTATATGTGTCTTATGGGCAAAATGTCCTGTAATATGAAAAAAGACCTTCACGGCTTGTCTACCAAGGCCGTTCCAGTCTTTGTTAATTGCTTTTAGGATTTTACATGTTTCTGCATTTGACAAATCGCTGATTTCTCCAACCGGGACACCTGTGCTTGAGATATACCAATCTCATCAGCCACTTCCATCTGTGTCTTGCCTTCGAAGAATCGCATGGAAAGGATCATCTTCTCTCTGGCGTTTAACTTATGCATCGCTTCACGCAAGGCAATACCTTCGATCCAAGACATATCCTTATTCCGCTCATCACTGATTTGATCCATAACATAAATAGGATCGCCCCCATCATGGTAGATCGGCTCAAACAAGGAAACGGGATCTTGAATTGCATCAAGCGCGAACACAACGTCTTCTTTCGGTACATTCAAAGCTTCAGAGATTTCATAAATAGATGGCTCGCGTGAGTTTTGATTGGTTAGACTGTCTCTAACTTGTAATGCTTTGTAAGCAATATCTCTCAAGGAACGAGAAACGCGAATCGGGTTATTATCTCGTAAGTAGCGGCGTATCTCACCTATAATCATCGGAACAGCATAGGTCGAGAATTTGACATTTTGACTTAAATCAAAGTTATCAATGGCTTTCATCAAACCAATACAGCCAACTTGGAAGAGATCGTCCACATACTCTCCACGATTGTTGAACCGCTGGATTACACTCAATACCAACCTTAAATTGCCATTGACCAATTTTTCTCTTGCTGTTCGCTCATTTTTCGTTTGCAGGTCAGTGAACAACTCACGCATCTCTGCATTGGTCAGCACAGGCAGTTTGGCGGTGTCAACTCCACATATCTCAACTTTATTTCGGGTCACCGTGATTACCTCCCAAGGAGAAACATTACTGTTAATTATCCCCGTGAGCGGTTGATTTATTCCTGCCCTATCCCCTGCTCAGCCACTTGACAAAAGGGTACTGACTCGCTCCCTCCCGTGACTGCTGAACAATTTCGACATTTACCGCCAAAAAAAATTTTCAGACCATCTTGTTAAACTCTTTGCGAAGCCTCTTAATAATGCGTTTTTCCAATCTAGAGATATAAGATTGCGAAATACCGAGTAGATCCGCAACATCTTTTTGAGTCTTTTCTTCCCCATCCTGTAATCCGAAGCGCAGCTCCATGATTATTCGCTCACGTTCACTTAGTTTATCAAGTGCTTTATGCAGAAGCTTCCGATCCACTTGTTCTTCAATGTTACGATAAATGGTATCATTCTCGGTACCAAGTACATCGGACAGCAGCAATTCATTGCCATCCCAATCAATATTCAGAGGTTCGTCAAATGAAACTTCTGTTCGAATTTTGCTATTCCGGCGCAAATACATCAGAATTTCATTCTCAATACACCGTGAAGCGTAGGTAGCCAATTTAATTTTCTTCTCTGGATCGAATGTGTTGACAGCTTTAATCAAACCAATAGCGCCAATCGAAACTAGATCTTCGATGTTAATCCCTGTGTTTTCGAATTTCCTCGCTATATAGACAACCAATCTCAGGTTACGCTCAATTAACATAGCTCGAATAGCCGCATCCCCGGATGGTAATTTTTCCAATAAGTATTCTTCTTCTTCTCGCGTAAGCGGTGGTGGCAAGGCTTCACTACCACCTATGTAATAGATTTCCTCACCTTTGAGTCCTAGCATCATCAAAATACGATAGTACATTAGCTGAAATAGCAGTTTCCACTTCAAGAACATGTTAGTTTCCTCCTAAGAGTTTTGCCATGGCAAAACTTTCATCGTAAGCTAAGCTGCGTTTTCCATTGGAAAACTGACTTTGTAAAAATGAACTGTGTTTTGCCGTCGAAGCTCTCTTGGGTCATTAAATGTTGGTCTATTAACCAGCTTGAATCAAAGCAGGGTGAATAATGGCTTGATAGGTACCATCGCTGCACAGCTTTCCTCCATCTAGCCCAATCAGCACCTTCGTCGCCTCCAAATGCGAATCATTATGAATGATCACCACCTTATCAGGTTTAATAGCCAGCATGAATTGGGTATTTCGATTGACGCCACGGTAAGGTACGAGTCGCAACCGATCCTGCCAGATAAACTCCTCAACACCTAGACCGCTAATTATCTGATCTACATCGGATGAGCGTATTCGTTGCAACCATTGGTCTGGCAGCACATCTCCCCATTCTGAAACCTCCATGACCATAACAGGCGTACGCGTCAGTGGGTCGTACAGTTGGTTACCGGTATCGATTAAACCTTTACACGTAGCCTGGAAATCACCTATATGAATGGTGACCTCTGCCAAATACGTCGTCATAACCTCGCGTTGTTTACTACTTTGGAACACCGTTCGAAACCACCACACAAGCGGAAGTAACAAAAGAATCACAAACAGGATGCTGCCAATTTGAAATTGAAAGACCGCCACGCCTGATTGGGTAAATACGATTCCCTTCATCACATCGGAAGAAGAAGCGAGTACATAATGGATGCCGAACATACCTCCAGCAACAGCAAAGTTGATGAGCAAAAATGTCCCCATATTCCGCAATAAATTTTGTAAGGAACCGTAACCAAAAGCGGTCATAATCATGCCTATACAAAACATACATTTCACAGAAAATGTAAAAAGCAAGGTTGGCACTGGTAAGAACATCATGACGACATAGGATGCTCCTAATGTTGCAGAAAGTGCAATCCTCCACCATGTGAACGCTATTTTTCGCGTTTTTGCCGTCACGACTAGTAAGGCCGCATCCACCACAAAGTTCAGTAGGAAGATGAGATCCGCATAGACGACCATGCCATGCTCACCTCCACGAAGGACACTATCTAGCAATTTCCTGACAAAACTTTCCGCTTCTAAATCAGTATATTGGATTCCAAGTTCAAAGTCTGTCTAAACATGCTAGTAGGAATCTACTTTTTTTGTCAGTTGACGCGGTCTCGTCCACAGGAAAAAAGCTTATGGAACAACAAAAAACCGAAGCTTCTACATCAAGTAGGGCTTCGGTCTCTAGACAATTATTATGTTATTATTTGTCAGTATTCCGTCCGCGATTGCGTAAGAAAGTCGGAATATCTAATTGATCATTGGAAGGCTGAGCACCAAATGGTTTGAGATTATTCAAACGATTATCAGGAGCTGATGTTGGCTCAGGCTGACCAGGTGAAACCGGACGTTTGATAGACTGATGGATTGGAGCCGCTTTATGTTCGAAACCCGTTGCGATAACCGTAACTAGAATCTCATCTTTTAGCTTATCGTCAATTACAGCACCGAAGATCATATTAACCTCAATGTCAGAAGCAGATGCTACGATATCAGCAGCCTCGTTAACTTCGTACAAGCTAAGGTTCATACCGCCTGTGATGTTCATCAAAACACCACGTGCCCCTTCGATTGAAGTTTCTAGCAATGGACTTGAAATCGCTTTTTTCGCTGCTTCTGCTGCACGATTCTCACCTGTCGCGACACCAATCCCCATAAGGGCAGAACCGCGTTCCGTCATAATCGTTTTGACATCTGCAAAGTCCAAATTGATAAGTCCAGGTACAGCGATCAAATCTGAGATCCCTTGAACACCTTGACGAAGTACATTATCCGCCTCGCGGAATGCTTCAAGCATCGGCGTCTTTTTGTCAACAATCTCAAGTAGACGATCGTTCGGGATAATGATAAGCGTATCTACTTTCTCTTTCAAAGCTGCAATCCCTTGCTCCGCTTGTAAGGAACGCTTGCGTCCTTCGAAAGTAAACGGTCGTGTTACAACACCAACGGTAAGTGCCCCAACCTCTTTTGCGATTTCCGCAATAACCGGTGCTGCGCCAGTACCTGTACCGCCGCCCATCCCAGCTGTTACGAAAACCATGTCTGCGCCGCGAAGTGTATTCAGAATCGTCTCCCTTGACTCTTCTGCTGCTTTCTTCCCGACTTCAGGATTCGCTCCTGCACCCAAACCGCGGGTTAATTTATCGCCAATTTGCAATTTATGTACGGACTTGGCCAAGTGAAGCGCCTGTGCATCCGTATTAACGGTGATAAATTCAACACCTTTAACACCATTTTCGATCATGCGATTAACTGCATTACTACCGCCGCCACCAACACCGATGACTTTAATTTGAGCCAATTGGTCTAAATCCATATCAAATTCAAACATATGAGCCATATCCCCCTAACTTAACGTTCACTAAATGAATTCACTGAAGAAATTTTTAACTCGTTCTACCAAACCAGGCTTTTGACTATCGGAGGATTTTTTGGTAGTCTTGGTCACCGGTTTTTTGGTTGAACCTGAATTACGATTCTTCATGTATTTGGAGACGAATTGAATAATACCAACACCACTTGTATAGGAAGGATCACGCACCCCAATGAAATCAGGCACTGCAATACGAACCGATGTAGACAGTTCGGATTGTGCAATCGCCAGCATGCCTGGCATACAAACCGTGCCGCCAGTGAGTACATAGCCACCTGCAAGATTACCATATCCCAAACGATGAACTTCGGCACGAATCAATTGAAAAATCTCTTCGACACGAGGCTCAACGATATTAGCAAGGTCAACTTGAGAGAACTCTTTTTCAACATTGCTGCCCATTCTCGTCACTTTAAACACTTGATCGGGCGCGGCATCATCAACGCATGCACAGCCATACTTTAGCTTGATCTTCTCAGCAATTTCTAACTGTGTATGCAAACCAATTGAAATATCATTGCTGACAAATTCTCCACCAATTTGAATCGTTGACGTTGCAACTAAATTACCTTCGTCAAAGACAGCAATTGTTGTAGCTCCAGCACCGATATCCACTAATACAGTTCCCACAGCCTTCTCATCTTTGGAAAGTGCCAAATTACCAGATGCGAGAGACATTAATATAAGCCCTGCAACCTTCAGTTCGGATTTTTCCACAACTCGGATTAAATTATGTATGCCTGTCTTCGCGCCAGTAATAATCGTCGCTTCTACTTCCAGACGAACTCCAATCATACCGCGTGGATCATTAATGCCTTCTTGACCATCAACCAAATATTGCTTAGGTACAACTCCAACTATTTCACGTTCGGGAGGTAATGCGATGACCCTTGCCGCTTGAATGACACGATCAATATCTTCTTCTCCGATTTCGCGGTCTTCATTTGAGACTGCAACAACGCCGTGACTCGATTGAAGAGAAATATGATTTCCTGAAATTCCAACGTAAACCTCGGAAATTTGTATACCGACCATTCGTTCTGCATGATCAATCGCACTGCGAATGGAATACACAGTTTGATCAATATCAACGATTGCGCCTTTACGAATACCCTCTGACTCGGCAGATCCCACTCCTATTATATTAATGGTTCCGTTAACAACTTCCCCAATAATAGCTCGAACTTTGGATGTACCGATGTCTAAACTAACAATGATATCATTGTTGCTCAAGCCCCTGGCACCTCCTGTAACTTAGGTAAGATTGCAAAATCTTCACAAATACTCCTATACGTATTCCACACAACCGCCATATTCCCTCTTTTTTCTACATTTTTTTTGCATTTAAAAACCGGCTTTAATTTCTCATCTAATTGTTGTGAAATGCATGTGAACTTGTCTAGTAATCATAAGAAAAAATAGAGTAAGCAGATAGAGCCTATTTAACCATAAAACTAATTTTAACATTTTTTTCAGAGATTGAGTAGTCTCTACTGCGATTTTTTGTAAGAAAACCCGCACAGTTACAGTTGTTATGGTTTTGGCGTTGGCTTCGGTGTCGTCTTGGTATCTGTTTTGGAATCGGTCTTGCCTTCACTAGTAGTTGCGAATGGTGAATGGTACTCAGCTTCAAGCATCGTAATGATTCCATTTGTAATATGATCCTCTACTAAGCTAGCTACATAACCTGGTAAGTTATCAATTTTATCTGGCAAATAGGCAATCGTCGTATGAACTTCGAACTGGGAGCGTGTGTATATCTTAATCTTATCCGGGTAAGATTCCGAAGGATCTGGCTTAATTTCGGAAACATCGGATAAAGCACTCTGCGGGATTTCTCCAAGTACTTTACAAAGCGCTGCTTTATTCGGATCATTGTCCGCCCATCCCGTTAAAATTGGCATATCGAGTGGAACACCACTGCCAGCCGGCAGTGTAATGACGCTGCCATCAGCAAGAACGGCTTGCTTCTTCCCATCAGGATCAATCTGAAAAGCCACCTTAGGGAATTCTTCAACTTGAATGTGAATCACGCCAGGAAATACTTTCTTCACGGTGGCCTTCTTAATCATAGGCACTGTAGAGATGCGTTGACCTATTGTTGCTGAACTCACTGCGAAGAACCGGTCCCCAATAGCAACATGGCTGGCTTGTCCAATTACGTCAGACCCTAATAAGACATTCCCCTCTACTTCAATACGACTAATCCGGCTAAGTGAGGATTGGAAAAACAAAATTATCAACACTGTAAGAAAGAAAATAATTAAAAATGAAAGCAGTTTCCGATTCGTACGCGTTCGCGGCTTAGGTACCGGCAGCGTTGGTACTTTGTTATCTTCGGACAAGAGGGGCACCACCTAGTTATATGAATGACGACGTAATGGGAAATCGTGAATCCCCTCCTGATAACAGGAAGGGATACGCGATTAGACACAAGATATTACTCACTTGGAACCGGCGCTTGTCGAAGCACAGATGCCCCAAGTCTGACTAGCATATGTTCAATCCTATCATAACCTCTATCAATGTGATGAATTTGTTCAACGATCGTTGTGCCATGCGCAGCCAGACCGGCGATTACAAGAGCAGCACCAGCCCGTAAATCAGTGGCTTCAACCGTTGCTCCATACAACCTTGGAACACCACGGATGAAGGCTGAACTCATGTCTACGCGAATATCCGCTCCCATTCGAGACAATTCATCCACGTGCTTAAATCTACCTTCAAATATCGTTTCTTTCATCACACTAAGTCCATCTGCTAGAGATAACAGCACCATGACCTGTGATTGTAAATCCGTCGGGAAAGAAGGATGCGGCGAAGTCACGATACGTTCAACTGCCTTGGGCCTTGCCTTGCAGCTTACATGTATTATATCACCGTCAGCAATGATTTGAACACCTGCACGCTTAAGCACATGGATGACCGAGGTCAAATGAGCAGGATTTACTCTTTCTAGGGTAATGTTCCCTCTGGTTGCCGCTGCAGCGACTAGAAAGGTACCTGCAACAATTCGATCAGGAATAATCCGATACGTGCAAGGCGAAAGCGTAGTAACACCGCGAATCGTGATCGTATCCGATCCGGCACCGATAATGTCAGCACCCATCGCATTCAAAAAATTCTGTAAATCTTGAATCTCTGGCTCTCGCGCAGCATTATAAATCGTTGTTGTGCCTTCCGCTTTTACGGCGGCCATCATAATATTCTCGGTCGCCCCAACACTTGGGAAGTCCAAAAAGATTTCATTACCTAAGAGAGTTTCTGCCGTGCAAACGATTCTATTGGAAAATTCTTCAATTTCAGCTCCGAGAGCTTGCAATCCTTTGAGGTGCAAATCGATTTTACGTTCGCCGATCGCACAGCCACCAGGTTGATACACAGTGACACTGCCGAATCTAGCGAGTAGTGGACCCATAAGAAAGATGGAAGAGCGCATCTGCCCCATCAATTCTTCGGGGATGTGGGAGGAATGAACTGTGGACGTTGTAATGGTTACCGTATCTCCTTGCTGCTCAGCTCGACAACCAAGTGAGCGTAGAATACGCAGCATGGTGTCGATATCGAGCAGATTAGGAACATTGTGTAAAGTATGTGTGCCACTAGCGAGTAAGCACGCAGCTAATATGGGTAATGCGGCGTTTTTAGCGCCGTGTATCTGGATGGCACCCGTAAGGGGTCTTCCACCTTCGATAACGAGCTTCTCCAAAATTCCACCTCCGATTTACCTCTCACCCATTACCAGAACCTCAGGTACCAGCTTAATCCCGTAAACTTGCTCTACGATCTGCTGCACCTCACTGATAAGCGTGAGAACGTCCTCGGCTGTAGCTTCTCCTGTATTAACAATGAAATTGGCGTGAAGCATAGAGATCTCTGCTCCACCGACACGTTTGCCTTTAAGGCCTGCTTCTTCGATGAGTTTGGCTGCGAAGCCCCCTACGGGGTTGCGAAACACGCTTCCTGCGCAAGCCAATTGCAGGGGTTGCGTGCGAAGACGTCGATCTCGGTAAGCAGCCATGGCACCGGCGATTTCGTTGCGGTCTCCAACCTGTAATTCAAAGACAGCTTCGGTTACAATGCCAGGCAATGTGTGCAAAATAGAATGTCGATAAGCATATTGTAAATCTTCTGCCTGCATGACGACCAATTCCCCTGTGTCCAGGATGACTTCAGCCTGCTTGAGTATGCGTGACACATCGGACCCGTGAGCCCCTGCATTCATGTAGACGGCGCCTCCCACAGAACCGGGAATCCCTGAAGCAAACTCCAGACCGGTTAAACCTTCTCTGGCTGCGAGTACAGACAATTTAATGAACGAATAGGAACCTCCTGCGTAAACCATCGCTCCGTCAAAGCGTAGAGTATCCAACGCCTGACCTAGTTTAATTACAACGCCACGAATCCCTTTATCTCGAACTAGCAAATTGGAGCCCCGCCCAATTATTGTCCAAGGTTCGCCACGCTCATGAAGAAACTTGATGGCAGCAGCAACCTGCTCTTTGGAATGGGGAATAATCAAGCAATCAGCCGGACCGCCGATTTTCCAAGTGGTATATGGAGCCAGTCGTTCATTCGTTCTTATCTCGCCAATATTTGATGCCTTTAAGTCGGCTATTAACTTCTGCATGGGAAAACCTCCTTCACAGAACATAGGGCGAAATGTATGATCTTCAACTAGGAATTCCAACATTTCATTCATAAGGAACTTTACGAAGTTGGCCGGTCTTCGATCTTGCTCACTTAGGAAGCCTTAGGTGTCTGTCACGGTTATAGTGTAGTTTATGTAAAATCGGATAGAGTGTGACAATCGCCTATACGCTTTAACAAATTCAAAACGATTTGCTGTGCGCTTCAATTAATTTCACGATGGTTGCAACGGCATCACTCTCATTGCGTGATTGCATCGCTGCTTTATAAGCCTCTCGGTTCTTGTAAAGCTCCTCAACGTGCGAGGCAAGTCCGTCGGCGGTTAAGTCCTCCTCTTGAATCACATCGGCATATCCTGCCTTCTGAAAAGATGCAGCATTCAAAATTTGGTCACCACGACTTGCCTGGCGGGAAAGCGGTATGAGGAGCATCGGCTTTTCCAAGCCCAGAAATTCAAAAATAGACGTTGCCCCTGCACGAGAAATAACAAGGTCTGTCATCGCTAACACATCTGGGAGTTCCTCGTTCAAATACTCAAATTGCTTATAACCACGAGTCGTAAGCAGCTCTGAAGCTACATTCCCTTTGCCGCACAAATGCACGATTTGGAATTGTTGGAGCAAACGACTTAAGTTAGCACGTACAGCCTGATTAAGTACCTGCGAGCCTAAACTTCCACCCATGACTAAGATCACGGGCTTCTGTGTATGGAAATCGCATAACTGAAGTGCTCGCGATGCTTTACCACTGCTGATATGTTCACGGATCGGCAAGCCAGTAAGAACTGACTTTCCGCCCTTAATATGCGAAAGGGATTCTGGAAACGTTACACAGACCTTCGTTGCAAATGGAATTGAAATTTTATTCGCCAATCCTGGCGTCATGTCGGATTCATGAATAATGACTGGAATATTGTTCATTCGACTCCCAAGAACGACGGGAACGGAAACGAACCCGCCTTTTGAGAAGACAATGGCGGGCTTCAAACGTTTGATCAACCGATAGGATTCATAGACACCTTTTATGACTTTGAACGGGTCTTTCATATTTTTGAGATCAAAATACCGACGCAATTTCCCTGATGAGATTGGATAAAAAGGAACCCCTTCTCGATCTATGATGTCTTTTTCAATACCTGTAGCAGAACCAATGTACTTCACATCCCAACCTAACTGCTTCAGCTTATGCATCAGAGCTAAGTTAGGGGTTACATGCCCAGCGGAGCCTCCTCCGGTAAATACGATCGTCTTCATTCCCCTGTCACCTCGAATAGCGGGATATATTAAGCAGGATACCGACAGATGTCAGCATGAGTGTCAATGAAGACCCCCCTGCACTTATGAAAGGCAGTGTAATTCCCGTTACTGGAAACATCCCAATAACAACACCGATGTTAATAATAACTTGAACGGCAATCATGCCGATAATTCCTACTGCAATTAAACTGGCAAACGTATCCGGCGCCGTAATCGCTGCACGCATTCCCCGCCATACTAAGATGGTGAAAAGCAACAGGACTAAGCTGCCGCCAATAAAACCGAGTTCTTCGCCAATGATAGAAAAAATAAAATCAGTCTGCGGTTCTGGTAAGTAACTATACTTCTGCCGACTCATGCCAAGTCCAAGGCCTACAAGACCTCCTGGTCCTATCGCATACAGGGATTGAATAGATTGATAGCCTGCGCCAAGCGGATCCTGCCAAGGGTCAAGAAAGGCTGTGATCCGTTTCAGGCGATACGGGGCGGCGATGACTAGCCCAACAAAACCCGCAACCCCTATCATACCTAGATATGAGAGATGAAGCAATCTTGCACCAGCTGTGTAGATAATTAATAGGGAAGCACCGACAAGGACAACCCCTGTTCCTAAATCAGGTTGAAGCATGATGAGACCGAATGCTAATCCCATAATTCCTAGCGGCGGCATTAACCCTTTGGTTAATGTTGTGATTTTGGATTGATTTTCGGACAACATTTTAGAAAGAAAAAGAATCATCCCGATTTTCATAAATTCAGATGGTTGAATCCCGAATGCACCAATCCCTAACCAGCTTCTGGCTCCACCACGAATGACCCCGATACCGGGAATCAATACAATAACGAGCATGCCAAAACAAATAATCAGTGCCAATTTGGCAAAACGTTTCCATACCAAATAATCAACATTCATGGTGAAGAACATCGCGACGATTCCTAGAACCGCGAAGATGAGTTGTCTTTTTAAATAATAAAAAGAATCACCAAACTCACGAAATGCAAGTACACTGCTTGCGCTGTAGACCATAATAACGCCGATTGTCAAAAGCAGCAAGGTTGGAATAATAATCCAAATGTCAGGAGCGGAGCGTGCTTTACCCATTGCAGACACCTCTTTGTCAGTTGTGGGCTCCCCCTACTAAGACAAGTTAATAGACAACGGTTCGTCATCGAAAACTAGTCCTTTCGTGTGGATAAGCCCTACTTAAAGGTTATGCACGGACTCCTTAAACATGCGTCCCCTGTCCTCATAGGATGGAAACATATCCCAACTCGCACAAGCAGGAGAGAGAAGAACGATGTCCCCTTGCTCACTCATTTGCCAGGCAAGCTGCACGGCTTGTGCAACCGCGTCCGCTGCATCCTTAGCAGTATCGACGGTTTGGACCTTGCTAATCCCTGCCAGTTCGGCAATATGCTTGATTTTTTCTTTGGTTTGCCCCAGGGAGACCACGCCTTTAACCTGTTCGCGTAAAATCGGCAGCAATTCCATGTAATCCGATCCGCGATCCAAGCCACCTGCAATGAGAACAACAGGTTGTTTAAAGACCTCTATCGTTTTAATCGTCGCGCTAGCATTCGTTGATTTAGAGTTATTATAAAAGGTAACACCATCAAGTTCTCTAACAAGCTCTAGACGATGTTCTACGCCTTCAAAGTTCCTTAACACCTCAGCAATCGTAGTCAGTTCTACACCTGCTGTAATCGCCGCTAAAGCCGCTGCTAATGCATTCCCTACGTTAAAGCTACCTGGTATGCCCATCTCGTCCGCAGGTAATATCGTTTGAACATCCCCTTGGCCATTCGCATAAACCAGGCAGTTCGTTTCCGCATCCAAATAAGCACCTAAGGCCAGCTTTTCTTGCAATGAAAAATGAAGCTGCTTCGCCTTAATTGTTGGTACCAATCGACGACATACCTCGTCGTCCCAGTTCAGAATCGCAGTATCCGATTCTGTTTGATTCTCGAATATTTTGGCCTTGGACGCAATATAGTCTTCAATATTACCATGGTAGTCCAAATGAGTTTCATAGAGATTTAGAAATAGCGCAATGTTTGGACGAAACGCTGTTGTCCCTTTCAGCTGGAAGCTGCTTAATTCCACTACCATCCAATTCTCCGCTGTGACTTCAGGCGCAGCCTCGGTTAACGCGCGGCCAATATTCCCTGCCACTACCGGTTTCAAACCAGCCTTATCCAACATCAAGCCGATAAGCGTAGTAGTCGTGGTTTTCCCATTTGAGCCTGTAATCCCAATGATGGGAGCTTCACAGAATTGATAGGCGACCTCAACCTCTGTCACGACCTCAATGCCGAGCGCTTCCGCTTTCCGAATCGGATCTACGGAATAGGGGATGCCAGGGTTTTTCACAACGAGCGCAACCCCATCATGCACGAGGGACTCCGGATGAAACCCACATACAACAGAAATACCCAGAGCCTCCAGTTCGTCGGCTTCAGGGCATGCACTTCGATCCTTTTTGTCATTGACAGTGACGATTGCTCCCTTTTGATGAAAAAGCTTAGCTGCAGCGACACCGCTGCGAGCCAAGCCAAGTACAACCACTTCAAGTCCACGATAATCCCGCGGATGCTTCATGTTCTACAACACCTCATTCATATATAATCCGAGCACAGCAAGTACGAGACCCACAACCCAGAACGTAATAACAACTCGCCACTCGGACCAACCAACCAATTCAAAGTGATGATGAATCGGACTCATTTTGAATACACGTTTCTTTCTTGTTTTGAACGATACGACTTGGATTACAACGGATAGGATCTCGATCAAAAATACACCGCCAATAATCGCAAGAAGCAGTTCTGCTTTCGTTAAGATCGCTACTGCGACAAGTCCACCGCCGATTCCTAGTGAACCCGTGTCTCCCATGAACACCTTAGCTGGGTGAGCATTGAAAACAAGAAATCCAAGTACGGCACCAACCATGGCTGCTGAGAAAATGGCTGCTTCTGGCTGTGTGTTATTCATTGCGATGACCGTATAGGCACCAAATGCAATTGCACTTGTCCCTGCTAACAAGCCGTCCAAGCCGTCTGTGAAATTAACCGCATTCGAAGCCCCTAGCATTAGGATTGCCATAAGCGGGAAATACAACCAACCTGCATTCATATGATAAGAAACAAATGGAATATAAATATCAGTGCTGTGTCCTTGCATAATAAGTAAATAACAGACAATGGCAGAAATCAATAACTGACCGAAAAGCTTTTGTTTTGCCGTAAGTCCCAGAGAGCGTTTAAAAATAATTTTGATATAGTCATCTAAGAATCCAACTAAACCGTACCCCAGCGAGGCTATTAAAAGGATTAGCAAATCTATATTTCTGTCCGCAAACCGAAGCGTTGCCAAGGAAAGCGCAAGCAAAATGATGACGCCGCCCATTGTTGGCGTACCTTGTTTTTTGAGATGTCCTTGCGGGCCATCCTCACGGATTTGTTGCCCAAATTTCATTCGTCGTAAAATAGGTATACATAATGGCCCCATGATCAGCGCGAGCACAAATGCCACACCCATTGTTAATAATACTGCGTTTTCCACGTTGGTTCCCCCTGCTCATTTCTCCTGTAATAACGATGTCCTTCTAAGGGGACAGCGTTATGGAAGCCTCGAAATTGGCACAGCCAATTTGAGGGTAGTACTTTTAGGCTAATAAGCTATGGACAACCTGCTCAAGCCGCATGCCGCGCGAGCCCTTCACGAGCACGAGATCCTCGGCGCGAGCGAGCGCTGCTAGCTCCTCCGCGAGCTGCGCCTTGTCGTCGTAGGCGCGCACCTGCGCCGCCGGGAAGTGCAGAGCCGCTTCGTCTGCGATGAAGCGGCCGAGACGCCCGAACGTGAAGACGTAGTCTACACGTTCCGGAGACAACATCGCGCCTATGCCGCGATGGAACTGCTCTTCGTGCTCGCCAAGCTCCAGCATGTCGCCGAGCACGAGGAACTTCCGACCGAAGCCGCTCAGCTGCTCGGTCAAGGCAATCGCCGCCCGCATCGAGGCGGGGCTGGCATTGTACGCATCGTTAAGCACAGTCAGCCCAGAGGCTGCCGTGAGCTTCTCGATGCGCATGCTTGTCATCTGCAGCGCGCGAAGCCCCGCTGCAATCGCACTTGGCGAGACGCCGAAGGTCTCGCCTACGGCGATAGCCGCTAACGCATTCACGACGTTATGCGTACCGAGCAACGGAATGAACAATTCCGGGTAATCCGGTGAGTTAATGGAGAAATATGCCCCTTCCGCATCCATACGGATATCCTTTGGAAAGCGATCATTGCCTTCTTCTTGGCCGAAGCGAGTGCGGCGCAAACCTGTCGGTAGATCAAGTTCGCCCAGTGCTTGTTCAATTAATGGCTCATCGCCATTATAAATGATTAAGCTATCCTGTGGCATGCCTGTCACGATTTCAGCCTTGGCGCGTGCAATCTCATCTCGTGAGCCTAGTTGCAGCATATGCGATTCGCCGATCATTGTAATAATGGCAGCTTCTGGCTCCGCCAGTTCAGACAGCAGTGCAATCTCCCCACGTCCACTCATTCCCATTTCTACGACAGCAAATTGCGTCGATTCTTCAAGAAGCAGAAGCGTTAGGGGTAAACCAATATGATTATTCAGGTTGCCCTTCGTTTTATGAACTTGATAAGTGCTGCCCAGCACGGCGGCTACCAAATCTTTAGTAGTCGTCTTTCCGTTGCTTCCCGTAATCCCGATGATACGTACAGAAAGCTCTTTGCGATAGGCTTTGGCCAAGTCTTGGAGAGCCTTAAGCGTATCCTCAACGAGGATACAGGGAATACCAGCTGGCACCGCGCCGTGATCCGCTTGCCAAAGAATAGCTGCGGCTCCTTTTTGATAAGCATCTCCTACATAATCATGGCCATCGAAATTATCACCGATTAGCGGGATAAACAGACTGCCAGCCTGAATGGAACGCGTATCTGTTGAAACACCTGTTATCGCAATCTCACCAAGAACACCGGGCACTTCGCTGCGGAGCATCGTTGCAATTTGACCTAATGTACGCTGAATCATTGTGTTCTCTCCCTTATCGCAGCCTTAGCCACCAAACGATCGTCGAAATCATGCTTAACACCCATGATATCCTGATACGTTTCGTGGCCTTTTCCCGCTATCAATATTACATCTTTAGGGCCTGCCCCTTCAATAGCCTTTTGTATCGCTTTTTTGCGATCTGCCAGTAACAAATACTGATTCTCTGGGTAATGCATACCTATTAAACCTGGTACAATATCCGCAAGAATCGCTTCCGGATCTTCTGTACGCGGGTTATCTGACGTCACATATATAAAGTCACTATACTTGGCAACGACTTCTCCCATGATAGGACGCTTCGTTCTGTCCCGATCACCGCCACACCCAAAAACGGTAATAATCCTGCCTTCAGCAAACTCACGTACTGTAGAAAGGGCATTCTCCAAACCGTCTGGCGTGTGTGCGTAGTCAACTAGAACCAGGAAATCCTGCCCCTCATTCACAACTTCCATCCGGCCTTCCACAAATGCGATGCCTTCTAGACTATCTCGAATGGCTTCTAGTGCGAACCCCTCTGCTAACGCAGTAGCAATGGCTCCCAGCGCATTGTATACATTAAATTTGCCTACTAACTGCATGCGCAAGAACGCATCACCAGCAAAAGATTTCAATTGAAATTCAGTTCCTTTGGCCGAGATACGAATGTTCGTAGCCCGCACATCGCATTCCTTTTCGATCCCGTATGTAATGACTTGTGCAGCTGTTAATTTGTGCAACATGTGCGACGCTTCATCATCTACATTGAGAATGGCGTATTGTCTGGCATCTGGATCAGCGGAAAAACCATTCCCAAGTCTTCCAAACAACAAACCTTTAGCTGCAGCGTAGGCTTCCATCGTTTTGTGTTCATTCAAATGGTCTTGCGTTAGATTCGTAAAAATGCTCGAACGGAAATGGACCCCTTTCACCCTTCCCATATCTAAGCCGTTTGACGTAACCTCCATCACACAGTATTGCACGCCTTGATCGGCCATATTTCGCAGTATACGCTGAAGCTCAATCGATTCCTGTGTATTCGTCGCTTTATTTACAATGTAGTTATCACCAATTTTGATATGGATATTGCCCATTAGCCCTGTCACATAGCCTTGATCCGCGATGATCTTCTCAAGGATGTACGTGGACGTTGTCTTCCCATTCGTTCCAGTAATACCGATAATTTTGATCTCTTTGCTCGGATACCCGAAAAAGTGAGCAGAAAGAGCTGCCATCGCATAACGGGCATCTTTCACAACAAGCTGCGGGACAGTAACGTCCAATACGCGTTCCGTTACAAGCGCAGAAGCCCCTAGCGCAATCGCTTTAGGGGCGTAGTCGTGACCGTCTACTAGTAATCCGGGAATACAGAAAAACAAATCCCCAGGCTTTATTTTACGAGAGTCTGCCTCAATTCCCGTAATCTCCGTATTGTTATCGCCATGTATATGGGTAATGAGCAGTGCGGAAGCAAGCTCCTGCAGTTTCATAAGCAACCCTCTCTTCCTTGAATTCCCTATCTATTATGGACAATTTTATGCGTGTAGAAAAGCCAAACATGTCTTCTTCGCAAATCTTTTTTTTATTTCTATTAAAATTCCTACTTCTCAGGATCCACATCGGATAAGAAAATACGGATCGTTGAGCCTTGATCTACTCTTGAACCTGCTTTAGGCGCTTGAGAGATGACGTACTTCCCATTTCCTGACTTAGCTAGCTTGAAATTCATGTTCAGGTCTTCTAATATATCATCAACTGACGCTCCAACCAAGTCCGGAACTTCAACAACTGGAATTTCTCCATATCGATACTCTTTGTCAAGTTGATTTTTGTCAGGTTCTACCTTCATATAGCGTAAAGCGTCTGCCATAATATCCCTTACTAAAGGTGCTGCAATCAGACCTCCGAATTGAATCCCTTTCGGATCATCCACTGCCGCATACACAACAATTTTGGGATTATCCGCTGGCGCGAAGCCGATGAATGACACGATATGCTCATCTGGCGAATAGCGTCCGTTGATAACTTTCTGTGCGGTTCCTGTTTTCCCGCCGACACGGTACCCGTCTATAAATGCGTTGCGACCCGTCCCTTTCGCTACAACGCTCTCCAGCGCTTCTCGCACTTGTCGAGACGTATCCTCAGAGATGACATTGCGTACTAGCTCTGGCTCTACGACATCGACCACTTCTCCCGTATCTGGATTGGAAAAGGATTTGGCCACATAAGGTTTAAACAGCTTGCCGCCATTGATCGCAGCTGAAACAGCTGTAATTTGTTGTATCGGTGTAACGGAAACCCCTTGACCGAAAGCCGTCGTTGCCAACTCAACAGGACCTACCTGGGACGGTTTGAACATGATTCCGTTCTCTTCTCCGCCGAGGTCAATCCCTGTCTTTTTACCAAAACCAAACCGGGAAATATAATCAAACAATTTCTCTTTTCCTAAACGTTGTCCCATCACGACGAAACCCGGGTTACATGAGTTCTGAACAACCTGCAGCATCGTTTCACTGCCATGTCCACCACGTTTCCAACAACGCAACCTAGCGCCCCCAACTTCAATGGCACCTGGATCAAAGAATTGTTCATTCTTCAGATCTACTTTCTTTTCTTCAAGCGCTGCGGCAAGGGTAATAATTTTGAACGTAGAACCGGGCTCGTACGTTTTCCAAATAGGTAAATTTCGATTATACGTTTCTGCTGGTGACTCCATATATTTGCTAGGATCATAGGTCGGACGACTACCCATCGATAAGATTTCACCGGTATTCGGATCCATCATAATCGCAATGACGTTTTGCGCTTGATATTGGACCATGGCTTGATCTAGCGAGCGTTCCATAACCGATTGTAAATGACTGTCGATGGTTAACTTCACATTCAGTCCATCTTTAGGCGGTGTATACACATCTGTCGTTCCTAATAATTTGCGACCTGCAGCATCTGTCATATAGGAAATACTTCCTGCTAGGCCTGTTAACTGTGAATTATATTTGGATTCTATACCAGTTAGACCTTTATCTATCCCCGCAAATCCAAGGATATGGGCTGCAAGAGATCCATAGGGATAATAACGCTTATTATCTTCTGCTACAACGATACCTGGCAATTCCAACTTTCTAACCTCTTGCGCTTTTTCAATCGAAATTTTACGACCAGAAGGTCTTATATTGTTTTGCGAGGTTTTTTTAGTTATTTGTTTGAAAATATCTTCTTCATTGCCTTCGAGCACTTCTGCCAGCTTAGCTGCAGTGGCACGGGGATCTTTAATTTGCACGGGAATAGCCACAATCGTAGGTGTACTCATGCTATACGTCAAGGTTAACCCGTTGCGGTCTTGAATTTCACCCCGTTTAGGCGCAAAAGCGATCTCTCTTCGCCAGCTTTCCTCCGCCTTAATCGCGAGTTCTTGTCCAATCCAAAGTTGAACATAGGCTAAACGAATGATAAGTGCTGTAAAGATAACTGTTCCAATGATTAACGCCGTAAATAATCTGCGACGAACGGTAACGTTAGAAGCCCGCATGAACGTTCAGTCTCCCTTCCCACTATTGTCATGTTCATTCCTAACATGACTATTCGGGACAACCAGGGGTTAGAACAAGCTGTTCACGATCACGGCTTATTTGCGGTTGATCTTTGCGTTTCAGTTTTGGCATTCGGTGATGGTGAAGGCGTAGGTGAGCCTGCAGGCGTAGCATTAGATGTAGACCCTGTCGCTGCTGATTTATCTCCAAGCGGCTTAAGTTGCAGGGTAACTGCTCGATTGTCATCAGCTGCAGATTGCTCAGATACATAGCCTTCTCCAGAGGTTTGACAATCAATCTTGAAGAAGGAGCACGTCTCTACAGCATCACGCAGCGATCTGCCTACTAGATTCGGCAGCGGCATCTCCTCAACGGGTTGCATAGCAACATAGATTTGCTGTGTAGACAAAATTTGAGTACCCGCCTTCGGGAATTGATCAACTACCTTCTCCCCTTTACCAAATACTTCAAGAGACAGACCGATATCCTTGGCCGTTCCTTTGGCATTCGCAGAAGAAACATCCAATAAATTCGGTACATTCAGACGATTCGCTTCTTTGGTAACAGTTTTCGGTTTTTTACTTGACGGCACACCCATATATTGCAGAGACTCGCCTACGATTTCTTTGAAGGCAGGTGCTAGAACCTGTCCACCTAAATGATAGTTTCCGCCAAGATCAGGTTGATCTGCGATCAATGTAATTAAAATGCGAGGATCCTCTACTGGCGCATAGCCAATAAACGAGATCACCCACGTATCAGATGAGTACGTTTTTTCGCCAGGAAGTACGATGTTCGCCGTCCCTGTTTTCCCCGCTATCCGATAATCCTCCATATAAGCAAGTTTACCTGTCCCGACTTCTTGGTCCGAAACAACTTGCTCTAGATAGCCACTTACCGTCGCAGCTGTCTGAGGGCTCACCACTTGTCTAATCACTTGCGGCTCAAAAGCAGTTACCACTTTGCCAGTTTTCGGATCGACAATATCCTTGACAATGTGTGGCCACATCAATTTACCGCCATTGGCGATGGCTGCGTAAGCTGCCGTTTGTTGAATGGCCGTTACAACGACTTTCCCTTGTCCATAGGTTGCTGTTGCAAACTCCGATGGATAATTCATATCAATAAGGCCCGAAACTTCACCTGGCATGTCAATGTTTGTTTTCTGTTCGAAGCCAAACTTTTCAATGTATTTACTAAGTTTTGTCTGAGTCAGTTTCTCAATCCCCAGCTTTACAAAGGCAACGTTACTAGACCGTTTGAGTCCTTCTAAAAAAGTAATCTTCCCCCACCCAACAAGATTATGGTCATGGAGAATACGGTCAGACACTTTAATTGCACCCGATTGATAAGTTTCCGTCGGATTGAATACCCCTTCTTCTACAGCACCTGCAAGGGTAACTAACTTAAAGGTAGAACCGGGCTCATACCTGGAAGAAATAGCGCCATTTCTAAAATCTTTCTGTGGATCATAATTCCAATATGTATTTGGATTAAAGGTAGGAGTATTGGCCATTCCTAGAATTTCCATCGTTTTGGGATCCACTGCAATGGCCGTTAAGCTTTTCGGGTGCCACTTGTCATTTACTTTAGCTAATGCACTCTCTAAGTAAAATTGAATGTTTTTATCAATGGTAAGCCTCACATTATTGCCGTCTTCAGCAGGCTTAAAGTTTACCTTGGCATCAGGAAGCTCCACGCCTTTCCCATCTTTCTCATAGCTCAGCATTCCTGGAACACCCTTGAGTGTATCGTTTAACTTCAGCTCCATCCCTTGTGCTGCTTCGCCTTCTTTGTTCGTATATCCAAGGATATGCGAGGCTAAGGTTTCACCTGGATAGTAGCGCTTCTTATCCTCCAAAATGGAAATTCCCACCAATGCTCTAGAACCCAATTTTAGCTTCGTTTGAAGATCAGTGATGAGTACACGGACTTGATCCGCTTTCTCTTTGTCTATCTTCCAACCTTCGTTTCTCACTTCTACGTTTGCAGCGAAATCTGTACCATCAAGATTTTTTTTCGTTGCTCTTTCCCGGATCTTATTGACGAGTTCGGCGCGCTTCGCCTCAGATTCCTTCAAAATATCCGCTAACCCCTGGGTGACATCTTCTGCAATGTGTAACGCATCGATTACCTTAGGATTTAAGGCGATCGTATAGGCAGTCGCTTCTACGGCAAGCACCTTATCATTACGGTCCAAAATGGACCCGCGAACTGGCGCTAACACCTTATCTGTTTCCCATCTCTTCTCGGCTTTCTCTAGCAACCAAGAGGCCTCTACTACTTGAATCCAATAGACTTTAACCATGAGGACAACAAAAAGAAGGGTAAAAAACCCTCCGATTAGCAATGAACGCAACTTAATTTTTTTAGTCATATGAGTACCTGCCTGTTACGGTTTAGAAGCTGATTTCGTATTTTTGCCACTCGTCGAAGCCGTTGATGAACTCGTTTTCGATTTCGTAGTTGTCGTCGATTGTGCTACGACATTACCTTGCTTCTGCTCTTGTACATTAAACCCGAGGCGTACAGCTTCCTCTTTTAAACGATCAGGACTTTGAAGTTTCTCTACTACTTGCTTAAGGGCGCTGTTCTGCGCCTGAATTTCACGAATCTCACCTTGCATTTTGAGAATGTTCGCGTTCATCTGATAGATGGCTGCAAACCGCCAAATGATGACACCGGCAACAATGACACAAAGGACGACAGTGAATAAATAAAGCATTTTTTCTTGTGCAGGCAATGAGGAGTTGCGATAAACAACTTTGGTTGTTTCTTTTATCTTTACACGCTGTTGCGGGTTCGGTTTGCGTTTAGGATCAAGTGCCAAATTGCCTTGGATATAGGATGACATTGCTTATTCCTCCCTTGGTTTAAAGCTTTTCTGCTATACGCAGCTTAGCCGATCTGGCTCGCTGATTCACTTCCAGTTCATGTTCACTAGGTAAAATGGGTTTGCGGGTTACTAGTTTTAGCTCCCCAGCTTTTTCGCACACACACATTGGAAAAGCAGGCGGGCAGGTACATTTCTCCACATTTTTAACGAAAAATTGCTTGCAAATTCGGTCTTCTAGCGAGTGGAAGGTTATCACCGCAATACGACCTTGAGGAGCTAGACAGTTAAGCGACTGCTGCAGCGCCTCTTCAAACGCTCCAAGCTCATCATTCACGGCGATTCGCAACGCTTGGAAGCTTCGTTTCGCTGGGTGACCACCAGTCCGTCTAGCGGCCGCTGGGATCCCCTCTTTGATCAACTCAACGAGTTCCCCAGTCGTTTCGATCGGTTTCTTCGCTCGCGCTTCCACAATCACACCAGCGATACGTCTTGAGAACTTCTCTTCGCCATATTCAAATAGAATTCGTGCTATTTGTTCAGCTGGCCATTCATTAACGATTATTTTGGCTGTTAAGGATGTGTCGCGATCCATTCTCATGTCCAGCTCAGCATCCTGGTTGTAGCTAAAGCCACGATCACCATCATCCAGTTGTGGAGAGGATACGCCTAGATCGAACAAAATGCCATCCACCTGCGGCTTTCCATCCCGCATCGCCTTGGGAACTCCACGTAAGACTAATTCAATGTCTCTAAAGTTACTTTTGATAATCGCTACACGATCCAGATAAGGAGCCAGCACGGTTTGCGCGTTGGCCAGAGCGATATCATCTTGATCAAGGGCAATCAGCAACCCATCGGGACCTAATTGGGATGCGATTAGTGAGCTATGCCCAGCGCCTCCCATTGTACAATCCACGTAAACACCATCAGGTTTTATATGTAAACCTTCTACAGATTCTTCTTTTAGTACAGTCACATGATGAAACACTAGTTGTCCTCCTAAAAGTTTTGCCTTAGCAAAACTGACTTCATAAGCCTATTTTTAAACACGATACTTCTATAAATCAAAATTAAAATCGACCAGCTTCTCTGCTATTTCATTGAATGATTGTTCAGACTCATTGGCATAGCTTTCCCAAACTTGCTTACTCCAAATCTCCACACGATTAGAAACACCGATCACGACACAATCTTTCTCTAATTTGGCATGGTCGACGAGATTGCTTGGAATGTTGGCTCGTCCTTGTTTATCTAGCTCACATTCGGTTGCACCTGAGAAGAAAAAACGGGTAAAGGCACGTGCATCTGACTTCATTAATGGCAATGCTTTCAGCTTCTGTTCGAGAATTAACCATTCGGATTGTGGGTAAACGAATAAACATTGATCTAATCCACGGGTGATGACAAAAGCTTCGCCAAGGGCTTCACGAAATTTAGCCGGGATAATCATTCGGCCCTTCTCGTCAATGCTATGTTGATATTCACCCATAAACATAGCATCTCGCCCCCTTTCCCTCCACTTTGTACCACTTTCCACCACATTTGAATCAATATTCGCTAAAAATAAAAGAAATCCTGCTTAGTTAGCAGGATTAATTAATTTTTTTCATTTTTTAGGTCTATTCTGTGCCTTTTGTTCCTTGTTCGGTCACATCAAGTGCTCGTTCAGTATCATTTTGTTCTTTTAGCTGCAAACGTAATTCCTTCAAATGCCTGTTCCGCTTGCGTCTGTATACCCAAATCGGGATGCCAATCAAGACTAAAATCACCAAAACTGGCACCGCGGCAGCCAGAAATACGAGGACTCCTTGTAAGACAGCGACCAATACATTCAGACTTGAGCCCCATGCCTTCTCAACGCGTTCCGCTAAAGTTAGTTCATTCGGGTCAGAAAGAAGCGGCTTTTTGCCTGTTTGTTGATACATGCGCAGTTCGATTGTTGAATACGAAACATTTTGGTCCAAGTAGCGCATTCTGCCTTTGATTTGCTCTATCGCCTCTTGCACCTTAGCTAACTCGTTCGAAAATGCCAGGAGATCGTCTGTTTTCGAAGCCTTTTCCATGAAACTAAGCAGCCTCGTTTCAACGAGCTGTTTGGCTGTCAAACGAGAGCTAAGATCCACGTACTCTTCCGTCACGTCTTGTCCTTGCACATTTCTTTGTAGTGCGGGGCTGATCTTCTCTAGACCGTCCAGCATGGATACAAAACCGTTCGCTGCTACTTTAATGGTGTAGGTTCCGCCCTTTTCCCCCGTATTCGCATTTTCCGAAAATTGCAAAATGTAAGCGCCGCTTAAGGCAACGAGATCGCGCAGCTGAGTTTGTGCTTTCGCGTAATCCTCAACAGGCATGACTAGATTCGCTCGATAAATGAGCTTACGGTTAAAGCCTGCCTCTTGATCGTTCCCGCTCGCTGACATGACCACGTTGGGCGCAGCCGCCTTACCGACGGATGCTGCACCTGCCACAGGCGCTACCTTCGCATCAGCTGCAGGAGCAGCATCTTTGGCGACTGCTAATTGATCCGTAGTCGCTGTCGACGATTTCACGCTGTTCATTTCGCTTTTTGCAGACGATGCAGACGTGTCCTGTTTGCTCTCTGAGGACGCACTACATCCAGCAAGCGCCCCCACGGTCAACAGACACAGCACGATCATCAAAGCTAAACTTGTTCTGGTCTTACCCCCCATTTTACCAAGCCCCCCATTTCCATTTTTAGGTTATCCACCCTCTTAACGGAATGTGATTGACGAAAGTTGCATGGGATCCGACTGACGAAGAAAATAAAGTAGTTAACTACGTTAAGAGGCTGATGGTTGAACAGAGGATCAGCAAACCGTACAAACCTTTCCACAATCTAACTGGAAAACTACATCTTCATCCTCAACAAATAAAACCCCTTCAATCCACAAGTGGACTAAAGGGGTTTCCTATCAAATTCTAGTGCTCATCCCAGCTGTCTAGGTAAGCTTTTTGCTCATCAGATAGCGCATCAACGCTAGTACCTAGTGATTCCAACTTGAAGCGAGCTACTTGCTCATCTAGTACATAAGGAACGTTAACGACTGTATTACCAAGCGATTGGTAGGCATCATTCACATGTTTCAAGGACATCGCTTGAAGCGCAAATGTCATGTCCATGATTTCTGCCGGGTGACCATCACCAGCTGCAAGGTTAACTAAGCGACCTTCAGCAAGCACGTAAATTTTACGACCATCTGTCAGTTGATATTCCTCAATGTTGCGACGAACGGTACGTTTGGAAGATGACAATGCTTCTAATTCTGGTTTGTTCACTTCAACATCAAAGTGTCCTGCGTTAGAAAGAATGGCGCCATCCTTCATCACTTTGTAGTGTTCACCACGAATAACATCACGGTTGCCTGTTACGGTTACGAAGAAGTCACCTAGTTTAGCTGCTTCAATCATCGGCATGACTGCGAAACCATCCATGTAAGCCTCTACGCCTTTGATCGCATCGATTTCAGTAACGATAACATTAGCGCCTAAGCCTTTTGCACGCATAGCCACACCTTTACCACACCAGCCGTAACCTACAACAACAACCGTTTTACCTGCAACAACCAAGTTCGTTGTACGGTTAATACCATCCCAAACGGATTGACCTGTTCCGTAACGGTTGTCGAACAAGTATTTGCAGTAAGCATCATTAACAGCAACCATCGGGAAACCAAGCTTCCCGTCTTTTTCCATCGCTTTCAAACGAAGGATACCTGTTGTAGTTTCTTCTGCTCCACCACGAACATTAACGGCCAAGTCTTTGCGCTCAGAGTGCAAGAGTGAAACGAGATCACCACCATCATCAATGATTAGATCAGGCTTGGATTCCAATGATTTAATAAGAAGTTCTTTGTATTCTTCAGGACTTGGGTTGTATTTCGCAAATACAGTAATCCCATCTTCCACAAGCGCCGCGCAAACATCATCTTGTGTGGAAAGCGGGTTACTTCCCGTAATCGTTACTTCCGCACCACCAGCTTGAACGACTTTTGCCAAGTAAGCTGTTTTGGCTTCCAAGTGCAAAGAAATCGTAACTTTCAAGCCTTTAAAAGGCTGCTCTTTCTCAAATTGCTCACGAATCCGATTCAAAACCGGCATATGCGCTTGAACCCAATCAATTTTCAAATGACCATCTGGCGCTAACGCCATGTCTGTTACAATACTGTTTGTTGCCGTTGTCATGTTCGTTCCTCCTACAAATAATAGATACGGTGCAAGCCATCTACGGGTATCGGCGTTTGTATTAATGTATGTAGCCAAACATTCCCATAACGATTCAGATAAGCACACCCATTATACACTCTTTCTTGGGGCTTGGCTAACGGAAATATCGTGAGTCGAACACGGTCTAACTGACGTATCGCCGCATCGAATTGCGTGTGAGACGCTTCGCTAGCTTTATGTTGCAAATATTCGATTTGCTCCACGATTTTAGCCAGATTCGTATCTCCCAGTTTCTTCACTCCAGGGTTAATGACACTAAGTGACTCTACTAGAGGAGCATACGCACTCAAGAAGGACGCTTTTACATCCTCAAATCGCTCATTAAGCTGAAGCGTGTCTTGCGCATCCAACCAAGCTTGCTTTTTCTCGTCAAAACGTTCAATAACGTCTGTCAATGCGAGCTCATATTTGTCCATCTGTTTCTTAATCGTACCTTCAATCAGTGTAAATTCCATACGCGGCAGGACAATCGGCATCCGCATGTGAAAATGTTCAAACGCTTGCTTCGTAAGTGCCCAGTAAGCAATTTCACCAGGACCCAAAACGGTCGCTAAAACCGGGAATAAAAACTCTTGCATAAGCGGCCGCGTCATTACATTATTACTTAACTGTTCAGGCGTGGTTATCGCTTTATCCAGAAGCTCATCTTTCGAGTAGTTGACGATATGTTTCTTATCCAAAAATTGATCACCCTCGCGCTGAAGCAGCAATCGCGCTCCTTCTGCAAAAACAAACAAATTCGCAGCTTGCTCATGAACCTCTGCTTGAATCCCGTAGCCAGCTTGACTAACCTCAGCTTTACTTTGCATCAAGGCGCCAGCTAAAGCCGCATTCTGCCTAATAATGGCTTCGAACATCGAAGATTCCAGCGCGCGGAGTGCAGGATCATCGGAATCAATCAATACAAGACCATACTCGCCAAACAGCATGGCCATCCAACGAGCGAATGCCTCTGAAAGTGTTGCTTCGCCTTCTGAAGCCGAACGCATTTTGTCTAACAAAGAAGCTTTGAATTCCGTATCCATCAAAGACCGATCTAACTTATTCAAAGCCTCTTCCCACGCGTCAGAGGCTAATGGCAGGCGGCTCACAGAAGTCCTTCCTCCTGTAGGATGATCTACCTTCAACTTTTCGATTTGCTGCGCGTTAGAAAGAACATGAACATGATTGACTTCGTCGAAATCGTGGTCCTCGCCAGCTATCCAGAAAATAGGCACAACGGGACGCTCTAACTTGGCACTCCATTCACGAGCGGATTGAATAAGGGTGATTGCCTTATACAAGATCATGAGTTGGCCGCCAAACAGCCCTGCTTGCTGACCACCCACTACAGCTAGCGCTTGCTTGTCGCCTAGAGCCGCTATATGGGCGAAAGCCGCCTCTGTATTCCCTACACGTCTATTGTAGGCCTCTAGCACCTCTACAAGACGCTCACGATGAACATGCGGTGCATCCTGAGCTTCATCCAACCAAGTGACACGAGCTTGCCAATCTTCTTCATTTCCAAAATGATACGGAAACAACGCTTTCGCATTGCCTTTTCCCGTTATATAATCTTCCGCCAGTATTTGATTTTTCTTCCAATGAAAAGTTTCCATTTGCATATGCGACTAGTGTCTCCTCTTCAGAACAAATAAAACAACTATCTTTTGATTGTACACGGTAGCCCTGAAATCGTCAAAACTGTATTTTTTATAATTACATTTATGAAAGGTGAATTGCATGATGAAAAGCCGCCCCAATCGGGACGGCTAAGCGAATTAGTATAAATGACAAGCAACAAAGTGGTTTGGTTCCACTTCTTTACTAGGCGGCATGGAATCTGCACACTTCGCCATCGCTTGCGGACAACGTGTACGGAACGGACAACCACTTGGCGGGTTGAGCGGACTCGGTACATCGCCTTGAAGAATAATACGCTCGCGCGTACGTTCAATTTCTGGATCCGGGATCGGAATCGCCGAAAGCAGTGATTGTGTATACGGATGTAACGGCTTCGCATAGAGTGCGTCAGACGTTGTCACCTCTACAAGGCTTCCCAAATACATAACTCCAATTCGATCAGAGATATGCTTAACCATCGCCAAATCATGTGCGATAAATAGGTAAGTTAAGCCCATTTCTTTTTGCAATCTTTTGAAAAGGTTAACGACTTGTGCTTGTACGGAAACGTCCAATGCGGAGATTGGCTCATCGGCAATAATGAACTTCGGTTCAATCGCAAGCGCACGGGCAATCCCAATACGTTGACGTTGACCACCGGAGAACTCATGCGGGAAACGACTAGCATGCTCATCGTTCAAGCCGACTGCTCGAAGCAATTCCATCACGCGTTCTTTACGTTTCGCGCCTTTATATAAACCGTGAATATCAATACCTTCAGCAATGATATTCCCAACGGTCATACGCGGGTTCAAGGATGCGTAAGGATCTTGGAATACCATTTGCATATTCCGATTAAATTCCTTCAGCTTTTTCCCAGTCAGCTTATGAACATCTTCACCATCGAAAATGACTTCGCCGTCTGTTGCGTCATAAAGTTTAATAATCGTTCTTCCTGCTGTGGATTTCCCACAACCGGACTCCCCTACTAAACCAAATGTTTCACCGCGTTTAATTTCTATTGAAAAATTGTCTACGGCTTTCAAAATCTTGCCGTTTCCAAGATTAAAGTGCTTCTTCATATTGCGAATTTGCAATATCGGTTGATCAGACTTAGCCGCTGACTTAGACATGACTGCTACCTCCCACTCCTACAGGACGTTCAACCTTCGGTGCGTCAGGGTGAAGCAACCAGCAAGCTGCTGAATGCGTATCAGACAACACAGAATGAGCTGGATCTTCTTCCAGACAGTGATTCATCGCATATGGACATCTCGCTGCGAATGCACACCCTTTAGGCGGAGCGAACAAATCTGGCGGTGTACCAGGAATCGGTACAAGCTCTTCATTCGTGTTCGTATCCAACCGCGGCACTGAACGAAGTAAACCCCACGTATACGGATGCTGTGGCTCGTAGAAAATTTCATCTACGGTGCCCTGTTCAATAATTTTGCCTGCATACATAACCACAACGCGGTCTGCCATATCGGCAACAACACCTAGGTCATGCGTAATTAATATAATAGAAGAGTCCGTTTTTTCCGAGATCGTCTTCATTAGATCAATAATTTGCGCTTGGATCGTAACGTCTAGCGCCGTTGTAGGCTCATCAGCAATAAGAAGCTTAGGCGAACAAGCAAGAGCAATCGCGATCATAATACGTTGACGCATACCACCAGAAAGTTCATGTGGATATTGATGAATACGCCCTTCAGGCGAGTTGATACCAACGAGCTTGAGAATTTCAATCGCTTTTTCTCTAGCTGCGCTTTTACTCAAACCTTCGTGCTTGATCAAACCTTCCGTGATTTGATCGCCGATTTTCATCGTCGGATTCAATGAAGTCATTGGATCCTGGAAAATCATACCCATTTCGGAGCCACGAATTTTCTCCATCTGTCTGTTGGATAGTTTGGTAATGTCCACTTTTCCGTCAAACATGATAGAACCGCTTTTTATATAACTAGGCGGAGTAGGAATTAAACGCATGAGCGTTTGTGCCGTTACGGATTTACCGCAGCCGGATTCACCTACAATCGCCAACACTTCACCTTTTTTCAAAGAAAAAGATACGCCGCGAACAGCTTGAACTTCACCCGCATAAGTCTGGAATGAAACTCGCAAATCTTTCACTTCTAGTAAATTGTCTTTGGTGCTCATCATTATTCACCCCTTCTTACTTGCGCATTTTTGGATCTAGCGCATCACGAAGCCCATCGCCGAGAAGATTGAAGCTCAACAAGATCAAGCTGAAGATAATCGTCGGGAAAATAAGGCGATGCGGATATAACCGAATATAGTTAGCACCATCTGACAGTAAGTTACCTAGCGATGCCAGAGGTGGCTTTACTCCTAGACCGATGAAACTCAAGAATGCTTCAGTAAAGATCGCAGATGGCACAACGAATGTGATCTGTACGATAATTATACCAAGTGCATTCGGGATCAAGCTACGCATAATAATTCTCATGGGAGAAGCTCCCAATGTACGTGAAGCAAGTACGAATTCTTGCTCCTTGAGCGTCAACATTTGTCCACGAACTAGTCGGGCCATCGGTACCCACCCCGTAATACTGTAGGCGATAATAATCGACGAAACCCCAGAGCCGATAACCATGATCAATAGAATGGCAATCAACAAGAACGGAATCGCATAAACAATCTCAATGGAGCGTTGCATAACTTCATCGACTTTTCCGCCGTAATAAGCAGAGATACCTCCGTAAATAACACCAACGACTAAATCAATTAATGCAGCTGTAATACCAATAAATAGGGAGATACGAGTACCCCACCATACACGTGTCCAAACATCACGACCGAAGTCATCTGTTCCAAAGAAGTGCGAACCGCTCGGCACCGCATTTTTAAGCTTCAAATTTTGAGTCTGATAATCGTAGCTCGAAACAAATGGAACGATAATCGAAAGTACGATTAAAGTTACCAATATAATTAAGCCAGCCATAGCCAGTCTATTTTTCCTAAGTCGTCTCCATGCGTCCTGCCAATAATTAAGTGAAGGTCGTACAATAACTTCACTAGTTAGAGATTTATTTGAAACGGGAGCAAACTTGAAGTTAGTCTCTGTTGATTCATTTGGAGTTTGCATGAACTATTTCCCGCCTTTCCCAAGACGAATTCTAGGGTCTACTAAGCCATATACAACGTCAGTAATAAAGATAACGACAATCAAAATTGCTGAGTAAAAGATAGTTAATCCAGAAATCATCGTATAATCATTCGAGTATACCGATGATACAAAGTGTTTCCCTAAACCTGGCACACTAAAAATTTGTTCAACAACTAACGTACCTGTGATGACGTTTACAAATATTGGGCCAATTATCGTAATAACCGGTAATATCGCGTTACGAATTGTATGCTTAACTACAACTGTTATCGTTGATAAACCTTTTGATTTCGCAGTTTTAATATAGTCTTGATTCAAAACATCTAACATAGACGTTCTCATTAAACGAGCCAAAATCGCAATTGTACCGAATGACAACGCAATCGCTGGTAAAACCTTGTACTCTGGACCTTTCCAAAGACCTGCAGGAAGAATTCCCCACTTAACACCAACATAATAAGAAAGCATCGGTCCAAGCACGAAAGATGGAATGGAAACACCCAAAATCGCAATGAACATCGCTGTGTAATCGCCGGCTTTGTTATGTTTCAAGGCCGCAATAATCCCTAAAGTCAAACCAACAACAATTGCGATTGCAATTGAAATTAATCCAAGTTCTAAGGATGAAGGGAAAGCTTGTTTGATAATATCTGTTACTTTGTGAGCTGGGAATTGAAAGGAAGCTCCTAGATCGCCATGAATGATATTGTTCATGAATGTTAGGTACTGTTGCCACAACGGCTTATCAAGACCATATTGCTTCAACAACATATCTCTCGTAGCTTTCGGGATCTTCTCAGCGCCTTCTCCTAAAGGATTACCTGGCAAATTTTTCATCAAGACGAACGTGAATGTTGCAATTAGCCATAATGTAATAAGCGCATATAGGAAACGGCGAAGAATGAACTTAATCATATTGCTCCTCCTTTATTAAAATATAAAACAAGAAACTTAGAAGGGGCCGCTCCCACGAGGTGCGAACGGCCCCTTCTGCTTAAACTACATGAAGATTACTTACCAACGGATGCCCATTTCAATTCCCACTCTTGTCCAAACGAAGGAAGAATCAAACCGTTAATTGTTGGTTTTTTCAAGTAAGCACGTGTACGGAAGTACAATGGCGCTACACCTTGATCATCCATAAGGATTTTCTCAGCATCTACCAAAGCTTTAGCACGTTTTGTAACGTCTGTTTCTGTTTGAGCACCTTTTACAAGTTTATCGTACTCAGGGTTGCTGTAGTCGCCTTCGTCAAACTCGCCGCCAGTTACCCACATATCCAAGAACGTCATTGGATCGTTGTAATCTGCGCCCCATAGGGAAAGAACGATGTCGAAATCTTTTTTGGAGGAAAGCTCGATACGCAATGCGTGAGGAACTGGGTTCGCTTCAGCTACGTAGTTAAGGTTTTGTTTCCATTGTGCAAGGATAAACTCAAGTGATTTTTTCGCAGTTTCCGTATCATCCGCGTTCACTTTCATTTTCGGAAGTTCTTTTAGACCAAGCTCAGCCAAACCTTCAGCAAGCAAAGTTTTTGCTTTGGCAGCATCAAACTTCGGTTGTGTGTCGCCAGCTGTTTTACGGAATTCGCCGCCAGCACCGTCAGAAGTACCACCTGGTACTAGACCAGTGGAAGCTACGGAACCATTAGCAAGTACTGTATCTACATAAGCTTGACGATCGATTGCCATACCAAGCGCTTGACGGATCTTTTTGTTAGCAAGAGCTGGTTGTTTTTTCACTTGATACATAAGGTATGAGTTCGTCAACTCTGGTTTAGGCAGGTTGTCTGGTTTACCTTTGTACAAAGTTAATTGGTCACGGTTGATTTCAGTCAAATCAGCCGCGTCTGTTTCATATAGGTTAAGTCCTGTATTTGTGTCTTTAACAATATTGATCGTTGCTTTTGTTAATTTCACATTAGCAGCATCCCAATATTTTTCGTTTTTCACAAGCTCAAGTGTTTGGCCATGATCCCATTTGCTCAAAATGAACGGACCAGCACCAATAACTTTGTCAGCTTCTGCGCCATATTTGTCGCCAGCTTTAGTTACGAAATCTTCACGTTGTGGCAAGAAAGTACCGAACGCAAGCATTTGCGTAAAGAAGGCAACTGGTTTTTCTAGTTTAATCTCAATTTGCTTGTCGCTGATTGCTTTAACGCCAAGTGCATCTTGTGCTTTTTTAACATCTTCAGGAGTTTTCGCTTTAGTAACAGCTTCTCCACCTTTAATCCAAGCTACTACGAAGCTATATTGCCCTTTTGTAGCAGGATCTAATGTACGTTTGAAAGAATAAATGAAATCTTGCGCTTTTACTGGTTGTCCATCAGACCAGTTCGCGTTATCGCGAATGTCGATCGTGTACGTAAGACCATCAGGAGAGATTTTAGGCATATCTTTTGCAAGACCTGCTACTGCTTTACCGTCTTTATCTGTACGGTATAGACCTTCGTTAAATGCGCTAATAAAAGTAAAAGCAGCATTTGCAGTTGCTTTGGAGCTGTCCATAATCGGAGGCTCAGCAGAGAAATTGATTTTAATTTCTTGAGGTTTGTTAGAAGCTGGAGCAGTTGTACCTTTAGTACCATCTGTTGGAGATACCGCTGGTGTTTCTTCACTTTTGCCACAACCTACTGCTACGCTACCCATAAGCGTTAATGCCACTGCTGTAGTAACCCATTTTGTCGCTTTCATATAAACTCCTCCTTTAAAATATGTATGTCTAGACATCTATGGTTAGGTGTTTTGTCAGCTTTATTCACATAAACCTTACACCTTTAACCCGGAGACCAATGAAACCGCTTCTTTAATGTTATGTTACATCACTTAGACCTCTGGTAAAAAAAATTACTAGAGTCTACGCAAGGAATTATAACATATACAATGAGTTTGTCCACAATTAATTTACCTGCGACTAAATAACTAGTAAAAAAATTTACTCTCACGGTTTTTAATTATACAACCATCGGTCAATAAAATCTAGACGATTTTGTTTGTTATTTTCTACAAATCTCAAAGAAATATTACAAAGAAACACTAATTTATTCCCCAAAACATCCAATGATAGGTAAATCCAATTCCATTCTATATGAACTATGTCGAAAAAAGGTAGTTTTTGCCGATATGCACAATAAACAGCAGAATGTAAAGGGCCGATAATCCTACAAAGCTAAGGCGCCATACAAGCCTGCCTACTTTGATTAAATTAGTCTCCCCTTTCAAGTGATTTTGATAACCTCCAATAATACCAAAGGCAATTAACAAGATAAGAACAATTAACCAGAAGCCAAATTGCGTATGAAAAAGCTTGTTCCACATTAAGGACACAGATCCTAATAGAAACAAGGTTGTAATATCCATAGTAAACCTCGTGGTCATCTTCTTATCCTTGAGAATTAGAAAGATGATAAACCAGAATAGAGCGAATGTTAGATATGGCGCCACAGCCAGCACTGCATATAAGGTAGATAATAGACTAACGAATCCATTCAGCAAGAAGAGTCACCTCTTAATTTTCTATCGCTTTAATCATTCTATACACCATGTCATGCGCGGGGAGCACCAGACCCCATTCTTCAGCCATCTTTACAAATCTACCATTTAAATAATCAATTTCCGTCTGTCGCGCAGCTTCAATATCCTGCAACATGGAAGAATGATTCGTCTTCGTCTCTTCACACACCGTTAGAATTGTGTCCCAGAGCTTATCTGGCAGCGCAATCCTCTTGAGATTCGTCAATTTGAGCGCTTCATCATATAGATCTAGCATGAGGGAACGACTCCATTCAGAACGAAGCAAATCACCATTAGGTACACGTAGAATGGCAGTTAGCGGGTTGATGACAACATTGATGACCAATTTGCTCCAAATTCTGACTTCCATGTTGTTCGACAATTCTGCGCGAAATCCTGCTGACTTCAACATCTGCACGAAAAAAATATGTTGGTTATTTGGAGTAAGCTGCTTATTTGATTCTATAACTCCAAAATAGGTGATTCCCCGCCCTGTATGACGGACCGAATTAAGCCCACTTCGTTTGGCCCCCTCAGTTGTAACGGCAAATAATAGCTTATCGTAGGCGATAGCTTGGCTTAGTTTTTGTTCATGTCCAATCCCATTTTGAAAACAAACGAGATAGGTCTGTTCCGTCATTTGATGACGAAGATAGGTGACAAGTTCATCTGTAATCGCAGTTTGTTTCACCATCAGAAATATATAATCGACTTGCCGCTCATTCGGGATGATGTCCTCCCTTGTTTCCTCGAGATAGCTGCTACATACGATTGATTTCGTGGAATTCGCTGTTTGCGACGCTTCCCCCTCTAACTTAATCCCTTGTTCAGCCAATTCCCTGGCTTGTTCCGTAGTCCTAGTTACCAGCGTTAACTGCGAACATTGAGGCGCAAGTTTAGCGGCAAAAAGAAGCCCTAGCGAGCCCGCTCCAACAACCATTATATGCATGCCATAACCACCCTTTGTTTCATGTATCCTTATTATACAGCAAAAAAGCCACATACCAAGGTTCCCCTTGATCGGCGGCTTTGCTTCACTTACTCTACTCTTTCCAAATTACCGTTGGCATCCATTTTGAATCGCGGCTTCTCTTCTTCCTCTTCTTCAACTAAAAAGGCCATTTTCCGAGCACGATCCATAATTTGAATAAGCGCTTTATAATCATCATTCACAACGCGATAATCGGTTTCAACTTCATTTACTTGTTTATTTAACTTATTATTTTCTCTGCCAAGTCTATCGAGTTCGTCCTCTTTATCCTGCAGTTCTTTTTCTAACGTTTTAATATGACGATTCATATCCTGATAGGTGCTGCGCCATTGCCGCAAGAAACGAATTACCGCATCTATAGAGAGCGTTTCTTCTGTAAATACTTCATTTTTACCCGTGGATACTTCTGGACTATCAAGTAAACCAATTGAAGATGATCCTGAAATGGAAACAGGTGCGTGCTTTTTCATTTGCGTACGCTTCTGACGTTGCGCTTTTGCAATTTGAATTGCTGCTTCATACTTCTTTCTAACAAAGCTGTTCCAACGAAACCCACATGCAGCCGCAGTACGTCCAATGCGCTCCCCAACTTCTTCAAACGCAGATAATTGTGTACTTCCTTCTCGGATATGACGTAATGTCAACTCCGCTAAAATTAAGTCGTCTTCATCGCTCCATGCATCTTGTCTTATTGCCGACATAAGGCCAAACCTCCTAACAAATTATAGGGATCTTTGGTCGGAGAGCAAAGTCTCTCCTTTTTGGGAGCTTCGATTCCCTGATCAAATTCTCTCCTACCCGCGGATACATCATAAAGAAGAATCAATTAGTCAGACAGGTATTAATTGATTCGTTGCCATTATTACTATTTCTATGCCCGTACTAGAGTTCATAGAATCTATTTGATACTAAATGGTATTGCCAAATTTTTTGACACTCATACATGGGATTCGTATAAAAAGGAATACTACGACTATATGATGAAATGTTTTGAATTTCGTCACCGTTTGACGGTTTACACCACTTGGATCAAACGGTATAATGTGTTGTAGTTAAAGTGCAACGTGGTACGAGAGGGGGATGTAACGAGAATGGATCGCATGTTTCGGGTTCTAGGTTTTTGGACACTTGTTATCGCACTAATGAGCTTAGCTGGCGATATGATACCTATGTCTCTGATTTTCTTTTTTCAAACTGCCGTATTCGTCATTCTAGGCTATATGCGCTTGTCAGAACGTACCTACATATTGTTGTTCTGGGGATATATGATTATCTCTTTCAGCGGTTTTACGTATTGGTCATTTTTCAAAATGTCCATCTAAGACAAACGACAAACGAAAAGGTGAATCGGCATTTATGCCGATTCACCTTTTTTAATTGCGATAAACACTTTAAACAATTCACTCATTCCGTCGCTAAGCAGCAATTGTCGAATCGAACGATTCCTTTTCGATACTTCGCTAAAGGGATTCGGATCGAAATGATTTTGCAGCTGTTCCAAAATGCCCTGTTCCACTAAGAACTGACGCTGCGTCTGCAGCAGGTAGGGTTCAAATCCACTGGAAACCGCGGCAGCTTGACATAAACTAAAATTGACATGAGCTGTGATATCCTGCTCACCTTGGTTGATGAAGGGGTTACCATGCGCTTCATGGTTACGATAGCACATCAATGTCCCCTGATGCCGATGAGAGGCATATAACTCCTCTGCTACGTCTCCATAATCAATAGCAATAACGCAGCCGCTTACGATTCGTCCTGCAAGTCGATCATACCAATCTACGGCCTCTAGATTTATTTCACTAATCTGCCCTTCTTGCCATTGAACTTCTAACGTGTTCAAGTAGTCTAATATGCGTCCTGACTCAAGAGGCAACCAGATTTCTTGAAAATTCGGTTCTTCCTCCTGCCAGCGAACGTAGGATTCTAGAAATGCTTGGTCCTTGTATTGAATACGGTGAATCGGAAATGCATCCAGCAGTTCATTGGCTAAAACATAGACCGTTTCTGCCGGACCCTCACTTAACCATGCCGCTTCTTCCATAAAACGAATTCGTTCCACATGTTCGATCAGCATTTCTCTTTGCAAATGGCGGTGGAAAGCGCTCGATTCAATTAGGGTATACGTGACTCGGTTATAGATATCAGGGTTAGATTTTCGTAATTCATTCAGGACATGGAGGGCCATACGTCCATTTCCGCCGCCCCATTCCACCACTTCAATACATGATGACTGACCAGACTCACCATGAAGTTGTTTTAATAGGAAGGCAGCAACCATTTCCCCCATGATAGTGCCAATGGAAGAGCTCGTATAGAAATCCCCTTGCTTCCCTATTTTTATTTGTTCTTTACGGTAATAACCGCCAGGATCCTGATATAAGCATATTTCCATATAGTCTCGAAAAGTAATTCGTTGATTCATCGTTGAATTAATTCGCTCTTTTAAAGCTGCTATAACACCTGTGTGACCTAGTTGATTCACAATGACTAACCCCCCAGTTCTTTACTTACAGACAAATGAATAGGAAACCCTTATAATGATAAAGGATTATGGAAGGAGAGACAGCCCAGCATGACTAAGAAATGGATGACCTTAACAGCAATAACAGCAATTAGCCTAGTCTCGTTGACTGCATGTACGGATAACACACAAGTTAAAGAAGCGTTTCAACAATCCGTTAACAAACAATCAGAAATGAAATCTTATACGTTTGAGGGAAGTACAACTCTCGCTATTTCTGATGGTTTAATGAAATCAGCTAACCCGCTTACTAACGGTTTGCTATCTTTGATCAGAGAGAGCACGATTACGTGGAAGGGCATCAGCCAGCTAGATCCACTCCAATATCAAACAGACTTACGTATAACACCAAAGGGCTCTACATCCCCTATCGATTTGCCAATTCTCATTAAAGATAGCAAATTGTATTTTAATATGCCAGCCTTAAATAAGACCGCAGATGAGTTTTACGCGATTGATTTGCAAAAAATGAACGGAACAACAGCCAGTCCACTTAAAGCGGACACTTTAAAAAATACGCCTCAAGTTACAACGGCACTTACAAAATTAATCTTTGAAGGTATGGATGCCAAATGGTTCAAGCAAGCTAAAGATCCCATCAAACTAGCTGACGGCACTTCAGCAAAATCAATTCAAGTTGAGCTGACGACGAAAAATGTCAAAGATATCAACACACAATTTCAAGCCAAACTACCGGATTTCATAGGCACTTTACAAACGAATGGCCTCATTTCAGGGGATAAAGCAGATGCACTCAAGAAAAATGGCGCAGCCTCCCTTGCACTCAAAGCGCCAAGCAGCATGAAGATTGCGATTGATGATCAAGGTTTTATTCGTGATCAGGCACTGGATATTACATTCACTGTGACGTTAGACGGTAAAGCCCTCGATAATCATATTGAACTTCATCAAACCTTTGATGCGATCAATCAAAATGCACCTCTAACCAAAGAAATTCCTTCTAAAGTAAAGAGTTTTGATGATATTCTCAAGCTGTTAACACCTTCATCTAAAAAATAGGAATAAGGTCTAATACTTACCTTTCCCCAAAGGTAAGTATTTTTTTGTGCTTCATTTAATAGAAATATGATAATCTATTCATAGGGGGAGAATACCATCAATGAATGCTAAGAAACTCACAGCGCTGCTGTTATCCATTGTTTTGCTTACACTACTCACATTGCCTTACAGAGCCGCTTTGGCTGAAGAAACGAAGTCTCCACAAGACGAAGCCAAAGAGTTGCTCCAGAAAGGTCTAACTATTTTTGAGATTGATAAAGAAGTTGCTCGGCTTAACGATCAGGATGCCAAAATTGGTGATCAAATCAAACAGAACGAACAAGATATCGTGAAACAGAGCGGTAACGTTGAGTCGACTCGTAAGCATGCAGGTAAAGTATTAAGAGCTTACTATACAGGCGATCGTGATTCGATCTGGATGCTGCTCTTCGCGGCCAATTCTTTCACTGATGTCTTGCGCATGTTCGAATATTTACAAATGATTATTACGAATGACCATCGCTCACTCGCGAAGTTCACGGACTCATTTGAGCAGCTCACTAAGCTGCAAACGGAACTAGCCAATTCTCGGACAGAGCTGCAAGTTACCAAAGAGAAATTTCTACAGCAGCGTGAAAGACTCGTTAAGCTTCAAGAAGAGTTGGACAAACAATTAGCTGTCAGTGCGCAAGCTCAGGTCATAGCGAGCCAAATTAAGAGTTTAAATGATCAATGGAAGCAAGAAGGCTTGCCTTTGGCGAGGGACTACTTGGACCATTTATCTATGGCGTTCCATGATTTGCCGCAATTCCTAATGAAAGACACCAAATATATTAATTTCACTTCCAAAACACCTATCATCAGCCTGACGGATGCAGATTTCAATGCCTATCTTCACTCTAAAAGCGAGCTGCTGCAATCGCTGAATTTTGAATTCAACGATGGATCTATGGTGGCAACAGGCAAAAAAGGCGGATTGCAGATTGCGATCTCCGGCAACTTCACTCTGCTTACCACCGCAGATGGAATGAATGAAGTTCGATTCGTCGTCGATGATTTAGAATTCAATGAATTCAAGCTACCAGACACCACCATCGAAGACTTTACGAAAGAATTCCAACTGGGCTTTATTCCGAAAAAAGTGGCCAGCTTCCTCGACGTCCTTAGTGTCGAGACCAAAAAAGGCGTGGCAGTTGTGAAACTTAAATTATCTCTGTAGACTAGTGGAGATAATGCATGGAAAAGTGAGGAATAACAAAATGGATTTCAAAATAGGTCTGATGATGGATCTGCCTGACGGAAAAATACCTGGCTTCTATGCCCAAATCGTAAAAGCACTCGCGGGTAAGGTCGAATTATTCGATCGCGATAAAGAATTACTGATTGTTAGTAACGAAGAGCAACAACGCGCCGTTCTTGCGGTAATGGCACAATTCAACATTGAAACAACGCTAATGGACTTGCGTTTGCTTCATGATGAAGCAGAATTGACAGATCTATTTAGTGACTACGGTTTTACAAGCCGCGCTGAGCGCAACTATTTGTATGATAAAATCGTGATCCCTTTTCGGCTCACTGCCAACAGCCCGTCTGCGGAAGTGGATCAAGCTGCACGCCAGGTTGAAGAGCACCTCATCGCGCAGTATAAGGACGGAGATCACGATGTCTACGTGGTTGATCGACAGCTCGAAGAGCTCATGCATGGTATTGCCAAAGCTTATCGCTGCAGCATAGAAATATTGCGCTAACACAGCAAAAAGCCCACATCAGCAGATGTGGGCTTTTCTTATTTTATAGCAGATCAGCAGCCAATTGGGCCAGATGCGAGCGTTCGCCGCGCTCAAGCGTGATATGTCCACTAATCCCTTCCTGTTTAAAGCGTTCTACCACATACGTAAGCCCATTACTCGAAGCGTCTAGGTAAGGATGATCAATTTGATCCGGATCCCCCAGGAGAACGATTTTACTGCCCTCTCCAACGCGTGATACGATGGTTTTCACTTCGTGCTTAGAAAGATTCTGTGCTTCATCAATGATAATAAATTGCCCAGGAATAGACCGGCCACGGATATAAGTTAACGCCTCTACTTGAATACTGCCTAGACCAGCTAGTATTTTCTCAATATCACCTGGTTTTTTGGTATCAAACAAGTATTCCAAATTATCATAGATCGGCTGCATCCAAGGGCGCAGCTTTTCATCTTTTTCACCAGGCAGGTAACCAATATCCTTGCCCATCGGGACGACCGGACGAGCAATCAGCAACTTCTTGTACTTACGATCATCCTCAATTTTCATGAGCCCCGCAGCTAACGTAAGCAGCGTTTTACCTGTACCCGCTTTCCCAGTTAGGGTGACGAGCGGGATATCGTCATTGAGCAGAAGCTCAAGAGCCATTCGCTGCTGCGCATTCCGCGCGGCAATTCCCCAGATGGGATCATTACTCATATAAAGCGGCTCAAGCTTTTTGGCATCTGGCGTAACTTTGAGCAATGCAGACTTGGAAGAACCGAGCTCATCACGCAGAATCACAAATTCGTGAGGATGCAGCATATAGCTTAGATTGAGTGAAGTAACGGTCAAGAAGCGATACGAATAAAATTCATCAATGATGGAAGGATGTACAAAAAGTGTGATATAGCCGGTGTACATGTCGGTTTGAGCTACAATCCGATCTGTTAAGTAATCCTGTGCCGGAATACCAAGTACATCCGCCTTAATTCGGACCAATGTATCCTTACTAACGATAACAACGGGTCGAGCCTCGTCATTCTCTTGCTCTTCCAGATGGTAGTTCAAGGCAACCGCTAGAATGCGATTATCGTTGGTTAATTCAGCAAATGTATCTTGCAGCTTCGCAAAGCTGCGATGATTGAGTTCCACTTTAATGCTGCCGCCATGTCCAAGTGTGATGCCATCGGATAAATTACCTTTGGCTCTTAATCCGTCTAGCAACCTCGAAACATGTCTAGCATTGCGACCGATTTCATCCGCATTTCGTTTCTTAGAATCGATTTCTTCCAACACCACGGCGGGTATGACCACTTCATTATCTTCAAATGCGAATAAAGCATTAGGGTCCTGAAGCAGTACATTGGTATCTAACACGTAAATTTTTTTCATTGGTGTGTCCCCTCCCAGATTTGGCGTTAGATCATTGGTTATATTCGTACATACAACCTAACCGTACAGGACAAACTAAACGCGAGATTCAAGGAAAGAAGGGAACGATTCTGGTGAGACTAATATACGTATACGGACTGATATTGATCCTCGCGGTAGGCTGCAGTCAAGCGCCGAAAAGTGGTGCCCCCTCTCAAGATACGAATCAAAGACAAGTAAAAGTTCAACAAATTGCGCCGCAAAAGCTTGAAATCAAAGATTCTAAGGCAGTTGCAGCGCATTTGGAAAACCTAGCATTGGGTATCCCTCAAGTCGAAAGCGCTCATTGCGTGGTCTTTGGCAATACAGCAGTCGTCGGCATTAACATTAAGAAGGAGCTTGATCGCGCCAAAGTCGGAACCGTGAAATACTCGGTTGCGGAGGCTCTGAAGAAGGATCCTTACGGCGTGAATGCGATCGTCACTGCGGATATGGATCTAGATCAACGCTTGCGCAACATCAGGGATAACATTCAAGCAGGAAGACCGATCACAGGCTTTGCAGAACAAATGGCTGATATTGTTGGTCGTGTAATGCCTCAACTGCCCCGTGATATTCGCAATGATCCGGATATCGATAATGCAGGCCCTAATGGGAATAGCCCACAGGTTCCAACCCGTTAAATCACTGAAGATGACAAAAAGCCTGACTGCATACGCAGATCTAGGCTTTTTTTATCGCATCAAAAACTTGACCGAGGGGGAAAACGGCATCTCGGCTCTCACAAGCTTTCGCATATTCAGCTTGAATGATCATGTGGGCGCTATCTATCCATTGCATCGGTGCAGCTGTTTGAAGTTCAGCCATATCGTTTGCGCCTCCTACTAGGTGGTTGAAAACGCTCCTTACACTTACAGTATAGCATAGCGAGTGCCAAGCGTTCCACCATTATGTATCTATTTTCAATTAAGCGGGCACTCCTTTATTGCCCAGATATACTTTAGTGTACGTTGATTTATTAAAGATATGTCCGTAAATCATTTTGTCATTCACAGCGTTAAATTACTACTGATTGTAAATCGGATTCGAGTTAATATCAGCTAACAGCTTTTCCACACTCTCGCGATCGAAACAATGTTTATGATATTCCCCTTCTTGTTCGTAGCCAATCCAAACTTTCATCGAATCCTCAATTGACAGTACTTCTAGCTTACTAATCCCATGATCTTCAACTAAAATAAGTGCGAAAAAATCCAACGTTTCTTTCGCCGCTTCATCTGAAGGACGAGCCTCCGACACAATATGCATTTGCAACCAATTGAAAAAAGCATCCCCTAGTTTCATCGAAAGCGTCCATCCTCTCTTAGTAGAACGATATCATACCCTGCATCCATCCATGTCAGCCACTGCCTTATCCAACCTTCGTGCATTTCATAGCAAACTTCCTTTTGTTCATCCATCGTCTTGACCAAAGCCTTAGTCTCTGTCTTATTCAATAAACGGTCCAGAAAGGCTTCTGCGCAATGTGAAAGATGAAAAGGTTCGCCATCAAACACAATATCTCCTTCATGCGTTAAATCTAATTCTACGAGCTCTGACCCACACATTTCTTCCTCATCGCTCAGCAGCAAACTGGATTTGAACATCGCAAGTAATCTGGGGTGTTGCCGGCCAGCAAGCTGACGAAATGCTTCAAATTCGGCATCTGGCTGACACATGATTCGCTCTGCGCCTAGGACAAGCGGCGAATAACTGAGAATAGGCGTAATCCAGTATAGGGTCATAAGCTATAGCTCCTAACTATGATGTAGGTCGTTTACCCGTTCTTTTTTCGATAAAATAGCGAATTCTCACCATAAACATGAGTGAAATAGCCACAGCCAAACAAAGAACGATAGGCAGTCCTACAATTTGAAATACGAGCAGCATGACAGATCCAATCGCTAGCAGCACATAAATAAGCGCAGTTTTGAGGACAGGCAATTTGCGCGTACGAAATACTTTATTGTACACATAGGACATGAACACAAAGATTAATAGATACGTGATAAAGAGGTGATTGGCAAACCATTCATTCAAGGCAGTCAACGAATATACACTCCATTTCATTAATTAAGTTAAGTCACCTAAGATGAGTCATTCTTCATTATCCCTTAAAACCGCAATAAAATAAAGGGAAATGCGGCTGGAAAGCCGACATTTCCCTTTATTCGAATACTTTGTGAATTATGCGTTAGCTTCAGCCATTTTGCGGTTCTTCTCAGCACGCTCGCGCTCGCTCTTGTTCAAGATCTTTTTACGGATACGAACAGATTTCGGTGTTATTTCACAATACTCATCATCGTTCAAATACTCAAGTGCTTGCTCCAAAGAATACGAACGAGGTGTTTTCATTTTCACTGTTTCTTCTTTGTTCGCGGAACGAATGTTGTTGACCGCTTTTTCTTTACAGATGTTAACGATGATATCATTATCACGTGTATGCTCACCAACAACCATGCCTTCGTAAACTTCTGTTTGTGGATGTACGAACAAGATACCGCGATCTTCGACAGAAAGAATTCCGTAAAGTGTGGATACACCAGATTCGCTGGATACAAGTACGCCTTCATGACGTCCGCCAACGCCAGCTCCTTGGTAAGGGCCGTAGCTGTCGAATGCATGGTTCATAATTCCGTAACCACGCGTTAGTGTCAAGAAGTTCGTTCTGTAACCGATCAAACCGCGTGCTGGGATCTTGAACTCTAGACGAACGTTACCGCTGCCGTTGTTAATCATGTTGACCATTTCAGCTTTACGTGAACCTAAGCTCTCCATAACGGAACCCATGCTGTCTTCTGGAACGTCGATGATTAAATGCTCAATCGGCTCCATTTTTTGACCGTCGATTTGACGAATGATGACTTCTGGTTTGGAAACTTGTAATTCAAAGCCTTCACGGCGCATGTTCTCGATCAAAATACCTAAGTGAAGCTCACCGCGGCCAGATACGATAAATGCATCCGGGCTGTCTGTATCTTCAACACGAAGGGAAACGTCTGTTTCAAGCTCTTTATATAGACGCTCACGGATTTTACGGGAAGTAACCCATTTACCTTCACGACCCGCGAATGGCGAGTTGTTCACGATAAATGTCATTTGAAGGGTTGGCTCATCGATTTTCAAGACTGGCAAAGCTTCTGGGTTCGTAGGATCTGCTACTGTTTCACCAATGTTAATATCTTTGATACCTGCAATGGCAATGATGTCCCCCGCAGCTGCTTCTTCAATTTCAATACGTTTCAAACCGCTGAATCCGAAAAGTTTTTCGATTCTAGCTTGTTTTTGTCCGCCTTCACGTGTCATAACCGCAACGGTTTGACCTTGACGGATTTTACCACGGTTCACACGGCCTACACCAATACGACCCAAGTACTCATTATAATCCATCAATGTAACAAGGAATTGAAGCGGTTGTTCAACATCTTCCGTTGGAGATGGAATGTGGTTAACAACTGTTTCATAAATAGCTTCCATGTTCGCATCTTGTTTCTCTGGATCAAGGCTTGAAGTCCCTTGCAATGCGGATGCATATACAACGTGGAAATCAAGTTGCTCGTCAGTTGCACCAAGCTCGATGAACAAATCAAGAACTTCGTCAACAACTTCTTGCGGACGCGCGTTCGGACGGTCAATCTTGTTAACAACGACAACTGGGGAAAGATTGCTTTCAAGTGCTTTACGCAAAACGAACTTTGTTTGTGGCATTGTACCTTCGAAAGCATCAACAACCAACAATACGCCGTCTACCATTTTCATGATACGTTCAACTTCTCCACCGAAGTCAGCATGTCCTGGTGTGTCTACAATGTTAATCAAATAGTCTTTATAGTTAATCGCCGTATTTTTGGCAAGGATGGTAATACCGCGTTCTCTCTCTAGATCATTAGAATCCATTGCTCTTTCTTGAATAGCCTCGTTATCGCGGAATGTTCCGGACTGTTGAAGCAATTTATCTACGAGTGTTGTTTTACCGTGGTCAACGTGCGCGATGATGGCAATATTGCGAATCTTGTCTCTTGCATGCATGAATGTCAAACCCTCTCTACCCTATAATTTTCGTCTCTGTTCATAAAACAAGCGTCGGACATAAGCGCCGACGCTTGACATTTACCCTTAGTATACGCAGTTTCTCGACATTATGCAAGATAAAAGGCACAGGATTCGAAACTTTTCACTGGAAAGAGGCGAGATCACCACAATCTCCGCTTTCGGAAAATCATGGAAAGTCCAGCAATGACAAGGATCAAAGCGATTACATAAATCCCTAATTTCACTAGGATGGTCAAAGCAAACAGGGCTACTGAAACGCCTCCTAATACCATTGCTGCGATCCAAATGCCGCGATCACTGCCTCTTTCAAATAAATGAAGTTCGTATAAACCGATCGCTGGTCCTAAGATAAAGCCTGGCCATAAATAACTCATTGAACTCCATCCAAATATATTGCAAAAGAAAAATAAAAGTGCATAAGTAGTCAAGATGCCGCCAGGGACAAGGACGCCTGCTGGTAATCTACGATTGAAATACAAGAAGTGAAACAACAAGCCAGGTACGAGAAGTACAAGCGGCCAAAAGAAGGAAACTAATACTTGGAAAAATCCCAACTTACCTAACAGCAATAAGACGGCCAAGCCAATAAATAATATACCAATGGAGTAGCTATTTCTAGCGATGGGAATCCCTCCTTTAAATGTAGGCTGGTGAAGGCTCAAACTTGTTATGATAACCCACACTCGACACCTTTCAACAATTATTTTATCTCACCTCTCCCGAAATTGCTAGGTGTTTATCGTAACCTCTCCGTGCGTTCAATTCCAATTGACTGGGTATACTAAGGCACGCACGAAGGCCTCCTGCATAGCGGTCAACGTGTGTCAGCTGTTCAATTGGGGAGGAATCATGGCGCACACTTTTACTAGCAACAAAATACAACGGAAACCACTATGGACGAAAGCATTTTTGATTACTTCGCTTGCTAATTTACTTCTTTTCTTCAGCTTTCAAATGCTTATCCCAACGATCCCTACACATCTTTCACAGTTAGGTGGGGACAACGTGCAGGTAGGCCTCGTCATTGGCATTTTCACTGTCTCCTCTCTCCTTACACGCCCCTTTGCTGGAAGAGCGCTAGACCGATTAGGTCGAAAACATGTCCTTCTGGTAGGTTTAACCATATGTGCACTTACCATTGCCGGATACTCCTATATCGCTGCAGTCACATTAATTCTAGCAGCACGTTTTGTTCATGGGATCGGCTGGGGGCTATCGACGACTTCTCTGGGAACTGTGATCGCCGATATTATCCCTCCAGAGCGGCGAGGTGAAGGCATGGGGTATTACGGGTTATCGAATACCTTAGCTATGGCGGTCGGCCCACTTACGGGACTATGGGTTATGCAATCCTTAGGGTTTTCCTATGTTTTATTATGCTCAACCCTACTCGCCCTGTTATCCATATTCAGTTCCCTTTTCATTACATATCCGAAGCCCCTTCCACCATTAAAAGCTTTCAACCGCATTCGATTAATAGATCGCCTTTGGGAACAGACCGCACTCCTCCCATCTGCGTTGCTCCTCTGTACTGCTATTTGTTACGGCGGCATTGTTACCTTCATCACCTTATACGGCATAGAAGCCCATATCCCGAATGTGGGCTTGTTCTTCCTTTGCAACGCCAGCATGGTCCTGCTCGTTCGCCCCATCACGGGTGTTCTATTTGATCGCAAAGGTCCTGCGTGGGTACTGCTGCCAGGCGCAGCATTTACGATTAGTGGACTTTTGCTGCTTTCGTATGCACATTCCAATGCAAGCTTGGCTATTGCAGCATTCTGCTATGGCGTAGGATTTGGTTCAATACAACCCGCCCTGCAAGCTTGGACGATTCAGCGATCTTCCCCTGAGCGGCGTGGCGCCGCCAACGGAACTTTCTTCTCCGCCAACGATCTGGGTATTGGTTTAGGTGCTTTAGCACTTGGAGCACTTGCCAATTGGAGTGGCAGCTATGCCATGATGTATCGATACTCAACCATCTTAATCGTGCTATTCCTAGTCATCTATGGCTGGTCATTCTGGTCTTTGGTATGTTCAAAAAAAACAGCACACTGACCTATGGTCAGTGTGCTTAACACTCATTCATTCCTTGTCTTAAATTGAAACACGCGTAAACCTTTGGCAATACCACCTGCCGCGATGACAACAATGGTTGCCATGATAGGGATCCAAACATGTAAAAACTCATAATCATGCAGTAGCCAATCAATCATTTTCTCATCTTTAACAAACATTTCCCCAGCGGTGTAACCTAGAATTCCTGCTCCGATAAAAACAAGAATCGGATATTTCTGCAATAAATTCATGACGAGCGTACTTCCCCAAATAATGATCGGAATACTCAACCCGATTCCTAAAATAATGACGGTATTATTGCCATTTCCTTTGGCTGCAATCGCTAGAACATTGTCCAGACTCATGATGAAATCCGCGACAATGATGGTCCAAATCGCTTTACCAAGCGTTGAAGCTTCCTTAACATTGGAATGCCCCTCTTCATCCGTAAGAAGCTTAATGGCAATCCACAAGAGCAAGATAGAACCGCCAGCTTGGATAAACGGAATGGAAAGCAGACTTACTGCAACAAGCGTCAAAACTAACCGTAGGGCGATAGCTCCAAACGCCCCCCACCAGATCGCAAGCTTTCGCTGTTCAAGCGGCAGATTTTTGCTTGCTAAAGCAATAACAACCGCATTGTCGCCACTCAATACAATATTAATTAACATTATTTGCAAGAATAATAAGAGCGCATCAATCATGCTTCACGTCCTCCTGTCGAACATGGAGAGCAAGTGATTGGAATAGTTGAGATCACAGCTGCAGAGAAGAGTTAGAATAAATGGGCATTGGATTCCTTTTTCAATTGTCCATGAACGATTTCAATAGTTTCTGTTTCTAAAACTGCTTTGTCTATAAGCTCATTTAGAAAACCCATGCTGTTCTCTAGCTTCTCCACCAGACTGAGGTTAGGATTCGTACTTGGTGACGGTGGCAGAAATAAGGAACAACAATCTTCATAAGGTAGAATAGATATCGGGAAAGTTCCGATCGATTCCGCAAGGCCAATAATTTCTTGCTTGTCCATCATCATCAACGGTTGTAGAAGCGGTATTGTCACCACACTTCCAATCGCATGTAGACTTGGCAGAGTTTGACTAGCAACTTGGCCCAAGCTCTCCCCTGTAACTAGTGCTCCTAGCCCTTCTCTTTCGGCAATTCGCTCTGCAATTCGGTACATTGCTCTCCTTATGAGAGTGACAAGCAGATTATCTTGATAGGCACTGTGAATAGAGGTTTGAACCTCTGTGAAGGACACCATGTGAAGCTTAATAGCATCTGTGTAGCCTGCTAACTGATGCGCAAGCTCAATAACTTTATCCTTGGCACGCTCACTGGTATAGGGGTAGCTATGGAAATGAATCGCCTCCATCGTCAAACCCTTCCGCATCGCTAACCAACCCGCTACAGGGCTATCAATACCTCCAGACAGCATGAGCAGTGCTTTACCACTAGTTCCTGATGGGAATCCCCCAGCCCCTTCTATTACTTCTACGTATAAAAGCACCTTTTCCTCTCGGATTTCTACTCGCAGCTCTACTTCAGGCTTTCGAACATCTACCTGTAGCCCCGAAATAGCTTGAAGCACATATCCGCCTACTAAATAATTCATTTGCTGAGAATCATGCGGAAATGCTTTATTCACTCTGCGCACAGTTACCTTAAAGGTCGCTGGTTGTTTAGGCAGTGACTGCATCATCCTCAGCGCTGTTTCTTGAATCACTTGCAAGTCTAGTGGAGCATGGTAAGCTGGACTGAAGGATGCAAGTCCGAAAACACGCTGTAAAGCAGCAGAAGCCTGTTCATAAGCGGCACCCCCTAGCTCCACATATACGCGTCCAAATTCAGGAATATACCTAACATCCGGAAAAGAACTCAAAACTTTACGAATTTGAATCATGACACTTCGTTCAAAACGGCTGCGATTTTTACCTTTCAGCATCATTTCGCCAAACCGTAGGATTAGACAATCCGGTTTCATCTTCGCTTCCCCCTTTGGATAACGGATGGGTTTCTCATGGGAGCAAGCTCCTGTACCACCTCTTGTAACAAACGTAAAAACAGCTCAATATCTTGCATCCGATGTTCATCAGAAATACTTACTCGTAAACCGCTGGCGGCTAAATCTCGACTTATGCCCATGGCAAGCATGACCTCACTCGGTTCTGATTCCCCGGATGTGCACGCAGATCTAGTTGATATGAAGATCCCCTTCTGCTCTAACGCATGTACGACAACCTCAGCCTTCATCCCCGCAAAAGCAAAATGAACTATATGAGGCGACAGCTCTTGTTCCACATCAGGAACCGTCAGTTCAAGTTCTGGAATTGCCACAATACCCGCTCGCAATTGCTCACTAAGCTTGTATTTATGCGTCATTTTCGCTGCTTGATTATCCATACTCATGCGCAGCGCCTTCGCCATACCCACAATTAAAGGGACATTCTCCGTACCAGAGCGTACGCCGTATTCTTGTCCCCCACCAGCAAGCAATGGTTTGAGCTGTACACCAGCCCTCCGATACAAGAAACCCGCGCCCTTCGGCCCTCGGAATTTATGTGCTGATGCACTGCAGAGATCGATTCCCCAGACTTTTGGAAGCAGAGGGAGTTTCGCAATACCTTGTACGGCATCCACATGAAACATGATCTTGGGATACCCAGCAAGAAGACGACCTATTTCTTGAATCGGTTGAATGGTGCCGACTTCGTTATTTACATACATGCTACTAACTAGAATGGTATCTTCACAAATCGCAGCTTGAAGCTCCTCTAACCGAACTCTTCCTGTCTTCGATACGGGTAAATAGGTAACACGAAAACCCTCCCGCTCTAATTCGGCAAAAACTTCCTTCACTGAAGCATGCTCGATTTGTGTCGTAATCAGATGTTTGCCACGTTGTTGATAGTTGTAGGCTACACCTTTAATCGCTAAGTTATTACTTTCCGTACCGCCAGACGTACAAATAATATCACTTGCAGCAACATCAATTGCAGAGGCAATGACCCCCTTCGCACTCTGCAGAAGCTTTTCAGCTTCCACACCTAATCGATGGATCGAGGATGGATTGCCATAATGAGACTTCATCACTTCAGCGATCGTATCTATCACTTCATCATAAAGCGGCGACGTTGCCGCGTAATCCATATAAAGCATGTTCTGCAGATTCCCCTTCATACCTATAAACTACTTCATCTATACATGCTAAGACGCCTTTCACTATTAAAGCCTATAACGACTAAGAACTCAAGTAAGTCAGCTAAAATGCGAAAAGCCGATCTCCGCATAATTCATGCGAAAATCAGCCCTATGTTTCACCAATTACAGAGCAATATGGCTACGATGATTGAGAACTTTTGAGACGTATGCTTGTGTCTCTTTCGGCAAGAACTGAAGCTTACTCGCCAGATCCTGATCCGTCTTAATCCCCAAACGATCAACACGACCTGGACCCGCATTATAAGCGGCAAGTGCAACGCCTTCATTGCCATTATATTTCTTAAGCAAGCTGCCTAGGAATTGCGTTCCGGCTTCAACGTTCTGTTTAGGATCAAACGGATTCGTTACCCCATAACCACTGCTTGTTCCATCCATAAGCTGCATTAATCCCTTCGCACCTGCTGATGAAACCGCTGTATGATTGAAAGATGACTCTTGTTGAATAACAGCTTTAACCAAAGAAGAATCAACGCCAAATTTCTGACTAGCTTGTACAATTAGTCCTTCAAACTGATCAACAGAAGTTGTTTGCAATGTAGATTGTAATGGTGTAAAGGATTTATTCAAAGCGCCTAGTGCGCTTGGCAGTTTACTTAACGATGGATTCAGTTCAGTTGCATCTAGAACATCAGTTCCAGTACCAATACCTTGTCCCATCAATGTATTCAATAGTTCACTAAAGTCACTAGTACCATCAGAATTCGCTGATGATGTTTCATCTGAGAAAAGACTAATTTTACTCATGGTCTGAAGCTGCAGGAGCTCCTTCAACACTCTAGGATCAATGGCTTGCGTATTCGTGATGCTGTTCATCGCTCAGACCTCGCTTTTACTTTTTCATTGTTTTCATTGTACACGTTTTGAGCCCTGACGACTAGTCTTTTCTTCCAAAGGCAGGAAAAAAGGGCAGTCACTCGACCGCCCCTCTAGCCTTTCAAGAAATATTTTGTTGAAGCATTTCATTATCATTTATTGCTCTTCTCACGGTAACACGTGATATGCGCAAGTGATCGGTTTCTTCCACGATAAACATAAATTCATCATTGTAGCTCACCTGCTGATTACGACTAGGAGGAATTTCGGTTTGGGAATAAATCCACCCTCCGATTGTATCGTAATCATCCGACTCAATTTCAAGTCCGAAGTATTCATTCACTTCGTCAATTAACAAGAGTCCATCAATGGAGAAGGTATGGTCATCTTTCATTTCAATTGTTGGGCGCTCCTCGTCAAACTCATCTTGGATTTCCCCAACAATCTCTTCCATAATGTCTTCAAGCGTTACTAAGCCTGACGTACCGCCATATTCATCAATAAGCAAAGCCATTTGACTTTTGCGCTTTTGCATCATTTTGAGCAAGTCACTGATATGAATGGAATCCGGTACGGTCGTAATCGGCCGAATAATTTTCTTAATGCCCTTGAGGTTGGCATCTGGCTTCAGCAAATCCTTAATGTGAACGAAACCGATAATATTATCCTTATCTGGATCACACACAGGATATCGCGTCCGCATCTCTTTGATGGCGATAGCTAAGTTCTCTGCATAAGAAAGTCCTGCATATAAGCATTCCATTTCTGTGCGGGGAATCATAATTTCTCGAGCCGTCGTCTCTGCGAATCCGAATATATTATCAACAAGCGTGAGCTCTGTGTTATCAATTAGTCCGTTTTTGTGACTCTCCTGCATAAGGACTCGAATTTCATCCTCCGTATGTGCAGATTCATGCTCCGTTGTAGGTTCAATCCCTGCTCGGCGAAGCATCCAGTTGGAAATGCCATTCAGCGTCCAAATAAACGGGTACATCATTTTGTAGAATAATACCATGGGTCCTGCAGAAAGCAAGGTAACTTGCTCTGCTTTACGAATCGCATACGTCTTAGGAAACTGTTCACCTAATGTAATATGAAGTGTCGTCATTAATGAAAATGCAATAATAAAAGTAATGGTGTGGAACACCGAATCAGGCAATCCCAATGGGGCAAATAAGGGCTCCAAAATCTTGGCGAACGTCGGTTCACCTACGTAACCGAGTCCTAATGAAGTAAGTGTGATTCCTAACTGACAAGCACCTAAGTAAGCATCTAGATTATTCATAATGCCTTGCGCAAACTTCGCATTACGCCGGCCTTCACCGACAAGCGATTCAATCCGACTTCCACGCACTTTCACCATTGCAAATTCAGCAGCAACAAAAAAACCGTTTAACAACACTAGTCCAAACATTAACAGAAAACTGATTAACGTTTCGGGCAAAGGATCTTCCAATACCTTACCTATCCCCTAACAAGTGCAAATGCTGCACCTAGGAGAGTAGGTACACCTCCCTTAATTTTCGATTTTAATTAGATTAAATATCACTACTCATTATATAATAATACTGTAATCATTCAAAGGTGCGAATATGACACTTGAAGCCAAATAGTACGAGCAAATGGGCGTAAACACATTAAAATGAGCCCTTATTGCGCTATTACACATGAATAATGGCCATCTTGAGCTATTTTTCAGCTTTTTTTCATTAAAAAAAATAAAAGCAAGCTGATTACTCAGCTTGCTTCGTGAACTTATGAATAATAGGGAATCAATAAAAAATAAGCGGCTACGGCAATAATACCAAGTGCAACGGACCAAGAGCCCATGCTCTTATTTCCCATTACAAAAGCGATCACACCGAGAATAATACCCGAAATCCCAAGTAAAACCGGCCAAACGAATAACGAGGCCAGAGCAACAAACAGGGCGACATATCCCACCGCTTTGTTGCGTGTTACAGCTTCTACAAGCTCAGCGACTTCCTCATCAGAAACGGTCGAGGCAGGTTCATTCCGCCTGCTTCCTCTGTTATGAGGTACAGCAATCTCAGCTGCATATTCTTCTTGGGCATGGAGTCCGCTCTCAATATGAAGCTGACTCTTCTGGAATCGCTCCTTGGTGGCATTGTCTAAAGAACTGTCCTCTTTATTCATGCTACCTCCGCGTTACACATACCTAATGTTTGGTCGCAGGCTTAAACGTGTGGCAACACGTATTAGCCGCTTTTGTCGCAGAATCATGATGCGTAGTATCAAACGATTCCTCTGAAGCAAATTCGACATTGTAATCCGCATTCGCGTGCTGATCAATTTCAATCATGATCGTGTCTGCATGACAGTTGTTTCCTTGTGTCCAATATTCACAATTGGCTACTGCACACTTGACTGCTGGCATCATTATCACCCCCTTAACAATTTGCCCGCGGCAGGAGTGATCTATGCTCAGCCAAGCCTGTCAGATAAGACCAAGAACATGGCATGTGACCATAGCAAGGGGTGTGCTGGTTGACCATGTCTGGCGATCCATTCCGCATAAACGTCAGGCTCACGGAGATGATCGTCTACTTGCTCAGGGAAGCGTCCAAGGTCATCAGCCTTGCTTGCAATCCACGCCAAAGAACGCTCTGCTTCTGCTTGATTCCCAAGCTCAGCCTGCATCCATCCATACCAGGCAGTCAGTAGTAACCACTCACCGCCCCCATAGTATGTATCCTCCAAATAGCGTTGAATCCCGCCGTGCTTGAGCTCCTCTTCTATCGTTTGAACCGTTCTTAGCATGCGCGGGTCATTGGGTTCACAAACCCCAAATGGTAATGCTAGCCACATTAAACTTGCATCAACCCCATAATGAGCAGGTTGCCAGATTTCGTTAATGCAATGAATAGACTTTACGAAGCGCCCTTCATGGACGGCATGAGTATGTATAAAATGTTGGATGAGCTCTGCTCGCTCTATTAAGTCTGGACGTGCTTCCAGCTCACCTAGCGCCTTCAGACCGCCATACAAGCAAGCCAACGTTGCTGGATGGACATAATCCGGATATTCCTCCCAACAATCGAAATTCGGATAATGCCAGAACGCCATAATATAGTCTACCGTCAGCTCTATACTCTCTCTGAACTCTTCTAGAAGCGAGTAATCCCCCGTTATGCGAATATGTTCGGCAAGTCCCCAGATCCAAGCGCCATATCCATCCAGTTGAAAATGACCCCACTCCGAATGATCATCTCTACCATCCAACTGATATCTCGTCCCTAGAAACTCTGATCGGTCAATCCATTCTCTATTCTCATGCTTGCGTAGGAGCTCTGATACCCGCGGACGCTTATCCTTCAGAACATGATGTACCCAGCGATAGAATTGCTCCGCGCTTTTCGTTTCTCCCACACGATCCATTGCATTGGCAATAAACGTGCCATCTCGGAGCCAACTATAGGAATAGGGAGGAAAAAGAGGAGAAGCCACATAGCCTCCGCTAGGATGTTGATTCAATTTAATGATTTCTTTGCTAACGTTGACTAATTGTTCTAGCTTCATACAAGTTTATCCCCCTCTAAATGAAAAGGGATGCGGTGATCGCATCCCTTTGTAGGTTTCATTGTTAAGTTGGTGTTACACTTTTTCGCCTTGCATACGGCGCTGTGTGATGTAATCTGTTTCATAGTATGCCAGGTCTTCCCTAAGCTCTTCAAATACCTTAGACAATTCGATAGTTAAGTCACGTACTTCGCGTGAAGGTTTTTTGCGGAAACGAATCGCATCTTGTCCAGTGTAAGCGTAGCGACCGTCTTCGGAATAGCACTCATTCTTAGGATAGAAGAAGGTATTAACACATGTATGATATACCTCATAGAGCACTTTTTCGGAAAAATCAACATTGAAAGTAGGACGTCTTAAGCTAACGCCCAATTTCTCATAAGCCACTTCACAAAATACGAGAAGATGACGAGTGTCCTGTAAATACCCGCGGTAAAACTCGTCCATTGCTGGATCATTTTCCACATTTAACAGTGAGAGCGAATGTTGATTAAGAAACAGTTCCATTTTGGCCGTCGTTTCTTTGAGCTTAGTACGCGTGGAATCACAAACATTTTTCACATTAAAAACAGCCATGTAAGAAGACCTCCTATAATTGCGCTACTTCTATCCTACCATAAATTATCGCGAAGTGGTATATGTAAAACAACTGATACCATGTATAAAAGATTACCGCTCGCCTAAACCTACTTGTAGTTGATTTGTTTTTCATTTACGAGTTGGCCTTTTTCTACAAATAAAAGGAGGGCATGATTATGTGGCGTTATCTCTCCACCATTGCGGTTGTACTTGGATTAGGGGTTCTTCTGTACCCTTCACAGACTCCACAACGCACTAAACCAGGACCTGAGGTTTATAGTGCCAAGTATGAAACATCGTCTAAGCTTGCACTGCTAGAACAGGATGTGAAACTCACAGACGAACTATGCAGAAGTCAATGTGCCATCGATTATACGACGATGCTCGGTCAGATCGATAGTGGTGAGCCTGTCACCAATGTACTGAAAAACATGCGGAATCACCATGAGAAAATGGAGGTACTCGTATGGTCCAAACGTGGCCAAACATGGGAACAAGGCATCAAGTCAGGTGAACTGCCTGCCGAGCACAAAGACCAAGCGGCAACCTATTTGAAAGAAGCTAAATCTGCCGTAGATGGCGGCAAGCATTACCAGTCGCCTAAATTTGGAGCTGGACAGCAAGTTTATTTCGTTCAAGGAACACCATCAACAAATGGCCAAGATTCGCTAATTGGGGTCATTCATCAAGACGTGCTTGCGCATGTGACCGATCATCAAATGAAAAATTTAAGACTTGAGCCATATCCCAATGAGAATCGTTGGAAAACTAAAGCAGTCGAGACCAATACGCTAAAAGAAAAGGTCGTCGATCATCCCGAAGATAACCAAGGAACTAGTCATTATCAACAAAATGAAGTGGTGGTACGCTTCAAATCGGATCCATCCGAAGCTCAACTCAAACAAATTAAGAATGAAATTAATGCCATCTCCGCGCAAAAGCTCGGGTATACGTATGTATTCCGGACAAATAGTATGGATGCCAAGTCTTTGATTACCTATTTTAGTAAATGGAATGTCGCTTATGTTGAGCCTCATTTTCTCTATATGACCAATGATTACTTTGGGGATCATGATGAGACGGATTCAAACACGAGTCACAGCGAATCTGATACGAATCAATCACCTGTCTCCTCGAGTTTTATGCCAAATGATAATTTGTATCAACGTTATCAATGGAACCTGCCTTTGATCGAAACCATTCAAGGCTGGCAATTAAACCGCGGCGCCAATGACGTGATTGTAGCCGTTGTAGATACAGGCGTTGATTTGAAACATCCTGATCTGCAAGGTCAACTCCTTCCTGGCTACAATGTCATCAGCGGAAATGATAATCCACAGGATGATGTTGGACATGGTACACATGTAACTGGCGTAATCGCCGCCTTAGTAAACAATAATCTTGGTGTTGCTGGAATGACTTGGTTTAATAAAGTTTTGCCTGTTAAAGTGCTTGATCAGACCGGAGCAGGCAGCACGTATTCGGTTGCTCAAGGAATCATCTGGGCTACGGATCACGGGGCTAAAGTTATGAATCTCAGCCTTGGTAATTATGCAGATTCAGGCTTTCTTCATGATGCGATACAGTATGCTTATGATCGAGACGTTGCGCTAATTGCGGCAAGCGGGAACGATAATACAGAACAGCCTGGATACCCTGCTGCATACCCTGAAGTATTCGCGGTGGCTGCCAGCGATTCACATAATGAGAAAGCCCCCTTCTCCAATTACGGCGACTATATTGATGTCACTGCGCCTGGGGTTACAATTGCTAGTACGTATCCCAACAACCAATATGCGGCTTTATCCGGCACTTCTATGGCTAGTCCGCATGTAACTGCACTGGCCGCGTTGATTCGTTCCGCTAACCCTAACTTGAAAAATACGGACGTTTACGAAATCATGCGACAGTCAGCAATGGATTTAGGTGATGAAGGCCACGATAAATATTTTGGTTATGGATTAATTGATGTTGTCAAAGCAATTCAAATGGCGAAGCAGGAGACGGCTCCGATGTCTTACTGGCCACAGGATTTAGCACGACAATTGCATTTGGTTCCAAAAAAGTATGCGGGTAGCTTGGGGCTTGAGAAGTAAAAATATAAAAACCCTTCAATCCCATATGTGGGAATGGAGGGTTTTTCATTCTGCATTACTTAAAATAAAATACCCGCAAAGCCGAAGCTGTGCGGGTAACCGACTGTTTGGAAAGTTTGCCGTAAGCCGGGTTCTGTACTTCCAGTGGTCATAACGGGCGTCTGCTCCCCTGCCACTATTGAAGCGACAATCATCTATCTAGGCCGTGCATTGCTACACAGCTCAAGCGACCAACCCGAACGCGTCTCAGGCGAAGACTGCTGCCTCGAAAGCAACTAGCGTTCCATTAGGTCTTGCTCCAAGTGGGGTTTACCAGGATCTATGTCACCATAGAACCTCGTGGTCTCTTACACCACGGTTCCACCCTTGCCTGTGCTATATTTCAAGCCATCGGCGGTCCATTTCTGTGGCCCTATCCTTCAACTCGCGTTGACTGGACGTTATCCAGCACCCTGCCTTATGGAGCCCGGACTTTCCTCTCGCTATGGCTTACCCATAACCAGCGATTGTCTGTCAAACTTTCCATTGCATAGGCTAGTATACTAGGTATGACTTCGAATTACAACACTTGAACATTTCCTTCTTTTCCAGAGGCCTTAGAAACCATGCCCTAGATGAATTGGAAAGGTTCGGTATTGATGGCGGATGCGATCACTTGCGTATCCGTCTTAGCCAGCTGCGCAGCGAGGTAATCTGCGACACCTCGCTTCATGATTTTCTCGACGTTGTGCCCAACGTCGAGCAGAGCCAGCCCCGCCGCAAGCGCATCGTGTGCGGTGTGGTAGTCAATGTCGCCGGTGACGAGCACATCGGCGCCAGCAAACATAGCGTGCCGCATGTAGCGGCCGCCAGAGCCCCCCAGCACGGCCACCTTGCGGATGGGCCGTGCTAGATCGCCGACGACGCGGACCGTCGGCACGTCGAACACAACCTTCGCATGCTCCGTGAGCTCGCGAAGTGTCATCGCCGCGGGCAGCTTGCCCACGCGGCCCAGACCGAACACTCTACCCTTAAGATCCATCGGGTAGAGGTCATAGGCCACCTCCTCGTAGGGGTGGGCCTTCAACATCGCTTGAACCGCTCTGCGCTGAACGCTCGCGGTTACGATGGTTTCTACGCGTACCTCTTGTACGCGTTCCAGCTTACCAACTTCCCCGATAAACGGGTTCGCCCCTTCCTGCGGCAGGAACGTCCCCGTCCCGGGGATATTGAAGCTGCAGGAGCTGTATTGGCCAATCCCCCCTGCTCCAGCCTTAAAAAGGGCATCCAGCACGACCTGATGATGAGTCTCAGGCACGAAGACGACAAGCTTCTGCAACTTCTCCGTATGCACATCTTCTAGATGAGTCAAATCTGTTAACCCAAGCTGCTCCGACAGTAAATCATTAACACCGCCTTCAGCCACATCCAGGTTCGTATGGGCAATATAAACAGCGATATCATTTTTGATTAATTTCTCATATAAACGGCCTGCTGGCGTTTCCGTCTGAAGATGCGCGAGAGGTCTGAAAATAATGGCATGATGCGCAATAATCAGGTTGGCACCCGCTTCAATTGCCTCATCAACCACTGCATCTGTGACATCTAGTGCAACAAGTACTTTGGTAATGTCTTTTTGAAGGGAGCCTAATTGCAAGCCAATTTTGTCATCTGCCATCGCATAATGCTTTGGAGCCAGCTGTTCGAATAGCTGAATTACCGTTTGACCTTTTGCAAGCAAGCGAGTACCTCCTTTATTTCACGTATTTCTTGGCTGACCTGCTCTGCCTTTGCTATGGAAGCTTCAGCAGTTGATAACTTCAGTTGATCTACAATCATGGCAAGCTTTTTCAGTTCACTTTCCCATTTGATAAACCAAACTTCTGGAGCTTCATTGATCAAAAAGGGCCCCATTTGTTGCAAACGCTCACTTGAAACATTAACACCGTCAGGAAGAGAACGCTCTTTATACAGCAAGTCTAAAGCGCCTATTTCTTCGCTGCCAGCAAGTGACGCTGTCAAAATTTCATAGATCTTTCCATCTTCTTCAAGAATCGTCTCGGAATCAAGCTTCCAACCGTTATGCAGTAGCCAACGACGAACATGTTCCTCACCGACATTCGGTTGCAAAATCAATTGCCCAACACCAGCAAGCTTAGATTTGCCTGCTTCCAGGATGCTCGCCATTAAGCTTCCACCCATGCCAGCGATCGTAATGACATTCACTTCGCCAGGTTCAATAACTGCAAGTCCATCGCCAGATCTTACTTGAATGATCTTAGATAGTCCGCTTTCGAGTACTTGTCTCTGTGCAGCCTCGAAGGGACCTGGATTCACTTCCCCAGCCACTGCAGCAACAATAATTCCCTGTTGTGCCAAATAAGTTGGCAATAACGCATGATCAGAACCAATGTCAGCTACCTTGGAACCCACTGGGACTCGATCCGCGATCATTTGAAGTCGTTTCGATAATTTAACCATATGCTACATTACCCACTCTACCCATTTTTTTCGCAGCAGAAATAATGCTGCGCCTACTGAAACTAATTTTGCTGTAAAGGAAATTTGAATGAGGCGTGCGCTCAGTTCATTATCAACAATAAACGTCATGGCTTCTGGTAGAAACCAAGCTAAGCCTCCTACTAGCATGAGCACGCTAGCCGCTTGTTTATTCGTATGATGTGCAAGCCACGCCATCCATATGAGTACTACACTCAATGGAATCCAACTTAATTCAAGCGAAAACCAAGATGGATGCTCCAGCTTTTGCATTAACAACCAACTGTACGTCCCAACTAACCCGAACCAACCACAAATTTGAAAAATAGCCATGCGAGCAACTAAACCATTTAATAACCAAATACAACTGCAAAAAGCTAAATAACCAATATACGTAATCGAATTTTGAACATCCGACAGGTCCATAATATGTAGCCCTAATAATAATATGGCAACAGATGCTACACCACATAAGACATATGAAACAACAGGCGTACGACTAAACTGTCTGTAGGCTCCAGCATAACAAATCATGACAAAAAGTGCGGAAATACCAATTTGCATTGGCAATCCAAAAGAGTTAAAATTAAGAGCAGATAAGGAAAGAGCGGCAATAACCGCTAAACCCAACAACCATATTTTCCAATTACTGTTTGTTACTGCAGTTGCCGAAACACCTAGAAGTGAGTTCGGTTTAGGCGTCATATCATCTACATACAAATTCATAAGAAAATCGCAATAATGCTCAGGAAGCAATTTGCTCCGTCGCCAATGATCGATTTCTCTAACAATAATTTTTCTTCTCTCAGCATCCATCTATTTGCTCACCATCCTAGCTTCTTTATCGGTGATTTAATGCTCAGATTTTAGTCAATTCTGTGGAAAACCACAAAAAAAGACCCCGCCGAATTTGGCAGGGCCCACTCCTAGCGATTTTATTCCAAAAAGTCCTTCAAACGTTTACTACGGCTTGGATGTCTTAACTTCCGCAATGCTTTTGCTTCAATCTGACGAATCCGTTCCCTTGTAACTCCGAATACTTTTCCTACTTCTTCTAATGTTCTTGTACGTCCATCATCAAGTCCGAAACGCAACCGAAGCACATTCTCTTCTCTTTCAGTTAACGTATCCAGAACATCTTCAAGCTGTTCCTTCAGAAGCTCGTACGCAGCTGCATCAGCTGGCGCTAGTGCCTCTTGATCCTCGATAAAATCCCCTAAATGCGAATCATCTTCTTCACCAATCGGCGTTTCTAAGGAAACAGGCTCTTGAGCAATTTTCATGATTTCACGAACTTTATCCGTGCTTAAATCCATCTCTTTCGCAATTTCTTCTGGCGTAGGTTCGCGCCCCAATTCTTGCAGCAATTGACGGGAAACACGAATTAATTTGTTAATTGTTTCGACCATATGTACCGGAATCCGAATCGTTCTCGCTTGATCTGCAATCGCGCGAGTAATCGCTTGACGAATCCACCAAGTCGCATAGGTACTGAATTTGTAACCCTTCGTATGGTCAAACTTTTCAACAGCCTTAATAAGACCCATATTACCTTCTTGAATCAAATCCAGGAAAAGCATGCCGCGACCTACATAGCGTTTGGCAATACTCACAACGAGTCGAAGGTTTGCTTCAGCAAGACGACGCTTCGCTTCTTCATCCCCATTTTCAATACGTTTGGCCAATCCCACTTCGTCTTCCGCAGAAAGAAGCGGTACGCGACCAATTTCTTTCAAATACATCCGAACTGGATCATTAATTTTAATCCCCGGCGGCAAAGCCAGATCATCATCGAAGTTAAATTCATCGCGCTCGTTTTCTTCAGGATTCATCGAATCTTCATCCGACTCGTTCCCCACGTCAATACCTTGCTCGGAAAGTTGTTCAAAGAACTCATCGATTTGTTCAGGATCCTGATCGAAGGGAGCTAATTTCTCCATGATATCCTTGTAAGTTAGTGAGGACCGTTTTTTCCCCTGCTCTATAAGTTGGTCTTTCACCTGGTCCAGGGTCAATTCTGTCTCTAATTCTGTACGCTGATCATTCGCCATGGTACGGACTCCCTCCTCCCTAGTCATGCCAGTTTAGCTAAGATGACTTCAACCGTTTTTCTAGGGCAATAATTTCAATTGCAATTTGCGCAGCTTTAAGATGGTCTCCCTCGCGTACTGCGCGAGCTTGTTCTTCTTTCTTACGTTCAACTTCTTCTTGCATTGGAACTTTGCGAATTTGGCGAATATAGTCGTCAATCACTTGTTCGTTCATTCCATGGCCTGCTCCCATCATAACGATGGAGCTTGCCAAGCTCTCCAGCTGTTCGTCTTGCAGCATGGCAATGTATCGGCTTGCATCGGGCTCTAAATACTGAGCGTAGTAAGCATATAAATAAGCAGCTAAGACTGCGTGAGCTTCAACATTAAACTGGTCGCCTAATTGCGCTTCAACATGCGCACATACATCACGATCATGCATCATTACGGCCAAAATCAAACGTTCTGCATTATGATAGGCAGGCAGTAAGGTAGGCGATTTTTTCTTTGTTCGTTCCGCTGGTCTCCCATTATTCATAACATTATTCCACAGAATTGGTTTATTATCCCCATCTGGTCGGTTTTTTTCCGATTGCAATAAGATTTCATGGAGATCTAACTTCATGGCTTCATAGGATGAATCCGGAAACTCTGAAGCCAACTGTTTGAGATAATGTTCGCGTTCCATCGGAGATTGCAGTTGACTAATTAACTTTACAGCGGATTGCAGATAACGTAATCGGTCACCGTCCTCGTGCAATTTAAAATTTTTGCGAATATATAAGAGCTTATATTTCATCGATGGCACGGAAGCTCCAATAATCTCCCGAGCGAATCGGTCAACCCCATATTGACGAACGTAATCGTCTGGATCTTTGCCATCTGGCAGCATCGCAACCGTGACCCTGCTTCCCGCTTCTTCCAACAAAGGGATGCTCTTATAAGCAGCGGATTGTCCAGCATTATCTCCATCATAGCAAATGACGATTTCATCCGCGTTGCGGTTCAATAAGGCAGCATGCTCTTTCGTTAATGCTGTTCCCATCGTCGCAACACCATTCGTGATGCCCGCTTCCCAAGCTTTGATCAAATCCACATACCCTTCAAAGATAACGGCTTGTTGAAGCTTTCTCATATTCGGCCTTGAGAGGTGCAGATTATACAAAGTTCTGCTTTTATTAAAAAGCACAGATTCGGGACTATTTAAATATTTGGGCTGTGCATCGCCCATCGCTCTTCCGGCAAATGCAATGACTTTGCCTGTAGAGTCGCAAATAGGGAACATGATCCTTTCGCGGAATTTGTCCACGTAGCCATGACCTTCATGTTTGGCAGAAATCAATCCGCCTTTTTCCATAAGGGCTAAATCAAACCCTCGTTTCTGTAACTGCTGCACGAGCGTGTCCCACATGACAGGTGCATAACCAATTTGGAACGTGTCAATCAGCTTATCAGAGATGCCTCTGGAGGTTAGATATCCTTTAGCTGCTTTGCCCTGTTCGGTATTTCCTACAACATAATGGTAGAACTTTGCGGCAAACTCATAAGCTTTAATTAAGGTCGCTTTTTCTTGCTGCTGTTCATTCTGCTCCTCTGATACTTCTTCCCAAGTAATAGGGATATCCGCATCTTCTGCAAGCTTCGTGATCGCTTCGGCAAAACTCAGGCCCTCTATTTCCATAATGAATCGAATTAAGTTCCCGCCTGCCTGACACCCAAAGCAACGATAAATTTGTTTCTCTGGCGTGACTGTGAACGAAGGACTTTTCTCCGAGTGGAAAGGACAAAGCCCCTTCATATAATGCCCTTGTTTGCTCAAATGTACGTGCCTGCCGATGACATCTACGATATCATGGCGCTTCAGTACAGCCTCAATAACCTCTTCAGGTATGCGTCCGTACTTCATTTTAATCCACCTACAATTCAGGTCGCTTTTCCGACTAATTACTATTCGCTACTTATTTTCGATTTCCTGCAATTTTTCTAAAAGATTTGTCAAACCATGTAGAAAATTTTTACGATCCATCTCTGTAAAAGGTTTTGGCCCTTTCGTATGCTTGCCATTTCTTCGCATTTTGGCGGAAGCATGACGGCGTTCCAACAGATAATCGATCGAACTATCGGTGTATTCCTGCCCCCGATTCGTCAAACAAATCGAACCCTTCGCGAGACCTAATGCCGCGAGTCCGAAGTCTTGTGTTACCAAAATATCACCTGACCGAATCTGATTGGCAATATATAAATCGACAGATTGATCGGACCGATCTACTTGAACTACCTTTACACCGGGGTTTTGCTTCATCTTATGATCGAAAGAAGCAACGAGTATAACTTGTACACCAAACTGTCTACCCGCCTGCTCGATTTCCGACTTTACTGGACAAGCATCGGCATCAACAATAATATTTCTTGCGTGCAAGTGTCAGCCCCTGCCTTTATTAAGAAATCTCACCGTACTATTATATACGATGGACTTACAAAAAATCCTGCAAGCCAGAACATAAAAGCTTATGATCGATGTTCGATGTGATCCATGATTAGACTGGCTGTTTCTTCAACAGCACGGTTGGATACATCAAAGATCACACAACCGATTTTACTCATAATTTTATCAGCAAAATCCAGTTCTATTTTAATACGTTCTACATTCGCATAGGTTGCATTTTCTGCAAGACCAAGTGTTCGAAGCCGTTCTTGTCGAATGACATTTAATTTATTAGGGTCAATGCGCAAGCCAATTATCTTGTCTTTGGGCACGGTATAAATAGCTGCTGGAGGTTGCATTTCCGGTACCAAAGGTACGTTGGCCACTTTCAATCTTTTATGTGCCAAATACATGGACAACGGTGTTTTGGATGTACGGGATACGCCTAGAAGAATAATATCCGCTTTTTGAATGCCGCTAAAATCGCGCCCATCATCATATTTGACCGCAAACTCGACGGCCTCGACTTTCTTGAAATAATCCTCATCCAAAGGATGAATCATACCTGGTTGTCTGCGCGGCTCTTGGCGAAGTGCGTTTCCGAGTGTTGTTACTACAGGGCCTAGCAAATCAATAAAAGGAATATCGTACTGCTTCGCTTTGGCAATCAAATCATCTCGGAGCTCTGGAATGACCAGGGTAAATACAACAATCCCGCCATGCGTTCTAATCCCATTGATGACTTTATCTATCCCTTCAAAATCATGAATAAACGGGGCTCTCACTATTTCCACAGGCACAGGATGAAATTGCATGGCAGCTGCCCGGACGACAGATTCTCCTGTTTCACCAACAGAATCCGAAACGACGTAAACACGAGTAGGTTGTGGATGTTCCATATTCCTAACCCCTTTCAGCAGGGACAAGACCCTACACTAGCATTTGTATGTAAAGAACAACAGATCAGAACGACAGCATGAGAAAAACCTCACCGATATGCGGTCAGCACAAGGGCGAGGTGTTTTCCACCACATCATATCAAAGGAGGAATTGCATGTCAAATGAACCAGCGCCTCTTAAATATTGTATTTCTCCATCTGCTCAATAAATCCTCTTGATTTCCATTGTACGCCAATATGTACATCCATGTAGGCACGCATACACTGCTTCAGTTGCTCTTTCGTCTCTGCCTTAACTTGAACCGCGCCTAACCTTCTCATATCCATCCTCGGAAAAAGTCTCAGCAGCTTATAAGTCCCCTCACCAATTGCAATCGCCGAGACATCCTTGAAGCGACAACGCCGGCATATGGTGCCGCCGAGATTCGGACTGAATGCGGTGATACCATCCGTTTCACCGCAAGCCACACAAGCATCCGTTACAGGAAGGTAACCTGCTAAATCGAACATCTTCATCTCATAGAGATGCGTGACGATCTGCATGTCTTTATTGTCTTCAATCGCCATTAAGCCAGCCTTCAGCTGCTCAAACAAGTAATTGTTGCCTTCTTCATCACCCAGCATGCGATCCGTCATCTCGGCCAGATAAGAGGCATAAGCCGACTTATGCAAGTCTTCACGCAGAGCATGATGGGCTTCAATGATTTCAGCACCGTTAAGAGATCCCATCTGACCCCTTTGTTTAAAAAAAACAAAATCGCCGTACGTAAACAGCTGCGTAACGGCGCCATGTTTGCTCTTCAGTTTCTTCGCACCACGAGCCATTACGCCAACCTTCCCCAGCTCGGGGGTGAATAAACGAATGATCTTGTTGCCTTCACCGTAGTCCATGCTACGAATGACAATACCTTGAACGCTATGCAGCAAGTAGCTTCCCCCATGAATGCCGCTCTAAGCAATCAAATCCTTGCTGTCACCTATTCAGACCATCGAGCGGCTCTTCGTTACTTAAATCTTCATCTTCCACTTCAGAATCCATGCCAGGTTCTCCCGTTACTTGTTTGTACAGCAGATAGGCGTCCACATCACCGGTCTTTGAAAAATACGTCCACGAAAAATCTTTCATGTTCAGCATCCTCCCCATCGAACGTGATGTTCATAGGATGTGCATTGACCGCCTCACTATGCGATGTAAAAACTGGTACTCTCAGGAAATTCTGTTTACTCGTGACGGAAACCAAGATCACGAAGAACTCTGTCTTGATTTCTCCAGTCTTTCTTGACTTTCACCCATAACTCTAAGAACGTTTTGGAACCTAGAAGTGTTTCAATATCACGACGGGCTTGTCTCCCGATTTCCTTCAACAACGCACCTTGCTTCCCGATCACGATACCTTTTTGAGACTCACGCTCTACGAATATGACAGCCGAGATATGAACGACACCGTTTGGCTCAACACGCATATCTTCAATCTGCACGGCAATGGAGTGAGGAATTTCTTCCCGTGTCATATGCAAAATTTTCTCACGAACGAGCTCCGCGCATACGAATTGTTCCGGATGATCCGTAATTTGATCCGCCGGGTAATATTGAGGCCCTTCTGGTAAATAGCGAATAATTTGCTCCAGAAGTGTTGTCACATTGTTCCCTTTTAACGCGGATACAGGTACGATTTCAGCAAAATTATACAAATCTTTGTAATTTGTAATAATCGCAAGCAGCGCTTCCGGCTGTACCAGGTCAATTTTGTTCAACACGAGAATAACCGGAGTTTCAATATGCTTCAACTGCTCGATAATATAACGGTCTCCGCCACCAATACCGTCTGCTACATCGACCAAGAATAACACTGCGTCGACTTCCCCAAGTGTGCCATGAGCAACTTTACTCATGTAATCACCAAGTTTAGACGTAGGTTTATGGATCCCTGGTGTATCTAGAAATACAATCTGTCCATTGTCTGAGGTATACACACCATGGATCTTATTTCTAGTCGTTTGAGGCTTATCCGACATAATCGCAATCTTTTGTCCGATAATTTGGTTCATTAGTGTTGATTTCCCGACATTCGGCCGTCCGATAATCGCGACAAACCCTGACTTAAATTCTTTTTTGGCCACTTCTACTTATCCTCCATTTGTGTGCAAATCCTTTGTTGTAAAAGCGCCTGGCAATAAAGCAGCTACCGTCGTCTCAACGAAAGCTCCTTTGAGATTACTCAAATAAACAGGCATTTCCGGTTCGCACAGTTCAATTAATACTTGTCGACATACGCCACATGGCGAAATCGGTCCTTCCGTATCTCCAGTTACCGCGATTGCTTGGAAGGATCCTCTTGGATGTCCATCGGCAATTGCGCGGAATAACGCAGTTCGCTCGGCACAGTTTGTCGGTCCATAGGCAGCATTCTCGACGTTGCACCCTAGGTGCACGTTTCCATTCGCGTCCAATAACGCGGCACCGACCTGAAAGTTGGAATAAGGCGTATAGGCTCGTTTCATCGCTTCTTTAGCGAAATCAATGAGTTCTTGCGGATTCATAGCCATCCACCCTTTTATAAGAAATAGTAAGTAATAGTTAAGTTATAGCATGTTTAAGCAGGTAAAAGCGAGGAGCGTCACCACAATACCAATCATTGCCCCCAAAAAGAGTGCTGGGAATGGCCTTGTTTTTTTATCATACAACACAATTAGGATAATAATAGACAGCGTATAAGCAAGTAATGCAGCTATCGTTTCGGTCACAATGACCAAAATGACTGTAGCAATTGCAAATGCAATAGCTGTTAATAAACTAGGCCGCACTAATTTCCCTTTATCTGAAAAGCGAGTCTCAATAACGATCACCGTCAGCATGACAAGAGCAATTAAGATCCATATCGCACCTGCAGATAACGGTGTTTCTTGGAGTCTCGCGTGTCGCAGCAGCTGATCGATGGGCTCATAGAAAACAACCAACCCAACAACGACTGCAAACATGGCAGACACCAATACGGACGCCGCGGCGACGTCCTTCGCAATTTTGGCTAATGGATGTCGGTCTGGCATCGCCAGATCCACCGTTTTCTCCACAGCCGTATTAATTAATTCCGTAACAATCATGAGAGTTACCGCTAATAAGATAAATAAAATATCTGTTTTGGACAAATGGATGAACAGCGCTGCTAGTAAAACAAGAAACGCAACGGAAAAATGGAATTTCATATTACGTTGCGTATCTAGTGCGTACTTAATTCCCTCATAGGCATACCGAAAACTTCTGCGCCATTTACGGAAGCCGCTCGACATTATCGCGTCAAGCCTGCCCTCTGCAAAATGTCCTCCTGTTTAGCGAACATCACTTTTTCTTCCTCTTCATTCTGGTGATCGTACCCAATAAGATGTAGGAAGCCATGTACAAACAAAAAACCTAACTCGCGTTCTACCGAGTGACCATAATCTTCCGCTTGCGCGATGGCACGCGGTACGGAAATAATAATATCGCCAAGCGGCTCAATGAACGCTTCCGATACGGTTTCACCTTCTTGGAGTTCACCTTCGGAATCATCGCTGTCATCTTCATAATTGATCTGAATCTCGTCATCCCCAAATTCACTCATTGCAAAAGAAAGAACATCCGTCGGTTTGTCTAAGTTACGGTATTGTTTATTCAGATCTTGGATCGTCTCATCGTCAACAAACGTAAGAGCAACCTCACCTTCAGTAATACCTTCAATCTCACCTGCAAGTTTAAGAAGTTCTTCAAGCTTCTCAATGAACGCAGGTGTGATTTCCTTCTCTTCTTGTTCACTGCTCCATGCTAACGTTAAATCCACACTTGCCATTAGGAATTGCCCTCCTTCTTATCTCCTGGCTTCTTAGCCGTGATTTCACCTGGATACTCTATACGCGAATGAAAAATCCCTAGCAAGGTTTCATTCAATGTTTTCGCAATCTTATCAAGCTCTTTCAGCGTGAGGTCACATTCGTTGAACTGACCATCATCTAAACGTGATTTGATAATCTTGGTTACCATGGAATCAATCTGTTCCAACGTAGGGTTACGTAATGAACGTACAGCCGCTTCTACGCTGTCTGCAATTCCCACAATAGCCGCTTCTTTCGATTGCGCTTTAGGACCTGGATATCGAAAATCTTCTTCACGTATCCCTTTCTCACTGTTCTCTTCTTCAGCTAGTTTCTTCGCTTTATGATAGAAATAGTGCAGGAGCGTTGTTCCATGATGCTGCTCGGCGATATCGCGAATCGGTTTCGGCATTTTGAAATCCTTTAACATATCAACACCATCACGCGGGTGCGCGATAATAATGGACTTGCTTAAATTCGGATCAATCCGATCATGCGGATTTTCAATATTCGTTTGATTTTCGATAAAGTAACTTGGTCGCTTTGTTTTACCGATATCATGATAGTACGATCCTACACGGCACAGCAACCCGTCTGCACCTATGGATTCGGCCGCCGCTTCGGACAAGTTGCCTACCATCACACTGTGATGATACGTACCCGGTGTCTCCGTGAGCAGCTTACGCAGTAAGGGATGATTGGGATTTGAAAGCTCGACAAGCTTAAGCGGAGAAAGAATCCCGAAGGAAGCTTCAAAAAACGGAAGCAATCCAATGACGAATACGACCGTAACTAGTCCGCCAGCTGTAGCAAAAGACAGGGACATCAATGCTTCTCTTTGTTGAAAATGATCTTCCATCAACAGCATCGCCGTTATGGTTAACATGGAGAAGAAAGCGATCATGAGGCCCGCTTTTAAAATGGTGGCACGTTGACTAGCACGTTGAATCGTAAACACGCCGCTAAAGCAAATAACTAAGCTGACTAAGCCAAATCGGAAATCGAATAGCGCATCGTGCTCAGCATTAAAAATAATGCTCGCAATTATGGAGAATAAAACCGATGAAATAAATGCAAGCGGTGCATCCAACAAGATCGCGATCAAGATACTTCCAAGAGCAGTTGGAGCCAAATACCCAATAAATGGATAGTCGAAATTTTGCAGGAGTGAAATGATTTTCATGCCAGCGATATTCATTAAAAATATCAAAACAAGCATAACCAGCTGCGAATTATTGTATTTGACCTGCATGTTACTCTGTCTAACGAACATAAAGATGACAAATGATAACAGCGCGCACAGAATAACAAGGCCCAACTGCGGCAAATGATTCGCCTTATCCTTGAGCAGTTTAAGCTTTTCCAACCGTGTATATATTTCTTCTGTAATGACATCGCCGGCTTTGACCAGCACATCATTCTTATTAATATAAACAGTCTTCATATTGCCTCTGGCTTGCCCTTTGGCATCATCAGTCCCTTTTTGATCAAAAAATTTATTCGGCGTAATTAATGCTCTGGCAATCTCGGTTACCATTTCACGGGAAGTGTTCTTCGCTAGCGTAGACGTATTCACCATTTCTGCAACCTTAGCCCTGGCTGTTTTTGCATCCAGGATTTCGTCAATCATCAGCTTGGTGACAATATCTTTCGTCACAGTACGCATATCCGCGAGATCTTCCTTGGTCAACCGCGGCAGTTTAAAATAAATTTCCTCAGGAAGCGGATATTTCTGATCCGACAAGCCAAGTTGAATTTGTTCAAGTAACAAATCGTTATATTGCCCACTATTCCGCAGGGTTTTGATGGCATCATTCGTCAAGTCACTAATCAATTGTGGAATGACACGACGGTAAATACTCACCTTATCATCGAACTTCACTTCTTCATCTGCATTGATCTGAGATAATTTATCAAAAATGGCATCACTGATGACTTCATTCTTGAGGTTAACGATCTTATATACAGGCTGGACGCGCTTCGCAGCATCTTCCTTGGCTTGCTCCGTCGCGACAGCGTTCTCAATCTGCTCAGGTGCATAGATCGTCTTCTCACTCTTCATACCCAGGGTAATATCATAAACTTGTGGAACAAGCTTCTCATATAGAGTGGCGTAGAATATCAATCCTAAAATGAGAAATAAAAGTATTCTTAAGCCCGTATTGTATTTCCATCCGCTCAGCCGGTAATGAAATTTGCCTTTCATTTGCACTTCATTTTTCATTACGGAGGTCATTCCTCTCTATCTAGCCAAACTAGCATCTTTACTTAGTCGATTCAGCATTATAGGCAACAATGATCTTCTGAACGAGTGAATGACGTACAACGTCACCCTCATCAAAATGAATAAAGCCCAATTCTTCAATACCACTTAGAATGCGAGACGCTTCAACCAATCCAGAGGACTTACCTCGAGGTAAATCAATCTGTGTCACATCGCCGGTGATAACCATTTTCGAACCAAAACCAAGCCTTGTCAGAAACATCTTCATTTGCTCAGGAGTTGTGTTCTGTGCCTCATCCAGGATGATAAATGAATCGTCCAATGTACGCCCTCTCATATAGGCTAAAGGGGCAATTTCTATGAGTCCGCGTTCTAGTGACTTCGCTACTTGCTCAGGCCCTAAGACATCATTAAGAGCATCATACAATGGGCGTAAATAAGGGTCAACTTTTTCCTGCAAGTCCCCTGGTAGAAACCCGAGACTTTCCCCTGCTTCTACGGCTGGACGCGTAAGAACAATGCGTTTAACAGCACCTTCCTTCAGACGAGTCACCGCTAGAACAACAGCTAAATAGGTTTTGCCTGTTCCCGCTGGGCCAATTCCAAAGACAATATCTTTCTTCTTAATCGTTTCTACATACTTTTTCTGTCCAATCGTTTTGACACGAATCGGCTTCCCTTTGTGCGTGGTAGTAATTTCACCTTTAAACAGATCCAATAATTGCTCTGCCTTCATTTGCTTCGCTAATTCAACGGCATAGAGTACATCTCGCTCTGTTACTGTGTAATTATTGCGGATTAGCTGCAAAAGAACTTCAAAGAGCTGCTGAAGTGAGTTCACTTCCGCAGCCCTGCCTTGAATCGTTATTTCGGCTTCGCGCGTAAAGATTTGAGCATCAATTTCCCGTTCGATGACATGCAAGAATTTATCCTGCGGCCCAAATAAAGCTAGTCCCTCAGCCGGATTTTTCAAAGTAATTTTTACAGATTGCGCATTTTCTATCAACAGGCCTCATTCTCCTTGTGTCACAATTGGTTGTTCTTCAGCGATATTCTCTTCGACCTCAAAATGAACGTCTATATAAATTTTACCATTCTCTGTTTTTTCATGCAAAATTTTTTCTCCGACGATCCTTGCATCCTCGCCTGCTGCCGCTAGTAATTTGGCTCTAGCCTGCTCGATGCCAACCTTTTTGGCATTCGCCGCTTCCATCGGCTCTTCGACCAAATTCACCTCCATCACCTTCTCATGCAGCCATCCAAGTCCAAGTGAAAATGAGCGCCAAGCCAGTGTTTTTCGTTCAGGTATCGTTTCAAAATGTTCAAATTGGGTCTTCCCATAACCAGTAAGCTGGAGAGCCCTTGTCCCAAAAACAAGATAGCTGCGATGCACAGTTTCACCTGTATAGACTTTATACTGTTTCGTAAGTGGCGCCTCAATTCGGGAGGTATACCAGACCACCCCTCTTATCTTACCATCTGCAACGACGACTTGACTATTCTGCTCATCACCAATGGTACCTGAGATTAAAACAGCCCCTTTGCGAACATAGGTATTCGGCTTAACCATCGGCTTTCCCTTCACAGATTGAATTTCGGTAACCAACGCACTTTTGGAAGCTACGATATTGCGAGGATTTTTTAACGGTTCTTTGCGCGGAATGGTCGCTTCAACCACTTTTATGGTAATATGTGTTCCGCGAATTTCAACACCGACCCACGCCGCATCTGGCAGTTCCTGCTGAATCGCACGAGATAAATCCTCTGTCTTATCCAGCTTAAATTTCCACTGAAACTTATGAATACCTTGTTTAGATGCTGCTTGCAAAATGTCCTTAGCATCAATACGATCATTGCCATCCACCGTCACTTGCCACACCAAAGAGGTCAGCACGTAAAGGCTGATGATGAAAGCAGCAAATCCCCCAAACAACACTTTTCTCTTACCGATTTTATCCATAAAAAAGGGCAGTCCAAATCTCTCTAACACGTGTACTCTACAGCCTGTCCGTTTCAAGAGCGGCCGAAGTCGAAAGAAATCCTTAATGAGGATATACAGCTCCAGCTTCCCGTCTTTGCCAGCTTGAATATCCCAAATGGAGAAGCCGCCCTCCACCATGGGATGTATCAACCTTTCGCAGTCCTTGCCTCTAATTTGTATGCGTACATAGCCACGCAAACGGGCAATGAATAGGGATTGTTTCATGACTCAGCCTCCAGTTCTCATTCACACTACCAATAACTTTTCTATGGCATATATTTCACGTGATCGATAACACCCTCGATGAATACCTCTTCGGAAAGAATCGCTCTAATAACCAACCGCTGGCCACAAACCTCCAACGTCCCTTTCGCTAACTCCAACTTCAGTATTTCACTAGAAAAATGCAGTACGCCCCGGTGATTCTCAACATATAGCTGTACGTTGCCGATCATCGTGATTCGCGGCAAATCCTGTACAACATCTTGGGGAAGATCAAGGATCTTGGCCGTGAACTGGTTCCATTTGCGGGTCAAGCGACGCATAGCTGGGCAGTACCCCCTCTAACTAGAAGATCAAGAATGCAGTAAACGCGCATAGACTTTCTACCAAATTATGCGGAAGAATCCGCTTTTATGCTGACTAAACGGCTGCGCTGTCCTTCTCGGGTGCATGCATTTTGTTTCAGCTAAATACAAAAAGCCCCCTTGCTCTTCTGCAAAGGGGCTTCATATCAATGATTATCTGCGATAAGGCTTTTTGGCACGCGGCGGACCTAGGATCTCGGCCCACACGACACCTTGGAGCACCTGTTCACGATTAGGCTGATCCGGAAAAATACGCGAAGAGGAAATGTCATCCGAATAAATAGGAGAACTCACCGCTGCACTACTATTCGTAACCTGAGGCGTGAAAGGTGATGTTTTCAGCTTTGGAGCCGCCGCTGACTTTCCAAGTCCAGACTGACTAAATTCGTCTCTCGTGCGTTCAGGTCGACTCCGTGGAGCATTATGTCCCGCTTGTACTGTCTTCGCTTCTACAGGCCTTCCAGCGTCTCCTGGGCCATTACCAAAGGTTGGCATACCCGTTCTGGTTCTAGTTGCTCCACCCGCAGCACGTTTGCGCCTGCTTTGAATTTGATAATAAAAGGTTAATGCAATAATGACCAAATACCAATTCTTAAATAAGAATACGATTAGCGCTTCCATTCCATCACCTCGTAACCTTATTCCTTCTCAGGTTTTCCGTCGTTTATTTTGCCTAGTGAGGAGCGCATTTGTGTATCGGATTCAATATTTTTGAGATTCAAATAATCCATTACGCCTAATTGGCCATTGCGAAGTGCCTCAGCCATTGCAAGCGGTACCTGTGACTCGGACTCAACAACCTTAGCTCGCATCTCAACGACTCGCGCCTTCATTTCTTGCTCAGCTGCTACAGCCATCGCCCGGCGTTCCTCTGCCTTCGCTTGCGCAATACGTTTGTCCGCTTCGGCTTGCTCCGTTTGCAAATGGGCGCCAATATTTTTGCCTACATCTACATCCGCAATATCAATGGACAGAATTTCAAAGGCTGTCCCCGCATCTAGACCTTTACCTAACACGGTACGTGAGATCATGTCTGGATTTTCTAATACATCCTTATGTGATTCGCTTGACCCTACCGTTGTAACAATCCCTTCACCGACGCGGGCAATAATGGTCTCCTCCCCCGCACCACCGACGAGTCGATCAATATTCGCACGAACCGTAACCCTTGCAATAACTTTTACTTCAATGCCGTTCTTCGCAACTGCTGAGACGTTAGGCGTTTCGATTACGCGTGGATTTACACTCATTTGAACGGCTAACAACACATCACGACCCGCCAAATCAATGGCCGCCGCGCGCTCGAACTCTAAGTGAATTTTGGCACGATGTGCAGCAATTAATGCATTTACAACACGATCAACATTACCACCTGCTAGATAGTGACTTTCCAATTGGTTAACACTAAGGTCAATACCCGCTTTCGTTGCTTTAATCATTGGATTTACGATACGACTAGGTGTAACTCGACGGAGTCTCATGGCAATCAAGGTAATAATACTAATTCTTACTCCGGAAGCTAGTGCAGATATCCAAAGCATAACTGGAACAACACTTAGTAAAATCGATAACACGATAATAATGATGGCTGCGAGCAGTACCAAGTATAAGCCTGGTTCAATCGTCATTGTATGTTTCCTCCTAATTGTTATGTTGGTTATCCACTTCTTTAACTACAACACGTACCCCTTCTACTTCTACAACAACAATGGCCCTGCTTGCAGAAATAAAATTCCCATTCGTAACGACATCTACGCGTTCGCCCTGAATGAGGGCCGTACCAGCTGGTCGCAGAGGCGTTAACGCCTCACCCGTCAACCCGATCAAGTTGGATCGATCTGGATTTGATGTGTAGCCCTTGCTTGTCGTTAATTGCTCTCTCAGAATAAAGCGATTCCAAACACCGCGGTGCTTGAATGTCCGAATCGCAGCAATCACGACCACGATAGCGATAAGCAACGCGATGACCAGCATGTAGGCTGCTTCCTTCGGATCCGAGGACGCCATCATGACCCCGCCGAATAGGCAGATCGCACCTAACACGCTGAGAATGCCGAAGCTGGGAACCACTAATTCCAAAATTAAAAGGACTAAACCTATGGCCAATACGGTTAAATCACCAAAGCTTGCAAAACCTGCTAAATAGAAGCCCAAGAAATATAAACCAAAACCAGCAACACCGGCTAAGGCCAACAAGCCGCTACTGAAAAATAGCAGTTCAAGCGCAATACCAATAATGCCAACCACCAATAAAACGGTTGCGGTTACAGGGTGGGTCAGAAACTCAGATAAGTTATCAAGAAACATCGTCGTTCACTCCTTCCCCTAAACTTTCTTATCTATAGATATGTACGTATTAGTTTATGAACTGTTTCGGTATTTCATTAGAATAATTAATAATGCTCCATAAAATGGAAAAAAGACCGAGCAGAAAAATCCACTCGATCTTCACAAAACATATTTGGTATTAACCTAATAGTTGTTGAACTAACTGATTGATAAGTTTACCATCAGCGCGTCCTTTAACCTGAGGCATCAATGCCGTCATCACTTTGCCCATATCCGCTTTGGAAGAAGCACCAATTTGCTGGATGGTCTGCTGTACAATGGCTTTCACTTCTTCCTCAGAAAGCTGTTGCGGCATGTACTCAGCTAGAATAACAAGTTCCGCGCTCAGGTTGTCGGCTAGGTCATCTCGACCTGCCTTGGTAAATTCTTGGAGGGAATCCTTACGCTGTTTGATCTCACGAGTTAGAACATCAAGCACTTCATTGTCGTCTAAGGGTCTTTTCAGATCAATCTCAGAATTCTTAATCGTAGATCGTACCATTCGAATTACAGAGAGCTTAAACTTGTCCTGACTCTTCATCGCTTGTTTCATATCTTCGTTCAATCGATCGCTTAAGCTCATGTTGCCTCCTAGAACTTTCTTTTACGAGCAGCCTCAGATTTAAGCTTACGCTTAACGCTAGGCTTGTCATAATGCTTACGTTTCTTAACTTCTGCAAGAACGCCATCCTTAGCGATGGAACGCTTAAAGCGACGAAGTGCAGCATCTATAGTTTCGTTCTTACGAACTCGAGTTTCTGACAACAGTTTTCCCTCCCTCCGAACAGACCATCTAAGACAAAACGGTTCATCAAATCTCATTATAGGTGATAGTAATTAGGGTGTCAATCGCAAAACTGATCTTTCCTACTAGAAAGATTAGTTATGCACCCCAAGCGGTGCCAATCTGGCGCCTGCCATCAAATGATAATGCAAATGATGAACGATTTGCCCTGCGTTTGCTCCAATGTTCGTTATTACACGATACCCGGATTCTTCTACCTCTAGTTCTCTAGCAATTTGCGCAGCAACACGCTGCATTTGCCCGACAACAGCCCAATCTTCCGGTTGTCCAGCAGCAAGTGAGGCAAAGTGCTTTTTCGGAATAATAAGGACATGAATTGGTGCTGCAGGTTGAATATCATGAAAAGCTAGAATCTCATCATCTTCATAGACTTTCTTCGAGGGAAGCTCCCCTGCAATGATTTTACAAAAAATACAATCACTCATTGATCCATTCGTCCTCCCGACATTGTTGTCTTAACTTAGTTATAAGTTTATCGGAAAGCCATCAAAAAATCCAATCCAATTCTTCTCGCAATTAGCGATGAGGTTGACTTTTGAGCGATTGATGGATCTTCTTCCATTTCGCTTTCTCCGCAGCCTGTAGACCTTTATCTTCTTTACGAGCCAGATACGCTAGCTCCTTCTGTAATTTCACATAATTCTGGAATCGCTCTGCGGATAATGCACCCGAATCCAACGCTGCTTTCACAGCACATTTCGGCTCATTCTCATGCTTACAATCTTGGAAGAAACATTGCTCTGCAAATTCTTCGATATCCTGAAACGACGTGCTGAGCCCTTCTGAGGCGCTCCAAAGCTGCAACTCTCTCATCCCTGGGGTATCAATCAAAATGCCGCCATCCGGCAGCAGAATAAGCTCACGATGCGTTGTTGTATGCTTTCCTTTGTCATCCCCAGATCGAATATCACCTGTGTTTAATATATCTCGGCCATATATACGATTCACCAATGTGGATTTCCCAACACCTGAGGAACCTAAAAGCGCGACTGTTTGGCCAGGCGCCATGTAACTTGCAAGTTCAGTTAACCCGCGATTCTCAGTTGAGCTAATAATATGAATAGGCACACCTATAGCAACGCTCGCAACTTCCGCCGCGAGTTCGTCTGGATTCTCGCATAAATCTGCCTTACTCAATACGATAACGGGATTAGCCCCGCTCTCCCATGCCAAAACCAAATAGCGCTCAATTCGGCGGATATTAAAATCCTGATTCAAAGCATTTACCAGAAAAACAGTATCGACATTTGTTGCAACGATTTGTTCTTCCGTGACTTGTCCGGCCACTTTACGGGAAAACTTACTTCGACGAGGAAGCACCGCATGAATCACAGCACGCCCTTCTCCATCTCTCAGTGAAATGACAACCCAATCCCCTACAGCAGGGTAATCCTCGCGACGTAGAGCTTGGTGACGCATTTTGCCAGAAACTTCAGCCAGCACTTCGCCAACTTCCGTCTGAACGCGGTACATATGTTTATGTTCTAAGGAGACGCGGCCAGCGACAAATCCTTCTTGGTCAAGGTACGTTTCAAATGCTTTTTCGAAAAATACATGCCATCCTAAATTCGCTTTATCCAAGTCAATAATTCATCCTCTCAAGGTGTTCTAACATGAAGTATATACCTATGTTATGCCCCCCACACGGGAAAGAATCATTTAGATTGTTTAATCCTGCAGCTAGATTATTTAATCCCGCAGCCTGAATTTGGCACCGGTCAATTCATTTGTAGACTAACAGTCTAATTATGCATATAATAGGTGTAAACCGATTGTTTGAATGGAGTGAGCGGATGAGTCAATTCATGAGAGCATCGACCCGCAAAAAGCGTGATGTCATGATGGAAGTCGCTTTAACCATGTTTATGGATAAAGGTTATGAGAACGTCTCTGTCGATGATATTATCGCAGCTACCAGCACATCCAAAGGCACTTTTTATCATTATTTTAAAAGTAAGGATGCCATTATTTCGGCGCTGTATAACAAACAAATTCAACTGATTCAGGACTGGGTGAAACAACCTCCTTCAAAGGTACAATCACTAGAGGGACACATTAATCGCCTATTTTTAGACTTAGCGTCGAATATGCAACTCTCACCGCGTCTTATTCGCAGTTTACAAGCCCTTTCTTTGCAGAATGATACGGTCAAATTGGAAGAGCTGCAGCAATTGAACGTATTGAAAGAAAGCTTGATGCACTGGCTCCCGGAGCCCAAAAAGATTGAACTTCTCGTCTGTATGTATGCCGGTACCATCCGTACTTGGTGTACGCAAGAAGACGCTGATTTACTCTCCATGATGAAAAACAACTTAGCCTGGCTATGGGTAGGCCTTCGTTCCGAAGAACCTTACGCATCGCTACAGGTAGAACCAGCCCCCAAGGAGGAAAAGCTTATGAAAGTAGCCATTATCGGTGGAGGACTTGCTGGACTAACCGCAGCTGCCTATTTATCTGAAAACCCACACGTAGAAGGTATTTTATTTGAACGCAGTCCACAGCTCGGAGGTCGCGCATTTACGTATGAGAAAGCCGGTTTCACACTCAACTACGGCGCACATGCGATCTATGGGATCGATCGTCATACATTGACTACAATGGAGCGTGAGCTTGGACTATCCTTCTCTTCCAAGCAGGTGGATAAGCGGAAAGTCGTTTATGCGAAGCATAATCAACTTACAACCGCGCCGCTCGATGCCATTAATCTTCTCAAAACAGATCTGCTCAACACGATCCAAAAAGTTCGTTTTGTCGGGGAAATCGCCGCTATTATCGCAAATATTCATAATATCAAAAACTACGCTACCTTAGCGGATTACCTTGCTGAGTCTAATGCGGATGAAGATGTGAAAGAGCTTTGGGAGCATCTTGTTTGTTCCAATTTCTTCATTACTCCTGAGGATGCTCGTAATGTATCTGGCGCAGTCATTAGTGAGTATTATCATAACTTGTTCCTCTCCAGTAAACCTGTCAACTACGTTTTGGGCAGTTGGGCTGTTATTACCAATCAACTGAAGCAGAAAATGACGACTTCTGGCAAATGGGAACTCGCCCTTCAAGAAGGTGTGGATGGACTTCGTTATGAAGATCGTAAATTTGTGTTAAAAACGAAAACACGTGAAATGGCGTTTGATAAAGTCATTTTCGCAATGCCGGTTCAACAAGTTGTTAAACTGCTCAAAGGAACGGCATGGGAACCTTTCCTCGCTCCATACGAGTCCAACACAGCAACAGAGGTTATGGTATACGACATTGGGTTAAGCCGCGTAGTCGCAAGACCATTCAGTTACATCAGCGATATGGATAACAAATTGTTCATTAGTGATGTTTCTGCGACAGACCACACGTTAGTACCAGAAGGCGGGCAACTGCTCCAAGGTATCGCCTACTTAAGTGATAACTTCGACAGTGATGAAGAACGTAAAGCTTATTTGGAAAATAAAACATCGCAAATGGAAGCTCTGTTCGATCAACATTATCCAGGCTGGCGCGATGTCACGGCGGTAAAACGCGTATCGAAGAAAGCCATGGTATCCAGTGTTAAAAACATTGCATCCAACCGACTCTTACCAACTCGCGTTGAAAATATTCCGTTCTATTTCTGCGGAGATGGCTGCGCTGGCAAAGGTGAGCTTGCAGAACGCGCATTCTCAAGTGCACGCAGCGCGGCACTATCTATCGTGCAAGAGGTGGAACAAGCTTTACAGAACGTTTAAACTAAGAAACCAGACAAACAAAAGCTGCTCAATCTCTGACTTGTCGTCAGACATTGATGCAGCTTTTTTATTCAACCTTTATTTGGTTGTAATCGATACCGTTCTTGTTGCCCCGTCCCAATTGACGGTACCTCCGAACGTCTCCCCTACGAATCTAGCAGGCGCAAGCGTGTAGCCATTCACGAGTCTAGCAGGCTCTTCCAACTCCATTGGCTTGCCATTCACATAGACTGTTCGTTGGTCAAGCGTCAGCTTAACGATTGTACTCCCTTTGGTTGCTGTGACAGATCTTGTTGCCGCATCATAATCAACCTTAGCGCCCATCGCTTCAAAAATAGCACGGAGCGGCGTGAATGTCGATCCATTCACAATGGCAGGAGCTTGTTCAAATGATTGGACCTTCCCATTGATATTGACTGAAACCTGTGAGGAAATACCATACGTTCGAAACGCAACTTGCTTTCCGGATTTATTCCAGACACGAAGTTGCAATACCGAGCCCTCAGGTACTTCTCCCGCTTTTAGATCTAACCCGTAAGGCAAGCTCGTTTGAGTTGCGATTACCCGTCCATTCAAGAGGTACTCCACTTTTCCGATGTATACCTCAGGTATTTTAACAAAAGGAATGACTCTTGTTTGCTTCGTAAATGATTGGTGATCTGCATCAATTGGCACATAACCAACCCGATCTGCGGGCTTAGCAGCTTCCTTTACCTCGGAGAGAAGATACGGGTTTTCTATTAATTGACTGTAATAATTCTGAATCTCTGATGAAGTCGAAAGCGAATAATCGTTCTTGGCATTATCCATTTGTTGATCCACATTGAAGTAGGTTATTGCTTTCAGTCTCGGATACTTGTATGGCATAATTTCGTACAATCGCTGCAAATTCAGCTTTGCCCATTCCGTATAATCTTCACCCGCAGAATGGGAATAGTGAGGAACGCCTGTCTCACTTAACATCAATGGTTTCCGATCTGCATAGGTGTTGTATAATCTCGTCAATCTCTCTACATTGCTAGTCGCTAACATGGATGGCTGTGTGGGATCTCCATTGGAGTAAGGCTCGATATACAAGCTTACACCGACCCAATCTACATAGGCATCACCTGGATAGTAAGGATCAATATCATTTGCAGGCACATCGCCTGGGCTCCACACCATCGCTACGTTCGGCGCTTCCTCTGCAAACACATCATGCAGCATTCTAAATTTTGCAATATACTGTGATGGATTCCCATTCCATTCTACCCAAGCACCATTCATTTCCCCAGCAAAACGCAAGAAAATTGGTATTCCCGAAGCTTTCGCTTCTTTAGCCCAACTGCGCAAATAAGCGCCGTCTGTGACTGGATCTAACCCTGAATGAGGTTCCCAAGCAATTTGCAAAGCGCCTCCTGCCTCTTTGGCACGTTTGGCATAGGCGGACGGAAAGCTTTTTCCCCAAGGGGAGTAGGCAAGGTAAATCGCATGCTTTTTGCCATACACAGTTTGCATTTTCGTAAAAATATTGCCGACCTTCGGGTCTAGTTCCGAATAAACACCTAGATACGCCCCATAGGCTGGTTCAAATTTAGCAAGCTTAATCCCCTGAGGCTGTGTCCGTTGCTGGACAATTTGCTCGTTACTTTCCTCCCGGTACAACTCAACCGTCGTCCGAATTTGATCTGCACGTTGTAATTTTTCTGCTCCCCAATCTTTCCCCGCATTCACCCAATATTGATTTTCTTGCTCATAGTAATGAATCGCTTGGTCATAATCACCGATAGCGTCATAATACGCATCTAATTTCCCACTAAATAACGCAGCATTCTCCCATTCCCCTGCTCCCGCATAGTAATCGGTCAGATATTTCCAATGGGGCACAGCGGCACCTGTATTTCCCGACGCGACAAGTGACTCCGCTTGCTTCCAATGATCCCAAACGACATCCGCACGCACAGGTGCAGGTGATTGCGCAATACCCGCAGTAAGAATGCCTACAGCGAGCGATAATATCCCAATTCGTTTATTCATCCTCAAGAGTAACAGGCTCCCTTTCATGCTGTTCTAGTTAATCGCTTGTACTAGATACGTACGGGATATCAAAAAGTAGCACAATAATCAAAAAAATTACAAATTACCGCTTTTAAAAGCCCGTTTTAAGCGTAATTTAATGCGTTTCAACACGACCATTCGATGTCATCCGCAACTACCAATTGTTAAAATATAGAAAAAGTTGCTCGAAAGGGTCTGTGACTCATGAAAATATATAGAGTAAGTCTTCTATTTGCGGCTTGTTTGAGCATAGGGATTGTTGGTTGTGAGACTGCACTCCATCCTTTGTCATTGGAGAATGTGACGGACAATGGGACAAGAATAAGTTCAGTAACTGCAACACCGGCAACCATGCAAATGGAAATACCTAGTTCAAGTTCAACGTCAACATCAAATTCAAATTCAAATTCAAATTCAAATTCAACACCAACATCAAAAATGACAGATAACATTCGAGAATCTTTGTCGACCGATCTTATTGGGGTAAATAAGAATGACACTAACCCTGGTGTCGTATATGTACAACCATCCCCATCCAAACAAGAAGATCAAGAACCCCTGCATATTATTTATGCTGGAGATGCCATGTTCGATTGGTCGGTAAAAGATGCGATCAGCCGAAACGGACCTGATTATCCATTTCGACATATTCAATCCGATATCGCGCAGGCCGATTTCTCTTTCGTCAATCTCGAAACAGCCGTTACGCTTGAAGATGCGAAGGATACCAATCAGATTTATAATTTCAAATCGAATCCAGAATCACTTACAGGACTGAAAGATGCCGGTTTCGATATGGTTTCCGTAGCAAATAATCATTCAATGGATTTCTTACAAAAAGGGTTTCTTGATACACTGGCCCATCTAGATAAAGCTGGTTTGCTCTATGTCGGGGGTGGTCTGAATGCCCGTGAAGCTTACCAAGCAAAGAGTGTTATCCTGAAAGGAAAAAAAGTGAAATTCCTAGCATTCTCTCGCTTTATTCCAACCGGGGATTGGTTCGCAGGCCCGAACAAGCCTGGAATAGCTCAAGCTTATGATCGTAAACCTGTACTCGATGCCATTGCGCGCGAGCGTGCAGATGCGGACTATGTCCTGGTTTACCTTCACTGGGGCGTCGAGATGAATAATCGTCCCGAGCTTTGGCAGCGTGAGTTCGCTAAACAAATCATAGATGCTGGCGCAGATGCGATCATCGGCAGTCATGTACATGTCTTGCAAGGTTTTGAGTATTACAAAGGCAAACCCATTGCCTATTCGATTGGTAATTTTCTCTTTCCTGACTACGTAACTGGCCCCAAAGCAGATACTGGTTTACTTCATTTGAAACTAGCAGAGGATCAAATTCAAATGTCTTTTCAACCTTTGTATATCGAAAAAAATCAAATCGTCTCCAAAGGCACACCCTATATTGAAAAGCAATTAGCTTATCTGCAATCTATTTCTTATGGTGTGGATCTCGAAGGCCAACATATTCGACCACATACGGAATTAGCCAGACGATAATGGACTTTCATCGGATTACAAACTTGGCTGAGGCTGCTATGTACAGGAATTACCATGTCATTCGCGCTCTTTTCAGAACGCAAAGCATGTAATTCCCTCAGATCATCGAGCTGTTGAACATTCAGCGTGGGATTACCGATATCTTTTACTTATGCGACCTGACCAAGACAGCTCTCGTACGCTTCCTTTGCTGCTCTGTCAAAGGCTGCACATAGGATGCATCGCCAAGCGGCGCTGCTCCTTTCACACGACCAGCTTTAAAGGTTCCACCTGCTGCAGGAATGGCCGTACGCACATTATAGGTGGACATCACGACACCAATCGGATTACAAATGGAACGTAAGCCATCTGCTGGGCCAGCGAAGTTAAGAGCTACCGCATAGCGATCGCTAGCGCGAAGCCAGACGGAACCCGAATCACCAGGAAGTGAAACTGGTCCTGATGTACCAACGATGACAGACTGATTTCTAAATAACAATGTACCTAAACTTCCCCCGTAGGATACACGCACATCTACATTGTTAGACTCCACAGTACCGCGAACAGCGCCTGTGGTTCGTCCAGATTTAAATACCTGAAGTCCGACAGGATAACTTAATAGATGACCAGGTACTGTGATTAATTGACCTGATGAACTACGTAAATACCGTGGATTCAATACACTGTTTGAAGTCGGAAGCGAGATGCACGAGTCTTGAAAGTTAACTTCGCTTGGGCGTAGCGGCACGAACTGGAAGGCTCTACCTACGCGATCAGTTCCGGATACACCTCCATCTGCTGGTCCTGGTTGTACGGTTTCTGAAAATGCGGAAGAATTATCTCTAATCAATACATGGTTATTACTGAGGATATAGAGTTGATTATTCTTAATAACAATTAATCCAGCCGTTCCTGTCGAGGAGGGACTTGTTTTCCCAATGCTCACACCGCCCGGTACCGGACGATTGCGATTTTGAAAGCTCACTGCTTTGTAGGCCTTCGGTTTTGCAGCCTTGTACACATGCGATTTAAACGAGTTGGAGGAGAGAAAGCGAACCGGCACGGATGAACCTAATTTGGAGGCAACGCTTTTGAGGTTATTTAGTCCAGATGGTACTATTTTTTGATGGGTATATACGATAACACCTGCACCTGCGGATGGTTTTTTGGGATCTGCATACCCGACCCCAACTCCGATAACCTCTGCCCTTTTCAATAGCATAGGCGATAGTCGATTCTTATGTTTCAGCGCTTCATGAAATGTTGCCATGCCCATTCCCCTTTTCGTCATGTTGGTGCAGTGTATGCCAACTTGTACGTTTCGGCTTGATACCTTTACCTAGTGCTTTCGTTAGAAATTAAAAAAGGCTAATGACACTTTGCGTCATTAGCCTTTTGGTTATTAGGTAGATTATTTCTGTATATCCGTGCTCCAACTTCGGCACACAAAGACAAGTATTCTCAAAGCTCTTCGAGTGAAATACGACTTCCACGACCTGAAGGTTCTGCGGGATGAACGATTAGTTTGCGAACAAGTCTCGCTCGCAGTTCAGGCACGTGCGAGATAACACCTACGGCTAATCGGTCTGTATGCAGCTTTTCTAGTGCACCAATTACCATATCTAGCAACTCTTGGTCAAGCGTACCAAAGCCTTCATCAAGGAAGAAAAACTCCAACGGATATTCGCCTTTTAGTTGAATCTGTGCGGACAAGGCTAAGGCCAATGCTAAAGAGGTAAGGAACGTTTCTCCGCCGGATAATGTACCCACCGGACGTTTCACCCCGCCATTCGCATCGTCACGAATGACGAAGCCACCGCCAGAGTCGACTTCAATGCCATATCGTCGACGCGTCAATTCCCCAAGTCGCTCCGATGCGGCACGACTTACTTGCATCAACTGCTCTTCGGCGAGATACTCGACGAAGGCGTTGGCCTTGAGCACGGCTTGCAGCTTCCCAAGCCGCTCCAGCTGCGTCGCTTGCTCCACCCGCTGCGCCTCGAGCTCGCACCAGCGCAAGTGCCGCGCAGCGAGCTCGCTTGCGCCCTGCGCCGCCTTGGCCCGCGCCTCCAGCGCGGCCTCGGCGCCAGCCTTCGCGTCGCTCAGCTGCGCCTGCGACTGCGCCCAATCGGCCGCGCTCAGCACGCGGCCCTGCAGCTTCGCTGCCAGCTGCGCCAGCTGGGCGCGCAGCGCCTGCTCCCGCTCGCGGTGCTCCGCCGCGAGCTGCGCCCAATCGCGGCGCTGCTCAGGCGCCAGCGCCGCGGCCTCTGCGGCTTCGCGCGACGCGAAGCCGCTCTTCTCGAGCGCGCCGGCTAGCGCGCGCTCGGTTTGCGCCTGCTGCCGCACGGCGGCGGCGGCGGCTTCGGCGGCGGCGCTGTAGCGCTGCGCCGCCAGGGACTGCTCGCGCTGCGCAGCAGCGTGCGCGAGCTTGGTCTGCTGCGCGAGCTGCCGCAGCTGGGCAAGCGCGGAGGTCGCCTCCGCGATGAGCTGCGGCACCGCCGCGCCAGGCGCGCGCAGAGCGAGCTGCCGCGACTTGTCGGCGGCGAGCTGCGCGAGCCCTTGCAGCCGCTCATGGAGCTGCAAGGCTGTACGGTCACGCTCCTGTGCAGCAAGGTGAAGACGCTCGATGTTGGCGATGAGCTCCTCTAGAAAAGGAATGCTCTTCTCGAGGCGTCCACGCAATTCGTCGGCTAGTCGCTCGTTATCAAGAAGTTGCTGAAGTTGATCATCAACTTTATCCCATAATAAACCTGCATAATGTGCATCCCATTGATCTCTTTGCTCACGAATACCTTCCTTTAACCCGTTGAGCCTACTTTCTGCTTCGACCAACAAGCTAGCAGCGGCTTGCTCCTGCGTACTGAGAACGAGTTCCTGATTGGCAAGCTGGGTATGTTCCATGTGTAAAGCTTGATACATGTTCTCACATTCTTCTACCTGCGAAGCAGTTGCTCGGAAAAATAATTCCATACTATCCCATTCATTGTGCCAATCTGTCACACTCTTGTCCGCATATGAACTGCGCACATCCATAAGTTCAAGCGCTTCTTTGCCTGCTGCCGCTTCTTGTAAAGCAAGAGGGCTAACCGCATCTTCTCTTTGCTTCTCTACCACTTCGTTTGGGAAAGACAGCGTTGTAGCCTGCTGTTTCAACTTAGCCATTTTCCGAGAAATTTGAGCACTTTCAAATTGTCTTTCTTTCGCCAGACGCAGCAGTTGCTCTACTTGATCCAACAAACCTTCAGAACGGGCAGTTTCACTTGTAGTTACAGAGGTTCCTGTGCTCAAACGAAGAGCCGGATGATCGAATCCTCCACAGACCGGACAGGGTTGACCCGCTTCCAGTTCAGCAGCTAGCAAAGCAGCCAAATTGTGTCGTTCTATATCCTTCTGTAGCTTACGTTGCGCTTCCAGCCAGTCTTGTAATCTAGTAACAAACGTTGTGTAGAAGCCGTCTTGTCTCTGTATTTGCTCCTCCCAATCAGCAAAGGTAGAAAACCATCCGATTAGCTTCGCATAAAGATCCGTTTGCTTGTCCACAACCGCGCCTCTGGCATGTTTCACTGCCAAACTCGCAGACTTTTTATCTTCTGTATGTCGCTTCGCTTCCAATTGTTGTGTCTGAAGCTGTAATATGGCTTTTTTCTGAACAACAGCGCTTTGCAGCTGTTGTCTCTTGGCAGCATCCGTCTCTACTAGCTTCAATTGTGCTTTTAGTTCGTTTTGTTTCGCCACTGCTTTTTGTTTCGTCTCATTGGATTTAGTAATCTCTGCTTGTAAACTAGAAAGCGCCGACTTGACCTCAGCCTCTTGTATTTGTGTAAGTTGAATGTGTTGTTGAACCTGTTCAAGTTCCTTTTGAATAACTAGCGCTTGTTCCAATTGATCCAAACGGAGTACTAGCGGTCCTTCCTGCACCTCTAAATCATGTTGCGCTTTGTCAAAAGCAAGCGTTGCTTGTTTATAAACCGTTTCGGCAATCACCTGTGAAGATGTAGCTGTTTCTAGCAGCCCTTTGTTTGACAGAACTTCTTTTACTGCCAACTTATGCTGATCTAAGTAAGGAACTACCCGCTCCGCTTGTTCTGCGAGTTTCAACAGATGTTCCTTTTCAGCAATGAACCCATCATGTTCTTGATGTTTCTGTTGCTCAACGGCTAGAAATTCCGATTCCTGAATCCACTGATAGACTTGCTTGTTTTCCTCATAAGCCTTCTCCTGCTGTTCCAAATGGAGTCGACTGCGAACCGCTTCTTGTTCTGTTTCAACCAATTTGCTATTTGCTTCCTCCAATGCGGAGGTGGTCGCATCACCTAAACCTTGCTGTTCTGCAGCAAGTTGTTTAACTGCGCTGTCCGTTTCCTTTACTTTAGAGCTAACCTTAGCACTTAAATGGTCACCATAGGTTTCAAGATGGAAAAGTCGCTGCAGCATTTGTCTACGATCTTTCCCTGTCAAGGTCAGAAACTCAGCAAACTTCCCTTGTGGGAGTACAACAGCTCTTGTAAAGTCTTGCATCGACAGCCCTAGAATACTCTGGACCTGTTGATTGACCTCACCTGCCTTATCTGCGAGCACAATCGTTTCACTATCGCGTATATGTAAAAGACGTGAAATGGTTCCATTAATGGACATCTCTGCCCCACGCTTGAATTGCCGCTCAACCCGGTAACGTTCTGTACTCGTCGCATTCGTCAGTTCAAATGTAAAAGAAACGAACAGCGTTTGCTCCGCATGATTCATTATCGCTTGCGTACCCCCGCTTGCTCTTTCTACTTTGCCATATAATGAAAGAGTAATCGCATCAAGAATCGAGGATTTCCCACTTCCCGTTGGCCCAAATATACCAAAAACACCCGCATCTACGAGTTGGCTAAAATCAATCGTCTGCAGCTCCCGATAGCTTTGCAAACCAGACATCTGTAGCTGTATTGGACGCATCGTGCTATCCTCCTTTCATCATTCCTTCAAGTTATCCACAAGCACTAATTGGGGAAAAGTTCAATTTTCTTCTCTCTCTTGCCTCACGTTTACTCAACCTGACGCATCCCCTAAATCTTTCTCTTCCAACAGCTCCAAAAACAATTGAATTAACGCAGGCTCTGGCTGTGCTCCTCCCGTTTGGCGGGCATAGAAGCGTGTAAAATGCTCTTCCATCGAAAAAGCCGCCTTCGGCATCGTTGATCGCACCGCTTCCATTTCTGGATAGATGGGACGAATATGGACGAATCCATCATAAGCTTTGCGTAACGCTTGTATTTGTTCAATGGACATGGCAGATGTCATTGTGATCTCCAGATCAATCCATGCTGTGCTATCTCTTTGTTCATCCAGCCATTGATGCACCTGTCCAATTCCTTCCTTTGCCTTCCAACTCACCAATGGACGTCCTGATGTCAAGAAAATCTCCTGCGGCTCCGCCACCTGCCCTGGCGCAAGATCAAGAATCGTCACAGATTTGGCTTGACCTGCTTCTGAGAAGCTATAGGCGATAGGCGATCCACTATATCGAATAGGAGATTCAGCCTTTACATTTTGCGGACGATGCAAATGACCTAGTGCGACATATTGCGCCCCTGCTGTCAAAGCGGTTGTATCAACCGTATAAGCACCACCAACTTGAATAGGACGTTCTGATTCCGTTTCATGACCGCCTAATACGTAGAGATGACTCATGATTAAATTTACAGTACCGCTCTCGAACGACGCTGCTTGCTTACGAATTAGTGCGCCAACCCGCTCTGAGTATTTACTGCGCAGCACTTCCTCCTCCGCAATATCAGATAGCAATTCCTTTAGACGAGATTCCGACGGATAAGGTAAAGCGATTAAGCGAGCAAGCTCACCCGTTCGCGCTATGCCAATAGATTGAATATCTGGAATCGGTAGACCGATCAACGTGATTCCTTGTGCTGCTGCCAATGGACCCGAGGCAGCAAGCCGATATGGATGATCGTGATTGCCAGAAATAATCGCGACTTGCCTTTTACCGCCATTCGCAAGTCTCGCAATGCCTTCATAAAATAACTGTTCCGCTGCCGCAGGAGGGTTCACGCTGTCATAAATATCACCAGCAATTAATACCAAATCAATTGCCTGATCTTCTACAATAGAGACGAGCTCATCCATGAAAGCGACCTGCTCTTCCATGCGGCTGCGCCCTTCCAAGGCTCGTCCAAAATGCCAATCCGCCGTGTGTAAAATTCGCATGTCTCATCTCCTTTCTGACTGTTCCACGATATCTATTTCTATCTACTAATTCCCCTACATTTCTACTAGTTTAGCTCCGTCAAAGAAATAGAGAAACTTGCCCTGAACAGGACGTTTCCAAATATGTTCCACTGCTCGTGCATATAACGTAATTTGCTTTTCATAGCGAGTTTGAAGCTCTGATTCGGAGCTGCCCCTTACGGCATCTGTCTTATAATCCACGAGAACTAGACCCAGCTCATCTTCAAATAGACAATCAATAACCCCTTGAATAAGCACAGTCTCGCCTAATGTGGATGGATCTGTCTCAGAATACACCTCGGCTGCTGGCAATCCATAACTAAATGGAACCTCTCGCTGCACATTGCGCGACTGGATCATTCGTTTGCCCACCGATGTCTCAAAAAATTTCAAAATAACAGGAATATCTACCACATCACGCTGATCCTGCGTCATCGTTTGTTTATTCAACATCTCTTGGAGCGTTGTTTGAATACTTGCCTCGGTAGGGGTATCGGCCAAAGACATGTTTTGCATAACGGCATGAACAACAGTCCCTTTCTCCGCTGCCGTTAACTTCTTCTCTTCCATAAATCTCGGTCTACGCCAAATTGAAGATGTTGGTTGACTGACCCCTGGCACGGATCCCTGGTTGAATAAGGAGGCACCATGAACAGGCGACTCAAATTCATCTACAATGCGATTCAATTCAGATAACCGTTTCATTTCCGAAACCGTCGTTTTGGCAAAGTGCTTTGGCGCATCCGGAAAGTCATATTCCCAAGATAGTCGTGCCCCTAATGTCTCTTTCCACTTCCCAGAGGTATCGACTGCTTCTCGTTGTTGAATCGCTATGAAACGATCATGATCTGGCACAACTACCTCATCATTAAATACATCCAGTGTCTGCAGGCTATCTGGCGTTATCACAGTCAACTTCCACTGAGATGGATCACGCAGCAATCGAACATGGGATGAACCTTCACTGATTCCAAGCCGCTCACGCCACAAAGTCGCATCGGGATGACGCAGCAGAGCAGGTCCAACCCAATCCAAATAACTCTTCGCTTTAGCCAACTCAAAATCAGGCAAATACCAAGTATCTCGTGATAAGTGGCGCCCCCAACCTTTTAAGAGTTTATCGAGAGATTTCACCGTGCCAAGCAAATACAATTTCTCCCGTGCTCTCGTGAGTGCAACATATAGGACACGCATTTCTTCGGCTAGAAGTTCAAGCTTTAACCTCTTCTTAATGGCAAGTGAAGGTAGCGTTGGGTAACTAACACGCAGTGTGGTATCAACGAACCGCGGTCCAAATCCTAACTCTTTATGCAGTAAGAACGCCTCATTCAAATCACGCTGATTAAACATCTTGGCCATGCCAGCCACAAAAACAACAGGAAACTCCAATCCTTTACTCTTATGAATGGACATGATGCGTACGACATCTTCCTGTTCACCGAGTGCACGCGCGGTCCCTAAATCGCCGCCACTTTCTTTCATCCGCTCGATAAAGCGTAAAAAACGGAACAATCCACGAAGCGATGTACTCTCGTATTGTCTCGCTCTATCATATAGCGCTCGTAAATTAGCTTGTCTTTGCATGCCGCCAGGTAAACCGCCAGCAAAATCGTAATAGCCCGTTTGTCTAAAAATGTGCCATATCAGGTCAGCCAGAGAGCCTTGTCTAGCGTCATTACGCCATTGTTCCAATTGCACAAGAAACTGCTCCAATTTAATTGATAGTTCGTCTTTTTGTGTAGTTGAGCTATGTTGAACTGTACGTAACACAGACTCATAGAAAGCTACAGATTTATCCGCAACTCGAATCTGCGCCAAGTCTTCAGCTGTCAGTCCTACCATCGGAGAACGTAATACAGCAGCCAATGGAACGTCCTGATAAGGGTTGTCGATAACTTTTAACAGTGAAAGCATAGTCTCGACTTCCGTTGCGGAGAAGTATCCTGTACTCAACTCTGCATAAGCAGGAATGCCTTGTTTCTTTAGCTCGTCAATTAAAATCGGTGACCAGGCTTGGGTTGCTCGCAGTAATATCACGATATCCCTGTAGGTTGCAGGGCGATCACCGCCTGATCTTTTATCAAAAACTTGAAATGATTCTTGACCCCCTGAGCCCAACAGCCCTCTGATTTGAAGAGCGATAGTACGAGCTTCAAGCTGTGCCGTTTCCAGCTCTTCCGCTTCTAGCGCTGGATCCACCCCATTTTCAGGACCATCAGCATTCATGTCATCCCCAGTTTCATCGGATTCTTCATTGAATACTTCGCTCTTATCCGTGCCATCTTTGCCACGATCAATCAACAACATCTCCACAGAACAATCCGAGGCAGAAGGCGGGTAACCCGCTCCATATACCAATTCTGCTCGCTCATCGTAGGCAATTTCGCCCACGGTTTCATTCATCATTTGTTTAAAAATAAAGTTAACAGCATCGACCACTTGAATACGACTTCGAAAATTTCTCGCTAAATCAATGCGTCCACCGTTCAATTCATGATCGGTATCAGCTTCCTTATTGGAACGATACGCTTTGTACTTTTCTAAGAATAGACCAGGTTCTGCCAATCGAAACCGATAAATACTTTGTTTCACATCACCAACCATAAAACGATTTCCTGGCTTTGACGTTGAAATCAACTCCACAATCGCTTCTTGGACACGATTCGTATCTTGATATTCATCTAGCAAGACTTCAGCAAATTGTTTCCGATAGGATTGGGCTGCTTCAGAAGGGTACAATTCACCAGGCATGGAACCTGGCGCACTTAAAATTTGCAAACAGTAATGCTCCAAATCAGCAAAGTCAATCAGCCCTTTCGCTGCTTTTGCCGATTGATACCGATGTCCAAAATCAACAATGAGATCAACGAGAACATGAAGCAACGGCGCCATTTCTGCAATTTCTTGATGGAATTGTTCTGGTGTACGACCGAAAAGCTCATCTTTTAATTTATTAATTTGTTCCTTTGCCTTATTGCGCAGTTCTTTGACTTCTTCTTGCAATGCTTTATCGTAATCGTCGCCTTTACAAGCTTTGAGTTTACCGAACTCTACGGTTTGAAAACCACGATACAAGACGGACCAGGGATATGTGGTTGTTTCTAATAAATTATGAACAAGCTCTAAATCATCACGTAGATTTTCAATATAAGGGGCAGGTCCTCCTGGGGATTCTGCGATGTTAATCGCTTGTCCTAGTAAATCCGCTGCACCTTCTAATTCCAGAGAAAGATCACGAACTAGACTCTGCTCCCATAACGAATAATCTACAGTCGCTGATGCCGCGGCTACATAGGGCAATGCTTCTTCAACTACTGTTCTTTCTTCGTTTACCGCTTCTCGGTCCGTATGTTGCTCTGGAGGTCCAAACATAGACGCAGTCCCTCTTAACCAATGCTCTGGCCAAGGATGACTACGAGATACGTCGTAAAGCTTCTGGATCAGCAGCATAATCGCGCTATCATTTCGCTCACCGCTAAAAGAGTCAACTAAGCGCCAGAAAGCGCTGTTCTCATCACTCGCCGCATAATATTCTTCCAGCATCTCACCTAGCAAATCCTGGCGAAGTAAATCAGCCTCTGTTTCATTCGCTATGCGAAAGCCAGGATCCAATTTGATCAGACTGAAATAACGTTGAACAACTTCTAAACAAAAAGAATGCAAAGTTGTAATTGAAGCCTTACCCATCAAAGCTAATTGCTTGCGCAAATGCTGCGAATGCGGCTGTTTCATCAATTCTTTTTCAAGTGCCTCACGAATCCGATGCTTCATTTCGGAAGCTGCTGCCTTCGTAAAGGTTGCGACGAGTAATCGATCTACGTCAATTGGTTCCCACTCATTGGAAATCCGTCGAATGATACGTTCCACGAGTACGGCCGTTTTACCAGAGCCCGCTGCAGCGGCAACGAGCATGTTTTGCCCTTTGAGGGTAATGGCATCCCATTGATCATCCGTCCATGTACTGCCTAGGGGTTTAGGTTCTTGCTGTTGTGTCACCTTGTACGCTCCTTTCTACCTTCACGATTGGCTGACGTGTGCAGCCAGTTCCGTCCATACCTGATCCTTTGCACGCGGTCGGAAAACTTGAATGTCATTCCCCTCAAATAAGGGATCTATTTGACAAATTGCCGTATACGAACAATGCTGGCAGGCAGACTTTTTCCCTAAACGATAAGGAGCAATATCGACATGACCATCTGTAATGTTCGTTCCAATTTGTTTTACCTGTTTTCGAACATATGTTCTCAGTGTATCCCATTGTTCATCCGTTGCCACCGACGAAGTCGAGTAAAAGCTTCCATCCTTCTTCAAGGCAACAGGAATGAGTTGTGAATGCCCTGAGCTGTTTATTAGCTCATCATCCATTAAGCCAGCTACTTCAGCATCTGCTGTAACCAAGCCCTTCATTTTGAATCTTTTGCGCAGCTCCTTCTCGACGGAAGCAGGATCTAGGGCATTTTTCTGTTGAAGCATAGGGTTATGTACATGGAAATACAGTACGCCCGCAGGCTTCGCTTCAACACCTAGCCACGTTTCTGCATGTGTAAGAATAACATCCAGGTACGTAAGCATCTGTAGCGAAAGTCCGTAATACACCTCTGAAAGCTGCAAGGCAGTTTGACTAGATTTGTAGTCAATCACGCGCAAAAGAACACCTTGCTCACCATCCGCTCGATCTACTCGGTCGATCCGGCCGATAATCTCCATCGTACAACCGTTTTCTAATTCAAATGTCAGGGAAGGCAAATCCTTTCCTGGACCAAAATCTATTTCAAGACCTAGAGGTTGAAATTGCCCATGCTTGGCGTGTTCACCAAGTATAACGGCTGCTCGTCCAACCACTTGCTTTAGTTTCCTAGCAATATAAGCATAACGACTTGAACTCAATAGAATTTCACCTTGAAGTCTTGGTGCTAGCTCATCTACCACTTGTGCAGACCTTTCCATACACTGCTGGGCAGATAATGATCCCCAATCTAGCTGGTCTTGCTGTAACTTTTGGACGAATTGATTTAAGGCTGCGTGGAACAATTGACCGATATCCGGTGCATCCAAACGATATACGCGACGCTCCTGCAGTCGTAATCCATGCGAAATGAAATGAGAGAACGGACATGCTACAAACTTCTCCATCCGTGAAACACTGGCACGTAAATGCTGACCATATAACTGTTTACTGGTTGTGGAGCTAAGCCCCTTCTCTTTGTTCGTATATTGCAATGCCTGTACAAGAGATTGCAGTTTTAATTGCCAGTCGGGTTGATCCACATACCAATTGTACGCGTCCCACCAAAGCTCTGACATGCGCCCTCCCAGCATCCAATGCTTCATACGAACAGCCAAATAGGAGATCGCCTGTGTCGGATGAGCTAAATAAGCTGCTTGCTCATTTTCTGGCGATTCCACAGACGGTTCAGCAAGAAGTAGTGACCCTTCTGTCCCCGGAAATAGCTGTCGCATTTGTCTAATTAGCTCTGAAGGCAATAACGATTTCCCTTCTTCATCGGCTAGCGGGTAACTGATCCAAAGCCGTTTTCCTGGAACAGTCAACGATGTATAAACGATAAATTGCTCATCCAACAGCTTCCGGCGACTTCCATCAGCCATAGGCAAACCAGAGTCCATCAGAACGCTTCGTTCTGCTTCTGTAAGGACACCTTTTTCAGCCATTTGTGCAGGAATTACCCCATCATTTACACCTAAAATATAAGCATACCGAATCCCGCTTGACCGTGTCCGATCCATGCTTCCGATCAGTAATTGATCCATTGAAGGCGGAACTAACCCCAGCTTCATGCTTTCCATCCCTGTTTCAATAAGACCGTTAAACAGCTCTAAAGAAAGCTCATCTTCGCCCATGGTTTCTACCAATTGATCCAACATATCCATCACACTGTTCCACATTTGTCCATGTTCGCGGGCTTTTTCTGGCTTTCCATCCAATGTTGCTTGCTGTGTCCATGCTTCCAACTTCTCTGGTGCTTGAACAGATAGTAAGAGCTCATAAACAGCTTCAACCTGCGCCTTAACTGTGCGCGCTTGAGCAAGGCGATTAGATAAGGCAAGTAACGGGCGCACAACCCACGATTTGCTCGTATTTAATGCTTGAAGCTCGGCCGATTGTTCTTGCAGCTGATCCCCATCTTGTTCCAAGTTGGCACGGAATTGATAGGTCCAAGGTTTACCATCTGTCCATCGATAACCTTGAATCCCGAAGGCGAGCACGTAATTCTCTAGTTTATCCAGCTCAGTCCTCTGTGACGTCGCACCTGGAGGCAGCAGTAAATCTGTTTTGATACAACGAAATACGGCATCGTAATGCCAGTTATGTTGAACAACTTCGAGTGCAGAACGTATAAATTCCACGAGTGGATGATGAAGCACCGAACGCTTCTGATCAAAAAAGTGAGGAATCTCATAATCCGTAAGCACCATATTTAATAAATCCTGATAACCTTCCATATTCCGCACCATGATGGCCATTTCACGCCACCGTACGCCCTGCTCGCGAACTAATTGCAGCATGTCACGCACGGCACCTTCAACCTCAGCACGGCGATGAACCGCTTCTCTAATAACAAGCTGATCAGCTATCTTTTCCCCAGGAGAAGTCTGATACTTGGGAGCTCCCCCACCAATTCGTCGATCAAAATTTTGCTCTAAATACGCAAGCGCAGGACTATCTTCGTAGCGCGGCGAACGGGATGGGGCAAGTTGAATAACCTCTGCCGAATTAAGGCCTAATTGCCAAATCATCTCCTGCAAACGTACCATCGTCGTAGCCGTAGGATGAAATAAATCCAACTCATCCGGCGTATCACCTGCCTGCACCTCTCGATCCAGACATAACGTAATTGTCACTTGTTTGCACGCAGCAAATAAAGCACCAAGCACCTTGAATTCTTGAGGAGTAAACCCGTGAAACCCATCTATCCACACCGAAGATGAACGCAAATAACTAGAGTTAGTCACTTGTTCAGCAAGCAGTGTCAAGTAATCTTCACCGTCCAAATACTGCTTGGCAAGCTCTGACTCAAAGTGCCGATAGACGAGTTGGATATCGTGCATTTTATCTCGCAGCAAGCCATGCTCACCAAGGTTAGTCACTCGTTTATTCTCATGTGTCTCCAGCTGTTCTGCCGTCACACAATACCGCTTCATTTCTGTGAAAAGCTGGTTCAAACGGTCAACGAAGCCCATTTGCTCAGCAGAATGACCGAAGAGGCGAAGCTTATCTTTGTATTTATGTAAAATGCTCGTTAACAGCAGTTTCTTTCCTGTATCATCAATAGGCAGCCTCGCTGTGCCGCCTTCTTCTTGCATCACACGCCACGCTAAACGGTGAAAACTCAGTACTTGTGCACGGATCATCCCGCGAATACTTGGATCTGATACTAGTGCATGCTCTGCTTGAAATGTGGCTTGTTCTGGGACAAGCAGAATCAACGGGTCACCTTCCGGTGCCGATGCTAGCTGCTGCTTTATTTCTGTCAAACAGCGCTCGCTCTTGCCGCTACCGGCTCTACCAAGCACGAATCGAATGGACATTCAGGGCCTCCTAACACTTTCCGTCGGAAAGCTTGCTTCGTAAGCAATTCTCGTAATCTATCTTTCTATTCTAGCATATTTCAATGGATGAGTCGGCGTGGTAGATCATGGAGGGGGATCATGGGGATACATTTCGAACACGGAATGCGAACGTACATTCTATTAGTATAGCATAGAAATAGAAAAACAGAAATTAATTAGCAGTCGATTTTTTCGAGTTGCAGAACTGGAATCACGACGCTTCACTCCCGCAACTCGATTTTTTCGAGTTGCAGAACTGGAATCACTTCGTTTCTCTCCCGCAACTCGATTTTTTCGAGTTGCAGAACTGGAATCACTTCGTTTCTCTCCCGCAACTCGATTTTTTCGAGTTGCAGTACTGGAATCACTTCGTTTCTCTCCCGTAACTCGATTTTTTTGAGTTGCAGTACTAGAATCACTGCGTTTCTCTCCTGTAACTCGATTTTTTCGAGTTGCAGAACTGGAAGCACGACGTTTCACTCCCGCAACTCGATTTTTTCGAGTTGCAGTACTGGAATCACTTCGTTTCTCTCACGTAACTCGATTTTTTCGAGTTGCTGAACTGAAAACACTTCGTTTCTCTCCCGCAACTCGATTTTTTCGAGTTGCAGAACTGGAATCACTTCGTTTCTCTCCCGCAACTCGATTTTTTCGAGTTGCAGAACTGGAATCACTTCGTTTCTCTCCCGTAACTCGATTTTTTCGAGTTGCAGTACTAGAATCACTGCGTTTCTCTCCTGTAACTCGATTTTTTCGAGTTGCAGAACTGGAAGCACTCCATTTCTCTCCCACTAACACCGCCGGAAACACAACAAAAAAAGACAAAGCCAGATTAAACCGGCTTTGCCCACTGCATAACAATTTATTTGCTGCGCACTTCAAAAATAGCAAATTTCAAATAATGCCCTTCATCTACGCCAAGAATGCGCGGATGATCCATGCCTGCTCCACGGAACTCAATCAAGCGCAGCAACTTCCCGGCATCTGTTGCCGCGGCATGGATTGTTTCAAGAAACAATTCCGGATGCATGTGATAAGAGCAGCTAGCTGTGACCAGATATCCACCTTCATTCACAAGCTTCATCCCGTGTAAGTTAATATCTTTATAGCCTCGGCAAGCTCCTTCAACAGCGCTTTTCGTCTTGGCAAAAGCAGGTGGATCAAGAATAACAACATCCCATGTTCGACCGCCGGTACCTACTGGCTTAGAAGTGTCGACCTTGGCTTGTCCTGTCGCAGCAGCAGAGCGAAGCTTTCGCTCATCCAGACCTTTAACTTGCGTGCGTAAGTACTCAAAAGCATCCGCAACAACGAATTCAACGCGATCCTCGAAGCCATTCAATGCAACGTTTGTACGTGCACTCTCAATGGCATGCTCGGAAATATCGAGACAGGTTACTTTTTTCGCACCAAATTGACAAGCATTTAGCGTAAAGCTCCCCGTATGTGAGAAGCATTCCAACACAGAAGCTCCGTCCCAAAGCGGGAACGTCACTACTTTGCCATTCGCATTCACAGGCAGCATTTGTGTAACGCCATTCTCTTCCACCTCAGACAATTGAATACCACTGCGGTGACCCCAACCTGTCATCAATGGCGCGATAGCCGCACGATTCTCTCGTTGATCGAAGAAATAGCCTGTCTTCTGACCTTCCTCAATATCCACGCGAATCCGAAGGCCGTTCTCAAGAATATCAACATGCTTCGCACAATCTCCGAACAGAAGCCCTTTCGTTTGTTTAAGACCTTCTAACTCACGAATGGAAACGTCACTTCGCTCATAAATCCCTGCAGGCTTCATGACTTGCACCAACGCTTCCACGATGTTCTCCCGGCAGAGGTCCATTCCCAAGGTCAAAAGCTGAACAACTAGCGTGTTCTCGAATTTATCTACGATGAGTCCTGGCAGGAAGTCGGCTTCTCCATAAACCAAGCGATAGGACTGCGCTCCTTTCACAAAACGCTGACGATGAAGGAAACAATGTGTAAAACGTTCGACGAAAAACTCCGTCGTCATCGCCTCAATCGGGCTATACGATACAATACGTACCGTTAGCTGTGAATTTTCGTTGTAATAGCCAGTTGCAAGATATTTGCCTAGGTGGTTCTGAACAGATACAAGTTGTCCAGGTACGATATCTCCATCCGTCCGCTCGATTTCACTCTTATAAACCCATGGATGTCCTTGCTCCAAGCGGGGTTTGCGTTTCTTATTTAAAAATACTGCTGCCATATTGTATAGCCGTCCTTTGCGTGAAACCGTTCACCTACATCATCTGGCTTGTCATGCTTGTCTGTACGGTCACATATATTGGTTGAAAACGAAAACGTCGTACCTCACGAAAAGGAGAACTTCTCATGATTCATGCTATTATTTTGCCTGTACTCACAGGCTTTATTTTATTCCTGCTCGGAATGAAGCTGATGGAATCCTCGCTTCAGACCTGGGCTGGCCCCCGCCTCCAGCTATGGCTGGAGCGGTTCACCCGCACACCGGTGCGCGGCCTCATCACCGGCACCGTACTAACCGCGGCGCTGCAGAGCAGCACCGCCATCACAGTCATCGCCATCGGCCTCGTCGGCGCTGGCGTCCTGTCCTTTCCGAGAACACTTGGCGTGATTCTCGGAACGAACATCGGCACGTGCCTCACCACTGAGCTGATCGGGCTCAGCATCAGTGGCATCGGCGTGCCGATCCTGATCGCCAGCGCCTGCGTCTGGCTGGCGAGCTGGCTTGCCGGTCCGCTGCCTCAGGCAAGCGGACCACGCGCGACCAGCGCCCCGCAGACCGTCGCTGCGCACGACGGTGGGCGCCCTTGGCTGCGCAGCGTCCGCTACGGCTCGCTCGCGGTAGCTGGCTTCTCGCTCGTGCTGCTCGGCATCGAGATCATGCAAACCATCGGGCCTGCGCTGCAGTCCCGCGGTCTCTTCACCTGGTTTGTGCAGCAGGCGCAAACCAGTCTGCTCTGGGGCATCCTCGCTGGCGCAGCAGTGACCGCGCTCGTGCATAGCAGCGCAGCCGTCATCGCCATGGCGATGAGCCTTGCCGCTTCTCAGGCACTGCCTGTCGAGCTTGGCGTTGCCATAACCATAGGAGCCAATGTCGGCACCTGTGTCACCGCGCTGATCGCCGGCATGAGCAGTTCACGCGCCGGCCGATACGTCGCATGGTCGCATGTCCTGCTCAATGTTGGCGGCGCAATCCTCTTTTACCCATTTATCCATGGGCTCGTCAGTTTATCCGCTCTATTAGCAAGTGATGCCGCCTCGCAAATCGCAAGGTCCCAAACCATTTTCAACATCGTAGGTTCCTTAGTTGCCTTACCTTTGTGCTATCTTAGTATGTGGAAGCGCCTTGAGTTCCGTTCACAATAGCTACACCAGAACTAGTACCTAGTCTTGTGGCACCCGCTTCGATCATCGCAATCGCTGTCTCAACATCACGTACTCCACCTGATGCTTTCACACCAATCGTACTGGACACATTTTGACGCATCAAGCGAACATCTTCAACCGTAGCTCCACCTGGACCAAAGCCAGTCGAAGTTTTGACAAAATGAGCACCCGCTTCTTCCGAAAGACGGCATGCCGTTGCTTTCTGCTCATCATTCAAGAAACCTGTTTCCATGATTACTTTGACGATGGCTTTGCCTTTAACAGCATCTACAACTTGTTTAATATCAGAACGAACAGCATCAAGTTGCCCTTCCAATAGCAATCCGATTGGCAAAACCGTATCGATTTCAGCTGCGCCGTTTTCAACAGCTTTTGCCGCTTCAAATGCTTTCACTTCACTCAAACTCGCGCCAAGCGGGAAGCCAACTACTGCAGCAACCTTAACGCCTGTTCCTTCCAATGCTTTAGCAGCAGTAGCAACAAATTGTGAATTTACACACACGCTGAAAAATTGATGTTGTGCCGCTTCCTCGCACAATTTGTGAATCGCAGCTGTACTTGCATCTGCTTTCAAAAGTGTATGGTCAATATAGCTAGCAATTTCTTTCGCGTTTAACGTCATCGAAAAGCACCTCATCTAATATTGTTATTTCATCCTTACCTGCTATGCTCTCGTGCAATCGAGAAAACCTCTATCGCAGTCCTTTAATAGGAACGACCACGAGTAGAGGTAGGTACTTGCCTAAAGCTTCACTTACAGATTCACTACGCCTTCAAGAATGCGCACAAGATGTCCTTTGCTTTCATTCACGCCAGCTTCCGTAACCTTAACACGGCACACTTGACCGATCATCTCTTCTGACCCTTCAAAAACCAATTGCACATAGTTATCGGAATAACCGCTGTATAGACCGCTATCCGGTGCACCTTTGTAGGTACGCTCTGGAATAACTTCCAGAACTTGACCAACGAACTTCTGCGCATAAGCTAACTGCATTTTCTCCGACAGATCAATGAGTTCATGCACACGCGCATTTTTGATTTCTTCATCCACTTGATCTTCCATCCGTGCTGCAGGAGTTCCTGTCCGTTTGGAGTAAGGGAATACGTGCATTTCTGAGAATTTCATTTGCTCCATGAACTTGTAACCATCACGGAACATCTCTTCTGTCTCGCCAGGGAAACCAACGATAACATCCGTCGTGATTGCAACATCCGGCATAATCTCATGCAGACGCTCAATCTTACGAGCAAATTCAGCCGTTGTATATTTGCGGCGCATCCGCGCTAATACTTGATCATCGCCTGCTTGCAGCGGGATATGAAGGTGACGGCACATTTTGTCCGAAGATTTCAAAACCTCAATCACTTCATCTGTAATTTGGCTGGCTTCAATAGAGGAGATCCGAATTCGCTTCAGACCTTCAACTTTATCTAAATCCTTCAACAGCTTTGCCAAACTGTAATCTTCAATATCTTCACCATAGCCTCCCGTATGAATACCTGTCAGGACGATTTCCTGATAGCCAGCAGCAACGAGTTGCTCAGCTTGTGCGATAACGCTTTGCGGTTCACGACTACGCATTAACCCGCGTGACCACGGAATAATGCAGAATGTGCAGAAGTTGTTGCAACCTTCTTGAATTTTCAGAAACGCCCGTGTACGATCAGCAAAATCAGGCACGTCCAATTCTTCGAAAGTGCGTGTTTTCATAATGTTGCGAACTGCATTAATCGGTTGACGATCCAATTCAAATTGCTTCACGATTGGAATAATCTTCTCACGATCCTGCGTCCCAATCACCATGTCTACACCTGGAATCGCCATAATTTCAGCTGGAGACGTTTGTGCATAACAGCCTGTTACAGCAACAATCGCTTCAGGATTACGACGAATTGCGCGTCGAATCATTTGGCGGCTTTTCTTGTCCCCTGTATTCGTAACTGTGCAAGTGTTAATCACATAGACATCTGCCGTATTTTCGAAATCAACTTGTTCATAGCCCTCATTTTTGAAAAGCTGCCAAATTGCTTCTGTATCATAAAAGTTTACTTTACATCCTAGTGTATGAAACGCTACCGTTGCCATTTCGCTTATCCTCCCATTTCTCCGGTTTCATAGAACAGACACGTTAGACCCACCATGGCAGCCGTCTCTGTCCGCAAAATGCGATTCCCCAGCGAAACCGAGCGAAAGCCAGCATCTTCAGCTTGCTTAATTTCTTGCTCTGTGAATCCACCCTCGGGGCCAACCGCAATCAAAACTTGTTTTCCTGATCCTAGCTGGCCTGCTGCTAGAGCTGCCTGAATAGCTGGCTTTAACTGCTGACCGTCTTCCTTCTCATAACAAATCCAAGCGACATCCGCTTCCTTAGCTCGCTGCAATAATTGCTTCCACGAGTAAACCGACTCAATCTGCGGCACGCGGTTACGGTGCGCTTGTTCGGCTGCTTCTTTTGCGATTTTCTGCCAGCGCTCTGTACGCTTAGCTTCTTTCTTCGCATCATACTGTACAATGGTTCGTTCCGATAAAAAAGGAAGAAACCGGGCTGCCCCGATCTCGGTCCCTTTTTGAATAATAAGCTCCATCTTATCGCCTTTAGGCAAGCTCTGTGCAATCCACACGTCAACTGCTGCTTCTGCATCCATCGCAAGCTCTTCCACGATTTCCGCGGTTACAGCTCCCTTATCCAAGTGAGTGATACGAACGAGCACTTCACGATCCACGCCATTGCTGCAGATCACTTTGTCTCCTACTTCTGCCCGCATGACACGACCTAGATGATGTGCATCATCACCCTCAATGGTGACGGTTTGTGTAGAAGCATGGAACTGCTGAGGCGGGAGAAAATAACGTTGCATAGTCAAAGCCTCTCTATCTTCGTTCTTTTGAACTTTATTGGACATCAAGATCCAGTGAAACTACCACACACCATCATACCTCGTTTGAGCCTGAAAATCCATATGGAACTGTTTGGTCAGAGGTTACATGCCCAGTATGCTCGTAATCACAATGGCAAACTGGTTGATAATGCTATCGCCTAAGCGTAGATAAGGATCTAACGTTACCTGACGTAATGGTCTGATAAAAACGACTAAAAGGAAAATCACAGACGCCCATTGTTCAAACTTTTGAAGAGTTTCCGTGTATCTAAGGTTAACCAAATCTTGAATAATGCGATACCCGTCCAGAGGCGGAATTGGTATTAAGTTAAACAGGAATAGTGTAATGTTGATGTTCAACATCAGCTTCAAGAACAAGACAATCGCATCTCCGCTACCTTTGGACATCCCATCTAACCAACCATACTTCTGGAACAGAGCGAAAATAAATAACGTAATAAAGGCCATAATCAAGTTACTAATCGGCCCCGCCGCGGTTACAATAATGCCAAACAAGCGAGGTCTCTTGAAATTACCACGGTTTACGGGCACCGGCTTCGCCCAACCAAAGCCTGCAATCAGCAGCATGATCGTTCCGAAAAGGTCCAAATGGACCATCGGATTCAAGGAGACTCGGCCAAATTTATACGCCGTATCATCTCCTAATTTATAGGCGCTATACGCATGCGCCCATTCATGAATCGTAAACGAAAGTACGAGCACCAAGATGACAAACGGCAACGTATTCCAATCGTAAAATAATAAGCCTCCCATGAACCAACACCTACAGCTTTCTAGCTACGATCACAACCCAATTCGAATCATAGTTTTTCTCTACGATCGTGAATTTAGCTGCAATCAGTGCTTTTTCTACATCCGCTTCTTTATTCGTTATGATGCCTGAAGTAATGTAATATCCGCCTTGTTGCAGCACCTCGTATACATCATCAACGAACATCACAATGACCTCTGCCAAAATGTTCGCAACGACGAGTTGAACAGGAATTGACACACCTAACCCTGCATCCCCTTCGGACTCGCTTTCTTTAAGTACGCCAAGAAGATCGCTAAGTTTCACCGTAATTTTATCTTCGAGTTGATTCTGCTTCGTATTATCCAACGCACTAGTAACAGCTACGGGATCTAGATCCACCGCAAGGACATGTTTAGCTCCAAGTTTAGCTGCTGCAATGGAAAGAATACCTGAGCCCGTTCCCACATCAATCACGTCGTCACCAGGCTGCATCACTTTCTCTAGCGTTTTCAAGCAAAGTGATGTCGTTGCATGTGTACCTGTACCGAACGCCATACCTGGGTCAAGCTCTAAGATTAATTCATCTGGCGATGCCGTATACTCTTCCCAAGTTGGTTTAATCGTCAATCGATCGGAAACACGGATCGGTTTGAAATACGTTTTCCACGCATGTGCCCAGTCTTCATCATCAACTTCGACAACTTCAAACGTCGGATTTCCCGTATCGATATCAAAATCCGCCAATTGTTCAACAGATGCCTTCAGATTCGCGAGAACAGGTTCCATGTCTGTGCCATGGTAGAAATAGCCTTTGATCACAGCTCTTCCTTCCGGGATATCGTTAAACGGTGTTTCGTATAATTGACCGAATGACGTATCTCGCTCTTTATTTAAAGTTCCGGATTCTTCGATGGAAACACCTCCGGCACCCAATTCATGAACAAAGTTGGTTATCATTTCAATCGCTTCTTCAGTCGTATGTACAGTTAATTCTTGCCAAAGCATCGGTATTGCTCCTCCTGTCGGTTACTCCTATATGAAAATGTCACCCGATTAGGCTATTTTCACAAAGAACATTGTACTACACTTCGCTTCTGGGGTAAAATGGAGTCATCAATGTAAGCGCTTTTTTATTTTTCTTAACACTGTTCTAACAATCTGGTGTTACATTGAATAAGTCATCATTATTATCTATTGTAAGAACGGAGACAGCTTATGCGAAAAACACTCATGGTACTTCCTGTTTTCCTTGTAATGGCCCTTATCGCCCCCCTGACAACCAAAACCTTGAGTGCCGATAATTACAGTCAAGTTACTGCTCATCGTGGAAGCTCAGGGCATACGCCAGAGAATACGCTAGCTGCGTTTCAACAAGCCATCACCGATCATGCTGGATATGCAGAGTTAGATGTCCAAGAAACAGCTGATGGCGTCGTCATGCTTATGCATGATAATAGTGCGGATAGAACGACTGGTATCAACAAAAATATGTGGGAAGTCACCTCGTCTGAGCTCCAACAAGCCAGTGCTGGAAGTTGGTATCATAAGGATTTCAAAGATGAGCATGTCCCTACCTTGGATGAAGTTATTACACTCGCCAAAGGTCATTTGAAGTTGAATATCGAGTTAAAAAATAACGGTCATGTGGTGGATCTTGCCAAAAAAACGGTAGATATTATCCAGTCCCATGATTTTGTAAAAGAATGTACCGTGACCTCTTTTGATGCGGAGCTTTTGCATAAAGTGAAGTCTCTGAACTCCGCCATTAAGACTGGCCTCATTGTAGGTCAAAACACCGAAAATCTCGATGAGCTAATGAAAAGCTCTGATTATGAAGTTATTTCTGCGGCATATCCGCTTGTGAATGAGTCTTTCATGAGACTGGCCGAGAATCACCATAAAGAAGTTTATGTTTGGACAGTCAATGACACTAGAATGATGAGACGCATGCTCGCTCTAGGTGTGTCCAGCATTATTACGAATTATCCCGATAAGCTTGTCAATTTGATGAGCGTTGAATAAATGTTGTACATGTAAAAAAAGCACCTGCTCCTTCAACCTCAACAGATGAGGTTCAATGGAATAGGTGCTTCTTGTTTATACCGACCCGCCCGCTGTTTCAATCACACGGATCGCTTGTTCATAACATTTTTCATCAATCACAGCAGCTAAAACAATATCAAGTCGTGCCGTATCCGTCTCATGATCACGATTAATCATACTATCCGCCATGGATGACTCAAACCCGCTGCCAATATCATTCGAAAAGCGGTCAACCTGCACATCCACAGCTCGCAAGGCCTTTAATTTTGAAGCGACACCTTCTGCTTGCTCTGGTGAGTAAAAATAGGCAAGAATTGCTCGCTCAGCCATTACTGATCTTCCTGACGGTCATCCGCTGCTTGCGCTCGTGCGGCTGCTTCAAAATCATCCTTATCCGCTACTTCTGACGAGAATTCAACATCCTCTTGTTTAGCAACTGGCAAGTTGCTTTGTGCTTGGTTATTGTGCTTCTGGTTCATATACGCATGCCTCCTATATTCCTAATCCCTTAATTGAAAGCCCCATATATCGTTTGCGAACCAGAACCTTTTTATGCAAATCCTAACAGCACGATTACTCCTTTATCTTTTCAAAAGAAGCATTATACAACCGAAACATCGTTTTGTAGCCCGATTCATCAAGCTTAATGCCGACATCGAGCTTCCCGGTGATCAAAAGAGGACCCGAAGTATATCTCAGTTTCACTGCATCGGGGACATACACAATCATGATTTGATTCCAGTACGTCTCATCACCATTATCGAAGGGACATTCAGCTCCAGGTTGAGGAATCAGAAGAAACCAGTGCTTTTCAAAGGACAAAACTTCGCCCATAAATCCTTTGATCTGGACGGTCTTCCCGTTCATATCCCAAAACTTATTAGAGGGCGTATCTTGCTTAGCCGTATCGAAAAACTCCCCCCATTTGATCTCGTTGGTCAATTGGTTTTTTGTCGATTTTGGCGTACTGACAGGCTCTGTCGGTTTGGCTTCTGGTTTGGTCTCCACCGGTTTGGTTTCTGTCTTCGGAGCCGCACTTCCTCCAGGCTCGGCAGACTTCGGCGACGTTACAACGGGCTGTGTCTCACTAACCTGTGCCTGTGGGGAAGGCGATGGTGGCACTGAAGGCTTCGTAGTTGGAGCTGGGGATGCTTCCGGACCCATAGTCGCTGGACTTACAGGTGTCGCAACAGGTGCAAGTGTCTCATTGGAGGACACATGACTAGTTGGCGCTGCAGAAGCGACGGTTGGTGAAACAATACTACCGAAGGATTGTCCTGGCGATTCCGTCTTCTTTTGACCACAACCTGAAACCACAACGCATAAGACTAAAATCAGTCCAATACTGCAATATCTATTTCTCATCCTATTGTCACCTCAAGACCGGAATAATTGCAAAGGATCAACGCGATAAGCTTGAATTGCTGGGCCAATTGAAGCAGCTATCGCAATCAGTAAAGTAACTACAACCAGTAAAAACTCCCCTGGTAAGTAAGAACCCGCTTGTATTTGTAAACCTGTTTGCGCGAAAACAACATCACTGCTTAGATATGCGCCGATATGTCCGAGAGCAATCCCGACAATTAACCCCATAATAGTTAATAGAACACCTTCTCCGATTAGGGAAAACCAGATGAATTGCTTCGATTTTCCTATTAATCGCAGTAAAGCAACATCCCTTTTGCGTTCATGAACGGCAGCAACCAACGATAATAAAATCGATCCTGCTGCGAGTAAAATACATATGACCGTTACGAATTTCACTGCTTGTGTTCCTTGATCAACAACGTTAACAACATCGGCTACCGCCTTGCTCGTAAAGACTGACTGCACATTATTATATTTTGCGAACTCTGTTTTGATGGTCTGGGCACCAAGTAGTGATTTCGGTTTGACAAGAATCGCTGTAATATCTTGCTTGCCACTTTGCTGACTTTCGTGAACAGCCCACGCATAATCCAACGTTGTAAATACAGCTCGATCATCTGATGTGTGCAATGGCGGCAATATGCCTACTACCGTATATGTAAAGGCATGGTGTCCCTCTTCTTCGTCTTCTTCCTCCTCTTCATGCACGCCTACTTCCTGTATAAGTCCATGGGCACCAACAAACGTGTCTCCCACCGATAGACCAAGCGAACTTGCCACATAAGAACCAACAATGGTCTCGCCTTGTTTTCCGTAAAGATTGCCTTGTGCCATTTGTTTGCCAGCGCCATAGCGTGTCAGGAAATAACCAGGCTCCATGCCGATAATTGGGAACCCTTGATAATTATCACCAGTCGTCATGGCATAAGCCGAATCCACGAAATCATTTTTGCGCACATCATCTAAAACCGTGATTGGAATATTCCCCGTGGGCGCACCGATGTGGTAGTAGGTATTCAGTGCAAGCTGCGTAGCGCTGCCTTTGGCTCCAATGGTCACATCGAAAGGTCCATAACCATTTTCAGCGCCTCGCTCAACGCCTTGACTGCATATTAGAAGGAATACAACCAGGGCTGCTGTAATAGCTACAGAGCAAATCGTTAATAGTGACAAGGTTTTACGATGCCAGAGTTGGCTCCAAAGTAAAGAGATGACACTCATACCGATACACTCCTAAGCAGCTCATTCAGTTCTCGCATATCTACTCTTGTCGGAAACATCTCAGCGATATGTCGATCATGCGTGACTGAGACCAAAGTCAATTGCTCCGCTTTACAAATCTCAAGCAACAAGGCCATCAACTCACTCCCTGTCTCCCAATCCAAGCTGCCAGTCGGCTCATCCGCTAAAAGTAGTGGGGGCTTTGTAATTAAAGCCCTCACAATTGCGGCTCTTTGCTGTTGCCCCCGCGAGAGTTGCGACGGTAGATGGTCCCTACGATCTTTCAAGCCTACACGTTCAAACCAATCGTCAAGCTTCTCCGTTCGCTCCTTTTTCGACCAAGTGCGCGGCAGAATTAACTCAACGTTTTTTCTTAAGGTAAGTGAAGAAATGAGATGAAAATCTTGAAAAATATAGCCGATCTTCTCCGCTCTAAAGCGATCTCTTTTACTTTCGGAGAGAAGATGAACCGGTTGGTCAGCTACCCAGATCTCTCCCTGCTCTGGCGTGATGACACCGCTTAGCAGATGTAAAAGGGTGCTTTTCCCACAGCCACTCGGTCCCATTAGCGCTATTCTTTCACCTTTTTGAATGTGCCACTTCGCTATTTGCAAGATTGGCAAGTTTTGACCATGGAGTCGGAACGATTTCGATATTCCCTGCATGCTAATCATGCAAACCCTCCTCACTTCAATATGACTACAAAAAGAAAAGAGGACACAGGGAAGGAGCCCCCCATGTCCGTCTGCTCCTATAATTAATTTTTTACAATGCGCTCATTAAAGGAATCCCATGTGAATGTTTTTCCAGTCAGTTGATTAAAAGCTTCAAGCGGCAAATACAACTTACCGTTATCCACATTGCCAACCCATGCACTTGCCGTACCATTTACAGTAATCTCTCCTGTTGAGACAAGAACAGAGATCTTTTGACTATCTTTTGTAAAAGTTACGGTATGTGAAGCTTCGTCCCAACCTACTTGAATGCCAAGAGATTCTGCTAGTGATCTTGCCGTAAACAAAGTTTTGGAATCACGCGTCACTTTGAACATTGGGTACAGATATTTGTCTTGAAGCTCTTTTGTGGCCGCTGCCAAATCAGCACCAATCACTTTTGCACCATTTTTCGCAATGTCCGTATTATCGATGTCGCCTTTAACTAGAGAAGCTATTGGACCATATGCCCACACACCAACATCAACCCCAGTATGACCATGTCCTGTCCAGCCAACTGCAAGGCGTTTCGACACGACTGCATTATAACCGCCGCCACGTCCGTAGGAGGAGCCATCGCCATTCAAAATCAATTGAACCTCTTCATCAGACAGATCCGTGAAGCCAATATTGTCTGCAACGATTTTGCGGATATCTTCGGCTGTTTGCGCTTTTTTCAAAATACCATCGATATACTCATAGGAATGCTTCTGTTTGTTAAACAAATCTACATTGATTTCATAGACATTGTCTCTCGCAAGGGAAAGACCGCCTGTCTCATGATCCGCTGAAACAACAACAGAGGTATTGCCATCTTTTTTAGCAAAATCAACTAATGTCTTGAACGTAGCATCCAGCTCTAGCATTTCTTGAATGTTTGCAGGAAGATCGTTGGCATGACCAGCGTGATCGATACGGCCTTGCTCTACCAATAAGACGAAACCATTTTTGTTTTGGGATAAAATATCCAATGCCTTTTGCGACAATTGCGGTAAGCTAGGCACAGTCTCTGTACGGTCCAGTACGTAAGGAATTTCCGCATCTGCGAAAAGACCAAGCGCTTTACCTGCAGTTACAGGGATGGCATCCAAGCCTTTTTTATCAAAAGCCGTTTGGTACCCTTTAGCTTGAAAGTCAGGAATGATGTTTTTGTCCGTACGTTTTCCTTTATCTTCTTTCGTCGTGAAGTTGACCTTACCTCCACCGAAAATAACGTCGACACCACTGTTCAAATATTGCGAAGCAATCGCATTTTGATTGCTGCGTTGACGTACATGTGATGCCCATACAGCAGGCGTAGCTCCAGTAATATTATCTGTTGATACTAGACCCGTTGCTTTGCCTTGCTTCATAGCCGCTTCAATCACAGAAGCATAAGGTGAAGCTACTTCACCGTTAGAGACACTGATTGCATTGTTGTATGTCTTATTCCCTGTTGAAAATGCTGTCGCCGCTGCTGCAGAATCCGTAATTGCACCAGACTCCGTTGTGTAAGGACTTGCTTGTGAGTATGTAGTCGCTTTCCCAACATAATAACCGCCATCTAACTCCAGACGATCTTTACCTAGGAACTTTTTCGCGTAATAACGAGCAGCTGTTACTTCAGCTGGTCCCATTCCATCGCCGATAAGAACAATCAAATTTTTAGAAGGTGGAGCAACTGAAGTTGACGGTGCCGCTGAATCTGCAGCAGAAACTGTCCCTGCTAGACTTAGAGTTAATAAGGAAACTGCCATTCCAGAACTCATGATTTGTTTTAACGCTTTTTTCAAATGTTTTCCCTCCAAAAATAGTATTTCACCTTACTAGCATAAGGCTCATAGATTTGGAGAACGTCAAGTTCATATGTAGGTTTTGTAAATTTGATGGGATATGTAAAGGGATGATTAATAGGGGCGGAAATATCCAATAGAATGCATTTTCCCCCCTTCATTTCTACGATTACAATGGATTTATCCAACGGATGATCTCTTTTCACCCCTCGCCTATTTTCCAAAACAAAAAGCACCCCAAACGTGTGAATCACAGAATACATCTGTCATCCACACGCGAGGTGCCATAGTTAACTAGTCGCCTAAGAAGGCTCTTTTCATACGTTCAAAAATAGACTGACTTTGCTCATGCGTATGCTCGCCGCTTTGCTTTCCAAACTGACGAAGCAAATCCTTTTGATCTTCTGACAAATTCGTCGGTGTCATCACGATAACCTTCACGTGTTGATCCCCTTGACCAAAGCCACGAAGATGCGGAACGCCTTTGCCTTTGAGACGGAAATACGTATCCGTCTGGGTACCAGCTGGAATCTTGAGCTTTACTTTTTCCGTCAGCGTTGGGATTTCAATTTCGTCACCAAGAGCTGCCTGCATGAAAGTCAAAGGCACTTCACAATATACGTCATTGCCTTCACGTTGGAAGAACTCGTGATTTTTGACACGAATCACGACATAAAGGTCACCAGATGGGCCTCCGCGAGTTCCGCTTTCACCTTCACCAGACACGCGAAGTTGAGCACCATCATCCACACCTGCTGGAATCTTAATGTGAATGGTGCGTGTCTTCTTCACTTTACCAGCGCCATGACACGTTCCGCATTTTTCTTTGATGATTTTACCGGAACCATTACAGGACGTACACACGCGGCGGTTCACAATACGGCCAAATGCTGTATTCTGAACCACTTCTTGTTGTCCGCTGCCGTGACAGCCGCCACAAGTTTCAGGCTTCGTTCCAGCTTTGGCACCTGAACCATGACACGTATCGCAATTCTCTGTACGAGGAATGTTAATATCCATTTCTTTACCAAAAATGGCTTCTTTAAATTCCACGGTCATCGTATATTGCAAATCATTACCGCGTTGCGGAGCATTCGGATTACGACGATTACCACCACCGCCGCCACCGAAGAACATATCAAAAATATCCCCGAAGCCGCCGCCGAAGTCTTGACCGCCGCCAAATCCTTGATTCGGATCGACGTGACCGAACTGATCGTATTGCGCTTTCTTCTGATCATCACTCAGCACATCGTATGCATCCTTAGCTTCTTTGAACTTATCTTCAGCATCCGCCGCTTTATTGACGTCAGGGTGATATTGACGTGCCATTTTGCGGTAAGCCTTCTTGATCTCATCCTGCGAAGCATCCTTGCCGAGACCTAATACTTCGTAATAATCACGTTTACTCACTTGTTCCACTCCCATGTTCAAGACTACAAACGGAAAGTCAAAGCCACGGAGAAACTCCCCTTGGCTTTGACTCTTACGTTAATTGATAACAAACAGTGTTTAAAGAACCTCTTTAAACTTCTATTTAGTTAGAATATGTTTATTTTTTAGGTTCGTCAACTACTTCGTAGTCAGCGTCTACAACATTTTCTCTGCCTTTAGGAGCTTCGCCTGCACCAGCATCAGGACCTTGGCCTTGATCTTGGGAAGCTTGCTCATATAATTTAACAGAAAGTTGTTGAATAACTTCCGTCAATTCTTCTGTAGCTTTTTTGATCGTTTCAAGATCGTTGCCTGCAAGTGCAGTTGTTACTTTCTCTTTTGCTGCATTCGCTTTGTCGATCTCGCCTTGGTCAACTTTGTCGCCAAGATCTTTGATCGTTTTGTCAACGGAGTATACCAATTGATCCGCTTCGTTGCGAGCTTCTACAAGCTCTTTACGTGCACGGTCTTCTTCAGCATGCGCTTCCGCGTCTTTCACCATTTGTTCAACTTCTGCATCGCTCAAACCGCTGGAAGAAGTGATCGTGATTTTTTGGCTTTTACCTGTTCCTTTATCCAAAGCAGACACGTTTACGATACCGTTCGCATCGATATCGAAGCTAACTTCGATTTGCGGAACGCCGCGCGGAGCTGGAGGAATATCACCTAGCATGAAGCGGCCAAGTGTTTTGTTACCGCTAGCCATGGAGCGCTCACCTTGAAGCACGTGAATCTCTACGCTAGTTTGGTTATCTGCATAAGTGGAGTACACTTGTGATTTCGTTGTAGGAATCGTTGTGTTGCGGTCGATCATTTTCGTGAATACGCCGCCTGCTGTTTCGATACCAAGGGAAAGTGGTGTTACGTCTAGAAGAACAACGTCTTTTACTTCACCAGTCAAAACACCAGCTTGAACAGCTGCACCAAGGGCAACAACTTCATCCGGGTTAACACCTTTATGTGGCTCTTTACCAATCAATTTCTTGATTGCTTCTACAACTGCAGGAATACGAGTGGATCCACCAACAAGAACAACTTTATCGATTTGGCTTGTGGACAAACCGGAATCTTGAAGCGCTTGACGAGTTGGTCCTAGTGTTCTTTCAACAAGTCCAGAAGTAAGCTCATCGAACTTCGCACGTGAAATATTCAACTCCAAATGCTGAGGAACGCCGTCTGCTACCGTGATGAACGGAAGGGAAACAGTCGTTGTCAAAACACCGGAAAGTTCTTTTTTCGCTTTTTCAGCTGCATCTTTCAAACGTTGAACTGCCGCTTTGTCTTTGGAAAGGTCAATGCCTTGCTCTTTTTTGAATTCAGCAACGAGGTAATCCATAACAACTTGGTCAAAGTCATCTCCGCCCAATTTGTTGTCGCCGCTTGTTGCTTTAACTTCGAAGAAACCATCGCCTAGCTCAAGGATGGATACGTCGAATGTACCGCCACCTAGGTCATAAACGAGAATTGTTTGATCTTCTGTTTTTTCCAAACCGTAAGCAAGTGCTGCTGCTGTTGGCTCATTAACAATACGAAGAACTTCAAGACCAGCAATTTTACCAGCATCCTTCGTCGCTTGACGTTGGCTGTCGTTAAAGTAAGCAGGAACCGTGATTACCGCTTGTGTAACCGTTTGGCCAAGGTACGCTTCTGCATCTGCTTTTAGCTTTTGCAGGATAATTGCAGAGATCTCTTGTGGCGTGTAGTCTTTGCCATCAATGTTCTCTTTGTGGTTCGTACCAATGTGACGCTTGATGGAAGAGATTGTTTTGTCTGGGTTTGTGATCGCTTGACGCTTTGCTGTTTCACCAACAACGCGCTCGCCATCTTTCTTGAAACCTACAACGGATGGCGTTGTGCGGTTACCTTCTGGATTTGGAATTACGACGGCTTCTCCGCCTTCCATAACGGCAACGCAAGAATTTGTAGTACCTAAGTCAATACCAATTACTTTACTCATGTAAAGATGCCTCCTTATGTTCCTCTAGGAACGTCATTAGTTTATTTAGAAAAGATAAGATCCTTTAGTCTCGTGATCAAAATTAGACTTATACGCTAACTTTAACCATTGCTGGTCGGATGACCTTGTCTTTGAGGATATAGCCTTTTTGCAATTCTTCAACGACGATACCTTCTTCAAACTCCTCAGATTCCACTTGCATCACGGCTTGATGGAATTCAGGATTGAAAGGTTGACCAACAGCTTCAATAGGCTTAAGCCCTTCAGCAGATAATACTTGATCCAAACCGCGGTATGTCATATCCAAGCCTTTTACCAATGCGTCAAAATCCTTCGTCTCTTTGCTTGAAGACAGCGCGCGATCAAAGTTATCCACAATCGGTAATAGCTGCTCAATTAATTTAACCGAAGCGTATTTTGCGAAATCTTCCTTCTCCGCTCTTGCACGGCGACGGAAGTTGTCGAAGTCCGCTTGAACGCGTAATAAACGCTGATAGTTTTCTTCGGCTTGCACACGCGCCTGTTCCAATTCGCTATTAGCTTCCTCGGAACCGACTTCCTCAACAACAACTTCTTGCTCTGTCGCTGATTCATTCTCGGCTGCGTATGTAGGGTTAATGTCTTGTTCCACTGTTTTGTTATCTCCAGTACTCAATTGTCCTTCACCTCCTAAACATAATACACGACATATTTGGGATTAGTTTGCCCACATTTAATTCTCTTCAAAAGGTTGCTTCATCTTGATCACTGTATGGATACGCAGTACCGCGGCAGCTACTTCACCAGCCGCTTGCAGCGCGTGAATTTTCACATCTGTCGGATCCATAATTCCAGCTTCCACAAAATCCGTGATCAGCCCCGTATCGCAATCGATCCCTAGGCTGTCCGTATCCTGTGCAAGCTGGGCCGCTTTCAGCTCTTCAACCTTCTCGAGCGGATTGTAGCCTGCGTTCACTACGATCTGAGACAATGGCTTGCGCAGTGCTCCCGCGACAGCGGCCACACCAAAGCCCTCCATGCCCCTCATCGTCTCGCGCACACGCTCTAGATCATGCGCGACGGCCATCTCAGCTGCGCCGCCGCCGGGCAAGTACCCGCCGCGCACGGCGGCTTGGACGGCTGACGCAGCATCCTTCGCGATGCGCGAGCGCTCATGCGCCGCTTCGCGCGTCGCGGCGCCAACGATCACGGTCACGTGCTGCTCGCCGTGACCCTGCGCGACGCGCACGCGCTCCAGCCGCTCGTCATACGCGGCATAGCCCGCGTGACCGAGCGCCGTGCTGAGCTCCGGCGCGCTCTTGCGCAGCGCCGTGCGCCGCACCGGCCTAGCGCCGGTGTGCTCGCTCAGCAGCTGCAAGTCCCTGCGGGACAACCGCTGCAGCACGAGAATGCCATGGTCGGAGCAAAACTGCTCCGCCTCAGGGTCAACCCCGCGGTCTGATGCAATCAGACCGACGCCAAGCTCCAGCAGCAAGCCTAGGGAGCTGCGGAAGAGCTCTCGGAGCTGCATGTAGCGCTGGAAGCCTGCCTCGGTGACCAGCGATTCCTCGCTGACCGTCTCAGGCTCCAGAGCATCATGCAGCACGAGGATGCGGGCATCTCGGCGCTCCTGCTCGAGATGCAGGTTCATCGGCTTCCCATTCAGCAGAATGCCGGTCCAGACCTCACTGCTCGCTACTTCGTGGGCGAGCACGCTGTCTGCGAAGCGATAACCCTCTTCGCGCAGCTTTGCATCACCGACCGCTTCGGCCGCTTGAATAACGAGTTTAGCGATATCCGTCTGCTCTCGCCCTGCCGTGTAAGCAATACGCTGAAGCGCTCGATCTGTGAGACCAGTGATTTTTCGACTGCGCCCCTCTAGACTAGCTACGGCTAATTCAATTCCTTGCAGCATACCCGTGACAACTTTGGCTACTGGAACACCTCGCGTAACTTGGGCAACACCTTCTTGCACCATCGCGCCAGCTAGCACAGTAGCTGTTGTCGTTCCATCGCCAATCTGCCGTTGTTGACTGCGAGCAACTTGAATCATCAATCTCGCTGCTGGATGCGTAACATCCATTTTTTCCAATATCGTCACACCATCGTTAGTAATAATGACCTCACCTTGGCCGCCGACTAGCATTGTGTCTAGCCCCTTAGGCCCCAGGGTTCCTTCGACGGCCGAACAAATCGCCCGAACTGCCGCGGCATTATTGACTAACGTAGAGTACCGTTCTTCACTTTCACCATGCATGGGTTTGACTCCTGTCATTTGCCATACCAACGTCCTAAGACCAGTTCCATATGCTTCGATAGATGTTCCATTAAACCAATGACTCTACCGTATTCCATCCGAGTAGGTCCTAAAATACCAATCGTGCCAAGCGGCGTACCGGCAATGGAGTATGAAGCTGTGATTAAGCTGCAATTCGATATGGCTTCAATACTATTCTCAGCACCAATTTTTATCTCGATGCCTTCATTTGACGGAGTAAATAACTTGATGAGAGTCGGCGCTTCTTCAAGCAGATCAAAAATGCTCTTCACTTTCTCCACATCCTTGAATTCAGGTTGTGTGAGCATATTCGTCATTCCACTGAGGAAAACACGGTCCTTCTCATCGCTTTGCAGTACACTCTCAACCATACCAAGAAGCTCTTGATAGCCAGTCACATATTTGCTTAATTCATTTGAAATTTCGTTGTAAAGCTTTGATTTAAACTGAACCAACGGCACATTCTTCAGCCTTGTATTCAGAATATTGACGACCTTCTCGATTTCCGACATTGGCATGCCTTCAGGTATCGTCACGGTTTTATTTTCAACATGTCCCGTATTCATCACTAAGATTGCTACTGCTGTAGTATCCGAGATCGGGATAATTTGAATATGCTTTAAAGTTGTACTAAAGACTTCAGGACCGAGCACGATCGACGTGTAGTTCGTGAGACTGGAGAGCATGCCAGCAACGTGCTGAATAACACCTTCCATCTCTTGAATACGCTCTGCGAAAGCGCCCTTCATAGAATCCAAATCATGACTATGCAAGGAGCCGTGCTGGAGCAAATGATCGACATAATAGCGATAACCCTTGTGTGAAGGTATACGACCTGCGGACGTATGAGGCTGCTCAAGATAGCCCATTTCTTCGAGATCAGACATTTCATTACGTATGGTTGCTGGACTAAACCCAACATTCCCACGCTTCGAAATACTTCGCGAACCAATTGGCTCCGCTGAACGAACGTAATCATCAATGATTGCACTTAAAATCATGCGTTGGCGCTCTGTCAACATGAGTACCCCTCCTCCTCACTTTTCACTATTTGCCACCTTCGTTAGCACTCGTATTTAGTGAGTGCTAAATCCTAATACAAAAATAACAGACCCTAAGGTCTGTTGTCAAGTCAATCCAAACGTTTAAGTACGGCGATTTCATCGCAACAATACTGTTTTTTGCAATGCATGCAGTCTCTCCAAACCTTCTCAGGAAAAATCTCCTTCGGAACGAGTGTAAAGCCGTTTTTTTGAAAGAAAGCCACTTCATAAGTAAGTGCCATCACTTTAATAATTCCTTGGCTTCTTGCCTCTTCGACTAAGAAGTCAACAAGTTTGCCACCGATTCCTTGACCCTTGTAGCCAGGCGTCATCCCAAGTGAGCGAATCTCAACCAGATCTGGCCCCAACCTCGTCAGTGAACCGCACCCTATTAATAGGCCATCGAATTCAGCGACAACAAACGTATCAATTTGATCTTGGAGCATTTCCTTGCTCCGCGGCAGCATGATGCCTTGCTTGGCATACCCCTGTATGATTTCAAAAAGCTTATCGATATCATCCACCGAAGCTTTTCTTACGGACACCGTAGTTGATGTATTCACGCTTCCCCACCCACCATTCGCACAAAAATGCATAAAAGCCACGCTAGCGCCCTGCGGCTTTCCGCTGTTTCGCTTGTGGATTCATGTATAAATATACAACGAAACGTATAAATGCACAAGCGTTTTTTGCATGAAATTGGTTTAGCTTAAGAACGAGGCGAAGACTTCATTTCCTAGCAAAATACCGTGCTTGGATAAACGATATCCTTCCGACGTTTGCTCAATCAGCTTCTTGTTGATCCAGCTTTGCAGCGTAGTTCCGAAGTGGGCTTCGATCGTCTCTCCGAATTGATCCATGAAGTCCGTGCTGCGCACACCTTCTAGCAGTCGCAGTCCAACCATCATAAAGTCTTCCATCGCTTCTTGCGGCGTAACGTCGAATTGCTCCATGATCGGTAATCCCAGCTTCGTTGCATCAATGTAAGGTTGGATACCCTTCACATTCACATGACGCTTACCATTCATATACCCATGTGCACCTGCGCCTAATCCGTAATAGGAGCGATTGCGCCAGTACATCGTATTATGTCTGCTCTCGCGGCCAGGCTTGGCAAAGTTGCTGATCTCATATTGCTTATAGCCCGCACTCTCCAATCGGCGCATGATGAGTTCGTACATATCGACTTCCTCATCTTCACTTGGAAGAGGCAGTTGATTTTTGTTAAATAAGGTGTGGAACAACGTGTTTTCTTCTACCTTCAAGCTGTAAATTGAATAATGCTGTAAATCAAGTGACAACGCCTCATCCAATGTTGCTTGCATGATTTCCACTGTTTGCTTCGGAAGTCCGAACATCAGGTCAATTGATAAGTTATCAAAACCTAATTTCTTCGCATTGGCAATGCTTCTGTGCACATCATCTGTATTATGAATACGGCCGATCGCCGCAAGAATGTCATTGTTAAAAGATTGCACACCGAAGCTAATACGATTCACACCGCCAGCTTTCATCACAGCTAGCTTATCTTCGTCCGTCGTTCCTGGGTTAGCTTCCATGGAGAATTCTACTTCCGCGCTATCCGCTGGGAAATAAGTTCGAACAATCTTAAGAAATCGCTCCATTTGGTCTGGCAATAGAACGGTTGGCGTTCCGCCACCAACAAAGATCGTCTCCACCTTCTGTGGCGGATTGTTTCGTACAGTAAGCTCCATTTCACGCTCAAGTGCATCTAAATATTCCATCACAGGCTGCCCTTTGAGGACATAAGAGTTGAAATCACAATAATGACATTTGTTTGTGCAAAAGGGAATATGAATGTACACCGCTGTTGGCGTTGTATAGTTAACTAACATAGGGGTATTCCTTTCTATCTTTCAAACTAGCTATCTCTCCATTGAGAAAAAGCCAAGGGACAGCGTCTGCTGCCACCCCAGCTTTTCATTCCATGCCTCTATTCGTCGATTTTCAAAACGGCCATGAATGCTTCTTGTGGCACTTCTACACTACCCACTTGCTTCATGCGTTTTTTACCTTCTTTTTGCTTGTCTAACAATTTACGTTTACGAGAAATGTCACCGCCGTAACACTTGGCAAGTACGTTTTTACGCATCGCTTTTACGGTCTCACGTGCCACGATTTTCTGTCCAATTGCTGCTTGAATCGGCACCTCAAACATTTGCCGCGGGATAAGCTCTTTCAGTTTATCACAAATGATTTTGCCACGGTGATAAGCGGTATCACGGTGAACGATGAAGGACAGGGCATCCACCTGCTCCGAATTGAGCAAGATGTCCATTTTAACCAGATTAGATTTCTTGTACCCGCTGATTTCATAGTCAAAAGAGGCATAGCCTTTTGTCCGAGACTTCAACATATCGAAGAAATCGTAGACAATCTCGGATAATGGGATCTCATACGTCAATGTTACGCGATTCGTATCCAAGTATTCCATATTCAAGTATTCGCCGCGCTTACCTTGGCAAAGCTCCATAATGGTACCTACGTAATCATTCGGCACGATAACGGAAGCTTTTACATAAGGCTCTTCTACGAAATCAATACGTTGCGGATCTGGATAGTTCGATGGATTATCAATTTCCATGATATCGCCATTTGTTAATGTAACCCGATAGATAACGCTCGGTGCCGTCGTGATTAACGGGATGTTAAACTCACGCTCGATACGTTCTTGAATAACATCCATATGCAGGAGCCCCAAGAATCCGCAACGGAAGCCGAAGCCCAGCGCCGTTGATGTTTCAGGCTCAAAGCGCAAGGAAGCATCATTAAGTTCAAGCTTTTGCAACGCTTCACGCAAATCGTTGTAATCGGTCGTTTCAATTGGATATAAACCACAGAATACCATCGGATTAATGCGACGATAGCCTGGCAGCGGTTCAAGTGACGGGCGATTTGCATCCGTTACCGTGTCCCCGACTCGGGTGTCTCCGACATTTTTAATACCAGCAACGATGAACCCAACATCTCCAACCTCAAGGGAAGGTACCGATGACATTCTTGGTTTGAACGCACCGACTTCAATAACTTCGAACACTTTGTTCGTCGCCATCATTTTAATTTTGGAACCTGCTTTGATCGAACCATCCACAACTCGCACATACACGATTACGCCTTTGTAGCTATCGTAATGGGAGTCAAATATCAAGGCCTTCAAAGGAGCATCCGGATCACCTTGTGGAGCTGGTACCTTCAGACAAATTTGTTCAATAATTTCTTTAATACCGATACCCGCTTTAGCTGAAGCAAGAACAGCATCACTAGCGTCAAGACCGATGACGTCTTCGACCTCTTGTTTTACTTTCTCGGGGTCTGCGCTTGGTAAATCAATTTTATTAATAACAGGTAATATTTCTAAATTATTTTCCAGAGCAAGATATACGTTCGCTAGTGTTTGAGCCTCAATACCTTGCGCCGCATCAACAACCAACAATGCCCCTTCACAAGCAGCAAGACTTCGTGATACCTCATAGGTAAAGTCTACGTGTCCTGGTGTATCAATCAGGTTAAGGATGTAATCGACACCATCATCCGCGCGGTAAGCCAATCTCACCGCCTGTAGTTTGATTGTAATTCCCCGTTCGCGCTCCAGATCCATCTGGTCGAGAACTTGCTCTTGCATCTCACGTGAAGACAATGCACCTGTATATTCCAGAATACGATCAGCTAGTGTTGATTTGCCGTGATCGATATGAGCGATAATTGAAAAGTTGCGAATTCTTTGTTGTCTTTCTCGAATGTCCGTCATGCTAAAGACTAACCCCCACTACATGCAAATAATTTTCATTATAGCAGTTGTGGGAAGTCGGAGCAATGCACAGCTAGCCTTTGCCTAAAACAGCATCAAACAAAGAAATGAACAATTTAATTCCATGATGTGCCGTTATCTGTAAAAGGTCACCTAATTTATTCCCTACACGGTTCAGTGAATTATCATGAATGACAACGGGTTCAGTCTTCGGCTCATCGTTTTGTTTCCCTTTCACTGTTGCATTTTGAGCAGGTGGTGTTGGCGTAGCATTAGCAACTGTTGTTACTACTTTACCTGGTGCTTTTGTTGGAGTAACTTGTGCCGACGCTTTGGAGGAAGGCTGAGGACCTTCAATACGTTCCATCCCGCTGGATGCTAGACTGACGCCGAACAAGATACAAAACAGCAGCAAGAGTCCAAACAATCCAACCTTGATATAAAAGTGCCTCAGCCTCATCACATTTCCTCCTTTATTGGTAAGCCGGTTTACAATTTTTTTGCCGTATCCGCCGGTGAATCAACTTTCTTCGCGTTCAAAATAACTTCCGATATCGCTTCGGCCAACCAATCCGTTGCCCGGTAACATTCCTCGAGGGTGTTGTAGGGGCCGCCTACTTCGATCAAAATACTGTTAGGTGAGATGTTTTGATTATACAAACCATTCCCCTCACTGGCCTCTTTGGCATGAATCCCTTTGGAGACACCTGGGTGCTTCGCTTCCAGTACTTGATGAATTTTGCTTGCAAATTCCTCGTTCTTTTTCCAATTTGGATTTTTCCCGCCAATGATAAAATAAACCTGCGCAACTTCCTTGCCATCGATCGTAGCCGTTGTTTTGTTGCGTGCTCCTGAGTCGCGATGAATATCAAAGAAATAATCCAAATCCTTATGCGAAGCGACCGCTTCTTGGAGCGTTTTGGCGGAATATTTGTAGGAGTACGGGTATTCAAAACCTTTGACCGTGCTCGGATAAACGGTTGAAGAATGCACAGCTCCAATGCCATCTCTCTCAAGGTTCTGAGCTAACCGTTGCCCTACGGAGATGATATTCACTTTATCGCTATATGCTTTGTCTGGATCTGTCACACCTTTGAGCTCGGGGAGAAATGACTCATTGCTATGTGTTTGATAGATAAAAGCAATATTATCGCCTGCTGTTTTCGGTGGCTGACCAACTGCATTCGGAGATGGGGACACGCTGCTAATCGGCGTTGGTTCTATGGATGGAGTCGGAAGTGGTGGATTTTTGGCTTCTGCCTCCAAATTATTCGAGCCTGGATTGAAATCATATGGCGCACTGGGATTATTTTCGCTCCCTTTCACCAAGACGGTCGATTTCGTCAAATCCATACCAGGCACTTCACTTGCAACAAGGCTTTTGGGATCACTTGGATTAATATTGGTCATCATTTGAAAAGCGAAGTGAAATACATTGTGTTGGGAAAAGGTAAACTTCTTCTGATCCTTATTTAAATGAGGGACTTCCATACCCAACATATCGATAAAAAACTGATTCGTGACAGATGCAGCGAGACCTTTCATGGAAGAAACCGGCGACGTTGTCGACATTAATCTACTTTGCAGGACGCCACCTAGACCAATGAGTACGAATAGAGCTAAGGTCGAGGTGCTGAGTACCATGAACGTTTTCCCGACGGAACTGGCGCTCTGAAAGGTTTTGCGAACTTGGCTGAAATTCCATGTGGCTGATGTCCATTTCATAGTTTCCATGCCTCCTAAACTATCTTAATTCAATCTATGAAACGAGCCCGAACGATAGAACTAGTTTCGCTAGATTTTTTTGATAGAGAAGGATTAAGAGGGAATGATAAGGCACTATGAGGTCCATAATAGAACGGCAAAAAAGAACTGCCACCACGCCAGTGGGTTCAGTTCTTTGCTTGAATTAATGGGTGTAGGCTGCCACGTTATCGACATCTACAGCGTCATGCAACGCCGCATTCAGGCCGCTAGCGATAATATTGGCGATATCCTCAATAAATTGATCAATCTCCTTCGGCGTAACGAGCAAATCGTGCCCTACGGGGTTTAGCACCTCTTTGACAAGCTGCAGCCGCTCGTCTTCATTGATATTATCTAGAAGTCCAAAAATATGCCCCGTGTTACTCGTCTGATCGCTAAAGTGCTTCTGCATGAGATCAAAAGCATTGTTGACAATCGTTGAGGCATACACAACCGTCGGTACTCCGATCGCAATAACAGGAATTCCTAGATTCTCCTTGGTCAAGCCTTTGCGTTTATTTCCGATGCCTGAGCCTGGATGAATGCCCGTATCCGCAATCTGTATGGTCGTGTTGACACGATCCAAGGATCTAGAGGCAAGCGCATCTATGGCAATGATGAAATCAGGTTTAGATTTATCTACAATCCCTTGCACGATGTCGCTGCTTTCAATCCCTGTTGTGCCTAGTACCCCTGGGGCAACAGCACTTACCGCTCGATAGCCTGGGCTCACATCTTCGGGAACTAGTTCAAAGTAATGCCTCGTCACCATAACATTCTCGACAACGAGTGGCCCCAAGGCATCCGGGGTTACATTGCCATTGCCCAAGCCAATAATAAGTGCCTTCGCATTCTTGGGAATGCCGATTTGCCGCAAAAACTGCTCAAACTCTTGAGCTAGCTTGGTTGCCACGCGATCCTGCAGCTGGCTGTCTTTCTCCCGGAGCGCAGGCACTTCAATCGTTATATAATGGCCCAGAAGCTTACCAAGCGCTTTGGACCCTTCTTCATTCAGGACGTTGATTTTGGTAACGCGTATCCCGTTTTCCCGTGTGAACTCTTGTTCAATACCAGGAATCGGCTGCCCCTGATTGGCTGCATGGGCCATATCCCTTGCATCAAGTGCAAGGTCGGTCTGTGTGTTGAATATGCCTAAGTCCATTGGAGATCCCCTTTCATGCTTGCGCTGTATTGTTTATTGTGTGACAGATGCTACAGTGTTATGCAAAGTTGAAGACCACTGTAAACTGATCATTTCGAATCTCAGACACTTGTAAATACTTGTAAGAATTGCATAGTGATGTTATTCTGAAAATAACCTAATCGAATAGATTTTCAGACGCAAAGCATGCGCCGTTTCCATAACTCTTAGGAGTTACGGGACGGCGCTATTTTATTTTGGGATGGAGCGTGATGTGATGACTTTGAATTCGTTTGACAGTGCTCACCAAGAATGGCTGAATGGTCATTTAAGCAAAAGGAAAGGTGAGGCATTACGAAAATTACAGACTGGTCATGCGTTTGCTGAGAAAGAATTTCTCCGTTCACTGTGGTGGCAAGCTTTTGGACACTTTACTTACTTGCATCCCGAGTATGAGATCATTGATTATGCTGACGGCAAAAGATATCTGGACTTTGCTTATATCCGTTCTGGCATCCGTATCACCTTTGAGATCGATCCTTACGGAACTCACTATGAAAAGCTCGATCGTAGACAATACTCAAATCAATTCGTGCGACACATGCATTTGGTGAATGATGGTTGGATCATCGTGCGTATTAGCTTGGATGATATTCGAGAACGTCCTCGTCTTTGGCAAGCGTTGCTTCAACAACTCATCGGAAGCTTATTTGGGGAACAAGACTCTCTTGAAAGTCAATTGAACAGTCGGGAACGAGATATTCTACGACTAGCCTTAAGACTGGGTCGCCCGATTAAACTCGCGGACGTCAAAGAAGTGTTACAATGTGGATATGATACAGCAAGAAATCAAATACGACTCCTAGAAGATAAAAAATGGCTTCGCCCTGAAACCAAAGGTGTTGCTAGAGTGCACGCTTGGCTTGTAGATACGACTCGGAAACCGCCCTTATTGTAACCTTTCACTGTTTCCCACCCTTCCCACATTCATTTAGTCCGAATTTCTCGAACTAAACTAGTTGTCCGCGGCAATCATCCTTGATTAGTCCTAAATCGCCTAACTAAATCGTCAAAATCTGTTGTCAGACAAAGAAAGTGGCTAATTAAGCAGGCAGAATCTGACTAATGGACTTTTTTTAGAGTGGAAGCTACAATTTAGTTCGGAGATATCGGACTACTTCTGTTTTCGGTGGGAATAACGGTTCGCGGCGATGATGGAGCAATTCTGACGCCACAGTAAACATCAATACCTAATAAAGACCACTGAAAACCTATTGACAGCTCTTGCATTTTGAAATATTGCGTGGTAGAATACTTAAAGTTGTCAGCAAACATACAAATGTAACGTTGAACGTGTTTTGTAAGTAGGAGGTGAATTTCATGCCAAACATTAAATCCGCTATTAAACGAGTAAAAGTTAGCGAAAAGCGCCGTCTTCGCAACGCTTCCCACAAGTCCGCTTTGCGTACTGCTGTGAAAGCTTTCGAAACAGCTTTAACCCCTGAAGCTCTAGTTTCTGCTTCCAAGAAATTAGACAAAGCTGCTTCTAAAGGTTTAATCCATAAAAATGCCGCTAACCGCAAGAAGTCCCGTCTAGCTAAAAAGCTAAACGCTCTTTCGGCTCAAGCGTAATACACGGACATAAAGCAAAAGACTAATTCTCCTAGGAGAATTAGTCTTTTTTCCATTTACCTCACTTCTTAGGCTGCTAGCCTAAGAAGAAATAATTCAAGACCCAAAACTTTGTCTATTTTTCCTGTTTTCATCTGCAAATCAAGATCGGCTAACTCACCCATAATACGGCTCAGCTTGTCCCCATCGTATTTCCGCGCCTGCCCCTCAGCTACTTTTACCGCAAAAGGATGCAAGCCTATCTGGGATGCCATCTGTTGCTGCGAATAGCCTTGTTTTCCCAATTCCTTGACCTGCAGCATGATGCGGAATTGTCTGGCGATAAGTGAAGCGATCTTGATGGGCTCCTCACGCTGCTTCAGAAGCTCCTCCAAGATGACGAAAGCTCGTTCCAATCGTACATTCACAATATCTTCGATAAGAATAAATACGTTCTGCTCCGTGCTCCTAGCAACCAACTGATCAACGACGTCCGGCGTTGCTTCACCTTGTGCACCTACATACAACGAAATTTTTTCTAGCTCGGCCGATAACGATTGCAAGTTTCCACCTGTATACAGAATCAATTGATCAGCAGCCCCACCAGAGAATGTAAAGCCAAGCAGACTAGCTTGCTTAGCAACCCAATGCGTAAGTTCCTCTGGGCTCAAGGATAGGAAAGGCACGGCGGCTTCCATGTCCTTAAGTGCTTTTACAATCTTTTTACGCTCGTCCAATTTATCAGCATCCACGGTAAACACCACAACTGTATGCTCCGCGGGGGATTTCAAATAAGCCGCCAAGCGATCCATGTTGTGCTCAAGCTTCGTATTTTCCTTCGCACCTGTAAAAAATAGCGCATTTTTCGCGATAACCAATTTCTTCGGCACCATAAAAGGTAACGTCTCAGCGTCATCTAAGGCAGAAGAAAGCGGCATTTCACTCAAGTCGAATTTGCTCACTGCGAATTCACGATCTTCTGGACCCATTAAGGAATCTGTTAGAACTTGAATGAATTCGCGCATTTTATATTTCTCAGGTCCGTAGCACAAATAAACGGGAGCTGGCCGGCCTGCTTGTATATCTTTCAATGCTCTCTTCGCGTCCATCGCTGGCATTCACCCCTCCCGCTTATTTTACCAACAACAAAGGGATTACGTCAAAGTCCGAAGACCTTGCAGCAATCCCTTCGCCAGTCTATTTAAACACCGATTTAAGGCTCTAGAAACCTTAGCTCGTGTGGATGAATGAACTGTTCTCTATTCTTCTAAGATAGTTTACGCATGTGCTAACCTTTTGGTGCATCAATTCTTATTTTTATTTATTGACTTCTGTTTTGTCATTCAGGTTGATAAGAAAAGTTTGGAGCGTTCCTTTGCTTGTCACTTCATAAAACAACTTATCATCCTTCGACCATTCCAACAGCTTGATCTGATCTTGTTCCTGCCACACATGTTTGGAAACAAATACAATTTCAAGCGTGCGGCTATTTCGAATGACAACATGCGCATCTTCAATCTTTGCCTCATATATCCCCGTTGTAGACTTCAGTACGCCTTCAACTTGAGGCATAGCTAAAGAGGACATCCCTTGACCGCCACTTATACGCTCTGTACTTGAAGAATCCACAGAGGGCTCTTGCGTTGTTTTCTTTGTTGGCGACTCCGTTGACTTAGGTTCCAATGTTGATTTCGGTACAGATAAGCCTGCCGGAGGCGTATACACATCTGCATTGGGATCCGTTTTATCAACCTTATTGGATCCGTCCACTTCCTTCAAGCGCTCTGGCGGCGTAGTGGAAGGTGAAACCTGCGCACCTTGCATCTCGCTACCGCTTGCTGGTGAGGTAAATACGCCCGGTTTCTCTAGTTGCGCGTCAGAGGTAGCCTGAGGCGTATTCCCACTGCCTGCTGATGACTCCGCATCATCAGTCCCTTGGACTAACGGATCCGTCGTTGGCGTGTTAAGTGCCCCGCTACTAGCTGTGGCATCCGCTTGATTCTTAGCGATGGGATCTTGCGCTTGCATGCGATTCATCTCTGTCGCCGCTCTAGGAGCATCATCTTTGGCACTCTTAGAATCAGAGGTAAAACGAGACATCAATTCATCTGCGTTCTGCGTAGCGGGATTTTGCATATTAAATGCAAAGAATCCAATAATCAATCCCGCGGCAACAACGCCGCTTGCGAACTTCCATGAGAATTGTTCTTTAAAACGATTCAAACCTGAGCGTTTTGGCTCACCTTCTACTTCTGCCCTTGCAACCAGTGTTGGGAATGTAACGACATTATCCAACTGTGGCGTTTCTTTTTGTTTATCCAATTCAAGCAGTTGCGGCAATATAGAATCAACCAAACTGAAAGGTGGCATCACTTTAGGAAGCTGGGACAATTCGCTCGAAAGGGCCTTCAGACGTTCAAACATCTGGGCACAATCCAAACAATGCATTAGGTGAGCATGCAGCTCATCTTCCTCTTCTGGAGCTAAATCTCCATCTAGCTGTCTTTGCATGTACATCATCACCTCTTGACATTTCATCCCCGAACACCTCCTTTCTGATAATCTTGGAGTAACGCCTGTAAGGTGTGTCTAGCTCGGAATAAGTAAGACTTCACCGTATTGAGTGGTAAGCCGAGCGATTCTGCAATTTCATGATACGAAAAGTCCTGCAAATAACGAAGAACAACCACAGTGCGATGGTGTTCGGGAAGCTTTTCAATAGCCTCTCTAATATCCTGAGCTAGATAGCCCGTCAATATTTCCTGCTCTACATCATTATCAGCTGTAAACGTCATCTCATGCTCATCCATAGAGACCGTTGGCTTCGCTCTGCGAAATTTATCGATGCAGATGTTCGTAACAATCCGCTGTACCCACGTTTTAAACAAGGCTTTTTCTTCATATGAATTAATTTTGGTATAAATGCGGATCAGTGCTTCTTGGGAAGCATCCAGCGCATCCTGTTCATTATTCAGAATATAAAAAGCCGTCCGATACACGTGAGACTCAATCTCTCGCAATAGGGTAATGAGCGCATCACGGTCACCGGCTTGTGCTGATCTTACCAGTTCGGGTGCTATCACTGGGATCCCTCCCCCTTGCAATCTTATAAACGCAATCGCCTCGCATAAGGTTGCAATCTTTTTAGAATAAATATATTGGTAGTTGCATCTATCAGAATAACAAAAAATGAGCGATATAACACCTTTTAGACGTAAAAAACAAAAATTTGTTTCAATATTGATTAAGATTCCGAAAATTACAAAGAATAAGCCTTATCTACGCCTCCCCCTCAGGAGAAAATTGCAGCTAAGGCCTCTATAGAATCAACCCATGACTATAAAGTCTAGTACTCTAACTTCATTCTCGTAAAAATGCCCTCTTTTCGAACTTCCATCTGCACTTCGCCCATTCGTTCTGTACGAAAAATACCCGCCTTAGCGTTCATTAAATGATCAATAATCTCTGGAGACGGATGTCCATATGTATTCATTGCACCAACAGAAATGACAGCTACAGCTGGATTCCAATAGGCTAACCATTCTGGAGTTGTCGATGTTTTACTCCCATGATGAGCAACTTTAAGAACATCAATATACGGATTAGAAGAAGTATCTTTCGTTGCTGCTGCATCTCTAGCTGTGTACCAAGAATTTCTATCGCTGGCTATTAGTCCTGGGTGATCTTGTAAATATGAAAGAACAGCGGCTTCAGATTCTTTTTCCATATCCCCCGTAAACAACCACCGAGTGCCTTGCATTTCAAGCAAGAAAACCACCGATCTCGCATTTTGTTCTTTGACTATTTCAACCTCAGTCTGATTCGTTTCAAGCGGATAAATCACCTGTAATCTCGTTAGCGGGTCGATATGAATCCAATCCGCCACTTGTGCGGGCAATAAAGGAACTTCCTTTTGCACAAGAGTTGAGAATAAGGTTGTCACGCTAGTACTTTCTTTAAACGTCCCATTAAATAAAAATTGTTTCACCGGAATTTGCTCGATCACCGCCTGCAGCCCACCGCTGTGGTCAGCATCCTCGTGAGTAAGCACGACCATCTCCAGACGATGGATCCCTCGCTTCTTCAAGAGTGGCACCAGTGTCTTTTGGCCCACTTCAAATGGATCTTTACGATTTTTCCACTCCTCCCCTGCTTTGCGGAAACTCAGTGTGCCACCGCCGTCAATTAATAGATGCTTGCCATACGGCGTTCGAATGAGTATCGCGTCTCCTTGTCCTACATCAATAAACTGCACAACGCCTGTGCGTTGAAAGCGATTTGGTGTATACCCAATCCATAAAAGTATAAGAAAACTGCCGATTGCCAGGAGCAAGCTTAGCTGTACATTTCGCTTTTTTGCATTCTTGCCGCTGCTGCGGTCAAGCATGATAGGAAGTTCATCTGTCGCACTTACGTGGATACGATGCCATAGAACATAAATAAGTATCAAAAAACCGTAATAAAAGTAGATCCATGGAATACTTGGAGATGGCCAAATCATTTTGAGATAAGGTATCTGTTGGAGTTGATCCGTTATCCAAAATATGGCTTCATTCAGCCATGAAATCAGTAGACCCAATCTTTGACCAAGCGGTGTATAGATCAAACCGAGAGCAAGTGCAACCAAACCAGCCGGAAACACGATCATACTGATGACAGGAACTAAAACAGCATTTGCTAACCAAGATAACAAAGAAAATTGATTGAAATAATAAATTGAAACCGGGAAGGAAACAGCTTGAGAGACTAGTGTAATTGCTAACGTGTTTCGAAGTGTCGGGGAAGTTAGGAAAGGTGAGAGTAAGTGGGTCACTCTTTGCACACCTAGGATAAGTCCAAGTGTTACTAAGAATGATAGCTGGAAGCTGACATCGAGTAAAAAATAGGGCTCCCACACCAGCATCGCCCATGCAGCAACAGCTAGAATGTGCAATACTTCTTTCATTCCTCCACGCCGAGCTGCGTACAGGGCAATCATCGACATGAGGCCTGCTCTGACAATTGAGGGTGATGCTCCTGTAACGAGGACGTAGAACGGGAGTAAACACATACAGATGAGCAGATAGGTTTCTTTGGCCATTCGGAAACGACGTAAGATCCAGATGCATACACCTAGAAATACGGCAATATTTAATCCTGAGATGGCTAAAATATGCGTTAATCCCAGCTCCGAAAATTGCTGGAAGCGGTCCGGATCCAGATCGTCCGTAAGCCCGATCAGCATGCTTTTCATAAACCCCGCTTGCGACGCGGGGAAGATCACGTCCATGCGCCTGCTGAGAGCAGCGCGCAGCTCGTCGTTCCAGCGCAGAAGCTGGACGACGCTGAAGTGCGAAGCCGCAGGCTGCACTTGCGCCTGATCCACCCCTTTGGCTGAGAGCAGCCAATGCGTGTGGTGAAGGCGCAAATATCGGCGGTAGTCGAAGCCGCCGAAGTTGCGTGCCGGGGACGGGCTGCGCAGCGTCCCCGTTAGCGTCAGGGCGTCGCCGCGGCGCCAGCCCGACGCCACAGCCTGCTGCGCCTGCTCCATCAGGCGCAGCGAGACCTGCACGCTTTCCCCGCCAAGCGGGAAAGCGGTGGTTTCATTGAAGCGGACGGACTCCGCTTCAATGGTAAAGCTAGCCCTGTCACCGTCGATGGTGACAGGGCTAGCGAACCGGCCGAGCAGCGTGACCTCGCTGCCGGCCTCGCCTACCTGCTGCTGCTGCGCCAGCGGCAGGGCGGTGATGTTGCGCTGGTCGGTCCCTTGATAATAGCCGTAGGCTATGACGACCAGCAGCAGTGCACCCAGCGGCTGCCGGCCAGGCAGGCGCAGCACGTAGATGGCGGCGAGCGCGGCTACCAGCAGCGCGCTCGTCGTCCAGGACAACCACGGAAGCTCGGTGTAAATAGCGAGCACATAGCCACTTATCCACAGACAGCATCCTTGAACAACTGGTCTTTTCACGGTAAGACCCTCACTTTCTTTTTCCATATCCGATTTCTATATTCCTCACACATTTACGCGACATCACGTTTTTTAGAATTAGCTTGTTTTTTCCTCCAGAGGGAACGTAGATGCTCTATTTCTAAATAAATCGCTATATCCAAACACCAAAGGGAACGAGGAGACCTTATTTTAAAAAAAGCAGGTAATTGCAGGCAATTTCCCCTAAATAGCGCACTCAGGTTCCCTTCAAGCAAGGAAAACAGCTGTTATGGCTTGGATAGCGCACTCTCGTTCCCCTCGTACGCACCACGTAGCGTAAATTGCCTTAAATATTGCGTTTTGTCATGTTTATCGTGGTTGCCCTGTTTTCCTCATTTTCCATGTTTGCCATAGTTACCGCATTTGCCATAGTCTGCATGCCTATCCACTACACGATCCCCAACAAAAAAACCTCCCCCTAGCGCACCCCAACGGCTGCTTCTAGAGAGAGGTTCTTCCCCTCATAACGCGTTATTCAGTTCACAACCTCGGATACGGTTCCTGCAGGCGGTTCATACGTAGTCATCTGTCGGAATGAAATTCCTCTAGCTTCCATCAATTGACTAACTTTCTCATGATCCTTCGGATAACCACGATGAAACACAATTTCAGTTACACCGCTGTTAGCCAACATGTTTGCACAGGTCCAGCAAGGTTGATCCGTCACATAAACGGTAGAGCCTTCGCGATCCTCACGATCGGTAAACAACAATAAGTTCTGCTCAGCATGGATGGTGCGTATGCAACGGTGCTTACGTACGACCTCTTCGACATCGGCTACGACCTTCAGTTCGATCTCTTCCACAAGCATGCAACCCGCTTCCGTGCAATCCGCCACGCCCATGGGAGCTCCGTTATAAGCTGTACCAAGAAGCTTTTTACCCTGTACAAGCACTGCTCCAACATGACGACGATTACACCTAGAGCGTGTGGAAGCCATATATGCAATATCTAGGAAATACGTATCCCAATCTTTTCGGATGCTCATGATGCTGGACTCCCTCCTGGTGACTCGGTTTGTTTAGTTACTCTATTCGAAAGCAAAACTATTTCTAGTATTTTCTCACATTTCGCTAGAAATGAAAAGATGAGCTAACTTGGCACCACAAATAACAAGCCCCTAAGCTTCTCGAACATTTTCTCACCGATACCTTTCACATCCATTAGTTCTTCGACTCTCTTGAAGCTTCCAATCTTCGAACGATGCGCAATAATCGCGTTGGCCTTACTTTCACCGATCCCCGGCAACTTATCTAATTGTTCTAATGTAGCCGTGTTCAAATTTAGCAGTCCATCTCTCGTATCCGTAGTTGTTTTTTCACTCTCTGTAGAAGTTATCGGTTTTTCAGAAATTGCCGTCGATGCTGGACTTTCTTTCGGGGGTGCCAGACTCGCCTTCGGTGTTGTGGTGGCTTTTATTGCAGCAACTGCAGTCGCTTGCGCTGCCTTTTCTTGTTTCTCGCTAGCGGCTTGCCCGAGTAAGGCTTCCATCTGCGTATTGATCGGCATAAACGCTGTTTGAATAGTGGATTGCCCTCCACGGAGAAATGGCCAAACAACCCAGACAAAAAGCGAGATCACACCAAGCAGCAGCAGGATTCTCTTCATTTTATTTCCAATAAAATCCACAAACGACCTTCTTTCTTAGCATATTTGCGTATGGGCAACCATATACATGAAAAAGCGTCCTAATGACCACATGACGAATTGTTGTGCTAATTAGATGAAGCTAACCTAAGTTTATCGGTTGTAGTTTCGTATAAAGACTGATTATATCGGGAGGGATTACTTGATGAAAGCTGGATTCATCGGTACTGGGAGTATGGGAAGTATACTGATTGAAGCATTCATTCATTCCGGGGCATTCAATCCCGAGCAAATTATCGCTAGCAATCGAACATTGCGGAAAGTTGAACTTCTTGCGGAGAACTATCCTGGTTTGCAAGTGGCAGAAAGCAATCGTGAAGTCGTGCGCGGATGTGATTTGATTTTCCTATGTGTGAAACCTTCTGAATTTAAAAAGGTTATTGATGAAATCAAAGAGGACGTGCTTTCCTCTCAATTTATAATATCCATCACGAGTCCTATTCTGATTAAGCATTTGGAAGGTCTTCTCCCGGCTAAAATAAGTAAAATCATACCGAGTATCACGAACTACGTTTTAAGTGGTGCTACGTTATGTATTCATGGAAATCGTATGCAGCCTGAAGATAAAGAATGGCTTGAAAATATTTTCACACATATCTCGACACCTATTCGTGTATCTGAGAATTACACTAGAATTTCATCGGATTTATCAAGTTGCGGCCCTGCTTTTCTAGCTAGCTATATTCAAGCTTTTATTGATGCTGCGGTGGAAGAAACGGGTATTTCAGCTGAAGAGGCCACACTGCTTGCAAGTGAAATGACTTTAGGTACTGGGAAATTGCTGACAACGGGAGGCTTCAACCCCATCAGTTTACAAAAAAGGGTATCGGTTCCTGGAGGCATAACTGCGGAAGGTTTACGTATTTTGGAAAAGGAACTTCGCGGGGTTTTCTCTCAAGTGATTAGTGCTACACATGCCAAATATGAAGAAGACATTGAGAAGGCTGAACAGCTTTTTACCATAAAGCAAAAGCAGTAGCCTTCCCAATGCTTGCATCTTTCCGTTCTTAACCTACAACGATATTGACTAATTTACCTTTAACAACAATCAATTTGCGAACGGCCTTTCCGGCGGTCGCTTCTTTGACTTTGTCGAGTTCAAAAGCCATTTTCTCCATTGCAGCTTCATCTGTATCTTTGGAAATCATAACTCGTTCAACGATTTTCCCGTTGATCTGCACGACGATTTCAACTTCATTATCAACAGTCAATGCTTCATCATAAGCTGGCCATGCTTCGTAAGTAATCGATTCTACGCCGCCTAATTTCTCCCATAGCTCTTCAGCCAAGTGAGGTGCTAGTGGCGAAAGCATCTGTACAAAGTTTTTCATTGCTTCTAATGGTAAGCGTTCTGTTTTGTACGCTTCATTAACGAAAATCATCATTTGGCTAATCGCTGTATTAAAGCGAAGCGCATCGAAGTCTTCCGTAATTTTCTTGATCGAACGGTGCCACGTACGTTTGAATGTATCGCTGCCTAGCGTCTCATCCGCGCTAATTTTGGCATGCACTTGACCATTGTCATCAACGAACAGTCTCCAGACGCGATTCAAGAAACGGTAGATCCCGTCTACACCTGTTGTATTCCACGGTTTTGTCGCTTCCAACGGCCCCATGAACATTTCATAAATACGAAGTGTATCCGCACCTTGATCGCTCACGATATCGTCTGGATTCACAACATTGCCGCGAGATTTACTCATTTTCTCCATGTTCTCGCCAAGAATCATCCCTTGGTTCACAAGCTTATGGAACGGCTCTTTCGTGTGTACAAAGCCAAGATCGTAAAGTACTTTATGCCAGAAACGCGCATACAGCAAGTGAAGAACCGCGTGCTCCGCTCCGCCAATGTACAGATCAACTGGCAGCCATTGCTTTTGCAGCTCATCCGAGCAGAACGCTTGATCATTCTTCGGATCGATGAAACGCAGGTAATACCAGCAGCTTCCCGCCCATTGTGGCATCGTATTCGTTTCACGGCGAGCTTTCATACCCGTTTCTGGATCAATTGTATTGACCCACTCAGATACGTTAGCAAGCGGTGACTCACCTGTACCGGATGGCTTAATTTCATCTACTTCTGGAAGCAATAATGGCAATTGATCCACTGGAACTGGCTTCATCGTGCCATCTTCAAGGTGAAGAATTGGAATCGGCTCACCCCAGTAACGTTGACGGCTGAACAGCCAGTCTCTCAAACGATACGTTACTTTGCCGCGGCCTTTGCCATTTTGCTCTAACCAAGCGATCATATGGCTGATTCCTTGCTCAATGTTCAATCCATCGATTGGACCTGAGTTCACATGTTTGCCATCGCCAGCGTAAGCTTCTTTCTCCACATCTCCGCCTTGCACAACTTCGATAATTGGCAATTCAAATTGCTTCGCAAATTCCCAGTCACGTTGATCGTGCCCTGGAACCGCCATGATCGCCCCTGTACCGTAGCCACCAAGCACATAATCTGCGATCCAGATTGGCACTTTCGTGTCATTCACTGGATTGATGGCATAAGCACCTGTGAACACGCCTGATTTGTCTTTCGCCAAATCTGTACGCTCTAGATCGCTTTTGCGGGAAGCTTTCTCTTGATATTCTTTAATCGCAGCCGTTTGACCTTCTGTTGTAATCTGCGCTACAAGCTCATGCTCAGGCGCCAATACACAATAAGTTGCACCGAACAATGTATCTGGACGCGTTGTGAAAACCGTTAGGCTTTTATCCGCATGCCCTTCAAAAGCGAACTGAACCTCAGCTCCTGTTGACTTTCCAATCCAGTTACGCTGCATATCCTTGATACTTTCAGACCAATCAAGCTCCTCAAGATCCTCAAGCAAACGCTCTGCATACTCTGTAATTCTCAAAATCCACTGACGCATCGGCTTCCGAATAACCGGATGGTTACCACGTTCGCTTAATCCGTCAATAACTTCCTCATTCGCAAGCACCGTACCTAGAGCTGGACACCAGTTAACAGGCACTTCGTCGACATAAGCAAGCCCTTTATTGTACAACTGGATGAAAATCCATTGTGTCCATTTGTAATACTCCGGATCAGTCGTACTAATCTCACGATCCCAATCGTAGGAGAAACCAAGAGACTTAATTTGACGACGGAACGTATCAATATTTTTCTTCGTGAACTCACGCGGGTCATTCCCTGTATCTAGGGCATACTGCTCCGCAGGAAGTCCGAACGCATCCCAGCCCATTGGGTGAAGCACGTTAAAGCCTCTCATCCGCTTGAAACGGGAAACGATATCTGTCGCTGTATAACCTTCTGGATGCCCTACGTGTAGCCCCGCACCTGATGGGTATGGGAACATATCCAAGGCATAAAATTTCGGTTTATCCGAATTTTCTAGTACTTTAAATGTTTTCTTCGCATCCCAGTATGCCTGCCATTTGGGTTCAATCGATTGCGGATTGTAGCCTTGTTGCTCTTTCGTTTCTTTCAATTCCTGTGTCATACCTTCCATGCCTCCTTAAAATGCTCTATTGCTCATGTATGCAAATACGCACAAAAAAACCTCACATCGCTAGCGGATATCGCTAGGGACGAGAGGTATAATTCCCGTGGTACCACCCTAGTTAACACAAGGCGTTCTTCACCTGTGTTCACTCTGCCCCTTAACGCGGGTGAGACGATCCAGCTAGCGCACTGATCCAGGATCAGGCGGTTCACCTTCTAGCTCCGAGGCGAGTTCTCAAGACTAACATCTGCCGGCTCACACCCAAGCTCCGACTCTCTGAAAGATGCTGTACAAGGTACTATTCCTCATCTAAGCTTTCCATACAACTGATTAGCTTTGATTATATGTAAAATAATGCCGAACTGTCAAGCCGCGGGCGAATCCCGTCATCCGTATTATTTTTTTGCAATAAAGAAAGCTCGCTCCGTTGTCTCCGTTGGTTGTTCCCACGTAAAGTCTGCCGCTTGATGTACCTCACGAAAACCTACTTCGATCAGCATCTGTTCCAGCCATTGTAAGGGGTACGCTCTTTGTTCATGCGTTTCATCAATACGTCGGAAGTTGTCACTTGTACCACTGTCTCTGACGAAAATAGTTAAATCATGTTCAATCTGAACACGATCCTCATCTAACTCGCTTGTCCAAATGTAAGCAACATCGTCCTCATTCAGAAAAAAAGGCTGAGACTCCGCATACGCAAACAATTGCTGGGGAGTATGTACGTCGAAGAGAAACAAACCGCCTGGCTTAAGTCCCGCCCATGTCTGACGGAAAGCATCCACGATGTCCTCTTCCTCTAATAAATAATTAACACTATCACAAAATGAAATGGCTACATCGACTTCCTCGCCAAGCTCCCATTCCCGTATATCCTGCTGAATCCAGCGAATGCCACCCCCGCGAAGCTGACTAGGCTGTTCACTGTACTTCTGCTCGGCAACAGCTAACATATCCTCGGAAAGATCGATTCCCGTCACCAGCAATCCTTCAGCAGCTAACGGAATGGATATATTGCCTGTCCCGCAACCTAGATCAACAAGCGTTGTTGGTTTAACTTCAAAGCGTTCAAAGCTTTCCTTCACAAACCGCAGCCAGTCTTCATACGGCATACTGTTCATCAAGCGATCGTACGTATAGGCAAATTTCTCGTAACTCATCTCAGACTTGCGTCTCCTCTTGTTTCAGATAAGTCCAATCCTCTTCCTGATAGATAAGCCCATCTTTCATAAGCTTGCCTAGAGCACGTTTAAATGCCGCTTTACTCAGGCCGAATTTATCTTTAATAATATCTGCCTGCGTTTTATCTGAAAATGGCATGGCGTTCCCAGGACGTTCCCGGAGCACTTCTAGAATGCGTTCCGCATCCTCATCGCGTCCTTTTTCCTTAGGAAGTCTCATCGATAGGTTAACTCGTCCATCTTCTTCGCGAACAAAAGCAATCCTAACATCGACTTGCTCACCAACGCGAAGTAAGCGTGTCCGTTCTTGTGGAATGATGAGTCCGATTACACCATAGCCTAAGACACCTGCTTCACAAATGACGAAAGTACCCATCTGCAAAGGCCGATAGACGCGAGCTTTCACCCATTGGTTCGTCCAACTCGACGGTGCTCTTACGCATAGCGGAGCTAAGTCTTCTTCAAGCGCTAGCTTTGCAATTAATCGCCCTTGGCGATCGTGTGCAAGCGTTGCAAACACTTTGTCACCTACTTGGGGACGAAGTTCTTCAAGTTCCGGAACATGTCGATAGGGAAGAAGTAGATGACGCCCTAACCCCATTTCTAAGAAATAGCCAAATCGCGGGTGGATATCTACGACTTCCAAGAGTCCAACCTCACCCATGATAAGCAAAGGACGCTTCATGGTCGCCATGATTCGATCCTGGGTATCGTGGAACAAGAATACTTCCACTTTATCTCCCGGGCTGATTCGATTGCCTACGATTTCTGCGTACGGCAGAAGGAAATCTTGGTAGCCATCCGTGAGGAAAAAGCCGTTAGGCGGAACTTCCCTTGCTACCTCGAGGGTAACAAGGGATCCTGCTTCCATTCTCATACGCGCTCCACAACTTTAGCATCGGACCAAAGTCTTTCGATATTATAGTATTCGCGGTCATCACGATGGAAAACGTGGAGTACAACGTCTCCTAAATCAAGCAGTACCCATCTTGCTGTATCGATCCCTTCAAAGCCTCTGATATGAACACCATGCTCGTGTGCTTTTTTACGAGCCTCACCTGCGATAGCTTGGACTTGTGTTTCCGAATTCCCGTGACAAATCACGAAATAATCAGCAATTAAGGAAACACCTTTCAAGTTTAGACTAACGATATCTGCTGCTTTTTTGTCTTCCGCTGCCTCAACAACGAATGCTAATATTTCTTCTGGGTTTTTACTCATGCAATCATCCTCCATGTCATTAGGTGTGTGTTTGAATTTGTTCCAATAAATCGTTCCGAGTTAGAATTGTTAGTGGATAAATGCGTTTTCCTTTGGCTATCAAGAAGCTGATCGTGGAATCAAATCCAGCAATCAAGGCACGTTCGAGACTTGTCTTCGCCAGCTCACGAATCGAATCCACACCAGGGAAATCACGACCTGGCTCCATATAATCCGCCAAGCAAACAATTTTATCGAGCTGTGTCATCTGTTCGCGGCCCGAGGTATGATACCTAATCGCATCCAAAATCTCCTCGTCAGCGATGCCAAATTGCGTCTTCGCGATAAAAGCACCTGCATGCGAATGCCACAACTCTTTATCGAAAGCTAATAAATCTTGGGGTAAATCGTTCTCACGAATAATCTTAGCTTGCTCCCCGATCGGCCAATACTTGCAGTAGTCGTGCAAAATCGCTGCAATATCCGCTTTGACCGCATCACCGCCAAAACGTTCTGCCAACATGACACTCGTCTCCATCACACCAAGCGTGTGCTGCCAACGCCGCTCAGGCATCTGCTCTTTCACTGCTGCCATTAGGTCTTCACGTTTCATATAAGTGATTCACCTCCATGAATTGCCCAACCTTATCTGGCACAAGATACCTGACAGGATCCTGTTTCTGTCTCAACGCCCGAATAGCTGTCGACGAAATTTCAACGAGGGGCATCGGAACCAGCTTAACTCGGGGTCGAATATGCTCGGGCAGCTGTGACAAGTCCAGCTCATAACCAGGTCTGGCTAATCCAATAAAATGAATATGCCGCACGATGTCATCGATACGATGCCACTGCGGCAAATACTGAACCATATCCGCGCCAATAATATAAGTGAACGCGATGTCCGGATATTGCGATTTCAACAGCTCGATCGTATCGATACTATATGATACGCCGCCTTTGTTAATTTCGATATCGATAGGACGAAAAAAAGGATTGCCTTCTGCAGCAAGGCAAACCATCTCCCAACGCTGCTGGCTTGTTCCCTTCGGGGCATTCGGTTTATGCGGCGGGACGTTGGCTGGCATCAGCCACACCTCGTCCAAGCCCCCTTCCACCCTCGCACGTTCAGCTGCGATTAAATGACCGGTATGAATGGGATCGAACGTGCCTCCCATAATTCCGACAAGCATACGTCCACCTCATTAGCGCGGCAGTTCAATTTTCTTATTGTCACGTGATTCTTTGTAAAGCACGACAATCTTTCCAATTACTTGAACTAGCTCTGCACCGGATTTTTCAGATAATTCGGCTCCAACTTCTTGACGATCTTCACCACTGTTGTTGAGTACCGTAATTTTGATCAATTCACGAACTTCAATGGCTTCTTGGATGTGACGAATCAAATGGTCATTCACGCCACCTTTACCTACTTGAAAAATTGGATCTACATGGTGCGCTAAAGAACGCAAAAATCTTTTCTGTTTGCCTGATAACATGGATGTCCCTCTATTCATTCTTATTCAGTTAATGACTGTTCTACCACCTGTCTCATTGCCGCAACCGGCGCAGGGGTTCCCGTCCAATACTCGAAGGCGTATGCGCCTTGATAAATAAACATGCCTAACCCGCCATGAATGCGAGCGCCAATAGCTTCCGCTTCACGAAGAAATCTCGTGATACGCGGATTATAAATGAGATCACTTACTAGATGATGCGGTCGAAGCAGATGAAGCGGTAAAGGGAGATCATCTACATGAGGATGCATACCAGCTGACGTCGTATTCAACACGAATTCAACTTGGTCCACAACGTTCTCAAGCTCATCCAACCCTAATCCCACGGTTTCCGTAAATGCACCAATCGTAGCTGCTAGTTCGACAGCTCGCTCTTTGGTCCGATTCGCAATATATATACAGCTCGCGCCTTCCTTAGCCAAAGCATAGGCAACACCTCTCGCCGCCCCGCCTGCACCAAGTAGAAGAACACGTTTACCTGTGAGCTCAATGCCTGTTTCTTCCTTCAAGGATCTCACATAGCCAATCCCATCCGTATTAAAACCTTTGAGTTTACCATTCTCATTCACAATGGTATTAACAGCACCAACGATCATAGCGCCCTCATCGATCTCATCGAGGTAATTCATCACATCCACTTTATGCGGAATAGTTACATTCACACCGCGATAGCCTAGAGCTCTAATTCCCCGAACTGCGTCGCCAAGACCCTCTGGCTTTACGTGAAAAGCTGCATAAACGCCATTGATTCCCGCTTCCTGAAAAGCGCGATTCAACATGATCGGAGAACGGGAATGCCGAATCGGATCCCCGAATACCCCATATAATACCGTATGACTATCGATCCCCGTCACAAGTTTCTCCATGATCTCCCCTATGCCCCCTAAATCAACGACTCCCGCGTAATGACTTTAATCCCCTTCGGTGCATGAACCGCAAGCGTCGCACCTGCTAAGCTATTCACTTTAATCCAGCCTAAACCAGAGATCAACACATCCATTTGTTTCCCCTTCGGAATGTGCAGCGGATGCTTAACCAACTTCGGAAGCTCTTCAAGATCAGCCTGCGCCGGAGGCGTCAGCATGACACCTTTATGTTCTTCATACAAGCTATCTGCCCGCTCCAGCTTCGTACGATGAATCTGAATCGCATTCGACGTGTAACAAGTGAAAGATTGATGTTCACCTTGAATAAAATCAAACCGAACTAACGCACCAAAAAATAAGGTCTGCGCCTCATTTAGTTGAAATACCATCGGTTTAAGAGGTTTATCTGGCATTAGCGGCGTTAAATCACGCTTCTTCACAACCTCAGTCAATCGATGCTTGTACACAATTCCAGGTGTATCGATAATGAACTTGCCATCATCAAGTGGAATTTTGACCAAATCAAGCGTAGTTCCTGGATATTGCGACGTCGTCAATTCAGCTTCCAGATCACTATAATCACTGATCAAGCGGTTGATTAATGTCGATTTCCCTACGTTCGTAGCCCCAACCACGTATACGTCCATATTACCGCGGTATTCTTGCACAGCTGAGATAACGCGGTCGAAACCCATGTTTTTCTTCGCGCTGCAAAGCACGATATCAACAACCTTCAGGTTTTCTTCCTTTACTCTGCGCTGTACCCAGTTGATGATCTTGTTCGCATTCGTCACTTTAGGTAATAAATCGATCTTGTTAACTACGAGCAAAACCGGGTTATTCCCAATAAATCGAGCAAGCGAGCTAATCATGCTGCCTTCAAAATCAAAAATATCCACGATTTTCACGACAAGCGCCTTCGTTTGGCCAACATGTCCTAATAATTTCAGGAAGTCGTCCTGCTCCAGCGTAATGCTTGAAGATTCATTGTAATGCTTAATTCGATAGCAACGCTGGCAAATCAAAGGCTCCTTCTCCAAGGCAGCCTCTGGAATATAGCCCAGTTTCGTTTTGTCTTCTGTTTGCAGCCCAATGCCGCAACCCGCACAATGTTGTAATGTTTCTGTACTCATGAAACCTCCTAATTCTTCATCCTTGCTAGAGCCCATTTCTCAATCTGGCGGTTCACTTTCGTGAAGAAGCCTTCATCTTTTCTTGAGATAGGTTGAACGAGGATCGTATATAGCCCCATTCGATTACCGCCAAGCACGTCTGTCAGCATTTGATCCCCGATAACAGTCGTCTGCCGCGCATTCGTCCCAAGCAGCTTCATCGCCTTATGGAAGGAAGCATTCGTCGGCTTTTTGGCACGGTGAATAAACGGAATGTCCAATGGCTTTGCAAAGGTCGACACCCGGTTATGATGATTATTCGACACAATGACCACTTTGAAGCCAATCTGCTGCAAATGATTCAGCCATTCTATTAACTCTGGCGTCGCATGTGGATCACGTGCACCAACAAGTGTATTATCAAGATCCGTTATAATTCCGCGAATCCCGAAATCCCACAGGTGATTCGCATCAATATCGTAAATCGTATGAACAGACTGTCTGGGTACAAGCTTTTTCAGCAAACAAATTCCCTCCAACTGCTTCCTTGACATATACGTGAAACTATACCATAGTGCCTCGTTTGTTGCAAAAAGAAAAGAACATATTTTCCCTCCGCTCGATCATCCTCGAAAGACTTCACTCGAAAGACTTCATTAGAAGTTTTTCTCACTAGGACCTTGTTGGCAACGGCAACCAGTCTAAAACGCTTTGAATTTTGCGATCCCAGTAGCCCCAGTCATGCGTAGCAGACTCTTCTTCATAGGTGATTTGTAAGCCCTGAGCACGGCAATAATCTCTAAAACGAATATTATCCGCATACAGAAAGTCTTCTGTACCACAACATTGATAGAGTTGCGGTCTATCCTGTTTACTTGCAACGAGTTGGTCTGCTAGATAAAACAAATCATTGGGACTATTTTTAATTGTAGACAGCTCGCCAAAAATGAGTTGAGAATCGGCTGGAAATGCAGCCGCTCTCTCTACGATATCAACTGCACCCGACAAGCTTGCCGCAGCTGCATATCGATTCGGATGCGAGAGAGCTAGCTTCATAGCACCGTAACCGCCCATAGATAGACCTGCCACGAAGTTCAACTCTCGTTCTTCGGCTAGTGGAAAGAATGATCTTGCAAGTACGGGTAATTCCTCACTAATAAATTCCCAATACTTTGGTCCTGACACCATGTCCGCATAAAAACTGCGATTCACAGCCGGCATAATGACGGCAATTCCGAGCTGTGATGCATAACGCTCAATGGAGGTTCTCCGCATCCAAATCGTATGGTCATCAGACAAGCCGTGCAGCAAAAGCAGTGTCGGATGCTTCCCACCGTAAGCACGTGACGTCAATCCGATTTGACTTTTGGCGACTTGAGGTAATATAACATGCATGGAAGCTGCAACACCAAGGGATTCTGAATGAAAATGACAATCGATAAACGCCATTTGAATAAAGCTCCTCTCATAGGAAGCCACCCTCCATGGATGGAGAGTGGCGTCATTTAACTATTTCATTTGTTCTTTTACACGTAAAATTAATTGATTCGCTTGTTGATACTCACCTTCCGTTACAGCTAATTGGCTGTATTTCGCACGTTCAAATAGTTCAATCAAGGCATCAAGCTCTTTCTTTAACCATTTACTCTGCGATGACCACCTGGTGGTTGCTTCACGCACTGTTTCATACTCATATCGCGTATAGCCTTTGCGACGTGAAGAACGAAGCATTTTTTCAAACTCAACAACAATTTTCTGATTGAAGTTGACGACTTGCAGTTGTTTCCTACGCGCGCGCCAGTTATGCCATGCTTCACTTCGAAGTAAGAAAAATACTGCAACAGCTAGAAGTCCTACAACCACTACACTGCTTAGTGTTATCCAAAGCCATGTGAAGCTAGGTGTTGTCGTCGTTTCTTCTGGCGTTGTCGTCGTTTCTGTGTCCGTTGTTACATCTTCAGGTACTGGTGTCGCTTCTGGAAATACATTCGGCAATGCAAAGCCAGAGGTCGGCTCGAACGATATCCAACCAAATCCTTCAAAGTAAACTTCGACCCAGGAGTGCGCATCCGAGTTGCGAATCGTATAGGTGCCCGCACCATCTGTATCAATCGTTGTACCTAGTAGACTCAAGATTCCCTGCTCACGAATCTCATCTGTTATGGATGAAGCTCCGGAGGAATAACCTTTCACCCACCGTGTAGGCAAACCAATTGATCGAGTGAGTACGGCCATAGCCGTGGAGTAATAATCACAGTACCCTTGCTTCACTTCGAAAAGGAAACGATCCACAAAGTCCTTGCTTTTCCCCTTCGTTTCGTCCGGTGTATTCGTATAAGGGAAATTCTCCGACAAATACTTCTCAATCGATTTTGCTTTATCGTAAGGATTCGTTGCATTTTTTGTAATATCAAGTGCTAGCTGCTTCACTCGCTCAGGCAAATCAGCAGGAACTTGCAAATACTCTGCCCAATCTGGCTTGTTAACGAAGTCTTGCTCTGTTTTGCGTAAAAGATCCTCCTCTAGAATCGGCTCTTGGGTAACAATTGAATAATCTTTGGGATAATTGGTTCGTCCCGTGAAACGAAGCTCTGATTGACGAGGAGACCAGATAATGCGCTGGAATTGGTTCTCACCTTGGTTAATTCCTACAATTTTCTGAATGGCATAGCCACCGAATAAGACAGGAAATACCTCTTCTCGATCCATCACAACGCTTTGCGTCACTTCGGTTGTTTTCAATTGCGATACGTTAAAGCGTGCATCTAGGGGTAACGGATTTAAATTTACCCGAAACATAGGCAATCTCTTCTCGGTTGGTCCAAGCTCCCAACCTTTCCCGTTGTACATCGAGCGCGTTTCACCACGGAAATAAGTTCGTTTGCTGGATTCAACGGTCATCACAGGTGTGTAATCAAACCGAAAGCCGCCGCCGAGTCGGCTATCATCTCGGCTATAACCTGATGAAGCATCCGCCGTTGAGGACGCAATACTAACCCCTTTGCCAAGCAATGGCACTGGTTCACCGCGACTCACTTTCCAGGCTGTATAAGGATCCGTTAGTATTGGATTTACCGTTGGAGCAAATATGCCTGCTAAAGCAATAATGACAATTAAAATAAAGATAGGAACAGCGAATGAGGACGGGTAATCCGAAATGGTTTCCCACACATCTGGCGCTTTCTTCTTTAACTGTGAGAAATGTCTCACGATAAGAAGCAAGAAGCCACAAACCAAAATCATGGCCACTTGAGGCCATAGGAAAATCATACTAAACGAATCACGAACAGCAAAAAACAAAATACTTACAAAAATAAGGACGACAATCCGAAATCTCGATTTCACAGACCACATTGCGAATAAATAAATGATCCAAGCACTTAAACTAAACCAAATATACGGTTCAAGCTGACCCGCGTTGAGCCCAATCCAGCGCAGTGCTTCTTTCCAGCTCGTAATTTGTACAGATACCCAATGATAGCCCATGCTCAATCCATGGAACCAGACCATGAGAACAAATTGAAGAAATGCGCGCCAACCATCCTTCATTTTGGGAATAAAGTAGGTTGCCGTAGTAAGGACTAGCGTCCATGTTACGAAAGAAACCGTCTCTGGAAGCCACAAGCCATCTTCTTTCATAATCCAAATCAGAAATTGATAAAGGAAGACACCGACGAAGATCGCCGAGACGCGCATCGCCCAATCCTTGAGAAGAATTCTGCTCCACCATGTGTTAGGCATACCGTTTCGCCCCTCCCAGTAGGTTAGGCAAGTCTGTTAATTGACTTACCTCATACCCCATATAGCCCTGTGAGCGAATGGCTTTAATGTAATCTTCATGCGTTGCAAGGTGTTCTACGCCCGGAGTTCCAAAGCCATGGTTATCCTGCGCATGAATCCAAATATGACAAGGTTTCATTTGGAGAAGTGCCATTTGCTGAAACATCTGCAGCATCGCACTGCCTTTTTGCGGAGAAATAAGCACGATTAAACTGCCTGCTGGCCACTCCTGCGAGCGTTCTTTTAGAATCTGACCCAAAGATTGATAACCATCCGCATCAACACCAACGAGATGTTTAACAATCTCTTTGTAGTGATGCTGACTGTGCTTCGGTTCAAAATAAGTAAATTCTTTGCCAATCGACAGTAGTCCCAGCGACATTTCACGTCCGGTTCCGTATCGGAATAAGGAAGCAGCAACCGACACAGCCAATTCAAATTCGGCGTTATCCCGGTAAGCACGTGCAGTCCGATCTAGTAAAATAATCGTTTTCGGCAATGATTCCCGCTCGAACTCCTTCGACTTCCAAGTTCCTGTCTTGGCCGTCGCATTCCAATGAATGCGTGAAAGACGATCGCCATAAATGTATTCACGAACACCATTGATTTGCGTCGTTTCCCGATGCGCGCTAGTCGCCGTGGAGTGATGCTGCATACCTTTGAGCATCTGATGAAATTGCGCCCATTCACGAATGGCAACCGTTTGTGGATAAACAGTAATTGGCTGTTGCAAGTCTAAGCGGCCTTTGTGTTGAAAAAAACCAAATATATCTTCGGTTAAACACTCTGTCTCTCCGAAACGGTAGTAGCCTCTCCGCAGTGGCGGAGTACTATAAGTGAATTCACCTCGACGTTTCCAATCGGGAACGATCGACCCTTCAAATATGGCTTCGTCGCCATTCTGACGGATGAGCTGATCTTTAATCATCACATAAGGAACGGGCCAGTAGCCTGGCAATTGCAGTCCAATCTGAATCTGTAAGGATTGTCCTGCCTCAAGTTTGGCCTCTAGACCTGTGTTCGTGAGCTTTCGAGTTCCTTGAACTCGCTTAATCCCGCTCCAATTCCCCGAGAGTAAATACACCGTCAAAAACGACATCGTAATGAATAACATGGAGGCTAGCTTTCCACCTTGATACAACATGAATAACAAGCTAGCCGCCAAGCAAGTTACAAGTAGCCAAAAAGCTGCCGGAAGCCGGGGAAATTCCCCGAATCGTTTGAATACCGGTCGTTTCATAGGCTCACTTCTCCAATCTGACCGGGACCCGTACTTGCTCAAAAATCGTAGCAAGCACAGAGGCAATGGTAATACCATCCATGCGTGCTTCCATTTGAAGGATCATACGGTGACCGAGTACAAACGGAGCTAAATATTTAATATCATCCGGGATGACATAATCACGACCATGTATGAAGGCATAAGCTTTGGAAGCTAACACAAGTGAAAGTGTAGCCCTCGGACTCGCACCAAGGAAGACAGCGTGATGCTCACGTGTTTTTCTCGAAATCGTAACTAAGTAATCAGCTACAGCTTCATCCAAATGTACCAGACGAACCTGCTCTTGCATGTCAAGGACTTGCTTGGTATCCACTATGGCATGCAGTGCCTCCATCGGGTGTACCTTGCTTTGGGAAGCAATCATCATTTTCTCTGCTGCTTCACTCGGGTAACCTAAGCTTAATTTAATCATAAAACGATCTAATTGCGCCTCTGGCAATGTGTAAGTGCCTTCGAAGTCGATTGGATTCTGAGTCGCAAGCATCAGGAACGGAGACGGAAGTTCATGTAAATCACCATCTACCGTAATATGCTGCTCTTCCATCGCTTCCAGCAGGGCTGATTGCGTCTTGGTCGTGGCACGGTTGATCTCATCCACAAGCAAAATATTGGTCATGATCGGCCCCGAACGGAAAAGGAATTTCTCTTCTTTGGGGTGATATATAGATACGCCAGTTATATCTGTTGGCAATAAGTCCGGGTTACATTGAATACGGCGGAATTGCCCGCTTATGGATTTCGCCAATGCTTTAATCAGCACTGTTTTACCTGTTCCTGGGACATCTTCAAGCAGAACATGACCACCTGCCAACATCGCAGTAAGCAACAATTCAATTTCAGCGCTTTTGCCAAGAATACATGATTCTAAATTTGCTTTCAGATTAGCTAGTACTTCTACATGATGCTGGGTGGCAGTTTCCATGTGTTGATCCTCCTTAGAGTTTTGCTTGTCAAGTTAACTTCGTTTGCAAACTAGCTAATTACAGGGGTATTCCTCGAAAAATTGTATGCGTAAACATGGCTATTTTGTACGAACCTGCCTCATCTTCTGTATGGCTCAGAAAATAAACAAAATGTACGTAAATCTAGTGTACAGGAAAGTTTTTCTTCCGTATACTTGTAAATCCTCTAAACTTATTTGTTAAAATTACCCACGTATTTTAGGGCAAGATGATTTGGAGCTGAAGATAGTCACAAAATGAATTTATGGATGCGAGGTAGAGAGATTTTGGGGGTTGATTGGGCTGATTGGCAGGTGATTTGGGGAGTTGAGATTGACCTGCTACGTCCTCGAAAGTCAGAACTAAAAAAAAGATGCGAAATACGCATCTTTTCCCACTAGAGAAGTCGTGACCTACTAGGAAAGATGCGAATATGCATCTTTTTCCATCACATTTAATCTTTTTATGGAATATCGGTAAAAAAGGATGTATTTTCGCAGCAATTCTTCAATAATTGGTCTATTCTGCTTAAAAAGATGTATTTTTGCAGTTCTCATCTCATATCGAGATGCTTACTAGAAACTAAATAGGGGGTACGTATCGCTTCCCGATAAGCCCCCTTCGATTCAAACCTCACCCTTTGGGCTTCACAAACAACGCCGCTAAAAAAGCGAAAATGATCGCAGCCGATATCCCAGCGCTGGTCACCTTAAAAATCCCTGTAATGATGCCTATATAACCTTCCTTATGAAGCTCCTCTAACGCCCCATGCACAAGGGCATTCCCGAAGCTCGTAATCGGCACCGTAGCGCCTGCGCCGGCAAAGGCAATCAGCGGTTCATATAAGTTACAGCCATCTGCAATGGCACCAAGGACGACTAATGTGCTCATGGTATGCGCTGGCGTTAATTTGCCAACGTCCATCATGAGTTGACCGAGCACACAGATGGCGCCCCCAACGACAAATGCCCAAAAAAAACTCATACGTATAAACCTCCAGACTCTATGGAAACAGCATGTGCAATGCACGGAATGCTCTCACCTTGTTGGAATGAAAGCGGTGAAAGTAAGGCTCCTGTCGCGACAACGAGGATTCTTTTCAGTTCCCCCTTCGCCATCCGCTTCAACAAGTGACCATACGTAACTGTAGCAGAGCAACCGCAGCCGCTGCCTCCCGCCTGAACGGTTTGCGTTTCCCGATCGAAGATCATTAACCCGCAATCATCATACGTTGTTTGCTCGATTGGAAACTGATGCTTGCGGAAGAGCTCGCGTGCTATGTTAATCCCTACCGAGGCTAGATCTCCCGTAACGATAAGATCGTAATAGGAAGGGTCGCGATTCAACTCGCGACAATGGGTTTGGATCGTATCCACAGCGGCTGGCGCCATCGCTGCGCCCATATTGAACGGATCCGTGATTCCCATATCCACGATCCTTCCGATCGTGGCAGCGGTGACGACAGGGCCGTCTCCGCTCTTCCCAAGCACGGCGACCCCTGCGCCGGTGACCGTGTACTGCGCCGTCGGCGGCTTCTGCGAACCGTATTCCGTTGGATAACGGAATTGTTTCTCCGCCGTGCAGTTATGGCTGCAGGTGCCTGCCATCACATAGTTGGCGGCGCCTGAATCCACCAGCTGCGCCGCTAGCGCCAGCCCTTCCATGGAAGTGGAGCAAGCGCCGAATATCCCTAGATAGGGGATATTCAACGTCCGCGCAGCAAAAGTGTTGGAGATAATTTGATTCATCAAATCGCCTCCAACATAGAATTGAATCTGGCCGTCGGTTAAGCCGGCTTTGGCCAGGGCGCGATGCGCGGCCTCTTCCAGCAACGCTTTTTCTGCTTTTTCCCATGTTTTTTGACCAAGTGTCAAATCACCATGCACAACATCGAAATCCTCATTGAGCGGACCTTTTCCTTCATCCGGACCTACAACCGTACCTGTTGAAAGTATCACGGGTCGATTTTCAAAAACCCAACTTTGGTGCCCCTTCAACATATCGTCAGCCCCCCGTGAAGATCAGATGTGCAATTCCTACAAAGAAGGCCGCAACAGTTCCAAACACGATAACGGAACCCGCTAATTTGAACATGTTACCACCGACACCCAGCACTAAACCTTCAGCCCGATGCTCAATCGCAGCGGAACAAAGTGAGTTCGCAAAACCTGTAACAGGGACAGAACTCCCCCCACCAGCCCACTGGGCTATTTTGTCGTAAATACCGAAGCTCGTTAGGATAACCGAGATAATAATCATGACGGCAACCGTCGGATTGCCCGCTGTTTTCTCCGTAAAGCCAAAATAATTAATGAACATATGCATAAAACATTCACCAATTAGACAGATTGTCCCGCCAACTAGAAAGGCTCTGCCGCAGTTTTTAAGAACAGGTCGTTTTGGCTCTTGCTGCTTGGCTAATTGTTGATACTCCTGCTGTGTCATGGTTAAGTTTTTCTTCTTGTTGTTAGGCATGACTTCCTCCTATTCTCTCAAAACCTACGCTCTGAGAATCGTATGTACCTGCTGTATAACTTGGGTTAACTGAATAGAACAAGCTTCATACATGTGTTTGGCTTCCTTATTGTCCGTCGTTAAGGAGTAGAGCTCTAAATCTGCTTCACATTTTTTTAAGCATGCCAGCAAAGCAGGTCGTTCCGTTGGTGCAGGAACTTGTATTTTGTCATCAAAAAGATCAACCGTTAATTCCCCATCTGTGTTGACCTGTCCAAGAAAAACATTTTCCTTCGCAATCCCCAGCTTATCCAGCTCGGTATGCAACCATCCTCTACTCTTACCTGCCGCGGCCAAAGGCTCATCTTGAATGACACCATCCATCATGACAGCTTGTGTCGGCTTTTCAATAGCCAGCTTCATACCTAAATGTTTAGGTGTTAGAGGTTGACTCTCGCTCTTCAAGAGGATACTTAAATCGCCGCTGGACTCCAGCATCGCGAATTCGACATCCGCAACTCGAAATACTCCTTTGGTGCGTAATTGCTCAAGCAACTCATCACCTGTATAACGTTCTTTTCTCAAATTACCTTCTAAAACTTTACCGTCCTTGATAAGGACTCGGCCATTTCCCTCGAACCAGCCACGCAAGGTTTTGCTCTTCAACGTCAATAATTCTAATACTAAGGGCACGAGCACCCATACTAATATCGCAATTACACCATGAAAATAATTAGCCTCAACATCTGTGGATATAGTCCCCGCCAGATCCCCCAGCGTTATTCCGATGACATATTCAAAAAAAGTGAGCTGAGAAATTTGCTTTTTACCAAGAATACGCGTCAATACAAACAAAAACATCAAGGTACCTAATGCTCTAATAGCAATAAGTATCCACTCAGGCACATCATTCCTCCCCCTTCTCCAGCTTTCAATACCTACATTATGTGCCAATCACGCACTAACTATTATTGCTCTAAATTGGATTTATTTGTTAACATGAGCGGATTACTCACCGGGTATATTAACAATCGCACATGGAGTTCTTACGTTACCCATGATTACAATTGAGGAGTGTTTACGACAATGACAGTTGCAGCACAAGTTAAAACCACCTTAGCATCCTTAAAGAGTGCCCAAGCCAGTCTTGAAACCTTCGCCCTTAGCACACAAAATCAAGAAGCCAAGCAATTATATGAGACAGCTGCGCAATCAACCCAGCAAATCGTGGATCAGGTCTCCTCTCGAGTTCAACAATTAGAGAATGAAGAGCCGCAATACAAAGGATTCTGAACAACAAAGAGCCGCTGCGATGAACCGCAGCGGCTTCTCGTTTTCCTTTTCAAAAGAACAAACTTAGAAACAAGATTAGCAATACAAACAAAATGAGAATGAGCATAATAAATTGTTCCTTTGGCATGAATGCCGCCCCTCGTTTCGTTGAAATTCCTTCTCGTGTCCTCATTCTAACGGCTGACCTGATGCCTTCCTCACTTCGTTCGCTAAGCGATTAAATTCTTTCCTTGCTTCTGCATCTGTGGTTGCGAAATAGGCGGCTGATAAGAAGGCAATAATCTTATTCGCATCTTCTACACTTATCATCGCTTTAGGCCTCCTTTATTTTCCATTTATTTGCCAGTCCAGTAATCAAAAGTTAACTTTTTATTTTTGAAAAAAGAGTACGGCAGGTAGCAATATCCTCCGTCCCCCCATGCGGTTCCCCATGAATTTCGAGCAATAATGACACCCTGTCCTGCTTTCTTATCATCCTTGTAGCCCACTGCTAGCAAGGCATGACCACCTAAAAGTTGTTCCTTTTTTCGATCGGGGTAAGGAATCTTACCCGTCAGGGACGCCTTTTTACTCTCAAAAGATGCATACAGCCATATCCCAAAAACAACAGGAGAACCGTCAGCTAAAGCTGCCTTCAAGCTAGCTAGATCATGGAGACGATGATAGCCGTCAATTCGATAATACCTAGCCAGGGATTCCGCTTCATGATTAGGCGTATTGCGAAAATTCGCAATTTTGTAGGGCCACGCGGCCTCTGGACACACGCCAGTTTTATGCAGGACTTTAAACCCATCACGGATCGTAGCCCCTGCATCTTGATTAATCGTATTTTCTAACTCGCGTTCATGCCAATAGTGAAAAAGCCGAGATAACCGCGTCGAATTATCTTCTTCGTTTCGCAGCCAAAACTCACGAAGTCCACTTACGATTGCATTAGATGTACACGAACCAAGTGAACCTTGGTTGACTATAGGAGAGAGTTTGCTGCGTAAATCGATTTGGCGCGGTAATTGAGATTCCCGGATATAATTGACACTCCTGTATGTGAAATCACGGAAATCTCGCGGATCTCTTTTGACTGTATATTTCCGCATGTGTACCTCCCTAAGAAAACCGAATCGATGAGTAATCCAGTGTATTCACCCATAGGCAGGAGCGTGCAAAAAAAGAGCTCGACTTCTGAATGAAGTCCGAGCTCTTACGGTCATGTATTTTTTACTCTGTTATTGTAACTGTGACTGGGGACCACTCGCCTATTATCGTTTGTCCGTGTAGCGAGACACTTCCTTGTGGCGTCAAATCTTTCTCGGTCATCATACCAAGTGCGACTGTAAAACGATTGAATTTGATGGGTACGTTTTTCTCACGACGCACTTCTTCACCATTTACATAAAAAATGACTTCATCGTTACCGCGGTGGTACGTAATTTTGTACGTATTGAATTCCCGGGCTTGGAAATTCGTCTCTTCTTTGAAGATACAGAAGAAGCGCGTTTTATCTGTTTCAGGCACTTGCACACCAGGGAATGGAAGTACCGCATACACACTTGCATATTTATCATTACCTGCGAAGAAATCCAGCGCTGCACCTGTCGTGAAATCAAGCAAATTCAATGAAACAAAACCATCATAGAGGTCGTTAGGTTCTGTGTTTTGGGTGCGCGCACGAATTTGCAGCTCAAACGAAATCTCGCCATCTTCAGGAACTACCACGTCTTGAGCCGAATAGTACATATGCTTGGCATTATCTAAAAATTGTACATAATCATTCTTACGACTAAGCGGCGCTCGCGCATAGAGAATACCATTTCGAACGATAATCGTCGCATTCGGTTCTCTAAATTCCCAGAAAGAACCGTCTGGCATCGGGAAACCGCCTATTTTCCAAACTTCGCCTTCGGACAAAATCGTGTGAAAATCACCAATCGTAAATTGTTTGCTCATCATTATGACCTCGCTTTGTTGTGAAGTTTCGTTCGTTATTGCAAGATAGCTTGTACGAGTAAGGCTAACATCATGATCATTCCGCCTCTGATCGTCGCCTTTAACGAAGCACCCATGAGTGGCAAATAGGCAGGAGAAGGATTCTCTGACTTCAAATTCTTATAGACACGATAGAAAGGAATGGCTGTTAGTAAGGCAAGTAGGGCATAGTATGGGAAGACGCCACTAATGACACAAGCAATTAAGGAAACGTAAGATAATACAAATAAGCATTTGGAGAATACCAAGGCACGCTTCTCGCCCCATACAACAACTAATGTACGCTTACCCGCGCTTTGATCGGCTTGCCAATGAAGAAAATGATGGTTAAATAAAATTAAAGTCGTCAATAAACCGATGGGTAATGACAGTAGAATCGGTCGATAATCAACTTGCATTGTTTGAACATAGTAGCTGCCCAACGTAGGCAACACACCGAAGGAAAGCAATATAGCAATCTCGCTGTACCCTTTGCCGCGGTATCCAAATTTAATAGGCGGAGCCACATAGAAATACGCAATCAAGGCACCTAAGCCTCCGAATACAAGGACAAGCCAACCACTGCTTATACTTAGGATAAGTCCACAGATAAGGGCAACGGCAAATAAAGACCATGTGATTATACTAAATGTCCGTTCTGCTATGATACCATTTGCTAGGAAACCCGAATTCGTTGAAATGGTAGAAGCCGTTTCTTTGGCTGCCGTATCGATACCATTTCGGAAATCCCATAAGTCATTAATCATATTTGAGAATAAATGTGCTGCAATGGACCCAATGAAGGTTAGCACAAATAGCAACGGATGAAAGGTATCGTTCCACACAATTGCGCCCAATCCACCTAATAGGACTGGAATGATCATAACGGGAATAACCCTAAATCGCGAGGCTTTCATCAATAGAGTTAAGTTTAGGTTATTCATACTCACGTTCCTTTCAAAAAACACTCTGAAACTCATACTATCCCAAACCTATTAGTAGTTCAAGTAGGTTTCTATTCCCCTAAACCCACGCCCTGCCTACTCTGGTAAATTGTTGAAAAAATAAAAAGGATGCTAGATTTACTCTAGTCATCCTTATCATCTATCATTTTTACTTCAAATTTTTTACTTCAAATAAAAAACTTCGCGCATTGGCGTGATCGGAACAGCTTCACGGAAGTCGAAGGAACCTACGACCATTTTGGAGGTAATGGCATTCCAACGATTACATGCGTCACTCTCCGCAAGGTAAGCGAAAGCTGCATCTAAATCATCGCATAAAAAGACATAGAAAAACTGTGTACCATTTTGAAAAATGGAATAATCTCTGATTCCTGCTTTACTGTGTTCTTCCATAATCTCTGGCCAAGGAGCCAAGTGCATTTGAACATACTCCTCAAGAACTTCCTCGCGTATCGTCCATGTCCAAGCAAATTTACCGCTGTTTTGCATTAGGCTCTACCTTCCTTTTTCACAAATGTTAGATTCATAACTTCACTTTACTTTGCCGCTTATTGCCAGTCAATCCTAAAAAAATTACAAAAAAAACTAAAAACTATGGCGTACCTGCCAATCAAATCGACCGCTATACTTAAGACATCGCAAGTTGAAAGCACTTACAAATAGAGAAAGGAGGTCCGTTTCACTATGCGATTGTTACGAAAAATAGCACTTGGCATCGATTCTTTCATCGAGTCTGCGTCTCTAATCGGTTTACTGAGTATGATCCTCATTGTCACCACACAAGTCATGACGCGCAAGCTATTCAATTTCGTTTTCTTCTGGTCGGAAGAAGTCACCATGCTGTTGCTCATTTGGTTCTCATTCATGGGTATCGCGATCGGTTTTCGAGAAAAGCTTCATCTTGGCATTGATTCTTTCACACATAAACTTCCAGCCCCTATTAACAAAGTGCTAGATAAAGTTATTGAACTCACTATTCTCGCATTTGGTCTCTATCTCCTGCTATATGGATGGGATTTCACCGTCCTCATGCATGAATCCGAACTGCCAGCAACGGGTCTGCCTAACAGTACCTTGTATGTCATTATGCCAATTACCGGCCTCATGACTATCGCTTATGCTCTTTTACAATTATTCGGCATTGAAACAAAACGGCATGACAATATGCAGGAAGGAGGCATTCACTAATGGACACGACCATTGCCATTCTCATCTTATGTGTCACCTTCGTTGGTCTGATCGTCCTACGATTCCCAATATCTTTAGCTTTGGCTGGTTCATCACTACTTACCCTTGTTTATTTAAAGGTTCCACTTGCCACTGTGGGCCAAACCATGATTCAAGGCATGAACTCCTACTCACTGCTCACGATCCCCTTCTTCATTCTCGCCGGTCAGATTATGAGTGAAGGACAAATGGCCCTTCGGCTCATCAATCTCGCACAAGTTCTCGTCGGGGGCATCCGCGGAGGCCTTGCGATGGTAAACTGCGTCGCATGTATGTTCTTTGGTAATATTTCAGGCTCTGCGATAGCCGATGTCTCCTCCATAGGCTCCGTCATGATCCCCATGATGAAAAAGAAAGGATATGATACGGACTATGCCGTAGGTGTGACCGTATCGGCTGCTATTCAAGGTGTTGTTGTCCCACCGAGTCATAACCTTGTCCTGTACTCCTTAGCTGCAGGCGGCGGCATCTCCATCGCTTCACTGTTTCTCGCAGGAATCGTCCCTGGCCTCATTCTCTGTGTGTCACTTATGGTAACAAGCTATATCATCGCAATCAAACGTGGCTATACGAAAAGTGAATCCGTACCGTTACGCGATATTCCAAAAATCGTCCGTGATGGTCTACTATCGCTTTTGACGGCGGTCATCATCTTGGGAGGCATATTTACAGGCTGGTTTACAGCAACTGAAAGCGGCGCACTTGCATGCTTGTACGCTTTCATCCTTACCTTCCTGGTCTATCGTGACATTCCAATTAGCCGTATGTGGATTATTCTAAAGCGTACCTTTCGCACGGTTTCCATGGTACTTTTTTTGATTGCTGCTTCGGCTACATTCAGTTGGGTACTTGCTTTTCTTAAGGTTCCTGGCATGTTAACAGATGTACTGCTTGGCATAACCGATAATCCCATCATCATCTTGTTAATTATCAATATCCTTTTGTTAGTACTAGGTGCTCCGATGGATATGGCACCATTGATCTTAATTATGACGCCAATTTTACTTCCAGTCGTTACGGCACTTGGCATGGATCCGGTTCACTTCGGCATCATTATGATGTTAAACTTAGGCATTGGACTACTGACCCCGCCTGTCGGCACCGTCCTATTCGTCGGATCGGCCATAGGCAACATTTCGATTTCTGAAGGTACGAAGGCCATGATGCCTTTCTTCTATGTCATGTGCGTTGTACTTATGATCCTGACTTATATCCCTGGGCTCGTTATGTGGCTGCCTAATCTTCTCAAATAGCTTGAATGACTAACCAAACTTTCCGACAAAGGGTGATGATCGACATGCATATGAAAAGAAAAGTTCTTACTATCCTCAGTACAGTAATTGGTACAAGTCTACTTCTAACAGCTTGTGGCAGCACGCCTACCAGTAGTACAACTTCAGCACCGAACAAAAGCGATGGACCTAAATTAAATTTCCGTTTAGCTGAAACGCATCCAGCCGATTACCCAACAACCATAGGCGATAAGAAATTCGCCGAGCTAGTTAATCAAGCATCAAATGGCCGCATCAAAATCGATGTATTCCCAGCTTCCCAACTCGGTGAAGAGAAAGCGGTTATCGAGCAAGTCCAACTGGGAGCCATCGAGTTTACACGCGTCAGCACAGGAGCGCTAGGCGGTTTTAACAAGCAATATGAAGTGTTCAGCTTACCCTATATTTTCGACAATGACGCTCATCAATGGAAATTCCTAGAGAGCGAGCAAGGAACGAAGCTGTTGGATAGCTTGGAGACATCCCGGATGAAAGGACTCGCTTACTATAGCTCTGGGGCGCGTCACTTCTACTCCAAGAAGCCAATTAAGACATTGGCAGATCTCAAAGGACTCAAAATCCGTGTTATTCAAAATAAAGTAAACATTGATCTCATGGCTGCCCTTGGCGCCAATGCAACGCCTATGCCATATGGAGATGTATTCAACGCGCTGCAAACTGGGGTTATTGATGCCGCTGAGAACAATTATCCAAGTTATTTCTCTTCCAATCACTTTCAGCAAGCGAAAAATCTCATTCTAGATCAGCATCAACGCGTACCTGAGGTTTTGCTGATTTCCAAAGTAGCATGGGATAAACTCTCCAATGGAGACAAAGATTTAATTAAGAAAGCCGCACAGGAATCCGTCAAAACGCAAAAAGCGGAATGGGATAAATTCGAGAAAGATTCGGAGGCCAAAGTTAAAGCCGCCGGCGTTACCATTACGGATGTTTCCGATCTTAAACCTTGGCAAGATGCCGTTAAACCGGTAATTGAGAAATATCGCAGTGAGTATAAAGAAACGCTGGAAGCGATTGAGAAAGCTAAAAAATAGACCCTATACTAAAAAAGGATACATGGAGGTGAAATACCCTCAGATGTGTCCTTTTTCTTTAGACATTCCGCTGTTTTTGCGATATTCTAATGGCGAGCTTGCGGTTAGCTTCTTGAACGTGGTGCTGAAGTATGAGATATCGGAATACCCTAGTCTTTCGGCAATTTCAGAAACACGCAAAGATGTTTTGATTAACAGCCGTTTGGCCTCCTCCATCCTCATTTCAATGACATAATCAACGAATTTCCCTCCAGTTTGCTGTTTAAAAAGTTGACTCAAATAACTTGGGTTGAGATGAACCAACGTTGCCGCATCCGTCAAAGAAATCTCTTTGTGCACATTCGCAGCAACGAATTGCTGAACACGTGCTATGGCAGATAGTTCTTCTGGTTCTAAAATCGGGGCATCCGCCAGATTGGCTTCTTCCCTCGTCTCCCGCACTTGAATCCATCTGCGCAAGCACTCCTCCATGGCTTCCGTCTCCACAGGCTTCAATAAAAAATCTTTTACCCCATACCGGATTGCTTTCTGAGCTAAATGAAAATCATCATACCCGCTCACTAATATTAAGTTCACAGACTTCTGCGCTAATTGCTCTGCCAAACCAATCCCGTCCATAACGGGCATCTTAATATCAGAAATCACGAGATCTGCTTGGTGGAGCTGAAGCGCGTCGAGTGCCTCTAACCCGTTCCCACATTCCTGCATAATAGCAACGGGCAACTTGGTCTGTTCAACAGCTTTGCGCAACACAACACGGACCCACTTCTCATCATCCACTAGAATGACTCTGTACATCTCATGCCCCTCTCTCTCCAAGCAGCTTCAATGGCAGCTTAATCCTAACTGTGGTTCCAGCACCAACGCTACTTTCCAGTTCAAGGCCCGCATCTTCCTCAAATAAGTATGAAATACGACGATGAACATTCACTATGCCAATCTGTGAGACTGCTGTGACCATATCTTTTTGGCGCAAATCGAGCTGCAGGGATCTCAGCCTATCGATAGGAATGCCGGTTCCCGTATCTTTTATTTCTATTATGAAATGCTTCTCATCATAACGTTTAGCAGAAATCTCAATATGCACAGGACTTGCGCTTGTCTCTAAGCCATGAATAACACAATTCTCCACCAGCGGCTGAAGTGCGAACTTAGCAATCATCTGTGTTTCCGCCCATCCAGGAATCTGAAACGCATATGTCAGTCTCTCTTGAAACCGATATTGTTGAATCCGCAAGTACATATCGCAAATATGCACTTCCTGTTGGACTGAAATTGTAGCACCGGCATGATTCAAATTATAGCGAAGAAGTCGCGCCAGTGAGGCAACCAATACGGAAATATCTGTCATATCCCGCTCCAAGGCCATCCCTCTAACCGTTTCTAACGCATTCATCAAAAAGTGGGGGTTCACTTGGGATTGCAATACTTTCAGTTCTGTCTCTTTCTGACGAAGTTGAAGATCCTTCTCCCGAATCTCCGAATAGTAAATTTCATCCATGAGCACTTGCAGCTTTTCGACCATTTTATTAAAATCATTCGTTAACTGACCGATTTCGTCCTTGGACTCAATATCTACACGGGACTGGAAATCCCCTTCTTTCACTCTTTTCATGAAATATTGAAGTGACCTGATTGGTCGAACAATACTTGTCGCAAAGCCAATGCCGATGATATAAGCGATGAGCAGCGTAAAGACAACCGTCCACCAAATGGTTTGTCTGATATACTGCGTGCCATGCGTTATTTCAGACTCTGGAATCATCGTCACAAGCCGCCAATTCAGATAAGACGACTTGCTCCATGTATAGAAAGGTTTATCGCCTGTCGACGATTGATAGGAGCCACTTTCTTGTGTGAGAATGATCGGTAATTGTTCAAGCTGCGCCAAGTGACCAATTTCCTCGTTCTCTGGCGAATACATGTAATGACCCGATGGATCAATAATCGATAGATACCCTGTACGACCAATCGTCACACGATCAGCAATTTCTTGAATGCGTTTGAAATTCACTTCCATGATCAAAGTTGCGACAGGTTCCAAAGTATTCGGACTCACGAGCCTCTTCACGATGGAGAGCACAGGCACGTATTCGAGCTCATAGCGAGGCGAAGGCGGACGAATGATGAGTCGAATATCACTATTAGATGGAACGCTAGAAAACCATGGTTCTTGAATTAACTCAACAGCAGGCGTTACGTTTTTGTTGAAACTTGTATCCAGGACGGCCTTATCTTCCATGACGAGCATAATGCGAGAGATATCCGAGCGAGAGTACGCGGTATCATGAAATAGCTGCATTAATGGTTCACGGATACCCGATTCCTTTACTTCTTGTTCACTCGTCATTCGTAGAAACTGCCCCATCGCGGGATGGTTCTGCATGCGAATGGAGTCAATTTCGAAATCACGGATGTAATACTCGATATGAAGCTTTACCTGTTCAATAATTTGCTCATTACTCAAATTCGCTTCTTCCCGCAGCACCTCTGACGATTTCTGATACGAGATGAATCCAACTACACAGAGCGGAATCACAACCAACATGGCCGAATATACGAGTAATTTGACTGTCAGTGGACGATCACGTAAAAATAAGCTGCGATGAAACCAAATCCACGCTCTTCGGCCCCTTTTTTGCATACTAAGCCCCCATCTACTATATGTAAACGCATTCAAATCTTCCAGTTATTACCTATCAGGATGGGTAAAGTAAAACCAGTTGCAGGAGCAACTGGTTATCTTTTCACCAAATCTTCGCGAATCGGTGTAAATACATCTAATAGTGCAGAGTCTTCCAATGCAGTAACCCCATGTTTAGCTCCACTAGGTATATAAACCGTTTGGCCTTGTTCAATAACGGTAACAACGCCATCGATTGTAAATTCGATTTTACCTTTCAAACAATAGGACATTTGCTCATGCACATGACTGTGCTGATACCCGATAGCTCCAGGTTCAAAATGAACCTCCATCATCATTAACCCAACTTCAGCTTTCAAAATACAACGTGTCACACCTGGTTCTGCTGCTTCCCATACGCCAATATTAGACATCGGACTTTCCCCTTTCGTTATAAAACGCTTTCAGTCTGAATAAAAAAAGAAGGACCGCAAGCGGCCCTTCACTTACTCACTAATTATACCTGAAAGAAACCCAAATGAACATACTTGAAAATAAATGAACCTTAAGTCGTTGTTGCTGCACGGTCTTTCCCTTTATCGGCTTCTCCAGCATTCTTGTTAGCTGAAACCCTATCCTGCTGCATATCAGCAACCGTCTTCACTTTCAGACGAGCAGCCCCTTCATACTCCTTAGTTGGAATGAGGTTACCGGCGGCGAGTCGTTGTTTGGCCTCCGCAATCGCGGCACCATACTGTGGTAACCATGCCTCCTGGGCAACCAACATCTCATCAACCATTTGCCAAATTTCCTTCGGATTGCAGACAGCTCCAACAAGCGGATCCATCATGAAGGCTTGACGCAGCAACTTATCATCACCGCGAACAGCTGCTTCTACGGCCAAGCGCTGAACTGAGATACTGACATTGCATACCGCTGCTGGCCCCAACGGCAGCTCACCGACAAGCGGCATCGAGATACCGTTGCGATCCACATAACCCGGAGCTTCGATAATCGCATCATCAGGTAAATTAGAAATAACCCCTTGATTGACCATGTTAAAATGTCCCCGATACACGCGGCCTGTCTCTAGGCCTTCGATAATATAGGAGCCATGCTCTTCACTGCGCTTCTCTTGCGCATACACGATTGCCGGATCCTTCATCCAATTCGGGAAATCCGTTTCAAACCAACGACGTCCCTCCGTACAGACACGTAAGTAGCCGCCCGTTTCACCATTGATCCAAGATCCCATGTCAATCCAATCTTGAATTTCACTAGCTCGCTTGCGATACCAAGGAACATATTCACTCAAGTGTCCATTTGACTCCGTGCTATAGTAGCCAAACCGGCGCAGCATATCGATCCGCACCTTCTCCGTGCGGGCATACTCGGGATGGTTCTCAAAAGCTTCTAATAATCCTGCAGTCAAATCCTTGCCCTCATGGGTCGCTTGAATATACCAAGTTTGATGATTAATGCCTGCACAAATAATATCCACGTCTTTCTTCTTCAACCCGTAAACTTCGGCAATTTGATGATGACCATGCTGTACACCATGACAGAGACCGATCGTGCGAACACCGCCATACTTATTGCAAGCCCAAGTCAGCATCGCCATCGGATTCGCATAATTCAATAGTGTGACATCTGGTGCTGCCACCTCACGAATATCTTGGCAAATGCGAAGCATTTCTGAGATACCGCGTTGTCCGTACATGATTCCACCTGCACACAGGGTATCACCTACACATTGATCCACCCCATATTTCAAAGGAATATCGACATCCGTGGCAAAAGCCTCCAGCCCCCCCACACGAATCGTGCATAGTACATATTTCGCACCTTCTAATGCTTCCTTACGATCCGTCGTCGCTTGAATCTGAATGGATAAACCATTCTCATGGATGTCACGTTGACAGAGCTCTGTCACCATCTCCAAATTGTGTGGATTTATGTCTGTAAAAGCCACTTGAATATCATGAAATTCAGGTACGGATAGTAAATCCCTCAGAAGTCCACGTGTGAATCCAATACTGCCTGCGCCTATGAATGCTACCTTAAATGCCATATGAATCGCCCTCTCTATCACTTCGTCTATGTTTCACATTGTACCAAGCAGATGAGAGAAAACGTTATCAAATTCCTAACTTCCTCGCTTCCCAATTGTCAAAAATTCTAACTTCCTTCCGGATAGGCGATTGTATGTTTGTTCATCGATCTCCGATATTCGGTCGGTGTCATCTTCGTATGTGCTTTAAATAACAAATGAAAATACTGCCTGCTGCCCACTCCGATATAGTCTGAGATATCCGCAATGGGGATGTCGGTTTCAAGCAGCAGCATTTGTGCTTTTTCCATGCGAATTTCCGTTAAATAGGCCATGAGCGTTTGGTCTGTCACTGCTTTGAATATTCGCTGTAAATAGCCCGGGTGTAGATTCACAGCACCTGCAATATCTTTCACTTGAATCTCGCGATCATAATTCTGGTGCATATAATCCATGCTTTGCTTGACATACCACTCGCTTTGAACCAAAGAGCTACTCACCGTTTCGCGGCTTAACCGAGCAATGCGTATCAAGAGCTGCGCAATTAATAATTGAATCATGGTCTCACTTTTGCCAGCCGGCTTATCTAACTCTAGTACCAAGCTTTTCATCACATGGTAGACTTCATCCGGATCACGAAGCACTAAGTAAGCCGTCTGAACCTCCAATAAGGAGGATAGTTGCTTTTCTTCGGCGGCAAGCTCTTGAAGTGAAGGCGTCACTCCTTGATGACGGGTAAAACGAAACTCCACATTCAGCATGCGACACGGCTCTTCGTCCTCTACAATTAGTCGGTGAGCGACATTGGCGTCCAGTAAAATGAATTCTCCCTTTTTCAATCTTACCCTGTCAGTCCGTGCAGCTGAGAGCTGAATCTCGACATCACAAAAGCCATGTATCGTATACATAATCTCGGTTGCATCATGTCGATGAAAGGGCATATGAAAGCCTTGCCATTGTTTAAAATAGTAGGCCAGCACCTGCGGATGGCAGGGAAAATCCGTCAATAAAACTGGAAATAGACGTGCCGTTTGCATCATGGAGAGCTCCTTTCCAACCTTTCTTAAGGACATTCTACTCCCCTCTCTACAAAAAGAAAATCCCTTCATGCTGAAGGGATTCCACTACTGCTATTCCTATAGTAGTTAATCATTTATTACTTAGTCACGATCGGTGTAATCATCGTTTGAAAATGGGTGACTTAAATTATCCATAATTTCTTCAACTGCGTCACTTAACATGTCTGTCGGAGTTGTGTCTTCTTCCTCTGGCAGGGTTGGAATTGTATCATTACATACACGATCAAAATAATGACTTTTGTCCATTCACATGCACCTCCTTATTTCCTATTCTCATGATTAACATCGCTCGTTTGCTTGTTTTGTACACATCTCGCTTACTTTATTCACATCTTTCCAAATTTCCGAAAATGCGCAGAAGATCTCCTTGCCTAAATCGTAGATATGAAGTAAATTAAACCTATATGAACGTATATCAACACAAATAAACCAATTCTAAGGAGAATGAACCCATGGATATCCGCTACGCTTCACACCCGAACGAAGTTAAACAATTCGACACAGAACGCTTACAAGCAGAATTTCAAATTCAATCCTTATTTACAGAAAACCAAGTGACATTAGTTTACTCACACGTTGATCGTTTTATTATTGGCGGCGTTTTGCCAACGACTGAAACACTTAAACTAGAAGCTGACACGAAAGAAATGGCTGCTGACTACTTCTTAGAGCGCCGCGAAATCGGTATCATCAACGTAGGAGCTAGAGGCACAATCACTGTTGATGGCACAGCGTACACAATGGATTCCAAAGATTGCATCTACATCGGTCTTGGTTCCAAAGAAATTTCCTTCTCAAGTGATGATGCTTCGAACCCAGCGAAGTTCTACTTTAACTCAACACCAGCTCATACAACATACCCAACTGTGAAAGTAGCGATTAGCGAAGCAACGCCTGCTCACCTAGGCAGCATCAATACTTCCAATGAGCGTACGATTTATAAATACATCCACTTGGATGGCATTCAAAGCTGTCAACTTGTTATGGGTATGACATTATTGAAACCAGGCAACATGTGGAATACGATGCCAACGCATACGCACAACCGTCGTTCCGAGGTTTATTTCTATTTTGACATGCCAGAAGATGCTGTTGTCTTCCACATGATGGGTGAGCCGCAACAAACACGTCACGTTGTTATGCGCAATGAGCAAGCTGTCATCTCACCGAGCTGGTCCATTCACAGTGGTGTGGGTACGAACAACTACACATTCATTTGGGGTATGGCTGGCGAGAATCAAATGTTTAACGATATGGACGCTGTTGCAATGCAAGATCTAAAATAATCGGTAATCCCATGATAAGAACGGATGAATCCCGATGAATCCTTTACGTAGATATGAAACGATTATGGAAGTTTTACTCGCTCAGAAAGAAGTCACTGTGAATGAGTTGAGTGAACGTCTAGAAGTAACTGGAAAGACCATTCGTGAAGATTTGGCCAAGCTGGAGGAAAAAGGGCTGCTAATCCGCATTCATGGCGGTGCCATGCTAGCTCAAAGCGATCAGTTAGGCATTCTCTCTGCGAAAGAACCGAATATCAAGCATGCAGATAAAAAATCGGAGATTGCGTCCCTCGCTCTCCGATACATCCAGCCACGCGATATCATCGCACTGGATGGCGGATCTACAACGCTTGAAATCGCTAGGCGGCTGGATAATCAGCCGCTTACGGTTGTAACTAACGATTTATATATTATCTCCGAACTTGTCCATAAGGATGAAATTCGGCTAGTCGTTCCAGGCGGCTATCGTCTGCGCAATATGCTTGCTGGCCCAGAAGCTGTAGAGTATGTGCGTGGTCTTAACATTCAAAAATCGTTCATTTCTGCGACGGGTGTGCATTTACAGCACGGCTTTACCATTTACACGAATGATCTTGTTGAATATAAGCGTGCTCTCATCAGCTCCAGTGCGACTGTTTATGGGGTGATTGATCACTTCAAATTCGGACAATGTGCTTTGCGAACCTTCGCTTCTCTATCTGAAGTGGCTATGATCTTGACTGATAGCGGCTTATCGGAGGAAACGGCGTCGCAGTTCCGCGAAACAGGCATACAGATCGAAACGCTTTAGGAGCAAGTTACACAGAAGAAACCTATACTTTCTATTATGGAAAAGGAGTACGTCATGACACTTTTTAATCTATCAGGCAAAACAGCATTCGTTACAGGTGCTTCAGGCGGCCTAGGCCAAGCTATGGCGATCGGACTTGCTGAGGCTGGCGCGAACGTAATCGCGGTATCTTCTTCTGAAAGCGTTCAAACTGTTGAAACGATTCGCGCATTAGGTGGTAAAGCAGAGCTTATCGCGGCTGATTTAAGCAATGAAGATATTCTTGAAGATGTCGTTACTAGAGCGATTGGTATTTATGGCGGTGTCGATATTCTCGTTAATAATGCGGGTATTATCCGCCGTACACCAGCGGTTGATCACGCGCGTCAAGATTGGCACGATGTAATTGACCTGAACTTGAACTCGGCTTTCTTCCTTTGCCAGCTAATTGGTCGTCATATGATCGAGCGCGGCAGCGGTAAAATCGTAAATATTGCTTCCATGTTGACGTATCAAGGTGGCATCAACGTGCCAGGATACACGGCAAGTAAGCATGCGATTGCTGGTGTGACGAAAGCATTAGCGAACGAGTGGGCTGGAAAAGGCATCCAAATCAATGCCATCGCCCCTGGCTATATGACGACGAATAACACAGCACCAATTCTCAAAGATGAGAAACGTACAGCTTCCATTACTGAGCGTATCCCAGCAGGACGTTGGGGTTCACCTGAAGATTTGAAAGGACCGGTTGTCTTCTTATCCTCAAGCGCTTCTGATTATATGAACGGACACGTTCTGTGCGTGGACGGCGGATGGATGGCTAGATAGATGGGCATCGGGACACTCGCTCATACCGTCGGGCATCTGCCATTGAAGGAATTGACCGCGAAGTTAAGCGGACGAGGCATCGACTTTGTTCAATTAGCTCTCAGCAAAGCGATTAGCGACTATGATTTAAGCCTCGGCAAATTAAGCCCGGCACTTGCCAATCATATTGGCGAGCAATTTCATCGCGCAGGCGTGCGAATTGGCGTGCTCGGATGCTACATTAATCCGATTCATCCTGATCCGCAGCAGCGTCGTTATGAAATTGATCGATTCAAGGAGCATTTGCGGTACGCCCGAGATTTCGGAACGTCCATTGTGGCAACGGAAACTGGTGATCTAACTACGTATCTTGCGGAAGATGCTAACGGCTATGAGGTCAAAGGATGGGGTATTCTTAGACAGACCGTCGAGGAGTTAGCTGAAGAAGCTGAGCGATGGGGCGTTCATATCGGATTAGAGCCGGTTTTCACTCATACATTGTCTAGCACTGAGAAAATGGCCCGCATCCTGGAAGAAGTGCCTTCCAGCACGTTAGGTGTCGTATTCGATCCAGTTAATCTCATTCCACCAACGGTGGTTGAGCCACGGGATCAAGAAGCTTTCTTGGATCATGCCTTCGCTACGTTTGGCAACCGAATTGTGCTGACTCATTTGAAAGATTATGTCGTGAACAATGGTCAAAAGAATGAAATTGAGTCTGGTAAAGGCATTTTCGAGACAGCGTCCTTCTTAGCAAAGCTTCACTCACATAAGCCTGGTGTCGATATTTCGTTAGAGCGACTCCAAGATCATACCATTGAAGAAGCGTTCTCGTACGTTAGAAGCTTGCTTTGATAAAGAACCCCGATTTCTCTATGGAGAGGTGTCGGGGTTTTCTTATGTTTTTCTCATTTCTTAATATCTGGATTGGTTAGCACCTCGTATTGATTACCTAAGTATTGCTGAAGCGCCTTCAAGGTCGCTACGCCAACGGCAATATCCTCCTCACCGGCCCCTCCGCTTACGCCCACCCCGCCAATGACTTGCCCGTTAACTACGATGGGGAATCCACCTACAAAAATGGCAAACTTCCCCGGCATCATGGCGTGGATCCCAAATGCTTCCCCATGGATCGTTGCTGGCCCGCCAGGCTGATTAAACAGATGCGTCGAACGCCGATGCCCGCTTGCCGTAAATGCTTTTGCCATTGCCAGCTCAGGACTCGTGTTGCGCGCCCCATTCATTCGCTCTAAGGCTAACAAATAACCGCCGTCGTCGACGATACAGATCGTTTCTGCTGACTGAGCTTCCTCCGCGGCTCCAATACCAGCAGCAATCATCACCTTCGCTTCCTCGATTTCTAACTTTAAAACGGATCTCATGATGCATGGCCTCCCTTGTCTAATCTTATCCGCTTCGTACATAACCCTAAACCTCGGCACTTTTTTTCATGTATATGGCGTATAAGGCGAAAAAAGTCGCATGAGTGACTAGCTAACGAGAATTTTGGCGTAAAAAAAAGCCTAGACAATCCCATGAAGAGAGATGTTTAGGCTTGGTGCTCATTGTTACTTATTCGGCTGTTGCGCGCGAGCTGGTCGAGTTGGACGTTCTACCCAGTTCTCGCGGCTCATGCGCTTCACTTGATTAATAGGATTGGAAAGATCAATGACTTCCGCTTGAAAAGGTTGCTCTGCTGCAAGCTTCTCTTTATACCCTGTGCCAGGCGCTGGACCGCCTCCACCATTCCGTTTTCCCTTGTTCCATACGCGATTCTTGCTCATGCCACCACTCCACCGTTTTTTGTTTAAGTGTAATGGCAGTTGCCAAAAAACGCAAATGCCGGTTTCAGAATAGCGTAAATAAGCTACCTTTCTCCATTCTTCAAGAAATAATTCCAATACATCCTACCTTCCATGACTCCTAGCAAAATAACTGGAAAATACGCTGTTAATTTCGCGCAAATCCTCGAGTTTCAGCAAATAGATGGAAATTATACAGGTAATTCCCACATTCTAGCTACAATCCAACTAAATCGTTAAAATTAGTTACATGAAATCCAGTTATTCCGCATTTTCAAGTCAATCGAGCGAAATTAGCTGTACTTTTTACAGTTAATCATGTAGCGAGTGAGTAAATGGTTGTCAGTACGACTCGTGGTTACCGCTACAGTTCAAAAGCCTTCGCCAGCAAACGATACGAATGTAATCGCGCTTCGATGTTATGAATCGGCGACACGACCATGATTTCATCCGCTTGGTAAGCTTCGTTCAACTTCAAAATCTGATCTTTCACTTGGCTCGGTGTACCTACAATTCGTCTGTGGCGACCATTGCGAATCATAGCATAGTCATTCTCCGTATACGGGTAATTGAGCGCCGTATTCACTGACGGGAACGATGGCAGCAACATTCCGCGTCCTAAGGACAAGAAGAATAAGTCCGTGCTCAGCGCCAGTTGATTCGCTTCTTCCTCTGTATCCGCGCAGATGACTAGCACCGCTGCTAAGGAGTGAGGCTTTTCATTCAAGATCGATGGCGTGAAATGCTCGCGATAAATACGCAGCGCTTGCTCACAATCCGCATTCCCAAAAAATTGCGCGAAGCCAAAAGCAGCCCCCTGATCAGCCGCAATTCTTGCGCTGTCATAGGAGGAGCCAAGCAGCCAAATTTCCGGCGCCGTTGGAATGATCGGGGACGCATGCAGCGCGGCGAACCTATGCCCCGCTGGTAGTGAATCATATAAATAACCCGTCAAATCAGCGATTTGCTGTGGGTATTGGTCAACTCCTGTATATTTACCCTCTTGCAATGCTCGCGTGGATATGGGCATGCCCCCTGGTGCACGGCCTAACCCAACATCGATACGTCCAGGATGAAGCGCTTCTAGCAATCGGAAATTTTCAGCAACTTTATATGCGCTATAATGTGGCATCATAATGCCGCCGGAGCCTAGTCGAATTCGCTCTGTTTTGGCAGCCAAATGCGCGATCAACACCTCAGGACTTGAATGCGCTAGCGCTTGTGATGCGTGATGTTCAGATACCCAGAAACGGCTGTAACCTATACGATCTGCTTCCTGAGCAAGTTCGGTCGTTTCAGCTAACGTTTGTGCTGCATTGCGACCTTCACCAATTTGTGATTGATCCAAAATACTTAATTTCAACACAAGTAATCACCTCCTCCTAACTGTAACACAAAAAAGAACAGAATGCCAAAAACAGCCGTGACCTTTCACGACTGTCATCAACGACTGCCTTTTAACCCTTCAAAGATCCCGCCATAACACCTGCTACGAAATAACGCTGTAAGAATAAGAACATCATAACCATCGGTACGGCCGTAATGACAACTCCTGTAAGCAGCATAGGATAGTCGGTCACATATTCTCCTCGGAACTGAAGCATAGCTAGAGGGAGCGTTAATTTGGACTTGCTATTGATAAGCAGCATCGGGATCAACAAATCATTCCATACCATCACGAAGAGAAACGTTGCCGTTGCCGCTAAGGAAGGTGCAGATAAGGGCAAAGCGATACGTGAATATAGTTTCCACTCACTAGCCCCATCTATACTCCCTGCTTCCAAAATTTCTTTGTTCAACACCCGCATAAAGCCCTTCAGCATGAAAACGGTCAATGGCATGAGCAAGGCAACAGATACAAGTACTAATCCGTGTAAGTGATCGGACCAGCCCAGCTTATGCGTCAGGGAGTATATCGGCAGCATATTGACTTGAGAAGGAACGATGAGCCCCGCAATAAACAAGCCAAAGATAATTTTAGCAAGGTTCCCCCCAAAGCGAAGAAGAGCGTACGCAATCAAACTTCCAAGTGCGAGTTCGAGAACAACCGTACTAAGGGTCACTTCTACACTATTCAGGAAATATTTCCACATCGTTTGCCCTTTGAAAATGCCGCTAAAGTTTCCGAACGTGAAGGGCTTCGGCCAGCCGAGTGGCGAGGCGAAGAAGCGCTGTGTCGTTTTGAAAGAAGAGACGACTACAAAATATAAAGGTGCTGTGATCAACACTGCATATAGCAGTAAGATTACGCGACCGAACCATTTCATCCCCATAATTGCTAGTACCTCATTGGATTTAGTAGGAAACACGATCCGCTCGCAGCGCCTTAAACTGCAGAATCGTTAACACAGATAACAAGATAAGAAATAAAACAGAACCCGCAGAAGCCATTCCGAACGAATAGTTTGCAAAAGCGGTGTGATAAATATAAGTGGTCAAAATTTCCGTTGCATAATTAGGTCCACCGTCTGTCATTGTAAAGATGAGATCAAATGCTTTGAACGATTGAATCGTTGTATAGGCAATAACTATGGTTGCTGAAGGCGCTAGAAGCGGCCATGTCACCTTGCGAAACACCTGGAATTTGTTGCCGCCATCTATTTTCGCAGCTTCGTACAATTCTTCTGGGATGGCATGGAGTCCCGCTACAAACACAATCATCATTTGCCCAGCATGGGCCCAAACTTGCACCCCAGCGATGGAAAATAGCGCAATTTTCACCCCGCCTATCCAATTCTGACCGTAAGCGCCCAGACCCACTTCCTTCAATAAGGAATTGATAAGTCCAAGTGATGGATCATACATAAACGACCAGATCAACCCTACCGCTACAGAGGACAGGATCGTCGGGAAAAAGTAAAGCGCGCGCAGGAACACGTGAATTTTCGTATTTTTCACTAATAGCAGTGCAAGCCCAAGTGAAAGCACAGTCTGTGCAATCACAACCGCAAGCATGAATTTCGTGTTATTCCATAACGCTTTTTGGAACACGATATTATGCAAAGTTTTGGCGTAATTGTTCAGACCAACAAGCTGATAGGACGGCGAGATGCCGTCCCAGTCAGTGAAGGAATAAAACAATCCGTATAGTGTCGGTGCCATGAACAGGGCTAGATAAAGCAGCGTACCCGGCAGAAGGAACAACCATAAGACGGATCGATTATGACTCATCTTATTTCACGAGATGCTGATCGATAATCGCTTGCGCTTCTTTCGCTGCATCTTGCGGCGATTTACCGCTCAGCACGGCTTGAATGGAGTTTGTGACCGCTTTTTGATTATCCGCATTGGTAATGCTGAAACGCGGTTGGAACAATGTTTTCTTAGTTGACCATTCTGTTGCGACCTGTAATTCAGGCGTCGTGTACTGAACATCTTTCACAGTGACGTTCTGCCCTGTTTCGTTAGCGTAGGTTGCTGCAATCTCTTTTTTGCTCAAAAATTCAATAAATTTCTTCGCCTCTGCAGGATGCTTAGACTTGCTGTTCACCGCTAACATAAATGTACTCGTGTGTACGCCTTCGAATTTCGCTTGATCAGCTGCGACGGTAATCGGAGCTAATAGCTTTTGCTCAAGGTTTGGATTCTGCTTTTTATTTTGTGCTAGTTGATAGGATCCGCTGGCAAGAATCGCAGCTTTTTCTTGAATGAACAACGCACCGGCAGCTGCATCCTTTGTACCAAGCGCATCTTGTTGCAAGTAGCCTTTGTCATTCAACTCTTTGAATTGTGACAAGGTTTTCACCCAGAATTCATCGGTTAATTTCGCTTGGCCCGCTTCCACTTTCGTGAAAATATCAGCACTCGGTTGATTATTCATCACCATCGTGTTCATGAATTGACCTGGACCAATATCCGCTCCAGCAAAAGCAATTGGGATGACACCATTCTTTTTCAACGTTTCGCAGAGAGCCAAGAAGCCCGCCCAATCTTTGGGTGGCGTTAGATTATACTTTTGAAACAGTTTCACGTTATAAATCGGATCGTTGTACACAAGCTGGTAAGGAACAGCTACCTGTTTGCCGTCTTTTTTGCCAACTTGAATGAGTGTGTCATTGAAATTGCTCAGAAACTTTTCACCGGATAGATCTGAGAATATGCCCGCTTTAGCCAATGCCTCAAACTGAGCACCAGGGAATGAAGTGAATACATCACCTACAGAGCCATCGCCTAACTTCGCTTGGGCAGTCGATTGATATTGCTCGGATGGCATGGTTTGCATCTCTACTTTGATGTTCGGATTCTCTGCTTGGAATTTCGTAATGATGCCGTTAAGCGAGTTCACGTCCTCCCCGCGCCAGTGTAGAAACGAGATCGTAACAGGCTTTGAGGAAGCCGTTGCTGCAGCTGTTGAGGCCGCTGAAGCGGCAGGGCTCGCCCCCGTGCTTGAGGATGATCCGCAAGCAGTTAAAAATGACAGAATAGAAAGTGAAGCAACGAGGAAACTGTATCTTAATTTAGATTTACGCATCAATAAAGACCTCCTGAAAATTTAGAAATTAGTGGTAGTTTGCACTTCTTGTAAGTCAAGCTTTTGCTGCCATTTCGCTCTGAAAAGAGGTAGTGCCGCTTGGCCGAAGTTCTCTGCTTCTTCCAGATGGGGGTAACCCGACAAAATGAAAGATGAAATGCCTAACTCGGCATATTCGATCAAACGATCTGAAACTTGATCAGCTGTACCGACAATTAGAATAGCTCCACCTGAGCGAACAAGGGATAATCCTGTCCACAAATTCGGACCTACAACAAATTGTTTATTCTTGGACTGCTCGCGAAGATCATTCTGACGCTGCTGATTGGTAGCATCCGTTTTGGCAAACGCCCGCTGCGCCTGCTCAATCGCTTCTGGGGAAACTTTTGAAATGCTCTCCCATGCCGCTGCCCAAGCTTCTTCTTCGGTATCTCGAATTAGCACTTGAGCCCGTAAACCGTAACGCAGCGGCCGGTCAATCCCTGTTTCTTCGCGGTACTCGCCGCGGATTGTTTCGATTTCGACCATTTGCTCACGAATCCAATCATGAGGTTCGCCCCACATGAGATACGTGTCCGCACATTCGACAGCCAAACGTTTCGCAACAGGGGAACTTCCGCCAAGATAAAAGGGTGGATGTGGTTTCTGAACTGTCAGTGGCGAGCTTACCGGTCGATTGAATTGATAGTACTTTCCTTGATAGAGCTTCTGCTCTTTAGCTGACTCAGCAACTTGCGCCTTGTCAGTAAATTCGGACGCCGATAACACATCGGTCTCTGTCCATGCCTGCTGCATAACCTCGACATACTCTCTTGCTCGCTCATATCGCGCATCATGCGCATGTGCCAGCGGATCCCCTAGCTCTTCTAAATCCTGCACGGAGCTGCCGGTTACGACGTTGATCATCGCGCGGCCTCCGGATAACACATCCAATGCTGCCCCCATTCGGGCTGCTAATACGGGAGCTACGAGGCCTGGTCGAACCGCAACTAGCGGACGTAAGGTTGTCGTATGACTCATGATGGCAGATCCTACGACCCAGGCATCCAAGCAGGCACCTCCGGTAGGTATGAGAACAAATTCAAACCCTGCACGCTCCGCTGTTTGTGCCACTTGCACCAGATACGGTAAAGTCGCCTCTCTCTCTGGCGCAACCCCTACATACTTGCCATCTCCAGAGGTTGGTAGAAACCAACCAAATTCTATTTCATTATGTTGTGTCATCTCAGGCTCTCCTGTCGACTTGATGTGTTTGTGCCATTGCTTGGCTTGTTTACATGTACGCTTATTTATGTGCAATGAGCGCTCATTGCTTTCTCCAGTTATCCGGTAGATAGGATCTATATCCAACAAAATAGGTAGGAATAGAATGTATTAGTATCATATCAGCGGTTACTGCCTAGGGTCAATGTCATTTCGTGTTATTTTTCATTTGTCATTTTGTGGGTGATACAAGGAATAAATAATTGTTATTATCCCTATTCCGCATTATGATGAAGAAAAAAGGATGTGAAAATGAGTTGTTCCGTTTGATGAAAGATATGCGTGAAGACCATCACGAATTCTTGGAAATTCATTATTTCACTCCTTCCGACTTCGAGAAATCAGGAAATGTGTGGCCTATTCGACTTGGTGCAAATATGGCTAAGACGAATTATCATATCGGCCCACGAACAACTCCCTATTATTATTTGATATTTGTGCTTGAGGGCACGGGGACGTTCACGCAAAATAATGTCACCTATCGTTTAGGCAAAAATGATGTGTTTTGTCTTTTACCAGGCGTAACTCATGAATATTTCACGGAAGAAGATCATCTGCTTCAAAAGATATTCGTTGCATTTGACGGTAAACAAGCACTTCAACTCCTAGAGCGCATAGGGCTTGGCCCACAAACACCTTATCGAAACAATGTACTTACGGAAGAAACGAAAAAGCTAATGTGGGATTTTATGAATCTTGTTCGTGAAGGCGATCGTCACGTCAGTGATTTGCTACGTTTAATGCACTTATTTCGCATATTCGATGCGGTTTGCGCAACGTTTAAGCCCGCTTCAGTTTATGATCAGCGAATGCTCTCATGGCTTCAGCAAGGTCTAGATTACATTCAAATTCATTATGCGGAAGGCATTACCGTGGAGAGCGTCTCGACCTATGTCGGTGTGGAACGAACTCATTTTACGAAGCAGTTCAGCAAAGCTTTTGGCGTTCCTCCCATGCAGTACATTCAGGATTTGAAAATGAAGGAAGCCAAGCATCTCTTGACGCAAACCGGATATACACTGACGGAAATTGCTAATTCGGTAGGTTATCCTGATTTATTTAGCTTTTCGAAAGCATTCAAAAAACAGCTCGGCCTTGCACCAACCCTTTATCGCATCAATCACAAGAGTACGACATAAAAATTTATTATTAATAGTCACAAAATGACAGAATCTCTTATTTTACACCTCTACCAAACTTATCCATTTGATGTTATTTTATTATATACATCCTAGTGAGGGAGAGATTGCTATGAAAACCATTTACGAGAATTATAGAGGATTCAAAATTAACAAAGATGACAGCACATATAACGCCATTCACGCGGATCGCATTATTTTTGCTCAGTCGCCGCTTAGTCAAATTCTTGATTCGATCGATCATTATATCGATTTGCAGGAAACGACTGATTCATCCGAAGATCTGACCTCTTTTCCGCAAAATTAACTTTTGACGCGTTTCCACGCATGTGGATATACGAACAAATTGGACTTATTACGGCAACAATAACGCTAGCACTCCTCTAGTTTGACAAGGCATGCTAGATGTTACCGCTATGGCGATAAGAACGCGGATGCAAAAAACGCAACTGTCCTATTGGGACGGTTGCGTTTTTTGTTTGGTGTGGGAGTTAGTCGGTTTCGCTGACTAACTTCACTCTCTCGGCCTCTGTTGGGTGGGAGTTAGTCGGTTTTCTCGACTAACTTCACTTTCTTTGCTCTGTTGGGTGGGAGTTAGTCGGTTTTATCGACTAACTCCACTCTCTTGGCTACTGTTGGGTGGGAGTTAGTCGGTTTTCTCGACTAACTTCACTCTCTTTGCTCTGTTGGGTGGGAGTTAGTCGGTTTTCTCGACTAACTTCACTTTCTCGGCCACTGTTGTCTAAGAGTTGGTCGGTTTCACCGACTAACTACCAACCGTAGCAGCTACAGAATCACATGCTTCAGCTTCATCAGCTCTGCGACCTTTTGAAATTGGGACGCATTGTGCCCAATTGACAAAGCACAGTGATGCGTCGGCGCTTCCGCAAACCAACGTGACATGTACGAATCTGGGTGCTCACGGAACTTCACCGGGGTCTGCGTGTTGCCGATTTTCATAATCGGCCCGTTCGTGGATTCGCCTTCGCTGGATATCAGCTTCAGCTTGCCATCGCCGGTCTGCGTCACGTTCAGCGTCGTGATCGCGCCCGTCTTCACTTTCGCTTCGACGGACACGCCCGTGCCCTGCTTGCCGTGATATAGCCCCATGCCGCGCAGTATCGGCTTTCCTTCGGAAATCGCGATGTGGAACGGCCCGTCATGGCCAAGCAAAATCGTATCGTCGATATAATCCACGACGACGATTTCCGAGAAGGAGCCGCCGATGCCTAGAATATCGCTGATTTTCATCGCGACAGCCGTCTTCAGGTCTCCTTCGCCGGAGCAAGGGATGCCACGCGCTGTTAGCAGCGAGTGCCCCACAATAAAGCCGCCTTGCAGCTTCTCGTATTCACCACCAGGCGCGCCGTGGTAATAGTACGACAAGGCGTCTAAATCATAGGCGCGCACCAGTTTCTCTTGCGCCGCAGCCACGCGACACGACCATTCCAACTGCTCTTCGGTTGGTTTTTTTGCAATCGGATCCGAAGGTGAGTCGCCGCTAATCTGGAACATCTCATGCAGTTCATCCAGCTTCTGCTTCACATCCTGAGCGGTCACTTCACGCAGCATACGGTCAAGATCACACATTTCAAGCACTTCCACATGAAGACCTGTTTGTGCGGAAAGCATCGTAAAATCACTATACATATCAAGCATCCCGCTATAGGTGTTACCTAAAAAACCAAAGCGGCTATGCTGTAATGCTCGCGGTACACCAGCCGCCCGAACCCACCCTTCAATTTCCTTCCACGCACGAAGCGCTTCACTACGTTCATGCGTCACTTCATCGGTTAGCGAGATCGCTGGCGTATAAACCAGTCCCAGCAAGCCATTCACAACCCGGAATGGGATGCCCGCTCGGTTGAACACATTGGCAAACTCAGGTACAGGGCATGCGCCACAATGTGCTAACCATTCACCAGTTGTCGATTGTTCATAATTCAGTCTCGCTGTTGGCTGCAAGTTGAGAAAAACGACAGGCGCTTGACAAATTTGGTGGACCGGCAACACGGTTGAGCTCGTAGAATAGGTTGCTGCATGGCAAAATACAAGATCTACCTGACGCTCATTCAGCCATTCCCCTGCCTTCCGTCCTTCCCCTTCCGTATCGACAAGACCATAGTAATACACATCTGCCCAGTCGGACATTCGGTTCTCTATGAATCGCCCGTACTCTTCTAATCGCTCTTTTAAGCCCGGGAACTGCTCCCAATACGCACGAAGTCCAACGGAGTACAAGCCAATTCGCGGCTTGGGGCTTGCTTTTATCAAAGGATAAATTGACATATATGCATCTCCATTCACTTATAAATAATAACTTTATATAACTATTGTAATGGCTTACAATATAGATAACATCCAAGGATCTTGTTATAAAATAATAGAATCTTGCTATTCAAGAAAGGTACGCCTTGATGAAAGAAAATTACACAACCGCATGGTCGGACGACTCGATTCGATTCATTGCCAGCCCCTCCTCATTTGCGAAGACGAACCTTTTTTACATTCAAGAAATCGGACATTTCCATACACTGCCTGGCTATTTCACAGAACGAGAAGGGCTGGATTCCTATCTAATCGCCTACATTCTAAAAGGCACTGGTGAATTAACTTTTCAAAATAAAAGCTATCCTTTAGGCACTAATCAGTTATTTTTCATCCATTGTGATCACTATCATCACTACGCCGCCAATCCACAGGAGCCACTCGAGCTGCTTTGGGTCCATCTGCACGGCAGCTCTACAGCTGCCTATTATGAGCAGTATGCTGCCGCACATGAGCCCGTTCTGCAATTATCCAACGATTCACCGATATCATCCTTGATACGTCAGTCACTACAAATCCAACAACAAAGAAGCGCTGCAACGGAACTTCTTACTTCCAAGCTGCTCGTTGAGCTGCTAACTGAGATTGTCCTTTCCGCGCAACAAATAAGCCTGTCCAAATCAGACAAGCCTGATTACATCGATGCGATATGCCAAACACTCCAGTTCAGATTCATAGAGTCTATTTCCCTAGACGAGCTAGCACAGGAATACGCTGTCAGCAAGTATCATATGGCCAAACGGTTTAAGCAGTATACCGGCTTCTCGCCGCATGAATACCTGATCGGCATCCGTATGACGCATGCGAAGGAGCTATTGAAATATTCCGACATCCCTGTCTCCGCAATTGCAGCCGCAGTGGGCATCGACAACGTCAGCCACTTCATTAATCTGTTCAAAGATCGCACTGGCGACACGCCGTTGGTCTATCGCAAGAAATGGCAGCGCCCCCGTTAAGGGGGCTACCTACTTCCAATCCGTCTCATCACTCACAGCCGGAATCTCAATCCAAGCCCGCACACCCTGATCCTCCCGCGACGCATACTGCAGGCCAAAGCCTTCACCGAAATGCAGCTGGATCCGCTTTTGAACATTAATAATACCGAATCCTTTATTGCTTTCTTTCCCTTGCAAAATCGCATTCAGCATGGCAATATCCGCTGAACGATAGCCATTATCCTCAACATTGATCATAATTTTACCATTCGTATGCTTCACCTTGATCCAAAGTTCCCCGTCTTGGCTCATATTCTTGATACCATGAAGGATGGCATTTTCAATAATCGGCTGCAAAATTACCTTCGGCATAAGGAAGCGTTTGGCTTCTTCATCAATTTCCCAATGCGCTTTGAACGCATACTCATAACGGAATAGTTGGAGCCGTATATAAGCTTCCGCGTGATTGATTTCTTCCATCACAGGGATGAGCAGCTTGCCTTTACTCAACCCTATTCGCATGATGAGAGACAAATCCTTAATCATTTCGGCTGATTCGGCCGCTCCTTCCATTAACGTATGCCAATAAACCGACTCCAACGTGTTATATAGGAGATGTGGATTAATTTGTGTATGCAATATCGACAATTCAACTTCTTTATGCTTCAGTTCTAGTTCATATTGGTCATAAATCGTCTGATTCAAACGATTCGTCATGCGAATGAAATGATTGCTAAGCAGCACGATCTCATTTTTACTCTCCGCATGCATGGCAATGGCCAGAGGTTTGCCGGGGTGATACGAATTCGTGATGCGCGCAAGTCGAGAGATCGGCTTCAAAATCGATTGAATAAAGTACATACTCGCCAAAATCAGTATCAAGAAATAAATCAACATAATCCAATCCACAAGTCGCTGGACCGAGATATGATCAATAATAATCGACTCCACGGGCACTCGCATGAGCAGCTTGGTAGCCGTAATCTCGCTCGTGTGAATGACCGACATCATCTCCACACCATTTTCTAATTGCTTATAAACCCCTTCCTCTTTCCCCTCGGGTATACCAATCTTCGAGCCGATGCCAAAAGCTTCCGTGTTCGTCGCCAATACGGTATTATCCGGGTCTAGCAATAGGATTTGCGCATCTTTATATTTATCAAACGGAACAAAATCCATTTGTAGCGGCGTCTCGATACCCGATACCACTAAGTAGCCAATCACGGTTTCACCGTTATAAATACTGTTTAATTGCCTCAAGTAGGCAACGGTTTGCGTGTTGTTCGGATTGTACCCGAATTTATCAATTACGCGAATAATTCCCTTTCCTTTCGCTTGACTGACCGCTTTATACCACGAAAGATCCGTCATATCCGTCGAGTAAAACACCCCGTTATTCAACAAGTCTGAATTGGGGACGAACGAATACAATTTATCCTTGTCTGAGAAAAACAACGAGTATCGCACAGCATTCATAGAGTAGTTGTTCAAATATTTATCTAACGCTTTGAAGATTTCAAAACGCTCATATTCCGAAGATGAGGGAACACTGACTAATTGTTGAATTTCTTGGGATATCATAATTTTTTCTGTTTTTTCTTCAAAATCGCTGCTTTCCCGATCCAATGTCAAATGGCTTCCTCGTACTAATTGAAGAAGGGCAGTCCCTACTTGCTCCTCTGTAATGGATTCCAGCTTCTTAGCGACAACCAAATCCAAGACGAGCGTTGGAATCACAACGAAGACGATCAACAGTAAAATTAGTTTTTTCATCAACTTCATATTTTGCAGCATTTTGCGCATAACGTGCCCATCATCCTTTCCAAAAGCTTTCCGCCAGGCTGACATGATCAGCCCCCTACATGCAGGCTATCAGTACGTTCGCTAAGCTTGAAGGATTCTCCTTTAAGCAACAAGAAAACGCCTTCAGAATTCGCATTCTGACGGGCGTTTTCCCCTCAACCTTTTACACTGGACACCGATAAACCCCGAATCATAAATTTCTGGAAAATCAGGAAGAAGAGCACCGGCGGCAGCATAGCCATAGTCAACACCGCGAAGCGCACACTCCATGGGATAACCGAATTCGAGTACACCACGTAACGATATATACCTGTGGCCAGTGGGTACATGCTTTTATCCGTCATCACAATGCTCGGCCAGTAGAAATCATTCCACGTCGTCGAGAACGACAGCATAAGCAACGTACCAATGATAGGCATAGATAGCGGAATTGCAATCCGAGTGAAGGATTTGAATTCACTTGCCCCGTCAATACGCGCAGCTTCCAGAACCTCTTTGTGAATGCCATCGAAGAAATTTTTGAGCAACAGCATGAAGTATGCATTAGCCGCCGCTGGCAACCAGAATGCCCAATAGGTGTTGATCATACCTAAGCTTTTCAAATTCAAAAAGTTAGGTACGATGTACGTTGCTGGTGGAATCAACAATGTGGAGAAAAAGAAAAGGGTTACCCATCGTTTGAACGGGACTTTCAAATGGGATAATGCATAGGCAGCTAACCCGATAAATAACAAGGAACACACGACATTTCCTATATAAATGAATATCGTATTTTTCAAAAACGTCAATAAAGGAAGGTCGAAGCTATTGAAAGCATCGTCGTAATTTTTCCAGATCCAATGCTTGGGGAAAAAGGTTGGTGGAAAGGTGAAAAACTCTTCCCGCGTTTTCAGTGAGCCAAAAAACGTATTCAAAAACGGATAAATGGTCGTAACCGCAATCCCGAGGATAAGTAGAACCATTAGCGTGTAGCCGAATTTGACGGAACCCTTTTTAAAATCATGCTGGGAAATTAATCCTCTTTCGCCTGGCTTCATGCTTTCTCACTCCTACGCTGCATGACGTTGTAAAGGATAGTCATTCCAATGAGTACAAAGAACATCAAGCTGCCCATAGCACTCGCTTTACCAAATTCGAGGTCGCGGAACGCCGTGTGGTTTAGCCATAGTAAGTACGTAAGCGTTGCGTTATTAGGTCCGCCGTCCGTCATCGATAATTGCGCTTGGAAGCCTTGAGAGGTTGTGATTAGCTGGAGCACGAGCAGGAGTCCCATGAGCGTCTTTATACTAGGCAAAATGATATAGCGAACCCGCTGCCACACACTAGCGCCATCGATCTCAGCGGCTTCATACAAATCTTTTGGTATTCCGACGATTGCCGCAATATAGATTAAAGTAGCCGCCCCGAAGCTTTGCCAGGTTTCTAGCACAACAATGGAAGCCATGGCTAATTTGGGACTGAAAAAGGAAACCTGATCAATCCCTATTTTTGCTAGCAGACTGTTGATAGGACCCACGGCATCAAAGAACCACATCCACATCCCGTATAAAACGATCGCAGGCACCGCACTTGGCAAATAGCTGATAATGCGGGCCGCCCCTTGAAACCGACGAAGTTCAGAAACCGCAATGGCCACCAGCGGCGGGATCCAGAAGCCAAGAATGATGCCTAAAACCATATAGATCAAGGTATTCTTAATTGAAATCCAAAGCAGATCATCCTTCAGAATACTCACATAATTTGCAAAGCCAGTAAAATGATTGCCATCTACGAAATCAACGTTGTAGAAGCTATAGAAAATTCCTTTAAAAATAGGCACCCAGAGAAAAATGATGAATAACACGACTTCCGGTAAAATAAACAGTGTACCCCATAAATACCAGTTCATTTTCTTCTTCGATACCCGATTTGTTGCTACGATAGGCTGTGAACTTAGCTCTGCATCCATCCTAAACACTCCTTATAGTGAGAAAACCTCTACCCGCAGCCACTCCAGATTAAGCGGCCGCAGGTAGAAGTAAGTTAGGCTTACCTATTCGACCTTCACTTTGTCAAACGTTTCCGTTTGCACTTTGGTCGCGGCTTCAGACAGTGCTTTTTTCAAATCCACATCTTTCGTCGTAAACACTTTTTGAATGACATTTGCCATTTCTGTGTAGTATTTTTGAGCTTCGTATTGAGCTTCTGGTTTGCCATCCCATAGAGCAAGCAATTGCGGATCGTATTTGAACACGTTATCATACTTCGTCAAGAGATCCGTATACTTTTTGCCGAAATCAGAGGAATCTTTCCAGTAGTTGATCGGTTGTGGAATATACACACGGTTTTTGCCTTTACGATCTTCGATTTCTTTCTTCGTGGAGTTCAAGAAATCGTCTGTGAAGTACTCATCTGTAATCCATTTGAATGCCATTTCTTGTTGATCTTTATCGCTCTTCGGATTGATAACACGGTAGTTTCCGCCAAGTACACCAGTGTGTTTTCCACCTTTTGTAAAGGAAGGCATTGGATACACAACGAGATCATCCTTGCTAATTCCGCCTTCATTAATCGCTGTATCAGCTGCGTTACCGCTGCCACACATAACCATCGCGCCACGACCTTGTGCAAATGCATTTAATGCATCGCCATAGCCAAGTGCCCAGTTCTGCGGGATCAAGTTCTCATCCTTCAGCTTTTTGTAAAATTCAAGCGCTTGCAAACCAGCTTCTGAATTGAATACGCCAACGACTTTGCCGTTTTCTAGCTTTTGAACATCGCCACCAGCGGCATAAAGGAAATTCGTCCAGTTCCATCCCGCTTCCGGTCCTTTACCCATTGGAATAAAGCCTGCAATCCCTTTCGCGGGATCATTGATTTTACGAGCGGCAACCAGCAGATCCTCCCACGTCCAATCCATTGGAGGAAGGTCTACACCTTTCTCTTTGAACAACTTTTTATTCAACGTAATTGTCATGACGTAACCATCGATCGGCACACCGTAGGTTTTGCCATTCACAACAAACGGCTTGGAAAGCAGATCATTCATATCCTTAGCATGCGCCCAAGTGCTCATGGAATCGGTAATATCTGCAACCCATTTCTTATCTACAAGCACTTTGCCTTCCGTAGCATACGTTGTATACTCGGTTGGCGCACTGTTCGAAGCCATTTTGATTCCAATCTCGAGCGGATTGTACTGCCAGTCGTCTTTTTTGAAATCAGCATTAGGGAATTTCGTTTTAAATCGCGCAATACGTTGATCTAACTGATCATTTTTTTCCTTTTGGTCGGCTTTAAAGCTTTGAGCTGTAATTGTCACTTTCTTAGGAGCAGGCGTGGCTGTAGCAGCTGCTGGTGTGGATTCTTTCGCCGCTGGAGCAGGTGTCGCTGTGCTCGTTGTTCCATTGCTTGAACTACATCCCGCTATCAAAACCGTTAACGCAATCGCACTCATTGTAGACGCTTTCTTAACTTTCATGTTTGGTTCCCCTTTCGAATCGCTTCTCACTTGGTTGCTACATTTTTGATTATAAAGGGAGATTCTACCATGAGCGATGTGTCGTATTACGCTAAGTATGTCGTATGTTACGTATGGGATTGTTTCAATTCAGAGATATTAATCCCGAAATGCTTTTTGAATATTTTGCTAAAATGCTCCGGTGATTCATAACCGATTTCTTCCGAAATCTCATAGCGTCGTTTATCCGTCGTGAGAATAAGACGCTTCCCTTCTTCCATCCTCAGCTTCGTAACATAGTCCCAGATGTTCGTCCCCATCACCTTTTTGAACAAATAACTCAAATAATTCGGGCTCAAATGTACCGCATCTGCGATATCCTGCAGCTTCAACCCTTTATCACAAAAATGACCCTCTATATACACTTTCGTCTCATACACGATCCGGTTATTCGCCTCATCTACCCCTACTATGGTTAAGTCGGGATTGGGATTGATGCTGTCTTTATCCTCAATATAGAACATGTAGTGCCCCTTATTGGTTTCACAGCAAGTTAAACTCTCGAGCGCTTCCTTGTACATCACCGGCCACTGCGTAATGCCTTCACGGATACGACTGATGCCAATCTGACTCTTCACATTCAAATATTTCAGCAGATTCGTATGAATCATCTGGGCCACCATCAACAGCTGGTTCACGCGCATCGAGCCCCTGCTCTCCTCTTCTGTAATTTGCAGCAGCAAGGTGAAGATGGAGTTGTGATTATTGAAAACAAGATGGCTCCACTGACTCGCGGTTTCCTCCATAATGTTCAAAGCTGCGTATTTTAGCAAATTGCGATCCTTCAACGTGGAAATTTCCTGATCATGAATACCACCGCGTTCTAAGGATAATTTGACGGTCAGCATGCTAAAATATGTGCCATTCATTCGATGATCTAGTGTCTCTCTTATTGCAGGGACCTCTGACTCATGGATCGTTCCTGTCATCAATTCATTTAAAAAGTAATTCGTCTCATGCGTCATGTGGCCAGGCAGAGTACGTGAGCCTTCCCAGTTTGCGAAGCGTTGACCCTTCTCTTCCTTTTCCTTCAACAGCTTGGTCACAACCGAAATGAGATGCGGCGGCGTTATCGGCTTAACTAGATACTCCTTCGCTCCAAAACGGATCGCTTTCTGAGCATACTCAAACTCACCATGCGCTGACAAAATGACGATCGGAATCGATGGATCCTCCAAGAATATGTTTTCAATCAATTCAATGCCATTCATCTTCTCCATCTGTATGTCTGTAAACACCAAGTCAATTTTCTCCAAATGTATAAAATCAAGCGCCTCAAACCCGTTATACGCGATGAAGACCTCGTTAATGTCCAATTTAGACTGCTTCAAAATCGTCGCAACACCTTTGCAAATCATCGGTTCATCGTCAACAACTAAAATATTAACCATACTGCCACCTCATTCGTTTACTTGCCACAATTCCATTTTATTGTACAACAATCGATGTGAATAGGTGTTATATTACGCTTATCGTGTGGGATGTGTGGATGATGCTGTGGGGTGGGGGTAAGTCGATTTTATCGAGTTAGGGGGCTGCTTTTGGCGGGCCAGGCATCTGTAACTCGAATTTTTCGAGTTACGGGGTTGCTTCCGCCGGGACAGACATCTGTAACTCGAATTTTTCGAGTTACGGGGCTGCTTTCGCCGTGATAGGCATCTGTAACTCGAATTTTTCGAGTTACGGGGCGGCTTCAGCCGAGCCAAACATCCGTAACTCGAATTTTTCGAGTTACGGGGCTGCTTTCGGCGCGCCTGACACGTGTAACTCGAATTTTTCGAGTTACGGAGCTGCTTTCGCCGGGACAGACATCTGTAACTCGAATTTTTCGAGTTACGGGGCTGCTTTCGGCCGAGCCAGACATCTGTAACTCGAATTTTTCGAGTTACGGGGCTGTTTTCGCCGGGACAGACATCTGTAACTCGAATTTTTTCGAGTTACGGAGCTGCTTTCGCCGGGACAGGCATCTGTAACTCGAATTTTTCGAGTTACGGGGCTGTTTTGGCCGGAAACGACATCCGTAACTCGAATTTTTCGAGTTACGGCGTTTCTTTCGCCTCAGTAGCCACGTATAACTCGTTTTTGCTACTCCCACTACTTGACACGATACAACAAGGCAACCGCTTTCTCAGTAATCATAAATTTATGACTTCTAATCGATCCCCGACCGATTGGATTAACCAAGCCTTTTGCTTCCATGTCTCGCAATACTTTGCGGCAAGTCTCACTTGAAAGTTGAAGCCACGTGCATACGTCCGTCAAACGAAAAGGCTTATTACCTAGCAACGCGAACCTCAAAACTTCCCGCTCATAAACAGGCAGTTGAATCAACCCGATACCTTCCACGTTCCCCATTCGACCAATTAATTCATATAGATTTCTTTGGCAAAAAGTCGGCTTTTTCTCTAGTTCATCCCGGCTATACGGAAAGTAAGTGTAACCGAGTATCGCAACTGAACGCGCACGTGCACGCTCGAATGAGAAACGGTCCCGCGAGATTTTTTCAGCATGAGTGACAAAGCTGTCCTCTTCGAATACAGTCCGTATTTGAGGGTGACCTACATCCCCGTAAATCTTCATTCCTGACAAGCTCATCATTTCAAATTCAAGCACCAAACCATCTAAAGTCCCCAAGACAGGCAGAAGCAGTTCTTCCAAAAGTTTCTTCGTACCTGTCAGGTCCCTTTGCAGCATCTCTAACCTTTGACCACTTGCATGCCTAACTTGTTCTTCCCAAAAGCTTGCGTACTGCTTTTCGAACGATCTAACCATCGAATCATCTCCTAAAAAAATAAAACGCCGCCAGCCCCAATAAGGAGCTAACGGCGTGTGCTTCACGCTTAAAATTAATGTTATCTTCACGATACCAAAATTGTGGGCACTTAGCAAAAGAAATTTGTCTCTTATCTCTTATCTCTTGTCTCTTATCTCTTAATCAATCTAAAATCATCATAATGAAAGCCCGGAGCTACTACACAAGAAACAAGAACAGGCTCATCACCTAATGGTCGCGCCATTTGCCATACATGAGCTGGAACAAGCGCTTGTGGATGCTGACCGTTCAGCACATCAGGACCTAGAATAATTTTCTGTGTCGCTTTTGGCTGCTCACTCGTTCCTCCTAATGTAAGCTCGATTGGGCTGCCAGAGTGCCATAACCATAACTCGTCAGACAAAACGGTGTGCCATTCTGAAAATTCATCGGGATGAAGCAAAAAATAAATCGATGTTGCCGCGTACCGCGAGCCTGAGTAAGCTTCATGCAGCACTTCTTTTGGAATTTCAAAGGAAGCCTTCCAAAGCTCTTTGTACCATCCGCCTTCAGGGTGCGGTTTTAAATCCAAAGTTTGAACAAGTGGTGAAAGTTGTTGGGTAAGCATATGATTTCTCCTATTTCTCTCTAAACTAACAAGGTATGAATTATACCATAGAGAAGTCACATTTTGAATGAAAAAAAATTCCCGAAACCCCCTGGCTTAAACCACGTATTGAAAAAGTATTATATCTAACAAATGCTGGGAAACGAGGGATGAAGATGTCAAACAACACGAACCTTCAATTACGTGAAGCGAAAGATCGGATGTTTCATCTGCACAAAGCAGAACGCAAAAGAACTGATCTTCTGACAAGAGTATATGAGCAAGAACGTCTCATTTTACGATTAGAATTACAGCTTGAGTCTGAGCAAAAGGATGTCGAGCAATTAACGCGATTATCACTTGCGAATCTATTCCACACCATTCTTCGTAGTAAGTCCGAACAACTCGAATTAGAGCGACAAGAAGCCCTAGCGGCAGCGCTCCAATTGGAAGCTGCGAAGCAGGAGCTTCAGGATGCGCAGCAAGCATTAATCCAAATAGGCGATGACCTCGCCAACTACCAACGCGCAGAAGACGATTACAAGCGACTAATGGCCGCAAAAGAATCCACCCTTTTAAACACACCTTCATTATCAAGAGAATTAGAAATAATGGATGATGGAATCGATGATCAAAAGCTGTTGGTAAAGGAACTTCAAGAAGCGTTGACAGCTGGAAAACTTGTACTCGCTTCCTTATCAGATGCTTCCAACAGCTTGGAGAAAGCAGAAAATTGGGGGAAATGGGATCTATGGGGCGGCGGCGGCATGATAAGTACCCATGCCAAACATAGCCATGTGGATGATGCCAAACGGTTCATTCATCAAGCGAATCACCAACTTCTGAATTTTCGTGATGAGCTAACTGACTTGAACCGTAGCTTTCACATTTCAATTGATATCAGTGACACGCTAAAAATGGCTGACTATTGGTTTGATGGACTCATTGCTGATTGGATCGTGCAAGGTCGTATCCAAAACTCGCAGAGCCAAACGCTTTCAAGCTTAAATAAAATTCGCCCCCTCGTTGCGCAGCTGCAAAAAGAGCATTCTTCCGCAGAGGCGACGCTTTCCGGTCTGATATCAAGACGAATCCAGTGGATCGAAGAATCTTACTTGGACAATTGAAAAAAAGAGCCATTCCCAACCAAAGTTGAGAGTGGCTCTTTCCCTATTTTCTCCATTTGTGCTACTTGTATAAAGGACCAAAGCTGCTACACGCTCTGAAATCTGCGCCTTCAGGATCGGAAGTCCCGAAGTTGCTCCAAACGCGAGGACGGAAAATCTGCTCTTTGGCAACGTTATGCATCGAGACAGGGATGCGAAGAATAGCAGCAAGCGTGATCAAATCTGCCCCAATATGGCCGTAGGAGATAGAACCGTGGTTAGATCCCCAGTTATCCATGACGGAGTACACATCAGTGAACGATCCTTCACCAGTCAAAATAGGTGCAAACCACGTTGTAGGCCATGTCGAATCTGTACGGTCGTCTAGTGTCTGATGCACATCTTCTGGAAGGTCGACGGAGTAACCCTCCGCCAACTGCAGCACAGGCCCTAACCCTTTAACCAAATTAATGCGTGACATCGTAACTGGCATTCCGCCTCGCGTTAAGAAATCTGTGGAATAGCCGCCCCCACGGAAATACTCAAGGGATGCTGGACGCCATGAAGTCGCCGCTAAGCAATCCGTTACTTCTTGATCAGAAATCTCCCAGAATGGCTTCATTGCAGGTTTACCATCGCGCGATTGTTGACCTGTGCCGTCCAATGCAGCAGGTCCTGAGTTAATTAAGTGCAGAATCCCATCTTTCGCAGCACCAGTAAGGGTATGCCCTGTTACTCGTTTTACCGCTTCTGGACTCCAATACGTTCGCACATCAGCAAAAATTTGAGCTGTATTCGTCAACAAGTTCCCGAACAACATCACGACGCCATTCAAACTATCATTTTCAGTCGCAACCAAGTAAGGAGCTCGCTTGCCATTCCAGTCAAAAGATGTGTTTAACATAGCTTCCATAAAGTCGCCATTCGGGAAGTGATCCGTCCAATGACGTTGGCCCTGAAAACCGGAAAGAATGGCATTATGCCCAAGTGCCTCTTCACCGAATTCGATATCTTCCAAGCGCGGATTGCCGACCATCAGGTCGCGTACGATCATCGTCATTTTGACAACGGTTTCCCAATCCTGATCTTTCTTCTCACGGGTCGTTTGAATCGCAATTGGATTCTTATCAGGGCCTTCCACGCAGTTCTCTTTCACCCAATTCAAAGCTAATTGATATTCTTCGGGATCAAAAATATCTTCCTCCATTCGGCGCACCAATTCGGACATATCGACATACTCGTTGCGCATGCCCAAATAGTTTTGGAACAGGTCCTCGTTCACGATCGAGCCGGCGATGCCCATGGAAACGGAACCGATAGCGAGGTACGATTTCCCTTTCATATACGCTGCAGCAAGCCCTGCCTTCGCAAATCGAATCAATTTCTCTTGAACATCTTGTGGAATCGTTGTCGAACCGGCATCCTGCACGTCTTTCCCATAAATTCCGAAAGCTGGTATGCCTTTTTGTGCATGACCAGATAAAACGGCTGCCAAATAAACCGCGCCTGGGCGCTCAGTTCCATTGAAACCCCAAATGGCTTTCGGTGTAGAAGGATCCATATCCATCGTTTCTGTTCCATAGCACCAGCAAGGTGTGACTGTGATAGAAACGCCTACGCCAGCTTTCGTGAACTTATCAGCACAAGCCGCAGCTTCAGCTACTCCGCCGATACACGTATCAGCAATGACACATTCGACAGGTTGACCATTTGGGTATTTCAAGGTTTCGCTTAATAAAGCCGCAACTCCCTTAGCCATATTCATCGTTAGCTCTTCAAGCGACTCACGAATACCTTTTCTTCTGCCATCAATCGTTGGGCGAATACCAATTTTCGGAAACTCTTGTTTCCATCTGAAATCACTATTTGTCATAACCAATCATCCTCCTCGATATGTAAAAGCTACTACTCGCTAATCTCACGCTTCGTAAATTAGAGTTATCGATAATTCATTTACTGGCTAATTACGCCTTTTCTTAAAATAATATTGGCATACAGCGCCTTTTCACTTGTCGCCACAATCGCATAAGCTTTCTTAGCGCGCTCATAAAAAGTAAACCGTTCCACGTACGCAATGGCCGGAGTCGCATGTTCTCGAATGATCCCCTCGTATTCACTCCAAATCGGTGTTTCGACAGGATCACCAGGAACGACAGCCATGAGCGCAACAGGTTGTTCGCCGTATGTATCTAGTGGATACAGCGATAACACCGCTTTCAATAGTTCCGGTACGCCATGACCATCACAACGCAAAAGCCGGTTTGTATGACTAGCAGCCGGGAAATTCCCATCTGCCAAGATGATTTCATCCCCGTGTCCCATCTCCATTAGCACTTTGAGTAGCTCAGGCGAAAGTATGGAAGGTATCCCTTTTAACATCATCAACATCTCCTAGTTAAATGTGTGTTACCGATAACTCAAAATTAACAACTTTATAGCTTGCTGTCAATCCTTTATTTCTATACAATATGAAATAAACATAAACGGCCTAGCAAAGGAGAGTACCCAGTGATAACAATCTATGACATCGCCGAAAAGGCCGGAGTTTCCGCGATGACGGTTTCCCGAGTGATCAATAACACAGGGCGCATCAGCGAAGAGACGCGCAAGCGCGTGCGGAAAGTCATGGAGGAGCTCCACTATATTCCGAATGCTCTAGCTCGAAGTCTCGTATCCCAGAAGACCAACCTTATTTCTTTACTTATTACGGATATTACGAATCCGTTTTATACAACCTTAGCCCGAGGCGCTGAAGATGCAGCGAAAAAGGCGGGATATCGGTTACTTTTTGCCAATAGTGATGAGGATTATGTGAAAGAGAAGGATTACGTAGATATGATTCTCTCTACGCGTGTCGATGGCGTTTTATTCGCACCAGCTGGCGATCACTCCCATGACAACTTGCTGCAGCTGCAAAAGCATCAGATTCCATTCGTCGTATTAGATCGTGAAATTCCTGGGATTGATGCAGATGTCGTCCTTGGGGATAGTAAAGAAGGTGCCCGCAATCTTGTGGCGCATTTAATCGCGCTAGGTCATCACCGCATTGCGTTAGTGAATGGTAAACAAGACGTGTCAACGGCTCGACTGCGATATACCGGATACAAAGAGGCCCATCTCCTTAATGGTCTTGCTTTGGATGAGTCGCTTGTTGTACATCTTGGTTTTCGAGATTTCCAAGATGATTCCGCCCTCGATGAGCTGTTCCAGCTTAATGACCCGCCTACCGCTATTTTTGCAGCTAATAATATGTTGGCCGTGGGTGTTATTCAATCGCTGCGTCAGCGTGGTTTACAGGTACCAGGGGACATTTCTGTCGTTTGCTTTGATGACTTCGGACCGACTGGCGCGATTAACCCGTTTCTCACTGTAGCCGCTCAACCGGCATATCAATTCGGCCAGCTTGGCATGCAACTCCTTATAGAACGTATCGAAGGCAACTCACGCGTAGAATCTCGCAGAATTATGCTGCCATCCGAGTTAATCATTCGTTCATCGACGCAACAACTTTTACCGCTCACAACATAGAGAATTAGAGGCTATTGCTCTTCCCATTTATGAACAATAGCCGCAATGATCTCTTCTTTCGTCTCCTCCGTCAACCCATTCCGAAGCTCCGTTATAAACTCAATAAATAACAGCGATAAGAGCTCATTCATCTCCATATTCAATCGTTGGTGATGCTTCCAATTCATATCATCGAAGAAAACACGCATCCGATTAACCTCAGCGGGGTGTAATCGGACATTTAACGTTAGAAAAGCAGCCCTCTCTGCTTGGCTACTCTGAAAGGAGAGCCCCCACTGAAAACCGGGAACACTTCCGGGATTTGGTCGATCAGCCGCGTTAGTACTCGCAACAACACCGCCAAATTTACTCCTCAATTGCAAAATGTATGTATATAGATCTTTACCTTTGCGGACGTGATCCATAAAATTATCGAATAAAAGCTTAACGAGAAACGTTTTGTTGATGCCATTCAGCTCATCTTGCGATGTGTAGACGATATCCTCCAAGAAAGCATCTGCTCGATCAAAATAGTCGCGAGGTGCTCGTACTTTAACCGTATGGTAGATGTCCGTCTCTCCCCTCTGAAATAAGCCCGTCCATGATTTTAATGTGAGCATCGCGCATACCCCCTTCTTCTCCCTCTTAAACTATTATTCCAAATCTAGCACAATAATGACTACAACACGGCTCACTTGAAAAAAAGCTGGCATCTCATAAACGATTTACATACTTTTTGCATACACTGGTTAAAATGAACCTGCTTCTTAGAGGTAATACCATGCTCCTCGTCCTTAGTGACGGTGGGCTTTTTGCTGTTAGATCCACGCAATTGAAAGGAGGACAGCGGATGGAAGATACGAAGTTAGATACACTCAGGGGACGAATCGATGAAATCAATCAAGGACTCTTGGATCTACTCTCCGAAAGAGCGCAAATTGTCCAAGAAATTGGATTCGAGAAAGAAAAACAAGGCGTGCCAAAATTCGATCCCATGCGTGAGAAAAGCATGCTTGATGCATTAGTCACTCGAAATACAGGCCCGTTCGAGGACGATACCATTCGTCACCTGTTCAAACAAATTTTCCAAGCTTCGCTATCCTTGCAACAAACGGAACATAAGAAACAGCTGCTCGTTAGTCGAAAAAGACAGCAAGCCGATACCATCATTCAACTTGGACCCGCTGCTATCGGAGGAAGTAAGCCCATCATGATCGCAGGTCCCTGCTCTGTCGAAAGCTACGAGCAAGTACGCGCGGTCGCTGCCGCCTTGAAAAACGCTGGCGTCACGGTTATGCGCGGAGGCGCCTTCAAACCTCGTACATCTCCCTACGACTTCCAGGGACTTGGCTTAGAAGGATTACAAATTCTCAAAGAAGTTGCCGATGAATTCGGACTCCAGACCATCAGCGAAATCGTGGATCCCGCACACATAGAAACTGCAGGTCAGTACATTGATGTGATACAAATTGGTGCAAGAAACATGCACAATTTTGAACTTCTGAAAGCGGCCGGCGAGGTTCGTATACCGATTCTTTTGAAGCGCGGCTTATCGGCAACGATCGATGAATTCCTTCATGCTGCTGAGTATATCCTCTCTCGAGGCAACACCCAGGTTATGTTGATTGAGCGAGGCATCCGCACCTATGAACGGGCAACGCGGAATACCCTCGACATCTCCGCTGTTCCGATTCTCAAGCAAGAGAGCCACTTGCCTGTCCTCGTCGATGTGACCCATTCCACCGGCCGCAAGGACATTTTCGCACCTTGCGCCAAGGCTGCTCTAGCCGCAGGCGCGGATGGGATTATGGTGGAAGTCCACCCGAATCCACCGACAGCCCTATCCGACGCACAGCAGCAGCTGACCATTGAGGAGTTCAATCAGTTTTACGCTGCGATCCAGCGTTCAGGATTGCTTTAATGGCGGTGCTGCTGCTGCAACTCGAAAAATTCGAGTTACGGCAGCAGCTTGGGGCCTCTCGGGTGCTGTAACTCGAAAAATTCGAGTTACGGCAGCAGCTCGAGGCCTCTCGGATGCTGCAACTCGAAAACTTCGAGTTACGGCAGCAGCTTGGGGCCTCTTCGATGCTGTAACTCGAAAAATTCGAGTTACGGCAGCAGCTTGGGGCCTCTCGGATGCTGTAACTCGAAAAATTCGAGTTACGGCAGCAGTTCATGGCCTCTCGTGTGCTGTAACTCGAAAAATTCGAGTTACGGCAGCAGCTTGGGGCCTCTTCGATGCTGCAACTCGAAAAATTCGAGTTACGGCAGCAGCTTGGGGCCTCTTCGATGCTGCAACTCGAAAAATTCGAGTTACGGCAGCAGTTCGGGGCATCTCGGGTGCTGTAACTCGAAAAATTCGAGTTACTCCCCCGCAGAAAAAAAGCCCCAACTCCACTAGAAGTGGAATTGAGGCTTCACTATCTACACCGTTTTATCTACAAAAGAAATTTTGTTATGCTCAGCAAATTTCTTCAGTTTGGCGGACATCGCCGCGATATCAAAGCGATTCAATGTTTTGTTATAAACCCAACGCGGAGACTTGCCGGTAAGCTCAATAATGATTTGACCAGGCGCGTGTACAATCTCTTTGATATTTTCCGCTCCAAGTACTAATTCACGGGCTAGACCTCGCTTCGAAAGACTCGTTTTCGTAACTCGCAAATAGGGTCTGCGCACAAAATAAATGAGCGCGCCGACGACCAGATAGCTAAGCGTCGTATACCAGTACATCTTGTCCCCTTCGGTTTTCGTCAACGTAAACAACAAGAAGAGCGAAACTACGATGAAAAACGCAGCTAACAAAATGCTTCTTCCTTTAAATACGACCGGACGATCCGGATCTGTTGAAATTGGCGCCTTCCCCTGCTTCGTACGAGTTAGGTTTGCCTTTTTCGTATTTTTACTTACCATTCTTTCCCACTTGCGTGACATGCCTTTCACTCCCTGCGTAATAGTTACCAAAACTCTTCTCCTCATAATCCCACACTTACGTCAGAATGTCGATATTTAGCTTATCTCGTATGTCTAACTATCTCTCACACCTGCATCCGATAGGACTTCGGCGTAATGCCAAGAACGGTTTTAAACACGCGAGAAAAGTAAGATCCACTTTGAAAGCCTACCTCCTGCGCGATAAAGCTGGCTGACTTGGATGTCGTTTCCAGCATGAGACAGGCTTCCTTCAATCTGCGCGAGATAATAAATTCCGTAATCGTTCGCCCTGTTGACTGACGAAAGATATGAGATAGATAAAAGGTGGAAAGATGTAAATCCTCTGACATCCGTTGCAGATTGAATTTCTCCTTATAATGTCTTTCAATCCATTCTGTTATCTGCCCAGCTGTATGATGGATTCTCAGTTTCGGCTTTTCCTTTTGAACCAGACAAATCTCACTTTCACAGGACTCAAGCTGTTGCAGCAAAGCAAGTAAACATAGGACGAATTCTTCCTGTTGCTTAAAAGGGGATACGCGACTCATTTTGCAATGTAGATGTTCATAAAACTTAGCAAGATGTTGTTGATTAGGAATCACCTGACAAGTTAATGACTCCTTCCAAAGCAGGTGAAACCAACTACGAATGCCATTAAATGCATGAAGCGCAGCATCCAATCTGTAGGGATCGAACATGAGCACAGAACGGACAAACGGACCTTGAATTTGAATGCGATGCAATTGAAATGGCTGAAAAATGAGCAGGCTTCCCGGTTCGACGGAATACCAACGTTTGTTCACCTCGACACGACCAACGCCTTCATACACATAAAGAAATTCCATACAGGAATGTGCGTGATAGACCTCCCAATTCAGCTTTCGACTCGATTTCTCGTGATTCAAATGAAAGGGTTCTCTGGTGACATCAACACTTGTGCTAAGTTTCAACAGCCATTCCTCCCGAGATTGGAAATAGTTGGACGCTTCGCGCGTGAGCACACTCTATCACAATTTCGTATCAATGAATTGTACAAAAACTAGGAATTCCTGTGTTTTGTTTAGATGTTGCATGCCTTCATTTGATCAAAAAAAAACAGACCCCGCCATTTTCCCCTTTTCGAGAAAATGGACAGGATCCGTTTTTCCTAAATTACTTATACGTTAACCTTTTCTACCCGTTTGTCCGGCGCTTCCAAATGCTCAGGTGATTCTTTCCCCTCACCAACGAGTTCCCTGGCTGAATTTTTAAATTCATGCAACGTACGACCTACAGCTCGACCAAGCTCCGGCAGTTTAGACGGTCCAAACAAAACCAACACCACAACTAATATTAACATGAGTCCAGGTAATCCAATATTTTGCAGCATACGAACATCAACTCCATTTCCTTAGTCTTGGTTATGGTGCTTAGGATACACAGCTACAGCTTCAATCTCGATCAACCAATCCGAGCTTACGAGGCCGGCAATGCCTACCGTAGAGCGCGCAGGCTTCACAGGATTTTCTTTTGTACCGAAAAATTGCGCATAAGCGTCAAACCAACCTTGATAATCAAATTTACCCTCTTTAGCTGCATCCGGTGTCACATAGACCCTTAGATAAGCGACATCTGCTAGCGTGAGCCCTTTATCTTTCAATTGTGTTTCGATGGCTTTTAGAATGCCGATTCCTTGCGTTTTCGTATCCCCATATCGCTCATAGACGGTCTTGCCATCTTTGTTTATAACAGGCGGCACTGTTCCACTTGTGAATAAATAAGAGGAACCCGCAGGGACTGACACACCCGCAGCAATAGATGAAGCAGGATTGCCATAGAATTCGACTTCATTGATAGGCTCTGCATTGTATTTACTCGATTTCTCAGCACCTGCCGCATATGCACTTACACAAATCAGGCATGAACCAACCGTAACGGCCATGATCGTTTTCCACTTTTTCGTTATGTTCATCATGATTCACTCCTTCTCCTCTACTCTTTCATTACTCGCTCATGAATTTCGGTAACAACTTTCCGCGCAGACTCAATAGCTCCAGCCTGCCAAGCGGTAATGTAGCTGATGTGCTCCCCTGCCAAATAAATACGGCCATCTGGCTTACATAGGGTTGGATAGTAGTTTTTACGATCGTCCGCTGTATAGGAAGCCCAGCCTCCGAGATTATATTTCACCTTTTTCCAATCCACCGAGAAAGAAGCTTCAAATTCTTTGTGATATTGCGGATGAATCTTCGCCCCTTGGCTCAAGGCATAATCTTCACGAGCAGCAAGTGACATATTACCAATTTTATCGGCATTGCCTCCAAACGAATAATACCCAAGTAAAATACCTTTTTTGGAGAAATAATCATTCGGCGGGTAATAGATGTTAGCAATATCCATATTCGTCAAGGAGTTACCGCCATAAATCATCTCATCTTCTTCCCAGAAGCGACGTTTGAATTGGAGACCAATTTTGCCTGCGGAAGCGTAGCTAATTTTCGCAATAGCCGTCGACATCTCAGGGGAAAAGTCCGCTTTAATGTCCTTGAGAACAGGTAACGGGATCGTACAAATACAGAAATCACCAGAAACTTCTTTGTTTGCACCCGTGTTCAAATCTTTATACAAAATACGAACGCCATCCGAAGATTGTTTAATTTCGTGAACTTCCGAATTGAACTGAATTTTGTCGCCTACGCGTTTCTCGAACGCTTTAGCAATCATATCCATCCCACCTACGGGGTGGAACATCATCATTTGCTGATCGTAACCATATTCGCTGCTAAAAAATTGACCAAAACCGGAATTAATAATTGCCTTTAAGCTAAATGGATCCTTGCGAACACCAGAATCAAATTTACCACCTGGCTCTTCTACATACCCCGCCCTACTCGATCCTTTATAGAACAGATCCGCATTCAAATCTCCTTCGCTTTTCAAATATGCAACAAGCTTCGTTTTCTCTTCTGTTGTCAAAGGTAGATCTAATGCTTTCTGATTAACAGCCTTAGCCAGCATCTCTGCGACATAACCGCGCACATCAGCTTTTGCATGTCTCTTCGGAACTTTCACCCCTGATAACTCGCCAACATTTTCATTATAGTAATAACCGCTATCGTTCACGTTGTTAAATGGTTCAATCGCAACACCAAATTTGCGTGCATAATCCAATGTTACATGAAATTGGGGAATGCGCATCGGCCCTGCGTTAAAATACATACCATTATCAAAGCGTGCGACCTGTTTAGCGCCACCCACCTCCGTAACTGTCGTTCCTCTACGAACTGTCCATGCTCGTCCACCAGACCGTGCTCTCGCTTCTAGAATGGTGCACTGATAACCTGCATTTCCAAGTTCATATGCCGCTGTCATCCCGGCAATCCCTCCGCCAAGAATGATGACTTTCTTTCCATTACGGTTTGTCGAGGTAAGATCCCTTCCGGATGGCGGTGTATAATCTGCGGCCTTCATCGTTTCCGGGGAGAGTAGTCCTAAAGTACCCATCACACTGAATATTGCGGCTGACCCTCCTAATTTGCCGACGGTTGTCAAAAATTGTCTACGTGTAATTTGATCTTCTTGGATCGGTGTCTTCTCCATACTTCCATCTCCTCGTGTATAAGTTTGGCTATCCGCTACTTAAACGTAACAGCGAGAAGATGAATAGTCATTATTTTGTGTAAGGTTACGTGACATAAATATTACTTATATCAAGATAACCACCGTTTATTTGATCGATTCTCCATAAAATGATAGAGTCTCATTAATTGGTGTCACATTAAAGTTAATTTACCTTACATTAAAACTGGAGGGATAGGCTGATGATGACAAAGAAGAAAGTCATTCAAATTGGAATCGTAAGTGAACTGACAGGATTAACCGAAAGGCAAATTCGTTATTACGAGGATCGTAAGCTTATTTTTCCAGATCGAAGCAAGGGAGGCGTCCGGAAGTATTCCTTCGAGGATATTCAAACCATTATTGATATACACACGAAGCTTTCTGACGGCTTTCACACCGTAGAATTAAGACGAATGCTGGCTGGCTCCTAGCACACGATTACCAACTAGATAGGAGGACTACTATGCAAATCAAAGAAATGATGTCTTTGGTCGAACATTTGACTGAACTGCGCACACGTATTATTCGGGTCCTTATCGCCGTTATCCTCACCTTAATTCTTGGATTTATTTTCGCAGAGCACATTTTACAATATCTCAAACAATCCCCTGTTGCTTCCGGCATGACATGGCATGTATTTTCACCGATGGATGCCATTCGCATTTATATGCTTCTCGCATTCGCCGTTTCACTCACTTTAACTCTCCCTTTCATTCTCTATCAAGTATGGGCCTTCGTGAAAAAAGGGCTCACCAAAGAAGAACAAGTCGCCACTTTGCGTTACATTCCTTACACGTTCATGTGCTTTCTAATTGGTTTAGCTTTTGGTTATTTCGTTGTCTTCCCGATGTGTATGAGGTTTACAATAGGCATAACTGAAAATTTAGGTTTAACACAGACCTATGGCGTTGCTCAATACTTTAGTTTTATGTTAAACATTATCATTCCACTTTCACTCGCCTTTGAACTCCCGATTGTCGTGATGTTTCTTACGAAACTAAAGCTGCTCAACCCTAAATTACTGAATAAAATCCGTCGCTATGCCTATCTGATTTTAATTATTACGGCCAGCTTGATTTCACCTCCCGATCTTATCTCTCATCTGATGGTAGCCATTCCTTTGTTCGCACTTTATGAGATCAGCATAGTATTGTCTCGCTTCGTTTATAACGGTCAACTTCGGGAAGAAGGTCTTAGACAAGTCGAATACGGCGTCTCTTAAAATAGTGCTACTAACATATTGTCGATTTTCACCAATTCGGATATAGTTACTTCATATATGACCTGCAGAAAAGGTGAACTATGCGAATTGAACAGTTAATCTATATTATCGAAATTAGTCAAACAGGTTCTATTTCTTTAGCAGCCGAAAAGCTTCACGTCTCCCAGCCTAACATCTCTCAAGCCATCGTCAGCTTAGAGGAAGAGCTTGGCGTGAAGCTTTTTAACCGTTCACGTATCGGCGCCGTACCTACAGAAGACGGCAAACTAATTATTAGCAAAGCCATCGAAATTATGAATAAAGTGGAAGAACTTCGTGAAACAGCAGGACATCAATTCAATCAACTTTCAGGCTCTCTTTCCATCGCCTCTGTACCAAGTCTTTGTTTAAGTGTACTTCCCCCAACGTTAGCTATTTTCAAAAATAAACATAAAGATGTCGAACTCGTCATGATGGAATTGAATTATCCACAGATTATCCAAGAGGTTCTAAGTGGACAAGTTGATTTGGGACTCATCGCTGTTTCACGAAATTATCACAATCCACACGCTCAACTAATCTCGGAGCATCTGATGGATTGCCGAATTATGGCCTACGTGGGTAAAAAATCTCCTTTATCCCATCGCAAGAGCATTTCGATTGATGAACTTATACAAGAACCACTACTGATTTCTTCCGATTTCCTGATCAATTTATTCAAACAGCATGGAGAGCCTAACCTGTTATTTAAGTTAGGGAACTCAGAGGCAGCAAAACGAATTATTGCTGAAGGCATCGCGATCGGCTTTTACACCGAGACAGGCATGCGATATGATCCTTATTTGGAAACGGGAAGCATAGTTGCACTGGAAGTCACCGGTGTTGATTTAGAAGTTTCCTTCCGTTCCATCCGATTAAAAAGCCGTCACTTATCCTTACCTTATAAAGAATTCACCAAAGAACTCAAAACCATTATTGCTGCTATGTGAGTTAAGCAATATCACGCATGTTAGCTTGCTTCACCGTGCTAAGTTCTCGCGTTCTCCCCTTGATCAAGGCATAACTGGCAGCAATCCCTACGATCAATACATTTCCAAGCAACAAGGGCAGCGATAACCGACTTAACAATAGGTACCCTTGAAATACGAGCAATCCCACAGCTATCACCACTATCGTGTAAAGTAGGACAGGCCTCATCGTGAAAGGCGCACTCCGATATAAGTCTGGGTATTTACGTGGAAGTTTGGCAGCGGATAGGACGGGGAAAACACTGGCGATGAGCAAGATGCCTACACCTAGTTGAGAAATGGTTGCCAGAGAAACGCCTGTCACAATGGGGATGATCCCAAGTATATAGTAAAAGGTGAGTAACCAGTGCGGAGTTCCGAATCGCCGATTCACCTTTCCAAACCCAGCTGGCAGCCAGCCATCTCGACAGGCAACCAGCATTCCCCTAGTTACCCACGAGAACGTCACATTTAATGTAGATGCCAATGCGAACATCGCGCCACCTATTACAAAAAATAAGAACAAAGGCTTCGGCAGTATCGATGTAGCAACGTCAATCAACGACTCCCCTGCAACCTCCGAGATCGGAAGTACCCCTGTCGCAACAATCCCCATACCAATATAAAGAACGCCTACAATCCCGGAACTAATGAGAATCGCCAAGGGGATATCTCGTTTCGGCCGTTTCATTTCGCCACCGAGTTCAACCACTGCATAGGCCCCGCCAGAAGCAAAGGAGGTCATGCCAACGGCCATCAGAAAGCCACTGATGCCTTGGGGGAAATAGGAACTCGGTTGAAATACCGAATAATCCACCTCAGACATTCCCCACGCAACGAATATCATCAACGATAACAATTTGATTAGAATAAGCACTTTCCCCAATGTTGACATGAATTTAATACCGAACAAGTTGATGAGATAGAAAAATGTCAATACTACAAAAGCTACTGGCATAATCGGAATACTGGCTACGATCCCCTGAAAATACTGCGCAAACGAGATGGCATACACCGCTATCGTTAGATGACCAAATGTAAACAAGCTCAGATACACAAAACCCGCTTGGGGTGAAAGCAATTTAGCCGTATACGCGTACATTCCTCCTGTCGTCGGGATCACAGATCCAAGTATCGCGAGCGGAATCGTTATGATCAGCATAAATACCGATGAAAGCAGAAAAGCAAGCGGAACCCCTGTCCCCGTTAAGGCAATCGCCAAGCCCGTAATGGAAAGTATACCCGCTCCGACCATTTGTCCTATGGCAATGCCAATCGCATCCCGAAGCCCCAAAACTTGCTTCAGTTTCTCTATTTCATTCCCCATCCCCACACCAACCTCCCTCACTATGCTTCTTTCCATTTCTGCGCAAACCAAAGATTCCCTTTTTTCGCAACTTATTTTTGGTTCACACCCTGAATTTGTCGAAATTAGACTAACATTATTTAGGGCTTTTCCCTCATTGTCCCTTCCACTTCTTTCAGCTATAGTTACCTCATAACAAACGTTTTGGCATAATCACCCCACCCATCTCATATCATGTATAGTTACTTATTTCTGAAAACCAAAATGTAATTTTTGCAGAAAACTAAGTTCAAACTTGAAGGGATGCTGATTTCGTATTCTTACTCTAGAGAAAATCCAAAGTATCGAGACACAATGTATCAATCCGCAAGATGCCATTATTATTCGTTTGTTAATCGAGGGCGTCGCTGCTCACGAAATCGTGTATTTAAAAGCGAATTCCTTAGATGAAAAAAAACAAATACTTACTGTGTCTGATGCCATGGGGGGCAAAAGGTACATACACGTATCCAAAACTTGTGTCGAACGGTTTCAAGCCGCTTTGAAGCAATCGAAATATGTAACGAACTCAGGAAAACCTCTTCAACCTACCGTACTGACCAATTTAAGATCAAGCCCTTATTTAATTCGAATGAGCATGTCTGACTATGTCGCTAACAGAGCGATGATTACTGAGCTCGACTCTGTCATTCTACGAACGATTTACATGCGGCTTCGTCGTCTAGCTGAGCACTTCTCTCTTCCAGAGCTTACCCATCTTACAACCGTGCGATTGGAACTGAAGGAACTTGCTCTTGTATAATTTTGATATGATTAATTGCATATATCATCTCTCCAAAGGCCAATCGGCCTTTTTTTGCGCACAAAAAAAGTAGATCCCCCTCAGCTGAGCGGAGATCCACCTGTTTCATTCCGTTTGAAGTCGTTGTACACGTTGTCTTCGTTTCAATAATTCCGGCAGCGCAATACCTAACATGGTTATGAGTACACCTATCCATTGAATCCCACTCACGGACTCGTGAAGAACAATAAACGACATGATTACCGCAGTGGGCAGCTCGGCTGCACTCATAATCGTCGCCATGCCACCACCGATTCGAGGTACACCAATGGCGAAAAATAATGGCGGGATAACCACCCCGAACAAAGCTAACAGCAATGCCCATGGCAATAACGATTCATGCAAGGATCCATTCCATAGGAAATGAGGCGGAAAGATGAGCATCACAATAATAAATGAACCTGTTTGCATCACTGCACCTCGGGTTATAGGGGCAATTTGCTTCGCTACCCTGCCGCTCATCGCGATAAATAACGCATACGTCAAAGCGGAAAGTAATCCTAAACCAACACCGAGCCATGAGGGCGCTTCTAGGTTTCCTTTTAAATAACCACTTGCCATAATGATTCCGATAAATAAGAAAATAAGTGCAATAAGCTTATCTTTACTAGGACGCTTCCGATCTATAATCGCTTCTAAGACGATACCTATCCATGTGAATTGGAACAATAAAAGAATGGCAAAGGATGCAGATACATATTGTAATGCCGCATAATAAAAGATACCCGTTAATCCTGAACTCGTACCCACCAGCATAAGCACAAGCGCTTGGCGAGGAGAGACACGAAACGTTTTGGCTTCAGGTGAACCCATCTTAGCTGATTTAGCTGTCACGAACGCCATCATCCACAGCATGATCAGACCAAAGAAGATTTGTGCACCCACTACCTCACCCACATGAAAGCCTGATTCATAAGCCTTCTTCACAAAGGTCGACAACAGTCCGAAACTGCAGGCACCTATGAGTACGTAAATGTAGTATTTCATGCTAACGACCTCATCAGAATGTCTCTGACGGTGTCTCTTGTCATGATTTTATACTGCCCAATCGAAGGCTTCATAAAAGATTTATGAACTAACTCCTCGATCCTCTGATCATCAATGCCGTAATACCCTAGTTGACTTGGCGCTCCAAGGGAATTCCAGAATTGACGTAAGGCTAGAATACCTTCCGTCGCAACTTCATGATCTGTTTTACCAGTGGCATCAATGCCGAACACAGCCATGGCAAGTTTCTTCATACGCGAAGGATCGTCTTCCGCACAATGAGACATCCAGTTCGGGAACACAATGGCTAGTCCGCCTCCGTGAGGGATATCATAGACAGCGGATAATCCGTGCTCAATTTGATGAGACGCCCAATCTCCTCCATCTGTCCCGCTCGACAACAAACCATTAAAAGCCGTAGTTCCCGCATACATAATCGTCGCCCGATGCTCAATATCATCCAAATTGGCCAATAACTTTGGCGCCGCCTCCATCACAGTCAGCAAGACGGATTCCATAAAGCGATCCATCATCGGAGCATGTTCGGTGCGATGAAAATATTGTTCAAGCACATGTGACATCATATCTACAATGCCATATACCGTCTGGTCCAAGGGAACTGATTTCGTATAGGCTGGATCCAAGATAGAAAAAGTCGGATAAGCGAACGTGCTGCTCCAGCCGCGCTTCTCATTGCGATCCCAATTCGTAATAACCGAAATGTTATTCATCTCCGAACCTGTCGCGGCAAGGGTTAAAACCGTTCCAAAGGGAAGAGCTTGCGCGGGCTCAGCCTTCCTTGTGATGATGTCCCAGACATCGCCTTCGTAATATACGCCTATTGCGATGGCCTTGGCGCAATCAATCACACTTCCTCCACCGACAGCTAAGATGAGATCGATTTGTTCGCTACGGCATAGCTCAATCCCTTTCTTCACGGTTGTCAGCCTGGGATTAGGTTCCACGCCTGACATTTCAACAACTGTCGCTTGCCTATTGTGAAGCTGCTCCATCACAGCATCGTATACGCCATTTTGCCGAATGCTACCTCCACCATAAACAAGAAGTACACGTTTCCCGTCACTTCCTAGCTCCTGGTGCAATTGCTTGATCTGACCTTCACCAAACCATAATCGGGTTGGATTGTACTGAATAAATGATTGCATGTGTGTGTAAACTCCTTCGATGACTAATATCTACAGAAGTATATCACAAGTCGAAATCAATAGCATTGGTAACCCCTACGTTGACAACACATCCTTTCCATAACAAAAAAACGTACACCTCTTAGTAAGGTGTACGTTTTCTTGCACTTATATGCGGTGTAAAGGCAGGGAGAATGAGATGGTGCAGCCATGGCCCAAGCGGCTTTCCGCCCATATTTGCCCACCGTGATACTGCACAATTTCCTTGGCTATCGCTAGACCCAACCCGCTTCCACCAGAGTTACTGCGCGATTTGGATACCTTATAGAACCGCTCAAATATATGAGGAAGATCCTCCTCGCTAATTCCAACACCTGTATCACACACCCGAATGACGAGCTCGTAAGGCTCTTCCCTAATCTCAACGTGAACATCGATGGCACAGCCACTTGATGAGAATTTAATCGCATTGTAAATAATATTGGCATACACCTGTTCAATCCGATCCATATCTACTGTCAGCATTTCCTGTCCATTCATCAGAGCCATGTTCAGTGTGTAGGTGATCCCCGCATTCGTTGCATCTAATTCATATTTGGCAAAAAGTTGACGAACCGCGCTCGCGCAAGATGTTGACGCCAGCCTAAAATGAAACTGCTTCGTTTCTAATCGACTCAGTTGATATAAATCCATAATTAATCGCTGAATCCCGACGATGCGCATATGAACCACGGACAAGTATTTCTTCTGCTCCTCTGGTTCATGAATCACACCATCCAAAATAGCTTCTACATAACCTTGAATCGACGTCAGCGGCGTCCCTAAATCATGCGAAATATTCGATAACAAATCGCGCCGCGAAGTCTCCATCAAGATTAACTCATTCGTTCGTTCTTTCACCTTCGATTCGAGATCATTGTATAATCGCGCATTTTCAATCGAAATCGCGGCTTGCGCGGATAATAACTTAATCACATCCAAACGCTCTGAAGTGAACGCATTACGAATCAAATTATTTTCCAAATAAAAGACACCGACTAAATTACCCTGATGTAGAATCGGTTCACAGAAGATCGACTTACTTTCCGATTGTTTAATATAAAGATCGTTCGCGAAAAGAGTCGAATTCTCCGCATCATCCAGAACAATGCCTTCTTTCATGCGTGCAACATATTGGATCACGGCTTGCGGAACATTGTCGCGTGACTCCAACAAGACTGAGCTAACGATGCAAGAGTCTTTCCCAGCACTTGCAAGCATCTCTGCTTCAACGTACAGACTTTCCTTGTCTTTAAGGACGAGAATACTTCTCTCTGCACCAGAAGAATACGTAACGATTTCCATCAAGCGTTTGATTAGCTGCTCCAAATTGACTTCGCTAGAAAGTGAACGAGATGTATTCATAATGGTTTGAAAATCTATCGCTTGTAAGGAATAATCACTAATTTTGGTCGTGGCCCAATCTGGAGATCCACTCAAGTTGGAGAAATAGGTAGGATATTTCAGCACGAGATGGTCCGCTTTCGCTCTAGCCCCCCAACTCACATAACCATAATAGGCATCTATGAGATAGGTTTTGGCGATTTTCTCGCGTCCAGCTTGCTTATAGTATTTCCCCGCTAATTCTGATGCAATGGCCTCATGTTGGATAAATCCTTGTTCCCTTGCCTGCCGAATGGCATTCTCATACCCTTGCTCTGCCTGCTGACCATATCCTGTCACACGATCCCATTCCGCTCGCATCAGCAGACTGAGGTGCAAGAAATTCTCCGGACAATGTGAAGCCCATTTATCCATTTTCCGAAGCATTTTCTTCACTTGTTTAGCGAACCATTTGCGATCAGAGAGCGAAGCTTCCGGGTACTGAGCGGCAATCGAAAGAACAAAATAGAAATAATTTTCTGGCATATGAAATAATCCGAAAGAGGCGGACTGACGTGACTCTGCTGTTCTGCCCATTTCTACCGCATCTTCATAGTGTCCAAACAAGAACGAAAGCATCATTTTCTTAACGCTATATACGTGAATGATAACTTGATTGGAATGCACTTCTAATTTCTGAACAAATTCTTGCTCCTCTACCTCATCGTTCCCTATAAGTAACGGATTCAGCGTCTTTCCTTCCAAATTCAATATGACCATACGCAGCATTTCCATCATAAGTAAAGTATCATGATGATTCGTTTGTTCCAGAATCCGGTAATTTTTCACTAAATCTTCATACACATCAGAGAGAACAACACCTTGCAAATCTTTGACCAAAACTTGGTACGTAAGTGCATAGCCCGCAAATACCAAGTCACCGTCTTCAATTCCACTTCGAAAAGAATCCTTCAGGAGCTCCAGACTATTAGGAAGCGGCTTCACCCACGGGGTGACAAACAAACCGAACGAAAAATAACTTTTACTCTGGAATTCATGTGACTGAAATCGCTCGTTCATCCGGTTGCCTAGTTGTCCATATAGATAACCGCGTTGATAATCGCCGAATCCCGAGCCCAATATCAAGCCATACGAGCCATACACATACGCCATAGCCGGTGAATTACCAAATTTCAGCGCTAGCTTGGTCATATTAAGCATAAACAGCACGTATAAATTCGTATTCACGAAATAAGCCGATATAGCAACACTCATCATAAGATTCATTAATTTCGTGCGATAGTTATCTTCCATAATCGGTAAATCATAGAGCTGCAACGTATTTCTCAAACCTATTTTCCGTTTCACATCCAGATACGCCATGAAAATACTTGCACTTAAAGGTGCTTCAGGTATCCGAATCCCTTGTTCCGCCAGCACTTTCAAACCCAGTTTAACACTCTGATGCTGCTTGCCAACATTGGTGTATAAGATGACCTGCAAGTTATACAACTCAAGCTTTTGTTCCATCGTTTTCGCCTCTAACAATAGCTGTTCATAGGAAGCTTCCGCTTCGTCAGCTTGACCATTCAAATAGAGGACCTCAGATTTCTCCAAACGAATTGCATAACTTAGCTCATCAAGTTCCATACCCTTAATCTGCTTCAATACATCCAAAGCTTTATTGTAATATTGAAGCGCAGAACGGTACGCATTGGAGGCTTTGGCTTTACGACCTGCACTCACATTATAATCTAGAAGCTGTAAATAAGATGAATGCTCCGTAATCAGTTGTGAACCTATATTTAAATGATTGACAATTTCAAATAAACGCAGCTCAATGTCTTCTTCCGACAATTCACTGAGAAGCATCCGACCGATACCGCGATGCATTTCCTTAAGTTTAGACTCATCCACAGATCCATAAATAGCTTCTTGAATAGAGTCGTGTACAAAAATAAACCGAATTTCACGAGCGACTAATTTACCCATGGCCTCATGATAAAATTTATAATCCATCCCAACCGGGATAATTAATCCATTCTGAATAGCCCCTTCAAGTTCGTGCAAGGCATCAGCAAAGGGGAGTTGCATAATGATCCCTAAAGCCTCCAGGTCAAAAGAAGCGCCTAGACAAGAAGCCAATCGCAGTACATGTTGTGTTTTGGCAGGCATACGTTCTAGCTTCTCAGCTAGAAGAAACATTAAATTATCGGTGATGCGAAGCTTCTGAATCTCGTTCATATCCCATTGCCAGCGATTCATCTCATAATTAAATTGAAGCAACTCTTGCTCATGCAACGCACTTAAGAATTGTTTAACGAAAAATGGATTGCCACCGGTTTTGAGTAAGACGAGTTTCGCCAAGTCGCCAACTTGACCCAACTCCGATTTTAACGATTCGGCAATTAATTGCTCAACATCTTGCAAACCAAGGGCTTTCAACACAATGCGTTCTTCGACCAGACGCGCTGGCAATCTGTCAAGGAGTTGAACATACATAGAAGAAAGACTGTTCTTCTCATATTCACTGCGATAGGAGCCAATAAACAAAAAATATTTCAATTGTGAATCATTCAAAAGTAGATCCAACACCTGTAAGGACGCTGCATCCGCCCATTGCAGATCATCCAAGAACAAAACAATAGGTCGATCTTTCGCACAGAAAATTAACAAAAACTGCTGCAATAAAAAGTGTAGACGATTTTGCGTTTCCTGCGGAGGCAACGGCTTTACAGCAGGTTGATCGCCTATCAGCAGCTCAAGCTCAGGCACGAGATCAATTAATACCTTGCCGTTTGTTCCTAGCACTCTCAGCAAGCGCAAGCGATATTCTGCGAGTTGTTCATCCTTGCTTGTCAAAAGCTGCCTGACGAGCGCCCTCAACGCTTTGGCAATCGCATGGTACGAGACATGATGTTTATTCGGTTCGAAGCGACCCGATAAGAACCAGCCTTCATCCTTCATGATCGTCTTCATCGTTTCGGCGATGAGAAAAGATTTGCCATACCCAGACTCCCCAGTCACCCATACCGTTTCCAATGAGCCATGTACGGCATTTGTATAGACATTCAGCAACTTATTTATTTCTGCAGATCGCCCATACAAGCCCTGAGGAATTTGAAACATATCCGTCATATCATAGCGGCCTACTTTGAAATCGGACATATCTTCACCAGAGTTACTATATAGCATCACTTGTTCTAGATCTTGTATGATGCCATAGGCACTTTGATAGCGATCCTCCGCATCCTTAGATAGCAACTTCATAATAATATCGGATACTGGCTTAGGGATGCCTTTTCTAACACTATCAGGAGGAATAGGAGTCACAGCAAAGTGTCCATGTAACAGTTCCAACGGATCTTCCGATTGAAAGGGAAGTCGTCCAGTGATCATTTCGTAGAATGTCACGCCAAGCGAGTAATAATCAGTGCGATAGTCAATGATCCGATTCATTCGCCCCGTCTGCTCGGGGGACATGTAACTAAGCGTCCCTTCCAACATTAACGGGTCCAGCATTTCTTGACGTTCTCGCATAAACGACGAAATACTGAAATCGCCAAGCTTCATAATTTGTTTCGCCCGATTCATAATAATATTGCTAGGTTTAATATCCTTATGTATGATATAACGTTGATGAACTTCGCCAACGATTTTGGCTAATTGGATAGCTGCCTGTAGAAACGCTTGAAACGATTGTTGAAACAAAGAAAAATACGTTGACAAGGTTTCCCCTTCGAAGTCCTCCATCACTAATGCCACACTATTGTGATACTTAGGCAACGATAGCGGCTTAACAATGCCGGGGATGTCCAACATATGCCCAATTTCATACTCACGCTTCAACCTAGCGATATCGGCTGCAACCGGGAAGTCAGAGCTCATTGTTTTAATGATGACTTTCTCGCCAGTTGACTTGTGAACCGCACGGTATAATAAATGCCGCTCGCCATGATAGATTTGCCTAATAATCTCATATTCCGGTAAAATGATCATGATATCCCCCTAGTAAGTCTCGCTGCTAGTAATAAGAATTAGAGCATCTTTCCATCCCAAGGCAGACCCTTGTCCAAGCGTTTTTTATCATGGATATGATACATCTTCAACACATCGATATGACCCAATTCGAAGGTGTACATCTCCCAAATTTTACAAGGCTCCTCTTCTGACTCATCACATAGCAAAATCGCATTAACAGCCCTGCGCGCCGCTTCATTTGCGCCTTCCATTGTCGCTAAATTTGTGTTGGTACGCACATAGTCGGACGCTAAGAATAGATTCGGAATGCCCGTTAGCGCTTCTGGACGATCTTCCCAAGTCCCTACACGATTAATGAGCAAAGGTTCCATGTTCGTGCAGGCATGTTCTGGATTTACGAATTGAATATCTGTATCTAAGAACCACGAGTGGAGTACAGAATCTTCCAAGATGACAGCTCCGTCAACATTTAAACTCAGCTTCATTTGAGCCCATACCTCAGCTTTAATTTCTTCTGCCGTACAAAGCTTCGCTGTTTTACCAAAAAGGATGCCTGGTGTATCCCAATCTGAGATATCCACGGACAAAATACCTTTCACCGTGCCATCGCCATACTCACTCAAATTAACATCAGGCCAAAATTGTTTCTGTGAAACCGAAGTGAGCGACCACGGAGCATCCAAGTAAATCACATGTCCATGCGTAATGGGAACATCTTCACGCAAGTAATATTGAATCCCGTTCATCCACGCAACGGAATCAACCAGCTTCTGCACACCTTGAAGTGAAGGGTCTATTTCCAGCATTTCATCGGTTATCATTTTACCCATCACCTCAACAGGGAAGGCAGCGATAAAGTAATCGGCTTCAATATCGAAAGTCTCGCCATTCAAGGTTATAGTCGCACTACGAACTTGGCCATCTTGACAATTAATTCGTTCTACATTTGCACCTAAATGATAGTGCAGCCCTTGATCCTGAAGAAAAGTTAACCATGGATAAATCCACTTGTCGTTTGTTGGACCATTCAACAGTCTTACAAAACTCGTGCCAGGGGTCGTTATATCTAATGTCATTTGAACAGCGACTGGTCCAACTGTTTGTGTATTTGCAATTTTAGATTGACAAGCGACAAGCGTTTTCGTAAAACCAGCAAAAATTTTCTGAAATGCAGGGGATTGCTGCTCTGCCTCGATAAATTCCCACCAATCTATTAAATTGTATTCTTCACGAATACGTTCGTCGCAACTCGTCATGATTTGCCACAGCTTACGGCCATACTGTTCCATATCGTCTATTGAAAGTCCCAAATTATTATCAAAAAGATCTTTGATCAGAACCAATAAATTGTCTAAGCTAAATTCTATTTTGGCTAATAAAGGCAATAACGGCGCGGTATAGGTAGCGATATCGAGCCGAGTGACTTCAGTTAAATTATCGTAAACTGTTCCATTCTCGTAGGGAATTCGCTTCAAAGTATCAATGACGTGACGATAGAACCGTGGAAATAATCGAAAACCATGTTCGCCCGGCAAATCCTTTCGTCCGCCAGTCCCACTGCCGACATAAGGCATACTTCTAGCCTTCCCACCGGGTATTTGCTTAAATTCATAAACAGATACTTCATAACCTCTTTCGATTAATTCGTGAGCAGCACTTAAACCAGCGACTCCGCCACCCAAAATTGCAACCTTTTTCAACACATTTCCCCCTCGATTGGCGTTTTATGTAAATTATTCTGATTCTCTTATCATATCATTTAGGACATTTGAAGCATAGAAGAATCCTAGTAAAACAAAACCTTTCTAGTACCACACGGATAGCACTTCCCATCTTTTCACACAATTTTCACAAGATTATTCCAAAATGCAGGAAAAAGTTGTACAGTAAAGTATAAGGAGCTCTTATACATGGTCCATAGTCCACAAACGCCGTCCAAATACGGGAATGGGGGTATATCTCCTTTCTGAAGCCTTACTATTGTGCAGCCATTTTGGCACATTACTCGCTATTGGACTCGCTTTATCATCCATGCCATCGCCATACAGGTATTTCGAACTATTTTGATAAAATTCCACAAATTTTTCACTTGCCCATGTATTTTTTTGTAACGAGTACTCCTAAATTCCTATCCGCCTTCGAATCCTTTATAATAAGTGTAAGTGCAAACCAATCACACACGCCAGAGAGGATGGTTATTCCATGCCCGATCGAATAGGTACACGATACGTGCCAAGTACACAAATCGTCTCTTTCCCTCATGGAACTCTCCATTATGGTGATGATGTATTTCTGACCCGCAAAGTATTACTGTATCGTAACGTGCTTCGTCACAATCAACTCGGTGTCGATTACATAAGCTCACTCCAGGATAAAGCTGCGTTTATTCACGACGGATTCCATCACATGTTGGATACATCTATCGCTGAAGATGCTGTCACCATTATCTTGCAAGCCAAAAGTGGTTCCCTCTTTTCCGATACGATGTACAAACATAAATGGTCTTACGCAGCCGTTGTCGCTATTATTAGCGACCTGGGTGTTTCTTTGTTGGATGCGATGGAGGAAAAGATTACAGGCTTTTCCGTCCGTCCAAATAACCTATGGATTACGGATCAGAATAAACTTTCCATCATCAACTACTGGGAAGCTGATGAACACGAAGAGCAGAGTGCCATTGGGCTTTGTCGCTTAATGATTCAGTTACTTACCGGGAATGAAATCATCTCCGATAGGTTCGAGGTTATGCATACGAGTCTGGAGCGGGCCTCCATTCCAAGTGCAACGACAGAGCAGAAACTTGCGCTTATTCGCCTCATCAAATTTATCTGCCATGGGCAATCATCCCTTTCTTCGCTCGTATTCGGACTTCGGAGCTTACCTCCTGCCGCACCAAGCAGTATCAGCGAGCAGATAACGGCTCCTTTCCAGCTCGGAGCAGTGGAAGAGGCCGTTGATACTCAGCCTGATTCACAGCGTTCGCGCTTGGACACTGAGAGCCTTACGCGTTCAACGCGTTCAGCTAAACGAATTGCGCTAGGTGCCGTTTCAGCACTAGTTGTTGGCGGCTTTGCCGTATGGTATCTTTGGCCGGAGCCTAAAGTCGTCCAAACCGTCGTCATCATCTCGCCTACACCTACGAGTACGCCTGACGTGAGCGTAAGTCCAAGCGCCACCGTGACTGCGAGGTTGACGAACACTAAGGAACCCTCCGAGAAAACCGTCGTACCGAATCTGGTCGGCCAAACGCAAGAGGCTGCGGAGCAAATGGCCCTAGCCGCCGGACTCCACTATAATTTTCTCATCGAAACTAGCACACAAGCCAAAGGTATCGTCACAAGGCAGGAGCCAAAAGCTGGAACAGAAAGCTTAAAAGAGGATAATGTAACGTTTTGGGTGAGCAAGGGGGCACAGTGATAGGATACGCGTTGGAGTAGTTAATTTTTCTCATATTCGCTCTTTTTGGCATTTAGATGGAAAAACTACAGTTAAATTTCAGTTTTTTGCGGATCTCACAGTATTTTCCTGAAATTAACTGGATTTTTTCCAGTTATTATGAAATTCCATGTGAGATCCATTCTCATCAGTTCACTCGCTGCATGTAATCTCACGACGCAACACTTATCTTCACTTGTCTAAACTACTCTCACATCACCTTAGTTCAACTCACCGCACTTCAACTCACGTCATTCAATTATCTTACTTCAATCCCCCATTCTCCTTGCATCTCCGCCTCCACCCTCACCGAACAAAAAAAGAGCAGCTCAAGTAGTAACCTACTTAATCTGCTCTTTCCTCTATTATGCGTGGAAATCTTGACCGGAACGAACTTCCTTTACATAGCCAGCGCGAATGACGAAGTCACCGAAGTGCTCATCACCCTGACGCTCTTTGGCGTAGTGAGGGATAATCGATTGCAAAGAATCGAGAATCTCGGATTCGCCAATGTTTTCTTTGTACAATTTATTCAAACGGTTTCCTGCGAATCCGCCACCTAGATACATGTTGTACTTCCCTGCCGCTTTACCGATGAATGCAAGCTCAGCTAGCATTGGTCGTGCGCAGCCATTCGGGCAACCCGTCATCCGGATTGTAATTTCTTGCTCACGAAGGCCTACACCTTCAAGAATAGCCTCGACTTTGGTAATCAAAGAAGGCAAGTAACGTTCCGATTCTGCCATTGCGAGTCCGCAAGTTGGGAACGCTACGCAAGCCATCGAGTTTCTACGCAATGCGGAGAAGTGAAGACCATCCGTAATGCCGTGCTCTTTGATTAATTCTTCGATTTTCTTCTTTTTCTGAGCGCTTACGTTGCCGATGATCAAGTTTTGATTCGACGTGAGACGGAAGTCACCTGTGTGGATCTTCGCAATTTCGCGAAGACCTGTCATCAAACGGTAGTCCCCATCATCCATGACGCGGCCATTTTGAATGAACATCGTGAAATGCCATTTCCCATTACTGCCCTTCACCCAACCGTAACGATCTCCATTTGATTCAAAATGGAATGAGCGAGTTGGTTCCAGGTTCCAACCAAGACGCGTTTGCAGTTCATTCACGAACCACTCAATACCGCGATCGTCGATTGTATATTTGAAACGAGCGTGTTTACGAACGGAACGATCACCGTAATCGCGTTGGATCATGACCGTTTTCTCAGCTAGATCAACAGCTTGCTCCGGTTTAATGAAGCCGATCACTTGACCAACTTGCGGATACGTTTTGACATCTCCGTGAGACATCCCCATACCGCCACCGACGGATACGTTAAAGCCCACCAAACGGCCATTTTCAATGACCGCAATATAGCCAAGATCCTGCGAGTACACGTCTACATCGTTAGATGGCGGAATTGCGATACCGATTTTGAACTTACGCGGCAGGTACACAGGCCCGTAAATGGGTTCTTGCTCTTCCCCGTCGCGGCTATCCACAATTTTCTCGCCGTCTAACCAAATCTCATGATACGCTCTCGTACGTGGGTCCAAGTGGTTGGAGATGCGATTCGCCCACTCATACACCTCACCATGAACTTCGGATTGGTAAGGGTTCGGGTTGCACATCACGTTACGATTCACGTCACCACATGCCGCAAGTGTACTTAGCATGGACGCGTTAACTTCTTGAATCGTCTTCTTCATGTTCCATTTGATTACACCATGTAACTGAAAAGATTGACGAGTCGTAAGACGGATCGTGCCATTTGCATACTTCTGAGCAACACGATCCATCATCAACCATTGGTCAGAGGTTACGATACCGCCAGCAGCACGTACGCGCAGCATGAACTGGTAGGCAGGCTCAAGCTTCTGCTTCGCACGTTCGTTACGCAAGTCACGATCGTCTTGCATGTAGCTGCCGTGGAATTTCATCAAGCGGTTGTCATCCTCAGGGATGGAACCGGTGATGCGATTTTCAAGCGTTTCTTCTAAACTTCCGCGCAAATAATTACTGCGGATTTTAATTTCTTCAACATCACTATGCGGCGCACTATTCTTCGATAGTAAATTATTTTCTGACATCTTGAGCTTTCTCCTCTACCGATCGCGGGGATCCCGTTTTAATAAACATCCCGTTGATAACGTTTTTGCTGTTGCATATTAGCCAAATATTGCACGGCTTCTTCGTTATTTAAACCGCCCTCTTGCTCAATAATCGTGAGCAGCGCAGCATTCACATCGTGTGCCATTTTCTTCTCGTCACCGCAAATATAGACAACAGCGCCTTCTTGCAGCCATTGATAAACCTCGCGACTTTTTTCTAACATGCGGTTCTGCACGTATACTTTTTGATCCGTATCACGGGAGAAAGCTACGTCTAACTTCGTTAGTACGTCATCTTTCAACCAACGCTGCCATTCAACTTGGTACAAGAAGTCTGTAGCGAAGTGTTGATCTCCATAGAATAACCACGTTTTGCCATCTGCACCCGTCTCTTCTCTCTCTGCGAGGAAAGAACGGAATGGCGCTACCCCAGTACCAGGTCCAATCATGATGATTGGCGTTTCTGGGTTCTCAGGCAGTTTGAAATTCGGATTACTCTGAATGTAAACCGGTAATGCTGCACCTGATAGTGCGCGCTCAGCCAAGTGAACGGAAGCGACGCCATAACGGTTGCGACCATTCGCTTCATAGCGAACCGAACGTACAGTGATGTGCACTTCATCCGGTGAAGCTTTGGATGAACTTGCGATCGAATACAAACGAGCAGGTAATTTGCGAAGCACAGCTACGAATTGACTAGCAGACACACCTTGTAAGGAGAAGTCTTGCACGAGATCCAATAGATCGCGGCCAGCGATGTACGATTTCAACTCAGCTTCATTGCCAGCGGCAACAAGTGCATGAAGCTTCTCGTTAGACGTTAACTTTGCCACTTGCTCGAGCAAAGGTTTCGTCAATACCGTAATTTCGAAGTTACGAGTAAGCGCTTCTTGTAACGGACGCTCTTCTCCATTTTTGTTGACAGCAACTGGTGTGCTGGCATTCCAGTCCATGGCTTGAATCAGTTCAGTAACTAGACGCGGATGATTCTCTGGGTATACACCCAAGCTGTCGCCTGGTTCATATTGGAGATTGGAACCCTCTAAGGAGATTTCCACATGGCGCGTTTCACGATCGGATCCGCGGCCATTCAAGTTCAAGTTCTCAAGCACTTCCGCTTGGAACGGGTTCGTTCTGGAGTATTCCGACTCCGTGGAAGGGGCACTTCCAGCCGTTGCAGCAGAACCACCAACAGCAGCACTAGCCGATGAAGCATTCAGCGCTGCCAATACACCGGAAACCCAAGCTGCAGCTGGCTCATCAAAGTCAACATCACAATCGACACGTTCCGTTAATGATTTAGCGCCAAGCTCTTGCAAACGCTTATCAAAATCTTTACCTGTTTGACAGAAGAATTCATACGATGTATCACCCAAGGAAAGAACGGAATATCGAAGTTCTTCTAATTGAGGCGCTCTTTTGCTATGAAGGAATTCGTAGAATGAGATCGCATTATCCGGTGGATCGCCTTCGCCATGCGTACTAACGATCATCAAAAGGTTTTGAACCTTTTTCAAGTTGTTCGGTTTGAAGTCGCTCATCGAGGAGAGCGTTACTTGGAACGACTGCTCTTCTAGTTTTTTAGCTAGCTTTTTCGCTAAGCCATGGGAATTACCCGTTTGTGATCCGAAAAGGACGGTTACTTCTTTGGAAATGACGGGTTGACTAGCCACAGCCGTTGGAACGGAAGTTGCCGGCACTGCCGCGGAATTTGTCGAACCTTGTTGAGCTGTTAAGTAGCCACTCAGCCAAATACGTTGAGTATCCGTTAACGTTGGTAGGACACGGTTGAGCAATTCAACTTGCTCTTGGTTAAAAGGACTGTTTAAGACTTGAAGTTCCAACAAAATCCACCTCATCAGCATGTATTGATAAGCTTTGCTATTTTTCGCACTATTTTTACTCTCCATTGAAACCTATCATACGTGCGCACCATAGGTCAATTAGAATCATCTTATGAGACTTATAAGGGGAATTGATATATGGTGAAATGCGCACTTTTCATGCAAAAAATGACCCCAAAATGGGGTCATTCCAACATTTATATCCATTATTATCCTTTCACAGCAGACCCTACGGTCATCGCCTTCTCCACTTGCTCACTAAAGAGGATATAAACGAGCACCGTTGGCAAGCTGGCAATTGTCATCGCTGCCCCCATTGCCCCCCAATTCGTTGTAAACTGACCTTGGAAGAACAGTAATCCCAGCGGCAAGGTTTTCAGCGATTCTTTCGTAATTAAAATGAGTGCCATCGTGAATTCATTCCATGAGGATAAGAATACGAAAATGACCATCGTCGCCATTGCCGGTTTAATAATGGGTAAAATAATGGTATAAAACGTCCGATATATGCTCGCTCCATCCATACACGCAGATTCTTCTAGTTCAACAGGAATGGAACGGAAGAAGCCATAGAACACCATGCTGGAGAATGAAATATTAAAGGCAATATAAGGAACGATGAGTGCACCGTACGTGTTAGCTAAGTGGAAATCACGAACAAGAATAGCCAATGGGATCATGATGACTTGGACGGGAATGAACATCCCGATGACCACATAGATTCTGGCCACCTCTTTGAAGCGCCAGTGCATGCGAGCTACCGCATAGGAAAAAGTTACAGAGAGAATTATCGTCCCTACAACCGTACATGCTGCGACTAACAAGCTGTTGCTAAAGTACTGCGGTACATTAAACTTGGACCATGCATCCACATAATTTTCAAAGCGAAAATGGGTGGGAATCCCGAAAGGATTCGTTACGAAAATTTCATTATTATTTTTCAGTGAATAGAAGATCATCCACAATAACGGATACACGGACAACCCCGCATACACCCATAGAAGGATGCCAAGGAGCGGATTTTTTTTGCGCAATTTGATTAGACCGTTCATCTCTAACATCCTCCTTTAAAAGGTAATACGTTCACGTGCAATTAGTTTATTAATCGCTAACGTTACAATCAAACATTCAATAACCAGGAATGCTGCTGCTGCGCTTCCATAGCCGAACTCGCCTACACGGAAAGCAGAACGGTACATCAAGTACGTCAATGTGTAAGTGGAGTTACCTGGCCCGCCGCCTGTCATGATAAACATGTTAGCAAAAGCGTTTAACCCACCTGTAATCGCGAGAACTAAGCAAAATTTGTACGTCTCAGCCAGCATCGGAATCGTAATTTTCATATGTGCTTTGAATTTGGATGCGCCGTCGATACGGGCAGCCTCTAAGTATTGTTCTGGCACGGACTTCACAGCCGCAAGAAGCAGAGCGAACTGGTAGCCCATATACTGCCATGCATTTACGAAAGCAATCGCGAAAATCGCAGTTTTACTGTTCGTCAGCCAATCTTGACGATAGGAGATCCCCAGCGCTTCAAACACCTTGTTGATCAGCCCATATTCACTGTTATACATCGCCAACCAGAGCTGACAGACGACTGTAATCGATAGTACAACCGGAATGAAGTACGATATGCGTAAAACCTTACTCCCTTTGAAGCCCTCTGCTACGGCAAAAGCGAGCACCGAGCCAATCCCAATTTGTACAACGGCTAGGATACCTGCAAAGACCAGACCATTATAGAGGGACGTATAGAAAATGCTATCTTGAAACAATCGCGTGTAGTTATCCAAGAAGATGAACGTGCCCTCACTGAGGCCATCCCATTCGAAAGTACTGCGGTAAAAGGTCTGTAAAATCGGATAAAACACGATCACTGTATACAAAAGGAGAGCCGGCAGCGTAAACAGCATAATGGCCGCTTTATTTCCCAAGAATTTGCGCATGTCATCACTTCCCTTGTAGAGTAGAAGACTCACCTAAGGACTAACGCTCCACGGTGAGTCTTCCATGTCATAGAATCACATTTATTTCGCTGGTACAGCTGCTTTATTCAGATCTTTCACGAATTGATCGGACGTGTAGTTACCTGTCATTAGGTTTTGTGTAGCATCTTCAAGTGCTGCTTTGAACTTCGGATTGGACAAGCCCCATGAGAACGCTGTTGTGCTTGTGATTTTCGGAATATCCTTGGAAAGCTGATCCATCATTGGAGGGAACTGCTTCACAATCGGTTTATCTACTTTCGTTGCTACGATCGGGTTGCTGCGGTTCGTATACTTGTACTCGGCATATTTCAAGGAGATGAATGAAGCAACTTTCGCTGCTAGCTCTTTATCTTTGGTGTTTGCGGATACTGCGTATCCACCAGGACCACCGCTGCCACTGAACGCTGTTTTGCCTTTTTCATACGCAGCTGCATCCGCCGCTGGCAAGTACATGTAGCCGGCTTTGTCGCCAAGTGCTTTGGTTGCAGCTTCAATTTCCCATTGACCATTGATGAACATCGCTGCTTTACCTTCATGGTAAAGTGCCGCGGCTTGGTCATAGTTCAAATTCGTTGCGCCTTTTGGCAGCATGCCTGCTTTTACAAGCTCAATAATTTTATCCGCTGCTGTTTTGTAGGCTGCGTCTTCTGCTTTCGCTGTACCTTTATCCAGCTTGTTGATACCGCCTGGTTCTGCACGTGTAACGAACATGTCATACAGCGCTACGCAAGGCCATTTTTCTTTGGCAAAAATGGAAAGCGGTGTGATACCTTTGCCGCTGAACGTCTTAACTGCTGTCATCATTTCATCGTAGGTTGTTGGTACTTTTACGCCATTTTGTTGGAACAAATCTTTGTTGTAGTACAGGAGCGCTACTTCATTACCTGCATACGGGAATGCGTACGTGTGCCCATCATCCGTCACCAATGTGTTCATGGCGCTTGGCTGCATTTTATCCTTGAAGCCAAACTTCGTGACATACTCATCCAACATCAAGATGTTATTGGACTTTTTGAACGTATCAATGATGTCTAGACCCGCTTGGAAAATATCAGGCAAATTACCAGTCGCTGCATATGTCTTCAATTTCTGTCCATCATCTTGTGCTTGAATATCCAGTTCTAGCTCAACATTCGGCATTTCCTTTTTCAACTCAGCTACCGCATAGTCATAAGGTGTTTTCGTATCTTCATCTGCATACTGAGCATAAATTCTTAGTTTAACTGGTTTTGCATCCGTCTTAGCTGGTGCCGTCGTTGCTGCAGCTGTTGCTGCCGGTGCTGCGCTGGTTGTTTCCTTCGGTGTTTCTGTGGAACCGCAAGCTGCTAAGCTAGTTGCCGCGAGTAAGCTTACGAGAGTAACTGCCATCTTTTTCATGTGAAGACCTCCCAGGAATTCTTGTGCGTTTCTCCTCTTTACATCCTCAGTATAGAAGGAAAAACCCCCAGTGATAATGGAATAACTGAGGGCTTCTTGTAAAATCCGCACATTCGTGTGCAGCCGTTATAAGCGATTATTCTCATACTCACTAGGGGAGTAGCCAAAGAACTTCTTGAAACTTTTGCTAAAATAACTAGGATCATTAACCCCAATCTGCTCCGCAATATCCGCCAAGCGAATGTTTCCCTTGCCCAGTAATTCCTTCGCTTTGTGCATGCGAACGTGCGTCACGTAATCCGTTACCGTCATGCCGATCTCTTTCTTAAATAAGGCTCGCAAATAGCTGGGGTTAATAAACACCTGCTGGGCAATCTGATCTAATTGAAGCTCAGAATTCATATATTGCCCCTCGATGTATTCTTTGGCTGATTGCGCGATCTTCGAGGATCTCGTCTTCTTATGCTTATTCGTATATTGTATCGCCTTCGCGAAAATTTCCTTAATCCAAGCTGACGTGCTCTCAATTGAACCCAATCGCTTGATTTCACTATACGGGTAAAAGTTTTCGCCAAAACAATCTGCAATGGGATGCCCCATCTCCGTTACGTATGACAGGCAAACGGAGATTAACCCCATTGAAATCACATAGGTGTATTCTAATGACAATCGTTGCTCACGAATGGATTGGAAAATTTCTTCCAATTTTTCTTCTAGCTTATCCGCATTATGCATGCGTAACAGCACAAGCAGTTCCTCGTTGACTTCCGTCGGGTAGAGAGCCTGCTTGCCAGAATCAAGCACATTGGAACCGTAAGCGATCACACGATCATTACCTAATACGAATTTGTTCTGAAGTGCTTCTAGTGCCTCTATATACGAAGTTCGAATGCCGCCGTAGCCAGACTGACTGCGACCAACACCAATGGTGATCGTGAATTTCAAGTATTTTTTGATTAGAAAAATAAGCTTCTCATATCCCTCTAACGCCGGAACGTCAAGATCCTTTGCCCCTTGGTGCTCGACCAGACAAATAATCCGCCCCTCTGGCCCGTTGAAGATGAGATGATGACCCGTTTCCTCCAGCGCTTCATTCAAAATATTCGTAACCGCATATTTCCACAGCAAGCGTTCGCTCACTTGATTCCATTTGACATCCATATGGTCAATCTCGATACACGCCACGACAAACAAGGATGAAGCGAACGACTCTCCTAGTTGCTGGAGCTTCAGCGACGTTTCCTCTGGAGAATGGTGATACTCACTGCTGAGTAAATGATTGAAGTAACTTTCCTTCATCAATTGTTGATTTTCTTTCAGCGTGGATCTTTCTTCGCGTGCTTTTTCGTGCTCCTTCTGCAACTTTAATAGCGTTAACACAAGTTCATCCTTGGAGAAGGGTTTTAGAATATAATCCTCTACACCTAATTTAAGCGCCTTACGCGCATAATCAAATTCATTGTGACCTGTAATGAGCACCACACTCGTTGCTGGATAATGCTCCTTTAATTTTTCTGTTAGGGTCAAACCATCCATAAAAGGCATTGTAATATCTACAAGCGCGATATCGGGCTGATGCAATTGAACTTGTTCAAGGGCTTCGATCCCATTCTTCGCTTCCGCACAAAGCTCAAACCCATAAGCCTCCCAATCTAACGCTGAACGCAAATATTCTCGAAAAATGGATTCATCATCCACGATTAATATTTTCTGCATGCTCTACTCCTTCTCCTCACACCCAAAAGGCAACCATAGTGTCACTTCCGTGCCCTTTCCCAGTTCACTTGTAATTTGCAAACCATATTCGTCCCCATAATACAGCTGAATGCGGTCATTCACATTTTTGAAACCATATCCTACGGCCTCCTGAGGTGTCTCCGTCTTTTTTACGATAGCCGTGAGACGATCAGCCTCCATGCCCACGCCATCATCTGCGACAATGATTTTTATTTTGGAATCGACAATTTCACCGGTTACTTTGAGAAGCCCAAGGCTTCCTTTTGTTTTGAGCCCGTGATAAATGGCATTCTCAACTAGCGGCTGAATAGTGAGCTTCGGAATTTGACCTTGGAGCACATCGTTATGAATCTCAAACTCATATGTAAATACATCAGAATAGCGAATTCGCTGTATGGATAAATAGTCTTTCACATTACGAATCTCTTCTTCAATTGTGATTGTTTCACGGCCTTTACTAAGCGCTGCGCGGTAGAAATCGGCCAACGCTTTCGTCGTCCGCTGCACATCACGGGTGCGTCCCATTTCAGACAAGGTATAGATGACATCCAACGTATTATAGAGGAAATGCGGCTTAATCTGCGCTTGAATGAGCGCCAGCTCGTATTCCCGTTTCTTCTTTTGCTCCCAATTAATATTGGTCAAAAGCTCTTGAATTCGCCGAATCATTGCATTAAAGCCAGAGGACAGCATGCCAATCTCATCTTCCGAATTCACTTGAAATTCCATGTCTAAGCTGCCTTCCTTGACCTTCTTCATGTATTTCGTGAGCCCCATAATGGGCTTGGCAATCAATTGCGAGAGCATACCTGCGCCAAGAAGGGCAAAAAAGAGGCAAACGATACCCAGCAGCACAATAAGCAACGTAATTTTGCGCGTATCCGCCGTTAACGAGGCCAGTGGTGCCATTGATATTAATTTCCATCCAAAGCTAGGTACATCGGAGCTGACCACGAGCGTTTTCTCATATTCAAAAGAGGTGGGCTCAGAGGAATGCTTACTTGAAGTGATCCAACGCTTCATCTCAGGAATCGCAACTTCTTGGAGCACATCCGCAGGATGCTGGGATGAAATTACGATACCTTCATCATCCACGATAAAATAGCTCCCATCTTGAATGGACCCGATTTTCTGATAAATCGCCGATAACGAGCTCTCCTTGATATTAAGCACAAGCAAACCAAGCTTCTGACCTGTATAAATATTCACGATCCGTTTCCCCAGTGTCATTACGGTCTCATTCGAACTATGGGTTAAATAATCCCGGCGCTGCATAGGAAACCAAATGTTGTTCCCGCTCGACGTATCGATTTGTTTCAGCATGGGGCTGGTTGGGATCCAATCCCGATTTCGCTCCATGAGAACATTCGAACCATAAATCCGATTATTCGTATCGATGAATGCCGCAGACTGGACATCAGGAAAAACAAGCAAGGCAAAGCTTAGTTGATTCGTAATCTGCGTGTACATCTGCAAGCTCGTTTCCGACGCACTCATGGAAAGAGGATCCTCGACGATGACCTTGTTAAGATTAATCGTCAACATATTCGCGCAGCTCTCTACATTCGTTAACATACCCGTGATGCGGGTAATAATAAGCGAGGAGTTGTCAGAGACGTTTTTGATCGTTTTCTTTACAATGGCGTTCGTATAAACTTGGTTCGAAACAAAACCTAGCACAAACAAGGGTACGAAGATCAATGGGAAATAAATGAGAATGATTTTATATCGAATGCGTTGGTTTCGAAACCAATGTGTCGGAATCAGCTTCTGAATGATGCTCATGTTTGTTTGGTCCCCCTTTTGCGAAAACAAAAAAAATCCCCTACCGTGCAACGTCAGGAGCTCCCTGTCCGTTACATTGTAAAGGATTCATACCATTTTTAAAACTGAACTTTCATAGCGTGTATATTAACTTGTGCTTTCTAGACTGTTCTCTTGAAATAAGCTAATCTGCCTTGCTTGAATTTCTAATAGCAAAAACAGAAGAAATTCCTTACTTAACTTCATTCGGCTTGCATTTATATAGGCATCAACCAGCGTGTCATTGGAGATTGCTTTCAAATTATCGCGATCATTCATTGTGCAACAACCATTTCGGGTTTTCTTCTAGCATAGACATCATTTTCTTCATCGATTGTTGAATTTGTTCATCGGAGGGCAAGCATATATTGCCATAAGATTGTTGTACAACATCCGTTAACACAGAATCAAAAATGCCATTAAATTGCTCTGATTTCACATGAACCCCTCCTAATTTTCATTAATTTGGAAATTCCTTCTTCTATCTTAGCTTGTAGTGCGCAAAAAAACAGCGCATTTATTTTTGCATCTCTTACATCTTTTTTTTCTATATTATGTAATTTCGTTTGCATTCTGGGGTATGTGGTAACAAAAGAGGCTGTATAAAAAAGTGAACTGCACCCCAATTGTTAGACATAACTAACAATTAAGGTGCAGTTCACTTATGGGACAGCCTCATGCCTATCTGCTATTTGATGCCAAACTCCTTGCCACTACTCACGATGATGTAGATGATGCTCAACAAAAGTCGATGCTTCCATTAATTCACGCATAACATCTGATTGCAATTGTTGATTCGTAAATTCACCTTTTACGTATAGATGCCCCTTCTCACTGGATGTATAACGTGGCGGAAGTCGGTTCAGCGCTATGGCCAATATATCTTGTTGGCACGTTAAACAAACACACTTCAACTCATAGTTCTTCCGGAATTCTTCGAACAACTGCGTGACCACGGTTTCCATTGCATTGACGATAGCCATCTAGCAACTCTCCTCTTTGAACATTCATTACGTCTATTATACTCGATAAACTTAGAATGACAAAGATTTGGAAGTCGTAGATTCTACACGGAATTGATAGACACCGGATCCTAGCTCAATGCATACATGACCTTCTACTTCTTGGGCTCCATGAAGTGCCGATATACCTGTTACCTTTTGCCCATGACAGGTCACACCTGTAAGCGTAGTTCCCCGGAGGAGCACTTCCCCGCTAGTATTCGGTGGCAGTTGGAACGTATAATTGACAGCACCATCCTCTTCGATCTGCCATTCACTCCGAACCTCCCCATAATTTGTGACCAGGGAAGCCTTGGCATAGGTGAGACTAGAGTCTGATCGTGGCCGGAAAAGAACTCTTTTGTACCCTGGCTGCTGATCATCTGAGTCTAGACCCGCTACTTTCCGATACAACCAATCGCCAATGGAACCGTACGCATAATGATTATAGGAATTCATATCATCGCTCCAGAACGTACCATCCGGTTTGATGCCATCCCAATGCTCCCAAATCGTAGTCGCGCCTTGATGGATTGGATACAGCCAGGAAGGATAATCTTCTTGCAGCACAAGTTTAACAGCCACATCATGATAGCCATTCTCCGATAGTACGTGGCACAAATATGGTGTACCGACGAAGCCTGTTGTCAGGTGATAATTTTGTTCCTTCACATACGCTGCTAAAGTAGCTGCTAATCGTTCTTTTGTTGGCCCTTGCACTAAGCCGAACATGAGCGGCAGCACATGCGCAGTCTGCGTGTGTCCAGCCAACCTGCCGCTTGGCGTCACAAACTCCGCCGTAAAAGCATCTACAATGCGCTCATAGAGTGCTGAGTATGCTGCCACATCGGCTATGTGTCCAAGTACTTCAGCCGTTTTGACAAAGAGCGAAGTTGAATAGGCGTAGAAGCAAGTCGCAATTAAATCTTTTGGCGTAGCCCCAATATAGCTGCCCTCTTTGGCATCAAGCCCTAACCAATCCCCGAAATGGAAGCCCGTTTGCCATAAAAATTCGTTCTCGCCCTGCTGGCGGATGTAGTTTATCCACCCTTTCATACTCTCATATTGCTCTTCCAAAACTCGCTTATCTCCATAAACTTGGTAGAGCGTCCATGGACAAATCACAGCTGCATCTCCCCAAGCAGCAGAAGAATGATCCTTTTCATTCAGAACGTGCGGAATAACGAAAGGTACACCGCCGTCTTCTCGCTGGTCGGCCTTCAAGTCTCGCAGCCATTTACTGAAGAATAGCGCCACCTCATAATTAAAGGCTGCTGTTCTTATGAACACTTGCGCGTCCCCCGTCCAGCCCAACCTTTCATCACGCTGTGGACAGTCGGTCGGCACATCGAGGAAATTGCCGCGTTGTCCCCACACGATATTCCGCTGCAGCTGATTTAAGAGGGTATTGGAGCATTCAAAGGAGCCCTTCGCTGTCATATCCGTATGGATAACCAGCCCTGTGAAGGCAGCGGCATCGAAAGCCACATCCTGCGGCCATCCAACAACTTTGACATAACGGAAGCCTTGAAAGGAGAAATGCGGCGCATACGTTTCCTCCCCACGTCCACTGCACACATAGATCACCTGTTGCTTTGCCGCCCGCAGATTGCCAATATAGAAATTACCTTGTGCATCCAGCACTTCCGCATGAAGCAATTCAATGCGAGTACCCGCAGGTAAACTCACCCGCAGCTGCACTTTCCCAACCATATTTTGCCCAAAATCAAGCACAGTTTCTCCTAATGGGGTTTCTAGCACAGCGATTGGCTGCACCTGCTCCGTTATGCGAGATGGCTCATTCTCCTGCATGACCAGTGTTTCTTTACTCTCGTTAAGTACAGTAACTGAAACCCAGGATGTATCCGTATAACTAGGGAGACTCCAACCTGTAAGCTCTAAGCCCGCATCATAGGTCTCACCATGATACAGTTCAGACATCCGAACAGGACCGAGTGATGCTCGCCAGGAAGAATCGCTGAGTATCACTTCTTCTGTTCCATCTTCATAGACAATATGAATTTGCAAAAGCAGCGCTCTTACGCTTCCATAAATATTTCGCTGATGTGACCATGCTAGATTGCCTTTGTACCAGCCATTTGCCAGAACCGCACCAATGGTGTGCTGGGTGCCAACCGTCAGTGCGTGCGTTACATCGTAACTCTGAACCTGCAAGCGATGCTTGTAACTGGTCCAGCCTGGGGTCATTTCCCAATCGCCAACGCGCGATCCATTCAGCTCCAGCTCATAGACACCGTGACTTGTGGCATAAATGGTCGCTTTGCTAACTGACTCACGCACAGCAAAGGTTTTGCGGAGATAGTAGGCTTCTTCTGCATCTGGATCGACTTGGTTTGAGTCCGGTGTAATCCACTCCGCTTGCCATTCTGATGCCTGCAGCTGACCCATTTCCCAGTAAGCGGTTTCACTCCAAGGCGATTCTACACCGGACTGATTCCATACTTTGACTCGGTAGAAATAACGCGTTCGCGATTGTAATTCTGGTCCCTCATAGACAATAAGAACAGATTGCTCTGACGCAATTCGATCCGTATCCCACACCACATATGCGGGATCGAAGCTACTTTCATGTGTGCTAACCTGAAAATGATAAGCAGCTTGAAGCGTTGCGTTGATATCCGTTTCAATTTGCCATGTGAAGCGTGGCTGAGCGGTATTCAATCCGAGTGGATTGACGCGGTACTCACAATACAAAGTAGAAATGCGTATGAAACTCATGGACTATTCCTCCTAGTTCGACGAACGATCGTATGCGATGTCCGTGCCATTTTGGGCACCTATATGTTCTATTGTAATGGATCATACTCGTTGAAATTAAGGTGTATCCAGACATCTATATAGGTGAGATGCGACAATATTACTTTTATCTTGCGATCCCCTTAATTTCCATGTATATATCGAATAGTATAAAGTTATATCGAACTCATTGATAAGATAGGAAGGCGTTTTGTTATGCTGCAAAAGACACATAGTGTTGCTGGAATGATTGCTGCCGAAATTGTACTCATTCATGGCGACATCAGCTTCTTCACTTGGGATGCCGCAGGCTCCATATTACTTGGTTGCTTGGCAGGCACCTTAGCCGACGTTGATAAACCAGGGTCCACGATGGCCAAGGTTCTGTTCCCGTTATCTGCTTTGCTACATGTTTTGAAAATTAAGCATCGAACATTAACACACTCCTTGCTCTTTATGGCATTGCTAGCGGTGATCAGCCTACCACTAACCCCTTTGTATTTCTGGGTATTCATCCTTGCTTATGCCTCACATCCATTAATTGACCTGTTGAATGATCGAGGTGTCCAGCTGTTCTGGCCAATTCCGCTCAAAATACGTTTGGTTCCCAAATGGATTGCCATCGATACGGGCTCAGCGAGTGAAACGGTATTTCGTTGGCTGCTCCTAATCATTTGCCTACTACTTCCTTTCTGGAACTATGTCTTGCCCTATTTGCCTTATTCCCTCACATAATGAACAAAAAATCGCTTATTTGGCTGACCAAATAGCGATTTTTTAATTTATTGCATAGGAATCGATAGCTCGAAGCATATGAAGCCATCTTCTACCTTAACCTCGATTGTACCCCTATAATACTCAACACGTTCTTTTACTACCGGCAGGCCGAGCCCTTGATGCCCACCTTCTGACTTCGTACTATAACCAATTGTGAATAAATCCGTCTCTTCCTCGAGATTAAACGCAGAACTTACCCGATTCTTCACGGAAATCTTGACATCATTCGCTTCCTTCCAACCGGTAACAGACACTTCACGCTCTTCAACTGGAAATTTACTTGCCTCGTCAAAAGCATTATCAATTAAATTGCCGATAATTTTCACGAGATCCACCGATTTCACTCCGAGTGATAACCCATCCAGACCCTTGAATTCATAGCTAAAGGCAACTTTGGTTCTCATGGCGAGAGTAATTTTCGATTGAATTAAAGCGGCGATAGCAGGCTGACCAATTCGAATAATGTCATTGACCTCATTAATTTCCTCAATTAATTCTTCCATGTACTTCATTTGATCTTCTTTCTTTCCATTGGTCAATAAAGCATAAAGTGTTTGCACGTGATTAAGGAAATCATGACGTTGACTGCGAATCGTTGCAAACATGAGATCCACATTTTGAATGTACATTTCCTGTGTGGTCTGAACAGCTGTTTCACGTGATTTCGAAAAGAAGCCAAATATCAGAATCACAAGAATACAGCTAAACACGGTAAAGAGTACGATGATTATTAATACACGAACAAGCTGGCTGGATAACGCCTTTTGAATGGTCTGATAGTCGGAAACGATCGTAATAACATAAGGAATTTCACGTTGAACTTCCGTTATTTTCGCTTTAATCGGGACATACACAAATGTCTTTAGAATCGGCTTTCCATGATAACTTTCTACTACACTTACAGGTTCACCGTTCGCTATGGCAAGCTTAAAATTGTTATAATCATTCGCATTTCTCATATTATACGTACCGAAGAGCAAGGGGCGATCATAGACAGAGACGAAACTTTCACCATTAGCCTTTCTAAATTCCTTCGGTTGGGTTCCAAATGTCTTCCCATTAAGTCCAGCAATCTCCAAGATCTCTGGGTTTGAAGCCAGTGTTTTTTTCACAATCGTATCTGAACCAACGATGTCCTTGAACTTCTGAATCTTATTCGCATTCACAAACGCACAAATGAGATAATTCGTCGTTCCGTCGTAATAATAGCCGAATTTACTAATATCACTAGATCCAGAAGCTGGCACTTCATAAATACCCGTCCAGAAATTCGGCAGCTTGTAACCCTCCGAGATGGTGACGTTTTTGAATTTTAGCAGTTGATCAAAAGCCGTGAACCAATAGCCAAATGAGATTGTACTTGTGATAGAAAGCTCTTTAGGTTCAGATGATTTACTAACCATAATGTCATCCCCAACACCACTTCGCTTCATGAGTGAAAATCCATCTACATTTGCTTCAGCGGCAAGAGCAACTAATTGCTCATTCGTTACTTTATCAATATCTGGGTTAAGCTTACTCTTAGCAATGATGGCTGCGGAACGCAATTGTTCGCCAATTAAATCCTCGACGTAAAAGGCCCCTGCCTCCGACTGCTCAATCGAGGTTCGAATTTGGTTCGCTGCGGATGCCATCTGCTCAGATAGCGACTTGGTTAACAGTGATTTGGTGTACCAATAGTAGGATGTATTGTTCGTAACTAACAACAAAATAACAATAATAAAAGTGATATAAATAATTCTAGTATTAATTCTCATGTAGGTTGTCACACTTTCCTTATTTTGTATGCTAAAAATTACAATTTTGTCGAAATTTTTTTCATATTAAGTTTTTGTAAACACGCAGAAACTTCTCATGCTATGTTAGTATAGTAGCTGAACAAAAGGTTGTCTATCAATTAAAAGTATTTACCGCCTTTATCTGTTAAAATTACTTAAAAATTCACAATTGTCTAGATTGTGTAGGAATATTTTAGGAAGAATATCAACATAACCGTGTGAACATCCCGTCTAGTGCCATCTCCACAAATAATTCCTTATGGCGATTGCTTTACTTGTCTCATAGACTTTAGTAGTATAGCTAATATCGAATGAAACGAGGTGCTTGGCTTGTGTCTAATGATGAAATCATTTTAACCCCAGAGGGTTTACGCAGTTTAGAGCTAGAGCTTGAAGATCTGAAAACAGTGAAACGCAGGGAATTAGCAGAACGTATTAAATTGGCTATCTCCTACGGTGATCTCAAGGAAAATAGTGAGTATCATTCTGCGAAGAATGACCAGTCTTTTATGGAAACACGCGTATTAACGATTGAACGAATGCTTAAAAAGGCAAAGGTAGTAACGAATACCTCCACATCCAAAGTGCAAGTTGGTTCTACGGTCGTATTGAATGATGTGGAATTTGCCGAAAAGATCGAATACAAAATCGTCGGCAGCTCCGAAGCCGATGTCAACGAAAATAAAATTTCTTACGAAAGCCCACTTGGCATTTCTCTCATGAATAAGTCAGTAGGAGATATCATAAGTGTGAACGCACCTATGGGCATCATTAGTTACGAGCTTCTCGAGATTCGTATCTAATTCATCACAAAAAAGCAGTCTACACCTAGTTTATTCTAGGTTTAGACTGCTTTTTGTTATTGTGCAGCTTGCAGAACGGCTAGCGCCTTTCTCATTTTCGCTATGTAAGCGGTATCCGAGCTAGAGCACATCCATTTCACTTGTGCGTTCCCTGAGCCCTGCAGCTGGTCACTGTCCTGTAACACCTGCATTAAGTGATTCACAGTCCCTTTGCTTCCGTCTACAATGTGAATGTGACTCGGTAGAATCCGACTTAAAATCCTGCTATAAAAGGGATAATGTGTGCAGCCCAGCACGACGGTACCGTAGGCTGTCAGATCGAAAGGCGCCAATTTTTGATTAAAATAATCCATAATCTGCGGTCCATCCATCAAGAGATTTTCACAAAACTCTACAAGCTCAGGCAGCGGCACTGAATCTACCATTCCCATATCATCGATTCGTGAAACGAGCTCTCTATATTTCGCTTGCTGTAACGTAAGCTGCGTTGCGAATACAAGCACTCTTTTGCCTGATGAGCGATTCATCTCTAGGGCTGGCTTCACGGCAGGCTCCATCCCAATGATGGGGATCGAATATATCTTGCGCAGCTCAGCTATCGCAATGCTCGTCGCAGTATTACATGCAATGACTAGCGCCTTGATGTCCTCCTGAATAATCGTATCAACGGATTGCTTGACGAAGGCTAGAACCTCATCTTTCGATTTAACACCATAGGGAACATGCGCCGTATCTGCAAAATAAATATAATCTTCATGCGGCATTCTCTTCATGGCTTCGTTCAACACCGTGATTCCACCTAGACCTGAATCAAAAAAAGCAATTTTCATCCTAATCACCCTATTTATTAGCGTTCTATCTTATAGTAGTCCTGCTGTGACAAGGCCGTTACGTACGCCTTCTTCATCCACATGCGTCGTAACGTGATCTGCGTATGGCAATAAATCTTTGTGGGAATTGCCCATTGCGATACCGAAACCGACATAAGAGAGCATCTCCATATCATTCAAACCATCACCGAAAGCAACGGCGTCTTCCGGCTTCAAGCCGACCAGCTCCAGCATCGCGGCGATACCTTGCGCCTTAGAACCACCTGCTGGCAATACATCCATCGCATGCTCGTGCCAACGGATGAGCTTAAACTCCGATAGCAGCTCTTCGTACAGATGTTCATCCTTCGCTTCAATATGGAGGAAAATTTGATAAATATCGTTCGATTTCCAAAAATGCGGATCATAGCTTGGTAAATCAACTTTTAATGAGGAAACTGAGCTATGTACAAATGGATGATCCTGCGCATCCGTCGCAAATGCATGCTGGCCCTCAAATACAAGTGAATGCTGATGCTTAGCAGCTATTGCAACTAGAGCTTCAATTGCACTCTTGGCGATTACACGGTGGTAAAGTGGCTCGCCTTTATACACGGCATATCCGCCATTTAAACATACATAGGAATCAATGCCAAGCAGCTCGGCCAGTGGCTTGATGAAATAAGGAGCTCGTCCTGTTGCAATAACGGGTTCAATTCCGCTTGCTTTCAATTCGTGAATCGCCTTAACGGTGCTTTCAGGCACCTGCTTGTCTTCATTAATTAACGTGCCATCAATATCAAAAAATACAATTTTGTACACAGTAAGTCTCCTTTGCAGTCGGAAGCAGTCGTTGCCGCTCCATGTCTCTTTCTCTCAATTAAACACCAAATGCTCGAAAAAAACAAAGAAAAAAGAGAATCCCTTGGGCTTCTCTCCAGCTATGCCTAAACGATGCTATCAATGATACCATAGGTTAACGCCTCTTCAGGACTCATATACCAGTTTCGTTGATGCTCTTTCACGCGAGCCAGTTCTTCGGCTTGCAGATTCGTTTTGGACAAGATACATTCATCGTAGATATTCTGCAGCCTCTGTGTTTCATCTACCCGATTCTTCAAATGCTCCAAATGCCCATCAATATGTGTTGACACGGAATGATACATGAAGGTGCTTAGCCTGCCTGCGTGTCTCTTGTGACCGCTAACCGCGATCAACAGACTCATACTGGCGGCGAGTCCGTACACATAGGTGTGAACGGGTGTTTTACTGTTTTCGATCACATTAATCAGACCAAAGCCATCGTATACGCTGCCTCCGTTACTATTGATGATCAGATCGATGGGCACGCGTTTAAAGTCCTTTTCCTTCTTGTCTTTGTCATCATCACTTTGATTAATCTTCATAATTTGCTCGACAATTAGTTTCACTGAGGTCTTATTGATGCCATCGAATAGATAAAGGGTTCTGTCACTCATAACATGCCTCCTGTCCGTATGGCCTTGTATTACAGTAGTCTATTCGCCACTTTGAAACTTTGTAACTCTTTATGTGTTGTTTTCAGATTTTTGGGCGTTTAACTAACTACTGGATCTTCATGTCCATCGACTTAGAGGGGCTCTTCCATTCTCTCCTCCTATGAATGCAAAACAAAACGCCGCTCTCACCACAATCACTGAAAGGACTTAATCCTCAGTAACCATGATAAAAACGGCGAATGCTTCACAACCAATGTCATATTATTTGTTTATTATTCCATTTCCGATCGAACTTGATATTTCTCAAGAGAAACTGTTAGCTCATCCGAAACCTGAACACCTTCCGACTCTAACAAAAACCTTTGCAACTGCGCACCTTCATCATCTTGGATAGCAATTTCACCTCGAATATTAATTACTCTATGCCAAGGGAGTCGGTGCTTCTTACTCATCGTATGCATAATGCGTACAACTTGCCGCGCCGCTCTAGCACTCCCTGCTTGCCGCGCAACCTGACCATATGTCATTACTTTGCCTTCGGGAATGGATCCAATGACGTGGATTACTCGCTCTGTAAAAGGAGTCATTATACCTCGAGAAACTTAATGCACACTGGTTGTGACATCTCGAGCACACTCCCTGTCGGAACCAGCTTCCCAGTAGCCTCATCACGTGAAAAACTTACGATATTGTCAGAGTCTTTATTCGCGACTAATACAAATTTACCATCTGGTGAAATCCCGAAGTTACGGGGATGCTTACCTAGCGTAGGCGCATGTTCAACTAGCGTGAGATGGCCTGTTAGTTCATCAATGGCATAGACAACAATGCTATCGTGTCCACGATTGGAACCATACAGGAAACGACCGTCAGGTGAGATATGGATGTCGGCGCAAGCATTTTCACCATCATAGGAGACTGGCAACGTTGTTATATTTTGAAATTCAGAAAGTTGTCCTCGTTCTTCGTCATAGCCAAACGCCGTCACTGTAGACCCAAGCTCATTAATCACATATCCAAACTCGAAGGATGGGTGAAATGCAAAATGTCGTGGTCCAGACCCAGGTTGGACTGAGACTTCATCATGTAGGATGAGACGTTTCGCTACGAGATCTAATTTATATAGAAAAATTTTATCAAGTCCTAAATCACAAGCACCGATAAAGCGATTCGCACGATCTACGAAAACAGAATGCGCACGCGGTCGATCCTGTACGGGAAGTAAACTTGAACCCTCATGCTGCCGAATATCAGCAGAAATCCCAATTTGTCCATCCGCTAGAATCGGCGATAGCCCCACCATACCACCATGATAACTAGTTACCATCACCACTTGGTTCATGTTGTCTAACTGAATGTGACAAGTTGTAGCTGGCAAGGTGTTTTCATGATTGAGTAGATCTAATTCACCAGTGTCCAGATTAATTGTATAGGCGCTAGCTGCTCCACATTTCTGCCCCTCTGTGCCAACACCTTCACCAAGTGCGTAAAGTCTTGCATTGTCTGCATCGACAGCAAGAAAAGTTGGATTTTGCAACCCCGAGACGTTGTGTTTTAATGTCAGACTCCCTGTTTCTGCATCATATTGTGCCGTATATACCCCTGGATTCTTCGCATCGGCGTAAGAACCAATAAAAGCTAGTGTTTGTTGTGTCGGTTGCTGCTTGTTCACGGATGTCACTCCCATTCATCTATTTTCACTATGTGCATTATCTCAAATCCTTGACTATGGGGCAACTTTTTATAGATGGAGGGGTATGTGCCAGTTCAATTTTGAGGATGCAACTACTTTAAATAACGTTATGGGAAAACGCTAATCCGTGCTAATGGACGACCAGGTGAACAATAACGTTACGCGATAACGCTAAAAGCTCCAAAATCGAAGTTTCCTGCGTATTTCAACGCTTTAGCGTTATACGATCACTTTATTTCCAGTAGAAATGAGAAAACATTCAAGATAAGATGATGCCATCACCTTATCTTGCGTGGTCTTCTGAGAAGTAGAAACGAAAAAAGGAACTTAGCAGGTTTAATGTATCAAACCGCTAAGCTCCTGGGACAGACTCTATCTTACATCGGATATGGGTGTTAATCTCTTACACTTTGCGCGAAGTCATCTTCGCTTGTGTCAACAGCATCAAGTAGTCGTAGCCGCCAGCTTTGGAGTCCGTACCGGACATGTTGAATCCGCCGAATGGGTGCACGCCGACAAGTGCTCCCGTACATTTGCGGTTAATGTACAAGTTACCACAATGCACGGTTTCCAACGCTTCTGCGATGCGATCTTCATCTGTGGAGAAGTACGAACCCGTCAATCCGAACTCCGTATCATTGTACATCGCGATAGCTTCTTGCCAATTCGCTGCTTTCGCAATCGCGAGTACCGGTCCAAAGATCTCTTCCTGCATCAAGCGGGCCTTGCCGCTAACATTACCGAACACGGTTGGCTGAATGTAATAACCATTACCTTCCGCTTTGCCGCCGCCAACTAGCAGTGTTCCTTCGCTTTTACCAACTTCGATATAGTCCAAAATCCGTTCATACGACGTCTTATCAATAACTGGACCTGCCGCGAAGTTCATTTCAGGCAAACCGCTTTGTATTCTGTTGGTATAGGCTACAACCTTTTCAACCACTTCATCATAGACCGATTCTACGATAATGGCGCGGGAACCAGCGGAACATTTTTGACCTTGGAAGCCAAAAGCGGAAGCTACTATTGCAGCCGCTGCTGCATCCAGATCTGCTGTTTCGTCAACGACGATACCGTCTTTGCCACCCATTTCAGCAATTACACGCTTAATCCAAATTTGACCTGGGGCAACGTCTGCTGCAAGTCTGTTGATACGTAAGCCAATCTCTTTGGACCCTGTGAAGGAAATGAATCGTGTTTTCGGATGTGTCGTCAAATAGTCGCCAACTTCAGCACCACTACCCGGAATGAAGTTAATGACACCAGCTGGTATACCTACTTCTTCCATCAAAGCTACAAATTTGTGCGCGATCACAGGCGTCGTAGACGCTGGCTTCAGTAATACCGTATTACCTGAAACAACAGCAGATACTGTCATCCCTACACAAATCGCCAACGGGAAATTCCATGGTGGAATCACAACACCAACACCTAGCGGAATATAAGAAATCTGATTGTTCTCACCAGGAATTCGTACCAATGGTTGTACTTCATTGATTTGGCTCAAACGAATCATCTCACGCGCGTAAAATTCGATAAAATCAATCGCTTCCGCCGTATCGACATCGGCCTCAACGTAGTTTTTGCCGGATTCCAGAATCATCAGTGCTGAAAACTCATGCTTTCTCTCACGCATAAGCTTAGCGGCTTTGAACAAATATTCCGCGCGCTCTCTAGCGGGAACCTTTTTCCAGGACTCGAAAGTTTCGAGTGCGACGTTCATTGCTTTTTCAGCCAAAGCCTGGTCCGCCTTACTCACATAACCAATAACTTCATCCACATTCCCTGGGTTAATCGAAGTAATTTTCGCTTCAGTCATGACTTTCTCTGCACCAATGTAGAGGGGGTACTCAAGTCCGAGTTCACCTTTCACCTTCGCGATCGCCGCTTGCATTGCCTTCACATTGTCCTCTAGTGCAAAATTCGTAAACGGTTCATTCGTGTATGGCGTTACCTTCGTTGTTAATGTAGTCATGTATAATGGCTCCTCTCCGAATAGAAAGCTTATTTATTTGAACATATTTTTAAGAACAAACCAGACATTAGCTGGACGTTCCGCTAACCTTCTCATGAAATAACCGAACCAATCCACACCATATGGCACATAAATGCGAACGCGGTAGCCCTCTTTCACTAACTGCTTTTGCAAATCTTCACAGATGCCATAAAGCATTTGGAACTCGAATTGGTCTTTTCCAATATTATTCTCACGTACAAATTGTTTCGTAAAATGAATAATCGCCTCATCATGGCTGGCGACAGCTGTATAATGTCCATTCAATAGATGCTTCTGAATAATAACTTTGTAATTCTCATCGACGGCACTTTTCTCTGGAAAAGCAACCTCTGGAGACTCTTTGTAAGCGCCTTTTACCAAACGCAAATTGGCACCAAGCTGATTCAGATCGTCCATATCCTGCAGGGTACGGAACAGGTACGCTTGAATCACAATCCCAACATTGTCATATTCCTGGCGAAGCTCACGGTAAATATCAAGCGATACTTGACAATGCGCATAATCCTCCATATCAATACGGACAAAATTCCCATGGAGACGAGCCCGATCTAGTATCCGTTTCATGCTGCTTACACATAGATCTCTGCTAATATCCAATCCTAAGGAAGTCATTTTCAAGGATAAATTGGAGCGAACACCCGACTCAGCAATTGCGTCCAACGTTTGGATGCACATGGCAGCCGATTCTAATGCTTCTTCCACGCTAAAAACAAACTCACCCAAATGATCCAACGTTGCTACGCGGCCATCTTGATTCAAGCCACGCACCGCGTTAATGGATTGTTGGATCGTTTCTCCAGCCACAAAACGTGCAGCGCCAAAGCGGAGTCCATATTTTTTCGCTAAGCGATTGGCTGCGCGACTTTTACCTAGGGATTGAAACATATTACGCATCATGAGTTCCATCTATGGTTGCCTCCAAGAAGTAATTGAACACTTATGTTTAATTTATAATTGGATTATACACTTTATTTTTGTTTTTGAACACTATTTGTTCAAAATAATTTAAACTTGTACACAAAACCATTAAAATCGTTTCATATCTGTACAATATTCATACGAGGTCCAAGATGTGTTGAATCACCTACCTTTTCATGGTAAATTAATACCAAATAAGGCGGATAAAAGAGGGGCAACATGTTCATTCCTGAACACTTTCCATTGAACACACAGTTTCAAACACTTCCTATTGAGACAGAGCTTTCGGAGGTTACTGCTTTGCTTCTTAAAGGCATGGCCGTACTTGTTCATTCCGATCAAACCGTGGCATTATTCACTCCTGAGGATATGGGGCTTTTGCATGTTTTTTCGGCTGTGCATGTGGCTGAATTACTGCAAATGACATCGTTTTTCACTACTCCGTTGTATGCTCTGGCGCATTTAACCACACAAGCAAATAAGCACGAACTTCAAAATCGAATGAAACGCAACATGCTATGCCTAGATGAAGAAGGTACGATTGTTGGTTATCTCACTTCCGTTGGGTATGCGGACTATGCAATGAAAGAAGCACAGAAGTGGTACGCCTACTTTGCTGCGCTAGCAGACACCGTGACCGATGCCGTAACCGTTGTTGATCGGGAAGGTGCCGTCATTTGCTGGAACCCTGTCGCAGAAGATCTTTACGGGCTGCCGCGAGCAGATATTGTGGGCAAGCGGATTGGAGAGCATTTTGACATCGAAAATTTGATGGTTCTTAAAATGTTAGATGAAGGCAGGCTCATCCGTAATACGTATCACCGCCCACGACCTGAAACGCATGTCCTTATCAATGCCTCACCGATCAAAGATGCCGCGGGCACCATTATTGGCGGAATTGCAACCGAACAAGATATTACACAATTGGTGCGATTGAATGAACAATTAACAACTGTCGAGTCTGTCGGACTCCCTTTGGAAGCATCACATGATGACCCATTTGCTCTAATCAAAGGAAAAGGGCCTGCCATCGGCAAGGTCATCCAATGGGCCAAAAAAGTCGCCGCTACCGAAACCCCTGTCCTTCTAATAGGCGAATCCGGGGTAGGAAAAGAGCAATTGGCGCAGATCATTCACCAATCTAGTTCGCGCTCAGCACAGCCTTTCTTAACCATTCATTGCGGTGTCGTACCTGCTGGGATATTGGAAACCGAACTTTTCGGTTATCAAGGCGGCGCCTTCAGCGGAAGCGAAAGTGGACAACCCGGTAAATTAGAACAGGCCAAAGAGGGTACACTATTTATTAACGATATTGAGAAAATGTCACTGGATCTCCAGGCCAAGCTATATCGCTATATCACACAGCAGACACTTGTCCGATCTGGTGGGAACCAACCTATCAATGTGAGGACACGCATTATTATTGCTACGACACAGGATCTTGCCAGCAAGCTTGCTGCGCATGAATTCCGGACAGATCTGTACTACGCCCTAAATGTTGTGTCCATCCGAATTCCGCCTCTACGTGAGCGTATCGAGGATATTCCAGCGATGGTTCATATGTATCTCAAACAATTTTCGATGCACTATCAGAAACCTGCTCCATCGTTAGCACCAGAAGTCATATTGGCATTAACACAATACGAGTGGCCAGGCAATATACAAGAATTGAAAAATGTCATCGAGCGCAGCATTATTTTAAATGAAGATGAAATGTTGACTTTAGACCAACTCCCTCCAGCTCTCCAAGAGCAGCAATCGCGCTTGGTTCAGGACGATGAGTCAGTGACGATGATTTTAAAGGAAAAAGGGAGTATAAGTGATGACATTACATTAATCGAAGAGGCACTAGCCAAAACGGCAGGAAATAAAAGCGCAGCAGCTAAGCTCCTAGGCATTTCGCGTGGAACACTCTATAATAAAATGAAAGAATTCGACATTGAGTAATGAAAGTTGAAAAAGAGAAAGAGCTAACCCCTATGGGTTAGCTCTCTTTGGCTTACAATTAAACGATTTCAAGCCCAGCGCTTGCATATCCTACAACTGTGTTGATCAATGTAACACCAGTAGCCGTAGCTGAGAAAACTAGCAGTAAGCGTGTTTCTGATGTAACTGGAATGCCCAACCCTGTTACTACTCCGTTTGAATTATCTCCAAGTGAGATAAGACCAGTCAACGGAGGTGCCAATGTAACTACTGCGCCAGGTATTGCTGTGAAAATATTGTCCGGCGTAGTTGAGCTATACAATTGTGCCGTAATTGTAACCGTTGAACCTACAAGCGTAAGTGCTACAACATTACTGAAATAAGCAGCAAGTGAATTAATTGTTCCTGCACGTGGAACTGAGAAAGCAAAGTTTAGCAAGCCTCCAGCAGCACCTGTAAGATCAATTGTTCCACCAACAATACTTACGCCTGGAGCACTGCTACCAAAGCCTACAAGTGTCGATGTTCCGACTAGACCACCAAGTATCGTAGTTAAAGTAGCTGGAAGCCCCGATGCGAAAGGAATAATAGAACCTGATCCATCTAAGCCCGTTGCTCCTGTTGCTCCCGTTGCACCTTCATCACCTGTTGCTCCGGTCGCTCCCGTTGTTCCAGTTGCTCCGGTTGCACCTGTGGATCCCGTTGAACCCGTTGCTCCCGTTACACCTTCATCACCTGTTGCTCCTGTTGCTCCCGTTGTTCCAGTTGCACCTGTATCACCTGTTGATCCTGTTGCTCCGGTTGCTCCTGTTTCACCAACGTCTCCGGTTGCTCCTGTCGCGCCAGTTGTACCTGTTGCTCCTGTATCTCCTGTTGAGCCCGTGGCACCTGTTGCTCCTGTTTCACCAACATCGCCAGTTGCTCCTGTTGCACCTGTACTTCCTGTTGCACCTGTTGCTCCTGTTGACCCCGTTGAACCTGTTGCTCCTGTATCTCCTAAATCCCCAGTTGCTCCTGTAGCGCCCGTGGATCCTGTTGCACCTGTCGCTCCTGTTGATCCCGTTGCACCAGTAGCTCCAGTATCACCTACTCCTGGTCCTGTTGGTCCCATCGGACCCATTGGACCCATTGGTCCCATTTCTCCTGCACCCGTTGCTCCTGTTCCTCCAGTTGCCCCAGTTCCACCTGTCGCTCCCGCTAGCCCCTGTATCCCAGTAGCTCCTGTTGGCCCCGCAGGCCCCATTGGTCCCATCGGACCTACCCCGTATGGACCCGTTGCACCTGTTGCACCTCTAGGCCCACGTTCTCCATCTTCACCGTGTTTCCCTTTTGGTCCTGTCGGACCTGTTGGGCCAGTTGCTCCGGTTGCACCCTTTGCACCTGTTGCTCCTGTCGCACCCGTTGCTCCTGTAGAACCTGTACCTGCTGCACCTGTTGCTCCCGTTGCTCCGGTTACTCCATGTAAACCTTGTGCTCCTGTCGCACCCATTTCACCACGAAAGCCTCTGAAACCGCGTGGACCACGATCTCCTTTCGGGCCTTTCTTACAACATCTGCGACGAAGTTTGACTACAACAACTTTGTGACAACCTTTTTTTCCAGTTTTTCTTTTTTTGTGGCAGCCACAGCCACCTACTTTGTGGAGCTTAACGCCACTTTTTTTAATGGTTACACGTTTTTTCAACGGTAGTACACTTTTCTTCTTGCCAACTAAGAGACTCAACTACAACACCTCCTGTGATGATTCATCATACGAATTACGCACAAGGTTTGTCTGTACTATTTGGCAATAGATGGTTGTCCAACACAAAATATGCATATGACTATATGTCCATATGACATGCATTAATATATGTATAGGATAAGAGCTGACCACGAGGTCAGCTCTTACTAACTTGCCAGGACAACTTAAATTGTTGCATAAGTTTTACTTTTTTATAATATGCGGAACGCTGACCATACGATTCCAGTCGTGTCTCCTGCTCCTAAATCAAGGGAAATTGTTAAACCATCAGCTTCGTAGAAGAGACCAACTACATCTCCTGCTGTCAATTGAACTGTACCTGACATTGTAACCGTCCCATCTCCTAAAATCGCTCTTAATGTTAAAATTAAAGCGACGTTAACATTTAATACAGGGAACAATGCAGATAATAAATCTGTAGTCGTTGGTGATGTTCTACGGATTACCAACGATGGCGTTATTCCAGCGCCAAGGCTTACGGTTATTGCTGCGGTTGTGGTGTAGCTAATTGTCGCTTCAAATTGATATCTGCCTGTTGTTGGAACCGTGAAGTTTCCAGTAGTAGGATCAAACGTTGTTCCATTATAATAAGGGCTTGCGACAGACCACGTTGTGATTTGCGTTGAAGCAGCTGTAGTTAACGAAGCTTTAGAAGCTGAGAACGAATCTGCAAGTACATTCGGACCTGTTGCACCTGTAGCGCCGGTTGCTCCTGTGGCTCCTGTGGCTCCGGTTGGACCAGCCAATCCTGCATCTCCCGTTGCTCCTGTCGCTCCTGTTGCTCCGGTTGGACCAGCCAATCCTGCATCTCCCGTTACTCCTGTCGCTCCTGTTGCTCCGGTTGGACCAGCAAGTCCTGCGTCACCCGTTACTCCTGTCGCTCCTGTTGCACCGGTTGGACCAGCAAGTCCTGCATCTCCCGTTACTCCTGTCGCTCCTGTTGCTCCGGTTGGACCAGCCAAACCTGCATCACCCGTTACTCCTGTCGCTCCTGTTGCACCGGTTGGACCAGCAAGTCCTGCATCACCCGTTACTCCTGTCGCTCCTGTTGCTCCGGTTGGACCAGCCAATCCTGCATCTCCCGTTGCTCCGGTTGCTCCCGTTGGACCTGTCGGACCTGTTACACCTGTTGCTCCGGTTGGACCAGCCAATCCCGCATCACCTGTTACTCCGGTTGCTCCCGTTGGACCTGTCGGACCTGTTACACCTGTTGCTCCGGTCGGACCAGCCAATCCCGCATCACCCGTTACTCCGGTTGCTCCCGTTGGACCTGTCGGACCTGTTACACCTGTTGCTCCGGTTGGTCCAGCCAATCCTGCATCTCCCGTTGCTCCGGTTGCTCCCGTTGGACCTGTCGGACCTGTCGCTCCTGTTGCTCCTGTTGCTCCGGTTGGACCAGCCAATCCTGCATCTCCCGTTGCTCCGGTTGCTCCCGTTGGACCTGTCGGACCTGTTACTCCTGTTGCTCCGGTTGGACCAGCTAATCCTGCATCTCCCGTTGCTCCGGTTGCTCCCGTTGGACCTGTCGGACCTGTTACTCCTGTTGCTCCGGTTGGACCAGCAAGTCCTGCATCTCCCGTTGGTCCAGTTGGACCAGTTGGACCTGTCGAGCCTGTAGCTCCAGGAAGTCCAGTAACTCCTGGCAATCCTGCTGTTCCGGTTGCGCCTGTCGAACCTGTTGCACCTGTTGCACCTGTAGCTCCAGTAGTTCCTGTCAATCCCGCTGTTCCTGTTGCACCTGTTGCTCCTGTTGCTCCTGTAGCCCCAGTTGCTCCGGTTGCTCCAGCTTCACCTGGTAATCCCATTTCACCTGTCGGTCCTGTTGGCCCTGTGTCTCCTGTCGAACCTGTCGCTCCTGTTGCACCTGTCGCTCCTGTTTCCCCTACGCCAGGACCAGTAGCACCTGTTGCTCCCGTTGCTCCTGTTGCACCTGTAGCTCCGGTTGCACCAATTCCTGTAGATCCGGTCGTTCCGGTTGGTCCCGTTGCACCAGTTCCTCCTGTTGCACCAGTTGGACCTGTTGCCCCAGTTGCTCCAGTATCTCCTTCAGCGCCTGCTGCCCCAGCTGGACCTGTTGCACCCGTAATACCATGTGCACCAGTTGGTCCTGTCGCACCTGTTGCTCCAGTATCGCCTTCGTCTCCTGTTGCTCCTGCTGCCCCTGTCGCTCCTGTTGCACCATGCGCTCCTGTAGGTCCTGTTGCTCCAATGGCTCCTGTTGAGCCTTTTGCTCCTGTTGTCCCCGTTGCTCCTGTTGCTCCTGTGGCACCATGTGCTCCAGTTGGCCCCGTTGCTCCAATGGCACCCGTTGAACCTTTTGCTCCTGTTGTACCAGTAGCCCCAGTTGCACCTGTCGCTCCCTGTGCACCTGTTGGCCCTGTTGCTCCCGGTACTCCAGTTGAACCTCTTGGACCCGTCGAGCCAGTTGGCCCAATAGGACCCGTTGGTCCTGTTACTCCATCACTCATAAGTTACACCTCCTAATTAATACTGCATCATATGAACAATTTACTATTATCGCTTGTACAATACGGCAATAGACTTTAAGATTGGTAAAATATGCCTTTGACTACTAGAACATTTACTAGACACTAAACTATTTAAAATTAGTCTATCTTTTTTAACCAAGATGACATCATTCCTCTCCTTCAACACCGCGTATACATAACAAATAATCCTCCTGCCCAAACTCTCGGAAGGAGGATTATCTATTAAATAAATGATTAAATTAACATTCCGCGCCACTCATCTCATTCGTAAAAAACCGTTTATACTCTTTCGGTGTAAGTTTCGTTGCTGATTCTCCTACATAATGAAATTGCAAGGCACGACGCTTCTTAATCGATAGATTATAGGGTGTTCCGTGCTTGAGTAATCCGTGGAACAAAAGAATGCCACCAGGCAATAAAGGCACCGCTACATCCCTCTCCACTTGCACATGAGCATCGCAAAGCTGCCAGTCTCGAATAGCGTAATGAGGCGTTGCCCCATCGGCATGTGAGCCAGGGATGACATGCATACAGCCATTGTCTAATGCCGCTTCATCGAGTGCGATCCACACACCAACCACGGGTTTCTCATAAGCCAAATTCCCATAAGCCATATCTTGATGCCAAGGCTTCTCCCCTCCACCATGTGGAGGTTTGAGTAGAGCCATGTTCTGAACGAGCCGCGGTGTCTCCCCCAAAATATCTTGAACCATGGCTAGAATCGCAGGATGCTCCGCAATCCTTTGTAAGCGCTCCTCTACTTGAACAAAATCATTCACTTTTCTTATCGCGAGTTCCTTCTCTTCATCCGTTTTCAACTCACTCTTCGGTTTCGTGAACTGAATATGAGCTCCTTTATCATCTTTATAAATAAGATCATACAAAGCTTCTTTCGAAATCTGAATCTCTTTTTCATTTAAAATATGCTCAACAGCAGCATAGCCCTCACGCCAGTAATTGACCAGATGAGTCTCATTCCAGTTCGTAAACCCATTAATTTTCTCTGCAATACGATCATACCGATACAATTGTGCCGAAATTTCTTCAGGTGTTGGATTGCTTTGTTCGAATATAGCCATAGCGATAACCCTCCGTTTAAATAATTCGACTATTAATAGCTTTATTATAGAATCGAAAGGTAGTAAAATAAATGCATTCATGCACATAACTATTTGCACTATTTTACATAGAAAGGCAGTGAAATTTATGTCTATTTTCACATCGCACACCCTAGAACTCACGACTTACTATGGAAAAGTACATTGTGAAGTCAATTGGAAATGGAGTCGCGAGAATGACCCCTTCACCGACTATGATTTCTGGTATGTATGGGATGGTGAAGGTGAGGTCACTTTAAATAGTAAGGTTTACCCTGTACGATCCGGGGATTGCTTCCTCTTCAAGCCAGGTGACCTTACTCGAGCAAAGCATAATCCTGAACGCCCATTGACCGTGACTTACATCCACTTCACTGCCACTGGAGATTCTTCTCTACTTGCGTCTTTGCCGTCATTTGTGCACTTCGATCCTGCAGAATTCCATGAAACCTATCTAGATCGATTCGTTCATGTTTGTCTGACTCAAGCATTTGGTCATGAGGAAGAAGCGAAGGGGTTGCTCCGGCTGATTCTCTTGCTGTTTGAACGTCAAGCACCCGCTCATCAAACTTTAGGTGACCCAGCCAAACGATCACTGAACAAGGTGATCATGGATATCGCGGCTCACATTCGGCAGGATCCCGGGCGACAACATCGCATTCAAGATTTAGCCAAGGAAGCCCATCTCTCCCCGCGCTACTTCTCTCTTAAGTTTAAAGAAATTATGGGACAAACCATTGAATCATATCTCATTCACAAAAGAATTGAGCGTGCAACTTATTTGCTAAAGCTTGGAATGAATGTAAGTGAAGTCGCAGAAGCGCTTGGCTATCGCAGCATTTATTTCTTTAGCCGCCAATTTAAACAGGTTACCGGGATTCCGCCTTCTGGGATACGATCTTGATAAAATATTTTTGCATCTTTTACACAACATGATAGAATGTACCTTTACAACAACATGCGCTAGTTCATCAAGGAAGGTTAGGTTATCATGCATTCATCCAACTTATTAAGATCATTTAACTTTATGTACTTTGCTTTACTTGCACTATTCGTTTCATTTTTGCCTGTTTACTTAGACGCACAAGGACTTTCCACCTCTCGAATTGGGCTCATTATCGGAACTGGTGGCTTCATCGCGATTTTTTCCCAGCCGTTATGGGGGATGATTAGCGATCGTACGAAAACCATTAAGAAAATTATGTTACTTCTTCTATTTTGTTCAACGATCATCGGCTACCTGCTGTATGACTCCAAGAGCTTTATTATTCTGCTTCTATTTACAATGCTTCTCTACTTTTTCTTAATGCCCTTAGATCCATTAACGGAAAGTCTTAATTTCCAGACAGCCGAACGTCTTGGCACTAGCTATGGCTCCATCCGTACCTTTGGTGCAGTCGGCTATGCCGTCATGTCGCTAATCGTCGGTTATGCCGCACAGTACTTCGGAATTCATAGCTTAGCTTACCTATTTGGCGGTATTGGTATTATCTCCCTCATCATTTGTTTGGCTTTACCGGATGCACCAGTAACGGGTAAACCGATTTCACTTCGTAGTCTTCGCAATTTTCTTGGAAATAAAGAAACGATATGGTTCATGGTCCTCATTTTCATTTGTGCCGTTCCACAACGGATTAACGATACATTTCTAGGGGTTTATATTCGAGAATTAGGCGGCAGCAATCATCTCGTGGGTATTGCTTTCTTCCTAGCAGCTGGCAGTGAAATTCTAGTATTTGCTTTAAGCTTCTGGTGGCTTCGTAAAGGTAAAGAATTAGCATTAATCTCTTTCGCTGCTTTCTTCTATTTTTTGCGATTCCTCGTCAGCGCTTGGGTGACCGATCCCCATGTACTCGTTGCGATCCAGCTTCTCCAAACGTTCACATTCCCTATTTTCTATTCGGCTGCGATTCAGTATTTATATCAGATTGTCCCTGAAGAGTGGCGTGCTACAGGACAAACCGTGCTTGCTATTATCTTCTTCGGTATTTCGGGTATTGTCGCTTCTTACTTAGGCGGATGGTTCTATCAACAGTTCGGAGGACACACATTATTTATCTGGGTATCGGTTATGTCATTCTCCGGTTTCTTGTTCAGCCTAGCATTACGTGCCGTGTATCGGAAACAGAAGCTGGCAACCTAAGCATTTTCTGATAAAATGATAGGATAGAGATGAAACGGGGGCCCACAGCATGGATTACATTATATTAGATATTGAATTTAACGGCCGTAAGTTCGCTAGTGATTTACCGATGGAGGTAATCGAGATAGGCGCTGTTCGCCTAGACGCTTCCCTTCAGCAAGTCGATGAATTCTCAGCATTGATCAAACCAGTCTATTTTTCCAAACTAAATGCTTTTATTAAAAAGAAAACGGGAATTCCCCAGGAAGATATTGATGAAGCAGCTGGTTTTCGCAAAGTTATTACTGATTTCTTGGAGTGGCTGAATCGGAGTGAGGAACTGTTGCTGGTCACGTGGGGCGGCGAAGATGTCAAACGAATCGTCTTTGATACGCGCATGCACAAGCTGGACGATGCCTATTGGATGGCTGTAGGTTATTTTGATTTACTCAAAGGCTTCACTCGTTTCAAAAAAGTAACCAATGACGTCAGTGTAGAAGCCGCACTTCTTGATCTTAATATCGAAGCAGAAGGATCTGCGCACCGTGCTTTGGATGATGCCCGCATGACAGCGGAAGTGTTCCGCGCAATCTTCACAGATCTCGACTTTGATCGTAAGCAACAATACGTGGATATGTTTACAAATGCGAAAGAACGGCGGCTGATCAAAACAGCCGTAAAGACCATTACAACACAGAAAGTCGTTCCTACCTGGGAGCTATTTGTTGAAAAATATTTCGCAGATAAAATCGAGGCTGCCGATGCCAAGAAGATCGCCGAAATGCAGACGTTGTTCGCGGCGGAAGTCGCCAAAGGCGTGCCTGCCTCGAAGCCAGCAGGGAATTCTGCAACAACGAACTAATCCATAAAGGGATCGTCGTTCCACATGAAGAAGCAATTGTTTCATAATTGCTTCTCCGCGGATCGAAGATCCCTTTTTACATGTTGAATCTACAAAACAAAAAGCCAATCTACCGAATAAGCTTGCTGCGCAAGTTATCGTGTATATTGGCGGTCGCACATCTATGAGTTCTATCGTTATACATTTACGCATAGCACGTTTACAGCTGATCCACACCTAATCGGTTCGAATAGGATCCATGAATCACTTTGTCTGTAGTCGTCTTCGTATCGTTGGATTGTAGAGAAATCAAGCTATCCGTTAACTCCATAAACCATTGCTCATCCTTGATTTCAAGGGCGATATCGATCATACTGCGAACACTAGCTTCTGTATCCAAACCACTTGTTGGCAATGCCTTCACACTAGAAAGCTTCACTTCAATAAGATGCCCAATGATTTCGTCTTGATCGGACGCGATGACATGTACGAACGCGATTCCATGCTGCCAAGCAATCGCTTCTACATACCCATGAACCATTTCATCTTCACTTGTTGTTGCGACAACCCAATCACTAATTGCTACGTTCAACATACGCCTCGCCACCTTCACTAGAAATGTTACTGCATACTGTAATTATAATTATTACAGTATATAAAGTCAAGTGATCGTTACACGTTGAAGAAACGCCCCTCTCCTTAAGAGGGATAGGTCTGAACTTTGTAGTTGGGCAATTATAAATTACCTTTGTAAAATTTACAAGTTGATCTCAACATTTTATAATAGAGACATGTGTTCCTATTGTAAGCAGCCGAAGGAGTTTATTCATGTCTTCTACACCTGTTTTGAACGATGACCAATGGTCGAAATTACTTGAATATGTAGCTGAAACGTATAATGAAGTTACGCTAAGTCGAGGCTTTCATTTTTATAAACAGCAGATGGTCACATCTTTACTTATTACAACCGAGCTCAAGAAGGTTAATGCTGTCGTGGAAGAGTTTGGGGAAAAATGTAGGGTCGGGATTGATCTCAACCAGCTTAAAGCCAGCTCTTGTACTTGCCCTGTTAAGACAGCTTGTAAGCATGTAGCCGCAGCTTTAATGGAGCTGGCAGATCGACAAGGCTATCCCGCTTCTCAAATAATGAATGCCAAGATGGCTTTGAAACGGGTGGCCGCTCAATCCTCTTCGGTATCCTCATTAGAACAATTACCAGGGATGACTGTAGATGGCTGGCACAAATTCATGGAGCATTACACCTATCATCTCAAGCCCTCCTACGATCAATGGAACTATGTTGAATTACTGCGAGGACAATTCGCCAATCTCAAACGAACAGCAATTCCATTCTCCGAGACGGATCTGTTTTACTTCGATTTGCATCAAAGGCTATTTATCTTACGCAAAATTGTAGAACAGAACGCACAAGCTGGTGTCACGTTCTACACAGCCGCTACCATTTATCACTTAAGTGATGAGCTTGATGATTGGTTGAAAGAATCTGTCAGCGTTACGTTGGATGCTAGTCAACACACGCAAAGATTAACCCAGACCTTCACCTATCTTCGTGCACAAATGGCCATTGAATCGCCGAAAAAACTGCATCACTTCCGGATATTTTCGACGTTATGGGCTTTTAAAGCCCCAGAGAATGAAGGCTTACTAGCCGCGGAAGTGGCTGCTTTCGAAGCGATGGAAGCTGCTGAGCTCTCTCTTTCGTTGATTGCAGGACGAGCTTTCCTGTATCTCCGCCAATCAAAGTCTGATGAAGCTTGGAGCACCATTACATCCCATGCATCTTTCAAAGATGCGCCATCGCTTCTTTTCACACCATTTCTTGCGTACTTGGAATTTGTTCAAAAGTGGCAAGAAATTGTACATTGGCTGCGCAGATTAAGTTCGTTCTATAGCGGCAAAAGGCACCATGACATCGAATCCTATGCCGCTTATTGGAAAGTCGCGATTGCTCACGTTCCTGATGCAGATGACTTGATGTGGGAGTCGTTAGTGGAACTGCTGCCTGCCTCCTATCGCATCATCGAAGCGTTCTATTATGAACAACGCAAATGGAAATCATGGATCGAAATGCAGATAGCGCAAGGGTATGACCCGTTCACACATCGCGTGAATGTTCTGCAGCCTATTGAGAAGGAGTCGCCTGAGCTACTCCTCCCTTATTATCACCAAGCGATCGAACACTATATTCGACTTAAAAACCGACATGATTACAAATCAGCCGTAAGGCTTTTGAAACGCTTAGAGAAAGTTTATAAAAAATTGAAGCAACCCGAACGTTGGGAAGCATTCTTCACCCAATTCGTCAGTCGATTTAGCAGGCTGCGCGCCTTGCAGGAAGAATTGAAGAAAGGGAAGCTGCTAGAATGAGTACCAAATTGCATGAAATGTCACTATGTATGTCCCTAACGGATGGCGGCGATGCCTTGCTTTGGGGCTTCAAAGATGGAAGAGACGTCTCCGGCGATCACTTCCGGAAGTTGCTGTTCACCTGGCACGAACCTTCCCTCTATGGCACCCTGCTTGAGACCCAGCAAGCTGGTGAGCTGACTATAACAATTCTCCCTGTGGAGCAAGTGCTCCCTTTCTTTGCAGCTCCGAACTTCATCGACATTGCGAGTTGGGAAATGGGCACCGATTCCGCACAATGTATGCTGCAAGTAGCTCCTCTCCTCTATGAAGCTGCTTCAAAAGGTCAGTATATTCCGAGCTACGAAGACTTCCGCAATGGTCAGTTAGTTTGGACGTGGGATCGCAGTGCTGAAGAACTCGCGGCTATAGATTGGGCTATGTTAGATAACATGGATGACCTTGGCCAGGGTTTAAAAGGATTGCGCGCGGCCTTCTCAGCGGCAGTCTTTAAATCTCATTATGGGGATGACGCCGCTATGGCGGATTTGCGCCGTGACTATCCAGCATTATTCTCGGCTAATCGCAAGTCGAACGTAGCTGACGATTCACCTGCAGCTTTTACAGAAAATGAATGGCTCTCCACTATGGGATGGCGTCCGGATCTAGCCCCGTTCCGCCCAGCGTTGCAATTGCTTGAGCCCGATGAACTGGAAGACGAGTGGCGACTACGACTCGTTCTGCAGGACAAACATGACAGCACATTGCTCACACCAATTCGTTTGCATGTGGATGGAACAGCTTCAGGTGCATGGGCATCCGAATGGAGCCCGTTCGTGATGGAGCGCGCCCCTGGTTGGGTTACGCGTTTGCTAGAAGCGCTGCCTCGCATGGCCGACGACGGCGAACTGCTCGCTCATCCCATGAGCGATGATTCGGCTTGGACGTTCCTGACCAAGGACAGTCGCATCTTGCTGGAAGATGGCTGGAACGTTATGCTCCCTGCTTGGTGGGAAGCCGCTGCCAAAAGAAAGCCTAGACTGAGCGCTAAGGTCGCTGCTGACGCCGGCGGAGGAGCTGGTGGCGGTGGCGGTAAAACCGAGTCCTTGTTCGGAATGAACTCACTCGTCAACTTTGATTGGCGGATTGCTATCGGAGATTCCGAATTAAGCGAAGCAGAATTCAATAATCTGCTCAGTCGTAATGAACGACTGATTCGTTTCCGCGGACAGTGGATCTATTTGGATCCTGCCTTCTTAGATCAGATTCGCAGATTGATGGATAGCATTGATCCGGCTGAGGGCTTGTCCCTGCAAGATATTTTCCAGCTTCATTTATTAAGTGAGTTGGAACGAGATAAGGCCAAATCCTCATGGGATGGTGATGGCATACCTCCCGACGATATCGACCCGGAAGAAGAAGCCCGTCTGCAGCTAGAGGTGGAACTAAATGAGCATCTCTTAAAGATCTTAAGGCAGCTAGCACAGCCTTCCGATCTTGAGCTGCTCCCTGTACCGCAAGGACTGCGCGCTGAGCTGCGAAGCTATCAGCACCAAGGGTTTACTTGGCTGAGTTATCTGCGTAAATTCGGGCTCGGCGCTTGCTTAGCTGATGATATGGGACTTGGTAAAACCGTTCAATTCATCACCTATTTATTGCAGCACAAACCCGTTTCTGAGCAGCCTGCACTTCTCATTTGCCCTACCTCTGTACTTGGTAACTGGCAGAAGGAACTGGCACGCTTTGCTCCAGAGCTTAACGTTATGCTGCATTATGGGAAAGGCCGATTGAGTGGCGGCGCTTTGGATGATGCTTTACAAGGCATGGATATCGTCCTCACTTCGTATACGACAGCCCTCATGGATCAAGAAACGCTTCAGCCCTACACATGGAGCTCTCTCTGTTTGGATGAGGCACAGAATATTAAAAACGCGCAAAACAAACAGTCCGCCGCCATACGTTCGTTGAACGCCGTTCATCGCATCGCCCTCACGGGGACGCCAATTGAGAATCGATTATCAGAGCTTTGGTCGATTTACGATTTCCTGAATCCGGGCTACCTTGGGAATCAGCGCGGCTTTCAAGTTCGCTTCGCGAACCCCATCGAGAAACATCAGGATGCGGAACGAACCGCGCAGCTTCAGCAGTTGGTTAAACCTTTTATGCTGCGCCGCAAAAAGAAAGATCCTGCTATCCAACTCGACTTGCCGGATAAGCTGGAAATGAAGGTCTACATCAACTTAACCGCCGAACAAGGCGCGATGTACGAACAGACCGTTAAGGACCTGATGGAGCGCATGAAGAAGCTCGAGGGTATAGAGCGCAAAGGCGCGATCCTCGGCGCTCTGACACAGCTGAAACAGCTGTGTGATCATCCGATGCTGCTCACGAAGGAAGCAGAGCTGGCTGAGGAGATGCTGCAAAGTGAGGATGGGCGCGAAGCGCTCGTGCAGCGCTCCGCGAAGCTGGAGCGGCTTGTTGCGATGGTCGATGAGCTGCGGGACGAGGGCGATTCGTGCTTGATTTTCACGCAGTATGTGGGCATGGGCCGCATGCTGGCGGATGTGCTCTCCAAGCAGCGCGGAGAGCACGTGTTCTACCTCAACGGGAGCACGCCGAAGCAGGAGCGCGACCGCATGATTGATCGGTTCCAAGCCGCCGAAAGCGATGGACCGAATATTTTCGTGCTGTCGCTGAAAGCCGGCGGCGTTGGGTTGAACTTGACCGCGGCGAACCACGTGTTCCACTTCGACCGCTGGTGGAATCCCGCGGTCGAGAACCAAGCGACCGACCGCGCCTATCGGATGGGCCAAACACGCAACGTGCAGGTCCATAAGTTCATTTCACTCGGCACACTCGAGGAACGGATTGACGAGATGCTCGAAAGTAAGATGAGTCTAAGCGACAATGTCATCTCCTCTTCCGAAGGCTGGATTACCGAGCTTTCGAATGATGAACTGCAGGATTTATTCACCCTGCGGAAGACATGGTAGTGTAAGATGAGCAATCTCAGCGTGGATTTATCTGCGTGGGGATTGCTTTTTTGTGCATGTGGGGGAGGCCAACGGGCCTACAAGTGTTGTGAAGGTTGCGCGTGAGCGCTAGCGAAGCAAGGACTTAAGGCCCCAAATGGGCCTTATTCCCCCGCGCCAGCCGGACGAACCTGACTTTAGCGCCCGTAAAGGGCGTTAAAGTCCTCTGTTCGCCGGCTTCTCGGCAGCTCCGGGCACTTTAAGGCCCCAAATGGGCCTTATTCCCCGCGCCAACCGGACGAACTGGACTTTAGCGCCCGAAAAGGGCGTTAAAGTCCTCCGTTCGCCGGCTTCTCGGCAACTCCGGGCACTTTAAGGCCCCAAATGGGCCTTATCTCCCCCAGTTGGTTCTCCATGCCTACCTTCCCCCACACACTGCGTCATAAACGCCATGTCTCATCCGAATGGTATGTTAAGCTGTCTATATTTCAGCATGTTTCGACATGCTATTCAATTGACTAAAGGAGACCCATTTATGTTGTATAGGAAATTATTTATTCCAGCCACTTCCCTACTATTAACTGCAGCACTTGTTGCCGGTGGTGCACCTGCGCCTGCATCTGCGGCCTATTCCCCATCTGTGAATGCAGTTACGAAATTAGTTTATGCCGCAGGCAAAAACTTCAATGTTCCAGTCGTTACGGTTGATCTCACAGATCCAACGTTGGAGCTCGTTCCTGCCCTAGCGGATGGCGGGATCGGTCATGATGAAGCGATGCAAGCCATCGTAGAGCGAGAGAACGGAGTCGCCGCGATTAATGGTACTTTTTTCAACGCCTATGAGTCCAATCCTTATATCCGTTACCCGAACGGGACATTGCTAAAGTCAGGGGAACCCATGCATTCTGGGGAGAATCAGACGCTGTTTCTGAACAAGGATAAGGTGCCCGACATTCAGTTCGTCAATCTCGACATTGCGATTCGCACTAGCGAAGGTGGCGGCACTTACACAATTAATCCTTGGGGGATTAACAAATATTACGGAGACACGAGTACGGACCAGATTGTCTGGTATACGCAAGATTTTGGTCGTTGGATCGGTTTTCCCAATGGGACTAAAGTCGTGATCAGCGATGGACTTGTGACTCAGATTACACAAGATTCTGTATCGGTACCGAATGGCGGATATGTGCTATTTGTCGGTAACAGCGCCAACAATAAGCAAAATGTCCTAACCAAATTAGATGTCGGCGACAGAATCACGAAAGATATTATCGCTAAGGGTGAAGGCGGAAGCAATCTCGATGCCAAAACATGGCTGTCCGCCATTGGTGTTGGGCCTAAGCTCGTTACGAACGGCGCCTCCGATATTAATGTGAAACGAGATGGATTCACAGACCCTAAAGTTACACAATCTTCCGCTGCCAGAAGCTTCGTTGGCATTGATAGCTCGAATCGTCTTGTGATGGGGACCGTTCCGAGTGCAAGCTTGTCCGAACTTGCTTCAATTGCGATCGCACTAGGGTTAAAAGAAGCCATGAATATGGATGGCGGCTCCAGCTCAGGTCTTTATGCGAATGGCACGATGATGTCTTATCCGGGTCGAAAGCTTAGTAACGTGCTCGTTGTTCGCAAGCTAGACAAGCCTAAAGTTCAAATCGATATTAACGGTCAATACATTTCGGATTTTACGGGTTTCATCGACAAGGAAACGACGGTTGTGCCGATTCGTCCTTTTATAACAGCGATGAATGCTACTTTTGCCTGGGATACAGCAACTAGAACGGCGACCATTACCAATGCGGGTGTCACTTTGAAGCTGAAAGATGGAAGCTCCGTCGCTACGGTAAATGGAAAGTCCGTCTCAGTCCCTGTCCCTTTGCAAATCATGAGTGACAGCCGGATGTATGTCCCGCTTCGCTTAGTTGCCGAATCGCTCAAAAGCACGGTCGAATGGAATAGCAAGCTGTACCGCGCCTCCGTTCGCTTGCCTTAATACAAAAAGACAGCTCGTAAGTAGCGGAATCCACTACTTACGAGCTGTCTTTTCTATAGGAACCTTAGTGCAGTCCCTCTAACGCTACATCTGTACGCGTTTCTTGATGTGCTTCTGTTTTGCCTCGACGTAAGAAGAAACCAAGGACAACCCCGCACAGTGCGATAACCATCATACATTTGAAGGTATATCCGAAGGCATCCGGAGCTACTGTTAGCATCGACTTTTGCATGTCTGCTGGCGATCCCATAGGTAGTTTCTGCTCTGTAATCAACGTTGTAACACGTGAAGTCAGAATCGTCACCACGATCGCAACACCGAACGAGCTAATAACTTGCTGCATCGCACTTGTCAACGAAGTTACCCGGCTGACAAGGTCTTGCGGTGCTTTTTTGATCAAATGAGAGTTAATTGGCATCATCATGAGTCCCATTCCCGCACCTGCCATAGCTAGCGGTAGAATGAGATCCGTTCTTTGGACGCTCAAATCCATCAGTGAATATTGGAAAATCGCCCCTGAAACCAAGGTAAGACCGATGACAACTAACCAACGCACGCCGATTTTATCAAATAAATAACCGCCAATTGGCATCATAAGTCCAGAAGCGATGGCTTGTGGGAACAGCGTCAAACCTGTATCAAACGCACCGTAACCACGGGCTTGCTGTAGGAATTGTGGCAGAAGGAAGATCGCCCCGAACATACAGAATTGGATCACCCATTGAATGAAGATACTAAATGAAAAATCAAATGATTTGAACACGCGAAGCTCAAGCAATGGAATTTTCGTTTTGAGCTCAACAATAACGAAGGCAATCAGGGCAAGTGCCCCAACGATGATACCACCAAGCGCTTTATCGGACGTCCAGCCTGAAGCGCCTTGTGAGATGCCGTAAGATAGCGATGCGAATGCAATCGGACCCAAGATCATCCCTGGCAGATCGAAGCCAGCTACCTTTTTACGAGCAACAACAGGCAATTTCCAATAACCGAATATCAAACTAAAAATACCAACGGGTAAGTTAATAAGGAAAATCCAGTGCCAGGAGTGGTATTCAACTAACCAGCCTGCCAAGATCGGCCCCACTGCTGGAGCTAATAGAATAGGTACGCCTAGCATACCCATGACTTGCCCGATTTTGCTAGGAGGACTAAGTCTATATACGTAAGCCATTGCGACAGGCATAACAAATCCTCCGCCTAAACCTTGCAAGATGCGGAAAAAGATTAGCATTTCGGCTGTGTTTGGCGTCGCACATAAAAGGGAAGCAATTGTGAACAGCAGTACGGATGTCAAAAAGACATTTTTGGCTCCGAACCTATCTGATAACCAACCTGCTAAGGGAATTACCGCAGCGGATGCCAGCATGTAGCCTGTAACCGCCCATTGAATCGTAGGTAAATCTGTTTTAAAGTCAATGACCAACTTCGACAAAGCAACGTTCATTGCTGTCGTGTCGAGGATAACCATGAATATGCCTGAAATAATTGCGATTAGCGGCACGAGAATGCTCGTAATCTTAAACTCCGGCTCTGTTCCACCGGATACAGCGCTTTGACTCATTCCTAACTCCTCCTTAGACAATCTCTCTCTTCACGTGTTACAATAGTTACGGGACAATTGTCCGCTATCTCATATTACGGACAATTGTCCGCAAAGTCAAATTAATTTTTCATGGACGATCTCTCGACCAGGAGGAACGAAACAATGAAACATCCAGATGAGCATCATCCCGAAATTTGTGAACCCGATAAGGAAGCCACACCTCCTATCACCCGACGTGGAGAACGAGATACGGAATACCGTCGCCGCATCCTTTCTGCCGCTCGTTCACTTCTGGAAACGAATGATATAGATCATGTAACGATGCATCAAATTGCGAAGGAATCCGGCGTGGGTCAAGGCACGTTGTACCGTCGTTATACGCATATTGGCGATGTATGTAGTGACCTTATAAAGTCCACAACCACACGATTTATCGACTCGCTTGAGGCGAAGTATACACTGACAGAATCCACCGAATCTGGCATGGCTCAAGTGTCCGCCTGTATTCATGATGCCATCGATTTCGTCGATGAGAACGTCACGCTTCTGTCCGTCATCTCATCCATGCATGCGGACAAACGAAGCGTCAGCATTCACAAAAAGCCATTCTTTATCAGGCTCAACAATATCCTAGCTCCACTCCTACACCATGCGGTTCAGCAAGGTGAGATCGAAGCAATTGATGTCACTCTGACTGTCAATACGATCCTCATTTCACTTTTTCCAGAACAATATTTGTACCATAAAGACGTTCTTGGCTATACGAAAGAGGAATTTACGGATGGCATATGTCGACTCTTTGTAAAGGGAATATAAATTTATGAAATCAGATATGAATGCTAGCCAGCGCACCTTTTGGAACAAATATATTGCGAAAGCTAGAATCGATGTCGATTACCCTTCTTACACGAAAGTATCACGCAGTTGGAATGATGAGATCCCTGCATGTCCGGTCAATCGGCTATATTTTATTATGGAAGGTGAAGGGTTTCTTAAAATAGGTGATCAAACCTACTACCCGCGGCCCGGTGAGCTTTACATCCTTCCTGCTGGCAGCGACCAAGCCTATGGGACGATTAGTGATCATACGTTCGGCAAGTATTGGTTCCATTTCACAGCGAAAATTGGGGATTTGGATCTTTTTCAGATCGTGCATACGAACCCCTTCATCGTCGTCAAGGATCCAGCAGCGCTCCAACAAACGTTCGAGAAGCTGATCGCGTATCGGCGAAGTGATGCTTTATCAGCCGAATTCCGAGTCACCGGCATCATCCATGAGCTGATCGCTGAATTTATCGAGAGCAACACTTCCGTAAAGTTGAATCTAGCAACGACACCTACGCATGAGAAAATGAATGGCGTTCTGCGTTACATGGAGCAGCATATGGCAGATCAGGTTTCAATCGAAACGTTGGCCCAACTCGCTCACTATCATCCGAATTATTTTATTAACGCGTTCAAACAATTTACAGGGTACTCTCCAATTCAATATATGAACCACCTTCGCTCGGAAAAAGCAAAAGATCTGCTCCTCACGACGGAGCTGAATGTCTCCCAAATTGCCGATTCATTCGGCATGGAATTATCTTATTTTTCCCGTATGTTTAAGGAACAAACGGGGTTTAAGCCAACGGCGTTCCGCGATTTGCGGCCGCGATAATGTTCGGGTTCGTTAGCACGGCCCCGTAATAGCAAAAAGAGATCCAAGCGCAGCGATCGGCGAATGGGTCTCTTTTTATTAATAGACGGTTAGCTTAAGGATAAAAAGCATTCTTTGCTGTCGTTGTCGGGCACCAACGCGCGTCTAGCAAGAACTTAATGAGTGTATCCTTCGCTCGCTCCGTTCCAACGTAGCGCAAGGATTCCGCGGCATGTGCACGAACATAGCGGTTTTCGTCATCCAGCGCGACTGCCAATTGAGGAATGGCTGCCTCTGCATGAGCTCCTAGACGGGACAAAGCTAAGCTGGACATAAATCGTACCTGCGCGCTTTCATCTTGCAGCGAGTTAGCTAAACAGTCCACGACTTGAGCGTGTCCTTCTTCCATTAGTCCAAGAGCATCCACAACTGCGCAGCGAATCGTCTCTGAAGGGTGCTGCATTAAGTTAACAAGTGCAGATACAGCCTCGCTAGCAAATCCTCTCAGCTCACCGAGAGCGAACACGGCGTGCGCGATGATCTCTTCAGAACTCGCTTCCGTTAAAGCTGCAACCAAGCCGCTCACAGCTTCGCTTCCCGCAACGGATAAACCATATGCGGCAATGCGAGATACATTTTTATCGTCGCTACGAAGTGCTTGAAGCAATGCATCTACACCTTGCTGACCGCTTGCCGCAAGCTCATAGGCAGCATTAATTGCATCTGGCTCAAAGTTACGCAACGCCGCTGCCAATTCTTTGATCCGATCTGGAGTAGAATCAATTGTATTGGCGATACTGCCGACTTGTCCGGACAACCAATTCCACGTCTCTTCCCACATTAGATCATGCTCTGCAATCGGCAGTTGCAAGCCTTCCGGATTGCGCCATTCACGCTCTTGATTGTTCCAGCTAGGGGAAAGTGGCAGCTCCGTGCGCATGAATTCGAACTTCAGCATATAGCGAGGTTGGCCTAACACGTTTGGCGTGGAGCGGTGCCATATATCATAATGGATCAACGCGAAAGTCCCCGCTTCCCCATTAGCCAACACCTCAGCCTCTTGTTCATTGCCTTCAAAAGTACGAGATTCATAGTTTTGTGTGCCTGGCAGGATGCCAGTCGGTCCTAATTCCACAGGTGTATCTTGTGGGAAATACATAATCATCGCCCATTGCGGGTGATGGTTGCGCATCCTTTTATACCCCCAATAACTATCTTTATGCCAACCACCAGCTACGCTAGATGCATTGAAATGTCCATGGCGATGTGCATGCATCATATAGTTAGGTCCAAGCACACTCGTTAACGCACCTGTTACAACGGGATGATCAAATACTTTTCCCAATTCACGTATACGAGGTAAAAGGTTGTTACCTGGATTGCCTTCTTCGGTATACACGGTGTTCAATTGCTCCACTAGACTTTCATGGAATTCACGAGGGAAATCTGTTTTGAGAATTAGACAACCGTTCGTAATAAATGTTCTCATTTGCTCATCGGTAAGTAATAATGGTGTATGGCTTTGCATGGTCGCTGCCTCCTTGGCATGTAAGGAATAAGTGGATCATGCTTTTATTATATGAATGTTGAATCGGACATTAAATAAACAATCTTAATCCGTGCTAGCACAAAATTAAGGTATTATTATCCTCTTATAGAAGTGCGGGCATAACGTAACTATATACAGCTATGAAGTGGCTAGCACTTCCAGCCAGGACAAAGAGATGCCAGATCGTATGGTGATAGCGTAATTTGTGCCAAAGAAAAAAAGGTAATCCTGCCATATAGCTCACCAATCCGAGTGCAAGCCAGGTGAAGGCCAAGTGAGGCAGTCGCACATATAAAGGTATGATGACCAGTACCATGAATGCGGCCATAACCATATAGACCAGCAGCCCCCATGGCATAAATTTTGAAATAATGACATGTACATATCGTACACCGCCGAAGGCTAGCGCCCAAATGACGATGAGCAGTTCTATCGCTAGTCGGCTTTGGATGGTGATCAGCAGGAATGGCGTATAGGAGCCTGCCATAGCGATGAAAATCGCGGCGTGGTCCAGCTTTTCGAAGCGTCTAGCCCACTTGGGCGAGCGAACGCCATGCAGCAGTGTCGAGGCGACATAGAGTAGACAAAAGGAAGCACCGAAAACCACGTTGCTTGCTGTGTACAACCCATTTTCAAAAAGCGCAGACCTCTGCAGCAACAGTATCAGCCCGTAGACGCTCAAACACACGCCAATCCCATGACTGACCGTGTTTAAGCGTTCTTCTCTGCGTACAATTGGATCCTCCATGAGCCGGGACACCCCTTTCACATGTATGTCCTAGTTTTTCCCAAGGGGGGGAGCGCGTATGTATGATTGTTTCATTTCGTGTAGGCGCTATGCTAGCGGGGCTGAGCTACTCGAATTTTTCGTGTATCTCAGTGCTTTTCGCGCTGGCACGGCAGAGATACTCGAATTTTTCGTGTATCTCAGTGCTTTTCGCGCTGGCACGGCCGAGTTACTCGAATTTTTCGTGTATCTCGCTGCTTTTCGCGCTGGCACGGCCGAGCTACTCGAATTTTTCGTGTATCTCACATTTGTTGATGCAAAAGTGCCACCGCCTTTTCCGTGATCATAAATTTATGGCATCTACTCGCACTCCCGCCAACTGAGCAAATGAACTGTTTTGATTCCAGATCACGTAATACTTTCCTGCACGACTCTTTCGTTAGCTGGAGCCAGCCACATACTTCTGCTAATCCAAATGGTTTATTGCTAAACAAAGAAAGTCTCAACACTTCCCGCTCGTACACCGGCAACTGGTGCAACACGCCACCCTCCATACTGCCGAATCGGCCAATCCATTCGAACAAATTCCGCTGGCAGAATTCTGGTCTTTTCTCTAATTCATCTCGGCTGTACGGGAAGTATGTGTACCCCAGCATTGCAACGGAACGTGCTCGCGCCCTTTCGAATGAGAACCGCTCTCTCGTGATTTTCTCGGCATGGGTAATGAAATTTTCCTCCTCGAACACGATTCGCAGCTTGGGATGGCACACGTCCCCCATATATCTTCACGCCAGACAAACTTAACATCTCAAATTCAAGTTCCAAACTTTCGAATGTCTTGAGAACAGGTAGCAGCACCGCCTCCAACAGCTTTTTCGTTCCCGTTAAATCTCGTCGCAGCATCTCCAGTCTCTGACCTTCTGCATGCCGAATTTGCTCCAACCAAAAGTCTTCATACACGTTCTCAAACATACTAACCACCTCCTCCGAAAATAAAAACGCCGCCAGCTCCAACAAAGGGAGCTAACGGCGTGTGCTTCACGCTTTACACGATTGATATCTTCAACATATCAAATTCCTTGATAATTAGCAAAGCAATCCTATCAAAAGGTTGATATTCTGTGAAACGTCAATCTCCAGTCCCTTCCCCCTGCTTACGCTTTCGACGAAGCAAAGCCCTTAATTCCTTATGATGCTTCAACATAATCAGAAGCGTATTCCCGCCCCAAACCCATAACAGATCAGCCGCTGCATCCCTCACATAAAGATACACGCCTAAGAGCAGCATCCCGATCACAACCTGCTGACCATCCACTTCCGAGGAAATGGGTTTCCATTTGTTGATGACCTTCATTCCACCCAGCATGACTGCCAAAATAACAGCCAATGCAAGGGACACCTCAAACTGTGTCAACCCACTCCAGACGCCGAAGGTGACAGCGATGGCTTTGCCCCCTTTTCCACGTAAGAATGGAGAAAACGCATGCCCAAAAATCGGCGCAAGCGCGATGGGGATCAATCCGTACCCAGACATCCCGCCAGCCTCAACGGCCAGTAAGATGACTACATATCCCTTTGCAAAATCGAGTAAGATCCCGACAATCCCCAGCCTATACCCTGCTGCTTTCCACAAATTGAGCGCTCCGGGGTTGCCGTCTCCAACGGTTTGGAGGTTTTTCCGAGCCAAGCGACCCAGCCAATAGCTAAACATCAACGCACCTGATACAAAAGCACAAAGCGTCCACAAGATGATCATTGCTCTCGCCTGCTTCCTACTTTAACTTGCCGCCCTTTCCAGGCTACATGCCCGAGAAACACGACCTGATACATCGAATACAGCATGACTACAATGAAAAACAACGTCGATACAACGTGCAAAACAGGTGTGACAACGCCAAAAATACCAACGTATTTTACAAAATAAAAGAGCTGTACCATGTACATGAAGTAGCCAATCAACAGCGGAATGCCCCATGAAGTTGCTAGGAAAAAGGGAAATGCTGAAGAGACAATCAGCCCGACGGCCCAAATGGCCGTTAGTGTAAGTGTGCCTGCTTTGAGCTTAGACGTTCCTAAAACGGCGCCTTTGCCGAAGCCTTGGATCTGGCTTTTCATCCCTTGAGGGTACATCCGAAATGAAACGAGTCCATAGCCAATAAAATTATTGACCGGGATACCTGCACTTGCATATGTTGCGCCGAGATTCAGATCATCCAACATTTCCGCCTTAATGCCTTCATGGCCTTTGATCGATTCATAATCTTCCCTAGTCGTCAAAATACAGGACCCATAGAGGCCCTTCTGTGTATTCTTTTTCTCAAAAGGTGAAGTAAATGCGAATACGCCGAGCACATTGAAAATGAGCGCCAGCCTCTCTCTAATATTCTCCGTATAATGGTAGGGAACGACGGACAGCACGCCGCCTAATTGATTTCGCGCATGAACCAGACATTCTAACGCTCGAGGTGCAAATCGGATATCCGCATCTAAAAAAGCAATGAGATCACCCGTCGCGTGGGAATAACCATTCCAGACTGCCCAGTTTTTGCCCGTCCACCCGTCTGGCAGCCTCGGATTGGAGATTACAGTAACACCATATTGTTCAGCAATTTCCTTCGTATGATCATCCGAAAAATCGTCTACGACAATAATTTCATAGGGCACTAAAGTTTGAATCTTCAAGGCGTGAAGAAGGTGGGGTAGATTGTCCGCTTCATTCCTAGCCGGAATAATAATAGATAGCTTAACCTTATGGAGAGCTTGATCGGTTTTGCGAGGTATCACATGTCTTCTAAAAATCAAGAAACCAGACAGACATCCTATGACACATAAGATTAGAAATGCCATCCTTCGAACTCCTCCTTCACATCCCAGTGTCGACGAATCCTGAACGATCCCTGTGATCGCTCGAGACATACAGGCTATATAGATGTATATGAAAGATCAATCGCTCTTCATGCGAACAATTCACTCGGTATGTTATAATAATGCTTATCACCTTATTGGAGGCATCCTTATTATGAAAATTTATGTCATCCTCTCTTTTGATGGGGAAACACTTGAGAATGTTTATGTCGGTCCCGATGAGGAAAAAGCGCTTGCGTTCAAGCCTGCCGATTTTGAAAATTGCGATGCACTATTCGTGGAAATCTGGGAAGATGGGGAAAAAACCGATGATTTTCGCTTAGAAGAAGACGAGGACGAAGAATCGGAAGAGGAAGATGAAAATACGGAAGAAGAAGTGAAGTAGGCCTTCCCTCTAGCTGACATAGAAAGGTTGATTACATATGGATTATGCGTTCGCGATTCAACCAGCTGCGTTTACTCGTTTTGACGAAGAGTCCGAGCTGATCGAACAATGCAAAGAATGGGGATTAGTTTCTGAAAAAGCAACAAAAGCGAAAGCCTTCTTTTATAAAGGGAATAGCCTTAATGTGGCATGCCATATTGTGGGTCTCGTAGATCCCATGACGGCAGTCATTGAATTGGATACAAAGCAGCTGCATTGTATTCACCCCTCTTATTTGAAGGAAATGCAGGCTGCGAATTACAGCCAGCGTGGAGCAGCGTTAGCAGAAGACGCTTCCGCCACGGACGAGCTTGAAGCTGCTGAGCCGGAAGCCAAACCGGCCAAAGCAACAAAAGCTGCTAAAGCTGAAGTAAGTTCCGAAGACGGACAAGCAGCTCCTGTAGAAAAAGCACCCGCTAAGGAAAAAACAAAAAAAGAGAAAGCACCTAAACTGGAGCTTCCTGAAGAGAAAGTGAAAATGAAAGCAACGGTTACGGAGTTTACGACTGTACCGAACAATTTTTCGGATACCGATGATGAAGTGATTATCTACGAAGCGGTATCCATCTTAGACCCAGCTTTGGACATCGGCACTGCTTGGTCGAGCCACAGCGCAACGCTGAAAAAGCTTGAACTCGCCGTCGGTGACACCGTTACCTTCGAGTGCAAAATCGTTGCTAAGAAACTAAGCAAGCATCCCGTGCCGTATAAGATCAACAATCCGGGGAAGATGCAGAAGGTAGCGGAGTAATTTGAGCTTCAGCCTCCAAGGGGGCTGAAGCTTTTTGGTTTGCATGGCGGACTGCGCGGCTAGCACGATGGCGCTATTCCCTTCGCTGCGCTCGCTTTTCAGCCGCTTCGGGCGCTTTAACGCCCCAGAAGGGCCTTATTTCTTCACGCGGCGGCTGCTAACTCACTTTAGCGCCCTAAAAGGGCGCTATTCCCTTCGCCGCGCTCGCTTTTCAGCCGCTTCGAGCACTTTAACGCCCCAGAAGGGCCTTATTTCTTCACGCGGCAGCTGCTAACTCACTTTAGCGCCCCAAAAGGGCGCTATTCCCTTCGCCGCGCTCGCTTTTCGGCCGCTTCAGGCGCTTTAGCGCCCCAGAAGGGCCTTATTTCTTCACGCGGCAGCTGCTAACTCACTTTAGCGCCCTAAAAGGGCGCTATTCCGTTCGCCGCGCTCGCTTTTCGGCCGCTTCGGACGCTTTAACGCCCCAGAAGGGCCTTATTTTTCTCCCCTCACCCACCTCCTGTTGCCAAAGGCACTCCGCAAACTCAACCTCACATGCTATAATAAGCATTGAGAAAGGTGCTGATCCCATGGCTCCCAACCTGACAACCATGCAGCCGGCAGAAACGATCGGTATGCTTGCCGATTATCATTTTCCACCCTACATAACGTTAGCGCATATGTTCCATGCCCCGCAGGGATGGGCGATACGCAATCGAGAGATGTCGCAGTTCATTCTCCAATATGTCGTCGATGGTTTTGCTCACTATCCCGTTAACGATATTCCCTATGAGACGCGCCGCGGTGATCTCTTATTTCATCGTCCGAATGAACGCCACTCGATTATTAAAGAGGACCATAGTCCTTATGTGTGTATTTCACTGGTGTTTCATTTTGGGACGTCATCTTTCCCCTACGAGGAATTATTCAAACATAAGCATCTGCTCGGGAATTTCGCGGACCATCCGGTGGAAACGATGTTGTCTCAGCTTGTTTCGCATTATCGCCAGCCAGGACTCCTGCATCAGATGCATTGCCAAAGCTTACTCATGCGGATTCTTGCTGAAGCCGCTCAAGCCATCGAATCCAACACGACTCGCACCAAGACTGACTCCCTCACCATGCCCAAACTCGTCTTAATCAAGAACTATCTCACCGAGCACTACAGCCGAGAAATCCAAATTAAAGAATTGGAAGACGTTTCTGGTCTGAGCAAAAACTATATTTTGACCTTATTCCGCCAACATGTCGGCATGTCACCCATGCAGTACCTGACATGGATTCGCATCAACAAGGCGAAGGAGTTGGCTATACACAGCAGCTTATCCTTCAGTGAAATCGCCGATCGTGTCGGCTATTCGGATGTCCATACATTCGGCCGTATGTTTAAGAAAAAAACGGGGCAAAGTTTAACCCAGTTTTGTTCGAATTTGATCTATTCTTAACTAGTTCGGAGGAACGGCCTCATCTTTATTTAAGCACGCCAATAATCTGAATGTGCATATCGGTAAGTCTTCGGCGCTTGCTTCTTCCCTATCGCAAATGCGCCTGTTGGCTGATAGTCATATGGTGTTTCTCCGGACGTATAGGGCGCTGCTTTGCGCTTTTCGATGCAATCAACGAGCATATGCTGCTTCAACGATAGATACTCTAGCGTATGCGGCCCAAAGTCCGCTTCAATCTCACCTGGACGGAACTCGTAATAGACTGTACGGCGAAGCGCATTGCCATCTCCTTCAGGTGAACCATGGAGCAATTGAATATTGTGGAAAATCACATCCCCTGGATTCATCGGTACGGGTACCGCATCGCTGACATCGAAGCCCGGGCGCCCAATACGCTCCTCGGCAACCTCAGCCACCCAATGATTCGAACCAGGTATTACCCACAAACAGGACTTCAGATCAGCTTCATCCATATAAAAATCAACATTGAAAATCGGTCGTGGATCTGAACAGCCCACAGGTACTGAAGCATCGCGATGCCAAGGCACGCTGGCCGCTTGATTCGGGATTTTGACAACTAAAGAATCCCAAGTAGGAATGAAGTTAATCCCTTGAATTTTCGCGACAGAACGCAAGATGAATGGATGTGCAAGCAACACCTTATTCGCCTCTTGCTTGTCGATAATATACTCGGTCCGCCAATATTTGCGTTCACCATTTTTCCTCACACGGTAGTAATAATCCTCATCACCGCTTCCAGCCATCCCAATCTCTACAGCCTCCATCGTTTGTTCCTGTAAACGTCGAAGCTCTTCTCCAACCACTACATTACGAATGACAAGAAAGCCATTATCCAGGAAAAATTGGGCTTGTTCACTCGTGATCTCCTCTTGCAATAAAGCATCAGCTTCCGGTATTTGAATCTCTTGTTGGCTCATTTATACAACCTCCTCAGAAATCTTTCATACCTTTACTTTACTGCAAGAATCAGAGAAAATCTTTAGTCTAAACAGGCATTATGGTTGCCAAAAGCACACTGTCCACTTTGATATTCCTTTGGTGTCATGCCGACTGACTTTTTAAACAACTTCGTAAAATAAACTGGATCCGAATAGCCCACAAGGGAGCCGACTTCATACATTTTCACATCTGGGTGATCCTCTAAAATATGCTTCGCTTTCACCATTCGCAAGTCCGTGACATAGTCCGTGATCGTCTTGTTCGTTTCTCTTTTAAACAATTTACACAAATAACTAGGATTCAGCCCTACTTTCGCAGAGAGCTCATTCAACTCAAAAGCCTGATTGAGATCTGACTCCAGCATGCGAATGACATCCGCAATTATTTGCTTCTTGTGCACCTTAGGCTCAGCAGGCATGTGATTAGTGCTTTCCTGTTCATCCTGAACAGGCACACTCAAGCGCTCCCCAACCCTTTTCAACACTTGAAATAATTCCTTCTTGTTCACTGGCTTCGACAAATATTCTTCCACACCGAACCGAATCGCTTGACGGGCATACTCAAACTCATTAAAACCACTTAATAGAATAATATGCGCATCCGGATACTCCGCTCTCGTTTTCTCAATCAGCTTCATCCCGTCCATCATGGGCATTTTGATATCGGTGAGGAGAACCTTGCAATCCCCCGCTTCCCAGGCGCTCATTTTATCTAAAGCTTGAATGCCATGTGCACATAATCCAATGATTTCTATTGGTAAACCCATTCCTTCAATCATGGCCTGCAGACCAAGGCGAATCCGCTGTTCGTCATCGACAATCAACATTTTCATCGTCATCTCATGCACTCTCCTTCCATGCCTCTAGTATGGGCAAGACAATCGTCACCGTTGTGCCAACTTCGATTTCACTGTCCACGCGTAAACCGAAAGGGGCACCATATTGCAAAATGATACGCTCATTCACGTTGGCAATCCCGATGTTTGAACGATTTTCTTGCTGCACACCTAGCATTGCGTTTCGAATAATTCGCAGTTGCCCCTCTTCCATTCCGCACCCATTATCCCTAACCGTGAAATAGATCGCCTGTTTATCTTCGTAGGAACTAATCGTGATGAGGCAATCCTCTTCTTTCATTTCAAACCCATGCAAAATCGCATTTTCCACAATCGGCTGAAATAAGAGCTTAATAACGGGGTAATTGAGATGCGCCTGACTGATGTTCATAGCAAGCTGTATGTCCTTTGAGAAACGAAAGTTTTGGAGCGCAAGATATTGATCTAAATGATCAAGCTCCTTTTTTATCGTCACCTGATCCGTTCCTCGCAATATGCCATATCGCAGCAATTCGCCTAAATTGTAGGTCATTTCTGAGATCTCATAATCTCGCTTTACTTCCGCCGTCATGCGTATGACTTCCAGCGTATTATAGATGAAATGAGGATTAATTTGATGTTGCAGCGACCTCAGTTCTGCCTCACGTTTGCGATTCTGTGTCTGATAGACTTCTTCCACCAACTCATTAATTCTTCTAATCATATTATTAAAATGCTTCGCTAGTATGCCAAATTCGTCCGAGTACTTCACGGAGATTTGGACATCCAAATTTTCCTTATTCACCTGCTTCATCGTCCTCATCAGCGTCCTTAGCGGCCGCGTCAACGCAATTGCAATAATGGCGGATGTCACTAAGGCGACGGTGATCGAGAGTAACACGAGAATCATCGTGAAATCCCGTGTCACCCTTGTTTCCTCTGTTAGATGATCCACAGGAATAAGAACGATTTGTTTCCAGCCCGTCACTTCAGAAGTCGTATAAGAGGTCAAATACGTCTTCCCTTCGATCGTTACCTTAAAACTTCCTTGTGCACCAACAGCTTTCTGTACGAGATCATTGCCTGCTACGTTCGTTGAAATCCATTTCTGCTCACTATCGTAAATGACTGTATTCTGATCATCGATTACCATCGTTCGGCCTTTGGTTACCGCATCTAGTTCACGCACGGCATCTGCAATAACCTGAATTCTAGAATCAAAGATAATCATTCCAATTCCTTCCAGGGAATTCGTATTCTTCAATTCTCGCGCGATCGAAAAGTAATATTTATCGGTTTGACCCATCCTCATTTTTTGGGTAGAGATCACAATAGAGGACCCTTGGGCATTACGCACCTGCTGCCGTAAATCTACGGCCTGCTGCCGAATATCGGCCCGAATCGTATCATTTTTGGTACTGTCGTACATGTTGCCATAATTATCAAAGATGTAAACGGACTCCGTATCATTCTTTAAACTATTTAAACCTTTGACGAAGTTCTGGAGGCGGTTATTCTCTTCGACCGTTTTATTGGGATTGGCGAGCGACTCCTGAATATCCTGCATATAAATTTGACTACCCGTCACACGCTTAATATCAGATACGTACTGGTCAACCCGCTCCAAAATTTTCTGTGATATTTGGTTCACGTAGAGAGCCGTGTTCGTCTCTATAGACTTAGAATAACTAGAATAGGAGATCATCGAGATCGCAACAATCGGCACCGTGATCAAAATAACAAAAACCGTAATCAGCTTTTGAGTAAGTGATAGCCTGATAATCCAATGCCATATATCGCTTAACACAACAGGTTCCCCCCAGCTATCTAACAGAAATGTAAGCCCTTTCTTTTGTAAAGCCAAGAAAACCCATGGCTCCTTAGCAAGGGCCTTGGGTTACTATTTCGACTTACATGTTACCGTGTCCTGCAAACGTATTATTTCACAGAACCGTTCGTAATCCCCGAGAAGATATACCGTTGTAAGAATAAATACAGAACGACGGTTGGGAGTAAAATGATCAGAATTGCCGCACATATTAATTGCCACTCCGCGCTATTCGTTCCTGTGAATTTCATCAAAGTCGTGGAAACTACGCCTAATTTTTGCGAAGGCATATACAAATATGGCGTATACATATCGTTGTAAATAGAGATCGTTTTTAAAATAATGACCGTTGAAATTGCCGGTGTTAGCAGCGGAATGATGATTCGATAGAAGATGCCGTACAAGGATAATCCTTCAATCATGGCATTCTCATCAAGTTCATACGGGATATTCCGAATAAACTGAAGAAGAATATAAATTTGAACGACGTCCGCACCAATGTACAGGAGCACAGGGGCGAAATGTGTATTGAATAAACCCAACCATTTGATAATTGAGAAAATCGCTACCTGTGTCGTAATGACAGGAATAATCGCTGCTCCGGTATAAAGTCCAAGAATAAGAAATCGGCCTGGAAATTTGAATCGCCCGAGCACGTAGGCAACCATCGTCCCCATGACGATATTCCCGATCAAGGATAAGCTAATTACAATGCTCGTATTCAAAAATGCTTGCTCTAGATTCCCTCGTTCAAATACGATGCGGAAATTCTCGAAATAAAGAAAGGAGTTCGGCAGTGAAAACGCGCTGGACAAGCCGTATTCCTTACTTCCTTTAAACGCATTGACACACAATATATACAATGGGAAAAAGATAATTAAGCTTGCGAACGACAAAAGCGTATATTTCAATGTCGTTGTCATCGGTCTGGCTTTCATGCTGTCACTCCTCCTTTCCTCCAACAATTCTCCGTTGTGCAGATACTACGACGATGACAACGATCATCAACAGGACACTCATCGCTGAAGCGAGTCCAAAGTTGTTATATTGGAACGCGGTCTCCACTGTTTGCTGAACATACGTTTTGCTTGCGGCCAACGGGCCACCTTTGGTTAGGACGAAAGGAAGGTCAAATACCTCCAAAGCCCCAATCACAGTCAGAAACAGATTAAGCTCGATAATTTTCCTCATACCAGGTAATGTAATGTAGCGAAGTACTTGCCATCTTCGTGCACCGTCTATTTTAGCTGCTTCATAGAGATCTTCAGGCAATGACTGCAGAGCCCCTAAGTAGACTACCATATTAAACCCCATAAACTTCCATGCACTGATCGAAGCCAGAGAAATATTGACTAGACCGGGCTTACCTAACCAAGAAATAGGTTCCATACCAAACAAACTTAAGAAATAATTTAAGGAACCCGTGTTGGTATCAAAAACATAGCCAAACATGAACGCTACAGCGACCCCATTCATAATGTAGGGCAGGAATAACACGGTCCGAAACACGTTACGTCCTTTGAGCTTACTGTTTAACAGAACCGCGAAGAAAAAGGCAACTACATTCTGCAAAATGCCGCCTACGAAGTAAGCAACATTATGGAGGAAAATATAGAAAACCTCCATATTCCCCATGATTTCTTGATAATTACGGAATCCAACCCATGTTTTGACCGGAGTTAACCCATCCCATGACGTAAAACTTAAATAAATGAGCCTCAAGGCCGGATAGTAGGTAAAAGTCAGCAACAGCACGAGTGGCACGATTAGGAAGGATACGATCAATGTGATTTTTTGTTGTTGGTAGCTCATCTCCATACCTCATTGCTTGTTAATTTGAAAAGAAAGGCCGAATGCTTCCCAAGTCCCATTCAGCCCTCCTATGTTTTCGCCTATTTGCCTAGCGCTTTCTTCGCTTCTACCCATTTCTTATTGTATTTATCAAATACTTTGGCCACATCCGTTACTGCAACCTCTTGTGCAATATCGTTCAGATCGATTTGGGCTTTGTTTTGAATCGCCATTGCGTCACTGTTATCCGCTGCGATTTCAACGAAATTCAAATCTTTTGTTGCTAGGAAGTCTGACAATTGTGTCACAGAGGACTTCTTATCCTTTAAAGCTGGAATGAAGCCAGCGAAATCATCATAGCCGGATTCCTCAATGAGCCATTTAACGAAGGCTTTTGCTGTTTTCAGATTTTTGCTATTTTTGCTTACGGCATAGAAATAATCAGGTGTCATTAGTGTAGTCAACTTACCAGAGTTATCGAATGGCATCGGGAAGAAGCCTACGTTCGCGCTTTCTGTGCCATTTTCAATAACTTGCGGGATAACCCAGTTCGGCAGCAGGTACATCGCCATTTTACCAGAGGCTACATCTTTCTTGGACTGCTCCCAGTTAGAGGAGTTGATATCTTTCTCAACGTAGCCCTTGCTGATCATCGTTTTGAGGATGCCTAAGGACTTGGCGAAAGCACCATTCGGGTCAAAAGCATTCTCTTGCTTGATGCGATCATTCCAGAAGTTCGGATTACCAGACATCGCTACTGCTACGTGCTGCCATGTGTAGAGTGGCCATTTGTCCTTGTAGTTAGTTGCAAGCGGAACAATTCCCTTCGCTTTCAACTTCTCAGAGGCCGCATAGAATTCATCCAATGTCTTCGGAAGCGCTGTAATACCAGCGTCAGCGAATGCTTTTTTATTATAAACAATCCCTGTTGTGGAACCGCCCGTTACGAGACCATAGGTACCGCCGTTAGCTGTCTTGTAGTCTTTAAACCGAATTTTATCATTCAGACCAAGATCATCCAGCGGGGCAAAATAATCAGGGAGCTGTGTATTCGGAATGTTCGGAATCATGACAACATCAGGAACTTCCGCCGTAGCTAAGCGTAGTTTGATAGCGGCTTCATAATCCTTCAGCGCTTCAAATTCCACGTCAGCATTCGGGTATTTCTTCTTGAACGCTGCTTTATATTCTTTCAGCTTCGTATCAATTAAGTCTGTACGGTTCGTTGCGAACACGATTTTACCTTTAATATCATCATTCGGATTTGCTGCTTTGGGAGCTTCTGTCGCTGCAGCTGGAGTAGCCGCTGCCGTCGTAGCTTTAGCTTCAGGTGATGGGCTAGCTGTTGTCGTTGTTGATTCAGATCCACATGCTGCGAGTAAAGTGGCAAGTAAACAAATCGATGTTGTGGCTACTAATGTCTTCTTCATCCTATTTCCCCCAATGAACTAGTTTGTGTAGCGCTTACATTTAAATTATAAAACGTCCTTGTCTCGAGTAAAATGGCACGCATTTGTTTTTCCTTGTACTGTATTTCCACTTTTCAGTGGATTAGAGGTAAAATATGGGGGCCGAAGCCCCCATTTCACTCATTTTACAATCTCGAGCTTATGCAGCAAGTTATAAAAGACAATGGCAGATTCCGCACGCGTTGCAACAGCTTGAGGTCGGTAGGATCCGTCTGGATTACCGCTTAACAAGCCTGCGGCTGCTGCTAGACGAATGGATTCCTCTGCCCAAGAGGATATCGTTGCAGCATCTGTGAACGAAAGTGTTGCAGTTGGTTTCACCGTTTGAGACAGCTTCGTTAAGGCCAGCGCTCGGTTAAGCATGACAGCCATCTGCTCTCTTGTGATGGTCGCATTCGGCTTGAAGCTATGGTCTTCGAAGCCATCTACGAGACCTAACTCACTTGCAGCATGGATCACGGAGGCATACCAGTCTTGTGCGGTTACATCACTGAATTTAGCTTGTGCGGCTTTTGACGGTACGATGCCCAAGGCTTTTACTAGCATCGTGGTAAACTCGGCACGTGTGACCGCTCGGTCTGGTGCGAACGTCGTATCCGTCACGCCAGTCAACAGCAGCTTGGATGCTAAGGTTTCAATCGCAGACTGAGCCCAATGTGTAAGCGGAACATCTGAGAAATGAGCTTGATGGGAGACAATTGCGTACACGCTATTGCCATTTCGACGGATGTTTGCTTCTTGAACACCATCCTGTGTTTGGAATGACGCTGGAACAAACATCAGCGTGCCCGTTCCTTCGTCGTAGACAACAACTGTAGCTGTACGCTGATCGACAGTGCCATCCAGGATGATGCTTCGATTGACGAACAAAGAGCCAAAATCATCAATCTCAATTTGTTTGCCTCCATTAGACACCTGAAGGCGGAAAGAAACTGGCGTACCGATAAGGGTTACTCCCTGCTTCTCAGCATCTTTGCGAACTTCCTCAGTTTGCTCTGGGGACACAGGTGTGATGGCAATGTGCAGAGCTCCCTCCGTGTCTGTACCCAAAGCTTTAAGCACTGCTGGATTCAAAAGGATGCGTAAAGGAATTTCATACGAGCCTATATCACTTTTCAAAATGAATACTGTGTTATTTAACGACTCTGGATTTGCTGCGAATGCCTTCGACAAAACTGCACTTGGGATCACGACTTCATCAATGTCCGCAGCGCTGTAAGTGAAGACTAATGGGGTCCCTTTGTCTTTCTTCAATAGAAGCTCCAAGGCCTTCTTCATATCCTCTTCTTGGATGATGGCTTGACGCACATCTTTACCTTCGGAGCTTGTAATTGTTTGGCGTTTGAATGCCTCATTCGTAAATTCCACTTGATCTTCCTTCTCAACTATACTTGGTGCAGGCATAGAACCACCGGATGATGGTTGATCTACTGGGTCAACTGGATCTACAGGATTCGGTTCCTCCCCTGCCTTATAAACCTTAATGGAATCGAAGTACAGTGTACCTTGTGTAGGCGTGCTTTTTGTTTCTTGATTCACATAAATCGAAAACTCTTTTACCGCGTCAAGATCAATAACATCATCACCACTACTCCAAGATGCTTTCGTAAACAGATTAAATGGCAACTTCCATACACCTGAATTATTATTATCTAACATAATATTGGATTCCCATCCAGTACCATCTGACTCTAAGAATTGAATAACCAATCGGTTATTGGAGGCATCCTTCTTCAACCATAGCGATATACCTTCGTACTCGCGCCAATCCAAACTACCTAGTTGTTTGTTTACGCCGGCAAAATTAGACGATTTGAAGTCATAGACATACTTACCTCCAGCTGGACCCCCTTCCTTATAATCACTAACGGGTGTCAACTTGACGTCTCCCCCCCAAGGGTTCGTCGTGTAAGTACCGCCTGAAACGAGTTCACCGCCGCCATAATAATCAAAATCATCAATCGTTGGGACTTGATCAACGGCAATTGAATCGATGTAAATGGTATTCGCTCCGGCTTGCCCTGCTCCTTTATTAACAAAAATGGCATAGGATGCAATTGCTGCACGATTGAGTTTGCCATCACCTTTTGACCATTGTTTATTTCGAGCAAATCCACCAAAAGGAATTTGGACAACACTTCCACTCTTAGAAGTCATCGTCGTTTGCGCTTCCCAAATGTCGCCATCATTTTCGGTCAGTTGGAACGTCAGACCATGCCCTGCTTTATTTGATTGCAGCCAAAAGGAAAGAGCATTACCACCGTTGGATATGTTGAGATCACCGAGTGTGCGCTTGACTCCCGCATAGCCTTTCTCATCTGTCAACGTATAGGCAAGTTTCAGCGCATGTTTCCCCGCTTGCTTCGTTCCATCCTCGAGTGAAGCCGTAATTTCGTCTCCCCACGGATCTTTCACATAATCTTTCAATACCTGTGCATCACTTGAATAGAAGTCAAAGTTATCAATCTCACGTAGTGAAACAGCTTGAATATCATCTACGTACAGCGTACCAGCCCCATTGCCATTCGAACCTTTGTCTACATAAATGGAGAACTCCTTCATGGATGCAAGTTCAAGTATGCCATTCATGGGTACATTCTGATAACCAGCCAAATGAAAAGCGCTTAATGGTATTTGAATAAGGGATCCTACCGTATTTTCTAGAAACAATTTGGCTTCCCAATACTCGCCACTGGCGTCTTTCAATTGAATCGTAACACCGCGCCCGGCCTCCCCTGCTTTCAACCATAGCTGGACACCGTTGTTGGCCGACCAATCCGCTCCTCCGATGGTTTTGGTTACACCCGCGTATCCTTTCGCAGCAGTCAAATCAAAGGCAAGCTTCAGCCCATATGCCCCTGATTGCTTCGTCTCCGCATCGAGAGTTGCCGTTATCGGATCTCCACTCGTATTGCGTTGATATTGAGCTTGCAGCTTCGTATGATCCGAACCATAGTCCTCGTAATTGTCTACAACAGGTGATTTATACAACCGGAAATCATCCAAGTAGATGGAGCGTGGAACATCGGCTACTCCATCGATATTAATACTAAATGTCGTAATAGACGAAAGATCTACCACATTATTCCCTACACCTTGATGCGAGTTTTTCCACCAGTCAGGCACATAAAATTGGTTAAAAGGTAACTGAATGAGCTGCGGTTCACTGCCAGATACCCCAATATCTTTTTTCCAAACCTCACCTTTCGTAGCGCTTCCTTCATTGAACTGAATAGATATGCCAGTGTAGACTTCTGCAGGCTGTACCCAGAAAGAGATACCGCTGCTGCCCGACCAATCCGAATTGGTAATTTGCTTTTCCATGCCCCCCCAGCCTTTATTGAGCGATGAGGTCAAGTTCAAACCGTAATTCCCTTCGGATTTATGAACGTTATCCAAACTTAATTGGAGTGGTGAACCGGATGTATTCACGGCATAAGCAGTTTTGAGCATAGTATCCGAGCCTGTATAGCTTTCAAAGTTTTCAATACTATCACTTTTCACATTCGAAGGCGGCTCTAACTTTTCTGAACCTACACCAATTTGAATACGCCCTACTTGTGGACTCCAATACTCGGAAGCGAAGTTCGCTGGAATAACAGGGAACACGATTTTCAAATATTTCGTTCCAGTTGGCAACGTGTATGCGGTGTATACCATACGGCTCCACCAACCCTCGCCTGGCACTTCATCTACTTGAACTTGGCTAACATTCGTGTAGTGCTCACCATCTGGCGATGTTAAAAAGGTGAAATTGGGAAGTCGGTACTTACTTGGTTCTTGTCTAGCAAAGCTCGTCATGACGAAATAATTCATATCCCCTGCCGTTTTGTACACGAATGATTCTGCCGTATTAGCTGTTCGTACGAGTCGTTTCAAATCGTTGCCAAAATACGCGCCACCAGACTCGAAGCCTAGATTAGGCGAGTGATCTGCCATTTTCAGCATATTATTCATTTCGTCTGCCAGAACGCCATTCGTGATTGCAACGCTAGAAATTGCTTCTTTATAGAGGAGCTCTTCGCCACTTGTGTGATTGTATACGATTTCAATATCGCCTAGCTGAGACTCTCCATCCCCTTGCGGGAAGGTTACTTTAAAATACTTCGCCGACACTGGCAGCGCATTCGTGCTATACACAATTCGACGCCACTCACCACCGCCAACATCCGATTTCTCTACCTGAAACTCCGTGTAATTAGTACCATCCGCAGAAATCCAGAACTTGAATTCAGTATTCGGATGATTCGACTTCCGGAATGCAGTCGTCTTAAATGATAAAGCTCGCAATTCACTCGAATTCGTTGGTGTCGAAGGAAGCGCGTACGCTACGAATTGATCAGCCGCATTCGGTTGCAATTTTAGTCGATAATGATCTCCACCGAATAAAGCTGGATCCAGATCATCTGTCGTAAATTTCAAATCGGTTGAGAATTGATACATTTTGCTATAATCGATGAGTTCATCCTGAATGGCATGTTTGGCAATGACTGGACCTACGACTGGTGAGTACGTGGATTCACCCACGGTATTTCGAGCTTTCGTTCGATAGAAGTAGGTCGCACCTGTCACAGAGGTCATATCGTCAAATAAATCAGTTCTGTAAGCGTCGTAGACTTGAGCGCCGACAATGTCCCAAGGTCCATTCTCGTACACAGACCGCTGAACCGTATAAGATGTTGCCCCTGTTGAGCCTTTCCAACCGATACGAGAAACGGTATCAATCGGAAGCATTTCAGGTGCATTCGGCACTGGTAGCGTTGGCTTCGTTGCAATTCCGCGAATTTCATACGCTTTATCCCGAAGAATATTTAGCACTGACATTTCTTCAAAGCCTTGCTCTCCTGCCGGAAATCCTGGCCACTTGTAGGCTTCATAAAATGTCCCGCCATACGTGCCTTCCGTATGTCGGAAGAAGCCGCCATCCTCACTGTGATACCGTAGACTCCATATCAAAGCACCACTTGTACCCTTTTCAATCACATTGTTCAAGAATTGGGTTAATTCTGATTTTGGAATGAAACCAAATTCTCCTACATAGAATGGTTTTTTCCCTCTGGACAAATTCTTATCGATATTGACTTGATCAGCAAAGCTGGCATAATGGTTTGGATAATAGTGATTACTTACAATATCAATCGGCGAACTTTCTTCTAATGAGGCAGGGTCAATCCCATATTTGCCATCAATGAGCAGGTGATTCGAATCAATACCCTTAATGTGATTCCCCATTTCTGTCGTCCATGCCGAAGTTGGCGGTGTTAATTCATTACCTGTTTCCCAAGCGAGGATGGCAGGATCATCCTTGTACAGTACGTTTGTTATCGTATTTCTACGATTCAATACATACGAGATTGTGTCTTTAAAATCTTGTTTAATCGTCGGATCCGTCCAGAATGCTTCCTTGTTCTTGTTCTTGTCGTTGAACCTCGCATACTCGCCGATTCCACCCCACCACTCATATTGATCAACAAATGGGATGATAAGACGTATCCCATACTCGTTGGCAAGGGCAAGGGCACGGTCTAACGCAACGAAGGCCTCCTCATTGAATTGTCCTGGCCCCATCACATGGCGTATCATGCCTGGGTAATCGGTATCCTTTTTAACCGAAAGAACATACGTTCTCGTTGCAGTCGCTCCCATTTGCTTCAAAGCCTCAAACGCATCTCGCTGCTCCCATTCTGTGGGTACTTGCCAATAGCCATCTTCAACCATCGTCAATGTGGGTACATTCGCCCCTATAAAGCGAAAATCATTGGCGCCATCCATCAATTTATCACCAGATCGGGTAATAAAGTGGTTCAGCACGGAGTTTGTTTCCGCTTTCATTTCTGGCGTGCCTACAAATCCGCTCATGAGCATGGACACCACCAGCATGGCAACTACAAGCTTCGCACACATGCTTTTCAACTGCATAACGTTATCCCCCTCGCATCCTACATGTTGTATCATTTTAATTATAGGAGGGATATTGGGCAGTTGAAATGTACTGGCTTGGCATTTTATTGGACTCTATTGTCCTCCCGTCCATTATGGTTAATTGGGTATTGGTGTAATCTGCGTTTGTTCCCTGTACATGCGAGGCGTGGTTCCTACAACCTTTTTGAATAGACGATTGAAGTAAGCAGCATCGGGATAGCCAACGGCTTGCCCCACTTCATAGGTTTTCATTTCCAACTGGTTAAGGAGCAGCTCCTTGGCTTTCGTAACTCGAAGATCAATCATGTATTCGGTAATCGTCATTCCTGTTTCTTTGCGGAAAAGAAAACTAACATAGTTAGCTGTTAAATACACTTGACTCGCCAATTCTGACAATTCAATCTCACGATTGTAGGTTTGTTCAATGATCTTTTTGACTGTGCTCACCACTTTACGTTCATAGGCGCCGGGCTCCAGTTCCATGTCCCCTAACATCCGATCCATCCTGTCAAAAATATCATGAAAGATATCCTGCAAAACCGTATGCTCGCATAACTGCAGTTCAAGCTCGTTCACATCGGGTTGAGGATGAAGAGACCGATGGGTCGCATCCGAAATACGCATTCGCAGCTGATACAATAAGTAGCCGAGTACACGACACAAATCAGACCAATGAATCTGAATGCGTCTCGCTCTTAGATAAAGCTGGTCTTTTAATTTATTCAGTTCCTGTCGGTCCATCCACTTCGTGGAATTCTGCAATAAAGAATCGATCTGAGATACCATTATGGTAATTTCAGAGCGATGGTAATTAGCTTCTAAATAAGGAATGATACGAAGTTTATCTCCGTTATGCCACTGCAAGCAATAAGCCGAAATCGCTTCCGAGTATCCTCTTGGCCAGTCTTCGAAGCGCGAAATGACGGAGGATACGCCTCGTACATCCGTTTCATCTCCTCCGATATTTTGTGCTAACGCCTGGATATCTCCTACGCCAAATACGATGTACAGATGCAGATTAGGTGTTAGTGTGCATGCCATCATGTCAGGCAGGGATGTGCCCATAAGTGACCTCTGTGAATGGGTTGAGGGTATGGTTTGCTTCGCTTTGCACACGACAAATACACAAGGTATGGCACATCCGCTAAAGGTCGAGAACGATTCCCAGAGCACTTCTAGTTGATCGATCTTCATCTCGCCTGCTAAATAGCTTTTTAACAACAAATCTGTCGTTTGCCCCTTGCGTATTCTCTCTTGCTGTCTTTGAATTATCAGCTTCTGTAGTACTTGGTGAAGCTCCTTCTTATTCACGGGTTTAACTAAATAATCACTGACTCCTGAACGCAGCGCATGACGTACATCATCAAATTGATTGTAACCACTCAAGATAATGATGTTGGTTTCCGGATACATGAGTCGGACATGCTCTGCAAGTTCGAACCCATTCATCCTTGGCATTGAGATATCTGTAAGGATGACATCTACGGCTTGTTTGCTCAGAAATTGAACCGCCTCTAAGCCATTTGCGAACGAACCCATCACGCTAACATGAAGCTCCATATGCTCAATCATGCTTACGATACCCAATCGAATTGCCTTCTCATCTTCAACAACCACGATGCGGATCATGTTCATCCCACCCTTGAGGGCATTCCAGCATACAACTCTGGTCCCCTTCATTCTATCATATAGGCAAAAGCCATCATACGGATTTTCCGTATGACGGCTTCAGTTGTGATCACGATTACTCCTGCTTAATAAGCTTGGATATCATCCACATAAATCGTGGAGCTGCCTGTTCCACCTGAGCCTTGATTCACATATAAGTTAAATTCAGATATGGAACCCAAATCTTTCGTCCCATTGCCTCCCGAGTACCAAGGTGGATGTTGGAAAGCTGTGAACGGGAATTGAATTGTTCCGCTTGTTGTACTAGATAGCGTATACGTGGTTTCCCACGGCTCGCCGTTCGGTTCTTTGAACTGAATGGTTAAGGTACGGTTTGACCCATCTGGCTTCAACCACAACTGAATACCTGTTTTACCTGACCAGTTCTGACTAATGCTATGCACAACGCCTGCAAAATTAGGAGTCCCCATGGTGTACGCTAACTTCAAGCCATAGGAGCCCTGCGATTTATTCGTTCCGTCTAAAGTTGGCGTAATCGCATTTCCATCCGTGTTACGCACATAAGCCGCAAGCACGCTCGGATTAGAACCACCGTAGCCTTCATAGTTATCGATGATAACTGTCGTTGGCGGTGGAGGTGTTGAACCATTGCCTAGGCTAATGGAATCTACATAGATGGTGCCGCTGCCATCTGCACCTGAACCTTTATTGATATAGAGATTGCTTTCTGCGATGGAGCCCAAATCAATGACACCATTGCCTCCACTATACCAACCTGGATGCTGGAAGCTCGTGAATGGAATGGACAACGTCGTTGCCGTCGTACCGGCAAGGGTATAATAGGTTTCCCATAATTCACCATTGGATTCCTTGAACTGGATGGTTAACGTACGATTGGATCCATCTGGTTTCACCCATAGATTGAAGCTTGTGTTACCCGTCCAATTGGCATTGCTGAGCGTGTGTACAGCACCTGCATAACTAGTCGTTGCATTGACGGTGTAGACGATTTTGGCGCCATACGCGCCTGCATCCTTCGTCGTTGCTTCACGGGTCATCGTGAAGGTGTTGCCACTAGCGTTTTTCACATAGGCGGCCTGCAATGCTGCATCGGAGGCATAGCCATCGAAATTATCAACCGTCGATGTTGGCGCTGGAAGTGCCACTGTTGTGAACGCAATGCCCGAGTTGGAGGCATTCGTTGAGCCGGTACTATTCACAGCGGTTACCTTCCAATAGTACGTTTTGTTGTTCGTTAGCACATTGGAAGGCGTGTAGCTTGTGTTCGTAAGCCCGCTCACATTGATAACCGGATTTGAATACGACGTATTATCGGCAACAACAAGTGTATAGGTAGCCGCATTAGTGGCGGTGCCCCATGTAAACGATGGTGTCACATTCACACTTGTTGCTCCGCTGGCTGGAGCAGATTGCGTAAAGCTTCCAGGTGCTTGGAGCTGTGTACCCGATATGGCATACACGGTTGAATAAGCGCCAGCTGTGCCAGATAAGTTGTGTCCTTTGACTCTATACCAGGTTGCTGCACCTGCCGTTGAACCTGTATCGGTCCAAGGTGTTTGATTATCGGTGACGCACTGATTGCATGCGACAGTCCAAGGGCCACTGCTGCCTGCTGTGGAGCGTTCGACGGTATATTTATCAGAAGGCACAGAACCGCGCCAGCTCAGCACATATTTACCACCAGAGGTTGTGGAACCTGTAATGGTAGGTGCACCAGGAATGCCATGTGCAGGAGGCGTTGTGATGCCTCGCATTTTGTAAGCATGATTCCTCATTTGCTGTGCTTGTGTGCGCATGAAAGTGGTATCACCTGGATAGTGGACCGTATAGCCATCTGGATGCTGTACATAGCCATAATTGTCGTTATGGCCAAATAATGCCCAGTACATGTCACCTGCGATTACACTGTCATTCTCGATAGCCGTATGGAAAGCGGCCAAAGTGCCGAATTGCTCGCTTTTCCAATCATACTCGCCGACGAACATGACTTTGCCAGCATTTCTAACTTTATTGGCTTGGGTCTGGAGAACTGGGACGGATAATCCTTTATTCCCCCATGTATAGAAATGATCCGAATACATATCAATACTTGAAATCGTCAAATGGGCATCGGCAATCCCGTAATTCCCATCAGCTACTAAGTGATTAGCGTCCTGCTGTTTCAAGTAATCGGCAATTTGCTGCGTCCAATTCTTCAATTGCGTCGGATTGTCGAACCAGCCTAGCTCGTTTCCTGTCTCCCATGCCAGAATTGTCGGGTCATTCTTGTAGGCAACTCCCGTATAGGTGTTCACCCGATTTAACATGACACTCAGATGTTGTTTGAACGCTGTAATAATATTCGCATCACTGAAAAACTCGTAGCCGGTGTAAATAACGCCATCATCCGGATACCCGTACCATTTGGTCCACGTTTTCTTGCCGCCATGGTAGTAATTATACATATCAATAACTGGTAAAATGAGACGGATGCCTTGATCTCCTGCGGCTTTAATGGCATAATCTACCTTCTGCCAAGCGGCTTCGTTGTAATTGCCGAGTGTTGGCATAATACATTTGGCACAACCAAATGAGTTTACCAAGTGTGACCGCACAACGGTTGCTCCCATTTCTTTGGCCGTTGCGAGTGCATCATCTACTCGGAAGTTTGTTGGGAAATCGATCGTACCATTGGTCGGTACATTCTCATCCAAGCCTAGCCAATAAATATTGGCCGAGCTAAACCGAAACGGCTGTCCATCCAACTGCAGCTGATTGCCTGATCGCGTTACATAGCCCGTCACGGCCGCTTCTGCCGCTGGCGGTGTATACATAATTCCCCACAGCAGCAAGAGTGGCATAATCCATGCTAAGATTTTCATCCTGCTCCTGAAGCTTCTTAAACCTGTGTCCATCACTATCACCCCAGTCACCATATTTTGAAGACACTGTAAGCGCCTACAAAATAAGTATACGCGGTTCAATCCCAGATTGAATTGGACTCAGCATCAAAAACTTGACCTTAAACTGGAATCTATGAATGACAAAAAAACACCAGACCACGTCAGGTGTCTCGCACTGGGTAGCCCCAGTCTCTTCTATGCTTTGCAATCTCGATTAATGCTTCAATCTTCTTCTCGCTTCGAGCTCCTGCTTCAACGCCTGTTCCACCATCTCAGCCATCAAATCGAATTTCTCAGCAACCGTGTACGATAGCATTGCTCCGCAGTGTGAACAACGTTGCATCTGGAGTTCTGTTGGTTTGGAACACGATTTGCAAGTAATCATGAGAAGTTGTCCCCTTTGTATACATAAGATACTTCTATTATACACATTTGGAGAGCCGCTCACACCTTAATGCGAACGGAAGGTTCGCGGAGAACTTCCATACTTCATCTTAAATGCTCGTTCAAAATGCGTTAATGTATTAAACCCTGAAGCGAAACAAATTTCCGTAATCGGAATATCCGAGGCTTGCAGCAGTGATTTGGCAAATTGCAACCGTAACCCTTGCAAGTAGATTTGGAACGAAATCCCTGTCATCTTATGAAAAACAAGGCTGAAATAATTCGGCGCCAATCCAGCTTGCTTGGCAGCATCCTCCAATCGGAGTTCTTCCCGAAAATGATGATGCATATAGACAAGCGCTCGCTGAAGCGTCGAGGACGGAGACGAGGTGACCGGTAACTCTAGCTGTTCTTTCTGATCATGGTAATTGCGAAATAAATACAAAAGGATTCGCTCAAAAGCTCCTTTGATCAAAATAGCATGTCCTGGCTTCTTCATTTGAACCTCATCACGAATTAGTTGAAACTCAGACTCTATAATCTCATGATGTGTTTCGTTCAGATTTACCATATATTCCGCCACTTGCCCAAACATGAACTCTCGTAGTTCTTGGTCCAGCAAATCCTCATCGAACACTAGATTATACAGCTCCATGGGCTCATTCGGATACGAATAGATTTCGTGGAAATCAGCAGGAGTCAACAGAAATAAGCTGCCACTGCGCAGCTCATGCTCTGTTCCATTCACTATATTCATACCTCTGCCTCGAACTACAAAGCAAAGCTCATAGAATTCATGCCAATGAAGTTCATGACGCTCATTGATATATTGAAAGTAAATTTGAAAGGAGGATGCAGGTTGAATAAATTGTTCATTCGTTAGTCTCACCGGTTGCTTCTTCATCCGCTTCCTCCTCATCTCTCATTTTGTATATCATAAGATTTCGCTAATGACAGTAAAAATCCCTTCTACTCTACATTCGCATATTTATTTCCAGCTAGATCTTTGCCGCGAGCGAGCCATACTTTGTGATTGGGATTTTTATCTAGAAAGACTTTGGTGTCTGTTGAGAAATAACGCATGGTATAACCGCAGCGACGGAATTCACTCTTGTTGGGGTCAGCACCGTGAATGATACGTGAATCATGTAGAGAGCATTGACCTCTTTGCAGTTCAAAATGAACAGCTGTGGAGGTATCCATATTTTTAATTTGTGTACTGAAGAGATTCTTGGCGCCATCTACATTCTCATATTCCGAGAACCCATTGTTGTGCGTGCCAGGAATGACTTGCATACAGCCGTTTTCCTTCGTGCTATTATCAATAGCTAACCATACCGTAATAATGTTATCGAAGCTGCTGACACGGCCTTTCCAATAAGCGGAATCTTCGTGCCAAGGCGTTGCTCTGCCAACAAACGGATCCTTGCAAATAAAATGGGATGACCACAGACCAATGTTTGGCCCGATAATGGGCTCTACGAGATCCAACACATCATCGGATAATAAGAAGTTCAACAAGCGATCCTCACGGAAATGCGGCGTGTCTAACTCATCAGACAGTTTGCTGCCTTTTTGCTTCAACTGATCTTCGAATACGTCCGTTAACTCGGCTAATTTCTCAGCGGAGAATAACTGCTTATCATACAGAAAATACCCATTTTTCTTGTAAAATGCGACTTCTTCTTGTGTTAATTTACTCATCGTAATTCCTCCCGAAAGTGTGATCTTATCTACACACTAACTATACCCTGCTGGAGGATTAGAAGGCTTATCGTAAGCTTAGAAGAAGTTAGCTTATCTTCAGATTAGTTGGTGATAACACGTTTATCGTATTACACCCAGTACCAGAAAATAAGCAGGAGCATCGTGAAACGAACAACCTCATAGGAAGTGTCTACGGCTACCACGATCCAGCTTTTAAACTGCCATACTTTTTTGCCAATTGTAAATGGAAGTGTGTAGCCTGCTGCTAGTAACATAGTAAACCAGAACGCATTCGACAATCGCTCTCCATCGTACGCAAATGCTTGCCCACCTGCTTTCCACAGCTCTAAACAGACAGCAAATGCGATTGAGGTGACGAAGGATACCAGAATGTACAGGACAAAAGATTGGATTTTGACAGAAGTACTCACAGTTGAATCTGTTTGATTCATGTTGCCATACATGCGTCGCTGATAAGGTTTCGCCCATATGACTGCCATCCACAGAAAGCCTAACACTAACGATAGTATCCCTGTAACCAAAACTGCCCAATAATTAATCGAACTCAACAACATTGCAATTCCCCTATTCTTGTCCTCTAATTTTACGAAACCATTTGGTTTCGTTTTATATTATATACAACCTTTTGGTTTCACGTCAATGCATGGTTTCAGTCCTTACGTATGCAAAAGTCTATTCGTTTTTCATGAAGTTCCACTCTTGTACATATCAACCTTTCACCTAATGACATATGCATAGAATTAGATAAACCTAATTTGGTTTATGTGAGGTGATTATTTGTTTTGCATGAAGTGCGTTGTCGTGCAACAGAAAGAACAAGCGTAGTACCGCAGCATTTGTAAAGTATTAGAACGTACAATTCACTTTAAAATACGTGATGGAGTGATGGTGGTGGACAATTATCAAGTCGTTCCGTGGATCAATGACGTCTTAGATCCAGGAATCGTAGCAAACATGTATGTTCCTCCTGGCTTAGAAAATCTGGCGCGAGAAGTCCTTGGTCATTATGACCTGCAGCTGCACGATATGCTGTTGATTACCTCTAAACCGGATAAGGGCGGCGCAATTTGGAAAATCGGCACAAGCAAGGGCAACCTGAGTATCAAATGTTTGCATAGACGGCCAAGAAGAAGTCTGTTCAGTGTGGGCGCTCAAGCTTACATGTCCGGATTAGGTTACCGGGTTCCTTCTTTCATTCCTACCAAGGAAGGACATATGTATGTCGAAGCTGGCGGTAAGCTGTGGATCGTTACAGACTGGATCGAACCTCTGGTGCCTGTATCAAAAGTCGACCTGGAAGGCGCTTCTCAGCTGTGCTTCGGTCTCGGCGAGTTCCACAAAAACTCCAAAGGTTATGTTCCTCCAAGCGGATCCGAAAAGTCATCTCGTATCTTCGGTTGGGGCAAATACTACGAGAAAATCATTGCCAAAATCAACTGGTTCCAGGATATTGCGAATGCCTATTCGGATTCTCCCGCAAGCGCAGATTTATTAGCTGTCATTGAGGAATTCAAGCGGCAAGCTAACGAGATGTATCTCCGTTTTCAAAACTCCCCATACAACCAGATGTTAGCCAAAGGTGAACCTCACTGGGGGCTTGCCCATCAAGATTTCGGGTGGTCAAATGGCCAAATGGGACCCGGCGGGATCTGGGTTATCGACTTAGACGGCGTTTCTTACGATCTGCCGATTCGAGATCTACGGAAATTAATTACCAGCACCATGGATGATATGGGTGTGTGGGATATAACCTGGATTCGCGGCATGATTGAAGCTTACCATCAGGCTAATCCAATCGACCAAGAAACGTTCGAAATTTTATGGATCGATATGGCATTCCCTAATGAATTCTATAAGCATGTCAAAGAAATCGTGTTCAATCCTCAAGTATTTCTTGATACAGAGCTCGCACCAATTCTTCAACGAGTGATGACAACAGAAGCCAGCAAATGGCAAGCATTAAGCGAGCTTGAAAAGGATAAAGCCAACTACCCTGCTGGCGAGTACTCATCCGATTACGTCAAACCAATTGTCCAACGTCCGGTTGTTGTTCCAGGCGAGTTGCTGACGCCAATTTACTCCGATATGCCAGATTTAGTTGCTGCCACGCCAATCATGGAACCCATTTATTCCGATATGCCAGATGTGGTTGCCAGCGATCCGGTCATGGAGCCGATTTATTCCGATATGCCTGTTGAGCAAATTCCGATTGAGGATTCATCGATCCAATACCCTATCTATTCAGATGAGCCTACAGGTGATCAACCACTTCAATCTGCTCATGATATTCCTCAGATGCCAGCCGTTATCCCTTTCTTGACAGACCCTGGTCTTGCACCGATTCCATTACCGACGCAAGGACAGAACAGATTTACGCTTCGTGTTCCGAGAAAGAGACGTGCACGGGGAAAAACGAGATTCATCAAGAAAACACGCTATTTATATCGCAGAAAACGCAAGCGGCTTGCAAAATGGAAGTACGCTTCTGGGGCAAAGGTTATCAGAGGCAGCAAAAAATGGCGTCTTAAGAGAAAAGTTAAGCCTCTTCTAAAGCCGAAGAAGAAACTAATGAAACGAAATATTAAAGCTAAGAAGCCTTTAAAACAAGTAATTAGGCCATATCTGAAAAAGGCGATAAAACCGTTAAGAAACCAAAAAGCCGCACCACCGCTTAAAAAACGGCAGATTCAACCCAAAAGACGGACTGCTTGAGAAAGGAAGCTGTTAACTTGTGAACATTCTGATGATTTGTACGGAAAAGCTGCCTGTCCCTAACATTCGAGGAGGAGCTATCCAAACTTATATTGATGGTGTAGCTACACTGCTAAGCAGACACCACAGAATTACCATTTTAGGAAGAACGGACCCTGCTTTGCCAAACGATGAAGTCAGCAATGGTATCCGCTATGTTCGTGTGGAATCCTATGGGTTACTTGACGCATATGCTTCAGGAGTTGTCCAATTTCTACAAAATTCGTCGGAACACTATGATATTATTCAAATCTACAACCGCCCTTTACTTGTTCTACCTGTTAAGAACGTTGCGCCTACTTCCAGGATTATTCTAAGTATGCATAATGATATGTTCAATCCTTATAAGATCGAGCGTACCGAGGCGACTAACGTTATCGAACACACGGAGCGTATTATCACCATTAGTCAATATATTGGAACGGCCATTTGTGACTACTATCCCCAAGCAGCAGGCAAAATAAGACCGATTTATTCAGGCGTTGACTTGAATCGCTTTGCGCCATGGCAAGAGTCCGAACAGGCAAGAAGCGTTCGAGATAGCCTGAGAGCTGAAAACAATCTGACTGATAAGAAAGTCATCCTATTTGTCGGAAGGCTGACCCGTAATAAGGGGCCACACGTCTTAGTGCGTGCGATGTCTGAAATTAAACATTCAGATGCTGTTCTCGTTGTCGTTGGCGGTGCCTGGTTCAGTGATAACTCCATCAGTGACTATATCGCATACGTTAGAGCACTTGCCGTACGCTCGCCTCTTCCTGTCATTACGACAGGCTATGTTCAAGCTCAAGATGTTCACCGCTGGTTCTGCGCAGGAGATGTCTTTGTTTGTACATCGATTTGGCAGGAGCCGTTAGCACGTGTGCATTATGAAGCCATGGCCGCTGGTTTACCTTTCCTCACAACAGCTCGAGGCGGTAATCCGGAAATTGTAAAAAATAACAACGGATTACTCATCGATAATCCTGAAAACCCGAGTGAATATGCACAAAAACTAAACTCGTTATTATCTGATATGAACCATGCGCGTCATATGGGACTTAACGGTCGACGATTGGCCGAACAAAATTATCCTTGGGAACGTGTTGCTCAGGAAATCCTTGCCGTCTGGGAACAAAGATAAGTAGGTTTAGTATCTTTTCAAACAGAGATTTCATATCAAGGCTGTCCAATAAGTAGTTAACTCTACTTGAGGTCAGCCTATTTTTCATCCCTATATAAATGAAAAACCCCTAACTACGAGTAGGTAACCTCTGCAAACACATGCAGAAGTCCTTACAAGAGTTAGAGGTTTTCCGTAACGAATACGAGCAGTAACATTTATTTTATATATAAAATTCAATAGAATATATATCGACTACAACTTATGCTTCATCATCGTTGTCGTTGTCATCATCATTGTCTTCGTCTTCGTCTTCGTCTTCATCATCTTCGTCGTCTTCATCGACAGGAGCAGCAACTATCTCTTCGGCTTCGTTGTCATCATCGCCGTCTTCGTCTTCGTTTTCATCTTCATCTTCATCTTCATCTTCGTCTTCGTCTTCATCTTCATCTTCGTCTTCATCTTCATCTTCGTCTTCGTCTTCATCTTCGTCTTCGTCTTCATCTTCATCTTCATCTTCATCTTCATCTTCGTCTTCGTCTTCGTCTTCGTCTTCATCTTCATCTTCGTCTTCGTCTTCGTCTTCGTCTTCATCTTCGTCTTCGTCTTCATCAGCAGCTGATACTCTTACTTCTTCTTCGTCATCGTCTTCGTCTGAATCTTCATCCTCATCGTCTGATTCTTCATCATCAGATTCTTCTTCGTCTTCTTCATCTTCGTTATCTGATTCTTCGTCGCCTGATTCGTCTTCATCTTCATCATCATCATCATCTTCACCAAACTCCATTTTGGATCCGTCAGCTAATTCCACCTCAGCTTCATCAACAGTATCCCAATCAATGTCTTTCATTAAATCTTTGATTTCCGCCAATTCCACGTCAGCTTTGCCCCCATCAACGTACTCCAAAGAAATTTCTGTGATTTCTGGATGGCTTTTCAAATAGCTGATTAATTTGTCTAGATTTTGCAAAATAACCATTCCTCTCAGCCTAAATTAGAAACTTTATTGTCTCCCCCTGTATACTATGATATTCTGTATCGCCTGCTTAGGCTGTTGATAGAGTAGATTCGCGGATTATGTTTGTCCGATTCACTCAAATTATACTAAAACTCTACATATCAGCGTATTTTCCCTGTTAAAAGCCCTTACCTTTCATAAGTTTCATCATAAATTAATAATGTCTTCATATAGACAGGGAGGTAAAGCTTATGAAAGGATTAATTCTCTGTGCAGGCAAGGGTACTAGACTCCAACCATTTTCAAATATTAAACCTAAAGGCCTGCTTCCTGTGGCGAATAAACCCTTAATTTTTTATGGAATCGAAAAACTAGTTGAATTAGGCATCAACGAGATCGGTATCGTCATCCGGCCCAATCTCTACACCATGTTTATGGAAGAAGTAGGTAATGGAGAAAGGTGGGATGTAAATATCACATATATTTTCCAAGTGAATCCGCTAGGCATCTCTGACGCTGTGAAATTCTCTGAATCTTTCATAGATAATGAGCCCTTCATTCTACTTCTGGGGGATAATTTGATTACACAAGATCTCCATGAATTATGTCATGCCATCACCCAAGACAATCACGATGCTGCTATTCTATTAAGAAAAGTAGCGAATCCCAAAGCTTTTGGAATTGCTGAAGTGAATAAAGATAGAATCATTGGTCTAGAAGAAAAACCTTCAGAGCCCAAGTCAGATCTTGCGGTTCTGGGGAGTTATGCGTTTACATCAAGCATTTTCAAAGCCGTACATGCCATCCAACCCTCGGCCAGAGGCGAATATGAGATCACAGATGCCATTCAGTGGCTCATTCATCAACAATATTCAGTCACCTATCAAATGACGGCAAAGAATTTTTCCGATGTCGGAACGATGGAAGGTTGGCTCGAAGCGAACAGGTGGATGCTACAGCTCATGGATGATGAGGGTTTACTTCCAAGTCCGATTGAACACCATCCGGGGAACACGTTTATCCCGCCAGTATGTATTGATCCTAGTGCGGAATTAATCAACTGTGTTATCGGACCTTATGTTACGATCGGCCCCAATGTTAGACTCGAAAGCTGTACATTAGAGAACAGTATTTTGTTAGAGTACGCCATTTTGAATCCTAACCACTATCCAATGACGAACTCCATTATCAGTCCACAGTCAGTTTTTGTTCAAAAAGATGGAGGGACAGGCAAATGAACATTTTAATTATGGGTATGGGATATGTAGGCGTGACAACGGGTTTGTTATTTGCTGAGCTTGGCTGGCAAGTTACGGGGTTAGATACGGATACGACAAAAATACAGGCTTTATCTGAGGGAAAACTCTCCTTTTATGAACCAGGGCTAGATCTTTTATTAAAAAAACACATTGAATCCGGGAATATTAACTTTATTTCTTCTCCGGAGAAAGGTATTCGTGAAAACGCCATTATTTTTATCTGTGTTGGCACTCCTTCTGATAAAGATGGAAGCGCCGATCTCCAGGCTGTACGAGGGGTTGCCCAAAGTATTGGTGCATTCATGAACGAATATAAAATCATTACTGTGAAAAGCACAGTTCCTATAGACACAAACCGTAAATTGGTGCAATGGGTTCAAGAATCACAAAGCTATCCCCACTCTTTTGATGTTGTTTCAAACCCTGAGTTCCTACGGGAAGGCAGTGCTTTATATGATTCCTTTCATCCCGATCGAATTGTAATTGGAAGTACTTCTGAGCATGCATCAACAGTCATTCAATCCTTATATGATCAAATCAAAGCCCCCATTTTTGTTACGACACCTCGAACTGCGGAAATGATTAAATATGCCTCCAATGCGTTCTTAGCTACGAAAATTTCATATGTCAATGAACTATCAAGACTTTGTGAAGCTTTAGGCGTTAATATCTCCGAAGTCACGACAGGCATGGGGATGGATCAACGGATAGGCCCTCAGTTTTTAAAAGCAGGAATCGGTTATGGCGGATCATGCTTCCCAAAAGACAGCATGGCGCTTTTATATACAGCAAAAGAAAACCAAGTAGATCTAAGTATTCTTGATAAAGTAGTTGCGGTCAACAACTCACAAACTACCCATTTCTTGAACCTGTGGGAGCAGCAGTTGTGCGGATTCAGAGATAAAACCATTGGGATACTCGGAATCTCCTTCAAACCCAATACCGATGATTTAAGAGAAGCTCCTGCACTAGCCATCATTCAACAATTAATCGATAAGCAAGCGAACCTCCGTGTGCATGATCCCATTGCTAAGCTGCCAGAACATCTGCGTTCTGCATCGGTTCAACAGTTTGATGCCATCGAAATCACCTTGCAGCAATGCGATGCCGTCATCTTATGTTCGGAATGGAAAGACTATCGCCAGGCCAATTGGCAGCAATTACGAACGGTTATGAACAAACAAGTGATTTTCGATGGACGAAACATGCTCGACGGCAAAGAAATGACCAAGCTAGGCTATTCCTATTTCGGCATCGGAAATAGATAACTAAGCTGAAAGAAAGGAAGTTACTTGGAATGAAAATACTCGTAACAGGAGCAGCAGGTTTTATAGGCTCACATCTGTGTGAAAAGCTTCTTCAAAACCCAAACCACGAAGTCATTGGATTGGATGCGTTAGTTTTTAAATCACCAACGCCTATTCATGTTAGGGAATATAACCTTCGGTATTTGCTAGCGCACGATCGATTTACTTTTATTAACCAAGATCTATTGCAGGTTCCGTTGTCAGAGATTCTTCCAGGTGTCGATATCATCTACCACTTGGCTGGGATGCCTGGCGTGCGTTCAAGTTGGGGCGAAGATTTCAAAACCTATGTCACGAATAACATCGAAGCTACGCAACGACTACTCGAAGGGTGTCGGAAGTATCCCGTTAGCAAATTTGTATATGCATCGACCTCCTCGGTTTACGGCGAAAAAACGAATCAAGTGAATGAAGATGCTAAGACAGAGCCTCTCTCGCCCTACGGTGTCACCAAACTGACTGGAGAGCAGCTCTGTAAGGTTTACGCGACAACAGATGAGTTACCTCTTGTTATCTTACGATTCTTCACTGTGTACGGTCCTAGACAGCGTCCGGATATGGCCTTTCATCGGTTTATCCAACACATCCGACAAAACAAACCAATCCCCATCAACGGTGATGGTCTACAAACGCGTGACTTTACGTATGTCGGTGATTGCGTAGAAGCCATCGCCGCAACGGCGTACGCAGCCAATATCATAGGTGAGACCATTAATATCGGAGGCAAAGAACGTGCATCCGTACTGGATTGCATAGCTATTCTTGAAGATCTTTTTGGTAAGAAAGTAGACATGCAATTACTGGGGAAAGCATCTGGAGAGCCTCGCCATACATGGGCAGATATTCAGAAAGCACAAACCTTGCTTGGCTATCAGCCCAAAACTGATTTGCGCACTGGACTTCAAGCAGAAATCTTAGATTTATCACAGACCCCCTATTTATAGAGGGGCTACATAGGACGAAAAACTGATTTTAACTCCAATTGAAACTTACGTTCGGAATATATTCGTAATTTAGACAAAGAATTGACCCATTTAACCATATATTATCCATTATCTTGTAATTTATAGCTGGAAAGTGCCGTTTTCACACCTTGTTATTCCGTAAAATGAAAACATTACCGTTTGGTCTCAGACAAACCGTCACAATTACAAGCGTTTCCATAGCTAACATGCAGATGTTTTGTCATTTATAAAGCCAAAATCGGTCGCATTGGTTTGCAATTCTGAACATCATCGTTTATATTTTTATCTTGCTGGCTATCCTATTCACATAGAATTCGGATAATTTAACAATTTCAGTCAGTAGATAAATCATGATGAGGTGTACCGAAATGACATTGAAAAAAACAGCTGCAGGGCTTCTTATACTTACTATGGCAATCACGGGTGCTGCTTGTTCTTCCAAAGATTCTACAACTTCTCCAAGCCCTGCTGCTACAGCAACAGCAACGCCACAAGCTACGGCAGCCGTATCGCAAGATACAACGAATATGAAAGGCTATATCGCAGCTAGAATTGCTCGCGAGAAAGTTGATTACTTGTTCGCTGAAGCCAAATCAGCAGATGGCGCTTTCGTTGTAAATCCAATTGCTGCGACAGATAAAGAGACAGCAAAGAAATTTCTATCTAGCTACGTCGATGCCGCTATGCTCGATACGTTAGTGAATCATTATGTAACAGATGCAAAAGCTGGTGCAGCATTCCTTACGAACACGAAGTCGTACTTCACTTCCAATATCTTGTCGACCCAAAAAGGAGACATTACGTTTGACGCAGCCAACACCGCTGATCTCGTGAAATTCACGACAAAAGATGGCGCAACGTATACAACGAAAAAAGTGAACGATAAATTCCTTCTTGCAGAAGTGAAATAGGTATTAGATGAAAAGGCTGTTTACACGTAGTTTGACTACTTGTAAACAGCCTTTTTCGCGTTGCGATCCCCGCAGGCTAGCTTTGGGGAGCGGGAACTGGATGAGGGATGTAAGTCGACGCTGGTTTGCTGTAACTCGATAAATTCGAGTTCCGGAGACAGAATAAGGCCAAGTTGCTGCTCTAACTCGAAAAATTCGAGTTACAGCAACAGAATGAGGCCAAGAAGCTGCAGTAACTCGAAAAATTCGAGTTACGGAAACAGAATGAGGCCAAGTTGCTGCTGTAACTCGAAAAATTCGACTTACGGAAACAGAATGAGGCCAAGTTGCTGCTGTAACTCGAAAAATTCGAGTTACAGCAACAGAATGAGGCCAAGTTGCTGCTGTAACTCGAAAAATTCGAGTTCCGGAAACAGAATGAGGCCAAGTTGCTGCTGTAACTCGAAAAATTCGAGTTCCGGAATGAGAATGAGGCGATGTAACTGCTGTAAGTCGAAAAATTCGAGTTACGGAGACAGAAAGAGCCGAGTTAGCTGCTGTAACTCGAAAAATTCGAGTTACAGCAACAGAATGAGGCGATGTTGCTGCTGGAAGTCGAAAAATTCGAGTTACAGCAACAGAATGAGGCGATGTTGCTGCTCTAACTCGATAAAATCGAGTTACGGGATGAAAAAGAGCTAAGCATCCGCTTAGCTCTTCCCCTTATCTCTTCCCCTCAGCTCTCTCCCCTAACTCTCTCCCACATATCGCTCACTCCGCAAAATAATTACTCTCATGCAGCCAATCCGCGATCTGGAACGATTGCATGATATGCTCTCTTTCCGCATCCCGCGGCTCGCCAACCAGAGTCCCATTATTTAGAATCGTGAAATTACGATTCGTGTTCACGAGGATTTTCCCCATTGCCGTTGGTTCAAATTTCGCTTTATCAACGCCCATAAGGTAAGCAAGCGTAGGTAAGGTGTCGATTTGACCACCTATCGTTGGGATCTGCTCCCCTTGTGTGCCTTTACTATAAATGATAAAAGGTAGCTGCAGCGAATGCGTTCTCCAGGATTCATTTTCCAAGGATGGAATCGCGTCTACTTGATCTTGATAGTACTTATGCACGCCCGTATGATCGCCATAAATGGCAACTACCGATTGGTCTAACAGGCCTATCTGATCCAATTTGTCTAGGAAGGCACCGATCTGTTTGTCGGTATAGTTGATGGATTGGAAGTAGGCACCCATAATCGTTTTGTCCAAACTTGGATCCAACTGGAGCTTCCTCGTTTTCTCCGGTAAATCGAAAGGACCATGACTAGACAACGTAATGACGTGGAGCATAAAAGGAGACTGAACATCCGTCAATTTATCGCCTAATTGTCTAAGATAGGATTCATCGGACAATCCCAGTCCAACGATATCATCTACCTTATACCTACGAAGATCCCAGCTCGTTTGGTACCCGATATTATGATGCGCCTCGACCCAGTTCCAGCTGCCCGCAGGTTCTGAATGGGTGGAAATGGTTTGATACCCCATCCCCTCCATCAGCTTAGGTAAGGAATTGTAAGTGTTCGTTGGATAACGGAAAAAATTCGCTCCAGATCGCACTGGAAATACGGATGTCGTCGTCAACAAATCACTATCCGAGCTCGTCCCATTGTTAACCTGTTCATAAAAATGGTTAAAATACAAACTGTTACCTAGCAAGCGGTTTATGTTCGGCGTAATTTCTTGCCCGTTCACCTTCTCACCAATAACGAAGTTTTCAAGTGATTCTACCTGAATAACAATAAGATTCTTCCCTTGAAACATCCCTTTATAGCTATTATCAGGTAAACCCTCTGCATTACTTGCAAGCCAGTTTTGTACTTGTGTACGTTCTTGATCGGCAAGCTTGATGTTTTTGGCACCACCGAATAACCGTAATCCGTCATACAAATGATAACCAATAGGTGACATATCTGACATAGATTGAAAAGGTGCCCAACTCAGATTAAAAAACATCATTTGCCCATCTGTCGTATCCTTAACATCAATTCGGTAATGCTCATATGACACAACTCCAGCAGCTAGCAGCATCAGCGTAATGGCTATGACTGGCTGTCTTTTTCGTTCTGATCGACGCGACATGATTGGTGTATTGTTATATCGAAAAAGTGCAATGCCACCAATAACGACGAGATCAAAGACAAACCACAAATCAAATGGACGCAGAAATGTCCAAAGATTATAATCAAGCGGGTTAAATCCATTCGGGTGAACGATGAAGCGAAGTGATAAGAACGCACCATAGGCTCTGTAATAAACGAGATCGCAGATCAAAAGTAGACTAAACAGGACTTGAATCCCTACCAAATAATAGCGACGACCTTTCTTTTTAAAGAAAAGCCCTATACTAACCACAAACAAAATAAACATTAAATGTGAAAGTACAGGTGGAATTGTAAAATACATATCCCCAATATTGATTCCCGTATTATCTGGTGCATGCAATGCTGCTAGTAGAAGTTGAGACTTCCACAGAATAGCAATGAACGTATACAGCGACAGCTTGTCGTTGCTGACGAGGATGCGCGAAAAACTTTGAAGCGTGGAGCGGATGCCCCTTCTTTTATAGGATGATAATTGCAGCAAAAACGTTTCACCTCATACCTGTTGATTTCAAGCCGATTTTCCCATTTTAACACAAGTTCTTGTCTCAAGTTGCTTACAATTATTGCAATATAGCGACAAGCAACTGTGCATGGGACTGTTCATCAGATTAAAAAACCTCGAGACAACGCGTCTCAAGGCTCTTTCAACAAGCCATTTCACAACATTTAATGGGTTACCTCAGTTTTTCACCTTAATAAAAGTTTGGAGATTATAGATGAGAACAGCAGCCTGAGCGCGATTCGTCGTCTCCTGTGGGAACATACCATTCTCATAGCCATGCACCAGTCCTATTTTTACTAAAGTAGCAACAGGCTTCTGAGCATACGCTGAAATCATGGCGTTATCTTCGAAAGCTGTGAGATCTCCTTGATCCCCCTCAACAGTCAGATGTTTTGAAACGCGCAACGCCCGATCCGTAAGTACCATCATATCTTCTCTTGTAATTGAAGCTTTCGGATGGAAGCGATTCGATTCATCACCTTGCACAATACCCAAAGCCCTTGCCATAGATACAGGCTGCGCGTAGTAGACTCCCTCCTCTATATCGTCGAAGGGTTCACCAAGATCTGTGCCTTGAAGGCCAAGCGCCCTCATTAACAGCACAAGATAATCGGCTCGAGTTACGTCAGCTCCCGGACTAAACTGTCTATCCCCAGTGCCATTGACAATTCCTGCTACTGCCAGCGCTTCAATCGCCTCCACAGCCCAATCGAAGGAATCTAGATCATCAAAATGGTATGGATCGTGAATCGTCAGTGTTGTTTGATTATGCGTAAGCTTCGTGGTACTGATCAATTTGGAGTGTACAAGTTTCACACTACTTAGTGTGAGATCGCTTTCCCCGTTTTTAATCGCTTTAAAATGCATCTTAAATAAGGACTGCTCTCCTTCTAATCCTTTCCCTTGACCGATCTTTGTATGCGCGATTTGGATGTTTGTCCCTTTGATAAGCGGTGGAACCGAGAAGCCAGGGACATCAGACTTCGCATCTATAAATGTTAACCTTGTAGGATCATACGCCATATTAATTTCAAAAGCATACACATCTATTAATTCATGTGCATCAATGACAACCTCAATGGTGTCACCTTGATTTGGCATCTGTGAAGAAATCTTCATTGTAAATGTGCCTGACTGTTCGGCCTCAGAGGCCCAAATCCATGTGGGGAGAATAAGACTTATTCCAAGTATGAGAACGAAGCTGCAGGTCATCCATTTTCGCAAAGCCATGTTTGATTTCCCCTTTCAGCATTCCGAGCAATTCAATCTTATAAAAGAAAGCAACGCCCGCCATGAAACTATACGAAACGTATCATAACGGGCGTGTTTAAGCTTGATTAACGACTTTTATTGCAAAATACGTTGTGCTACTGCTGCCAAATCAACCAGATCCACTTTGCCATCTTTGTTAAAGTCCGCTTTCTTAAACTGTGCCCAATCCGTGTCTGCAGATGTCTTACCGTAAGCTGCAGCTACATTTGCCAAATCAATGATATCGAAGATGCCATCATTATTTAGATCGCCTTCCATACCACTGAATTTCTTATCGTCAAAGTCATCCAATGCCTGTTGAAGATTAGCTATAGCTTGTGTGACTTGCGCCTTCGTCACACTTGGATTCGCCGCCACACTTCGTGCAGCATCAATCGCCGTTAACAAGACGGCTTTCGACCCTACCGCATACTGACCACTCGCTGATCCTTCCACAGCGCCATCATAGATGGCTTGAGCGGTTGCGATCTTACTGTTCAGAATCGTCAGATCAATGATCGCTTTGACCAGAATCAATTGAGAATCTGGGGCAAGATTCGTTGCTGTTTGAAGATCTGCTAGGGCTAAACTGTCCAACGAGATGGTTGTGCTCACATTGTCTGCTGGTGCTAATGCTCGCCAATGCAGGGTCATCAAAGGTCCGTTGACATCCCCATTCAACAAATTCGCAGTCAGAATGCGCAAATGTCCACCTTCATTCTTTTGCCCAATAATCGTAATTGCAGGGTTTAAAGATTCTACCGAGTCAAAAACAAGCAGACTGGCGTCATAAGTCAATTGAATATCTTGTGCATACACGCTGGAAACCACATCAGTCAAACTTATTGTCGTATCAAAGGATTGCCCGCTTGTAACCGTAGGTGGGCCTTCAATGACTGCTGAAGGTGGAATAGCGCCATACACTCTCACTTCATGGACAGACCACCAGCTAGCATTCGCAGCCGTCTGCACAACTTTGAAATAACGAACACGCTGTGGTGCAAAGTCAGCCGTCACAAGTTTATTCGTACCAGCTCCCGTTGCAATTGGACTTCCCCATGTGACACCATCATTGGATACGTAAATCGCATATCCGCGCGCAAAATCATTATTGCTGCCCGAGGAGTCCATCTCAATACTATTAATCGTTGTTGCCACCTTCATATCAATGGTGAATGATTGCTCAGGCGAAGGCGACATCGGCTTGCCTGCGCTCCAACGCGTTCCCAAATCACCATCAATGAGATGGGCAGCTGGATCTGCAGATGTTGATGTCACTGTCCATGTCGAGCGGTCCAGGGCTCTTTTTGGCGTAGTTACACTTAACGCTGAACTGAGTGCGGAGAAGTTGTTTCCGCCGTCTTTGGCTTTCACTGTGTAGCTGTAAGTCGTTAGTGGTTTTACCGTCGTATCCAAATATTCCGTCGTTGTAGTTTGACCAATGCGCGTACCATCTCGATACACCTCATAGCCCGTCACATTGAGATTATCTGTCGATGCAGTCCATCCTATTTTGACACGATCATACGCTGCTGTTTCTTTAAGAACCAGATTCGTAGGCACACTTGGCGCAACTGTATCACCAGCATCCGTACCATAGAAGTTAAGCGTTTGCCTTTGAGAACTGCCCGATGTACCATACACGCGACCGCCAATACCATTAATAATGTGTGTAATTTCGCTTCCTGCCGTACCATTCAACCAAATGGTTGTTGCATGATGGATTTTCACCCCTGGTGCATCTGGTACCTCAATGGCATTGTCCAGCTTCACCGCTGCATCTCGGAAATAGGAGTACACACCTAAGCCCCAAGCTTCATGTGTCGTGACGGTGTCAGCGACTTTATACGAGGCATAACCATTCTTGCTTCCGTCCATCCATGCGGCTTGATTCGGAACATCATACGGAATCTCAGACTGATAAAAGTAAACGCGACCGCCGTTCCCGTTCCATAGAGTTTGATACTCATTGTGATGCTCATTGAATAAGCCGTAGAGGGTAACATCATCGCCATTTACGATAAGTCCATTAGTTGAAACGTTCTCCGTCCAGCCTGCACCAGCACCATGGTCTGCACGCCACATCCAGAAATGATCACCAATAATATCATCACTGTTAATGGTCATCTGCGCTTTATTTTCACCAACGACTGCTCCACCTGTGCGGAAAAATAAATCGTGCAACGAAGTTGGATTTGCCGAGTGATCCGTTGAACTGCCAGCTGGCCCAACTTCTAATAAGGATGAGGTTGCATTGGGCCCCGCTTCATACAACAGCCCAGCAACCTTCACGCCATCGACATCGGCAATGGTCATCGCTGGCTTATCTGTTGTTGGAATAAGTGTTGGCATCCCGATGCCCAGCACAACTGTATTTGCACGATTGATACGAATCGTATCATCAATGTGATAAATTCCCGGCGTGAATAGCAAATTCTTGCCATCCGCCAAAGCAGCATTGATATTCGCAGCACTTGTTGTTGCAGGAACGTCGGCGCGAACAATATAGAATTGATCGATCCCAATGGAATCTCCGGGTGTTGGACCATTGGCCCAGCTTGCACCTTGGGTATTCTGAGTCAGCGAAGGAACGAATACCTGATACTCATTTGCGTTGTTGATGTAGAGATACGGCTTCTCTCTAATGACTGGTGTGTTCTCCACAACCGTATAAGGCGGATCCGGGAAGTTGCCTGTCGGCGTATTCTTGTCACCGACAAAGACCATGTTCCAAACCCCATTCGACCAACTGGACCACTGACTATTTCGCGAAAACCATTGTTGCTGTGAAGCCGGTGTTACTTGACCATCTACGATGGAATCCGCGAGGAATCCGCCACTTGCCCATCCAGCACCCCAACCCGCATCAAAATCGAACAAATTTAATTTCCCTTTGATATGTAATCGCCGGAGTGGTGCCGCTTGTGAAACAGCGATTTGCGTTGTACCTGCTGAGAAATGAGCCGGCGCAGGTGGTGTGTAATTAAAGGTTGGATTAATGCTCAAATTTTCAATACCTCGCCAAAAGTTACGTGTGGCATTGCCATTATCCCAATCCGCATTCACATTCAATCCACCATTGATCAACACATCATCTGGATTCCGTCCCAATCCTGACGCTTGTGTGTTAAACCCAATAAAGTAATTCCCATTATACGTTCCTGGTTTAAAAAGAAAGGCATCTCTTTCCGTCCCAAATTCATTGGACTCTTGTCTTGTGAATACCGCATTTACAGCACTCTGAATGTCAGCTGCAGGCATATCGGGGTCGAATACGTACACATTGGGACCAAAAATGGATGAATTGGCATCAGCAATTGGTGTTGCTGCATTCGAAACGCTAGGACTCCACAAACTAAGAACGATTGCCATCATGGATACGGATGAAACCATTTTCTTGAAACTACGCATTGTATACCTCCCTTGGATTAGAACCGATCAACCCTGATTCAAATGCATTTGGTAAGCGATTACATAATTTCTCCGATCACCCTCTCATCTTGCAAAGTAGGATGCTGTCTCGTAGTTGATACCTTAATCATAGAAAAATACCGCATTCAATGAAAGCGGTAAACTTAAGGAGATTAGGAGAGTTATTTAAGGTATTGGGATATTTTTACTTAGAGCTGCCACCTTGCCTTATTCTACCCTACTTATGGATATGCTTATAAATAGATGATCACATCCGATCATTTTCTACCCTGGTCCTTATCCTGTTCACCTTACGAATCCAAAGAAAATCTTTAGAATGAGGTAGAGTCAATCAATCAGGAGGTCGAACATGAAAAAACTAACTCTAATCTCTACAGCTTTACTTGCGACAACAGTGCTTGTATCCGCATGCGGAAACGGGGAAGAAGCTGCTACTACAGATAAAGGTACATCCGGTGGAAAAGTAAAGCTGACCATTTGGCACAACTGGTCTGGTCAAGATGCGAAAGCTGTTGCTATGCGTAAAATTCTTGATGATTTCCAAGCTCAAAACAAAGATATTGAATTGGAAATCGAAGGTCTGCCTACAGACGGTTTGAAAACTCGTTTGAAAACCGTTGCAGCAGCGAATGAAATGCCAGACTTGTTCGTGATGTGGCCAGACGCTATGACGAAAGAATTCGTAAGTGGTAACCTGCTTCAACCGATCAACGAGTTCTTGGATAGCAAACCAGAATGGAAAAACAATTTCATTCCAGGTGCGCTAGATGGCTATACGGTAGATAACAAAATCTACTCCGTGCCGATGAACTTGTCCCCAACTTCTTTTATCTACTACAACAAAGCGTTGTTAGATCAGTACAAAGTCGCTGTTCCGAAAACATGGGATGAGCTTATGGCTGCTGTGAAAACGTTCAACGATAACAAAATCATTCCAATCGCACTGGGTAACAAAGCGAACTGGGCTGTACAATCGACGATCTTCAGCGGACTTGCTGACCGTATGACGGGTTCCGATTGGTTCCTTAAAGCTGCTAAGCAAGAAGGCGTCAAGTTTACAGATCCAGAATTTGTTCAAGCGTTGAAAAAATTGCAAGAGCTAAGCAATGCGAAAGCGTTCCAAGATGGCTTCAACAGTATCGATCAAAATCAAATGAGACAGCTGTACTACCAAGGTAAAGCAGCAATGTTCATTGATGGTGGTTGGGCAATGGCTGACGTCGTTCAGAACGCACCTAAAGATTTGCTTGCTAACACGCACATCGCACTAATGCCTACTGTTGCAGGTGGTAAAGGTGAAGCGCAAGCCACTTCCGGTGTTGTTGGTACGGGTCTAGGTGTGAGCAAAAAATTAACTGGCGCTAAAAAAGAAGCAGCTCAGAAATTATTCTACGCACTGTCTGGTCCTGATGGACAGCAAGCAACATTGAACAGCTCCACTCTTGTTAGTTACAAAATCGAGCTTGATCCTTCCAAAGCAAATCCGTTATTCGTAGAACTTAACGATTTGATGAAAAAGACCAAAATCACGCCGGTCTACGATGCTAAATTAAGCTCTGCTGCAGTTGAAGTTATCAACAACGGACTACAAGAATTGCTAATGGGTGGAAACGCCGAAGCAATCGCTAAGAAAATTCAAGATTCACAAGCTGCTTCACTAGGTAAATAATAGGTTATCGTACAACCAGCCCTCCACATCTGTGGCAGGGCTGGCTAATTTCATACATGAAGGAAGTGAGATTGATGAATGCAGCTTACGTACGCAGGTTTGTCATTATGAGCCTTGCCCCTGCGATTTTAGTTTATGCCTTATTTGTGTTTGTCCCCGTCCTCTGGTCAGGATACTATAGCTTTTTCGACTGGAAAGGAATTGGTGCGGCCAAGTTTATCGGTTTGAAAAACTATGTAGAAATTATTCATGATCCTATTTTTTGGACATCCTTAAAGAACAACCTTATTTTTCTAGTTGTTGCTGTCTTCGGCCAGCTTCCAGTAGCACTTATCCTTGCCATTCTGCTTCACAAAAGCAACGCGCTGCAACGATTCATTCGTTCTGCCGTCTTCGTTCCGATGGTTATGTCTTCCGTCGTCATCGGTATGATTTGGCAATATATTTATCATCCACAAATCGGTATTTTGAATCTGCTGCTTGATAAGCTAGGTTTAGCATCCTGGAAGCTGCAATGGTTATCCGATTCTAAGATCGCCATTTTTGCATTAGCCCCTCCTCTCATTTGGAGTTTTGTCGGTCTCTATCTCATTATTTTCATCTCCGCTTTTCAAAATATTCCTGGTGAAATCCATGATGCTACGCAGATCGATGGCGCAGAAGGCGCTCGCAAATTATTTTCAGTTACCCTGCCAATGATGTGGAGTACTGTACAAATTGCTATTATCCTATGTATTTCTGGGAGCTTGAAATCCTTTGATCTCGTGTATGTGATGACGAAGGGTGGACCTGCGCATGCGACCGAACTTCTCGCTACGTATATGTATAATTCAACATTTTCCTCGTACCGTTATGGGTTTGGTAGTGCCATTTCGACAACAATTGTCTTAATCAGCCTTATTTTCATTGGTATTAGCCAATGGGCAACAAGTCGTAAATCCAAAGTATAGTGAAAGGAGGAAGCTGACAATGTCTTCTGTTCCAATTCAAGTAAATTCAACCGCGACAACCCGTAAGTTCTCGTTTCGTTTATGGAAACAAGGTGCACTCTGGACGTTCCTGACCCTCTATGCGGTCCTCACGTTATATCCCTTGTTTTGGCTCGTTATTTCCTCATTTAAAACGAATAGCGAATTCTTTAACCATCCGTTTGGCTTGCCCCAAGCGTGGAAGTTTTCTAACTATGTAACGGCATGGCAAGCGTCCAAAATGAGCACCGCTTTTGTCAATTCCGTCATTATATCGCTAGTATCACTTGCACTTACGCTGTTTTTGAGTTCTCTAGCTGCCTATGTTCTCGCTCGTCTCAAATTTCGTTTCAAAGGCATTATCCTTGCGTTCTTCGTTGTAGGGATGCTGATTCCTATTCATAGTACGCTAGTTCCTTTGTTTATTCTCATGAAGCAAATTGGACTGCTAAATACGTATTGGGCACTCATACTGCCTTACACCGCTTTCGCATTGCCAACAGCTATCTTCGTACTTACCGCTTATCTGGCTTCGGTACCCAAAGAAATCGAAGAAGCAGCCTATATCGATGGTACAAAACTCTGGGGCGTATTTTGGCGTATCATGCTGCCTATCTCCTTACCAGCACTATCGACAGTTGTCATCTTAAGTTTCCTGCATTTCTGGAATGACTTCTCGTTCGCACTTGTTTTTATTAGCAAAAGCAGCCTCAAAACGTTACCATTAAGTATTGCAAATTTCGCAGACGGCTACCAAACGGATTACGGCTTAACACTCGCCGCTATGACAATCGCTGTTGTTCCTACAATCGCTGTGTACTTGGCTTTCCAAGAGCAGGTTATGAAAGGGATGACCGCGGGAGCAGTAAAAGGTTAATTGGCTTCTAGCCGCCAGACAACGAGTAAGGAGATGACCTATGTTACGCAAGTGGTTTGGCTATTCCTTACAGCGTAAGCTATCCTTCATTATGCTTGTAACAACATTAATCCCTCTCTTGTTTCTGGGCACCTTTGCTTTCACAACGTCATCGGATATTACCCAGGATAAAACACAACAAACAGGCTTGAATTCGCTCGCGCAAATGGACGCCAAATTTAAGTTCATCTTGAAGGATGTTGAGAACATATCCATTTTCCTCATCGGCCAGCGTGATATTCAATCGTATTTGAAGCGCACGGATGAGAACTTGGATGCACAAGCACAAATCCTAGGCCTAATGACGAATCTGGTGTACACCAAAGATTATATTTCCAATATCACCCTATATCCCAACAAGACCACGACGCCTCTTTCTACAACCACGATTTACAAATCGAGTTTGAATCAAGAGATCACGATGAAACAGGTTACGGACAAACTGTGGACGGGCTTATATCACATCGAAAATTATTTGGGGGATCGACAAGTATTCTCCTTCGTACGTCCCATCCGTGCTTTGAATACCTACGAAACGCTCGGGTGGCTATCGATCAGTGTGGATGAACAAGTCTTGTCGCGCATTTGGTCCACACCCCAGCTGGCAGATGGTTATGGTCAAGTCGCTTTGCTGAATGAACACAATGAAATCATCTCTTCGACTTCCAAAGGCTGGCTCTCGCAAGCGGCAGACACCTTGTTTCCTGGCTTAAATGAGCGGATTCAAGGTCCTACATCCGGCGTTTGGACTTCAGGGATGGGCACATCCCAACAGAGTATTTTATTTTATCGAGAACCTATGCTTAGCTGGACAATCGTTGGGATTATTCCATCGAAGCTGTATAGCGCTCAGAATCGGTATATTTTGCAATTAACAGCCGTAGCTGTTGCACTTTCGGTCATTACGAATGTCTTACTTACGATTTTCGTTATTCGCAAGGTCACGACGCCTCTTGGATCCTTGACTCGCTTACTTTCGACCGTCAATCCAAATGAACCTTTGCCGTACTATCCCGTCTATTCAACCGATGAAATTGGTCGCCTCGCTGGCAGTTACAATCTGTTAAGCACCCATATCGAAGTCTTAAAAAAGCAGCTCATCCATAATGAAACGCGTAAAAAAGAAGCCGATATGCGTGCACTGCAAGCACAAATTAATCCGCATTTTCTATATAACACCCTGTCTTCGATCCATTGGATCGCATTGCTCAATGAAGAAAACCGCATTGCTGAGATGGTAGGCGCATTAAGCGACTTTTTACGCTTCAGCTTGAATAAAGGCAAAGAATATTGCAAAGTCTCGCAGGAGCTAGCTCATATTCGTAATTATGTTCAAGTGCAATCCATCCGTTTTCCCGATGAGTTTACGGTCGATTATGTCGTTGATACCCGTTTGAATGATTCTTTCATGTTAAAATTGCTGCTTCAACCCTTAGTTGAAAATGCGATGATACACGGCATACAAATGAAAGAACAGCCTGGCACCATCTCCATCTACGTCGAACAGAAGGGTCAAATGATGTATGTCAAAGTGATGGATGATGGCATGGGGATGACAGCAGAGCGGTTGAATGAGGTTTTGAACAGTTTATACCCTGCTGAGGGAACGATGGGAAGCGATGCCAGTTACGGATTGCGAAATGTGCATGAGCGCTTACAGCTGCATTATGGGCTTGATTCGGGGATTAAAATCGAGAGTCGATTGCATGAAGGAACCTGTGTGTCATTTTCGATTCCAGTTTTGGAGGATAACCATGAAAATCTTGATCGTTGATGATGAAGTCATCATCCGAACGGGCTTGGCGAAAGTCATTAATTGGAAGGAAATTGGAATTGAACTGCTGAAACCAGCTGTATCTGCTGAAGAGGCAATTCGCCGTATACCAGAGGAGCGTCCTCATATTCTTTTGACCGATATCCGAATGAAGCAAATGACTGGTTTAGAACTAGCGCAAAAGGCGAAAGAATTCCTGCCGGACATCGAGACGATTATTTTATCTGGCTACGATGATTTTATGTATACACAGCAAGCGATTCGACAAGGTGTCAGTGACTATCTCTTGAAATCCAGTCGACCGGAAGAGATTATGAAAACTGTCCTCCAAGTCAAACAGCGCATTGAGGATAAATGGAAGCATCTCAACCAAGATCTGTATAAGAACAAAGAAGTTCGTAATCGTTTGTTTGAGCGTTGGATCATTGAAGGGGAATCCGCGGCTGTCGATGAAGAGATGCTGACCGCTTATCTCCCCCTTTTGTTCCTCACACATGACCATGTTCAATCTAAATTTCAAACTTACGTGGTCACTGCGGAAGGCTGGGGAGAAACCTCCTCCGAAACCTCCTTGCTCCTGTTCGCTGTAGATAATATGCTGCACGATATCTTGCAATGTGAAACCTTGATCTACAGGCAGAGAATTGTCGTGGCGCTTCCGAAAACAAGTGCTTCCGACTTCTTCGATCATCCCGATTCGGCCAAACAAAAGATCGAACGCCTGCTCAAATGCAAAGTTAGTATATCTGTCGGCGAGGTCGTCCATCAGCAGTCAGATTTATATAAATCCTATCTCACGGCAGACTATGCATTTAGCTACAAACATCACCTTGATGAATCTATTCTTATTTATTCGGACATCGTTGGGCGTAAAGGCGGTAAAACGGTCTGTACCCACGAGGAAGAGCTAGAGCTCTCTTCGATTTTGCTGGAAGATGATTCCGTCGCATTGAAGAGCTGGGTTGGGCGCTATTTGCAATCGGAACTGAGCGACCCGCACATGACCATTGAATCCCTTGAATCCTTGGTTCGCTCTGCTGCCCTCTCCGCACATCGTTGGTTAGAACGTGTCTTAACAGCAACGGGTCGTCTCCGAGCGCTCGATAATATAAATACCGGCTTCGTCGTTAAGCGGGATATCGTGCTGAAAGATGCGTTGTTTCAGTATCTATTGACCATTATGGAGTTGTACCATCATCGGTTAGGTGAGGGACAAGTCACACATACGCAGAAAGCAATGGCCTTCATCCATGAGAATTTGGGGAGGGATGTTGGTTTACAGCAAGTTGCTAAGCATGTGCATCTGCATCCGAATCATTTGAGCGAAGTTTTTAAAAAGGAAGCTGGGATTACGTTTGGTGACTATGTGACACGGCAAAAGATTAATCGTGCCATGGAAATCCTGACCGTCTCTCCTGCCAAAATAGCTGATGTCGCAAGCTCAGTGGGATTCGAAGATATTAAATATTTCAGTCAAGTATTCAAAAAATTTACTGGCAAAACGCCAAGTGAGTTCAGAGAGGAAGCAGTTCTTCATCCTGCTGCTCCGCCTCCTAAATTTTAAAACAAACATGGTGTAAGAGGAGAAATGACAGATGGAATTATCAGGCTTATGGCGTTTGCAACAGTTCGAAGTAGGTCAAGCTAGACCACTTGATGTCGCGGCAGCATGGTTAGACGATCGTTTTTGGATTACAGCTAAAGTACCAGGGGATGTTCATTCGGCACTAATTGAACGAGAGCTTATTGAGAATCCGTACTTCGGTCATAATGATGCGAAAAGCCGATGGATCGAGCAAAAAGAGTGGTGGTACCGACACTCTTTCCATTATTCCTTAGGGGATGCGAAAGACGAGAAAGAGAAGCATGAACTCACCTTTGAGGGTCTTGATACGTTTGCCACGATCTATGTAAATGGGAAGGAAATCGGGACAACCAGCAACATGCTCATGGCCCATACCTTTGATGTTACACGCGTCATTCAGGATGGTAAGAATTCAATTGCTGTTAAATTTGATCCTTTACATCTGCATAATAAGGACAAAGAATTGTTCCAATGGTCCTCTTATACGAAAGAGCGCCCTTGGTTGCGCAAAGCAGCGATGAATTTCGGCTGGGACTGGGGACCGCGCATGGTCACAGTGGGGATCTGGGGCAAAGTATTTATTGAACGTTACCGCCGCGCTAAGTTGGACAGCGTTTTTGCAAGAACGCGCACGATTAGTGGGACTGGGGCGGAAGTTCAAGTCGATGTCGATGTGACGACACTTCGCAAAGGTGTACAGAAGTCGTGTGACATTCGTTTACTTGACGCAGCTGGTCAAGTGGTTGCTGCTGCGCAAGGGAATGTGCAGACATCTGGCTCATTTACTTTACAGGTCACTGATCCACAACTTTGGTGGACACATGACCTTGGCAATCCATATTTGTACGAGCTTGAAGTGATTCTGTATGCCGGCGGCGAACAAGTAGATTCGTATCGCAAACCGTTTGGTATCCGGACAATCGAACTGCAATTACTTGATAATAAGGGCCAGAATGCCTTTGCTTTTGTGCTAAATGGTGTCAAACTATTCGCGAAGGGCACGAATTGGATCCCAGCGGATCACTTCATCGGAAGCATTCCAGATCAACGCTACAGAGATCTCATCGATCTATCTGTTACTTCCAATCAAAATATGCTGCGCGTGTGGGCTGGCGGCATTTATGAGAAGGATGTCTTCTATGAGGAGTGCGACAAGCGTGGTGTTCTGGTTTGGCAGGATTTTGCCTTCGCGAATGCGTTATTCCCTGATTTTAACCGTGATTTCATGGAGAATGTCCGCAGTGAGGTCATCTACAACATCAAGCGCTTGCGCAATTATACCTCCCTTGCACTGTGGTGCGGGAATAATGAAATTGACTGGCTCTACGATATGAAATCCGCTGGCGGTGACATCAACTGTCCGTTCTACGGGGAAATCATTTACCATGAGCTAATTCCTGATGCACTTGAGCTGCTTGATGACAGTCGCGCTTACTGGCCATCTTCCCCATTTGGGGGCAATGATGCCAACGATCCTGAGGTAGGCGACCGCCACAACTGGCAGGTATGGCATGGTTCCGTTTATCCGCGTCAATTTGGTGATGTGCCTTTGCTTGATTACAGTATTCAAGGTGTCACTTTTAAAAACTACAAAAAAGACTTCACGCTTTTCAGCAGCGAATTCGGTATGCATGCCTCAGCTAATCGGTACACGTTAGAGAAAAACATACCAAATGGCCAATTCTACTGGAACAGTGTGGAAATGGCTTATCGCAATAAAGACACGAATCATCAAAAGGGTATTCTCCTGATGGAAGGATATACCGGTATTCCGACCAACATTGAGGAGTATATGAACTTCTCCATGCTGACACAAGCGGAAGGCCTGAAGTATGGCATTGAGCATTACCGTCGGAACAAGCATCGTACGAGCGGGTCACTCATCTGGCAATTAAATGATAGCTGGCCAGGTACAAGCTGGTCGCTCATTGATTATGAATTGTTGCCGAAGGCTTCCTTCTACTATGCGACCAAGTTCTATCACCCGCTGCTGCTCTCGATCGATCATGAGCCTGGGCAGGACTTAGCGATTTGGGCCGTCAACGATACATTGTTAGCCCTAAAAGGACAGGTGCACGTAACTGTGTATAACTTCTCCGGTGAGCAATTGTTCACGCACGCGTTCGAAGCTGCTGTCGGGGCAAACACGGCGATCCAATTAGGACGTTTGCCAGAAGCTGCCATCTTAAACGGGGCACTTCCCGAGCAAGTTGTTGTCCGTGTGCATACGACCGACTGGGCTGCGCCTACTAATCTCCACTACCTGCGCGATCAGAAGGACCTGCAATTCCCTACGACTTCACTCAGCGTAAAAGTTGATGCCGATACGCAAGCTGTGCAAATCACAGCTATTGGTGCACATGCGCGAATGGTGAAGCTGGATCTCCCTCAGGGTAATCTCCGCTTCAGCGACAACTTCTTCGATCTACGCGCGGGCGAGCAAGTGACGGTGTATATTAGTGACCCGACTGGGAACCGCGTTGATTTGAGTAAGTTGCGTGTGAGTGCAATGAACGCTAACTAGTAAAAGAAACAGCGGCAGACCAAGACTTGAAAATAAAGTCTTCCTCTACCGCTGTTTTTATTCATCCGATAAATGCACGTATTGCATTATCCAATTGATCCTGCGTGTAATTGCTCGCATTATCAAGTATCTGCTGCGCCGCAGTGATTGCCGCGCCCAGTGCAGTCGGGATGCCAGCTTGGATAACAGCGGCGTGAAAGACTTGCACCGCTGTATTTAACTGGCTAACCGCAGTATCCAATTGAAAAAAGGATGCGAATATACATCTTTTTCCACTAGAATAGTCGTATTCTAATAGCAAAGATGCAATTATGCATCTTTTTCCACCATATTTACCCATTTTATATAATATCGGTAAAAAAGGATGTATTTTCGCAGCAATTCCTCGATAAACGGTCTATTTTCCTTAAAAAAGATGTATTTTTGCAGTTCTCTGCTCATAGCGAGATGCTGAATGGGAACCCAAAACCCAAAACATTTAAATTCTTATAAGTCAAAAAAGTCCGCGATTTACGCGGACTTCATTTAGATATTTTTATAAACCTACATTCACAGCTCCTTACTCCAGCTCCTTCACAACAGCTCTCCCAGCAACGCGCCCCGTAAACAAGCAGCCTCCGAGAAACGTCCCCTCCAACGCACGATACCCGTGTAGCCCGCCGCCACCGAAGCCGCTTGCCTCTCCAGCAGCATACAGGCCAGGAATCGCCTCACCCGCCTGATTCAGAACACGACCGGATAAGTCCGTTTGTAAGCCTCCCAAGGTTTTGCGACTAACAATATTCAATCGCACCGCGATAAGCGGTCCATTCGCAGGGTCCAGCATACGATGCGGCTTCGCAACACGAATTAATTTATCACCAATATAGTTACGCGCGCCTCGAATGGCAGTGATTTGCAGATCCTTCGTGAAGGTGTTCGCGATTTCGCGATCCCTTGCCTTCATTTGCCGTTCAATATGCTCAAAATCAAGCAATGTCTCCCCTGTCACTGCATTCATACCAGCGACTAGCTCTGCCAATGTCGGAGCAACGACAAAATCCTCTCCCTTATCCATAAAAGCTTGCACCGGAGCCATTGCTCCTGGCAGTGCTCTGGACAACACTTTGCGTATGCTTTTTCCCGTTAAATCGGGATTCTGTTCGGAGCCTGACAAGGCGAATTCTTTTTCAATTATTTTTTGCGTCAAAATAAACCACGAATAGTCGTAACCAGACTTCTGGATCGTCTCTAACGTGCCTAAAGTATCAAACCCCGGAAAGTTAGGTGCAGGAAAGCGCTGACCTCGCGCATCCAACCATAATGACGACGGACCTGGGAGAATACGAATGCCATGCTTATGCCACACGGGATTCCAATTCTTGATTCCTTCCGTGTAATGCCACATCCGGTCCCGATTCACAATTCGACCTCCGGATTGCTCTGTAATGGCGAGCATGCGACCATCGACATGGGCTGGCACGCCTGAGAGCATCCGCTTGGGAGCTTCACCCAGCCGACTCGGCCAATATTGGCGGACTAATTCGTGATTAGCGCCAATACCTCCACTGCTGACAATCACCGCATGCGAATGGTATTCGAATTCCCCCAGCACCTCACGCGAACTCGCTTCCCCGCGTGCGGCTGTACTAGCCACAAGTACGGAACCGCGAACACCAGTAATGGCCCCGCCGCTTTGAATAAGCTCGTTCACACGATGCCGGGGCATATAGTCGACGCGCCCCTGCTTCCTATGTTCCCTTATCCGTTGTTCAAAAGGGGCAATGATGCCAGGGCCTGTCCCCCACACAATGTGGAAACGAGGTACCGAGTTGCCATGCCCCTCCGCTAAGTAGCCGCCACGTTCCGCCCATCCGACAACTGGGAAGAAACGGATCCCCATGGCATTCAGCCATTCCCGTTTTTCCCCAGCAGCGAACTCGACATAGGCCTCCGCCCATTTGCGGCCCCAATAGTCCTCGTCGTCTACACGATCAAAGCCAGCAGCACCCTGCCAATCTTGCCAAGCTAGATCCAAAGAGTCCTTAATTCCAAGCCGACGCTGTTCGGGGGAATTCACTAAAAATAAACCGCCAAATGACCACCAGGCTTGTCCGCCAAAGGAAGCTTCTGGTTCCTGATCCAGCAGCAGCACCTTTTTGCCCGCATCCGCGATTTCCACTGTCGCCACTAAGCCCGCAAGTCCCGCTCCAACTACAATTGCATCATAATCCATGATCGAATTCTCCTTTGTTCTCGTCTCTAGATAGCTGCTATCGATCTCTTACCCTACCAATGGCAAATTGCCCCCTTCCGACCACAATAGCCAAAAAGGAGGCAACGCCAAGTTTTTTCCATATCAATTAGAAAATTAAGAATCCTTGAGATCCTCTTCCATGTCATCGATGACAACTAACGATTTCTCCATGGCTAGCTTTTTCAATGCCACAGGTTTCACTTCAATTGCTCTAGGACGCGAATCCCCATACAGTTCCGTGAAAATCTCTTCAATTTCATCACCGGTCAAATCTTCCCGTTTCAACAGCTCTTCCGCAATCTTATGAACGAAATCCGTATAATCGAGTACGAGTTTTTTCACTTCGAGCATTTGTTCTTTGAGAAGCTCATTGATTTGTGGGCGCAGCGCTTTGAGTCCATCCGTTCGCGAACCGACCGCCAAGAAGCTGAACAGCTCATCGCCCATCCCGAGCATTCCGAGATATGCACCTGCAATTTGAGTTGCATGTTGAAGGTCAGAAGTGACCCCATTTAATTTCTTGTGCAAAAATTCATCTTCTACCGCACGAGCTGCTAGACAAACCTGAATCTCTGCCAGCATCTCAGAATCACTTCGATTATAACGCTCATGCGTCTCCTTCGTAGCCGAAAGTCCAAGAGCGCCGCCACGCCGAACGATGGTCACTTTCCAAACACGTTCGTGAGGCTTAAGCAGGAACTGTGCCACGGCATGACCTGCTTCGTGATACGCGACATTCCGCTTCTCATCATCACGCATCGAGCGGAGTGGTTGTTTGAGCCCCCACTCATACGTTTCCATAGCGGCACGGAAATCCTCATAACTGGCAGCTTGCGCCCCACGTTGATGGGCAATAACGACAGCTTCGTTGACGATATGTTTAATTTGCGCAGGGCTGTATCCAATGGAATCAAGACCAGCTTTCTCTGCGGTTAAGGTTTCATCAAGCTTGACTTTTTTCAAATAGTATTGGAAAATATCAACCCGACCGTCATAGTCAGGAACATCTACCCACAGTTGCCGATCGAACCGACCTGGTCGCAATAAAGCTGAATCCAGTACATCAGGCAGGTTGGTTGCTGCTACGGTTAGTACGGGAGGTCTTTCTGCTTTTTTACGGCGTAGACCGAGTGAACGAAGCATCTTTACAATCTTGGACGTGTCAATGTTAGGAGGGTCCATCTGAAGGAGCAGCTCGTTCAGTAAGCCTGAACCGCCGCCCATCCCCATCATGCCCATCATTCCACCGCCAGCACCGCCTTGACGACTCATCCCAATGGCATCAATCTCGTCAATAAAGATGATACATGCCCCGTAGACGCGAGCGAGCTTGCGTGCTTTTTTGTAAATACCCATAACCTTTAAGTTACCAACACCGAAGAACATGTTTTGGAAACTTGGCGCTGAAGCATAGGCAAACGGCACTTGTGCCTCATTCGCAATAACCTGAGCCAAGTAGGATTTACCGGTCCCCGGCGGTCCGCAGAGCAGCAATCCGCGAATTGCTTCGCCGCCCATCTCCTTGAACTCCTTGACTCCTTTTAACAAGGTAACGATTCGTTTCGCATTCTCCACAATCTCGGGATTTCCACGATAATCATCCCATGTCGATCCCGTCTCTCCAGGCAGAATCCAGTACGTTCGCCCTCTCGCTAGGAACCAGAAGAGTGCAACAAACTGAATAATCATAAAGGCCATTGCGAAAACCAGTTGCATTAATAATGTCGCAATACTAATCGCAATCCCCCAAGCGGTTGGCCCACCTGCCCATAACACACCAAAAAGCATGGCAATGGCTATAAGCCAGAGGATTAACTTTCGCCATCTAATCCATTGATATCTCCTCATGGCTACACTTCCTTCATATGATAAAGTTTGAATATCCCTATGAAAAACTCATATCTAGGCCCTGCTTAAGCAGGACCTCAGCAAAGACACTATTGGAATCTTTTAACGATATCTAGCACGTACTTGATCATCACAGCGAGACCGCATAGGAAGTAAAAAATCACGATAATCCAACCTGTAGGATCAAAGGCAGTCATAGACAATAGTACAGTCAGTGGCAGCACGTAGTAGAGGACATCTTTCAAATAACCTAACACGAGTGTAGGACCAAAGGAGCCTTCCCAGAAGGATTTGAAGAACGCGATAATAAAATCAATCAGCATAAACCCAAAAATGCCCCAAAATGTGTAAATTATCCACCCATCCAGTGTATTAGTCACTTTTCATCACCACCTTCCTACATACTATGCTAGGAATAGTGTCAGGTGAGAAAGGCGTGGGCACTACCTGTTGAGACCAAAATGTTTCCCAATTTAATACTTACTTCATTTAGCTTTATTTTCCTTCTCGTTCAATGAGGTTTTAAGAAAAATATATTACTTATTTTTGAAAATAAGACCGAGGTTATCGTCAGAATCTTTGAAAATCCACTTCTATATAGCCGGTAGATCACGTAAGCGCAACCAAGCTAATGATATGAAGCGACGAAAATTAATTTCCTTTATTTACAAATCTACACCCAGAAAAACCCAACAATTTCCGTATACTGTAACTAGCTTAACATCGTAAGCAAGATCAGCATATTCGCAATTTTCTACTCATTTATTTTATTAAGGAGAGAAGAAAAAGATGAAGCATTCGCGCATGAAAAAACTGCTTGTACCCACGTTAGCCCTTACACTTGTGATGGCTACGGGAACTACGGCCTTCGCACAGAATGGTCGCGACCACAAAGACGATGATCGTTCCAACAACTCACGCCAATCCTTTGACAAACGCCCTTCTGCGGCAATCAAGTTCGACTTCAAAGATATCAAAGGTAAAGAATTCGAATGGGCTTTAAACTACATCATGAGTCTAGTCTCTAGACGCATTTTCGATGGGTATCCTGACGGTACCTTTAAACCGCAAGAAACGGTCTCTCGCATAGAAGCAATTACGGCAGCGGTTCGACTAATGGGGCTTCGCGATCAAGCTGAATCAGCCGAAGAGAAAGCAACCAAGTTGAATTTCAACGACGCAGCGAGTGTGCCTTCCTGGGCTGTCGGATATGTTGCGGTAGCGCTAGAGAATGACCTATTCGCCGAGTCCGATACGAATGTCAATCCAAATCAGCCAGCAGATCGGTTGTGGGCCACGACGCTCCTAGTCAAAGCATTGAAACTTCAGGACGAAGCTGAAGCTAATATGAATGCAAGGCTTTCATTCTCGGACGCAGCGAGCGTTCCTGCTGGATCCGTTGGCTATGTCAAAGTTGCTGTCGACAAAGGGCTTGTGAATGGTTTCGAAGATAACACATTCCGTCCCAAACAGCTTGTAACTCGCGCACAAATTGCTGCTTTGCTGGATCGGGCAGGTAATCAATTACCAAATAATATTGACGGTCTTGTAACAGGAACCGTCTTAGCACCAGTCAATAGCAATATTTTGACCGTACGTACGAACGGCCAGAACCTTAATCTGACCTTGGATCCTAATGTGTTTATTTATCGGAACGGCGCTAAAGTCAGCCCATCTGCTTTGCAAACAGGTGATGTCCTGAAGATTCGATCCAATGATGGCTACATCATTTATATTGAAGTCACACAGCCAAGCGGTAGTAATCCCTCAACGCCTACACAGGCCATTGGCGTGAAGACTGGCATGGTGACCAGCGCGATTACAGGGAATACACTTACCCTGTTAACGAATGGGCAAACCATTTCACTACCCGTGAACAGCAACGTGCTTTACTTCCGGAACGGATCGCAAACCACAGCCTCTGGCATACAAGTCGGTGACATCGTGAGCACGCGTTCCTATAACTATGGCGTCAGCTATGTGGAAGTAACACAGCCAGTGGGCACCAGCGGCACGCCAACCAATTATGCTTCGACGATTACAGGTACGTTGTCTTATCCGATTAGCGATAACACCATGCTGGTAACTACTTCTACTCAACTTCAAGGCATTCCACTTGGCAGTCAGACGATTGTATACAAAAACGGTGCATTTACGACCGTATCCGCACTGCAGGTTGGCGATGTCCTGACAACCTATGCCTACAATAGTGCGGCAGCCGTCATTGAAGTTACCAAGAGTGTGTCACCATTGACGACGACAGGCGAGTTGACTGGAACTGTTACGGGGACGCTCAACAATAATGCCATTACACTAACGAGCGGCGGCCAATCTTACAGCCTGCAACTTCATGCGAACACCTCCATTTACTTGGATGGCACGCAAACAACGAGCGGCGTATTACAGCCAGGCCAAGTCATCAAAGCGCATTACTATAACGGCGTTATCCTGCATGCCGAAGTACTAAATCGCGCAGATGGCACAGCTGTTACACAGCCTACTATTAACCAACTCACCGGGACCATCATTTCGGCGACAAACAGCCTCCTAGTTGTTGTAAGTGGCAATCAAGCTCAAGCGATTCCCTTGAATGACAAAGCTTTCGTCTATCGAAGCGGCGTTCAGGTAAGTGGTTCAGCACTTCAGTCCGGCGATGTCGTCAAACTCCGCTCCTACAATAACTCAGCCATTTATGCCGAGGTCACACAGCTTACCAATGGCAACAATCAGAACTTCAGTGTTTCTGGGACATTTAACAGTGTAACCTTTACGAATCAAGGCAAAATGGCAACCATCACAATCAATCAAACCGGTACGAACGGCAGCAACGTGACGACGACCTACAACGTATCATCCAGTGTAACGATTACAGGCAACATTTCAAATTTGGTACAAAACCGTCCTATTACCCTACAAGGCACAGGAGCCACAATTACGAAAATCAACATTCAATAATCAAAAGAAGGTCTCCCATAAGCCATAATTTGGCGGGAGGCCTTCTTTTTTGAATTGGCACGTGTACCTGCCACTCAAATTACAAACAGATTGCTGTGCTCATGTTCGTGTTCGTGTAGGTCGTGTCGCTGTGGAAGCATCAAAGATGCAAAAGTACATCCTTTTGGGATGTATGTATCCTTTCTATTTGAAATGCCTGCGAATATGCAGGTATTTCTGGGGTTCTAGATCTTTTTGGCTCTTTTTGGTGCAAAAGCCTGCACATTTGCATTAATTCACCAAATTTAAGCTTTTTCGCTTAAAATAGATGTATTTTTGCATCTTTGACGCTGGATTTCAGTGCGAGAGGCGCGGGGGTGGAGGAGGTGTTCGAGCGCAGCTAGGCGGCGAAGATTCTGGTGCTGCTTGGTGGCAGCGAAGAATCGGACGCTGCTTGGTGGCCGCGATGAATCTAGCGCTGCTTGGTGGCAGCAATGAATCGGACGCTGCTTGGTGGCCGCGAAGATTCTGGCGCTGCTTGGTGGCAGCAATGAATCGGACGCTGCTTGGTGGCCGCGAAGATTCTGGCGCTGCTTGGTGGCCGCGAAGATTCTGGCGCTGCTTGGTGGCCGCGAAGATTCTGGCGCTGCTTGGTGGCCGCGACACTACCAAAAAAGGAGCCAAGCGCATACGCGCTTAGCTCCTTTTTCGCTCTCACTCTGCCTTAGCCTTCCCCGCTCTTACGGCACAGCCTCACCGCAAATACAAGCTCAGCGGCTGCAGCTTCAAGTCCTTCAAGCCAGCATGAACCAGCTTCGCAACTTCAATCCCGCCCAACTGCTGAAAATGCGTGTTGTCTTCTACGCCATCCGGGAAATTCATGAACTCACCTGGCGCAAGCCACATGAATAGCCGTTTCGTTCCTTCGGGTCCTAGCGCTTCAAACAATGCCTTGCTGCTTGCAGCCAGATCGATCAAAGGTACTTCTTCCGCCGCTGCCAACTCGCGCATCGCAATCAGATAGTCACCATGTGTATCACGCAATGTGCCATCTTCTTCGAAGAACCGACGCTGCACGGATGTGACCAGAATCGGGTATGCGCCACGCGCCCGGGCACCGTCGATGTAGATTTTCAGCGTTTCCTTGTAAGAGGAAAATGGCTCCGTATATCGCGCTTCGTCCGGCTTCTGGTCATTATGACCGAATTGGATAAGCAGGTAATCATGGGGTTTAATTTTGCTCCAAATCGTATCCAATACACCTTCACCGATAAAACTCAATGAGCTCCGACCCGACAAAGCATAATTAGCTACCGCTGCATCGGCTTTGATGAACAGTGGCAGCATTTGACCCCAGCCCGCATACGGATAGCCATCTGACGGCTGATCGGTCACGGTTGAATCTCCTGCTAGAAACAACGTACAAGCTGTAGGCATCGGCTCAATTTCCAACGCATTGATGCGCGGTGCTCTACCTGTGAATGTGAACTTCAGTTGCGAATCCGTGACCCAAATCGAGAAGCTCGCACGCGCAAAATGTCCCGCAGATGTACGCTGCTTATGAAGCAACATCCTTCCTTCGCCCGTGGTGACCGTCGTTTCTGTTTCAGCGATTTCATCGCCTAACAGGATCGAAACGCGATACGTCCCGTCAGGAACATCTACCAGAAACGACGTATCCAACGGAATACAGAAATCTCTACGCAATGCACCAGGCTCGTCTCGATCCTTGGCATGAACATTCTTCACATTGCTAAAACCATAGCCAGTCGATACTCCATACTCGCTATACGGCGTAATCTTGGTGTAGCCCGCCTCCGGGTTCCCCACCCCGAAATCGAACTTTAATGCGTGTGTCATCGTAGATTCCCTTCCTCTTCTAACGTTACAACGGAATTTCACCGCCTGGATATAAGGTTGAGCTGGACAAGCGTTTGGGCTGCGGCAGTTGTGTGCCGGATAGTCCTTCAACCAATGCAAGCGGTCCACTTGCATAAATAGCTGCCGTGTCATCATTATAAATAATGACTTGCTCCGTCCCACTACCACATACATCGGCATGTACGGCATATCCATTTAGCGGAAATTCAACAACAACGTTCATCTCACCATCATACAAAGATGGCCAAACCCCGCCTCCTCTACGGTAGGCAAGTATCAGATCGGCAGAACCCGCTTCCCATCCGCGGAGTGGCTCGATAATGGTTAACCAACCGTCCGTTTGACGGTCTTCCTTCCATATCTCAACACCTTCGCTGTCGAGAAGAAACAGCGCATCTTTCCCTTTAAAACCTTTCCCATCATCCTCACGAACGAGACGATCCAGTCCAGCAATCTGTAACCCTGGTTTATCACTGCAGAATCTGCCCAGAGCGATATGCTGCGATTCAATAGAACCTTCGTAACGCCAGAGTTCTTTGCCAAAACGATCATACATCACTGTAACACTTCCGCCAATTACAAGCTCCGGATGTCCATCCCCATTCACATCTCCGACCCATATACAGTCTGCATGATCATCAAGATCCCGACAGCTCCACAGCTTCTGACCGTCATGGTCCAGCAAATCATAACCAGCCATGACCTCGTCTTTGCCATCGCCATCCAAATCATACACCCATGGGAAATGCCCTGGATTACCTTCGTGTGTCCATAGTAGATTAAAATGAAGATCGAACGCCCACATTGTGTGATAACGATCCTTCAAAATAATATCACTGGCATAAGCCCCGCCCGTCAAGTTCGCCACGATAATGCAATCATGCGCATGCTCACTCGGCAGCTCGTACGAAGCTTTCACCTCACCAGTCCCCCCGTTCAGGATGAGAAAACGCCCATCCATCACGCATAGAACCTCTAACTGACCATCGCCATCGATGTCAGCGATCTGTGCGGGATAGTCCGATCCCGCACTGCCAGCTCCTGCATCTGGCTTGCCTGTTTGCCATAGCACATTGCCCTCCAGATCAATTGCCGTCAGGCATTGCACCTGATGGGGAATATATCGAACATCCTGCCGGTTGTCGGGATGCACAAGCAGCATCTCCATGCGACCGTCACCGTTCAGGTCGCCTAGGAGCATTTTGCAGCGCGGACCAGCGGCACGGATATCTATTTTGCCAACCAAATAAGCTTCTTTCGTTCTAACTTCCACAGCACATCTCTCCTCACATTCCATTATTGGGGCAGCCATTCCGAGATAAGCTCAAGCGCGATAATCGTATTTAATGACCATTGAGCAGCTTCATTCGTGTTCATCCAATCGATCTCATGCAAGGTGTCCACGTGAGTAACGATGGTGGCGTCCTTCTGAAGGTCTACTTTGGCAAACTCGTTCCCCAGCAAAATGGACCAACACTTCTCCGCAGTCTCATCGTCCCGCTTATAAAATGCGCCATACGCAGTAATCGCTGCACTGAGCACAGGATGCTCAAAATGTTTCGTCGAGATCTGACCATGCGTCAGCTTATCCTTTTGCTCCTGTGTTTGGTTATAATACACGCCGAGCTCTGCCATCATGTTTTCCCACTCAGGGTCCTTTAACATACCAGCCAGCTCGAACCACACTTGCGGTCCTCCCATACAAATGGCCAAATGCCTGCCCCAATTATCATCACCAAGCGGCGAGAGCACGCCAGTCTTAGGATCATACCCATAGGTGGGGCCCGAAATGAGCCCATAGTTAGCGTTTTTAATACAATTGATGCCTACTAAGATTTTGTCCCGATAGGAAGTATCCTCATAGCGCTCCCAACGCGTCATCCAGTTCGAGCTGAAAGCCGCCCAATCTGGACCTACTCGGATATGCGTGGGATGTTCATCCTTCGGAAAATAAGCTCGCATCGGATCCAAATTCACTGTCGTGAAATCCGAATCACGCACTTCATCCATGATATCCCCGATTCGCTCATCAGCGGTTAAATAATAAAAATACCGATGCAAGCCCGCCATCCCAATGCGAGCTTCCTTGCAACCGCAGCCCCAGTGAACCACATTATGCCTGGAACCAAGTCCTGCATATTCACCAAAATGATACAAATCCACTTCACTGGTGTGACGAGTCATGGCTTCTGCCATTCGAAAAATATCCGCTTGACCCGTGCGGAGGAACATCACCCACAGCCACATGTTAGGCGCGAGCTCTGTATTTTGCCATGCACAGCCGCCTAAATCATAATTCCAAACATGTCTAACAGGATCATAACTATGCATGTAATCGCCATAATCCCAGAAACCATACCACTTTCGCTGCTCAACTTCATTTTGATAAAAAGAAATAATCCCATCCAGCCGATTCTCCAACTGTACTTTCACAGGATGATTGCGGTCTGGTAAACTCCAATAGCCAAAAGCCCCTGAAGCGTGATAGTACGCTGGTTCGCACACAAGAAGCGAAGGATTCTGCGTCTCCTCCTGCATATGCACAAGAAGCTCCTCATCCGGCGTTTCCTTGGTACACCACAGCATCAACTCACTCGTATTCGCTATACCATATGGTGTAGCACGGAGCTCTTCCGCTCCTTCGTACGAGGATTCTACATGCGTTTCTGTATCATAATGACGAAGGTCCATCGCTGCCCCGTCTGGTGACCACAACCAGATCGTAAACGCAGCCTCCGCCCCGGCTGAACCTTGTACCTCTAAGCTTGAAGGATGCTTCTCCCAAAAATGACGCAGCCCCACCGCTAAGCCACCGCCTTCACCACCGACATAGCCCAGACCACCAGCTCGCGCGCCGTCAGTTACTTTAACCCAACTACAGCCTGCTTGGGTTCGCTTCCAAATACGATAATGCTCCGACGAATCTTGCACGAGCTTAAAGCTATCCCAAGTGGCTGAATCATCCAGCAGTCCAAGAAAATAAGCATCTTCTGCAGGGTCAAAAGAGGTCAGCTCACCTGCTGTTTGACGCTCAAATAACTCCCTGTACTTCCCTTTCGTTCGACGGGTATGTAAGGTTTTGGGCGATTCGCTAAAATACCCACGATCTCCCGCCAAACGGATATGCCGATTGTATTGGGCACCTCTCATCGGCACCGTGAAGCGAATACCTAAGCCTTGGATGAAATCCTCGTGCGGATTCCCATCATAATGAAACGTATGCACAAGTTTAATCGTTTCCTGCCCCGCATACACATACATGCGCAGTGTAAAAGGCAGCCACTCTCTGGTTCCCGTCGTCGAGCGGAGTCTGCCGTCTAGCTTAACGACTGCCCGAATGGGTCCGTCTTGTTCAATAACCGTGCGTACGACTCGGCTTTCAAAAGTCTCCTCACGACGAATGCGAACACCGGATGCTTCGCTCACACTTTCAGTCAGGCCAATGAGCTCGCCACCGCTGCAAATCACGTTGCCCTCACGAACAATACGGCGAAGCCACTGTTTTCCCAGCTTACCTATCGTGCATTGCATAACGCCTGTATCCAACGTAATGGTCTCATCCGTTTCCGTTACGAGAATACGATGATCGGAATCGGGACCTTTCCCTTTACGAATTGTTAAGTCATTTGTTGATTCTGGGAGTACGGTTGCCGAATGCGCGGACCATTTCACACTGCCATCCGGCCAATAAGCCGTAGGCCAGCTTTGCACCGGTACAGCTCCTTGACCGTCGGCAGTTTCCAACCGCAATGACTCCTCACGCCCCAGCTCACCTTCGCGCCAAGGAATTCCCCATGTTAACCCTACAGGGTTAGATGCTTCTTTGTTTAACCAACGCAGCTTAATTGCTAGATCCGAAGCCAAGCGATCATCTCCTTTTCACATGTAACCTCATTGTAAAAAGTGAAGATCTTGCGAACAAGCGGACATTATTGCTAGGAGGTGATCCCGGTGTTTGCACTTTTTTACCGAACTAATACATTGTTGCTTAGGAAGTTCGACTGAGCTCGCGATAGCGTGTGGGCGTCATGCCTTCCAGCTTTTTGAAAATCCGATTGAAATACGTATGCTGGTAGCCCACTTGATCGGCAACATCGTTAATCCGCATTTCTGATTCCCGCAGCAACTCTTTGGCTTTGTCCATACGCAGCTCTGTCAAGTAATCAATAAAGTTTTTGCCAGTCACTTGCTTAAACGATCTGCTAAGGAAAAAAGGATTTGTCCCCGTATGCTCCGCACAATTATCCAGCGAAATATCCTGTCTATAATTATTTTGCAAATAAATCATCGCCTGTTCAATAATACGTTTCACTTGGGCATCTGAACGACCCGACATCTCCTTCATAAAAGGTTTAAGCACTTTTTCTTGAAACCACGCAAGAATACGCGTGGACTCCCGAATCTGTGAAAGTTGTTCATACAAGTTCGCACCCTTGAAGAGACGATTCGGATTAATCCCAGAGACCATAATCGCATGCTGAACATTCCCAAGCAGATGCAGCATCCCTTGCTGAACCTCAATTTCCTTGGCCCCTTTGCAGGTTAAAACGTCCAGGAAGGAGACCAGCAATTCGCTAGCTTCCCCTTCTTTTCCTGTCCGTAAGGCTTGTATGAGCTCCCGCTCTTGTGTAAATGGATATTGCAATTCCATGTCTTCATCTCCTGCATCATTGTCTTGCTCCATATCGATAATCTGGTTCACATTCTCGAAGTATCGATAGCTTACCGCTTGCTTGGCTCGTTCAAATGCGATAGGGACATCCGAAATTAACGGGACAGGCCGACTAATGGCCAAGGTCATGCGCATTTTCAAAATACGATTAATCGACTGCTTCAATTCATCACTAAAGGCTTGGCAAGCATCTGTATAGGATTGATCCTCTGGCAAGATAAGTAGAATACCCGCTGTTAGATCATGAAAATTGAGTGTATGACTTTGATCAAAATAAGGTGCAGCCAGCTCTTCGATCATATTCACGGCCGCGAAGGTCACAAGACCCTCTTCCCCAAGCCGGAAGTTTCCTTCCACGCTGGACATCCCAATTAATTGGACGTAGAGAACAACGAACTGCTTATTCTTCACATCCCACTTAAACCGCTCCATTCGATGGCGCAGATCGTCCTCTGAATACGCATTCAAATAACCTTGAAGCAACTGGTGCATAAAACTGTCCTGCAGGTGGGGAAGCTGTTCTGTCAGCTTCGTATTCAGTGCCAAGCTCTCATTATGCAGTTGCATCCATTGGGTTTCGAGCAAGGTGAACTCACACTGCGGTGGGTTCGATGAGCTGCCCCCCAGCATTGTAACAAGCCTTTTGACAGGCACATAAATACGTCTAGATGCCAGCCAGGCCAGCAAAGCCGCAAGCAGCAATACCGCGAGACTTACTGTAATAATCAACTTGGAAATAAAAACGACCGGTGAAGTGATACTCGAAATCGGTGACGCGGATACATAGGTCCAATCCTCTGCTATTCTGGCTAAGCTGCCGTATGAAACGGTGTACGTAGAGCCTTTCCAATCCATAAAGAAGGAACCCTTTTTACCTGCCAGTGCGCCAACTTTCTCACGAAGAGCGCTTACAAAAGGCGATGTGGACGTATTTCCGTTAGCTGATACGAACAACTCTCCAGCATTTTGAATCAGAAACGTCTCCCCGCCATCATAAGGCGTCAACGTATTGAGCATATTGGCCATCTTCTGGCTGTCAAAACGGAAAACCAATACCCCGAACGGATTCAGACTGCCACCGGGAATTTGATGAACGAGCGTTAAATCCTTGTTATCGGGACGATTCGCATCAAACGACCACTGCGTCCAGTAGGTTGTATTTTGACCATGGATGAGCGGTTCATATCTGGTTGCGGTCGCTGCTGTACGATCATCAATCTTCATGTACTCGGGATTGAACAGCACCGAGCTTGTTCCACCAACGTAAAGTTCGGCATGCTTCACCATGGCATTCGAGCCTTGCATCGCAACTAGCGTTCTAGTAATATCCTGTGTCCGTTCAAAATTCCGCACAAAATCATACCCATTTAAGCTATAGTCAAATTTATTATCGAACGCCCAATGGGATAGCAGCAGCTCTAAATTGGCTAATTGGTCATCGATATTTTGCGAACGTTGTTCAATTTGTCTGTAATGCAGTTGCAGCAACTCGCTTTCCACGCGCCCGCCTGCCATCCAATACACGAGCACCCCCATTAATAGCCCTGGTATGCCGGAGACAATGAATATCGTGATCAGGCTCTTTTTGTAAAAGCGTCCTTGACCGCCGATCACCTTATTTAAATTTTTTGCTAGTCCTTCTTTAATGGCTCGTAACATGCCCTCACCAACCGTTCGAAAGTTTTGTTTGGAGCGAAGACTTCAACTTAGAGCGTATAACGATTGGCGCTGGCATGGAAGTTAATTTCCAGAGGAAATACATGACTTTTCCGACTTTTTGTGTTTAAAATGCAGTGGTAACCAACTCTGCGTCCCACAGCAGGATGCACGCCATAAAAAAAGCAGCCCCCAAAATCAAGGAGCTGCTGCCTATTGCTTATATCGAGAAATTTTTCATCAGTGGCATAATGAAGGAAATAACGCCCATACCCAGCTTCATAAAACTGCCGATGTTGCCAAAGAGGCCCCCTGCACCTGCACCAGCTCCTGCGCCCGCTGCTTTACCAGCTGCACCTTGACCGAGTCCACCTAACAATCCGCCGGCAGAACCTCCGCCGCCAAGTAGCCCACCAAGACCTCCGCCGGATCCTCCGCCACCAAGCAATCCGCCGAGTCCACCGCCGCCAAACATCCCTAACATGTTACCCAAACCACCTAAACTGCCTAAACTGGAAATCCGTGCTTTCGAATTCCCTTTTTTGCGAGGGAGTTTCTGCTTTCCTTTAAAACCTTGCAGGATAACTTGATTGGCTTGAATGTCTTTCAACACGCCATAGTAATAGGATCCATCTTTAAGCACGACACAGACAGGAGTTCCTAAATTAGCTTTGGCTTGTGCAGCAATTTTGACTGTCGCGTCATAGGCCGATTTTTGCCCGTGATAACCACGTCTTTGTTGCCTTTTGCTCTGATATTGGGTCTTCATGCTGCTCACGCATCCTTTAGTAGACATACTTAGTCTTGCTATCTTATGTTGAGCAGACAAGAATGGATTGCGCTTTAAGAACAATATTATTCGTCTCTCAAGCTTTATTGCCTTCAGCGTTTTCTTAAACACAGCGAGGAACTTGCGATTGCAACGCCGAATAAGACAAGTAAGTTAATTACGTGTCTTCAGGGGAGGTTGTATTGTGAAACCAAGAATTACGGTGTTAACATTAGGTGTAGATGATCTAGAAAAATCATTACATTTCTATCGAGATGGATTAGGTTGGTCCACAGATGGCATTATTGGAAAAGAATTTGAACATGGTGCTGTTGCTTTTTTCGACTTACAAGCTGGTTTGAAACTCGCAATATGGCATCGTGCCAGTATCGCTTATGATACGAAGTTAACACAGACAAAACCTAGTGCAACTGAATTCACACTTGGACACAATGTCACTAGCAAAGAAGAAGTAGATCAGGTCATGGAACAGGCGAGAATAGCTGGCGCAACCATAACCGTCTCCGCTCATGACACTTTTTGGGGAGGTTATTCAGGATATTTCCAAGACCCGGATGGTCATGTTTGGGAAGTTGTCTGGAATCCACAGTGGGATAGCGCGGAATAATGTTAGAGGCATATAGGGAAGTCATCACGTAAGAAAGATGCGAATACGCATCCTTTTCTACTAGAGAAGTCACGATCTATTAGGAAAGATGCAAATATACATCTTTCCCCACCAGATTTATCCTTTTTGTGAAATATCGGTAAAAAAGGATGTATTTTCGCAGCAATTCTTCGATAAAGGGTCTATTCTCCTTAAAAAAGATGTATTTTTGCAGTTCTCTGCTCATAACGAGATGCTTACTATGTTAAAAAAGCACCCTCACGGGTGCTTTTCCATCTTATTTCTTTGCAGCTGTATAAAGATCGTTCATTTCCTTCACCAAGTCATCTCCGCCTGATTTCTTCCAAGTTTCGAACGCTGTTTTCAACGCTGCTTCGTCACTTTGACCGACGATGAATTTAATACGTGCATCATTGATAATGTTATCCAATTGTTGACCTTTTTGTGAGTAAACCGTTGAGATAAACGGCTCTGCAGGGTTGGCAACGATGTTGGCTTCTGCTTCTTTTTGAATCTTAGCCGTTTGTAGACGAAGCGGTGTTTGCTTCACTTTCAAACCGCGATCTTCCGGAATAAACGGCAGCATTTGGTTCAAGCCTTCTACTTCGGATTCCAACAGCGCTGTTTCCTTGCTTGGCACTAGTGCATCGCCGTCTTTCGTGTAATGCTTCCCTTCAATGCCATAGCCAGCTAGGGTTTGAAGATCAGGTTCGTTCATTTGATCCAAGAATTTCAGAACGCGTTTCAGTTCCTCTTCCGTCTTCACACCTGATTTGGAAACCGCCAAGATCCCGGCAAATCCGGAAGTAGGCAGTGCTTTTAAGCCATTTTTACCAGTGACTCCAATCATATTATCCACATAGTGAATGTTTGGATTATCTTTACCATCCTTCGCTAATGCCGCATGAATACGATCATCGATACGTGCAGCTGTATCGGTCACGTCAACAATAACACCTGCTTGATTGTTAACAACCGGATCGTTCCACTTCGCTGAATCAAAGACGGCAAAGTCTTGATTAATCAGCTTCTCATCGTAGAGCTTTTTCATGAATTTAAGCGCTTCCATATACTCCGCTGTTTGATGCTCAGGCACAAGCTTCCCATCTACAACGCCCCATTTGTTCGGTGCTCCGAACCAAAGCTTCATCGTATCAAACCCGCTTGCCCATTGTCCTGTCCATTTGACCAAAACCATGCCATACGTGTCGTCTTTACCGTTCTTATCAGGATCTTTCTCTTTGAATGCTTTCAGCATCGCGTAGAAATCATCAATCGTTTTGGGCTGCTGCAAACCGACAGCTTCCAGCCAGTCTTTGCGGTAGTTGATCCCGTTACGGCCTAATGCACGACCACGATAAATGCCATAGTTTTTCCCCTCGATGGACGAGTTGTTCATAATGACTTGGTTGGCTTTACTCAGGTTCGGGTAATCTTTCAGGTATTTCCCAATTTCCCAGAAAGCGCCCGATTTCGCCGCGTTAACGAAGCTTGGGTTCTTCACATCACCCACATAGATGATTTGAGGCAGCTTGCCTGAGGCCAGCGTGATATTAAATTTATCAGTGTAGGAGGCATTCGGCACCCACTCCAGATGAATATTCGTGTTCGTTTTCTTCTCAATTTCAGTTGTAACCGGCCCATCATCTTTCGGAAAATTTGTTTTGAAAATCGGAAGCATGATGCTCAGATCAAGTGGTGCCAGATTCTCTGGTGCTTTGGTCTGTGTTGCTGCTTGTGTGGCGGAAGCGGATGCTGCTGGTGTTGCCGTACTCTCTTTGTCACTACTGCAACCAACGACTGTTGTCATGACGGCTGTGCCTACGGTTGCTACGGTAACCCATTTTTTCGCATTTTTCTTCATCTAAACATGCCTCCTCTAGGTTATGGACTTGCCTCTATCGTATTCCGTTACCCCTTGACCGAGCCGATCAAGACCCCTTTGGCAAAATGTTTTTGCAGGAACGGATAGACAAGCAAAATCGGTATGGTGCCCACGACGATCACGGCCATTTTAATGGATTGCTCGGGTGGTTTGACGAAATTCGGATCCATGGAGTTGATATCCCCCGCAGCAGCCTGGGACAATAAAACAATCTGTCTCAGCATGACTTGCAGCGGCCATTTGGCAGGATCGTTGATATATAGCAAAGCTGAGAAAAAGTTGTTCCAATGACCGACGGCATAAAATAGTGTAAAAGTAGCCAATACCGGCATGGATAACGGGAGTACGATTCGCCAGAGAAGACCGATCTCTGTACAACCGTCGATTTTCGCAGCTTCCTCTAACTCGGGAGGAATCTCTTGGAAGAAATTTTTGACAATAATCAAGTTAAAAGCGCTAATCGCACCTGGAATCATTAATGCCCAGTAGGTGTCCAACATGTGAAGTTCACGTACAACTAAAAATGTCGGAATTAAACCGCCGCCAAACAACATCGAGAAAATAATGAGATTCAGAACAGTATTCCTTCCCATAAGTCCTCGCTTCGACAAGGCATAGGCCATCGTAACGGTGAAGAACAAGTTCACGAAAGTCCCAACAACCATGACATAGAGGGATACCCCAATACTTTTGATAATCGTGCTTGTTGAGAAAATAAAGCGATAAGCCGCTAAAGTAAACGTCTCCGGAATAAGGAACACCGCACGTTGTGTCAATTCGGCATCAGATGCGAACGACCCTGCGATAACATACAGAAATGGCAGTATAGAAACGATACCAATAATACCTAGTACAAGATAATTACTTATATCGAAGATGGTTCCGGGAACGCTCTTATATTGCTTTGCCAAAACCGCTCTCCTCCTTTACCTATAAGTTTCGTATTAATAAATGCCAGATTGTCCAAATCTCTTCGCTGTCCAGTTCGCACCAAGTACCAAAATGACACCGATAACTGCTTTAAATAAACCAACTGCTGTACTGTAACTAAATGCCCCCTGCGTGATCCCCATCATATAGACATAGGTATCAAATACTTCGGCTACTTCCCTGTTCAGTGGATTCAGCATGAGGAAAATTTGCTCAAAGCCGTTATCCAACACATCGCCCATACGCAGGATTAGTAGAATAACGATTGTGCTCCGTATGGATGGCAGTGTAATGTGCCATAACTGTCTCAAGCGATTGGCTCCATCTACAATAGATGCTTCATATTGTTCCACATCAACCCCAGCAAGCGCTGCAAGGAAGATAATCGTGCCAAACCCGCATTCCTTCCACATCGTTTGCATAATGATCATCGGCCGGAACCATTCAGGACTAGCTAAGAAGTCAATTTTATAACCGAAATGTTGCTGCAAAAGCTCATTAACCAGTCCGCCTTGCGTCGTAAGAAAAACATAAGTTAAGCTGGCCACGATGACTAAGGAGATAAAGTGCGGCACATAAATTAGCGTTTGAATGGTACGTTTATACATACTGACCTTGATTTCATTCAATAAGAGTGCCAGTATAATCGGTGCCGGGAAATAGAACAGCAAGTTATATAAGGAAAGCAACAGTGTATTACGGAGGAGCATGAAGAACTCTGGATTTTGAAAAAAGACACGAAAATGTTCCAAGCCAACCCATTCACTCTTCCAAAAGCCAAGAAAAGGCTGATAATTCTTAAAGGCAAGCAGCACACCCCACATGGGCACATATTTAAAAATAAGGAAATATAACAATCCCGGTGTCAGCAACGCGTAGATCCATTTATCCTTGCGCAACCTTGCCCACACCTGCGATCTGCGAAGCCCTTTCGCCTCGCTCACTTGTACCAGCTCTCTGTTATTAGGAGCAGTTGCCTGCTTCATCCTTTTCACCTCCATGTCATGATCGCCTTGTGAGCGTTTGTAGCCCTATTATGCAACACGTGACATTTACCGCCTATCAGACATTTTTGTAAGCCCTTCCACACACGTTTTTTCAACCTCTATCAAGAAAGTGCAAACCGTTCAAAACAGTTGAAACACCCTAATATTTCCAGCAAGAATGTGTTATTGCCCTTGGGCATGGTAGCACTTATAGTAGAAACTAACTTTTAGATGTAGAGGATGGTTGATGGACATGGGAAACAAATTGTACCACGGCGCTGCCTGGTATCCAGAGCTTTGGAATGAAACAGTCATTGCCCAAGATATTGAACTTATGAAGCAAGCAGGCATGAATGTCGTAAGAATTGGCGAGTTCGCCTGGTCCAATATGGAACCAACAGAAGGAAATATTGATCTTACTTTTTTTGTGCGCATGGTCAATCTCTTGCATGAAAATGGCATTGATACCGTGATGTGCACGCCGACGCCTACACCGCCAATTTGGTTCACGCACGGACATCCTGAGCGGATGTATGTGAATGAGCAGCTGCAAGTCATGGGCCATGGCTCCCGTCAGCATGCCTGTACAAATCATCCTTACTTCCGGGAAAAGGCTGCCACCATCACCAAGCACATTGCTCAGGCCATTGGACGCTTACCAGGTCTTATCGGTTGGCAGATCGACAATGAATTTAAAGCACATGTCTCGGAATGTATGTGTGGAACTTGCCTTACGCAGTGGCATGACTGGCTGGAAGAACGTTATGAAACCGTTGAAAAGCTGAATGAAGCATGGGGCACGCAAATTTGGAGTGAATACTACCACAGCTTTGAGCAAGTGCCGCAGCCTGGTCCTGTACCGTTCTTGCACAACTCCTCCCTGAGTACGATGTATCAACAATTCTCCATGGAAAAAATAGCCCAGTTCTCCGATGAACAAGCGGCTATCATCCGCCAATTCTCTGACGCGCCCATCACGCATAACAGCAGCGTTGCATTCAGTGTGGATAATGAACGTTTATTCCGCGAGCTGGATTTCGCCTCTTTCGATACGTACGCGACCTATGATCACCCTGCCAACTATTTATTAAATAATGATCTGTGGCGGAACTTTAAGCGCGGACGGGATTATTGGATCATGGAGACAAGCCCCTCCCATGCTGCTTCATTGGCGAGTTATGCGAAGCCACATCCGAATGGGTATCTCAAAGTCGAAGCTGTCGCTGCCTATGCTTTGGGCGCAGAAGCTTTCTGTTATTGGCTGTGGAGACAGCAGCGTGCAGGCTGTGAGCAGCCTCATGGTTCTGTAATCAGCACTTGGGGCAAGCCTACGATTGGTTTCCCGAATGTGTTAGAGGTTGAGCAGGCTCGAAAAGAGATTGAAGCTACGATCTTAGCTACTCGTCCTACACAAGCTGAGGTTGCCATGACCTATTCGGATCGCTCCAAAGCGTTCTTGAAAACTGAACCGCATCAGAAGCTGAATCATCGCGGGCTTGTAACCTCGTTCTATGAGCGGATACTACACCTAGGGCTTCACCGAGATATCGTGCCGGAAGGTTCGGAACTAGCGGGTTACAAGCTGCTATTCACACCCTTCCTCCCTTATATTTCATCGGATTTCATGGAGCGTGCTACAGCATTCGTTGCCGAAGGCGGAGTATGGGTTGTTGGCCCACTCACTGGTGGACGAACGGAGGAACACACCTTGCATACGCATGCAGCCTTAGGAAATTTGGAGCAGCTCGCTGGTGTAGAGACGATCTACACGTTCCCTATGGACGGCAGTGGATCGATCGGCAGTGCCTTTGATATCGCGGCTCCATTATCGCTGTGGAGTGCAGTCTTCGAACTAAAGGAAGCCGTTGCTATCGGAACCGTGGAAGCAGGATTAACACCTGGATTAGCTTTCCTTACCGAACGGACCTATGGCCAAGGTAAAATCGTCATGCTGGGCTCCATGCCAACTGGCGAGGAAGGCGAGAGACTATTGAACAAACTCATTACGCATTATGCGGATGATGCTGGCGTTACCCTCCGCACTAATGTGACCGCAGGTACAATTGTCGCTCCGAGACGAGGAGATGGGTATGATGTGTGGATCGTCGTTAACATGGACGGTAATGGCGGCAGTGTGACACTCCCACAAGATGGCATCGACCCTGTCACAGGTATGAAATACCGTGAAGGGAAACTAACGTTAGGTCGATACGAGCATAAGGTCATTCAATTTGCCGGCCTCTTGTAGAAACCGTTCCATTTTATCAACGAATGTACCTTTTTGAAGCTATCCACTGGGTAAACGCACTGACAAGCAGCATTCGCCTCACATACGCTGTCTAAAAAGAGGTGCACACCTTATGGCAGCTTATAAAAGCAGTTCGATAAAGAGTAAGTGGGTTAAAACGAAATGGCTGCTTCAACATCATGAATTACGCCAATATGTCCCTCGGACCTTGCTTTTTACGAAGACGAATTTGGATACTATGATTGATTCGTATAAAACTGTCTTCTTTAAGCCTACAGGCGGCTCAGGCGGTTCAAATATTATCCGTATCAAGCGGAGAACGAAAGGCTTCCAGACCCAATTGAATCGCAAGAAAAATTTCTATTCAACGCAGAAGAAACTGCATATCAGACTGTCCAATCACGCTGGTAAGCGGTCCTATTTACTGCAGAAAGGGATTTCACTTGCAAAAACAAAAGGAAGACCTTTCGACATCCGTGTTATGGTGCAAAAAACGAATCAAGGAAATTGGATCACCACGGGACTCTTCACCAAAATTGGAAGACCAGGCAAAGTAGCCACCAATTATAATCAAGGCGGAACGATTGGGTATTTCAAACCGACGATGCAAGGTGCAGGCTATTCGAAGGCCGATATCCAAGAGCGGGAAACGCATTTGAAACAGATGGGTGTAACTGTCGGCAATACCTTTGATTATCACAAGCGAGGTTTCCGTGAACTAGGTCTCGATGTCGCAATCGATTCCAAGGGTAATCCATGGATCTTGGAAGTGAATACACGCCCACAGTTTTATCCGCTGAAGAACATGTCTAATCGCAAGTTGTATCAGCGAATGGTGAACACAGGTAAGCAGTATGGGCGGAAGAAGTAAATAGCTAGATTCATGACTCAAAGAAAAACCTCCAGTTAAGTTTGGCGTTTCTGTGCGTTTCGCAGAGAATGACCATTTTTAACTGGAGGTTTTCCATTTAAACCAAATTTTCAAGTTGCCGTGGGTTTGCTGCTACCACTAACACCCGTTCCCAAAACTGTTTTTCTTAGAATTCAACACCTCAGCTAAGAAAGTCAACGTTAATCCTTGTCCCCAGCCTTGGATGCGCTTGTCAGGTACGCCTTTGTAGCCTTCCGCATTTTTCATGACAGCTGTACCAGCCGATACGCCTGTTACTGTGCCATCCTCGGTAATTCGTGCCAAGATACCGTCGATCGACTTCTGTGAATACTTATTGTACAGTCTTCCTCGCGTGAGTAAAGCTGTCGCAATCCCTGATGATCCGGACGTTTCCAGCGGAGCTGTTACATCATCCAGAATGGTGTGCCACAAGCCTGACTCATCCTGCAGTCGAACAAGTGCACTTAGTTGATCTCGCAAGGAGCCATCAATAATCATAAATGAAGGATGAGTGACTTCTACGAGATGGAGTGCGCGTGCCATCGTGAGCGCTGCCCATGAGTTACCGCGTGCCCAGAACATGGCGGACATATTATTTTGAGCAATATTGTCCCATCCATGATAGTACAAGTTCGTTCTCGCATCCTGCAGGACATTTTCATGTCCATGATACTGTTTCAAACCTAACTCGAAATAATCATCGTTATTCAGCAATTTACCTACACGCAGCAGGAAGTAACCAGCCATAAACATGGTATCTACCCAAGCCTGTTCGGGGAAATTATACGTTTCGGAATTAACGGTGTGCTGGAGAATATCATCCCCAAAGCGCTCCGCTTCTGTCGTTAGGAAATTCGCCATTTCCTTTACCGTGTCCAAATATTTCTCTTCTTTCGTCACGTCATACAAGGTGAGTAAGGAATGTCCGATGGACACCGCATTAACCGAAAGCTTCGGCAAGCCATCTTCCATATTTTCATCCACCCAAGCTTTCAAACGGGTTAGATAGCTTTCATTCCCTGTCGCTGCATAGGCCTCACTAACACCATAGAATGCGACACCTCCGGGCCAATCCCAGCCGAAATCCATTCGAAATGTACGATCTACCACGCGGTCAATTGCTGATCTGATTTCATTTTCGTCAAATACTAATTTAGGCATATCTTCAAGTTCTCCTCTCATCCTCTATCCTTTCAAACCACTCGTACTAATCCCTTCAACAATGTACCGTTGGAAAATGAAGAATACAACAACAATCGGTACAAGTGACGCGGATGCCATGGCGAACATGCCTCCCCAGTTATTCACGGATTCTCCGTCCAAGAAAAGCTTCAAGGCTAGAGACACGGGGTACATACTCGGTTTGTTCAAGTAAAGCAGCGGGTTAATGAAATCTTCCCAGCGCCAGTAAAAGGAGAAGATCGTTGATGTAATAAGCGCTGGAACGATAAGTGGCACCAAAATCCGGAAAAAGATGCTGTATTTACTACAGCCATCCATCTTAGCAGCTTCATCGAGCTCGATCGGAATGGTCCGAATGAACTGCATAATCAGGAAAATAAAGAATGGAATCGCAAAGAATTGCGGCACGATAATTGGTTTAAAGGAACCAATCCACGCTAACTTCGCAAAAAGAACATATTGGGGAATGATTGTAACGTCATGCGGAAGCATCATCGTTAGCATCATGCAACCGAACCAGAAGTTTCTCCCGAAGAATGGGATGCGGCCAAAAGCATAAGCAACGAGGGCTGAGCTGACTACCGCGCCAATCGTCGACAGGATTACGATATAGAACGAATTCATGAAAAAGCGACCGAATGAATTGCCTGCGAAACCTCTCCAGCCCGTCTGAAAATTCTCCCAAGCAATCTTGCTCGGAATTAAGCTGTACGCGGTTGAAAATATTTCACTATTGGGCTTCAACGAGCTTGCAAGCAACCAAATGATAGGATACATCATCATGAGTGACAATAGCACTAGAAGGAGATGATAGCCAAAGCGTTTGTAGTTGTTGGAATATGCCATGTTATTTCTCTCCTTTGTTTTCGTAGTAAACCCAGTATTTCGAAGTTTGGAAAATAACGAGTGCAATGATACCGACAAGAATGAGCATCACCCACGCCATTGCGGAAGCATAACCCATTTCGTAGAATTGGAACGCTCGGCGGTATAAGTACAACGAGTAAAGCAATGTATTGTCTAGCGGTCCGCCTTCGCCGCGGGAAATAATGTAGGCTGGCGTAAAGGTCATAAACGCAGAGATGGTCTGCATAATCAGGTTGAACAAGATAATTGGGCTGAGCAACGGAAGCGTGATTTTGAAAAATTGGCGTACTTTATTCGCGCCGTCGACGCTAGCCGCTTCATAATAAGAAGCTGGAATGTTTTTGAGACCTGCTAAGAAGATGAGCATGGAAGACCCGAACTGCCACACGGACAACGCAATCAGTGTCCATAAGGCCGTCGATGGATTTCCGATCCATGACGTATCTGTATGAATTCCGATAACGCCTAAAGCGGAGTTCACCAAGCCTTTATCCCCGAACACTTGCGTCCACATGATGGAAACCGCCACGCTTCCGCCGATCAACGAAGGCAAGTAAAACGAGGAGCGATAAATGCCGATACCTGAGACTGCTTTATTCAGTATCACCGCCACCATTAAGGCGAAGGCAAGTCGCAATGGCACGCTGGCGAATACATACGTAAAGGTTACACTGACTGATTTCCAATACTTGTCGTCCGCTGTAAACATTTTTTCATAGTTGTCAAAGCCGATAAAATTCGGTGCATCAAACAAATTGTAATCCGTAAATGAATAAAAGAGTGAAGAAATAATCGGATACAGCGTAAAAATGAGAAACCCCAGAATGAAAGGGGAAGCAAATATGTACCCCACCAGGTTATCGTTATAACGCAGCTTGTTCATTGGTGATCAACCCCTAACCTTGATTTATGAAGTGGAAGCCTCGCTTCCTCTCTTCTCTACCTTTATTATAAAAGAGTTGATTCACTGCCAGAAGGCAAAAAACCGTTCTGTTTGTATAAATAACAGAGTGATAATAGCGTTTACACGGTTCTAACAACACGCTTTTCGAACACGAAGAAAGCCTCCGCATAAGGAACATGCGGAGGCTTTCTTGCCGAGCTTATTTTTTGTTTTTAGCCAAGATTGCTGTCGCATCCTTACGGAATTTCGCAGCGCCCTCTTCAACTGTCAACTTTTTGTACATGATTTGTTCAGCGGTATCTTTCAGCAGTTTCTCTACTTCAACAGAACCAATCGGACTTGGCGGATCCATCGGGGAAGCATTTTTCTCTGCCCAAGCTACGTACTCAAATACTTTCTTTTGTTCAGGCGTCAAGAGCGGCATTAAAGCTTCTTTCACTTTAGAGGAAACCGGTACACCGCGCTCACCCATAATAATTTTGTTCGCGTCGATATCATTGATCAAGAAGTCGACGAATTTCGCTGCTTCTTCTTTGTTCTTGGAGTTTTTGGAAACAGACCAGAACATACTAGGTTTCAAGAATAGCGCTTTGTTTTGACTCCAGCTCGGTGTCTTCATGATGTCAAGTGAACGTTTCGCAGCTGTATTGAACCCAATGAACTGGTTAGACCAAGCGAATGTAGCAGCTGCATTGCCTAGTACCATTTCATCGTCTTCCGCTGTTCCCTTTTTCTGTGCTAATTTATCTAGCGGCAGCAAGTAACCGGAATCATACCATTTTTTGTACATCGTGTAGTAGTCTACGAACGCTTTGTCATCCGCATAGCCAAGTCCAGCGCCATCAGCCGCGTATAGCTTTTGTCCAACGCTTCTCAGATAGAACGGGAAGTACACGTCATGACGAAGATCGCCGGCAAGCAATTTGCCTTTGGCTTTCAGTGTCGCGCCGACAGCATCTAAGTCTCCAAATGACCAATCATCTTTCAAAGTAATGCCATTATCTTTCAACATTTGCGGATCGATCGTGCCACCAAGTGCATTGGATCCTGCGTTCATCGCAACCAGTTTACCTTCAATTTTACCGCCGGAAAGACTGTTCTCAGCAATATCTTTCACGTTCAGCACACCGCTAGTTGTAAATGGTGTCAAATCTTCCAATTGCCCTCTAGTTCCATATTGTGTGAGGTAGGAAACGTCCATTTGGAATACGTCCGGCAATCCGTTAGCAGCAGCTTGTGGAGCAAGCTTCTTCCAATAATCGTCGAACGCGGCGTACTCAGACTCGATTTTCACGTTCGGATGCTTCTGTTGATACAATTCAATCACTTTCAGCGTATAGTCATGACGCGCTTGACCGCCCCACCAAGAAACACGCAATGTAACTGGATCTGCTTTAGCAGTTGTCGTAGGCGCTTTACTTGCAGCTGGACTAGCGCCTGTGTTTGGTGTGCTTGTTGAACTACTTGAACCGCTCGTCCCACAACCTGCAAGTAATAGCGCCGCCGAGATAACCGTAAACATGACTTTTTTCATCTGTAATTTCCTCCCCAAAGTTGTAATCGTTTTCTTTCTATTCGTATTATCGCGCTGGAAGGAGGAAAGGTTAATCCAAAATACAGACCTATTTGTTTAAAATGCAGAGGTGTCTGTCGATTTCATATACTCAGAAGGTGTCGAACCCCGGTATTTTTTGAAAACTTGACTAAAATATTGAGGATTGTCTCCGAAGCCAAGTCGCTCCGCAAGTTCAAAAATTTTGATATCCGTGTCTGCCGCAATCATTTCCGTCGCACGATTAATTCTTGCTTTCATGACATAATTGGAAAACTTCTCTCCCGTTTCCTTCTTGAATAGTTTTCCGAGATAATCCGCATTCATATACAACATGTCATGTGCAACCCAATTCAAGCTGAGCTCCGTATTCCCAAGCTGGGAGTTAATCACATCCATCACCTTCTGAACAATCGCACTATGCTTCACTTTGTTAAGGCCATAGAAGCGTTCCGTCATGCTGAGTACCACATTTTCCATGAAAGTCTGAATATTCTGAAGCGTATGCATGTCCACAATCAAGGGGATTTGCGTAAAATAATGATTCATTTCTTCAGGTGCGCATTGTCGAACTAGGGAAACGAATTGTTGAATGACATAAGACTTCGTTACATCAATGTCCAGCTGCGCTTCCTTCAATCCTGCAATAAAGGCGTGCAGAGCTGCCTCCGCTTCCTCACGGTGACCGGATCTCACGGACATATTAAGCCGCTCCTCATCCCAGCCTAGCTCTCTCGGTGATGCTTCTTGCGAGACTTCGGTATCTTTGCGGGTAATTAAGCTGCCCTCTCCCAAATAAAAGCGATAATTCAACAGATGCAAGCATTGCTTATACAAATGTCTAGCTTTGGTAATATGGCTAGGTTCACTAAGCGCAATCGTTGTGTCCATTTTGTAATACGTCTGAAACGTATCTCGTATATGATAGATCCGCTCATGGAGCTGATCGATATGGTCGGATTCTTCCAGGAGAATTAAGACATGATTTCCGATTGTCGTACTGAGCAATGGGCTCTCAAGGATTTCCTGGGCAATATTCTTGATCGCAAACAGATGCTCGAACTCAAAGCTGCCTTCCAACTGAAACAAAAGAAGACGGATTTGATAGTCAAAATCAAGTTTGAATAAACTGCGGAAATAGTCCCAATCCCAATGGCCATACGTTTTATTCGTCACGAATTCCTTTAAGAATTGTTCCTTCACATGCGGCATCACTTTCTCAAGTTCAGCTTTCATGTTCAGAACGAACGACTCTTTATTCGTCTCTTGTTCAAGCTCAGCTACAATTTCCTGCAGCGCTTCGCCAATTTTACCTTCGTTCGTTGGCTTTAACAAATAATGCTTAACCCCGTACTGCATGGCTCTACTCGCATAATCAAACTCACCGAAGCCTGACAGCAAAACGAAGCGAATCTGAGGATAAGCCTCATGTACCCGAGCCACAAGCTCGAGTCCGTCCATGCCAGGCATGCGAATATCACTGATAATAATATCCGGCATCTGCACCTGGATGAAATCGAAGGCTTCCACCCCGTTCCGCGCAGTCCCGATTAGCTCTGTTTGTAAGGAGGACCAATCCATCATACGTGAAATGCCATCTAGAATGATTCTCTCATCGTCAACTAATAATACTTTGTACATCTCTTATTCCTCCTGACCATTTGGTAAACTAAGTATGATCGAAGCCCCATGCTTCACTGCCTCATCTACACGAATCCCGTAATCTTCCCCGAAGGCAAGCTTTATCCGATCATCGATATTCAAAAGTCCAATCCCCTTGCCTTTCGTCGTCACTTCACCACTACGTAATCTGTCAATCATCCCTTTCGGGATGCCTGGTCCCGTATCCTCAACGGCAAGGAAGATCCCCTCTTCGGTGCTCCAGCCTCGAATCGAGATTTCACAAGGTTCAATCGTTGACTCTAGCGCATAATGAATCGCGTTCTCCATCAAAGGTTGGAGTGTCAGCTTGGGAATGGGGCGATTCATTAAGTGTTCAGGTACGTCCAGCTTGAATACCAGTCGCTCCTCGAAGCGAATTTTCTGAATGGTCACATAACTTCGGACAATATCGATTTCTTCCCCGAGTGTAATAATTGGTTCCTTCAAATCGACGGAGTGCCTCAGCAAATACGCTAGCGCTTCCACCATCTCCGAAATTTTCGCTTGGCGATTCACCTTTGCCATCCAGTTGATCGACTCCAGCGTGTTATAGAGAAAATGAGGATTGATTTGAGACTGCAACGCTTTAAATTCCGTTTCTTTAATCAACAGACGATTGGCATAATTTTCTTGAATTAAGGTGTTAATACGCTCGATCATGAATCGGAAGCTTCGCTGCAAGAGGCCAATTTCATTCATGGCGACCTGTCCGCCAGGGGGGAATAAATTCGCTTCCTCGAAGTTTCCTTTCTCTGCAAGCTTCATGCGTACCATCAATTCGTCGATCGGCCGCGTTAAGCTGTACGAGAATCGGATGCCTATAAGAATGACAACCACAAAGATGGTAATAAACACGAAAACAACCATTTCTTTAATAAAAATAATCCGATCAAAAATCTGATTAAACGGCGTAATATTCAAATATGTCCAACCTGTATTCAATGACTGTATTTGGGCAATGAAATACTCTTCACCATCAATTTTCTGGATTTCATAGCCCTTCCCATTGTTCATCGGAGCGGCGATCCGCGTCCAATCAAAAGAGGGATTACTTGGGAAGATAACGTTTCCATTTGAAACGATCATCACATCCCCCTCTTCGGGTGCAATATCACGGACAATTTTATCAATATTAATCCGAATGACTAGCGTACCTAAATAGTCCAAATCAAAGTTTGTTTTATGAAACGAGCGAATTTCACGCGTCGCAATCAACGCCGAATCTTTACTGTCGGGATACAGCCAACGGTTCTCCCCCATGCCTTCAGCGGCCATATCCAGGATATGCTTTTTCCGCTCCGCATCCATTCGCATGATATTACCGCCCTCATGCTCGTTTCCTTTGGCATCCATAATTTGAATCGAATAGAGATAGGGCTCTTCACCCGAATAACTGATCAGCCGATCGACCAAGTATTGACTAATGATCAGACGGTCATAATCCGAAGGATTCCTTTTAAGTGATGTCAACCATTCCTGCACTTGCTCCTCTGCCAAAATCCGATAAGAAAGCTGCTGCAATCGCTTGAGCTCAGTTTCAATGGCGGTCGACGATAAATTAAGCACGCGAGAGGACTTCTCATAGATTTGCCCATCGTAGATTGAGAAGACATATTGCTGTATCAAAATAGTAAACGTCAACGAAACAGCGATAATCATCGTTATCAAAATGGATAATTTGTTCTTGATCTTCATGTGCCGGTAAGTATCTAGGACGGAACGTAAACCCATGGCTGGCCGACTCCCTATTTCGTTTTGTTATCGATTATGGCATCCATAAGGCCAATGGTCAACGGTCTGATACTGGCAAGCCCTCTGTGTCGTAGTCAGATTACCCCCGATAGGCCCGCGGCGAGACCCCCATATACGACGTGAATGCACGTGTGAAGGCGTACAGCTCAGAATAGCCTAATGAGTAGGCGATTTCTGTCACAGACAGCGTCGTTGTCTTGAGGAGCTCTGCCCCTTTTTCCAACCGTTTTCGGGCCAAATAACGCTGTGGTGAGATCCCATATTTATTCAAAAATGCGGTATATAAATGGGATCGATGATAGCCAAAATGCTGAGCTGCATCCTCAACGCGAATATGCTCGGTAAAGTGTAGATCGAAGAAATCTTTGACTTGGGCCAACCAGTTTTCTTTCTCTTTCGAGGAAGAACGGTTGATTTGCAGATTCATTTTATAAAAAAGATCACTGAGTGCTCGTTGTTCGAGAAACATGTCTTTCTTTGCCCCCGAAATTGCCCCTATCACACTTCGCAGCGATTCGCCGACTTCATTGCTCACAATGTCATGCAACCAATACTTACTTGCTCTAAGACCGAACTCCGCTATTAATAGTGGCAATTGCTCCCCTTCCATCGCGAGCCAAATCATTTTCAAAGGCGGTATGCCGTCATCTGATTGCATGGTTTCATACACATAGGAACGTCCGGGAAATAAGCAGAATAAATCTCCCTCACTTAATTCAACAGTAAGATCAAGCGAAGTCACTCTCACTTTGCCTTGCATGACCCAATGAAAGCTTGTTTGTTCAATCACTCTGGGACCAATGTGGTAGCTAGGCTTAGCCAGATTCTGACCCGCACGTACAACCCAACATCCGCTTGCACTCTGAAAAGGACGGGGAATCGCCAGCCAAACATTTGCATATTCCATCTCTAACTCTTGCATGGGGACACAGCTCCTCTTATATGCCTGATCTACCTAGCATAATTAAAACCCAACATAATGACAACTTCTAACATTCGATCATGTTGATATGTTCCTCCTATTTTTATACTAATCATAGGAAATAACATGCAGATGAAAGGTGGCAGCAGCCTTATGAAGAAACCTAATATTCTACTCATCACAAGTGATCAACAGCATTGGAATACGATTGGAGCTTTTAACCCTGAGCTATCCACCCCTAACTTAGATCGCCTTGTCAACGAAGGTACGACCTTTACCAGAGCCTATTGCCCAAACCCTACCTGTACCCCGACTAGATCTTCCATCATTACAGGACAATATCCGAGTCAGCACGGCGCATGGACACTAGGTACCAAGCTGCTGGAAGATCGACATACGGTTGGTGAAGATTTCAAGAAAGCGGATTATCGAACCGCCTTAGTCGGGAAAGCACATTTCCAACCGCTTAAAGGCACAGAAGAATACCCTTCTCTTGAATCGTATCCGATTCTTCAGGACCTCGACTTCTGGAAAACCTTTGATCAGCCATTCTATGGTTTTGACCATGTTGAACTAGCCCGCAATCATACGAATGAAGCACACGTAGGACAACATTATGCCCTATGGATGGAAGAGAAAGGGCTCACCAACTGGCGCGATTATTTCTTAGCTCCAACAGGAACGATGGACCCTAATCAGCTGCATCATTGGGACATTCCCGAAGAGTTTCACTATAATACCTGGATAGCTGAAAGAACGAATGCCCTGCTGGAACAATACCAACAATCCGATGAAGGCTTCTTCCTGTGGTCGAGCTTCTTTGATCCGCATCCTGACTATTTAGTCCCTTCGCCATGGGATACCATGTATGATCCGGAGAAGCTAACGATCCCGACGGTCACACCTGGTGAGCATGACAAGAACCCACCTCATTTCCGTTTAACACAAGAAGAGAATCCCGATTTTTCCCATTTAAAAGAAAGCGGCTTTGGCATCCATGGTTATCAATCGCATTCCCGCCTGCCGGAAAGCGAGCGCAAACAGCTCGTTGCGACTTATTATGGGATGATTAGCTGTATGGACGCACATATCGGCCGTATTCTAGACCGATTAGAAGAGCTAGGACTTGCCGAGAATACTATTGTCGTTTTTACAACGGATCATGGTCACTTCTTTGGGCAGCATGGTCTGCAGTATAAAGGTGGCTTCCATTATGAGGATTTGATTAAGCTCCCCTTTATTGTCCGATATCCAGGTCATGTGCCTGCTGGCACAACTTCGAATGCCATCCAGTCCCTCGTCGACTTGGCTCCTACCTTTCTTTCCATGGCAGGACTGCCAATTCCATGCTTCATGACGGGCGTAGATCAAAGCAGCGTATGGACAGGTCAGGCAGAGCGTGTACGCGATCATGCCATCTGTGAATTCCGGCACGAGAAGACGACCATTCATCAGAAGACATATGTAAATGATCGCTATAAACTAACCGTCTACTATAATCAAACGTATGGCGAGCTTTTTGATCTCCAAGAGGATCCCGGTGAGATCAGAAATTTATGGGATGAGCCTGCGTTCAAAGAATTGAAAGCCGATCTGTTGTTGGCTTATATTTGGGCGGAGTTGGGGAAAGAGCCGGTGGCGATGCCGCGAATTTGGGGCGCCTAGGCAAAAGGTATATACGTCAAGAAAAACCACGGCTGCCTACGTCCTTGGCAAATCAGAATCAAAAAAAGATGCGAATATACATCCTTTTCTACTGGAGAAGTCGTGATTTATAGAAAAGATGCGAATCTGCATCTTTTTCCACCACATTTATCCTTTTTAAGGAATATCGCTAAAAAAAGATGTATTTTCGCAGCAATTCCTCGATAAACGGTCTATTCTCCTTAAAAAGGATGTATTTTTGCAGTTCTCAGCTCCTATCAAGATGCTGAATATACATCAAAAAAGCTCCCATCTCAGGGAGCTTCTTTCTTTTTATAGAACCGTTTGAAAGCCTGTCTTATCGGCATGTTTATATTTAATACCTGAACCACGTGTTGAGATGACCATCATATCTCGCCAAATCAGCAGATCCGTCACCTCGGCTTGCGCATTCAATGCATGAAGCATGATGTTGCCTCTGAACTCGATCAGTTTATACAGCCCCGTATCGGCACATACATAGACGTCACCGCGATGCGCGACCAATCGGTTCAAGAACATGCCCTCAAACCGGTGCTGATGCAAACCGCCTTGCTTATTGCCTACGACTAAGCCTCCGCGCTCCGTTGTTCCTACAAGCAGCGTGTTGAACACAGCTAAACTAGTCACCGCTTGCGTGAGCGGCATGCTGCACCAATCCCCCGTAAATAAATCGTAATAGGTGATGCCATCTTCATAGCCTAAGAATATGAAATGAGGAGTCACCATCAAATCGTAGGTTTTCTTCCCTCGAAAGGCAAGTGGCAGCCATTCCTCCTGATTCCCGCAAAGCAGACCATTTTCCGTGAGCACGAATCGATCACCCCAGCCAACTGCCCGATAACAGGGATCCGTAACCGTTGTTTGCTGCCATACCTCTTCCTCTAGGTGATATAATCCGTGGCTTGTGGAAGCGAATAATTGCGTCTCCACCCAATCTAAGCGATAGACATGAACCTGCGCCGGCAAGCCTTCTGAGGCGCTTTCCCATGATCGTAATGGCGAGAACTGAACCACACCGTGCCCTTCAGTCCCCGCATATAAAACTCCGTCTGGGGAGGCAGTCAATGTCGTAAATCGTAAGGATAGCAAATCATTGGTGGATTGCCATGTCGAATTTGTTTCCATGAAGTTCATCCTCTCTGCAGCACGTACATCTGCGACTTTCCAAATACACATCTTTCACAAGTCTGAGATAATCCAACGATTGTTCCATAGTGAAATGGTTCGTCTCTATACGATGCTGCTTGCCGCTCATCAAATTGACAAGTTGCAGCTGCACAGGAATCCCTCCGAAAGCTTTATTGCAAAAAACAACCGACATATGTGTAAACAGGGCAAGCGATGCCGCGCTGTCTTCCATGATAAATTTATGTATGACAATGGATTGCTGCGACGAGTCCATCGCTTGCACGATCATCGATAAGCCCATATCAAGCTCATCAACCCACACATCCATGCTTTCAAATAAAAGGATCGGCCATTCCATCCGGCCCTCACCTGACAGAATGCCATACAACTGCTCAATGACATTATGCTTAACTGTGCTATAAAAGGTATCTGAGCCGAATTTTTGGACTTTATTCGTCCATTTCTTTTCGAACTCCTGCGTTAGCACACGATGCGTTCGAGCTGCTACGGGCATGGTGTACCAGGCGTTAATGGCATGATAAGCCGCGTATTGCGTTAGCTGCTGCCAATTCAGATCTTCGGAATCCGTACCACGATCCTCATGAGTGAGGGTATGCAGCCAGCGCTCTAATTGATAATCTGCTATGACCTGCAAGGTCCCGACGCCAATACCGTTCTCGCTATGATTCATCTCGACTAGCCCCCTCATGATGTCGTTCATTCTCGTCAGCGATTGATAATCATTTTCATTTACTTACTACATCGAATGATAATGGTTCTCACTTATATTGTCAAGAAAAACGAGCACATTTAGAAGCTCCTTGACAAAATGTCACAAAACGACACCGATTTTCGAGCGACATTGCAATCAAAGTGCGTTAATCTATGAAAAATGATTCATAGGAGGCGTACTAGGATGCAAAACTTACAAATCTGCGGATTGGGTTTTATCGTGCTATGTATTATGTATTATCTCGTCATCGATGTTTTCGAGAAGAGTAAACGCCTCAGACAGACTGCTGCGAACCTACAAGAACCCCTGACCCCAACGGTTCCAAAAGTGCTCACCAAGGTAGCCCTTCCCACTCAGGAAACCGTGTATCCGATGTATATTGACTGTAGTCGCAACGAACAATTTATCCCGCAACACTCGAATAACGCTTTAACCCCTGTGACCATATAAAATAGGCCATCATCACGATCCCCATAGCAGCGGCTGGAACGCCCCAAACGGCCCAGCCGTATTGCTCTGGTCGCAATAAGTAAGCGGCCGGATAAAAGCTGGCTAATGAATACGGAATGATGTAAGTTAACAGTCCACGAAGCAGCGGATGAAAAATTTGCAAAGGATATCTTGTAAAATCATAAAGCCATGTGATTGGATAGATCAGTGAGCGTACCTCTTGAATCCAGAAGGTAAGTACACTGATGGTCAGCAAGATTGAGAATTGTATGAACGCGCTGCATAGCAAAGCAATCCATACGTAAAGAACGCTCCAGAATGTCCACGCCATATCCAGGTGCGAAGCCGCATATCCCATTATCGCAAACCCTGTGATTAGTTGACCGACGCCATTCAACTCTTGCGAATACCCTATCGCTTGAAAAAGCACGCCTACTGGCCTCACCATCATCATATCCATGCGTCCGTTCCGAATGTATCCTGTTAACAGGAATGGCGCGTTAAAGAAGGTCTGATTCAGCGCTCGCCCCGTTGCGGCAAGTCCGAACATAAAGACTAATTCATGAAAGTCCCACCCTGCCAGCGTCGGAATTCGATGGAATATCACCGTCAAAAAAATCAATGTGCTCCCCTGTGCAACAATCCCCGCAATGACCGCGATGAGTGTATCCGCCCTATATTCAACCAACGTTTTGACGTACACTTTTAAAAATTGACCATACATGCCAATGAGATACACTACTTGCTGTATCCAGCTTCTCTTCGGTGCAAGCATCCTTTCACCCCCCGTTTATTGCGAGTCGTTTCGCCGCTTTCATCCACAATAATCGACTAATCACAATCATTACTAGTGCCCACGCAAGCTGCTCCAACAGTGCATAGCCAATATGTATCCCCGTCAATCTGCCTGTATAAATCGAAAGTGGAATATAGGCCATAGCTTGAAAAGGTAAATAGGTAAGGACCGTCTGCAGACCACTTGGAAAGAAATCGAATGGGATCAACGTACCTGCGAAAATATCCATAATGGCCCGCTTCGCCAGCTGTACGCCGAACGTATTCGTGGTCATAAACGAAATCATCATAATAATGGAATTAATACTAAATGCCACTAAGAAGCCTATGAAAAGACTTAGCACAAAGCCAACCCCTGCCCCCAAGCTCGGTGGTGATAATATCCCAAGACCGAAGATTAATAAGAGTAAAGCAGGTATATTGACCCACACCATTTCAACGATAAAAAAGCCTGCAGCTTCTACAAATCGCTGAACTTGGAAATCCACCGGTCGAATAAGATCAAGTGCGATGTCCCCCGAACGAACGCGTAATGCCATCGCATACGTAGGAGCTCGCTCCGCGGGTGACCACCGTGCGAAGTTAATCGTCTGCCCAACCATAATATAAGTAATCAATTGCTCCCAAGGTAACACTTGCCCTGTACCGTAGGTATAAATCGCTTTCCAAAGCATGTAATAAAGGACGCAGAACATCAGCGTTGACACCAGTGTCATGATAAAATCAAATCGAAACTGCATCCGTTGTCGAACCGCAATGCGGGACATGCCGCCAAGCCGTCTCAAGGTATCCATTAGCGAATGACCACACCTTCCGACTTAGGATGAGACCCAAGTGATGGACCGGAAATTCCCTCGCGATAAATCCGAGATATTAAGGCATCGATGTTCTCATCTTGCATCGTAAGGTCCCGCGGTTGTGTCTTCTCTAATAAATGTTTAAGCAAAGTAGACGTATCGATTTGATGCTGATCATAAGAGATTTTGAGCATCCGTTCTTCCACTTGAGTGATGACCTCATAGCCCTTGAACAACAAGGCTGCTGCTTCAGCGAGCCATGTCTCTTCGAACGTTGCTTTGATTTGCCGCTCCGTCGCATAATGATCACGAATATGTTGCAGGGTGCCATCATAGATTAAGCGGCCTTTATCAATAATCATCGTCCGATGACATAACCGCTCGATATCATGCATGTCATGTGTCGTGAGCAGCAGCGTTACTCCTTTTTCTTGATTAATCTTCTGAATAAAAGCACGAATGCGCTCCTTCGCGACAACATCAAGCCCGATCGTTGGCTCATCCAAGAAGAGAATATCCGGCTCGTGCAATAAAGAAGCGAGGATTTCACATCGCATCCGCTGCCCAAGTGAAAGCGTTCTCACTGGACGATTTAATAAATGTTCCACTTCCAAAACCTCAGCAAACTCACGTAAATTCCTGTGATAATTGTCCCAGGAGATACTGTACATATAGCGGAGCAGATCAAAGGAATCCTTTACAGGAAGATCGAATAGTAACTGACTCCGTTGTCCGAATACGACACCAATCTGATAGGAACTTTGCTTGCGACTTTTGTGCGGGACCAACCCCGCTACCTCAATGGTGCCTCCACTTGGCTCGAGGATACCTGTCAGCATTTTGATCGTGGTCGATTTGCCCGCGCCATTCGGCCCTAAGTAGGCAACGCTTTCCCCCTTTTCAATAGAAAAAGAAATATCCTCCACCGCGACCATCTCGCGCTTCTCGGGCTTGATTAAGCTCCTTATCGTTGCAAATCGCCCCGTACGTCTCACGTCGGTTTCGAACGTTTTACGTAAATGTTTAACCTCAATTAACGACAAAGCACTCTCTCCTTCTGTTTTACGATTGTCTGAAAAGAATCCCATCCATTATACCAAGGTTTTCCAATGGGTTGATACTCCTTTTTCGCAACTATTTGTAAATAAATACAAAGAGACTGTCCCTATGTAGATTCTTCTACGAAAGGACAGCCATGATTAACGTTCTATATACGTTTACAATCCTACGTCTCGTATAACACTCGTCCTGTCAATGATAGGTCATAGCCGCGGATAGGACGTAATTCATTCTGAAAAGCTTCCGATTGTAAAATGCGCAGAACCCGATCGATCCAAGCGAGGTTTTCTGGCTTTTTTAACATCACAAGATCATAACGTTCCTGAATAAGCGGGATGAAATCAACGCCGCCAACCATCGATGCAGCTTTTTCGATACCAATACCGAAGTCCACCTCGCCGATCGCAACCTTACCTGCAACGCCCATATGATTCGATTCTTCGTGCTCATAACCGCGGAGCAACTGCGGTGAGATACCTTGAAGACGGAGCTGCTCATCAAGAAGAACGCGTGCTCCAGATCCTTTTTCACGGTTCACCATGCGAAGATCGGTTCTTTTAAGATCTGCCCAGCCATGGAGTTGCTTCGGATTGCCTTCTTGAACGAATAACCCCGCCGAACGCGAGACCAGATTCACAACCACATAGGAAGAACCAATCAGCAATTTCCGTATATAGGGCAAATTATATTCTCCTGTATCCCCATCGAGCAGATGCGTACTCACAATATCCGATTCGCCCTTGTACATGGCGATCAGACTGTCCAGACTTCCGACATAGGCACGAAGCGGTCTGTAGGGGACGATTTGTCTTTCAATATGTTTGGCCAGAATGTCCAAGCTTACATCTTGTCCAGTAATGACAATGGACTGTTTGGGCGACTGCCCGGCATACACCGCTTGCTGAGCATTAGACTCAGATGCTTCGTGGTAAACAACGGGAGCCTTGCCACCTTTGGCACGCGTTTTATAGGCTTCAAGATCCGCTGCATCTACACGCATCTGCTTACCGACACGGTAGGCGGCTAGATCCCCTTTTTTAATCAGATCGTAGACGGTTAATTTGGAGATTTTCAAAAGTTTAGCTATTTCTTCCGTTGTATAGGAAACGTCTGTTGTCATAGGAACCTCCATTAGGTATCTTTCGAAACCATTCTTTCCTATCATAAGCGGATATAAGGTGTATTTCAATCCTGATATAGACGTATTAAATATGGTTATATATAATTAAACATAATTAGATATCGTCATTTATATCTAAATAGATAGATTAATCGTTATCGGAGGGTGAATTATGTTAATTTCAAAGAAGTTTAGTGTGGTTTTATCATGTTTCGCAATTGCAACGATGATCATCACGGGATGCTCAAGTGAAAAAGCGCAACCAGCAGTGAGCACAGCACCAACTGCAACGCCAGTACCTACGGAGAAAGTAGAATTAACGATTTCTGCCGCAGCCAGCTTAACCGATGCATTGAAAGAAATTCAAACGAACTACGAAACCAAAAACAAACAAATCAAACTTAACTTCAACTTCGGTGCTTCAGGCGCCTTGCAACAACAAATCGAACAAGGTGCTCCTGCGGATCTATTCTTCTCGGCAGCAACTAAAAATATGAAGACTCTGGTAGACAAACAATTGATCGATACTGCACAGCAAAAAAACTTGTTAATCAATGAACTCGTTGCTGTCGTTCCTGCGGATGGCAAAGTAGTCGTTACGAAATCAGAGGATCTCTCCAGCGATAGCATCAAACATTTAGCGGTTGGTGAGCCTGCAACTGTCCCAGCTGGCAGCTATGCGAAAGAAGCGTTAACGAATGTGAAGCTTTGGGACTCCCTGCAAGCAAAAATCGTGCAAGGCAAAGATGTACGCCAAGTCCTTACATACGTAGAATCAGGCAATGCAGAAGCTGGTTTTGTATATAAAACGGATGCACTCACTTCCAAAAGTGTAAAAGTTGCTTTCTGCGTGGATCCAAAAACATACACACCGATTGAATACCCTGCCGGCATCGTAAAAGCAACCAAACATAGCAAAGAAACGTCCGACTTTTTCACCTATCTGCAAAGCAAAGAAGCACAAGATGTATTCGTTAAATTCGGTTTCTCGGTTCCTAAATAAGCATGGAACAGATCAACTGGACTGAATTTCTTGATCCGATCCTTTTATCGTTAAAAGTTGCCATTGTATCCAGCGTGTTCGTTCTTATCTTCGGTGGTTTAGCTGCTTGGAAAATGACACGTCGGAACTTCCCCGGGAAAATCGTCGTCGAGACTACTTTTCTCTTGCCTTTGGTGCTGCCTCCGACCGTCGTCGGCTTCATTTTGCTCATGCTTCTAGGCAAAAGGAGTTGGATCGGGCACCTAATGGACTATCTGTTCCATCAATCCATCATTTTCACATGGGGCGCCGCTGTGATCGCTTCGGTCGTGGTGGCCTTCCCTCTCGTGTACCAATCGATGAAAACTGGCTTCTCCATGGTCAGCAAAGACCTAGAGGACGCAGCAAGATCCATCGGAGCTGGCGAGTGGCAGGTCCTTTGGTATATTACGTTGCCTTTAGCATGGCGCTCCATCATCGCCGCGTACATCCTTGGCTTCGCCAGAGGGCTTGGCGAATTCGGAGCAACGCTCATGATCGCGGGGAACATCCCGCATAAGACACAGACCTTGCCAACGGCTATTTACATCGCTGTGGAATCTGGAAATCAAACACTTGCCTGGTACTGGGCAGGAGCCATAATATTAATCTCCTTCGGGTTACTGTTCATTGCGAATCATAGAACGAAGCGTTGAAAAAAAGCAGCATCTCCATGAGGGCTAACCTCTTGAAGATACTGCTTTTTCATTTAGTATAGCGGATATTTAACGCGGAGCTCTTCCCGGAACAGAACAACGGAATCATTACGAATATAATGACACACATACGAACGGCGCCAGCGGTCTTTGCTGCGATTTTTGTAGGACGAATGAATGAGCAGCTCATGGAAAAATAGAATGTCCCCTTTTTCCATGACAACTGGAATCTCTTGATTCAAATCAACACCTTCGGTTTCATCTGTCCAGCTCTCATGCTCCTCCAGATTCGTTACTTTCCCATGTGGCAGTAAACCCAGCTTGTGCGTGCCTGGAATGACCCACAAACAGCCGTTTTCTTCATCCACGACATCCTCCAAAGCGATCCAAGCCGCGATCATGGACTTCGGGTCATCTTTAATATAGTAATAGTCCTGATGAGGCGCTTGTCCCGGTGAACCTGGTTCCTTGTAGAAGTACATACTTTGCACACATACAGCCTCTTCACCCATCATTTGAGCGAGAGCACCTCGTATAACCGGGAGCTTCATAATTTGCTGTGAGAAGCCGTCTTGCTTATGTGGATTAAATAATCGCACAGAAAAGCGGTCCTTTTCTGAGATTTCTTGACCGCCTTTTTTGGGGAGCGCCCACTCGGCAATCTCATCCGCTGATCGGATCGTGTGAATATGTCCATTAAAGGCATCAACTAGATCTGCACTGCAACCTTTTTTCAACAAATAATACCCATGCTCATGAAAAAATGCTAATTCCTCTTCACCGATAGGTGTCAATCGTTCCTTAACCTGACTTTGCACATCCATTTCCCCTTTCAAATTGTAAGCTCCAGCTATATACTTAGCATACAGACGAACTCGCATTTCGAACATGGCTGTGATTGATTGAAATATATCTGTAATTGATATCGATATGAATTGAAAAGGACCCTTCTATGATTTCAGAACCCGTTATTCTTATACCTAAAGTCAAGTCTGCGTTTGGCGGAACTGTCGTGTACCCGCCAGGGAGCCGCTTTGGCCCCCGTATACAAACGGATCTTCAGCTCGTCTTGCTGCATACTGGCTCAATGACGGTGTACATTGATGAAGTTCCTCATGTCGTCCAGCCTGGTCAAGTCATCCTTTTAACGCCAGGCCACCATGAACACTTCACTTTCTCTAAGGAACATGAAACCTGGCATCGCTGGATTGCCGTCCATGTAGATGAGCTCTCGGTCCATCAGCGTCAGCAGTTGGAGCAATTACCAGCTACACAATCCATAAGTGAGGAAATGAATCGTTTAACTGATATTCTGATATCCTTACGATTACGCTATGACGCAGGCTCAGATACGCTATGCAGCTTAGGATTAGCAGCCCTTCAGTTATTTATTGCTGAAACAACTAGCAACCATATGCAACTTACACATCCTTCGGTACTACACGCGAAGAAATATATCGAACAGCATTTCCATGACCATCTTTCGCTGGAAGGCATTGCCGATGCAGTCGGACTTTCTCCTGAACATCTCGTTCGGTTATTCCGTAAGCACGAAGAGATCACTCCGATCAAATTCGTATGGAACTATCGCATTCTGCGTGCCAACGAATTATTAACACAAACAGGCTTATCCATTGGCGAAATCGCTTTGCGCTGCGGCTTCAAAAACTCATTTCACTTTGCTCGCTTGTTCAAATCTTCAACCGGCACCACACCATCCGACTATCGGCATGGCAACTGGCGAGGAGAATAACAAAGAAGCTGTTCTCAGCGTAACTAACTCCTACGCGCGAACAGCTTCTTGTCTTGCTATAACCTGCCTAATGATTGATTACCTAAATAAACTATTTTATGGCAGATTCAACGTTGGTGTATTATCGAAGAAGTTCCACGGTTTCAACATCGCGTGTACCCACTCCGTTGGCATTATTGGCCACTCTTCCGCACGAGCCACGTGTGTAGCACCTGTCGTGATCCACACCACGTTATCCGTGTTCTCAATCGAGGCATTGTCAGCTGTAAATTGTCCTAAACCTGTATCCTTCGCAGTGCGATTTGGATATTTGCCTTCAGGATAACGTTCATCCGGATGGTAAGTCGTTACCCAAATTTGCTTATCCATAAAGCCCGCACGTTGGAACAGCCAATCATCCGCACTGAATAGTGCTCCCTTGGCAATTGGATGCGTACCACCAGCAAAAGGAATGATTTGATAAGAGACCGGATTACCTACTTTATTTTCTTTATTCGGGTTACTTAGAATTCGGATTGTAGATGGATCGAATTTCTGTGTAGCTTCTTGTTCCGTTTTTATCGATTTATGCTCTGTAATGATTACACTTTTACGCGGCCCGCCATCCATATTCTCAGCGACTTTCGGATCAATCTCCGTAAAAGAATTGCCCTCTCCATCCACATCCATATCGAGTCTAAAATTATAAATATGCTGATGTGTGGTGCCAACAATATTTTTATCAATCAATGTGCCATATTTCGTATCCTCTACTGCCGTTGCATCGTGCATATTGCTGGTTACGACACCTTTTACCGCTTCAATCCCAGAGGCCCCTACATCGATTTTGATCGTACCATTTGGTTGCAGCACCCAGTCAAAAATATAATCATAATTACCCACGGTAGAGATCCAGCGCACGACTAATTCTCTACGCTCTTTACTATCAGTACCTTGCGGGGACATCGTATCATGCCGATATTCAGGACCTGCATATTGTTCGAAAATAGCCATCGCATTCGGTATCGTACGAGGATTCCCTTGTGTATCGGCCGTAACAGCATCTAGCAACACCGCGTTGTCCGGAACATCTTTCCCTTTGACCAGAGAAGAAGTCAGCGTCCCCATACCATACTCTCCAGAATCAAAATACGTTTTAAAGTACCAACCAATATCCGGATCCCCATAAGGTACGACCATACCGCCGAGCGAGCCTTCGTACATAATCTTCCGCTTCTCTCCCTGATCGTTATACGTCATTGTCGAAAGAATAGGTCCCACACGACTATCCAATCGCAAATGGAAATCCCAGTTCCCCCAAGAAATCATATTACCTGTTAAATTGTAATTTTCACCCGCTGTTTCTTCAATTGAAAGAGGCTTCTGTGCTAGTTTATCCGCAAAATTACGACCATCATAGGGATTCGCTTGCATCGGAACAGGAATGACCCCGTTATCCTCGATTTTAATAATTTGTTTCTTTTCCAAATCGACAACGGCAACAAGATTTTCAATCGGGTGTGCCCAGAAGTTCCCATCTCCTGTATCCAGATAAGACACTACTTTCAATAGACGGGCATCTTCAATCAGATCATCCTCGCCCCCAAAATAACCAACCGTCAAAGGTGTCGTTACAACTTTCTTACTATCCGAAATACCACGCTTCGCAATAGCCTTGGCATACGCAGCATCCCCTTCAATCACACTTTGAACTGTTATCATATCGTCCAGTGTAACCATGCCATGAGCGCCTTCCTTTGTTTCCCATTTGGTCAGCTTGCCATCGGCGAGATTTACTTCACCTTCAATAACATGTTTACCTTCTAATGCTACGAATTCAGCCACTCTAGGAAGAACTTTACTCCTTTCTCCAGTTAGGACATAGTTCCACACATCGCTTTTCGCAGGGGGTTTCAGAGAGATTTCTGTAAAAAGAATCGTCTCTTTATAGTTTTCAGATTCTTTGACAATGCTGACAGCCTTCTCAATCTCTCCAGCGCTTAACGGATTAAGTGGGTTCGTATCTTTTGAAATTTGGACACTTGAGACTACATCAGATTGGAAGATCTCATTGATAAAATCATGATATACATACGTGATACCATTCCTCATCACAACAGGCCCTGCAAGTGTTCGAAGCGTACCGTTCACGTTGACACTGGCACTATCTAGATGAAGTTGAGCAACTTTACCATCCTTCACGACTTGAATTGTCTTTGATGTTTCATCCCAGTACACCGCAGCTCCAAATTCCTCAAGTGTTGGTCGTAATGCCATGTATTCATCTTCAAAGCTGCCGCCATGTGCATAAGCTTGATGCGAACCAAATGGCGCCAATGGCGTGATTGCCATTGTTAACATCGTGCCCAGAATTACCGTCTTTTTCAAAGAGTTCATCATTTTCATCCGTGTAGTCCCCTTCTGTTCTAGCGTTTAGTTCATCTTGATGACGTTAGTATACTAGAAGGGATTGTGGAAATATTGGAAAAAACGGTCCTTATGTTAGTTTATGTGACATCTATATTGGAAAAGTTACTAATATGAGAGGAGTGAAGCTTCATCCATGCATGTGGCGTTTCTTGATAGAACTTCTTGAACTCATTAATAAAATGAGCTTGATCATAATAATCAGCATGTTCCGAAATGGTTTCCCAAATCGCAGAGGCTTGTGGCACAGTCATTAACCCATTCAATGCGTGCTGGAATCTAGTAATTTGGCCAAACACTTTTGGGGATAAGCCGACAAAATGCTCAAATTGCTTACGAAGATAACGCTCTGAATAAGCAGTTTCGCTCGCCAGATCCTTTACACTCATATTCCCTTTGGATATGATCATTTGATTTAAAGCAAAACGTATGAGTCGTGAATCCTGCTGAATAGTTAGCACTTCACCGAGTATTTCCTGAAAGAAGCGTATCTTTTCAGTAAACGTTGCCGCTGTATAAATAGGTTCGATGCTTCTTGGACTCATTTTGATAAAGTCTAATAAGCTACAAGAGTGACTTATCAAGTCTTTCATCTCAATGTTTGATTTACCAGTCATATGAAGAGAAAGGAACCGAACACCAAAGTAGTCGGTATTTCTTTTCAGTAAAATCGTGTGTCTGAAGAGCACAGATCCATATACTTGGATGTCAGGCTGACTAGCGTCACAGCAAAATAACATGTCCACATGACCGTCAGGAATGGCTACAAACTCTGGCGAATCGATATCTTTGGAGCGAAATTGATAAAAAAGTGCAGGGGTATGATGAGCGTCGCCAGGTGCTTTATATTCTTGATAACCTGCGTTACACCACGCCATTTCTGGCTGCAAAGGGATATAACTTTGGGTCGATTCCTTCTCAAAAGTATTCATCATCTCCTCACCTCTCCCTATTCCGAACTTATTTAAGTCCTTATATTAAGCACCACTATAGTTAATGTCAAGATATATAACATCAATTATTATTTTAACTAACACAATATGCCATCTGTATCGCTTCAGAACAACAAAAAAGCCTCGCTTCACCAGCGAGACTCTTTCCTGCCCTACCATCATTCCCACAACTGCAACGCAGCCCCGATCATACCGCTCGAATTGCCCTGGTAGGCCGGCACAATCCGAACACCTTCCCACATCGCAGGCATTACTCTACGCGATACCTCTTGCCTTAACTCCACAAACAATCGCTCTCCCGCTTCCGAAACACCGCCGCCAATAACGATCAACGAAGGATTACACATATGAATCAAAGAAGCAATGGCTGCGCTAAGCGCCGCCAAGGTTTCATTCATCAGCTCTGTCGCCACAGGATCACCGAGCTGCCAGCGGGCAAATACTTCACGGGAGTCTACCATTTCCTCCGCTAAGCCAAGAGTGGCAAGCTTGTCGCGCATTCGCTTCGCAATGGAAGTTCCTGACGCGTACTGCTCCAAGCAGCCGATTCCGCCGCACACGCAGGGGATACCGCCAAAATCAACGGACATGTGGCCGAGTTCTCCTCCTCCGCCCCATGCACCGTGAACAAGTCGCCCCTCCACGACGAGTGCGCCACCTACGCCTGTGCCTAATGCAAGGCATAGAAAATGATCTACACCTTGCCCAGCTCCCACATATTTCTCCGTTAGGGCTAGCACATTCACATCGTTATCGACGATAACAGGCAGCCCATAATGAGCTTGCAGGATGCTTTTGAGCGGCGTACCTGCATAGCCAGGAATCAGCTCGGATGCAGAACGAACCGTGCCCGTATCCCACTCGATTTGGCCTGCACTCCCTACGCCAATCCCCCTCAAACTGAGCTCACGCTGAGCGGAAGGTATTTCTTCCATAATTTTTCCAATTGCAAGTAAAATACGATCTACCGTATCCGCTTCCCCAGCCAATGTCGTTACGCTGACGGAATGGATCACTTCACCTTGCGCACTCACGAGGCCAGCATTGATTTTGGTGCCGCCAATATCAACGCCGATGGCATAAGACGCAGAGGGATTTCCTACATACGTTTTCATAACAATCCCCCTAGACTGGCTGACGCAACGCTTTGACATACCGCTCCGTAATCAACTGCGGTCGTGTGATCGCACTCCCTACCACCACATGCGACACTCCGCATGCCATGGCTTTCACAGCTTCCTCGGGTGTCCAGATCCGACCTTCCGCAATGACGGGTACCTTAACGCTATCACTCAGCGCACGAAGTAGCGCGAAGTCAGGCCCTTCCTGCTGTGTGCTGTAAGACGTATACCCCGAAAGTGTCGTCCCGATGAAATCAACGCCAAGCGCTTCAGCTGCCAACCCTTCTTCGAAGGTAGAAATATCCGCCATAACCGCAGTGCCCATCGCCTGCGCCCAAGCAATAAGCGGCTTCACCGCTTCCAATCGCCCCTCCCGGTCCGTGACATCCAACGCCACGACGTCAGCCCCCGCCATCACAATCGCTTTTACTTCCTCCAAAGTCGGTGTAATAAACACCTCCGAGCCTTGAATCACTCTCTTTATAAGACCAATCACAGGGACATTCACTTCATTTTTTATCATCAAAATATCCGAAATCCCATTCGTCCGAATGCCAATAGCCCCGGATTGAACAGCGGCTCTCGCCATCTTCGCCATCGTGTCTCCACCATACAGAGGTTCATCTTCCAGCGCCTGGCAGGAAACGATCAGACCACTCACAGGAAAAATATCACTGCGCTTCATCCGAATCCCCCCTCTCTTCAGGCGTTCGCCTGCTCGATATAAGACAGTATTCTCGCATTCAATTGCTCAATTCGCGCATGATCTGCCTCCGTCACCACTGGCAACAACGGCATTCTCGGCTCCCCTAGATCAAAGCCTCGCAATTTCAAAATCGCTTTGCATGCCCCGTATAGGGATGGGAACGATAACAATTCAACAATCAGTTCATTGACGATGAACTGCCAACGCTGTGCTTCAGCCAGATCCCCTTGCACATAGCATCGCTCTATTTTCAGAAAAAGCTCCGGCATCACGCCATACGTTCCACCAATTCCGCCATCTGCGCCAATGCTTCTCCCTGCCAAATACTGCTCATCAGGACCATTGAGAACAAGAAAATCACGGCCTCCAGCTGCTTTAAATTGTTGCAGTTCAAACGTACTTTCTGCGGATATTTTCACGCCAATGACTTTGTCTTGTGCCGCCATCGTGGTCAACAGCTGCTTAGATAAGTTGAAGCCGGTCGTTTGCGGAATATGATAAATAATAAAAGGCAATGATGTGCTATCAATAATCGCTTGCCAATGGCTTTCCACGCTTTGCGGGGATAAGCGATAATAAATGGCTGGCACCGCCGATACGGCGTGTGCGCCAACTTCCGCAGCATGCTTTGCAAGCTCAACACTATCTCGTGTAGCTGGCGCACCAACATGAGCAATGATCGTCAACTCATCGCCGACTTCTGCCATAACTGCAGCAAGAACAAGCTTGCGTTCTTCCACAGACTGCAGCATCCCTTCGCCTGAACTGCCGCCAACGTATAACCCTTTTACACCAACGCTTGCATAGAGACGGGCGATTTCGCGCACCGCTTTCGTGTTGATTTCGCCGTGTTCGTCATAACTGGAATAGAGGGCAATGATGATGCCCCGAAATGCGTCTAAGTCATAAGTTTTCATAGGTAGATAGCCTCCGAGTGTTTAATTTCCTGATGATTAGTCTCGTTATCCTTTTACAGCGCCCATCGTAATGCCCTGTGTAAAGGCTTTTTGGAACACGAGAAAGATCGCAATCATGGGAACAGACGCGAGTGCCGCTCCTGCCATCATAATTCCGTAATTGGTTGTAAATTCGCCCTGCATCGTCGCCACACCAAGTGGCAAAGTCATCATTGACGTGGATCTCGTCATAATTAGCTGACTGAAATAGTCATTCCAAGATGCGATAAAGGTAAAGATAGCTAACGCTCCTAAAGCAGGTTTCAAGAGCGGCAGGATGATCGTTCCGAATAGTCGAAACTCCGAGCAACCGTCGATCTTAGCAGCTTCAATTAATTCACCGGGGATCGTCTGTGAAAATTGTTTCATCAGGAAGACGCCGAATGGCCAACCGATTGCCGGGAGTATGAGGCCATGATACGTATTGACCCAACCAAAGTCAGCTAACATCGTGAACAGCGGGACTAGAATCACTTGTTTAGGCAACGCCATGGCAGCTATGAACATCGTAAAGATGAATACACGGCCAGGGAATACCTTTTTCGCCAACACATAACCTGCAGAAGCAGAGACGAGACATATCGCGAACATTTCGAGCAAAGCGATGACAAAGCTGTTAAATGTCCAGCGCCACACGGGGTTTTTGAACAAATCCGTCCAATTCTGCAAGGTTGGCTTTAGTGGAAACCATTCAGGCGGAATCTGAGTGGCAACGGTTTGTATTTTAAAAGCACCGGTCACAATCCAGTAAAATGGAAAAATAAAAAACAACGTAGAAAGGATCAATAACAAGGTAGAAAAGCCTTTAAATACCCTTTGACTAGCGTATGAACTCATGATGTCCCCTCCTAGTACTCAACATCGCTGCCAAAAAATTTGAATTGAATGAGTGAAATAATGCCGATAATGATTGCCAAAAAGACACCCATAGCTGATGCGCTGCCGAAATGACCAAGTACGAAAGCTTGCTCGTACACACCGTACATCACCGTTGACGTACTATAAACAGGTCCACCCGATGTAAGTAACTGGATTAAAGCAAAACACTGGAACGTATTAATCGTCGTGATGACGATAATATACAGATTGGTTGGCATGAGCATGGGCCAGATAATTTTGATAAAAATTTGCCAAGGCGTCGCTCGGTCAATCTCTGCTGCTTCAATATACGAAGTTGGGATGTTACCTAGGGATGCTACATACAAGATGATCGGCTGGCCGACAGAAGTTGTGATAAGCACAGCGATAATCGCTAGTAATGCTGTTCGCTGGTCACCCAGCCAAGAAACCGGATCAAGACCGATTAAACTGCCCAAATAATTGAGAATCCCGTAATTCGGATGGTAAATCCAGCCCCAAACAACCGTGATACTTACAACGGAAGATACAGCTGGTAAATAGAAGACACCTCTGAAGAAAGAGCGTGCAAATTCCTTTTTCTTATAGATGGATACGGCTACGAAAAGCGAAAAAATGATGACGATAGGAACCGTAATGACAACAAGCAGCAAGGTGTTTCGCATCGATTTTAGAAAAGTTTCGTTATGAATGAGTGACACATAATTATCGAATCCAATAAAAGAAAATGTACGCAAGGAGTAATCAAAAAAGCTAATATATATCCCTTTTAACATCGGATATGCAACAAATAGTAGAAAGAATCCTAGTGCAGGCAGTAAGAATAGATAGCTCATAAGCCAGTCTCGACGTATGTATCCCTTCGGTTTACGAACCGTTACCTCCATGATGCTTCCCTCCCCTTCTCATGTGAGTTTAAAAAGAGTAGAGCACTCACGCACTCTACTCCCAGAGGACATGCCTCTCGTTTATTTGGTAGCTGCTTGATCTTTTTTAGCTTTGGCAATGGCCTCGTTCGCTTTCACAGCAAAGGCGTCGAGCGCTTCTTTCCCTGTTGCTCCGCCAGTTAGTGCACGTTGCAGCTCTGGGAACCAGAAAGTACGAATTTCTGCATAACCATCAGCGATTGTTGGTGCATCGGTAATGAATTCACGCGCGATTTCTGCGTATTTGTATTCGGGATCGTTATAGAGACCAGTAATGGACGTACGAACAGAGAGTCCACCTGTTTGAATCAAGTTCTTCTTGGCGTATTCAGGATCGTTTGCAATGAAGTCGATAAGTTTTTTGGAAGCTGCAATCTTGTCGGCATTCCCATTATTGAACACCGCCATACCACCCAAATACGGCTCAAGCTTTGGCTTGGATCCGTCCATCGTAGGGAACGGCAGGAGAATATCTTCGAATTGTACCTTTTTGTTCGGTACGTTTTGCGCTTTTAGCACAGCGGAGTAGTTGAGTGTAAAAGCTAATTTCCCCTGTAGGAATAAATCATTTACATCTGCAGCTGCAAGCGAAGCTGAGCCAGCGACACTGAGCTTATCCTTCGTCGCTTTGACTACCCAATCCAGCGCCTTAGCAGCATTGTCGGTGTTGATGGCTACTTTGGAATTATCCTCGCTTAGAAATCTTGAAACACCTAAGTTGGCAATGTATGCGCGTGTTCCTTGGTCACCTGCGGTGCTTTTAGCAAAGAAGCCAGTTGGGATAATTTCCGGCGCTTTATCCTTCACGGCTTGCAGCGCTTTCTCATATTCAGCCACTGTCCAAGTGCGATCAGGACGGCTTAGCGGAAGCAAATCAAGGGCACCGATTTTCTCGAAAACGCTCTTATTTACAGCCATCATGAACGGCGCTGTGTTGATCGGATACATGTAGATCTGATCGCCAACCATGGATTGCTTCCATAGAGCTGGCGTAATATCTTTCTTCACATCCTCTGTCACGATGTCATTCAGCGGAGCGAGAAGCTTCTTCTTCCCCCAGTCAATGATACGTCCCGGAGCATCGTAGATCACATCTGGCGCCGAGTTCGAAGCAATGGCAACGTTCAGCTTTTGCGGACCACCTTCAAAGGTAATCATCTCTAGGTTAACTTTAATCTCTGGATGTTTCTTGTTAAAAGCAGCAATGATCCCCTTCTCATATTTCCCAACTTCCCCATCAAGCGGTTGAAAGTTCGGGAAATTCCACCACGTAATCTCGACGGGCTTCGCAGTCACCGGACTTGGTGAAGTCGTCTTACCGACCTCCGTACTCGTGGCTGTGTTCGCTGGTGTATTCGTCGATGTGTTCGTACATGCAACTAACTGTGACCCGACAAGAGCAACGCCGATCAGTGTCATAAGCCCTTTTTTCATAGCCCTCATTTGAGCACCCCCGTTATCATTTGTGGAATAAAATCGCTTTCGTTTCATTCCTTGCGCTAAGCATAAATCATATTGAAAACAAGAAGAATCCCTGTATCTTTACATTCATGGTCGTATTCTGACTTGTTCGGTTTCTAGCAAAGGACAGCCTCTTTTTCAATAATTTTAATGGTATACTTTATAAATAGAACGGTTTCAAGTCCTAACAATCTGGGGGAACTTCATGTATAAACTGCTAATTGTCGAGGATGAACCTCTGATCCGAGCTGGTTTACAGCACTATTTTGACTGGTCAGAGCTTGGTGTCACTACGATTGTTGAAGCTGATAATGGCAGGGAGGGCATGCTCACTGCGCTACGCGAGGAACCCGACCTAATCATTACCGATATTCGTATGCCAGAGATGGACGGTCTTCAGATGATTGAACACATTCGAGCGGCACTCCCGGATACCCTCTTTATCATATTGACTGGATTCAATGACTTTGAATATGCTCAAAAAGCAATTCGTCTTGGCGGCGTGCATGCCTTCCTACTTAAGCCTATGGAATACGAGGAAAGCTTGTCAACCATTCAAAGCTGTATGGCAACACTTAAACAAAGACGTAACGACAAGATTCTGCGTACAGAGTTGGAACAACAGGCCAGAGAAACCACTAGCTTTAAGAACAATCAATTGGTTAAATTCCTTTTGGAAGATGAGCATGCCGCTTGGGAGGAAGGTATTTCTCTTCATCTGCGTGACTTCGGAAGCATGGCGTTTACGTATCAACCCTTTGTTGTAACTTGGCTACCTATGGCTACGACTCCAACTTATGAAAGAAAAGCGTTTCGCCTAAAAGCTGAGCTTAACATTCAGACAGCTCTAGAAACCATGTATGGCTCAAGTATTCCCATGCACCTATTCGTATATATAGATCGAGCAAAATGCTATGCAATCGCCGTCATGGAAGATCAAAAGAACCTACAGGAGATTCATAATCTCTCTCTTTCAACCAATGACTCCAGCTTATTTATGGCCATTGGCAGATCAACAACGGACAGTTCCCAATTAACGCAACGGCTCCGACTAACGGATCAAGCACTGTACCAACGCTATTTTCAAGTGAATCAACAGGTCCTCTTTCCGTTGGAAGTGAGTGAGGTACCTGCGCGTGCCAAAGATGTACGATTGCTTCTGGATGAAGGGGATAAGAACCGTGTGATCTCTAGTCTTGAAGTTGGAAATAAAACTGATATTGAGCAGCTCATGCACCGATTTGCCCAAGATTTAATCACTCATTTGCCCCACACATCGATGGACCGCGGATTCGCTTTTATCCAAGAAATCATCGCTATCACCCTTCGATTCGCTCATCGAAACGGAATTCCGGTGGAAGGCGTTTACAGCGAGAAACTGCTTAAACTGACATGTGTAGATGATTTCCGAACGCTTGAAGCGCTCTTCAGCTGGCTTGCTGCATGGATGGTGCAAGTCAGCGAAGTATATCGGAATGAGTCCACGCTATCTAATCACCCGGATGTGCTTATTTTTGAACATATTGAAGCTTACATTAAAGAGCATATTGACCAAGATATTACGTTGCAAATGGTTGCTGATCGTTTCTTCTATAACCCATCGTATTTAAGTCGTATTTTTAAAAGAAAGCTAGATAAGAATTACATGCGGTTTGTGACCGAAATTCGCATCCATTATGCACAAGAATGCTTGAAGAAGCCCGAATACTTGGTTACGGATGTATGCACGATGTGCGGGTACAAAAGCTACAAACATTTCGTCAAAACCTTCCGCAGTATCACGCATATGACCCCTACCGACTATCGAAAAAAGTGGGGGTGGTAACCTTTGAACGCATGGCGGCGGCTCTTGCAAACCTATCGAATGAAACATGTGAATCACCAGATTTTCGTACTCATGATTGGGATTATCACGGTCCCCTTATTGATCATCTCGGTCATTATTTATTTCTTTTCGATCCAAGCTGTTAAAAATGAGTACCAAAGCTCCTCAAACCTGATTCTCACCAACCTGTCCTTCAATATTGACCAATATTTGCAAAGTATTGAAAAGGGCACGCTCAACGCACAAATGGATGGACAGCTGCAGAACGCATTAGCGCATTGGATCGCGGACGGGGATGAGAACAACAATGATCAACTTATTCAATACGGCAACACGATCGAGAACTTTGTCAGTTCTATTGAAATGACGATTAAAAACGTGGATAGCGTGCAAATTTATGCAGGTTCTCGTGTCTTCTACTCGGCCAACTTTAATCGTTCGGATTATGATGTGAAGGACTTCACGAAGGAGGCCTGGTACTTACAGACACAGCAAAGTAAAGGCGGTATCGTACTGTTCGGGACCCACTTTCCCTTTCATCGTGTCAATGCCAAGGATCCTGTTATTTCCATTGCGAGGGTTATTAATAAGGTCGGAAGTAAGCAGCCGCTAGGGGTTATGCTCATTGATATTCGCTTGGATTCGTTACGTGAAATTTTGACACTGTCGGAGACCAGTAAACGTAACTTCTCAATTATCGATAGCCAAGGAGCTAGCATTTACAACTCCGAAAGTACGCCGGCGACTGCAAATGTTCCCATTACGTTAGATCCTCAGAAACTTCAAACGGTTCTTCACGATGAAAATGGCAGTTTTTACGCTTATTTCGCCGGTGCCAATTCGTTCATTAACTTCGTGACCTCGCCCTATTCGGGGTGGAAGGTCATTCAATCCATCGATGAGAAAGAGATGACGAAGCAAGCGACGGTTTTGATCAAAATTATTTTGGCGTTAGCCTTCTTATCCCTAGGAACTGCCGTGCTCTTCATGTTCATTCTATCCGCGCGCGTGACGAAACCGATTATTCTCTTGAGCCGCAAGGTAAAAATGGTGGGCTTAGGTAATTTCGATGTCGATATTCGCTCAGATCGGCAAGACGAGTTCGGCGTGCTGTACCAAGGGATTCGCAAAATGTTAGAAGATCTGCAAAACTATATTGAATTTTCCTCCATGGCCAAAGCCCAACAAAAAGTCGCGCAATATGGCGCTTTGAAAAGCCAAATTAATCCGCATTTTCTTGCCAATGTCTTGGAAACGATTCAAATGAAGGCCATTATGAGCGGACAGCGCGATGTCGGTGAAATGGTTGGCATTCTTGGGCGCCTGTTCCGCATCCATATTCAAACTGGCAAGGAAACGGTTACCCTGCAGGAGGAATTGATCCACATTCGACTGTATGTGAAAATCCAACAGCTGCGTTTCGGGGAAAAAATTCAGTATCGTGAACAACTGGAAGCGAATAGCGAGACGTTGCAAGTGCTGCACTTTTCGTTACAGCCGCTGATCGAAAATGCTTTCGTACATGGACTGGAACGGAGTAGTCAAGCAGGACTGCTCGAGGTATCTTCCCACATTTCGGGGGATGACTTACTCATTCAGGTGAAGGATAATGGAGTTGGCATGGATGAAATGAAACTGCTACAACTGCGAAATCGACTAGCTCAACCATCAGACACACTCGATGAAACACATATTGGCATCAAAAATGTGCATGATCGCATCGTTTTCTACTTCGGTGATTCTTACGGAATTGAGTTGGAAAGTCGGCCTGGCGAAGGTACAATGGTAAGCATACGAATTCCTGCACGGTAGGGGGATGGCTCATCATCGACAACTTGCGACTAACAGACAGGGGGACCTTATGCGAGGACTCGCAATATTACTTGCTTTTAACATGATAGGTATTTGGCTTCAAACCAGCTTTCACGTCCCGCTTCCGGGGAACGTTATTGGACTTATTCTCTTTACAATCGCACTCTTTACGAAGCTCATTAAGCTGGAGTGGGTGGAAACGACGGCCAATTGGCTAACTGGACATATGATGCTGTTTTTTCTGCCTTTTGTTGTGGGGACAATGGCGTTCTTCCCTCTGATCGGCCAAAATTGGCTATCCATCGGGGTTGGCGTCATTGGGAGTTCGATAGCTGTCCTACTTGTTACTGGATTTATTACGTCTAAATGGCAACGGCGTGAAGATCAAGGTCAACGCATGCCAATCGGTTCCAGCGGGCAAAAGACCATCGAAGGCGGGATGAAATGACAACTTCCGCTTGGCTCATGAACCCGATCTTCGGCATTGCACTCAGTATCGCAGCCTACACGGCCGCTCAGTACATTCATCAGCGGTGGCGTTGGCTGCATCCGCTTTTTGTATGTTCAGGCTTCATCATTTGCATCCTGCTTAGTTTCCATATCCCCTATGCTGCCTACAAGGTCGGCGCCGACATGATTACCGTGCTGCTTGGCCCAGCAACTGTTGCGCTAGGTGTACCGCTGTATAAGCATGCGGGATTGATCAAAAAGCATATCACCAGCATCTTGATCGCGGTGACCATTGGTTCGCTAACCGGCATCCTTGGTGCCGCTATGCTGGTAGGACTGCTCGGCGGAAGCCGCGAAATTCTCCTCAGCATGCTGCCGAAGTCGGTGAGCTCACCGATCGCCTTGGAAATATCGCGACATCTCGGCGGCTTGCCGGAGTTAACAGCTGTGCTGACCGTGCTCACCGGATTGTTCGGGAGCATGATTGGCCGCAAGCTGCTGTCATGGCTCGGTATCCGAGACGCGCTATCAATCGGCATCGCCGTCGGAACTGCGGCACACGGCATTGGTACCGCACGGCTCCTCAAGGATTCCGAGGAGGAAGGCAGTATGAGCGGCTTCGCCATGGGCGCTGCTGGGATCATGACATCGATTTTGTTCATTCCGGTGTATTGGTGGTTTAGTTAGTCTAGCATAAAGCCCCCAGCATGAAGCGTTTGCTTCAGGTTGAGGGCTTTTTTGATTAACATGACTGGGAGCAGAGGCTAGTTCGTAAAAATAGCGTTATGAAAACATCTTATTTGCTAGATTGGCAGAGAATTCAGGAGAATAACGTTATCACACAGCGTTATTTTCAATAAACGGGCGAATTCCGCTCATTTTAATCGAAATAGCGATATTCCGTAACGCTAATTTTTCATAGAACATGAATGTAGAGTAAATAACGTTATGGCAGAACCTTATTTGGAATCTTTGATGACCGCAACCTTAATCCCCCAGTTTAACTGGACAAAATCCATCTGTTTATCAACCGCTCCCGCAACCACGCAAGCTCCGGACTCGCCACTTCTTCACAATGACCAATGATGGCGGCTGTCAACTCCTCCACCTGCTCACGATACGCCTCTTGACCGAATACATTGTTCTTCTGCAGCGGATCATTCACACGATCGAACAAAATATGATCGCCTTCTTTAACGTAAACAAGCTCATATAGATTCGTAAAAATACCGATTTTCTCTTGCGTATTATGATAAATGAACACTTCATCCTTCCATGCTGGATGCTCTCCACGCAAGAACGGAGACGCATCTCTTCCTTGCTCTTGACCGCTCGCTGCAACTCCCATTAATCCAGCCATCGTTTGCTGGAAATCGACGACACTTACCAACTTATCCACATGCACCCCTTGTGGAATACTTGCCGGCCAACGCATCAGCATTGGCACACGATAAGCGGTCTCGTAGAGGTTATTTTTATGGACAAGTCCATGCTCACCCATATATTCTCCATGGTCTGACGTAAACACCACAATCGTGTTCTCAGTTAGTCCGCGTTCAGCTAACGTATGCAGTAGCTTCCCAACATTGTCGTCGATGCACTTCACTTCACCGCAATATTGCACTTTCGCCGCTCTTAGCATGCCCTCGTTCCAATTGCCTCTCACATCCACCTTGCCACCGCCAATGCCAGCAGGGCGAACACTGTTATGGAACGTCTCCGGCACTTCCATCGCATTCAAATCATACATCGTGTCATACGGGGCTCTCACCGAATATGGGGTATGCGGATCTGGTATGCTGAGCATGAGATAGAAGGGACGCTCTCTCTCCTCTTCAATAAAAGCAATCGCTTTATCCGTCAGCCAATCGGTCGTATACGTCTTCGCATCGCCAATATCGATACTATGAAGCGGCTTTCCCCCAGGTACATCAATCAAGCTCTTCCAATGTCCTCGATTAAACATATAACGAGTATCTGCAAAGCCCATCGCATCCTCCGGCTCCATCCAACCAGGACGAGGTGTACCGTCCAAATGCCATTTCCCAACATAGCCTGTGTCATACCCTTCCTCTGTCAAAAGCTGCGCTAACGTGATTTCGTCCCGCCCGAGACGCAAATCATTCGCATAAGCACCATTTGCATGCGGGTACCGTCCTGTTACAAAACATCCCCTCGAAGGTGTACATAACGCAGAATTGGTGAAAAATTGGTGAAACACAGCCCCGTCCTTTCCAATGGAATCCGTATAAGGTGTCTCAATTTCACGCCCGCCATAAATGCCTAACGTCCAACAGCTTTGCTGATCGGTTTGAATCACAAGCAAATTCGGCTTCGTCATAGCCAGCCCTCCTAAATATCCTCTTCATTTGGTAAGCCAAGTCGTTCGAATTGCTCCTCTGGCGCTTGTATTTCCTTCATGGCCTTCACCATCAAGTGCATCATCTTCTCTTCGAGCTCGGGATCACGAATGGGATTCTGCTGATGATAATCGTGCTCAATATCAAAGAGAAGGGTTTCCCGTGTAAGCGGTGCATGACCTAACTCCGGCCCGCTGCCCTTCACCCTGAACTTGAACACAGGATAGTTCGTGTGAGCGAGGAACCTGCCCACTTCGACCTCACTCATGTCCGTTCGCCTGACAAAACTGCGGAATGCCGTGGGCATCGCTGTATACAGATGGCAAGGTTGATTCTCCTTACTCGCTGCAGTCCGCATATACGTGTAAGTGCCGTCCGTCACATTGACGTCCATGCCAAAATAGCCGTACAAGGCAGCTTCCCGAATCTGTTCGGTTCGATAATCTAACAACGTCAACAGGGATTGACCGCGAACCTCGGGAGGAATTGCTATGTCGAAATGCTCTAGCAGCGTAGGCATCATATCGATATTTTGCGTTAGCGCATCGATTCGCTCTCCAGCCCTCGCACCGCCAGGCAGATGGATCATCAATGGCAAATGAGCCAATTCGTTATAGACGCTCATGACATTTTTGCCTAGATGGTTGTGCTCTCCTAGCAGAAAACCATGATCCGTCGTCAAGATGATCAAGGTGTCTTCCCACATCCCATAGGCATCTATTTTATCCAGCAACTTGCCGAACCAATGATCCACCATCGTTAAGGAAGCCGCATACCGCTTTCGCAAGTGCTCACTAGCTTCAGGAGACTCGGGATTCATGCCATAATATGGCCAATTATATCGGGGACCCTCATACGTATCGTCGTAAAGCGCGAGATATTCATCGGGACAATCAAAGGGCTCATGTGGATCAAACGGTTCTACCATGAGAAAAAAGTCATCCCCTGCATGGTTATGATCCAACCACTCACAAGCTGCTTGCATGGTTCTCGGCGTTGAATACGCTTCTTCACTAGTCAGCTTCTCACGATTGCGCTCGAATTGTGGATGAACACGTCCGAGATACGACTCTGGATATTCAGGTGGTTCTACTCGCGAGACCCACGGATCGAACTCCTGCCCCCGATGGAAGTCCCAAGTCGTAAACTGTTGACAATAGTTCTCCCCGCCAGTCGCGAAATAATGATAATGATCTGTCACCATATGTGAGAAGATCCCGTTCTGAGCAAATTGCTCCTGTAACGTCACATCGAAAGGCTCTAGACCTCCCCAGCCTCGTTCCAGAAAACTCAATCTGCCTGTAAACAAATCGCGTCTTGCAGGCATACAAGGAAGTGACCCCGACCAATGATTGGTAAATACAGCACTTTTCTCGGCAAAACGTTCGATATTCGGCGTCTTCACCCACGTCTCTCGATTGTACGCGGTCAGGGAATGGCGATTTAAGGTATCCATCATGACAAGTATTGCTCTCATTTAACTCCTCCTTAGCCAAAACCAATACAAAGTACTACTTCAACGGTATGGCGATTGTCCATGTGTGATCAGCAGGATTGGCGGTATCATAGACACCTCCACGATTTGCAGCCGCTGCATAAAAATGCGTAGGCACACCATTTTGAATCAGCAGCTGGGGTCTTTCTAAGGAGCCTAACTCCGTAATCGTCCCATCGTTCCAGCGTATCGTTCGTGAATACGCCAGCGGTGTGCGAGAAACGGACCAATGAGTACCATCCTGCGAGGTCGCGTGAATCCCAGCATGCTTTTCTCCGCAGATGCCGCCTTCCATGTCTTTCATAATCAACTCATACGCATTGTCATGAAACCACAAATACGGGTCTTCAATATGATCCTCATGGCCATTAAACGTAAAAATCGGTTCTTCCCGCAAGCGTTCATAAGGCTGATCGTAGCGTTCCGCTTTTGCAATCCCCAGCCGCAGTCGATCGGTCTGATTCGCTGTTGATTTATAAGCCAGCTGAACTTGCCCGTTAGGCAGTATGCAAGCAGCTGGGTTCGTCGTCATCAACCCATCCCAGCACCCAGGTCGTGGTTGAAGAATAGGCGCATCAGGTCGCTCCCATGGCCCATACACACTTGACGCAACAGCCAATCCGATACGCTGATTGCGTCTAGCTTCTGCGGTCTTCGTGTTTCCCCATACCTCATGGTGAGAGCTATTGGGCCGCTCCCCTTCATACGTCGTTCCTGTGTAGTACAGGAGGAACTTACCGTTGTAGGCATGGATCGTTGGATTATGCGTCATCATGCCGTCCCAGAAGGAGGCTCCCCTCGCAGGGAGCACAACTTCTTCGAAGTGAAACGGACCTTCCGGTGTATCGGATACGGCTCTAACAATTTCTGAGTTCGTTACCCAGTAGGGCCAAAAGCTCACTTCCTTCGACCATCTTGAAGCAAACATATGATACCTGCCATCCTCACCTTGGATGACTGAGCCGCACCAAATCCAGTACCCTTCCATTGCGAAGCCACCACCTACCGGGGCTGGCAACAGCTTATGAATAAATGATTCGCTCATCCCGCTTCGTCCTCTCTAATAATTCACATAGAAGCGCATATCCGCGAGCTGCGTCACATTCGCACCTACGGTAGAGTTCAATTCGACTTTTACATACTTCGTACCGCTTGGGAGTGAGCCATCATTTTCAAAATAAATAGATTTCCAGCCATTATCCGTCGGTTCGGGATCATAACTCAATGTCGTCGCAGTGGTCCAATTCGTACCATCAACAGAGGTATAAAAATTCAGACCGCTTAATGCATCCTTGTAGTATATATGCGCGTAGAAACCACCGAGATTATCAAGTTTATACACGATATTCCCCGGATTCGTGTCCGAGCGTCCTGCACGGGAAACATCGCCATTAAAGTACGCTGCGTTGGCTGAATTGAATTGCATATTAGCCGTATGAGAATAAGCGACAGACCAAGCATTCAAATTATCTTGTACGCTCAATCCTTCAGACCAATTGGTAAATTCCAGGTCAGCAATCTGCGTGATATGACTCGCTGTATTCGAGGAAATCTCGATTTTCAGATACTGCGTTCCGCTTGGAATGGGCTCATCACTGCTGAAGTTAGCCCCTTGCCAGCCATTCGAGGTGCCCACTGGTGTCGATTTTTTACTCGTCAGCTTCTCCCAATCTGATCCATTGTTGGATACATAAAATTTGATTCCTGCAAAACTATCATTGGAATAGATGTGGGCTTTGAATTTACCAATATCCGGCGCTTTGTACACGATATACCCCGCATTGGTATCTGTACGAGATACTCGTGACGTGTCCCCGTTGAAATACGAAGGATTGCCTGATGCAAACTGAAGATTAGCGGAATACGCATACACCTTGCTCCAATCATCCAACGTATCCGTCGTAACCGTCCCAGGAATCCAATAATACCCTTTATATTTGGCATCATTCACATAGTCATAATACTCGGTGAATCGACCGTCACTTCGACCCGCACGGAAATTCATAGAGCTAATACCGGCTTCTTCATGCGCTTGCCCTTGATATTTATTACCTTCCAAAGAGACAGCACCATCGTTGAATTTTGGATAATTCCATTCCGTATTAATGACAGGATGTTGATTGCGCAGCTGGTTAATCTTTGTCATATTCGACGTGCCATAAGTGTGATAGGAGATGACGTCCACATTATTCGCCCAAACAATACCTGCTTTGTTGGCAAAATAATTAACCTTACTCGTCATATCTTCATTCGCATGAGAAAAAGCAAGACTCAGAATCGGTGTATTCGGCGCTGCCGCTCGCATGATTTGATAAATATCTGCCAAATTGTCCATTTTCGCATTTGAATAATCATTCGGCGACCATGCCACAGGCTCATTGGTAATTTCATAAATCACATTCGTGTCATCTTTATATCGATCAGCAGCCACACTCCAAAAGTCGGTTAAATAGGGCTTGCTGAAGGAACCGGGGTCATCACCAGGTGTTAGGACCACATAGATACCAGCATCCTTGGCATTCTGAACTATGGTGTCTAGATGCGTCATATTCTCTGCAATCGTCCACGTTTCAAGACCCGCTTCCAAGTAAGCCATCTCATCCCAGTTGGTCACGCGAATGGCATTCAAGCCAGCAGCACTTGCGCGACGCCAATATTTGGGGTCCTCGACCTCACCAGTAGGTTTCGTATAGCTTTTGCCGTAATAAGCGACACCGATGCGCAACAAATCACCCGTGCTCGTTTTTAACGTATTGTTTTGAATAATTGGCCTGCCTGGCGTTGTTGCAGATACCTCCAAAGATAAAATCAACGTAACGATAAACGTGATAACCATCATAATTGCGATTTTTTTCACTTTAATTCCCTCCCTATGTACGGTTGTCTAAATAGAAAGACTGTGCTTCTTGAAATTGGTGTGCTTTCTCATTCTCAAGGGCTGGTGAGCAAATGCCAAATAACTCCCCTTCTAGCTCATGCGCTTTTCCTGGAAAATGCGTATACAGATTGAGCAATTCCTGAGGATCAGCAGCCAGATTAAACATAAGATGCGGCGCCTCCATGCAATAAATGAGCTTCCAATCACCTTTGCGAATCAGATAGGAGCCAGAACGTGTACCATGACCGTGATATTCGGAGAAAATCACCCGATTGGTGTCATCTTTAGCCATTAGTTGAAGAGGAGTACCGATCCAATTCGAAGGGCGCTTGGCACCCACAGACGCGAAAATCGTTGCCTGCACATCATGAAGATCTACAGGTGTATGCACAATGGTGTCCATAGGAAAGTCAGGACCTGCTGCCAAACACGGCACCCTCACCGAATCCTCAAACAACGCACATTTCCCCCAGATTCCAAACTTCCCCATCATCTCGCCATGATCTGATGTATAGACAAGGTTTGTCGACTCCTCTAGGTTCAATGCATGAAGAACATCCAAGATAAGTCCTAGTTGCTGATCAACGAAGCTAATATTAGCGAGATATCCTCTACGCAAGCCTTTTATTTGATCTTCGCGATAATGAGCAAACTCAAAATGATCGCGTAAATCCCGAGAATAAGGGTGCTGCGCAGATTCGGACTGATGCATACGATCAAACTTAGGTAGACCCGCACCATCTGGATACAGCTCCCAGAACTCGCTAGTGTTCCAGTGCGGTGGATGTGGATTAATGATGTTGATGGTCAAGCACCACGGTTGATCTAGCTTAGTCGCATTCTCCTGTAACCACGTAATCCCCGCATGTACGACTTGCGAATCTTGGTCGAACGCCGTGTCTTTGACACCATAGGCATCAGCCTTCTCTGCTGCACCATGTCGGATGGCGAGCGGTTTGCGCTGGAAATGAGTATCTCCGATCGGTTTTCTGTCCTTGCACAAAAGCATCTCAGAAAAGCCTAGATTTTCACCTTTGTCGTAAACATCGGTTTTGCCAATGTAAGTTGTATGAATGCCTTGCTCTCGGAGTACCGCCCCGTATGTGGCTGCATGCGATGGCACATTCACCGTACAATTGGAGTATGCTTGCAACTGATGTACACGTTGTCCTGACATAAACGCTGAGCGGCTCGGCATACATAAGGGCGAAGGACAGTACGCGTTCGTATATAAGACACCTTTTCGTGCAAGGCGTTCCACATTCGGTGTTTGAACTAGGGGATGACCATACACCGATGAATAGAACGGATTATGCTGATCGGACATAACAATGATCATATTGCTCATTGCACTCACCCACTCGTCAGACTTGATTCCGCCTTAACTTCCACAAAGATCGGACTCCCATACATAAATCCACCGTCACGCTGCAGTGCCCGGAGATAGAAATAGGTTGACCTGCTAACTCGCTCCAGCGAGACTTGAATATCAAGGTGTGTTGTAGTCGAAGAGGATGACCACACGACTTCCCCTTCTGAAACGATTTCAATGGATTGTAAAGGAGCCTCTGCTTCGATTTGGAGATGAGCGTTCAGTTCTGAGCCTGCCGCAAGTTGAAGTTCGCCTCCCATCAGCACATCATTGATCGTGTACCAGACAATGGCCCTGGTATCACAGACTGCCCATGTGTGACGGTTCCACAGTGCTTGAAACAAGCTGCGCCGTTCTACTCGATCCGTCCAGACGCCTGTGAGAATGACGCTTTTGCGATTCTCATAGATCACTCGCCCTGGCCAACCTACATGGTTATCGGTTCCTCCGGTAAAACCTAGTTTGTGGCCATCCTGTAAGGCATCTTGCGCAGAAGCGTAATGGTTCTGAACCAACCCCCGCCAAGCGTCGGCGTAGTCATTTTTTTCTTGATTGCCGCGATTTTGTACAATTTCCACCAATCGTCGATAGTCACGTGGCGCCATCCAGTCATATTGATGCCAGGCTGGTATTCCGTCCTTTTTGAGCGTAGCCGTACTATTCGTATGATGAGGTACAGCGATGAAATCCTGGAACGTATCTAAACGGCTTGTTGCTAATGCCAGATCCTTGGGCTGGAAATCCGCTTTTCCCCTGCATACGGCTGCATGATCAGGTTCCAAAAAGTAGTAATTCTCATGTCCGCGATTGGTTGAGTTCTCCCAGCCATAGAGGGTAGCGAACGCATCGGATTCATTAAAAGAATCCGTCAACTGCACGGTTCGCTCCCACTCCACGCCTGCTGGATCATGATCACTTGGCGCTGCAAAATTCATATTCAACGCATCCCGTGCGCTGCTATAAGCCTCTTGCATGGAACGGCCGCCATCAGCTCCACTCGCTTCCTGCGTATGCCAATGAATATCGCCGAAGGCAGGCTGCAGGCCTTGCTTCAGCCCTGCAAGGATTGGATTACCTCTCACGACGAGGTATTCCCCATCAACGAGGCCGTTCATGATATTCTCATGCAGGGATAAGGCATCCATGGGAATGCGTACGGTGACGACATCCGTGTGCTCTGATGCGGCTAGTGCAAGTATTTGAGCATCTTGCATGGGTATTGTCGCTTCGCTATCGTTCCAAGCGTAAATGAGGGGGACTTGTTTCGCGAACGAGGACGGATTACCATAACGGTCCTCTGGGACGAGACACGTCCGGATTTTCCCATCCACGCCCTGCATCGGATGCGCGTAGACGGAGAATCTCTCCACGGGGCCAGCTTTCACATGTAAGCAACAGCCCTCTTCTGACTCACGTACACTCGGCTTTGGCTCCGTGTCTTTGTCGATCAAAGCAGCACCAACAGGTTCGCGTACCCAAACGAACAACTCCAAATCCATCCCAGCGAACATGGATGGTGTCGTTAGCAGCTTGATGCTGATGGGCTCGCCTTTGCGAATCATTCTGAGCAGCTTGGCTTTCATCAGCAGCCGCAGCTTCTTATTCTGAAACACATCAGGTCCCGATTTCGTGATATGGGGGCTAAACAATATTTCAGCTCCCTCCATATCTATCCGGTGCACGGTCCACTCATAATACTGGCGAAATAAACCAGCACGAATTTCGACTTCCGTGCCGGGAATATAGTTTTTCTCAGGAAGCCATGTCAACTCATAAGCAAACTGCCGATGCGCTGAACAATGCGCTTCCCCATCCTGTTTGATGCGAAGTGCCATTCCTCTTCCTCCAATCCGCGTTCATCGTTCCCACCGTCATCGACGATAAAACGGTTCTACATCTGCCCAACTCTTCTGTCCCGTATGAATTAATCGCGTCAGGGTATTCCGAGTGCGATGACTCGTTTCCTTCGAAATCGCAGATGACGATTTCACCCGATAGTTGTTAATATGATCGATTAGCTGCTCCAACAGCAGTAATCTCACGGAAGTATACGCTGGATCCTTCCAGCGATTATGCAACTCGTCGTGATCATTCTCATGATCGTAGAGTTCGCCTTCTCCTTGGCCGAAATAAACAAGCCGATATCGGTCGGTACGGATCGCATTGACCATGGACCGATAGGCCGGGAACGACCATTCACATACCGTGAACGGTTTGCCTGCCATTTTCTCCGTGATGACGGGCAGTAAACTTCTACCTTCCACCCCTTTGGGCAACTCAACCTCACATAGCTCACAAAGTGTTGGGAACATATCCACACTCTCTATGATGCCATCCAGTACGACGCCTGCCTCAACGCCAGGATATTTCATGAGAAATGGAATCCGATGAATGGATTCATAGATGCCAATATTTTTGTTCATCATGCCATGATCACCGGCAAAGTCACCATGGTCCGAGGTGAAAATGACAACGGTATTATCTGCTTGACCTGTTTCTTCCAAATAGTGCAGCACTCTGCCAATTTGCTCATCGATCCGCGTGATCAGACTGTAATAGAAGGCAAGCTGCCGTTGTAAATCAGCCTGATTCTCAGGAATATAGGGCATACCCCCAACCGTATCGACCAATTTGCGCATCTGCTCCGGCTTCCCCGCAAATTGATTCTCAAACAAATCCTTGATCCCCGAGGGAAGAACAATCTCATCAGGTTCATAAAGCAGTCCCGTATCGAACGGTACGGTATAGGGTTCATGAGGTCTTTGGAAGCTCATATGGACCAAAAATGGCCGACGTTCATCCCTATTTTTCAAAAAATGCAGCGTCTCATCACCGGTCCACGTTTCCAAGGAATGGGCCTCCGGAATCAACGAATCGAAGCCCCGAATGGAGCTGCCTGGATGATTCGGTTTCAATTTCCCCAAATCATAAGCATCGGCTAAACCTTGCTCAATCAAATAGTTGTAATAATGATTTTGAAGCGGATCATTCCGATCGCAATCACATAAGTCACAGTATCGAAGATGCTCAAACCCTTCCCGATCCCACTCGCCGATCATATGCGATTTGCCGATTAGTGCCGTTTGATAACCTGTGCGACGAAATACGGCAGATAACGTATCCCCGTTGCGATCATTCATTTCATGAATGTCGTTCCCCACAATGCCATGTGTATGTGGATATTGCCCTGTTATAAACGTAACTCGAGATGGCGCACAAATCGGATTATTGCAGTACGCTTTGTCAAACCTGACGCCTTCTCTAGCAAGTTGATCGAGATTTGGCGTCCTCACCTGTCTCCCCATGATGCCAAGACAATCGGCGTGAAACTGATCCGCCATGATATACAGAACATTCGGTCGTTGAGCCACTCCGATCCTTCCTTTCTTCTGCACAATGCTGCCGAATAAGAGTTATGCTAAAGGCGGTTCACCCATCTCAGGCATGGGCCAGATGTCACTATGCCCGCGCATGTCATTCATTCGTTGCTCGATCCGAGCGGCAATGTCAGGATGCGAATCGGCGATATTATTCGCTTCCGATTCATCTTCATCGATGCGGTACAGTTCCAGCTTTCCAAGGCTGCCATAACGTACACCCTTCAAATTCTCTTTCACATCCAACACCGACTGCCGCCCCTTGCGCTCTGGTCCCATGAAAATAAACTCCCAATACAAGGTATCGTGAGCCAGTTGCCCCGACTTACCCATGAGTGTAGGCACAAGCGTCAATCCATCAATCCCTTCGGGCGCAGTCGTCTCCGCTAGTTCAGCGAACGTCGGCATGAAATCCTGAAAGGCACATACATGGTCGCTCACCCCAGATTGAATGGTTCCAGGCCATCTAACGACCAGCGGTACATGAATGCCGCCATCGTACACATCCCGCTTCATCCCGCGATACGGACCCGCACTTCGAAAGAACCGTACCATATCTAAGATTTCACGTTTATATTCACTGCCAGGGCCGTTGTCACTCGTAAAAATAACCAGTGTCTGTTCGTCAATTCCCATCTCTTGCAGTAAGTGCATAATTCGTCCCACATCGCGATCCATCCGCGTAATCATAGCCGCATAATTGCGATACGATTCTGGCCATTCCTTCTCGCCATAGGGCCCTTGATCCGGAGGGTTGTAGGGTGAATGTGGCAATGTATAGGCTAAATAAAGAAAAAATGGCTGCTCTCGCTTTTGCTGGATCCAGCTCACAGCTTCCTCCGTAAACGCATCATGGCTATACGTGCCAGCTTGCAATGCCTCTTTCTCTTCATTGCGCCACAAATAGTCGGGATAATACTCGTGCGCTGCCCGATGGGAATCGTAGCCATAGAACAGATCGAAGCCTTTCCGGTTCGGGAATCCCGTGCTGCCACTTTTTCCCAATCCCCACTTACCGATACAAGCCGTTTCATAGCCTGCATCCTGCAAGACTTCAGCAATAATTCGATCTTCTGGACGTAAGGCCACATCATTGCCCTGCGGCGGATTCCCTTTGATATACCCATTCCCCTGATGCTGTCCTGTCATCAAACACGCCCGGGAAGGCCCGCATACCGGGCCTCCCGAGTAATGTCTGGTGAATCGCAAACCTTCTTCTGCCATGCGATCCAGATGAGGTGTTTGAATAAGCGTCTGCCCGTAACAGCCTAATTCCCCAAAGCCAAGGTCATCTGCCAAAATAAAAATGATATTCGGTCGCGTCATTTGCGTAGACCTCCTGTTATGGCTCTGAATGATTTGCATGGGTCTCGGTAAAATCAATCTTATTTTTTCTTTTTCGAATCATAAGCAGCTTGATAAATCTCGAGTAACTTCGGCAAATTCATCGATTTCAATTGGCTGATATAGGAATCCCAATCTTTATCGATATTCAGATCTCCCGTGATGAAACGAGCCATCATCTCTTCCACATAGGTGCCAATCGTTTTGGAATAGTCAACGACTTGCTTGCTTTGAGCGACATCGAAGAACAAGGTTGGAATCATGGTGTCTGCTTTTTGTTGGTAAGGCTCATACAGATTCTTAGTTGCTTCAAAGAGTACGATCGCTTGTGCCTTCGGTGCTTTCGGATCTACTGTTTGGGTGTAACGCTGAGCATCCCCTGTTGCAAATAAACCTCTTTGATACCAGTTGTTATTGCTCTTTTCATCCGAGATAGGGCTTAATTGTGCGAACACAGCTTGCTTTCCATTCGCTCCTAATTCCCCTGGCGTTGCTTTACGCCAATTCAGTCCTTCAGTCCCTTTTTGCAGCTTCCACGTGACATCTTCGTTGTACAAATAATCTGCTAATCGCAGCGCAATTTCTGGATGTTTGGCCGCACTTGTAATAATAAACTCACCTGTCATGGTTACATCAGGATTGTAAGGTGCAACTTGTAGGCCTGTCGGCCCTTTTAATGGAGGAACTGCTACATACTCAGCCCATCTGCCGCTAGGTCCGCCGTATTGCGTAAATGTTCCCATCGCCAGTGCAGAGGTTGATCCTAGAATGGCATCTTTGTTCTCGCCGATGGCTTTGAGTTGCTTCTTATTCTGCGTTAGAGCCTGTGGATCCAGCAGTTTCTCCGCATAGAGTTTGTGCAGATATTTCAAACCGTCTTTCCACCCCTGCTGTGTAAAAGCAGCTTCAATCTTGCCTTGATTGAGGTACATATGCCGTCCATCATCAATGGAGAAGCCTGAGCCAGAGGCAATGTTTTTGGCACTATTCAGAACGAAAGCGTTCATCAGGAACTCATCAATTCCCGTGTGATCGCCCTCAATCGAGCCGGACAGTGGTATTTCATCGGCTTTGCCATTGCCATTCGGATCTTTCTCTTTAAAAGCTTTCAGAACTTGATAATACTCCTCAGTCGTCGTCGGAACTTTGAGCTGTAATTTATCTAGCCATGGCTTATAGAGCCATAGTTTTTGCCCTAAAGCACATTGGTAGCACTCCGAAACGACCGGTAAGGAATAAATATTGCCATCGGTTGCAGTAATATCATCTTTGACTGTCGGGAATTGCTGAAATACTCGCTTCGTTTCAACGCCATACTGCTCAATCAATTTGTTCAGTGGGATGAATATCCCCTGTTTCCCATAGTTCAATTGCTGTGTACTCGTTACGTCAAAATTCATGATGACATCCGGATAATCGCCGCTCGCCAGCACAACATTCAGCTTCGTCTGCGCTTCTTTTCCTTCAGGAGCCACTTGCCATTCGATGTGTACATTCGTTTGCTCTTCCAACCATTTGGTCGCGGAGCTCGTTGGAAAATCAATGTTCGGGCGTCCCGCTACAAGGACTTTCAGTGTCGATTTTTCTTTCGTAATGGGCAATGTCCCCGCTGGCGTAACGACGGATGGGACTACCTTGTCTGCTGCTTTCGTCGCCTCTGCCGTCGCTGTTGATGTTGCTGTGTCTGATGTAGAACATGCACTAAGCACCGTCGCTGTCAGCATCGATATCGCCAAGCCGCTATAAATCATTCTTTTCATCTACATAACCTCCCATTTTGTCTCTACCGGAACTACCCTTTTAAAGAACCAATCATCAAACCTTTAACGAAATGCTTTTGAACAAATGGATACAAAATCAACAACGGTAATGAGGAAACAACGATAAGTGCATATTTCAGAACATCGGTCATCCCTTCCAGCCTAGCTGCTTCTGAAACTTGATCTAACATATCGGGTGTGACATGGCTGAGAATTAAAATTTCACGTAAGATCAGCTGTAATGGAAAAAGACTCGGCTTGGATAGGTAAATCAAAGCACTGAAATACGCATTCCAATGATGGATCGCATAGAATAATGCGTTCACAGCAATGATCGGCATCGAGAGCGGTATCACCATCCGCCATAGAAAACGGAAGTCACTACACCCATCCATTTGTGCGGATTCCAGCATTTCTTGTGGAAGTGTAGTCTTAAAGTATGTTCTCGTTATAATCACATTCCACACCGCGAGTGCGCCAGGAATAATCATTGCCCATCGCGTATTGACCATGCCAAGCCCTTTCACAACCATGTAAGTGGGGATTAATCCCCCATGGAAAATCATCGTGAACACGAATAATCCCATAAAGATATGTCTGCCTACAAAATCTGTCCTCGAAAGCGGATAGCCCGCTAAAATCGTAAGTATTATGTTTACGGCCGTCCCAACGATTGTATAGAAGAGAACATTCCCGAAGCCCACCCAAACCTTACTGTAGCTAAAAACCTGTCTGTATCCGGCAAAACTAGGTTCCACCGGCCATAACCATACTTTTCCAGCTCCAACAGCCACGGGAGAGCTAATCGAATTACTCAACACAACGAGAAGCGGGTAGAGTACGGTAAGTGTGAAAAGGGTAAGTATTACATAATTAAAGATCGTAAAGATCCGGTCCGTATCGGTTTCTTTGATCGCTTTCTGCCTCATGCTTCATCTCCTTACCTGCTACCATAAACTCTCCTGTTTTAATTTCTTTGCCAGTTGATTCACCGAAACAAGTAAAATCAATCCGACAACAGACTTGAACAACCCAATTGCCGCTGAATACGAGAAATCTGCCGCTGGCGACGCAAGCCCCACTTTATAAACGAACGTATCAATAACTTCAGAAGAACGAATGTTCAGTGAATTTTGCATCAATAGCACTTTTTCAAATCCCGTATCTAAGATATTTCCTGTGTTCAAAATGAGTAAAATAATCGCAAGCGGCATAATACCAGGTAAATCGATATGCCAAGCTCTACGCAACTTCGATGCACCATCGACAACTGCCGCTTCGTGCAGCATGGGATCAATACTGGCAAGCGCCGCGATATAAATGATGCAAGAGAAACCCAGGTTCTGCCAAAGTCCTGACCAGACAACGATGGATTGAAAGTAATCCGCTTTCCCCATAAAGTTAATTGGATCAAATCCAAGTAATTGCAGGAAGCCATTCACTAGCCCTGTTCGCGGATCCAGCAATTGGGAAATGATACCTACGATAACTACGATCGAAATAAAGTGAGGAGCGTAGGAAACCATTTGTACCCACTTCTTAAACGTTTGATTTCGTACGTAATTCAAACAAATCGCAAGGATGATCGGGAATGGAAACCCTGCAATAAGCTGGTATGCACTAAGACTAAGCGTGTTTTTCAGTACTCGCCAGAATTCATTGGAACGAAAAAAACGTGTAAAATTCTCTAGTCCGACCCAATCACTCCCCCATATTCCTTTCGTAAATACATAATCACGGAAGGCGATCTGCGCTTCAACCATGGGAATGTACTTGAAAATAACAATATACAAGGTAGGCAATAGCATCATCAGAAACAGCTGGCGACCTTTCCAGATCTGCTTCCAAGTTTTCTTCTTTACCACTTTCGTCCTGTGATAAATTCCTGCTTCCACCTTTGTGTTAAGCGCTTTCATGTAAGTACACCTCCTCAATGGCAAGTATAGATTTCACTGTTCATGGGAGCAATATGAAATGCGTGATCACATATGCATCAGACAATAAATCGCTATACACACTTTCAAGCTTCATATACACCACACAAGAATCACGTGTGCAATTGACAATGATGCCAGATATTAGTGGATGGGATGAAAAAAGAGATCCAACGCAAGGAATCCCGTAGGTGTCCCTCCTTGCATTAAATCTCTGGCTGTCCAGTCGATTTCCGTATGCTCTTATGAGCAGATCATATCAATTCCGACTAAAGTTGTCAACATTATTCCGACAACTTTAGTCTGAAATAATATTAACTATTTTCTTGTACTCCGTCGTACTTATGCCATTCATTCGTTTGAATGCGCGGCAAAAGGTATTCGAAGAATTATATCCAACCATTTCAGCAACATCTTTAACCGTAAAATGATCGTCTTGCAGGTAAACTTTGGCCTGCTTCATACGCAGTTCCTCCAAATATTCACTAAACGTAACCCCTGTCTGCTCTTTGATAAAATAAGAAAGATACACTTCCGAAATGTGAAATTGTTCCGCTATCGCGAGCAACGTGAAGCTCGAAGAGCTGAAGTGGGACTGAATCATCGCCAAGATCCCTTCGATTAAGTGATCATTATGGCTTTTCTTACGACTATTCACGATATCGCACAGATGCAAACAGGCAGCCTCAATAGCACGAAAGGTGTCCTGCACATCTTCGGAATGTTCAGCAAGTGTGAACAAAGCCTGGATTGGCTTTGCTTTACGTCCATCCTCATCCATCGGGATCTGCTCGGCCAGTTTAGCCACACTTCCTTTCAAATCAGACATAAGTAGCTTCATCATCGAGGAAGAGAGTTCTCGTTTATCAAAGTTTTCACTGTCTAACTCTTGGAATAATTTCCGTACTTCCGTATGAATGCCTGCTTTGACGAAATTCATCAGCTTCCCTTCCAGATCTGAAGGATAGTAATAACTCCCGCTCATTTGGGGCAGTTCACTGAACCACACCAGACCGTGTAATCTTTTCCACATTTTATAATCTAACGCTTGCTCCGCTTCCTGATAAGAACGTGAAATCTCCTCATAACTCGCATAAATATGTCCTGCTCCAATGGACGGATGAAAAGGAACATCCAGCATTTCATGATTCAGTTGGTGTACAAAATGTTCAAGCATCGTCTTACAATCGTCCGCCTGAGGAGATTCGCAAGAAAAAATAAGTGCCATTTTATTACCATTCAATTCATGCACATAGACGTGCTCATTCATTCGTAAAATCAGTTCCTTCATAAAGAGGCTTTTCCTATCCAAATCCTGAAAAATCTCCTGCTCCAGAATGGGAGCATGGTCATGTAAGGAAAGGATGGCAACGGCGAACGTTTGACCGTTCATGTGAATATGAAGCCGTTCCATCATCATGGGGATGTCTGCAGAAACGGAGAATTCGCCCTTCAGAAGCCGTTCAAAAAAAGCAATACGCAGCATCGGTCGCTGCCGCTCCATTTCTTGCCTTAGATCCGCGTTGTTATTCTTCAATCGAAAAATCCCCGCTTGAATCATCTGAAAGGCATCTCGTGATTTACCATGCTTACTTGAATCCTCCCCGAGTGGATCAATCGCATTCACAAGGAATTGAATCGGCTTAGAACTGCGATAGGCCATGAATAGCGCAACAACAATGCCCACAACTAAAGAAAGTATGAATATAGTGAGCATGATATTTTTGATATAAGTCGCTTTTTCAAGTGCAATATGGGCAGGCTGTGAAACGACATACGTCCAGCCATTGGATTGTGAGGTCGTATAAGTAATCATTTGGTTATGGGAAGCAGCTGAGGGGAAAATCGTTCCGCTAGCAGATTGGAAGGTAATTGGCTCAGGTTGTATGGGCCCAGCGCCACCTGATGCGTAACTAATGATCTGACCGTTTCGATCCAAAATGTACGCAAATCCACCGTCAGACATATCAAGTCCATTCAACAAGTTGACAAACTCTTGGTTATCAATAAGTACGACGATCGTTGCATACGAATTTAAAGCAAAACCCAAGGATTGAATATAGGTCACCATGCGTGAAGGCTTTCCATCTAGGGTATAGATGCTGGCAGACTCGACCTTTTTGGCGTGATAGGTGCCCATAATATGCTTATACCACTGCGTTTCGTTCAAATTTTCACGTTGCAGCACATTTTGATAAAACGTCGGAAAATCATAGACAAAAGTAGGGTTAACAACCAATTTACTGCTATTAAAGAACACATAAAACTGGGAGATGAAGGTGTTCAGCACCTTATAATTAATTAAACTCTTCTTCATTTCTATCGTGCGATAGGTGTTAGCCCCGTCAAACGGATTCTCAATATATTGGAAAGATATGAGATTGGGATCCAGCATAATTTGTTGTGTGATAACATCTACTTCTGCCAACCTGCGATCAATAATCTCTTTACTTTGATTAAGCAGAATCATATTGGAGTTCGCCAATTCATTCTCGATCACACGGATCGTTTTCTGATAAGTCAACAGCCCAATCAGGATAGGAATGAGTAGGATAAACAAATAAGGCACCAGAAATTTCATAATAATTCGGTTCCCTTTTAGCCTCATATGCATCCCCTGTCTCATCTATGAATTCGCTTACATTTTATTATATATCACTTGTGACCAGCTGAAAATGAGAAAAAGACGCAGCTACGATCATCCGATCTTCGCTGCGTCCTCTATTCATTACGTTATACCTATTCCACGTTATGATACACTTGTTGAACATCTTCCAAATCTTCTAAAGCATCAATCATTTTATCGAATTGAGCTTGTGCATCATCGGAAAGCGTGACGTTGTTTTGAGCAATCATCGTCAACTCAGCAACGGCAAACTCCGTGATACCAGCCTTCTTGAGCGCCTCTTGAACCGCGTGGAATTCCTCGGGCTCTGCATACACCATGACCATGTCTTCTTCTTCAAGAAGATCACGCACATTTACGTCTGCTTCCATTAGAATCTCCATAACCTCGTCGATACTCTTATCTTCAATACCGATCGCTGCTGTTGCATCGAACATGTACGCAACAGAACCTGTTACACCCATGTTACCGCCATTTTTACTAAAAGCGGCACGCACGCTTGACGCGGTACGGTTTACATTATTCGTTAGCGTGTCCACAATAACCATGGAACCGTTCGGTCCGAAGCCTTCATAACGAAGCTCTTCATAAATTTCATCGGAGCTGCCTTTGGCTTTATTGATGGCACGATCAATGATCGCTTTCGGTACATTATACGTTTTGGCACGTTCAAGAACGACTTTCAACGCGCGATTCGATTCAGGGTCCGGCTCGCCTTTACGTGCTGCTACATAAATCTCAAGTCCGAATTTCGCATAAACTCGACTCGTACTTGCATCATTAGAAGCTTTCTTCTCTTTTATGTTATTCCACTTACGTCCCACTATGGATCCCACTTTCTATTATGATTTCTTTACCTATCATAACCTATTTTCACACGAAATTAAAATGTTTCCACAGGTCTTGTAGATTTCATCATAATAGATAATATCAAACTTCTAGCGACGTGGGGAGTATTTTTTAAGGATATTTTGAGGATTTATTGGCATACACCAAGATGAATGGCCAGCGAGCCTTCTAAATTCCAGAGATAGGTTTCATGCGTATCTTCCGTTAAACAAGCCACAAACACCCCTTCGTCACAACGAGTAACGACAAGATCGAAACAAATGTCGAACGCGCGAATCGAACGAAGCGCCATGGAGTTCCAGGCTTCAGGCAGCCGAGGAGCACAAGTAAATGAGCGAAGTCCCGTGGGTACGATGCCAAATAATCCTTCTATAATGACTCGCGCGTAAAGAGCACTCTCCGCAGATAGATGGCGTTGATTCCCCTCTGGATAAGCTTCAACCGCATATGGAACGTGTTCACCAAGCAGTCTGTTACGAGAATATTCGAGTAATCGCGTGATGCCTAGCTCGGTTTCACCGGAGTAGAGAATGCCTCGCAGCGCATACAAGGTTGAACGATCCCAATACGTCATTTCGCCTGCCTGGGTGACCAGTCCGCCATTTACCCACAACCGAGATGACAATAATGCCGCGATGGTTTGCTCCTTGCGTTCCAAGATATTCATTGTCAGCGGCACGCAGATCCAAGATCGCAGAACGTCGTTCCCTTCATAGTACCGATATGTCTCATACCCCTCAATGGTCGCACCAAAATGGGATTCAATTGCTTGCCGAAGTGCAGCCGCTTCCTCCTCATATCGAGAAGCAGTATCCTCTTTGGCTAATTCCCGAGCAAGCTGTGCCGAGGAAATCAAGGCGCCATAAGCGAGAGATGAGGTGAATAGATTGGCATCACCGCTTGGAAACCGATTCTCGAGTTCATCCGAATCCGATGCAATTACACCATTCTTGGTGAGCTTTTGCCTGCAAAAAGCCAAACACCATTCGATCGCCGGCCACAGCTCCTCGGCTATTCCTAGTACGCCGCTCGCCAGCGCGAATCGTGCTGCACCATAGGCATACATAGCCGCGTCGCCACGATCACCCGCTCCTTCCCAGATGTCGATGCCTTCCGCAATGATCGAAGAAGGAATCGGTTGGAACCCAGGACCCATGAACGGCCTATATAATCGATAGGCGTTCAACGAAGCTTCCATCGCGTCTGCCTCTCCGAGGAAAGGGAAAAAGGGCCCAGCATATTCCGCCTGATCGTTGGTCCATACCGCCGCGTAGTAAGAGCCGCCACCTGGACAGTGCATTAAACCGCCATTGGTGCGAAAAACACTTTCCGCAGCGCGAATTTTGGCCAAATCAAACATACGATTGAGGTGCGGCTCAGGTGTTTCAAGCCTCAGAGATGCATCGAGTTCCTCCAAGAAGTGCCGCCGTTCGCCTTCTTCACCTGCAATGTCCACGATTTGCTTTGGGTTATGTAACGTAGCCGCACAAATCCAACCCTTGTAAACCAACGATTCTCCTGCTTCCAGAACCACATCTTCTGGCGCATCATGACCCGCTTCCACAGCATAAATCCCCTTGGTCCCTCTACGATACGTTGTCGATGCGACCCCTGCAATCTCAAGCCGCAACGCGCTTTCGGTCATATTCTGAACTTCTACACGTTCTAACGCATGAGGTAAATTTAGCGCAGGAAATAGGGTTCTGCGTACGAGTACGCCTTGATCCGAGACCGATGCTAACTGCAGCATGCCATCGAAAGTAACTCGGTATAGTTTCTCTTGGACGAGCTGCCCTTCTACGCGCATAGCAGGTAATTGCTCCTGGCCGAACTCCTCCATTAAGCTGGCATGCGTATCATTTGGAATTGTTCGCAGACCAGGCCATACCACTTTGCGAGTGAGTATTACACCGCCACTAGTATCTACACCGTACGTCACAATGAGAGAAACCGCTTTACCACTCATTTCTACATGATCTTGGTGAGCAAGGTCACTGAGTTGAATATCCCAAACGATGCCGGCTTTTTCACCTAAATGCCAACGCATCTTTCCACCACCTTCCGTTCTATATAAATTTACTTCTCTAAAATAATTTCTATGACAACTTGACCCTGCAGGCAAGAGTCTGCTTTCAATCAACTTTTTCTTCTGCGAAACTCAGTTGGCGATACGCCATGAAATTGCGTGAATTGTTTGGTAAAATGGTGCACTGACGAATACCCAAAATCCTCGGCTATGGCCGTAATTGAACGGTTGCTCTCCCACAGAGCGGCTTCCACTTGCCTCATAATGGCTTTGGTCCAATATGCTTTTGGCGAAAAGCCAGTAGCTTGCTTGAATAACGCATGAAATTGGGTTTTGCGAAGCCCACATTGCTTCATCCATACGTCATATCCTCGGCTCGCCGTCGCCTCCCGATCCATTCGTTCGATAATAGTCACGATGCGGTAATCGATAAATGAGGTTGTAGACGCAATTTGAACGAGCTCAAGCAGTAAGGCTTTAACTAGATTGCTTACAATGAATTCCGAGTAGCGGTCATTTTTCCGAACTTGAGTAACAGCATGCATAAAAAGTTGCCCGAGTGAGGCCTCATGCTGGATTGGCGTAACGATCGGCAGCAAATCCAGCTCTGAACAAGGAACTATCTTTGTAAGGAAGTCGCGATTGAAGTCATTCTCGAGCCATACGAGATGCTGACTGCTTGCCATTTTATAATCCCAAAGATCACAATAGAGGTTGTACGTAGTTAACGGTTGCTCTGGATTCGCATAAAAAGAGTGCTTCACCTCCGGCGGAAAATAAATGAGGTCGCCTTTCTTCACAGGATACGTTTTCCCATCTACGGAAACCGTTCCTTTCCCTCCGATAACATAATGAAAGGCATAGCAGTATCCAATCCTGCCGACCTCAGCCTGATTACGTTCAACTGGAAATTTGTAATAGTGGCCCACTCTTACATTTGGATTAATGGCAGATAAGGTTGACATAATTAAACCTCACTATCCTATTGAATTTAGAAAATAATGATCGGAAGAATTGATCAATAGATGAACATACGAGCAAATACAACAGCCGCAGCCAATGTTATTATTTTCTATATTACAACACTTGTTGGAGGGTGAGTAGCGTGATCAAATCACATTCAAGCGGAAGTTTAACTACCGAACAAACACAATTTTACGAGGAACAAGGATATCTTATCATCCCCCATTTATTGTCAGAAGTAGATTTAGCCTCTGCTCGAGAAGCGATGACACAGAAGGTTTCGATGATTGCTGATGAGCTGTTCGCAGATGGTCTTATACCCGATAAACTTGAGCACCGCCCCTTTCAATATCGCTTAGCTGAGTTATTTCAAAATCTATCCGCTGAAAATTTCCTGAAATACGGTCGCAGCTGGCGAGATCGCATCCCAGGTTATTTCACGCTGATGAGCAATCCCAAAATTTTGGACGCTGTCGAATCGTTAATCGGTGGAGAGCTTTTCGCGAATCCCGTGTACAATGTGCGTCCAAAGGTCCCCAAAGTTGCTGCTGGCGCCGTCCCTTGGCATCAAGATAAATCATACTGGCCCGATGCGAATGCCAATCCCGTCATAACCGTATGGATCCCTTTGGTCGATGCCAATGAGGTGAATGGGTGCCTCCACATTAAACCACAGACCCATCGGAAACGTGTGCTCAAGTGGCATCGGGAAACCCACACAGGAACAGGTTACACCGCGTTGAAGGATAGTCAGCTCGGCAAAACAGAAACCGTCGCCCTCCCGGTACCTGCTGGAAGTGCCATTCTTTTCAATGATCGCTGCCTCCATATGTCCACTCCGAACATGTCCAATGAAGTTCGCTGGAGCGTGGACCTGCGTTATCAGCCGACAGATCAAGATCCCATGTTGAAACACGGTATAGGATTTCTAGCTAGGAGTCATCAATTCCCCGCGCGTGTTGCTACACTAGAAGATTGGCTTGCAGATAGGCCTGAGCACACAGAATTGTGATAAATGGACGTACAAAAAACAAGCTAAAGCGCTCGCTTTAGCTTGTTTTTGTATGCCAGCATTTACACGCTTCCCTTGCGAATCCAAACGGTCATCTCGCCTACGCCTCGATTGCCCCAAAGATAATACGGCACCGCCTTGAGTTTCACTCGCTCGGCAGCTTTTTGCAATCCCATCGGACGATACGGGGTGTCATCCGACCAAGATGCCGCCTCATCGACGAGGCCTTCTGCCTCAACACTGACGGCTCCACCTAATAATCCACCCTCGTAAGCAGCTTTCAGCTTCTCTGCTGTTACTAGCGAAACCGAGGCTAATTGTGCCTTGTTATCTACTTCTTCCAAGCAATACACGAGGGGGCCACGTTCGATGGCAACCTTGCCCGCGTTCGCCCGAATCTGTGGGTGCGCGGAGGTCAACTGCGCTTCCAGCGCAGGCTCCCACTCCACAATGTCTCCAACTGCCCATTGCCGCTCAATCGAAGCATAACCATTTATCGTGTCATACGTTGTCAGCGTGCCGTTAATCTTCAACACCGCTCGCCCTTGACTCCACGCCGGGATACGCAGCGCAAGTGTCCACTTATCCTGTGGAGCTTCTATCAGCTCTATATGCACATAACCTTCCCAAGGAAGTTTCGATTGTTGAATAAATTCAACTTCCCCAACAGCGAGTTCAAAGCGCGCCTTGCTGCCGATGAATAGATGCGTGTAGACCGTATTTTTCTCAGAAGAAGATGTATAAATGTATCTATTTAAAGAACTAAGCAGTCGTGCCACATTCGGTGGGCAGCAAGAGCAGCCAAACCATTTCTGCCGTTCTGCTTTGACATGATAGCGACCTGGATTCAATTCAGAGGCTTTCGGCCAAACTTCTAGCGGATTCACATAGAAATAATGCTTGCCATCCTGTGACATGCTGCCAATGACATTGTTATACAACGCCCGCTCCATGGCGTCCGCATAGTCACTCTTTGCTTCTAGCTGAAGCATGCGCTGCGCAAAGAAGATGAGGCCAATTGACGCACAAGTTTCTGCATAAACCGTATCGTTGGGCAACTCATAATCGAATGTGAATGCTTCGCCATGATGCGTTGAACCGATACCACCCGTGATGTACATTTGTTTCTTGGTCGTGTTGTCCCACAAACGGCGGCAAGCAGCGAGCAGTTCTTGATCTCCCGTCAATCTGGCAAGATCGGCCATAGCCGTATACATGTAAACAGCACGCACTGAATGCCCGATGGCCACTTCCTGCTCGCGAACCGGCTTATGTGCCTGATTGTATGCCACTTGTGCTGTTGTCGGTATCGGTTGCTTCTTTTTCGTCCAATGGCTAATCCCATCTCTTTGTTTACACTCTTCCACGAAAAAGTTCGGCTCTGCGCCCCGCTCATCAATAAAATACTGAGCTAACTTCACATAGCGTTCTTCCCCTGTTGCCATGGAAAGCTTAACGAGTGCCAGCTCGATTTCTTGATGTCCATCATAACCGCGTAATTGACCTGGCTCACGGCCAAACACCGTTTCGATATAGTCCGCAAATTTGCACATGATATCTAACAGTTTTCGTTTACCCGTCGCTTCATAATAAGCAACAGCCGCTTCCATCATATGACCAGCACAGTACAATTCATGCGCTTCATACAAATTCGTCCAAGCTTGACCAGGCTCTTTGATCGTAAAGTAGGTATTTATGTACCCATTCTCTTGCTGTGCTTTGCCAATTACATCAATGAGATCATCTGCAAGTTGTTCTAAATGAGGATCCGCCGTAATCGCGAGCGAATAACCGACCGCTTCGAGCCACTTGGCAAGGTCACTATCTTGAAACACGAAACCGCCAAACTCGCCTTCTTCCAGCCCTGCTGCGATACGGAAATTTCGAATCGCATAACTAGGCTCCGCATCAGCAATCGCATCATTTAAAGCATCCCATTGATAGGGAATAACTGTCCCTCTTACAAGTTCCATAAACGGATCCCAAAAAGAATCTTGGATGCGTACCCTATTACTAACAGCCTGTGTTCTTGTCGAATTCACCATATGTCGATTCTCCTCTTGTCAGTTACTTTTATATAACATTTGATTATCAACTACTTACAGTTTATCCTTATAAATAAAGAGAAACTATGAACAATACCAACCTATTTTATATAAAATTTAACACAGAAACTGCGAGGAGAAACGATGAGTGAAAGTGGCCATATCTGGATGGAACTGCCTCCATTGCCTTATTACCTCATGATTGGCTTGTCCACCTACCATCCAGGTGAAATGCATCCAAGCCGTCGTAATTTAGGCATGTTTGATCTTCTTTGGGTGACCAAAGGGGCTCTGTATATGGGTGAAGATGAGCATGAGTGGGAAGTAAAGGAAGGCCAGACATTGTTATTGCTCCCTGACCGCTACCATTATCCTGTCAAAGCTTGTGACACAGAGACGATTTTCTATTGGATTCACTTTGACTTCCATGGTGTGTGGGAGCAAACGTCGGAGCAAGATCTAAGCATGGTTTACCCACAAGTTCGCAAGTCATGGGAAAATCCATATCGGATTCGCATCCCACAATATAGCTCTCCACCGGAGTTCGCCCTTGCAGAGCGGCATCTCCGCAAACTGTTGACCGATTCCGCTTCCCAGCGCTTAGAAACGTATTGGAGCGAGCAGCAGCTTTTCATAGAATTGCTTCGACTGCTTGACGCTGAACAAGTCCGAACCGATGCGTCACCTGCCTTGAAGCTCGCCGATAAGATCGAAGCATACTTGCGCCAACATTATCAATCCGATGTGACGAATACCTCACTCGCCGAAGAGTTTCATTTTCATCCCAACTATATCGTCCGATGCATGAAAGAAATCTATGACTGCACGCCGATGGCCTATCTGCACGAATACCGAATTGAACAAGCGAAGCTGCTGCTAATCAAAACGGAATGGTCCATTGCGCGAATTGCTGAGCATATTGGGTTCCTCAACGCGCCTTACTTCTCAAATTGCTTTAAAGCAGCCATCGGGATGTCCCCACTCCGGTTCCGTAAGCAGTATTCGCCTTAGCTTGCTTAGGCCAGCACACTAGCTGTTTGCCACACGGAAAAAGAAGCCTCCCATTTGGAAGACTCCTTATATTCGCTGTTAGCCACCATAGAAATTCGCATGTGCTCCCGTTACATCTAGCTTTATTCGAAACAGTCCTCCCGCATGGGGTTGCTTCTCTCTATCCTCATCGCTGACACCAACACTGGCCGTTGTGATATACAATTCATCCATATGTTCTCCGCCAAATGCACAAGAGCTTGTTCGCTCCACGGGGACAGGAATTGAACCTATTTTTTCACCATTTAGAGGGTTGTAGCAACCTACTTGCCATCCTCCCCACTGCGCGATCCATAGCATCCCTCGGTTATCCACAGCCATTCCATCTGGAAAACCTTCTCCCTCGGGTATCGATATAACGGTGCGAGGATCTGAGACATGCCCTGATTCCCCATCATACGCATAAGCCACTACCTTTCGCGTCGGGGAATCTATGTAATACATCGTCTTGTTATCCGGGCTCCAGCCTAACCCATTAGATACGGTAATACAGCCATCCTCGATGGTACGGACAGTACCGTCAACGTCCAAACAATATAGTGAACCTGTTACGCCCGACTCACTTTGAGCCATCGTTCCCGCCCAGAAGCGCCCTGCCCGGTCGCATTTACCATCATTAAATCGATTGTTAGGTAAATGGCTCTCTGGATCGTACAGTGGGGTCAATGCTTCTGAGGCCAAATCAAGCAAATGGAAGCCTCGCTCCATGGCAAGTACCAAGCCACCTTGTTTACGTGGTACAGCTGCTCCAACCTTTTGATCCAACTGAATGGTCCGATGGGCTTCGGTAGCAGGGGTTAGCAAGTGAACGGACTGTCCATTGATATCAACCCATATGATTTGACCTGTACGGTGATCCCAAACAGGACCTTCGCCTAGCTGTGCCTTCCCATCCCAGATCAATGCTAATTCTGTATACTGCTGCTCCATATGAACGCCTCCTATATTGTTCGTAGCTGGTTATCTTCCTGCTTTTTTGACGCGCCAATGCAATGAAAGTTGTGCAAGATGGTAACTTCCTTCTGTATCAACAGTTCCCCTTCCGCAAGGTCATGAATATGATTTAGGAACCACATGTCTTGGGGGAGGGGATTCAGCATGCTTATCCGTAAAGCAGTCCGTGTAACTACGCAAAAAATCAAAGCATCCTTGCCACGCCTGATTGCAACGATTCCTGTCAGCAGCCCTGCTGTTCACTTCGCAATCAATCCCATCACGAATCGGGTCTATTTTATTCAAGGTGACAATCAGCTAGCTGTTCTGAACACGATTACTAATAAAATCATAACCACTATCCCAATAGGTGAGATGGCTTCTCATTTGGTTGTTAATACGCGGACGAATCGCATCTATACATCCAACTTCTTCGATGGTACCGTATCTGTCATTAACGGTCGGACCAATCGTGTTATATCCACAATCAAAGTTGGTGAACGCTGTGACCATATCGCAGTTAACACACATACGAATCTTGTTTATGTATCGACGATCTCTTTAAGCTCAAAGAAGGCCGATGTCGTCGTCATAAATGGACAGACCAATGGAGTCTACAGACGCATTTCATTTATCGGACGTCCCTCTCAGCTTCTTGTCAATGAATGGGCCAACCGCATCTATGTAACAAATACAACTACGGATTCTTTGTCCGTCATTAATGGATTTACTAATAAAATTGTTAGTACCGTAAAAGTCGGAAGAAACCCCGTCATCACACCCGTGCTGGATAGGAAAACCCAACAACTATATGTGGCAAATAACTTAAGCCGGTACTGTTCAGTTGTAGACCTTCGCACGATGAAAGTTCGTAGAATTCAACTTGGCCGACTTCAAAGGGATATCACGATAAATCCCCTTACAAACCGAATCTATATCTCAAGCGCACAAATTTCTATAAAAGGCCGACTCTTTGTCCTTTGCAGCAAGACCAACAAGATCATTAACACGTTAACGGTGCCAACTTTTTCGGATGTGCTGATTAATCCGAGGACGAACCATTTGTTCGTTTCAGCATCTACAGAGACAGGAACAGTTCCGTTAAAGGTGTATAATGGCAGCAGTCTGAATCCGCTTACACAACTCCGTGTCGGCAAAGGCTCAGGGTCTTTGCTTTTGAACCCGCGTACGAATCATATTTATGTCGGAGGGGAAAAAACGATCTCCGTTATTCAGGACTAGGGTGCTCACAACAAGGTGAAACAAAGCCAAGCGTCTATTAGAAGTATAAGCTATAAGGGTTTAAGTTGAAAAGTACGGGTCATACTTGATAGTAACTACGATCAAGAGGAGTGGGACGTATACTTGTAAATATCCTTATAGGTTTTATTATTCCGTGGTTATTTGCTCTCGCGTGGTACAAGAAAGCACCGACCATTGCGATAGTTATTTTTCCGGTCTCTGCCATCATTTCTTCCCTGATTAACGCTTTTGGCTATCACGTTGAATTTTGGGATTTCACACCTAAAATTGAGGATGATGAAACGATTTCTGCGCTCCCTTTTGACATTGGTCTCTATCCCTTGGCTGCCTGTGTCGGGATCTACTGGATAGATTTCAAAAAAAAGCATCCGTTCATGATCCTACTTTCACTTTCTATCCTATTGACTTTCCTTGAATATATCGCTTATCTCCTCGGTAAAGTTGAATATGGTCACGGCTGGACGATCGGTTGGACCTTGCTCAGTTACTTCATCGCTGTTTCTGGGGTATATGGATTCTATGTGCTCGCGAAAAAGCATGGCGTAAATTTCACAAGTCGGAAATGAAAGATCCACCTCTGCGGTAAGTGGCAGGGTGGATCTTTTTTGGTGTACGATGCGTGGGACATTCATGTGAACACCGGATTAATCCACGTTGACGTGCTTGAGCACTATTATTGTGCGCAAGCAAGCAGCTGACAGCTGCGTCGACGCTCTTGAGCACAATTTTTGTGCGCTAGCAAGCAGCTGACAGCTGCTACGGCGTCCTTGAGCACAATTTTTGTGCGCAAGCAGGCAGCTGACAGCTGCGTCGACGCTCTTGAGCACAATTTTTGTGCGCAAGCAAGTAGCTGACAGCTGCTACGACGCTCTTGAGCACAATTCTTGTGCGCAAGCAGGCAGCTGACAGCTGCTACGACGCTCTTGAGCACAATTCTTGTGCGCAAGCACGTAGCTGGCAGCTGCTACGGGGCCCTTGAGCACAATTTTTGTGCGCAAGCAGGCAGCTGACAGCTGCTACGGCGTCCTTGAGTACAATTTTTGTGCTCTAGCAAGCAGCTGACAGCTGCGTCGACGCTCTTGAGCACAATTTTTGTGCGCTAGCAGGCAGCTGACAGCTCCGTCGACGCTCTTGAGCACAATTTTTGTGCGCAAGCAAGTAGCTGACAGCTGCTACGGGGCCCTTGAGCACAATTTTTGTGCGCAAGCAGGCAGCTGACAGCTGCGGCGACGCTCTTGAGCACAATTTTTGTGCGCAAGCAGGCAGCTGACAGCTGCTACGACACCCTTGAGCACAATTCTTGTGCGCAAGCAGGCAGCTGACAGCACCATATCCTTGGCGTCGCGCTTTATCTCGCCTTGCCCTAGACGTCGCGCTTCATCTCACCATACCCTCGCCGTCACCATCATCTATCGCCGGAAACCCAAACAATCGCCAAGGCTTCAATCCGCCAAACGGGCGGATCGCTCTTCCAACCTCACGGACCTCTTGAATCGTTAGCTCCGGTCTTTCAACACTTGGGTAGAGAATAACTTCTTCCCCCATCGCCAAATGAATTTCAATGAGCTCCTCGGTATCATCTAATACCGTAACGTAAGCATCCTCGCTGCCAGTGATTTGACATCGAATGATACCATGCCATCCCGTCTTAATCAGGCAGGGCTCACCTGCCAAGCTTTTCACGCGAATCCATGTGGTACGTCCTTCCTTCCGCACAGCGCTTACCAAGAACGAGCCCTCTGCACGTAAGTCATGAAAAGCAGCTTCGCGCCATTCCTCCGGCACTGCCGGGAACACGCGTAAGGTTCCACCCCAGCTTTGGAGCAGCATGTCTTGAATCGCTTCTGCTCCTGCTAGCGGCGTCTCTATGACGGGACCAGCTTCTTTATACATCGTGTTCGGCTTCAAGATCGGCATCAGCGCTTTCAAATACCGCAGGGCCTCGCTTCCTCTGCCTAAGGTTGCTGCTATGGAGGCAGCGCCTGTTAAGCTGAACCCACGGAGATCGCCTTCCTTTTGAATCCAATGATGCAGCGACTTGGCAATGAGCTCTCGATCCTCTTCACGATCACATCCAATTAAATGAAGCGGGAATACAGCTAGTAAATGACTAAAATGTCTATGACCGTACGCAAGCGGCGTATCTTTCCCCACCATAAAGCCCGTCTCATCTACTGGCAGCGGTGTTAATCTCTCCAATACGTTGCGCCATTTTTCTCGAAGCGGATTGTCATTGTCATTGTCATTGTCATTATCACTACAATCTTCCGTCTGCACGCGATCACAAATGCTCAACAGCGTTTCGCAGCCCCAACGCAGGAGAGCCAAATCGTAATGGCAATCACTCACTTTCGTTTTCATAAAAGAACCATATTCCGGAGAAATCGTCGGAGGCAGATGTAATCGCCCATCTTCTCCTTCCTCAAGCAGATGAATATAGTAATTGATACTTCTACGCAGGATTGGATAAAGAGTATCCTTGAGCAAGCGTTCATCCATCGTATAACGATAGTGCCTCCACAAGCTATGGCATATCCAAGTCAAATTCCCGACTTCGTCATCGACGGGACTATCTAGATCAAAACTGCAGCTGCGTCCAAGTCCAGCGGAATCATGTTGGAACTCTTCAGGCACATTGCGTATTAATTGCTCAAAATGATCCTCAAACGCGCGCACAAGCGATTCTCCGATGGCTAAACGTCCAGACGTGTAGACAGGTGAATAACTCATTTGCACATTCATGTTAAACCAGACGCCTGCCCAAGGGGTCGGCGCAAGCCATGGCCCTTGATTATCGATTAACGGCTTATCAGCCCTTGTTGCCGATGCCAGTTTGTACATTTGAATCCAATAGAAACTTTCTAGTTGGCCATCCGGAATGGAGATAAAGCTTAGCTGATAATACTGATGCCACCAAGCACGATGAGAAGCCATCCATTCCTCATACGTCGTAGAGGCTGCTTTCATAACCGCATGAACAGCCTCTTCCCGTGCTTGATCATCACAGCCCTTGGCGACTGACAAATACCACACTCTTCGCGTCTCGGACAATCGCACTTCTTTGAGCGCCGTTACACAGCCTTCATTCGTCGTATACGTTTGAACAGTGACAGCTGCCTCATTCTGGAACGTCTTCTCAACTTGAACATCAGGAATGAACTGGTTTAAGTTGATGCCATCCGCATTCACCAATATAGGGTCAACCTCCGCATGCGGATACCACTGTAATTCTACCCCTGTCTCTCCACGCAGCGTTTCAATCTCCACACAGAGGACAGGTTCTTCACTATGAACAAAAGCACGAAGCTTCACTTCGCCTTTCGTTGTTGTGATCCGGCCACTGACTTCCGCGTTCCACAAATTCAACCGCAGCTGCGTCGGATGATAGATCATCCCTTCCAGCTCCAAGTCCAGCTCACCGATCGGTACACGAGGTGGAAATCCTGGACGATCCGTCCGCGTCGCGATGACATCTGTGCGTCCCGTCACGAAACGAAGCACATTTCGTTTCTTCGCATGCTCTTCACCGTAAATCATGGCACCGATAAGCCCATTCCCGATGAACGCACCTTCATCCCAGCTAACCGGCTTGACAACCCATTCCATGTCGTTCGGTGCCAGAAACTTTTGCCAATCTACATCTAATTCAATCTCGTTAATCTGACTGCTTGCCATGCCAGCGTACCTCCTATCCCTTAATAGCTCCGATCAGTGCACCTTTGACAAAATATTTCTGCAGGAACGGATACACCAGAAGAATTGGCACGGTAGCAACAATGATCGTCGCATATTTCAAAGTCGCAGAGAGCATCGCTACATCGTCTGCTGAAGCCCCACCTGTCATCGAGCTAGCTTCACCCTTCAACAATATTTCTCGTAATATGAGCTGGAGCGGGTACAAGCTGCGGTCCTGCAAAAAGATCATCGCATGGAACCAGGAGTTCCAATGGCTTACACCATAATAGAGCAGCATAACCGCAATGACAGGCATCGATAGCGGTAAAATAATGCGGAACAAAATAACAAAGTCGTTCGCACCGTCAATCTTTGCGGATTCCTCTAAGGCATCTGGGATCGCTTCAAACGCGGTTTTCATCAGGATCAAATTAAATGTATTAATCGCATGCGGAATAATAATTGCCCATAATGAGTTATTCAGCCCAACCCCTTTTACCGTCAAATAAAAAGGGATCAGTCCACCGCTGAAAAACATCGTAAACACGATAAACAGCATGATTTGCTTGCGATATTGCAAACTTTTGCGTGAAAGGGCATAGGCCCCTAATGAAGTCAGCAAGATGTTGAATACAAGCCCTACGATAACAACAAAAAACGTATTGCCATAACCTTTTAAAATCATCGGATTCTCAAAAACACTCTTATACGCTTCCAGTGAGAAGCCAAGCGGTTTCCAAAGCATGCCACTGTACGCCATGAGCTCACTAGGATCACTAATCGAAGCCAGCGCAACATAAATAATTGGATAAATCGTCACGATCATGAGAATGGTCAAAAACAGCGTATTACTCCAATCAAAACTTCGTTCACCCAACGAAGGTCTGTTCTTTTTTATTTTAGCTTTCATATTAATTTCCATGTCCATCCTCCTCCCTGTCTACCATAGACTCGTATTATTTAATTTCCGACTTATCCAATTGGAACAAATAAGCAGCGTGAAATTGATGACGGAATTAAATAAACCAACGGCGGAGCTGAAGCTGTAATTGAACTCTTGCAACCCTACTCTGTATACATAAGAGGATATGACATCCGCTGTTTCATACGTGCCTGGATTGTACAGTAAAATAATTTTTTCAAAGCCTACGTTCATCATTTTCCCCATTTCAAGGATGAGCAAAATAATAATCGTCGGCATAATGCCCGGGATCGTCACGTGAATCGCCTGCTTCCAGCGACCTGCGCCGTCAATGCGTGCTGCTTCATACTGTTCTTGATCAATGCCCGTTAAAGCCGCTAGGTAAATAATCGTGCCCCAACCGATATGCTGCCAGACACCGGAAGATACATAGATCGGACGAAACATATCTGCTTCAAGCAAAAACGTTGTACGTTCTCCACCCATCCAAGCGATCAAATCATTGATAACGCCTTCGCTGGACGTAAAATCTTTCAAAATGCCGCAAATAACAACGAGTGAAATAAAGTGAGGCATATAAGTCAATGTTTGAACGCTGCGTTTAAACAAAGCATTCTTCACTTCATTGAGCAGCAGCGCTAAAATAATCGGAGCTGGAAAGCCGAAAATAAGCTCATTTAAGGAGATAAGCAGCGTATTTTTAATCGTTCGCCAAAAATAAGGTCCGGAAAAAAACGTTTGAAAATTGTCAAAGCCCACCCACTCGCTCCCGAGGATGCCAAGTCTTGGCGAGAAATCTTTAAACGCGATGATAGCCCCGTACATCGGTGCATAATGAAACACACAGTAATACAGCAAAACAGGCAACAGCATCACATACAAGTATTTATTTTTACGTATATCGAGAATCAGACCGAGTTTGGTGCCCGCTTTCTTCCCCTTATTGGCTAAGAAAACAGGTGTCGATTCATGTTTGATAGCTTCCATATCATAGTCCACCCTTCAACAGTCTTCTTAAAGATAAACGTGCCAGCCACTGGCCGACACGTCCTCTGTCCAATACTTAGCGTTTGTTGTAACGATCGAAAGCGTCTTGATAAATTTTGAGCACTTTGTCACTGCCCATCTCTTGAATGCGCTTCACATACTCGTCGAATTTTTCAATTGGCTCCTTGCCCATGACAAACTTAATAAACATTTCTTCTTTATAGGAGCTGATCGCGGTGTTCAGCTTAGCAATTTCCTTACTTTCCTCAACCGTTGGCGTAATGAAAGTCGGCATCACGTGCTTAACGGCATCTGTTTCAGCCCAAACTTTCATAGCATCGTTTTGCTCAGGATACGTGTTGAAATTCTTTCTGGAATCACCCAAGAACGGCCCATTTGGCTTTGTATATTGCGAAACCATTTGCTGTAGGTTCAACTTAGGATCCTTTGTAATTTTGTCAGACCACGTCGGCACGCCACTCACGAGGTTGAAGCTTTCGCCTTCGATACCGAAGTTAAACAGCGAAGCCCCTTTCTCACTATAAGCATAATCCATCCACTTCACTGCGAGTTCCGGATCCTTAGCAGCTGTCGTTACAGCTTTACTCGCTAATGGATTGTATTTGAAATCACGTTGTCCGATAAAAGCACGCTCACCTTTCTTCAACGTTGGATAAGGTGCTGCGACGAGATGGTAGCTCGCCTCTTTCTTCTTCGCCGTATCCATCCAGCGGCCGATTACACTAAGCAGACCTACAGTCGCACCTGATTGGTTGCTAAGCATTCTGTTATCCAGCGATTTGGAGTCCGTATTCAAAGCAAAATCTTTATCAATTAGACCCTCTGCATACCATTTGCGGAAAAGAGTCAGAACTTCCTTGAACTGTGGATCAATCGGACCATACTTCACTTTGCCTTGATCGTCAATGTAGTAACGATTCGCTGTTTTGAACGCACCAATGAAGGCATCCTGAATATTGATCTGGTCGCCTGTGTTGTATTGCGCAGTGAAAGGAGCGATTGCGCCTTTCTTTTCTTTAAACGCTTTCAACACGGTGTACCATTCATCAATCGTAGTTGGTACAGGCAAGCTGAGTTCATCCAACCAGTCTTTTCGAAGAATCGGACCACGGAATACGAGGCCGTTATCCGGACGAATCATCGGGAATACGTAGTATTTGCCGCTGTCCGTCTTCAGCATTTTGTCCAACTCTTTATCTGTTTGTAAGAGCTTTTTCAAATTCGGTGCGAACTTATCAATCAGATCGTTCAAAGGAATGATCATCTTATCCGCGATTGCCTTCTCAGGACCGCCTGGATATTCTTTGCTCCAATCATATTCAATAACATCGGTTAAATTGTTGGAAGCGACTAAAAGATTGAATTGCTCCTTCTTCTGACCGTCGGCAGGATGCGTATATTTAACCTTAACACCTGTATCCTTTTCTAGTTGTTTCCCAAAGGCTGATTCTCCTAAATTAGGAACAATGGAGGTGATGTTCGGATTAATTTCTTCCCACGAGCTGATCGTTCCTGCGCTTGCAATTGGATACTTCGCTGCTTGAACCGCTGGTGCGGATGACGACGATGCTTTCGGTGTGCTGCTCGCTTCTTCTTTCGAACATGCGGCTAATAAGCTTGTTGTTGCCAAGATAATGGAGAGTGTCGTTCCAATTGTCTTCATCTGCTTTTTCATAGATATCCCCCTCGTGAATGCGTATTCCTACTTGCTCATGCAGCTCACACTGTCTGGTGTGGTGCACCGATAACGTTATTATGCGAAGTAAAGCGCTGTTTGGGTATCATCAAAAACAGAAAACCATCATCAAAATCTGTATTTTCACATCATTAAAATTGGAACTCACGTGTAAAAAGAGAAAAAGCCACACAAATGGTGGCAACTTCCCCAGCTAGGCTATACAAAGTCTTTGTATTTCCCAGGTGTAATTCCTTCATATTTCTTGAAAATACGATTGAACGTATTGATATCCTCATAGCCCACTCGTCTAGCAATGTCCACGATGGAGGTGGATTGTACGGCTAAAAGCTTTTTCGCTTCTTCAATCCGCGTCTTGTTGATGTGTTCGAGCAAGGCTTCACCTGTCTGAGCTTTAAATTGCTTTGATAAATAGGAAGGGGTTAAGTTGAACACATCCCCGATCATCGTAATATTTAAATCCGTAGAACTGAAGTTCTCTTTCACATAGGCAATGATTTGTTGACTGAGTTGATTATGATCCTGCTTGCGTTCTTCTTGAATAGATTGACATACTTGCTTCAACACATCGCTGATCTGTACTCTCATATCTTTAATTGTTGTACACGCCGTTAAACGGTCAATGGGGTTAACCTGATTCATGAATTCCCGCTTATTGCTTGCGCCGATTTCATCAATGGTTTTGAGCATGGTAGAAATAAGATCGAACATCAAGCATTTCGCCAGAGGTACCGATAAGGATGCACTGGATACGTTGATTTCGATAATCTCATCAATCATCGCTTTCGACTGATCGTAGTCACCCGTTTTCACAAAATTGATGAGCTGCTGTTCCACATGCAAGGGATAATAATAGCTCGATTCCCGTTCCGTTTCCGCATCCGGCAAATCATTATAACGAATGATTTCGCCGCTTCCCATCACCATTCGATATTCAAGTGCCGAAAGTGCTTCTTGATAAGCAACTGGGATGCCAGCCAATTCTTGATGAATGCGGCTAATAGCGATGGTCAAATGCACATGAAAATGCTCCAACATGAACGCTTTCACTTGCTCAGCGATATCTTGTACCTCATCCGATTCAGGGTTCTTTTTAAAATTAATGATACACGCTTGTAAATTGTCTAACTCCGTTGAAAAGGCTTGGTGCTGAATGCCAACAACTTCCTCTGCGACATTCATAATAATAAACTGAACATGCTTGATCTTCTCGGCGAAAGCAAACTCGGTGGACTCCAATTTGCCATAATGATCAACTTGAAACAGTAATACAGCAAAATGGGAAGTCGCCAGCTCCATATTATGAACCGCAAGTGATTCATGCACAGGTACATTACGCTCTAGTGAGCCTTTTAGTAAGCCTTGGAGGAAATGGGAACGAATCGTGTCCCGATGCTGCTCCAGACGTTGACCGATTTGCTCCTTCTCCGTGAAGGTATCATTCAGCGCTGCTTGCAGATAACCATACTCATTAGAGCCTTCCTTGAAAGAAATGCTAGATCGCGTAGATAAACTTCTAATCAGCTTGCTTATCGGATCATAATTACGTTTGAGCATCAAAAATGTGACAATACCACCAATCAGGAGACTGAGCGCGATACTGATCGAGATCAGGTTTTTGACATACTTCATTTTTTCATCAAAAAGGTCCGCAGGCATCATCGAAATGTATTTCCAGCCAGCTCTATTGGAAGTTGTATACGAAACCGCATACTGTTTGTCTATCAATTTATCATAAAAGAAACCGTTCTCACTTGTGAGCTTATCGAGAGATAGAAAATCTGGATCTTTATCTAATCCTGTTGAAGCAATTAAGCGATTCTGGCGGTCGAGTACCGCGATAGACGAATGATTCGCTGGCATGATATTCTCAAGCAGTTTCGAATCTTTAATCGTAAATAAGATAATTGCACCAGGCTGTTCTGGTGTATCGAGAATAATTGATTTGGCATACATCACGGCTTTCACCGCCTGTCCATCTTCGCGAATCGTCACTGGTGAGTACTCTTGAATATATCTTTTATCAAAAGTAGCTTGCCATTCCTCATAGCTCATGTCTTCGCGAGTCCGAACTCTTTCATATAATTGGCGGCTGTTAATATGATCGCGTGTGGAGACGACCGTATCACTATTTTTGTAATACACATAAATTTGATCGATATAATCATTGGCCACTTTGTATTTGCGCAGATCGTCAACGATTTCAACGACGTCATAATATTGCTCATCTTTCAACGGTTTGGATACCGTAATGAATCCTGCAAGGCGTTTGCTTAGCGCCATCTCAACACTTAAGCGTTCGATACCAGCCAAATTACTGTCAATCGCTTGCTCAATCTGTTTGAGCAGCGATTCATTGGCGCGATTAACTTCCGATTCAATCACATGCCAAGTTGCCGTATAAATAATCCCGCTGATCAGGATTGGAACGAGCAGTACAGACATGTAGGAAATGAGCCAATTCACCATGACACTCCGTTTGCTAAATCGTAAGTTTTTCATTGTCACAGCTAGTCCCCCGTGTTCGCATGGAATTGATTTCAATTCATTATACACGAAAAGCAAAAAGAAACACCGCTTTCCCTTATTGAAAAAGAAAAGTGGTGTTGTACTAACTTACTGCTCAATTAGAATATCCGATGCTTCCAGCCCTGTAATTTAGCTAAAGCCTCAACATAATAGTAATCTCCATAGATGAGCGAAACGTTTACGTTCTGACCAGCCGGCTTATGCCCTGTACCCTCTAGTAGAATAGCTTGATGCTCTGGCTTATCCCATGTCGCATACTTCTGCGTAAGTGACAATAGCGTACGTTCAGCCGCATTACGGTAGACGGCACCTTCGGATGGCGGCAGGAAGGCAGCTAATTCAATTAATCCGGAAGCAGCACAGGTAGCGGCAGAGGTATCTCTTGGCTCGTTATCCAGCGACTCGTCTGCGCGGAAGTCCCAATGTGCTACGCCATCCTCTGGCAGACAAGCCAAGAAGTAGTTCGCTACGCGCTGTGCAGCTTTTAAATACTTAGCGTCTCCTGTAAAGCGGTATACATTGGCTAAGCCATGCAGAGCCCACGATGCTCCTCGGCTCCAAGCCGATTGTGGCCCGAATCCTTGTCCGCCAAGCGATTCGATAAGCTCACCAGTCTGCGGATCGAAACTTAGGATATGATTAACGGAGCCGTCTTCCCGGATGAACTTCTCCACAACCGTATCGGCATGTGCTCTTCCAATATGTTCAAAGCGCGGATCTCCTATCGTTTCTGCTGCCCAAAATAAAATAGACAAATTCATCGTGGAATCAACAATCGCCCACCCATGCTTATCTTGGTTCCAAGCGCGAAGGAAGTTACCTGCCATATTGAAACGACCTGCCAGGAAATTAGCTGCTTGAAGGCCGCGACGCAAGCCATCTGTATCCCCAGTCAGCTTATGTTTAATCACCGCTGTCGGCAAGTATTGGAAACCCACGTCATGATGGAAATTATGATCTTGAATACTTTTTTGCTCGAACTTACCATCCCACTCCCAAGCTGCTTCTTTGTAGTGGTCTTTGCCTGTCATCTCATGCATAATCCATAGAATTCCTGGCCAGAAGCCTGAAGTCCACCAATCGACCCGCATATCATCATAGATACCGTCTTCTTTGGCTACGTGGGGGGATTTGTCCCCAATTTGTTCGATCATGCGATCAACCTTCACTTGAAGCTCTTTCCATACATCAGGCAAAATATCCCCAAGCTTCTGTGCGTTCTGCCAGTTTACGGCGTGTTTAAGTTCACTCATCTTAACATCCTCCTCTAAGTGGGTTTACTTCACAACTTCTATGATTGCTGTTACTGTAGACATCCCTTCGCATGCAGCACTAATAACAGATGTGTAACTCCGCTGTGCTACACGATCACCTTTGGATTTGGTGGCCAAAGAGGATGCTGGGCCACCTGCACTCACGAAATCCGTGACCGTTATGCCAGCAGGTAAGCCTCCCGTAGGGTCTAAGAAAATTCCTGCACGACCACTGGCGAGCTGAACCTGTCTTGAACCACGAATTGTACCAAGATTATCAAGGAGTTTCCCATCTCCAGCTAATCCAAATCGAACAAATAAAGCTGAATCGGGGCAGAAGATGCCTTTCGCATCATAAGCCCGGACTTCTGCATACACACGTCCATCCGCTAAGGTTTCCGTCGTTAGTTGGATCTCGGTAGGCTCACCCCATGCGTCCGATTGATAGGTGAATTGCAGCTCGTCGCTGAGGCCCTCGCCTTCCACGATGGCCTCAGCACGCAGATGATATACACCAGCGGTCAACGCTGTTTCCCAACGAAGACCTGCGCAAGGGAAGTCTTGTGAATCACGCTTCTTCACGCCCAAGCTCACTCCGTTTAGGAAAAGCTCAACCTCTGACGCGTTCGAGTACACCTTGATAAGCTTACGTTCGCCCTCTATGCCCCAGCGAGTCGGCATTGTATGCCCGTAGATACGAACCATCGGCTTGTCAGACCAATAGGATTGGAACACATAGAAGGCTTCTTTCGGTGTCAGATCGCGCTCGACGATCCCTTTCATATTCAAATAGGGAATTGGGGAATCCGGCCGAACTGGTGTTGCGAAATCTTTGAATGACCACTGCGCTGCACCTGTCAGCCAATCCATCTTCTCCTGTGATTTCAAGTACCAATCGATCATGTCACAGAAATACGTTTCCGACCAATCGCCATCACGTGATACGCGAGGTTCGCCACCCGTCAACAAGTAATCCCCATCACGCTCATCCGTGACGCCATCCGAATTTGTCATAAAAGCAAAGCCCGTGAACGGTTTCTCCACATGCCGAGTTGGCAAATTGTCCGCGCCCCACTCCATATGGAAGAATGAGTCTACATTCTCAAACGCGGTCTGACAGCTTGATTCATAGTCGGTATAGACGCCACGATACCATCCTGCCCAAATAGAAGGGGAGTACACATCGATAATATCCTTACAAAATTCACATCGACGAATCGCCGTTAAGCGACTTGGGTCCAGTTGATGCGACAGATCATGCAACGCTTTCATAAAAGTGCGAATTTCTTGCTGATCGAAATGATCAAAATCGCACTCCCAGTCGTTCTCATTGCCCAATCCCCATAAAATAACGGATGGATGGTTATAATGCTGTGCAATCATGTCCGTAAGCATATCTATACATTGCTCGCGGTACTCTGGGCCGCCTAGACCGCCACGGCACCAAGGGATTTCTTCCCAAACGAGAATCCCTAACTCGTCACACAGGTCTAGGACAATACGCGACTGCTGATAATGTCCAAGGCGAATGAAATTAGCCCCCATGGCTTTAATGAGCTGCATTTCTTCACGAATCATCGCTTCCGTCATGGCTGCCCCAACTGCTGCATGATCTTCATGACGGTGTGTACCGCGCAGCAAGAGACGCTCGCCGTTGAGCTTAAACGGACCTTGTTTCACAAATTCAAATGTCCGGAAGCCGAACCGTTCTTGACTTGTCGTTTCGCCATCCTCACATTGGAGGACGACGGAGCAGTCGAATAAATAAGGATCTGAAACTGACCACAAATGTGGATCCTGCACATAGAAGACCGCGATCTCCTGCTCATCCTGCCAAGTTGGCAACGATAGCTCTGTTTGCCCAACAATCGTCCCATCCTGCTGCTTCAGCACAATGGAGAGTTTGATCGTCTCAGCCAGCTGATCCGGATTGTACAACTTCGCACGTACACTGACTTTCCCACTTCTTGAAGTTTGCTCAGAAACGTCTTCTAGTTGTGATTCCACATGCACTTGAGCCAAGGAAATCTGCGGTACATAGACGAGATTCAGATAACGATACACACCGCCATATAGATTAAAATCACTCGCATCCGAAGGAATCGTCTCCAACTCACGGCTGTTATCACAACCGATTGCGACAGGCACAAGTCCTGCATAACGTTCTATGCCTTGGGCTCGCTCAACCGCTTCAGAAATATCAACCGTAAACTCGTCATACCCGCCTAGATGGGAATCCACCTTTTCCGTGTAGACATACACATCTGTGCGCTGCCCTGCCCCTTCAAAATGCAGCAGTGTTCTGCCCTTCGGATAAGGATTATTTACCTCCAGCTTGTTCCGGTACCAACCTTGTCCTTGATAATATTTATGATCGGGATCCATCACATCATATCCGTTATACGTGTGTGGAAGCGTAACCGATTCCCACGGCACATTATAATGATTTTGCAGCTTGTCTGAACGCCATACCTCCCAAACCCCGCCTAAAGATCCGCGATAGTGCTCCCATTGCTCTATTAAACGTTGCTTCAACATGTAAAATGACTCCTCCTAGTTGCGCTTTCACTTGTCTTCATCGTATCAAAAAAATGGCTGAAAAAGTTTAGCCCTCTTATGATAAAATGTTGTTAGAATACGATGAGGTGATTCCCCCTTGAAGCTGATGAATTACTTAAACTTAAATGTGCATCCTGTGCAATTATCGTTTTTTAAAGATCGGACAAACTCATTCGAGGAAGTGTTTCATGCCCATCAGGGTATGGAGCTTCTCGTCGTCCACGAAGGCACTGGGTTTGTCGTAATAGAACAACAAATTGTCGAGCTGCAGCCTGGCACGATTTTCTGCTTCAGACCGTTTCAGCTGCATCGCATTCGAATTCATAATTTGCCTCAGGATAGCTACATCCGATCGCTATTCGTACTTGAACCTGTTGTGCTTGAGGCAGCACTCTCTGCCTTCCCAGCTCTTCGCGATTTTCTCCGAAAGCTTTGGAAGGAGCCCCTCGTGCCGCAAGCGTTCCGAAGCGATGATCTTTCGGCGCTTGAAGCGATGTTTCGCAGCTATATGCCACGGCTTGATGCAGCCAAAGATCGAGGTCCAGAGCGACTGTTGGAAGAACAGTTGCTGTTCCTAACAGCTTTCGTGCATCAGCTGCGCACGGACTCAGATAAAGCTGCTTTCTCACAGTCTGATTCTGTTCCCCTGCCTACGCCCAAAAACTCTTCAACCGCCGAGCGAATGCTTGCGTGGATCGAGGCCCATTACATGGAGCCTTTCAAACTCGATGAGCTAGCCTCAGCGGTTCACCTGACACCAAACCATGTATCTGCCACCTTTCATCAATCTATTGGCAGCACGATAACCGAGTACTTGACGGCCCGCCGGATCCGACAAGCCTGTTGGCTGCTGCGCACGACGGATATGTCCGTTCAAGATATCGGGGAGTCCGTCGGATTAGGTAACTTCTCGTACTTCTGCCAACTCTTTAAGAAACATGTGGGGTTCACCCCTTACAAATTTAAGGGGATGAGTGGTTATACCATTTTCATAGAGTGAAACAACATTTTTGTTCAAAGTTAGTGACAACGTGCTGCTTTCCATCTATAGTAGGAGTTACATATCAACGCGCGTGAAGCACACCGCTCCCTCCCTAACGGGAAGGCGCGGTGTTTTTTGCTCTTATCTGGGGGGAATGTTCATGGACATATACGAGGCATGGTTGGACAAACAGAGGAAAAGTCTTACTGGTGAAGCTCTCCGTCGATTAAATGAAGGACATGCGTTATTTGTACATGATTTATGGCTGCCTGCCGTAGGCAACTTAGACTTTTTGCATGCAGAGTATGAGGTTACCAAATTTTCGGGACGGATTCTTCTATTTAGACTTCGCCTATATCAGACCTCCCTATTTAATCAATTGGGAAGTGGACGATTTCAGCTCGCATGGCAAACAGGTGACTCGTCGAAGCTTTGAATACGAGCGCGAAAGACAAAATCAATTGATGCTAGATGGTTGGCAGATATATCGTTTACCACTGGACACCATCAAAGAAAAGCCGCGACGCTGTCAGCAACTCATCCAGCAAGTGTTAGGCAAGTTATATGGTGGTGGTGCGACTACCAATGTGAATCTTTCATTAAAACAGCGGGAAATTCTTCGTTTCGCCACACAAATACAGAGACCTTTCATGCCTCAAGAGGTATGCGAGCTCCTTGCCATTAGGGAACAGCATGCTCGGAAATTGCTTCACGAATTGGTCCAATCTGAGTTGCTGCTTCCTGCATCAGGCTCCAATCGCATTCGTACCTACCGTTTAGGCGACAAGGCCATGCAGCACTACATATAACGTTATCGTACAACGCTATTCCGCTCTAAAGCCGCCACAGCTGCAAATTAAGGTCAGCCATAACGCTATTAACTCCATAAATGGATGGTTCCTCAGGAATTGAACACTTTAGCGTTACGCCTGCAGCTAGTATAATATGTGGACACCTCGTTAACAGAATAAGATAATAGAAATAACGAGGAGGTGTTCACAATGGGTGAACAACGGCAAAGGTACAATGAGGAATTTAAAC